>CAXXFK010000023.1:0-114350 GCA_963663965.2 Sedimentisphaerales bacterium
TGTTATATTTTTATTTCAATTCCCTATTCTTTAATCCTGTCTAAAAAGGCAGCACTATGTTTTTTCACCTTCGTGTAGCGCCGCAGGCGTACTTCGTGTAGCCGAAGGCGCTTCGTGGTCCAACCGGCCGTTATATTCTTTCAAATCTCAAATCCCTTTCCCCAAGTGCCACGGCCATTTCGACCGTGATTCTTCCCCCGTGGCATGGGCATCTTGCCCATGATTTCCAACGTACCACGGCCATCCCGACCGTGATTCTCCCCCGTAACACAGCCATCTTGCCCATGACCTATACCCAACCCACACTCCATCCGTGTCAGTCCGTGCAGGTCCGTGACCGTCCGTGTCCCACCAATCCCCCCCAAAATCCTTCCTGCCTTTTCCTCTGTGACCTCGGTGCCCTCTGTGGTTCAACCGGCTGTTATATTTTAATTAACCGCCTCATCGCAAATCATCTCTCTAATTCCAACTAATATTCATCGCACACCTGAAGCCCGACAGGGTCGAAGATCCGCCTCAGGCGGGCTGCCAGTTTCTAGCCGGGACCGCCAGGCCGCCGGACACCATCTCATCCCACACCCCAAAGCCCTGAAAGGGCGAAAGACAATAACACGAATCCCCCCCTGCATTAATCCACCAGAAATCCCAGTCATCGAGTCGAACAAAAAAACATAATAACATCCGCCGTTTCCGGATCATACCCCATCACTCCCCCCCCATCATGATATTGATATTGTATGGGCAATCCCCCATGGCTGCCCCCCCTTTTTTTCCATGGCCTCCCTTTCTCCCCATCATAGCTGCCCCCTTTCTTCCCGCATTTCTCCATCCCCAATCATCTCCGGCGCCATCTCCCGCAAACCGCGCCATCACCCGCTCCCTGCTCTCCCCCATCGCTATCAACAACCCGCCGTAATATTCGGTCGTAGCCCTCAAATACGGATGCTCACGCCCGTTGCGCCGGGTAAAATCGATAAAAATCTCGACTGTTCGCTTCATCAGCGGTTCCGCCTCCAACAGACGATTTGTTGATATATACAATTGCGCCAGATTGTTCAGACGAATAGCCACCACCGGATGGTCCGGGCCATAGAACACCTCATCAATCGCTAACGCCCGCAACATTAACGGCTCCGCCTCTAACAGACGATTCGTCGCGTGATACAACAACGCCAGATTATTCAGGGCTTGGGCCACCTTGCAATGATCCGGGCTATAGAATGCCTCAAAGATCACGAACGCGCGCATCATCAGCGGCTCTGCCTCACCCAAACGATTCATCGCGTGATACAACAACGCCAGATTGTTCAGGGCCCTGGCCACCTCGGGATGATCCGGGCCATAGAACACCTCATCAATCGCTAACGCCCGCAACATCAGTGGCTCCGCCTCCATCAGACGATTCGTATCTTGATACAATTGCGCCAGATTGTTCAGATGAATGGCCACATTGGGATGATCCGGGCCATAGGCTACCTTATCTATCGCCAACGCCCGCAACATCTGCGGCTCCGCCTCCGCCAGACGATTCGTTGCTTGATAAAATGACGCCAGATTATTGATCTGGCCCGCCAGCCGGTTGGCAATACTTTCAGGTATCTGATCAGTCTTCGGCCATAACTGCTCAGTAAAAGCAAACAATCCGCTCAGATGCTGATCCATCTGACGATGCCAGCGATACATTGTTTTGATGGCCTCATCATAATCTGGACAATCCTCATGAATCATCGCCAGTACCAGCCCGACAAACGCTTCCACATGGTCACGCCCCAGTTTCAGCCGCACCGTCTCTTGCACCAGCCGGTGCATCCCAAAGCAATCCTTGCCTCCCTCATCCCTCTTGATCATACTATACCCCGCCAGTTCTGCCAGCGCCCCCCTCCACGCCATCCGCCTTTTCCACTTCGCTCTTTGCCCGATATCCACCCTCGTCAAACTCACCATCCAATATCCCCGCCGCCTCAAAAACCCTATCCGGATAATTTATAAACAACGCCGCCGGAATCTGCTCTGGCGCCAGAAAAGCCGCCAGTGTCATCACCGCCCTCGCTACCGCCCCCAGTTGCTGCTCCGTCAACGCCCAGACCGTCAATACCGGCTTGAAATCCTCCCCCAGCCCGCTCAATACTTCATCAAATCCCAGCAGTGTATCCGCCATTTCCCGATAACGCCCCAGGTACTCCTCAAACGCTATCCGCCGGTAATTGATATAAGCCGCCGCCTGTTCCAGCGCCACCGGCAGCCCATCCAACACCTTCGCCAGTTCCTCAACCTGCTCCCCATCATTCTTCCGTTCTGCCCGTTTCCCCTTCGTCTTCGCCGGCAGATACTCAATCGACGCCCTCTCCGACAATTTCTCCAGTTCCAGGCAGGCTATCGTACCTCCCAAACTCTGCAACCGCGAAGTCACGATCACCTTCCCACCCGCCATACTCGCCAGCCGCGTTACCATCTCCCTCACCGCCGCCGCCATCTCCGGCTCATCCACATTATCGAACACCACCAGCCACTTTTCCCGCTCGCCCAGCTTTTTCAACACCGCCCCCACCGCCGCCTCCGGATCATCCAGCGGATATCCCGCCACTTCCAGCAGGTCCGCCCGCCCCAGCTTGCCCATCTCCACCATCAGCCGCTCCCTCGCCCCCCGCCTGACCTGCTCCTGTTCATCACCCCCCATCGTTTTTTGATCCCGTTCCTTACCCTTCTCCTGCCCGCAGTTCACAAACAACACCGCCCGATACAACCCCTCCTGTAATCCATACCACCCATACTCCACCGCCAACCGCGTCTTGCCAATCCCTCCCAGCCCGCCAATCGCCTGCGTAATCGCCATCGCCCCACCCGCCCCATCCAGCTTCGTCTTGAGCGAGTTAAAATCCTCCTCACGCCCCTTGAATAAATCTCCCAGCGAATCCCACGGAATATTTTGTATTATCCTATCCGAAATATCCGTTTTAGGATTTTCTCTATTGTGATAATGGTGCTCATGCTTCTCCTTGATATAATCGCCTTCCACATATATCCCACCATCACCAATGTTCCCGACCCTGCCACGGTCTTTGACAATAACGCCGAGCCCGCTTACGATATCCCCCGGCGCCAATGCCAAATCACCAAAATATTTTTTCACCGCTTCAATAACCGTCTCAATCACCCGGTCCGACTCCCCGGTAATATGCCCGGCCAACTCCTCCGTCTGTTCATCCAGCATCTCCTCAAATGCCTCCCGATTCTCCCCGATATAAGCAATAATCCCATCCAATATCTTTGGCTGTTCATCCAGCATCTTTGCTACACAACCCTGTATCGCCTCCAATTGTTCCGCCTGCCTGTCTTGTTCATCCCGGATCACCCCCAGCGTCGCATTATTAAACGACACCACCTGATTCAAAAATCCCATCCGCTCGTCAAACACTTCCTGCAAGTTCACCCAGTAATACTCCTTCACCTCCTCATCCGCCAACCTCGCCTTGGCGGCCAGATACTCGATCAACCGTTCCTTCTGTTCCGCCTCACTCTTCCCTTTCAACGCCTTCCCCATCGTCAGCCCGAAAAAACCGGCCGCCGCCCCCACCGCCACCGGTATCCCCGCCATCACGCCCCCATCCATACCATGTGCGTATAGACACGCAAATGCCACATTACTATAAAAAGTCACCGCCGTATCATACAGGACCTTCCAAAACTGCTTTTTCATATTTCCACCTGAATCTTTTGAACACAAAACAGAATCCATCAAACCTGTCCCTCCATTCTACCCCAATCCCCCAATAATTACCAGCATCCATAATTTCAATAACAATCCCGCCATACTCCCCAGCCCGTTAATTATTCAAAAAAACCACAAATAATATTTGACTATTACAAAACACAACACTATAATTACACAATTGGTAAACCTCCCCCCAAAAAGCCCACCCAACCCAGGCTCTTTGAAAACTAAATAAATACCCACCCACAAATAGGGCCGCCCAGCACAGCTGTGTCTTCCCCGGCCGATCGCTTGCCCCCATACAACTTGCCTGCTTACTTTTTGCCATTTCCTCTTTGCGCCTTTCCAACTTTTCGTCTCTACGACTTTTTGCCTATTCGCCTTTTTGTCTTGTTCCCAAACGAACCCAATCACAAAAATGATCTCTATCTCACTGTAATAAAAAAGGTTATCACAATTATTTTAAAAAAAGACACAGCCTTATCAACACCCCAAACCAAGCCTCCGGCCCTTCGTGTAGCGCCGCAGGTCGTAGATCCGCCTCAGGAGGACACTCTTCGTGAAGCCGCCGGCGCTTCGTGGTTCACACTTTTTCTCTCTTTAAGTTTTCTGCCCCAATCAAATTCAAGCCCCATCTTCCCGGCCGTTCTCTCCACTATCTTAACTAACTACAAAGTAAAAACCGGCTGTTATATTCCGGATTTCCATCTTCCGCCTTGTCCAACACCCCCCAACCCAAACGAACCCAATCCACAAAAAATCACCCGCATCCCATTTAATAACAGACAATTACCGCACTCCACCGCTATCATTCTCAATCTTCATGAACTTCATGCTCTTCATGTCGAAGATCCGCCATGGCGGAGTAAAACCGGCTGTCATATTCCAGCTTTCCGCCTTATCCTGATACAATCCCCCCCCAACCCAAACGAACCCAATCAATAAAAAATGAGCTTTAACGTATTATATAATAAATTGTTAAACATTTTTATTCGCATTCATTCGTGATTCTCTTAACAAAGAACCATGTTAATTTAAATAATCTGGGCAATTTGGCTAATTTTACACAATTCCCATCGATTTCACTTTAATCCTCCCACGCTTTCTGCTAAGATGACCACCATAGTTCAAGAATCTCCAGCGGGCCATTCGCCCAGCTCAATATAATGTGAGAAAAGGAAGTTCACATTGGCGGCGCAAGAACAGGAAAATGTCCAACCACCGGCCGAAAATCCATCCGGCGAGCACGAAAAACTCGTCCCGGCCGCCTCTCCCGCCTCTCCAATCCGCCCCCTGACCCGCGCCACCCTCATCCTCTTTACCGCAACGCTCGCCCTCTTACTCACCCGTTACCTCATCCTGCCCCATCTGCCCGATTCACTCCATATCCACCAGCAAATCGGCTTCGACCTCAGCAATATCGAAACCGCCCCCACCCGCTGGCCCGGCTTCGCCCAGAAGCAATTTCTCGATATCGAAGAAATCTGCCAGACCCAGATGCCGCGCCTCCATCGCCACCTCAAAATAACTTCACCCAGGCCCGGCGCCCTTCAGATCAACGGAACGTTCAACGCCGCCACCCATCCCGGCGGCCCCATCAGCGATATCAACCAGCTCGCTCAGCTTTATATCGACAACTACACCCGCAAATTCGAAGCCCTCAATCCAAACGACGACCAGCTACCCGAGGATTATTCCGAAAAAGCCCTCCGGCAATGGATTCAGGAACAAAACCGGCAGCACACCGCCCTCCAGACCCGTTTCGTCACCCTGCTCGATGAATACAGCAAACTCGCCGTTAAGCTGATCGGCGCCGAACATCGCCTCGAAATGGCCTCCCGTACCATCACCCAGCCCAACTCCGATGAAGAATTCGAAACCTTCGCCGCCCAGCCCCTGGCCCAACAACTCAACGACGATCCCGAACTCGCCCAACTCCGCGACCAGCTCAACCAAATCGATACCGAACTGATGCTGCTCGAAAACAAAGCCACCCGCAACAATGGCAATCCCGATACCCTCGCCCTCGACCGCCGCATCCTCGAACTCAAACTTCAGAAAAACGACCTGCTCCAGCGCCGGAAAACCCAAACCGATAAACTCACCGCCGAACTCCGCCAGACCCTCTGGAACCAGTACGCCCAGACCCTCAAACAGCAGGCCGACGACACCATGAAACAGATCCGCGCCAACAACTACCAGCGCGAAATGCTGCAAGCCACCCTCAACCAGACCCAGAAACGCCTCGATTTCGTCCAGTCCTTCCTGCCCGAGCAACCCTCTGAACCCAACCAGAATGGGAAGAAACTCGCCGAACTCATCCTTCAGGATTTTCTCCCACCACTGGCCCGACAGCAATTCCAGCCCGAAATCAAACAACTGTTCAGCGCCATCCAGATCGCCTCCCTGTTCTCCTCCATCCTGCTGGGCGCCGCCCTCGGATTTCTCATCCGACTCCCCAAACGTACCCCGGATCATGCCCGGCCGCTTCTGGACGACGATCAACTGGAAAATGAAATAGCCTGGCCGGACTCACCTGCAGCAAAAAAGTCGTCGCTCCGCGATCCCGATCTCACCCCGGACGACCTCCGTTCCCCAACCCCAAAATCCCGCCATCGCGCCACCGACGCCATTGCCGCGCCGGTCCCCGGCGAAATCCAGTCCAACCGCTTTTACGACACCATCAGCCGCCAGATCGCCGAACGCATCCAGGAAGCCGGCCAATCCACCCCCACTACCATCACCCTGCTGGCGGCCCGCGATGAACTGGCCTCCCCGCGCGTCGCGATCAATACCGGTATCGCCCTGACCCGGCGCCAGATCAAAACCCTACTGGTCGAACTCGACCACCACCAGCTTCTGTCCTCGGTCATTCTGCCCGAACTCAGTGAATCCACCCAGGGCATCTACGACTGGCTCGCCGGCCAGGTCGAAGAACTCCCCGTCTATCACAGCCCGCTCAAAAACCTGCTGTTCACCCCAACCGGCCAACAAAGCCAATCCCCGCAGGTCCGCCAGTGGTCCGACCTCAAAAAAATCGATAAAACCGAACTCGATTGCATCCTGATCTATTGCCCCAACGGATTCCGCAACGGCGAAGCCGATCTCCAATCCATGTCCGATCTGGTCATCGGCATGACCAATGCCAGACCATCCGAACCCGCGCCCGAATCACCTCGTACCAGACAATACCTGGGCACTATCGACTGGCTCAACAACCAGTGGTCCATCTGATCCCATGGCGGCAATTAGAGGGCAAAGGTTGTGTAACCCCATTTTTTACATACATTTAACTGGAAAAAAATCCATTTATCGCTATAGAATAGGGCAAATTCTGCCGAAATGCTCATAATGGAACCCTTAAATTCAGCTATTTATGAAATATTAATTTAAAGGTGTATCATGCTTAAAAAATCCACGCTCTTCGTCACTCTGGCCCTGCTGGGCTTTACCGTCATTATCGGATGCAACGATGTCAAAAAGGTCGGCCCCCATTTCAAAAAAGGCCAGATCATCCAGAAAAAAGTCACCCTGAAAAGTAACCTGCTAATGATGTTCCCCAACAGTGACAACAAATCCACCGAAATGATACTGAAAATACAGGTTCTCGATGTGGATAAAGAGGGCAACTCCCAGGTTCAGGTAACCGTCGATTCCATCAAAGCGGATTTTCTAACCCTGGGCCGCAAATTCAACTTCGATAGCGATGTCAAGCTCGACGATAAACCCCAGTCCACCAATAAAACCCTCGCCGGCCAGCAGGAAAAATTCAATGCCGCCTTCAAAGACGTCAAAGGCCAGCAATACACCGCCGTTATCAACGATCAGGGCAAAGTGATTGAACTGAAAGATTTTACCCCAAAACTCAAATCTCTCGCCTGCGAATCCGCCAAACCCGACATGCTCGGGGGCGATCAGGTCCGCATGCTCTTCACCGAAAATAACTTAAAAGAATATGTCTCGCCCGTTCTCTATAACGGCGTAACCCCCATCGAAGGCGAAAAACAGAAAACCCGGGCCCCCGGATCTATCTTTGTCCCTTACTGCCCCTTGGTGGCCACCACTAAAATCTACACTCTGGATCCTAAGAATACCAATCCGGCCGGCGAAATCGAAGCCCCCTTCACTATCGAAATGGCCGAAAAACAACCGACCGATTCGCCCTATCACACCGGCAGCAGCTTTGACGTAACTTATTGTAATGGCGAAGGTAAAGTCTTTTACTCTGCCAAATCCCAAAAAATCGTCCGGCTCCAGGAAAAAACCACTGTCGGCGTCCGTTCTTCGTCCGCGCCACCGCGCACAGACAAAGATGGCAAAGAAAGACCCAAACCAAAGATCGAATACATCGTGGACAAGCTGATCGAAGAACTGTAAAATAGCCCCGGTTACGAATTTAATTACTATGTTCACCTAAATACTGATGTTCTAGGAGAAATTATTATGAAATTATTCTATCGTCTGGCACTGATCGTAGTCATGGCAACCGTCATCTTTTTGTCTGGCTGCAGCTCTAACGCGCCGGCGCTGCGCTGTGCTTATCAGATTGGAGACACCCAAACAATTACCTTTTCCACGGTGACGGAATACCAGACCTGGGTAAAAATGCCCGACAAAGACCCCACCGATCCCGATAAGCGCCAGACCATCAAAGATCTGACCCTCGACCGGACCGTCGAATCGGTTGATGGCGATGGCAACGCCATTATGAATGTCACCTTCAAAAGCGTTAAACTTGTTATCGATACCAACGTGCGCAACGACCCCAAACACAAAGAATATTCCAACGATGGCGACAAGTTCCTCTCCGACTGGCCCAAAGAACCCAAACTGGTTGGCAAATCCTATAAAATCAAAATTGCCCCGGATACCTCGGTTCTGGAAGTTATCGGACTCAACGAGCTCACCCAGGCCCTGCGTCAGGAAATCAAACTCAAGGACGGTGATGAATTTTCCGGCGTCGTCTCCAGCCTGATTGATGAAAATGAAATCAAATCAGTGCATGAACGCGAATTTATGAAGTTTGCGCCGGCCAAAATTGCCATGGGCAAGCCTTATGTTAAAGTTATCCCGATTCCAGACAGCATGATCAAAGCCCAGGCCATTCGCAAGATTTTCACGCCAACCGCCAGCGGCGACATGATCGAGGTCGTCTCAACGATTGAGCCGCTTTACCAGCTGCCCGAAGGCATGGAAGAACCGGAAGAACCCAATAATTTCGGTCAGGCCTTGATTAAAGACAAGAGCGACATGCAGGAATTGGAAATTGTGAATACCGGCAAACTCGATGCCGTGACCAGAAAACAGTTAAGCGAAACGATCAAGCTGAACTGTGTGTTAATTCTGGATGGCGACAAATTAGGCTTCGGCAACCAGAATGCCAAGGACAAACCCAAAGGCGCCGGCGGCGAAATGTTTACTACCATCAACAGCACAATCAGTTTTGAAGCCAAATAAATTAACGCCGAAACAAACCCAAATTAAAAAAGGCTCCTGTCTAAGGGAGCCTTTTTTTATGGCAGGAAATCACTTTCCCTACTGAGAAAGTCCCTCCTCCGTGCGATGACGGACAATCTCACCGGTAATCATATATATCACATCTTCGGCAATATTGGTGGCGTGATCCGCGATTCGTTCCAGATGCCGCGCGCATGACAGAATTTTTAATAACGATTCCACCTGATCAGGATTACGCTTGATCGCCTCATGAATCCGCCGATTGACGCCCCGGTTCATTTCGTCCATTTCTTCATCATCCTGAATCACCTTAAAGGCTAATGCCTCACTTAAATTTACCAGTGAGTCCAGACTCTCCGCCAGCATGGTTTTGGCCTTATACGCCATCCCGGAAAAATCGATATTGATTTCTATGGTTGGCTTATCAGATAAATACCGCGCACGCTTGGCCAGATTAACCGCCAGATCGCCTATCCGCTCCAGATCATTATTGATTTTCATGGCGGCAATAATAAAACGCAAATCCGTCGCGACCGGCTGATGCAAGGCCAGAATTTTTAAGCATTCTTCCTCCACCTCCACTTCCATATTGTCAATGACGATATCATGCTCAATCACTTTGTTCGCCAGTTCGTAATTCTTGTCTTCCAGTGCCTGAGTGGCCAGACGAACACTCTCTTCCACATCCATACCCAGGGTTAATATCCGCTTTTTTAAGTTATCAATTTCTCTTAATAAATGTTTTGCCATAATGATCTCTCGAACCCCAACAGGAACGATGCCGCCGTTTTTATCCAAAACGGCCGGTTATATAATCTTCGGTTTGTTTGTTTTCCGGTTTAGTAAACACTTTAGACGTCACACCAAATTCCACCAGCTCTCCCAGACAGAAAAAGGCGGTATATTCGCTGACACGCGCGGCCTGTTGCATACTGTGGGTAACAATCACAATAGTATATTGATTCTTCAACTGTTCAATCAAATCTTCGATTTTACCCGTAGCGATCGGATCCAGCGCCGAACACGGTTCATCCATCAAGATCACCTGGGGCTTGTTCGCCAGGGTCCGCGCGATACAGAGGCGCTGCTGCTGGCCGCCGGATAACGCCAGCGCCGATTTGTCCAGATCATCTTTAACCTCATCCCAAAGCGCCGCGTTCCGCAAGCAGGTCTCCACCAGCTCGGATAATTCAGATTTGCTTTTCATGCCTTTTAAACGGGGGCCATAGGCAATATTATCAAAAATGCTCTTGGCGAATGGATTGGGCCGCTGGAACACCATGCCCACTTGCTGACGCAAATTAACCAGATTCGTTCGCTTGTCGTAAATATCATAACCATTCACTTCCAGCAAACCTTCCGTCCGGCAATGGGGGATCAGATCATTCATGCGGTTTATACTCCGCAGAAATGTACTTTTACCACACCCGCTGGGACCAATAATCGCCGTTACCTTACAGGGGAAAATGTCGATATCTACTGATTTCACCCCCGGGGTGGAACCATAATAAAAAAAGAAATCCCTGGCCCGGATCACGGCCTGGTTCGGTTCAGCAACCTTGTGCCTGGATTGGGATTCGGGCATATTGCGTCGTTTCTCTTCGTTTTGAGTTTCCAAATCTATTGGCTCCATAGTCAGTTTAACCTCGTTGCAAATAGTTTTCAATGCTATTGCCCCCTCAATTTTTTCGATATCCGGGATCGGATAACGATTGCCACGATATTCAAACACATGACCAGCATGATCAAGGCGATCACCATCCCATATTGGTTGTGGGGCACCTGCATGGCCAGGCGGTCACCCACGGCCAGATCGTAACTGCCATAGGACAGCGTTCTTGTCTGCCGCCATAAAGCCCCCAAATTGGGTTCAAATATATTGACAATTGGCCCCAGGGCTACGGCTCCGGTAAACAATAACGGCGCGGTTTCTCCGGCTGCCCGGCTCAATGACAGAATGACTCCCGTTAAAATTCCCGGCAACGCCGCCGGCAACGTCACTTTGATGAAGGTTAAAAATCGACCGGCGCCCAGGGATAACGACGCCTCCTTGTAGGTATGGGGGACCGATTTGATCGCTTCTTCGCTCGCGCGGATGATCACCGGCAAAACCAGCACCGCCAGGGTCATGGCGGCCGTTAGAATACAGGGCTCTGGCTTATGACCCAATCTTGGCAGCATCCATTGCACAAAGAATGCCAGACCAAAAAGACCAAAGACGATACTGGGAACGCCTGCCAGCGTGTTGATACACATGCGGATCAGCCGGATCACAAAGCTATCACCGGCGCATTCAATTAAATACGCGGCGGATATGATACCCAGCGGAATCGCGAATACCATCGACAACAACGAGATCATGAGCGTCCCGACAATTTCCGGACCAACGCCTCCAAAATAATGGCCCGGGGTGCTGTCATCAAAGAAATACTGCCAGTAAACCGTCAGGCGTGGATTTAAAAGCTCGGTAGCGTTTGTCTCAACCATCCCAAACAACGGTTCCAGCGAAGTCCCCTTGAACTGCGTCTCCGCGCGCGAAACTACCTTTTTCTGAAGTTGATCGCTCCCTGCGATCGGCTCCCAGACTTCATCATATATAATCCGGTAGATCTGGCGTTCTGCCATGTCCCAGCGAGTCGCCCCAAATTGCTCCTGGGCCAATACCGGCAAAGGCTCGCCCGGACGAGGCCCTAAAAGTTGGGTGAGCGCCTCGCGAACCTCTTCCAGATTCTGCCGATAGTCTTCACGGCTACCCAGGTCAATTGTGTCCAGCAATTTACGGTAGCGGAACCCTATGTCGAACAACTCGGCCAGAGGAGTTCCAACAAACCGTTCATCTTCTCGATGAGTTAAAAATTCATCCAGAATTTTTGTGGCTTCTGATTCATCCGTCGTTTCATACGCCGAGATTAATTGATCACGAATATCACGGGCGGCGCCTCGCAAATCGCTTAACTCTTCACGTTCCACGCCCCGCAGGCGCAGATAATCGCCGTAGCTGCGATAGATCTCTTTGGCATGATCTATCGGCTCTTCTACATCAATACCCCGTTTGAAACCGTCCACCAGGTCATAAAGTTCCTGCCGCAAAGGCATGATCTGCTGCGTTTCCTTGACAATATCGCTTTCGTTCCCGCGTTGATACAAACTGTATTGCATCTTGCGAAATTCGATCGTTCCTGAAAACAGCACGGCGCTGAAACCGCGACGCATCATGGGAATCAGCACCACCAGCAGAATTAGGACAATAACACCGACTGTCACGGATGACATTCCGGTAAACACCCGGTCCTGGATAAGACGATATCCTGTACGGCTCATTTACGCCCTCCCTTTGATTTGCGGAATCCAGTCATAAAATACTCGCTGATCATGTTTAAACCAAAAGTGAAAATCAGCAGCAGGGATCCGATTCCGAACAGGGATTGTCGATGAATCGAACCAACCGGCGACTCTCCCATTTCACCTGCAATGGTTCCGGTCATGGTTCGAATCGATTGGGAGATATCCCAGAATGGAGACGGTATCTGATTGGCATTGCCCGAGGCCATCCAGACCACCATGGTTTCGCCGATCGCTCGCATCATTCCCAGAATCACCGCCGCGACAATTCCGCTATGCGCGGCCGGAATAACAACCTTCAGCATGGTTTCACTGCGCGTGGCGCCCAGACCATAAGAGGCTTCCCGAATTTCGCGGCCGATGGCTGAAAGCGAGTCTTCCGACACGCTGATGATCGTCGGCAATGCCATAACCGCCAGAATCAAGGCCGAATTCAAAGCATTCGTGCCTGTTGGAAAACCAAACGTCTTCTGTAAAAACGGCGCCAGTACGACAACGGCAAAAAATCCATACGCCACGGAAGGGATTGCCGCCAGGATTTCAATAATCGGCTTGCAGATCTGGCGGATATTGAACGGCGCAATATCGCTTAAAAAAACCGCCGCCATCATTCCCAGCGGCACTGCGACAACCAGCGCCCCGATCGTAACAAAAAGTGATCCAAATATTATCGCCAAAGCGCCATATTCAGGCGGGGTTCCCGTAGGAAACCAGTTCTTACTGGTAATAAATATCTGAAAACCATTCTTGGCTTTTCCTTTTAAAACCGCCCGCAATTCCTCTTCAGGCATAGTTGTTACAATCTGATAAATACCTTCATTCGGATGCAACATCTGCAATGCCGCCAGCGCGCCGTTGGTTTGCTGTTCCAGAAATTCGGCAACCTTTTTATTCGCATCTCCTTGCTCAGCCAGGCGCTCGAAAAATGTATTCATATTCCCGGCGGGGATACCATCCAGAAATTCCTCCATTCCCCCATGGGTAATAAACGGGAAGGCCCCTTGAATGACAAAGTAGAAAATTAACAATACCGCTAAAACCGAAAAGCAAGTCACGCCAAACAGAAACAAACGGCCGGCGTGACTCAGAACAAATCCCAGAAAATCTTCACTCGGAGTAAGACGCAACGGCCGGGTAAATCCGGCCGTCGCGCTAGAATGAGCGGATTCAGGTTCTTTTGGCACACGGTATGAACTCATCAGGTCCGAATCCTCGATTAGTAGTTAGTCACGGGAACAAAACCCTTGGCTTCAATAATCTCCTGGCCTTCTTCGCTCAGGTGATAGGTAACAAATTCAAAAACTTTGCTGCCAAGCTTTGGATACCCATTCGTAAACAGGAACAGCGGACGGCTGATCGGATAGGTCCCCTTGGAAATCGTCGAACGACTCGGGGCAATGCCATCCACTTTAAGGGCTTTCACTTTGTTGTCCAGAAAGCCCAGGCCGACATAGGCAATCGCGCCTTCCGTCGACGCGCAGCGGGCATGGGCCTGAGGATTCGAATTGACATATTCGACACTGGCGGCCATTTTCTCTTTGTTCATCACCAGGCCTTCAAAGGTTTCGTAGGTTCCGGAGGAAGAATCACGGCTGATGGCCACGATCGCTTTGTCAGGACCGCCAACTTCTTTCCAGTTTTTCACTTTACCCGTGAAAATACTGCGAATCTGTTCGCGGGTCAGGGCGGTGACCGGGTTGGAAGGATGGACGACAACACACACGCCATCCATGGCAATCGCATGCGCTACTGGAAAGACATCGTTAACGACTGCTTTTTTAAACTCAGTGGATTTCATGAAACGGCTCATCATAGCAATATCACAGCGGCCATCGACAATCGCTGCGGCGCCGTCGCCCGAACCGGTCTTCTTAACGGTAATCTGCAAATCGGGATACTTCTTCATAAACGCTTCCGCGAACGCATCCCCAATCGGACCCACCGTGGTGGAACCGTCAATGGACAGGGTTTCAGCGGCATGAACACCGGCAACCATGACCAGCAAAGCCATTACTAAACTTAACATCTTTTTCATTGGTTATCTCCTTGAAAAAATTTTCTCTCAGCCACACGCAAAATACATTAGAACTTCAACATAACGTCAAATTGATAACGATCATAATCGGTTTCAGCTTCACCGACAGAATTACGCAGGTAAGTCACACCGGCCGCAACATTCTTGGCCAGCTGATAGCCCGCGGAAAACAGGTGACCGGAACCATTGGTTCCGCCACCAATAAAATCGGAATCGCTGAATGCGCCAACCACGGCGTCATCCTCCAGATCACGATACGCATAACCCAGCGACCAGGAACCCGGATCTTTGAGTTTGTTGACATTCAAACCCAGCATCCAGCCCGTTTCTTCATTGTCGGCTTCGGTATTAAATACATAATTACCATAACCAACCAGCGGCAATCCCAGGGCGTCAGTGCCACATTCCGCAAACAACTCGACGATATTATAATCATTGGCAAAACCACCGGCATCATTTGTGTTGCCAAAGAATTTGCCATCATACAACGCGCCATTGTTTTCAACATGAGTATAATCAAAATAACTGGCGCCGCCCAATACATACAGATCCTCATAGGTATACTTCAATCCCCCCTGTACACCCCACACGGCTGCCGAAGCATTACCGGCGCCACGCTGGTCAGCCCAAAAGCCGCCGCCACTGGTGAATAAATTCACCCCTTCCATCAGGTCAACACGATAACTGGCCGCCAAACCTTCAGGATTCAAATCACCGTCCCAGATCAACTGGTTGCCGCCCACCTGAACGAAAGGTACGCCAAATTTACCGGCCATCGTCGATAAACCGGGGACAGCCGCCGGCGACCAGGTCAGATAAGCGCGATCCAGCCAAAGACTCTTGCTGGAAAAAGCGCCATCCAAGGTGGCGTTGGTCGATACCGGATCTTCACTGCCACTGGCGATCCGAATATCAAACATGGTTTCATCATTGATCTTGGCGTTCATACTAATACGCGCCCGGATGCGATTACGATCGTTACGATCACCATTTTCGGTATCGATGGATTCATGACGGTAACGGAAATCACCGCCAAATTTCAAAGCGGACGCCTTGCTGGCAGATACCGAACTGCCATTTCCCATTTGATCCAGTTTTAACTGCATCTTCAGGATCACATCATACTGATTGGCAATTTCCTTCTTCAAGGCTTCGATGTCATCAGCGCCATAGGCCTGACCCACGCCGGCAATTGCCACCAGCAGCACCATTAGTAATACATTTTTCTTCATGGATACTCTCCGTTAATGAACCATACTTTCTTCATTTGAACGAGCCATTCTCGTTCTGGTATTACTTCTTGAAGAAATATAATCTGAGGGTGTTATAACAATATTAGCCCGGTGTTAGATATGTGTTAGAAAGTATATTTGTTTTTAATTTATTTAAAAACAACAACTTATCGCACCAAACTCATTGGCCGTCTACAATTTTTTCTCACCGTATCCCTCTTTTTCCCATTTAATAGGTCTTTGTTAGCTTGATCAGGCAATACCATTGCCCCCCGAAATGCCCTCTCCATTCATTGGAAGATATATCGAAAAAGTCGTTCCCTGCTCCAGTTTACTCTCAACGGTGATCCGGCCCTTGTGAACTTGAACAATATGTTTGACAATCGACAAGCCCAATCCAGTCCCCCCCAGTTCGCGACTGCGGGCTTTATCGACACGATAAAACCGCTCAAACAGGCGGGGCAAATGTTTTTGATCAATCCCACAGCCGTGATCATGAACGGTTATGACCAACTCGCGATCATCCACTTTTTCCGCCTTAATTTCAATCATACTGTGGGGCTCACTATATTTAACCGCATTGTCAATCAGATTGACCAATGCCTGCTCAAGCAAGTGAGCATTTACCGGGCCGGCCAAACCCTCGCCGCAGGTTATTTCGACCTGAATGCCCTTATGAGTCAATTTTAACTCGCACAAATCCACTGCAGCTCGAATGATTTCTCGGATCGATAAATGCTGAAATGATAATTCCGACTTATCCCCCTGGGCTTCTAGTTCGGATAATGTCAGTAAATCCTCAGTGATGGCATGCAGGCGGTCAGCCTGCCGGGAAATAATTTCCAGAAACCGCCGGGCATCCTGCTGATTTTCACTGGCCCCCGCCAGCAGCGTTTCGACAAACCCCTTAATCGAGGTTATGGGCGTCTTCAATTCATGCGAGACGTTGGAGACAAAATCCTTGCGAACATTTTCCAGTCGGCGTAAACGCGTAATATCATTTAATACGACCAGGGCGCCGATTTTTTCTCCCTTGTTATCTGCCAATGCCGCCGCGTGCACTTGCATATACTTGTCTTTATGATAATTCCATAAAGTGATCTCGCCTTCAACCAGCGCTTCATCGCCTTCCAGTACTTTATGCACCAGATTATGCAACTCTATATTGCGCACGACCGCCTCCAGACTTTCGCCCTGGGTCCGGTTGAACGACACCCCCAGCAGATTCTCCGCCGCCCGGTTCATCATGATCAAATTACTCTTGTTATCAACCGCCAGAACCCCTTCCGCCATACTCGTTAAAATGGCTTCCTGCTCATTACGCTGGGTTTTTATAATACTGATTCGCTCATCGAGCTCCCGGGCCATCTTATTGATCATTTTGATCAATGCGTCTATTTCGCGGGTACCGGTTGTGCTTAATTGATGACTCAGATCGCCCTCGGCCAACAGACGCACCCCTCGACGCATATCCCGCAAAGGCTTGCTGATACGCCCGGAAACACCTATTCCTATCAAGGCAGACAGTACTGCCACCAGTAACCCGCCCGCCAGCATTTCGATATATGCCCGATTCAAGGTCTTTTGCAAATTGGTCATCGGCACAGAGATACGTATAATACCCGCCAGTTCTCCGTTATACTCTACGGTTCTTGCCACATAAATCATTTGGGCCCGGATCGTTTTGCTGAAACGATTTTGAATTCCAAAACCATCCTCTGATTGCAGGGCTTGCTGCACCTCCGGACGGCCCAGGTGATTTTCCATTTTCCCAGCGTCTGATTCCGTGTCCGCAATGACCCGGCCATCAGATAACATGACCGTAATTCGATTCCCCGTACGCTGACTGACATCTTGACAAACCGTCCCAATCGCATCAAAATCGATTTTTGGCTCTACCAGATAAGAATGTAATATCTTTTCAACCAGATGGGCTCGCGCAAACAAGTCATCATTCACCCACGACTCAAAAAATCGATTGACGATTCCGACGGTATAAAAGGAAAATCCGCCTGATAACAGTAAAATAATGACAAGGTAGGAGGGATAGACCCTCCAGAACATCGTCTTCATAAGTTTTGTTTCCGTACAAACTTTGCGTTAAACTTCAACTTACCGGCAATCCACAATCAGCCCACCGTGCCGGCGCTATTCCTTAAACCGATATCCCACCCCCCGAACGGTCTCGATTAAATGCTGCGCGTCACCCAGTTTCTTACGCAATCCCACAATCTGAACATCGACACTTCGGTCAGTGACCGGATAATCGTCGCCATGCACGGCATCGACGATCTGCCCACGGGTAAAGACCCAGCCCGGACGACGGGCCAGAAAGCGCAGCAGATTAAACTCTGTCGAAGTCAGATCAACCTGTTCGCCACTGACATGGACTCGATGGCGCTGGATATCAATTTCCAGTCCATGTATCCTTATAATATCCGGCTCCGGCCGGTTGCGGGTGCTTTGTCTTCTTAAAACCGCCTTGATTCGTGCCAGTAAAACCCGCGGACTGAAGGGCTTGGTCATATAATCATCCGCACCCATCTCCAATCCGGTCACGACATCCGCCTCTTCGCCCTTAGCCGTTAATATTAAAATATTTAAATTGCGGGTTTGGGGATCGTTTTTTAATAGTTTACAGATTTCTAAACCATCAATTTTGGGTAACATTAGATCCAGAATGACCAGATCCCACTTGTTCGACCGGGCTTTTTCCAGGCCGGTATCTCCCGACATTGCCGTATCCACTTCATAACCCTCTTTGGTCAGATTATAGCGGATCAACTCAAGGATATCTTCGTCATCCTCAACCACCAGTATTTTCTCGTTAGCCATTAATTAAAACCTCAAATCTTGTATCAATTACTTCGTTTTAACACCTGTACTTTATCCTAACAATGTTAGACTTGTGTTAGGGTATGGTTAATATGTAATTTGACACCTGTATTATTGAGGTTTTCAACAAAATAACCAACAAAATATTTACCCAACATCCAGTAATCAAAAAATATCGATAATTAAAATCTGCGTATTTACCCCATTCAACTAACAAAGGGGAAATCAAAACAATTGACAAAATTATAGCAGAATACCAGCCAATATCACAGCCGCGGTAATTGCCAATAAGCACTTAATTACTTTCTGCTCCAGTTTTAATACTCGTTGCATGACAACGCCATTAAACCAGTTAACAACTTTGATTATAGCAAAATTCACATGAACATTTTGCAGACAATATACCCTATCCCCACGATATTAGGATTATATGACTGTTCTGTTACATTCCTGTTAAATCAGAATAATATCGTACCGACAACATCTCATTTACGTTGATTCATTCCCAATCTTTAATTTCTTCATTAACGGACTCATCGTTGCCCCCTGCACCACCAGCGAGAAAAATACACACGCAAACCCCGCCAGAATCAATGCCGGCCGCAATTCCGATAAAGCCGTTCCTTCCTGGGCCGGCAGATGCAACAACAAGGCGATGGGGATTGATCCACGCAATCCACCCCAGAATAAGACATGACTCCAGGCCTTGGGCCGGATTCGTCCCGCCAGATTCAATAACCAGTAAAACAAATAAGCCACTATGGCCCGCCCAACCAGCATGGCAACAATTGCGACGATAACAAGCCGGTAAGGATTGATCGACTTGGGAATATAATGAACGACCTCACGCAACTCCAGTCCTATCAGGATAAAAAGGAGAGAATTGAGCAGAAAGTCAATCGACTCGAAAAATGTCTCTACCGTCTCAGTGGTTTTTTTGCTCATCGCCAGCCGGCGTCCATGATTACCCACTACCAGACCCGCCATCACGGTCGCAATGACTCCCGACAAATGCAGAACTTCGCCCAGCCAGAATGCCCCATATGCCAGCACTAGGCAGATGGCATTTTCCAGTAAATGGTCCTCCAGCCTTCTTAAGAGAATAAAAGCTATCCATCCCAATAGCCCCCCCAGCACCAGACCGCCACCCGATACTGCCACAAACCGCCAGAGCGCTTCGACCCAGTTCAAGCCGCCTCCATGCATGATCGCGTTTAAAATAATCGTAAATAACACCACTCCCGTCGCGTCGTTTAACAAAGATTCGCCTTCAACCAGAATCCGCAAATCTTCCGGGGCCTTCGCCTGCCTGAATAACGCCAGCACACTGACCGGATCCGTGGGCGCAATCAATGCCCCAAACAACATGGCAACCAATCCGGTTCCCAGACCGCCCAGCCAGCCCGTTACCCCGCCCACCAGCACGGTCGTAACCACAACGCCCGGTATGGCAAATACCAGAATCGGCCGGATATGCGTTAACAGCCGCTGTAGCTCCATATGAAAGGCGCCTTGAAACAACAGGGGCGGCAGGAAAACAAAAAAGATTAATTCATGACCGAATCCCGTCTCTTCGATGCTCGGCGCCCAGTTAAATATCCCCACCGCCAGCCCGACCAGCGTTAAAAAGATCGTATAGGGCAGCCGGGTTATTAATTTACTGGCAATACTGACAACACAGGCCAGTAACAACAATCCAATATAGATGCCCACCGTATGCTCGATGGGATGTGACATGGCGGATGCGAACATAATCAAAAATCCTTCATCCATTCATAGGTGGCGTAATGGTCGCCATTCATCCCAAGTTTTTCATAGGTACGCCAGGCCGCCTCATTTTGCTTGTCGACATAAAGCCGTAATCCGGCATAGCGGGTATCCGCCTCCACCATCTCCTTTAAATAAGCATACATCCTGCTGAATACACCTGAGCGGCGCTCCTCCGGAAGAATATACACCGAATGAATCCACAAAACCGAACGATTGCGCCAGTCACTCCATTCTTCCTGCACCAGTAAACAGCCGATCACCCGGTCACCCCGGCATGCCAGGTAATACCGCCCCCGCCGTTCATCGGCAAATATGGCGTCTGCACCCTGACGCACCGTATTCATGTCCAGCTTCAAGCCTTCGGTTTCATCTGCCATACAACACTGATAATGGGCAATAATATCTCTGTCGTCCGGTTGCCCTGCTCGAATTGTAATTGCCATTTACAGTCTCTCGATAGTTATATTTTTAATAATAGGAGTATAGTCATACTGATAGCTGATTCAGCTGATATACTAAACACCCGATCACACAAAATCAAAATTTTTCCGTTCGATTCCACCGGACCCGATTAATGACAACAACTGTCCGTGTCTCCCCGTTTCGCCAGGAAAGCTTTGATATCCCAGGCGACATACCCCGCCAGAATGACCGATAAGACGACCGCGCAAATCCACTGAATGGGATTCTGATCGTGACAATGCATCAGTTCTTGCGGCTGAACCTTGATAATCCGGTCAAAAACCAGCCCCAATCCAATACTCATAACCGCCACCGTCAATAAATAAATCGTTAGCATCTGCCGTCCGAACGCCCGGTAAATCGCTCCCATGGTCGCCGCATTGGTGGTGGGACCGGCCATCAGCAGCACCAGCGCCGAACCGGGCGACATCCCCGCCAAAACCAGCGACGCGGCCAGCGGGACAGAGGCCGTCGCGCAAATATACATCGGCAGCGAAATCATCAGCATTGCCAGCATCCCACCCAAGCCCTGGGTCCAGGTCATCTCCGCCAGTCTGCCCTCTGGGACCAGGGTACTGATCAACGCCGCCACAATGATACCCACAATCAACCAGCGGTAAATATCCTTCAATAACACTACAAAGGCAAAATGAAACGCCTCATAAAACTGCCCGGCAATGGTCTGGGACGGTTTTGATTTCACTTTAGAAGAACAACAAGCGGCCTCCGCTTGGCTGGCCCTTGTTTCGTCCCCGCCGCAACAAGAATTTTTTTCTACGGCAGCTTTTTCTGAACAACACCCACCAGGCGTTTCATTTCCCTTCGATTCTTCACTCGCCTGACAACAACATGATTTCTTGCCGGAATGAATTGGGTTAGCCGATTCGGTTTTCAATCCTTTATCGAATAAATTGACCAGAACTCCTCCAATCAACCCACTGACCAAAGCACTGAATACCTTGAATATCGCAAATGGCCAGCCCAGAAACGATGCGCTCACCAAGATCGAATCTATCCCCGTTTGCGGCGTGCTGATCAAAAATCCCGCCGCGGCGCCATTCGAAGCGCCATCCTTTTTCAATCCGATCGCCGCTGGAATCACGCCACACGAACATAACGGCATCGGCACCCCGATCGCCACTGCCTTCAAAACGCCACTCAAGCCATTGCCGCCCAAGTGTTTACGAATAAACCCCTCAGGCAAAAACACATGCAGGCCACCCGCAATTGCCATGCCTAGTAACAGCCAGGGGGCCAGCAACAGCATCAATTCCCAGATATTTTTTAGTAATTCCATGCTTTAGTCTCTTTCTTATAAAAGTATAGCAAGCCTGTAAACGCATTCCAATCCAATTGCAGATTCAAAGGGAAACTTAAATTCAAACTAAAAATCACTTGGCTTCAGGATAACTATACGCCACAATTGCCATAACCCATTATTTACAAATAAAATACAGTCCATTTTAGAGACAACTTAAAAATGTCAACAATAACTCCCCCGTGAATCAGTTTATAAATACAAACAGCTTCGTCGTGAAATAAGTTTTCATCAGTATTTATATCTACCAGTATCAGGCCATCGTTCTATGACAAATACAAAATTAGCAAACACCAAATTATACTTGTTAACGGTTTTATGGTCGGCCCTCCTCTCCTCCTCGATCATCGCCAACGAGTCACCCTACGGCATCTGCACCCACGTCTCCAGAAGAGGTGAACATGATTACGCCCGGCAGAACTTTAAATTAATGCGGCAAGCCGGGATGACCTGGGCCAGAACCGATTTCGACTGGACCTCAGTACAGTCAGGCAAGTCAGGCCCGTGGCATTTTGATTTATTCGATGAAACCGTCGACTGGGCCGAATCCGCCGGGATTACCATTCTGCCGATTCTTGATTATGATGTCTCCTGGGCCTCGCCGGCTTATAAACATCTGGATCTCTGGCTGGAATATGTTCATCAGACCGTATCCAGATACAAAGACCGCCTGAAATACTGGGAAGTCTGGAACGAACAGAACCTCGAAGGCTTTTGGAAAGAAAAGCCTGATCCGGCCAACTATGCCATTCTCCTCAAGGCGACCTATCAGGAAATCAAAAAAATCGATCCGCAATTAACCGTCATTCTCGGCGGGGTGGCAGGCATGCCTTGGGAGTACCTCGAAGGAATTTATCAGGCCGGCGGCAAAGAGTATTTCGATGCCATGGCCGTTCATCCCTATCGCTATCCAACCTCCCCGGAATCAGGCGATCTGGAACCAGATCTGATCAAACTGAAAAACCTGATGGCTCGCTATCACGACCAGAACAAACCCGTCTGGGTGACTGAAATCGGCTGGCCCACCCACGCTACCCGCGGCCTCACTCAGGAATGCCTGATTAAAACCGGTCTGGAACAGGTCGCTCCCAACCACCAGAAGTGGCGGGTCGCGATTTTTGATGACCCATCCTATCCGGCCCGGTTTAGCTTCTCAGACGGCCAGCTTGCCAAACTCCTGCCCCAAGATGCCATCATTTCCAGACTCAATATGAACCAGCTCCGGAACCTGTCCTGGCCCCAATTCGATATTCTGTTCTGGCCTTCTCACGAAGGAATCGCGGTCGATGCGTTCAATACCATCGAAAAATTTGTTAAAGATGGCGGTACACTGGTGCTCTCCCATGGTGTTCCTCTATACTATCTCTTCAAACAAACCGAATCGGGAACCTGGCAAAAGTCTGGAGCCGGAGAAGAATACCGGCAAAGGCTCCATATTGGCTGGGAAGCCTGGTGGACGAAAAAAGGCGTTGCCAAAGAAGTCAATCGCCTGGCCGTTCCTGAACCGTTCAAGGACAAAATCCAGCTCGAAAAAGAAACCCCTATGTCAACCCGGTTTCTTACCGCTGGCAAACTCAAAGAAGGGGACCGCTTCATTCCCTTACTGACTGCTGCCAACGACTCATACGAAGCGCCGGTTGCCGCGGTATTTGACTTAAACAGTGATATGAAAGGCGCCGTCATCGTCTCAACCTTATTTATCGATCACCGGGGCGTCTCCGAACAGGAGCAGGCCGTCCTGATGCCCAGGGCTTACTTGATCGCCCTGCATTGCGGGGTTGAAAAAATGTTCTGGTACAATTTGCGTGCCCGTGAAAATGATCCCTATTATAATGAAGACCACTTTGGCATCATTCATCATGACCTCTCTCCCAAACCTGCCTGCCTGGCCATGCAGGCCCTCACCCAGGCCAGGCCGGCCGGGTCAACGCCAACCACAACCCCATGGCATAACAACGAGCGCTATTATCCCTCCTGGAAACGCCCCGACGGCCAAATCGCCTGGGCCCTCTGGAACTATCGTTCCACAGAGAAAACAACGCTTACCATCAAAGGAAAAATTGATCGGGCCTTCAATCATCTTGGCCAGAATTTAACCGTTGAACCCATCAATAAAAAAATAACGATAACCCTCTCACCCAACCCCATTTATATCATTGGCCCGGAAACAATAGAAATAAAATAACCAACAGCAAGACAACAAAGATTTACCTGCAAGCGAAATAATGAATTTCGTTTGCAATCGCGCAAAACTCCAATCATGATAATGGTACCTCAGATACCGCTTTGGGGGCGCTATGTTGATACTGGAACAGAAGAAAGGCAAAAAAATGGATAACACGCGGACTTTACGGATACTGTTTTGGGGCTTCGTCTCAGTTTTCAGTTGTTTCATCCAGATTGGTTATGGCCAGCCATCTCCCTTTGCGAGCAAACCTCAACCCGCCAACGAGGCCAGGGGTATCAGCCTGGCGCCATCTTTATGCTGGTCACCCGGCGATCAGGTCCAGTCCAACGACGGCCACATGGTTTTTCTTGGGACCGATCCCGACCAGGTGGCGGCCGCGTTCTATCGCAACCACCCCAACGTCCAGGTCTTCATCGTCAGTGCGCCGCAGTTAAACCTCACGGATTTAAAACCCGAAACCACCTATTACTGGCGCGTTGATCAAATGAACGATGCCATTTCTCCCGACGGCTGGAAGGGACCCATCTGGCAATTCACCACCGGAACAGGCAACATAACCAACCGCTTTTCCGATTCATTCGACACGGATCACGACTACCTGGTTGACAATGTTGACCAGACTGGCTGGGACGGCTTCCTGGGCAAAGGTCCGCGCCAGACCGCCGACCGGATCGCCGCCGAAAACCAGCAGTTGATTCTTGTCTCCACCGACGGCCGCTATCAGGAACCCTGGAATCCGCTCGGCCCTCTGCTTTATAAAATCGTCAATGGCGATTTTAAAGCGACCGTCCGCATCGTCGATTATCAGAATACCAGCTATAACAACGGCGGCATCATGGCGCGCGCCGCCAATCTAGACGACGCCGGGCCCGGCGAAGACTGGATCAGCGTTGACTATTTCCCTATATACGGCGGTATCTATGGCCGCATGGCTGATGATAACGGCCGTCAGGAATTTTCGAATAACGGTCAGGGCCGCAATGCCGACAAATATCTCCAACTGGAACTGATCGGCAATATGTTCTTTCTACGCCACAGCCCCGACGGTATTACGTGGACGGAACTGCCATCCTCGCCCATGACCCGGCCGGACCTGGTCAATATCCCCCTACAGGTCGGCCTCTTCCAGGCCACCTACAGCCGTAACCAGGGCCGCGTTGCTTTTGACGACTTCGCTTTGGAATATGGCGCCATGACTAGAAATGCCCGCGCCCATTTTCCGCAGGATGGGGCCACCAATATTCCATTGCAGGCCACCCTGGCATGGATACCTGGCGCGGGAGCCGCCAACCACGATGTTTATTTCGGCAGTTCCTACGACGCTGTTAAAGCAGCCCACGCCGATATGGCGCCCGGTACAACGGCCTATCTGGGCCGGCTGCCGGTAAATAAAATCGATTATACCGTATCCAACCTCAAAGACGGCCAGACGTACTATTGGCGCGTCGATGAAATCAATGACAACCACATCGAACGCGGTACCATCTGGAGCTTTACTACTTACAATCGGGCGCTGGCCGATTTCGAACATTTTAAAACATCGGCCGCCCTCACCGAAGCCTGGCGTCCGACAGGGAATGTCGCTGCGGATCTGGCAACAGCCGCCCATTCAGGCAGCCAGGCGCTGCAACTCCGCTATGACACCTCCGCGTCATCTCCAACCGCCGCCGTGGAATACACCTTCGAGACCAATCAGGACTGGATGAGCTCTTTTTATTCCTTCAGATGGCTCTCGGTCTGGTTCAAAGGCAATCCGGATAATCAGCCCGCTCCTCTTGCCCTGGTCTTCGAAGATAATGACTGGATTCCCCAGCGCACCATAGTGCCTTATGATGGCGACCTGGATAATTTATACAAAAACTCATGGACCCGCTGGGATATCGACCTGCAAACGCTGGTCGCCAATAATCCCGCCTTCCGCCTCCACAGCGTAAAAAAGATCGCCATCCAAATCGGCGCTCCTCAAATTCCCGCCGGCAAAGGTTCCCTCTGTTTCGATGATCTCTTGATACATATCAAACGCTACGATCAAAACCCCATCGCCGAAGAAGGCCCTCGCTACCTGAATCCCGGCCAGTTTGTCTCGGCGGTCCCTTTCCAACAGGTCAGCGTCACCGGCGGACTCTGGCGCGAACGCATGGAAATCAACCGCACGGTCAACATCCCGCATATCTGGGAAAAAACCGAATATTTTAAAAGCAGCAACGGACAGGAATCGCTCAGAATCGACAACTTCCTGAAAGCCGCCGGCCAGAAACCCGGCCGCCACACCGGCCTGAGCTTCAACGATTCCGATGTCTATAAGATTATCGAAGCCAGCGCCTGGTCCCTGCAAAATCATCCCGATCCCGAACTTGAAACATATATTGACAACGTCATTAACGCCATTGCCGC
The DNA here is from genome assembly GCA_963663965.2 of Sedimentisphaerales bacterium. GTDB lineage: Bacteria > Planctomycetota > Phycisphaerae > Sedimentisphaerales > SM23-30. Next base: position 26,746 of record CAXXFK010000023.1, read on the forward strand.
GGCCCAGTGGGAAGATGGCTATCTGTTTACCCACCTGTCCATACCGCGCCGGCCCGAAGCACGCTGGACCAATATCGGCTCCTTGCACGAATTATACTGCGCCGGACACCTGATCGAAAGCGCCGTGGCCTATTATAAAGTGACCGGCAAGCGCAAACTGCTCGACGTCGCGATTAAATTCGCCGATCTGATCTGTGACACCTTCCGACCGGGCAAAAAACTGGACCCGCCCGGCCATCAGGAAATCGAACTGGCCCTGATGAAACTCTACCAACTGACCAACCAACAGAAATACCTGGACACGGCAAAATTTTTCATCGACCAGCGCGGCAACGCGCAAGGCCACCGCCTATACGGCGCCTACAGCCAGGACCACATCCCCTTCATCCAACAGGAAGAAGGCGTCGGCCATTCAGTTCGGGCCGGCTATATGTTCTGCGGCGCCAGCGATATCATCATGGTCAACCATGATGAAACCTACGCCAACGCCCTCTGGCGGCTCTGGGATGACATTGCCAACACCAAAACCTACCTGACCGGTGGTATCGGCCAGCCGGGCGGACCCGAAGGATTCGCCGGAGCCTACGAGCTGGGCAACAACTGCTACTGCGAAACCTGTTCCGGGATCGCTTTTGCCCTGTGGAATCACCGGTTGCACCTGATGACCGGCGAGACAAAATACATCGATTTCATGGAACGCACCCTGCTCAATAATGTGCTCAGTTCCCTGTCGCAGGATGGCAAAAAACACTATTACACCAACCCGCTCGCCGGCAATGGCCATCAACGATGGGAATGGCCCGATCACGATTGCGCCTGCTGCCCGTCCAATCTGGCCCGGCTCATCGCCACCATCGGCGGCTACGCCTATACCCATCATGATAATACTGTCAATGTGAATCTCTATCTCGAAAGTCAAGCCAATATCCCGTTAACCGACAACACCGTCACCCTGACCCAGGCCACCAACTATCCCTGGGATGGTAAAATCAAAATTCACGTTCGCCCCCAGAAAACCGGCGCCTTCACCATGAAGTTACGGATCCCGGGCTGGTCCCAAAACCGCCCCATGCCCGGCAACCTTTACCATTATCTGAATGATAACCAGGAACCGGTTACCCTGACCGTGAATCAATCTACCGTCCCGGCGATGATTGATCATGGTTACATCACCATTAAACGCACCTGGCATTCTGACGACCTCATCCACCTCAACCTGCCCATGCCCATCCGGCGCGTCATAGCCCATCCCAAAGTCACCGCCGATACCGGCCTGGTTGCCATCGAACGCGGCCCGATCGTCTATTGCGCCGAATACCCCGACAATAATTTCAATGCCAATCAATTAAAACTCCCCGACAACGCATCGCTGACTCCCGCCAATGAAAAAGACTTTTACAACGGCGCCGTTACAATTTCCGGCGAAACAGATCCCGAAATCAAACTGATCCCCTATTACCTGCACTCCAATCGCGATGTCCGCTGGATGCGGGTCTGGATGCCCAGATGATCGGCCCATAAAATATCAAGCCCCGACCCCACTCATCGAGCGCGGCCGGGGCTTATTGAATTTAAATTGGTTTAGGGGCTGTAAATCAATAAATGCTGCAATTTATCGCACAGCTTGTCGTCAGATTCAGTTGCGCCGATTGAGCAAAACCGCAGGCATAGCTGTTCTATGTCGAGGATTTTGCGATTGAGAAGCGGCTGAAGATGGCGGCAAGATGGGATGAGAAATGCAGTATTTATTTATTTGCGGTCCCTTACTTCGATGTAATGGTAATCACACCGGCGGAATATCCCGGCACACTCAAACGCAATTGCTGCCCGTTCAGACTCGCGGCTTTCGTCTGAATTTGAATCGCCTCGCGATCTTCCAGTGTATTGCGTGCGTTCAGTCCGCCCGGCGCCACATACTTGAATTCCGCCGAGGCCGGCACAAACGGTTTTTCCAGCCCAAAACTCAATGCCCTTTCAGTATTGTCCGGATTGACAATATGCAGGTAAACCGTCTTGCCGTCCTGGCTACGGGTGGCCAACACATTCAAATTATCATCCGGGCCCGTCAGTTCGATTCGTTCCGGCGCGTAATGATCCCACCATAACTTCATCACAATATAATTAGGGGCCGCAAACCAGCCGGTATGGTCGAAATTGATAAACGCGTTATCCCAGGCGCGCGCCGAAACATGCCGCAAAAACAATGCCGGCCCGCCAATCTCAAACACATCGCCGCGTCGCGAAAAGCCATTAAGCAGCCCGCCCGCGTACAAACCCGTACGCCAGTCGGTACTTTGTGCGTTCCATTCCGACATATAAATCTTCATCTTCGGATTGGAAGACTGGCTGATATAGTTACCCAGTTCACCAATATAAGCCTCAAACCGACGTGGCCCTTCTTTAAATCGGTCCGGACTTTCATAATGATGAATACTGATATAATCAAACAGGTTGCCGCAAGCGTCAATTAGCTTCCGATTCCAGTTCATATCATAACTTCCACTGCCGCAGGCCAGCAGCTTGATGGATGGATCAGCCGCGCGCATCGCCGGCGCGAACTCCTTCACCTTGGCAATATACGCCTCAACCCCCGCGCCCCAGGTCTCGTTGTCGATCTCCCAGTACTTCACGCCATAAGGTTTCAAATGGCCGTTTTTCGCCCGCAACGCGCCCCACGCCGTATCGGTCGCGCCATTGCAGTATTCCATCCAGTCGAGCGCGTCCTGCAGATACTCACCCATGTCCGATGGATGCACGATCGGTCCGGCGCCACAGGTTGAGTTCAACACCCCACAGTTGATCACAATCAACGGCTCCACTCCCTGCGCCTCACACATCCGCAAAAATTCATCGGTACCATACGAATTGGTATCCTGATCATCCCATAAATTTAACGGATATTTCACCCGTTTATACTGCGGCCCGATACAGGTCTTCCAGCGATAGGCCGAGGCATAACAGCCGCCCGGCCAGCGAATAATCGGCGCGCGCAGATCCGCCACCGCCTGATACAGATCCGGCCGGTAGCCCCCGATATCGATGGCATCCTGCCCCATCAGACTCACCTGATCGATCCAGACCGTCCCGCCACCCCGAACGCCAACTTGCAAAGTAGCGTCTTTCGCACCCTGTTTCGGCTTCAAAACAAACTTAAACTCACCCCAGGAAGCAGACACCTTACCCAGCCGCGCCTGGGCCAGCGTCCGCTCGCCATCCAAAAGCCGGACAATCAGCGACCCGCCCTGGCCGCGCGCCCACAGCGAACCCTGGTACGCCTGCGGAATAATATAAAACGGTGTCTGTTCAATACCTGCCTCAGCCGAACCGCTGCCGGCCACCTTCACGCAGTATTCATCATTCAAAGCGTTGCCTGTCATCTCGAATGACCCTTCGCCATAACTGCTCCAGTCATCCGGCATGCTATCGCCAGACACCTGCGGCAGTTCCTGATACAATACCTTGCCAGCCAGATCCGTCACCTTGATATGACGATAGCGCGCCTGAGTCGCCCAGGTTCCCAGCCCCACCTGACCTTTCAGGTGAGCCGATGAATCATCATAACTCAGCCATTCTTCACCATCCACCGTGATCGTGAACTGCCCGCCCTTGCAGCGCAAAACAATCTTGTACCATTTGTCCCGCTCAATCCGCCCATTCATCGACCGGCCCACCTGACCCCGGCCACGACCTTGCGTCCCTTTTTCCAGCGCGTGACGGGTATTCCCCCATCCGCCCAGATTGTACCAGTAGTAATTATCGCCATCCGCCCGGAACAGAATCAAAAATCCCTCACCGCCGCCGGTTTTCATCGCCTCACAGCTGAACTCATAGTCGCCCCAGCTGGCATCGCCAAACAGCAGCCGGATATCCGTACTCCGCGAACTTTGCACCAGTTCGTCACCTTCAACCGTCCACAAACCGCCGGTCCCCGCAATTTCCATGCTCCGATTCCAGACCAGATCACCCCACAAGCCATTATTGGCGGAATGATAGATATGCTCCAGAAAATGCCCGTAGACCTTTTCATCGATACGATTCAAAACGCGACCTGGATTCACCTGGAAACTGAATTCTTCGCCATCGGCCGCCAGGCCGCAATTAGCCCACATTAAAATGACCAGACCAACCCATAATCCAACTGCTTTTACCGTTCTCATAAGACTGCTTCCTTTCGTAAATAATGGATACTTTAATCTTCTGTTATTGATATTCTTGTATTTTTGTGTATTTTCTTTTCTTATTTTATTAGTCTCTATTCGTGCCCATTCGTAGTTCGCCTGCTTGGCAGTTTCCTTCGTGGCTTCGCGCCTTCGTGTGAACTCTTTTTTCTTTGCTTCCCCTCACCCGCCCTTTTTCAACGGCGCAATCCGAATCTCCTTCACAATAATTTCCATCCCAATATATTGCTTGCCCGGATGGATCTGAATCCCGACCGCGCCCCGGTCAAAAGTATTATCGCGGCACTGCCCGGTCATCTTGCCGTTAAGCCACAACGTCAACGCGTCGCCCTCCGCGCGCACCCGCGCTTCATTCCAGCCTTCCTGGTCTTCCAGACCCTCATTCAGATTCATAATAACAAACAGCTTGCCCGGACAATACAGCGAGCCGCTGTAAGTCACCGGATCCCGATACTTCAGAATATCGTATTGATACCCGTTTTTGCCATCATGACGGAACCAGAACCCGCTGTTGGCCGGCCAGACCATACGATACTTCACATACAATTCAAAATCATCCCATTGGGATTCCGTCCACAAATCGCCGCCCTGGCCCGAGGTCTGCGTCCCCACCAGACAGCCATCTTCCACTTTGAATATCGCATCGCCTGTCGCCCGCCATCCGGTCAGATCCTTGCCGTTGAATAGCGACTGCCAGGCATCTTTCGCCACCGGCGTTATCTCCGGAAATTCCTCTTCTTCCATGGCAACGGTTTCCTGAACAACCCCTCCCATCTCATGCCAGGCATCCGCCACCACCCCCTCGATCCGACCGCCATCCCTGTTTCGCAATCGAACACAAAACTCCCACGGCCCGGTCCATTGCCCCACTTTCACCAATAATTGATTCCAACCCTGCTTCAAAGTCACCGCCACTTTATCTTCTCCCGCCACTGCCGCACCGGGCACACCGTTATTGAGAACCTGCTTGCCATTCAGCCACACCCCCACTTCATCATCAGCCCCCACCTCCAGCAAGGCCGCCTGCTCCTTCTCACTTTGAATCCAGGTCCGGGCATAACCCACTTTCGATTCACCTCCCAGATATCCGGCCAGATCGACCATTTCCGGCCGCCCGGCCAGCGTCCCCGCGGTAACAACACGCCACTTGGCCTGTCCACCCGCCGATTCCGGCCCGAAAGCTTTATTAAACAATGCCTCCCCGGTAACACCACTCGCTTCATACGGCCCCGATACCTGCCAGATCGTTATATACCCCTCCAGTTGCTCAGCCCGTTTCAAGATCTCTGCCGCCTGCCTGCGCACAGGATCACTTGTTGACTTCGCCTGCAAGGTGCGGACGGTCTTCAGCGCCACCTCCGGGGCCGTCAGGGTCAGTCCTTCCGCGATCTTCAACGCGGCCAGTTCCGCCTCCATCTTCACCCCTGCTTCATTTAAAAATGGCATCACCAAGTCCAGGGCCCGTGCGTCAGACACGTTAGCCAGCACCCCCAGAACCTGCTTCTTATCTTCAACCCGCTCTGCCGCCCCCACCAGAACCTTGCAAATATCCAGCTTCACCGAAGCCGGCCGCGGATCCATGGCAATTAATCGCGCGCAGCCCCGCATAATCACCACCCGCAACACCGGGTCACTGGTATTTTTCAATTCCGCCGCCAGACGATCCAGCGCCCGGATATTCGGCCAGCTCGCCAGCGCCCGCACCGCCGTCTCCCGTACCTCGGGATTATCCGCCCGTAAATACCTTCCCACCGTCTCCAGAGCCTTGGCATTACCAATCCGGCCCAGCACCCGCAATAACGAACATCGAATTGGAATACGATTCGCCTTATCCAACTCAGCCGCCACCACATCCGCGCGAGCAGCTTCATCCTCGATGTTACCAGCCAGCGAAACCACCGCCCGCTCCACCTCATCCCGGTCCGAATCTCCCTTCATATCAACAAGAAAACTCAGCACCGTCGGCAAATCCTCAGCCGTACCCAATTGTCCAATCGCCTTCACTGCCACCTGACGAACCAAACCTTCCGAACTCCGGGCCTCATCGATCAAAATCGGTGTGGCGCTTGAAACATGTCGCAACGCCAGCAATCCGATATAAATGGGACGATCCGCCTCTGGTGCCTTTTGCATAATCCCTGTCAGGGCGCGATCAACCCCGTCGCCCTCCAGCCCTTCCAGTGTCGATATAATAACCTGTTTCTCCTGGGCGTTAGAATTCCCTGCCATCAGCTCGCACAAAGCGGCCAGACTGTCAAGCCCGCCAATACGCCCCAGGGCTCCAATCGCCGCTTGCCGAACCTCTCGATCACCCTGCTTGGCCGCCTGAATCAATCCCGGCACCGCCGCCGGATTGCCACCGTCACCCAGCGCGCCAATCACCAGCGCCCGCGCGTCCGCTGGCAGACCGCTCAACTGCCCCGCCACCTGCAGAACCAAACCCTCATCATTGGATTCCGAAAGATAACCTGCGGCCATCATCCTTGCCGCCATATCATTTCCCTTCAACGCGCCCGTCACCCATGCCTTCGCCTTATCCGGCGCTGCATGCAACCAGCCTCTAATGGCCGCCATCCGTACAAACGCCGGCCATTTTTCATCCTGCAATTCCTGATAGATTCCCGCAGCCACTCCCACCTCATTCCGCCGCCATAACCCCTCCGCGGCCACCAGCGACGCCTCGGCAGCCGGCAGCCGGATCTCGGGCGAATTGTCTTTCCGCAATCCCGCCAATACCTCAGCCGCCCGTTCAGTCCCGATTGCCCCCAGCGCCCGGATCGCCGCCCGCGCCACATCACGATCACTGCTCCCAGTCAGTTTACTCAATGGCTCCACCGCCCCCGTCTCGCCCCGCTGGCCCAGCGACTGGATGATTCCCAACTTCACAGCGCCTTCAGCCGGCCCCAGCGCCGCCAGCAACGCGCCCCCGGCCTCCGGATACGGCATTACTTCCAGAACGCTCCGCGCCGACCTCGAACAGGCCGGCTCCGTTAATAAAGACGCCAGCGCCGGAATACTCGCCCGGCTGCCAATGCCCTGCAATTCGCGACACGCCGCGTCTTTCGCCTCCGCCGTTCCGTTACTCACAAGAACCTTGATCAGTTCCCCTTCCCGGCCACTCGACACACCTTCCGCCCCCATCGCTTTATCCTGCCCCATAACCGCCAACATAACCACAATGACGCCTATCCGGATTGCCGTTCCCATCTGCCGTTTCATCGATTGATCTCCCATAAGATTTACTGCTAATGAATTTTGTTTTTCTTCCAGACCACGGGTATCATACCTGCCAGGGCGCCCGGCTGGCCTTCTGTCGCATCCGATTCGCCTCGTCATCATTGACAAACGCCTCCTGGTCCGGATCCCAATTCAGATCCCGCCCCAGTAATAAACAGAGTGTGATCGCGTGGTTCGTGGTCATCGACCGGTGCATCACTTCCGCGTTCGCCACCGTCGAACGCCGGCTTCTCACACTGGCCAGAAAATCCAGCACATGATTGAAAGGCCGCCCGCTCTTCACCGCGTAAGCGCTGATCACCCGCTTATACTCGCCCAGCAATGCCGGCGATGACACATCCGGCTTGTCATACCCATCCGCGATAGAGACCCAGCCTTCACTGCCCTCAAACCGCACGCCGCAGGTCCCCCGCCAGCCCTCAAAATTCAAGGCCAGCTTCACGCCATTGGCAAAATAACTCTCCATCCAGTTCCCCGACCGATTGCCCGGATACACATACTTCACCGGCGAACTGGTCTCCGCCCCCACCGCCGCCTGACACTGCAGGATCGTATGACTGCCCCAGCCGGCTACCCCCGCCCCAAAATCCTGAAATACGCCCCAGGCCCCGCAACCGCCCAGGTAGCCGGCGTTGTAGGGCCGCCGCGGCGCCGGACCCAGCCACAATTCCCAGTCCAGTTCCTCTTTCGACGGCTCCGGCTGCGCGGGCAAAAGCTCGTTACGACTCACATCCTGGACCGCCGACCATAAATGTGCCCGCACCACGCGCAACTCACCCAATAATCCCTGCCGGGCCAGCTCGGTGGCAAAGATAAAATTCGGCTCACTCATCCGCTGGGCGCCCGTCTGAAAGATCCGCCCATAACGCCTGGCCGTTTCCGCCACGGCCCGGCCTTCCGCGATGGTCATACTGCCCGGCTTCTCGCAATACACATCCTTGCCCGCGCTCATCGCCAGTACCGCCGCCGTCGCGTGCCAGCGGTCGCCGGTCGCGATCAGCATCGCGTCAATATCGCCCCGCTTCGCCAGTATCTCGCGCAGGTCACGGTATGTCTCACAATCCGAATTGCCATACTTGCCATCCACCATCTGTTTCGCCCGCACCCGGTTCGCTCCCAGCACATCGCACACCGCCACAAACTGCACCTCCTGCTGACCCAGCAGCCAGCCCAGATCGCTCTGGCCCCGGCCACCCATGCCAATACCACCCATCACAATCCGCTCACTCGGCGCGACAGAACCATCTTTCCCCAAAACCGACGACGGGATCACCAGCGGGGCCGCAACCGCCATCAGTCCGCTCTTTAACACTGCTCTGCGTGTCAACTTCGTATTCATGATCATTCTCCATAGCGATGACTTTAATCGTCATTTAAGATGGCTGGATATGGATCTCCCAGCCAATTCATTGTCTGATATCTTTGCCTCGAGAAGGCTGTTGTCTATCGAGCATTAATGATTTTAAAAAGAACCGGATATTTTTAGAGGCTCTCTTAATGTTACCGCGCGGAACATCTGCTTGCAAGCGCGATTTAACCTTCATTCCAGCGAAACGCCCATCTCTTCAAATTGGGCCGCGGCATTCAGAAAATGGGCCGTCATCCAGAAAACGGTCCAGCTTTCATGGTAGGTGCCTCGCATCCGGGTCACGTCATTAACAGGCAGGCCCTGCACAAAATTGGTATGATTAAGCTGTTCGCCCTGGCTGCCATACGCGTCCAGCATCTGCCCGCAACTGCGGTACATCACAATGGCCAGCTTCTTCAGATCATCCCGTCCTGTCAGTTCGCCCATACGATAAACCTGCGGGGTATAGACCACCCCAAAAACATCCAGATGCTGATTCTGGGCCGAAACCACCGTCCAGCCCCGGGTTCTCAAATCATGATCGCGCAACCGGCCCGCCGGCAGATCAATATCCCAGATGACCGTATAGCTCAAAGTCACATCCAGCGCATGTTCCGCCCATTTCAGGTATTTGGATTCGCCAGTCATCTCATAAACCGCCAGAAATGCCTGAAAACCCGCCCAGGCTCCCTCCTTGTCTTCGCAACTGGCATCCAGCGTACCGCCCCAATAGGGTTCTGTCATATCCAGGTGACGCTGGGCGTAATGACCGGCAGCTTTCAACGCGGCCTGCCGGTAAATCTCCTTGCCAAACCATTGATATCCTTTGCACAACGGAGATACCAGGAATCCCTCATTGGTTGATTTCGGCCGCCAGCCTTCTTCCAGGATTCGCGCCGCGTGAAAATCACAGGCCTTGCGCAAAAAGGCCTCCCACTTCGAGGTGTCCACCGAACTCAACTTGCGGCCCGCAAGAATCGCACGGGCAAAATTCTCCATCGCCTGACCCTGCGAAACCGGGTCCTGCTCCGTCCACCGGTCCTGATCGGGAGCGTAACGGTTGTGAAATCCATGCTGATTAAATGGCGAAGCGGTCAACAGATCGAGGGAACGTTGTGCTTTGGATATGCCATCAATGGCATCCAATCTCTCTCCCAGCACCAATAACGCGTAACCCGGTGCGGCAGCCTGCCCGCACCAGCCCATGACATAATCGTTTCTATTCGGGTACATCCGGAATCCGGCCGACTGACCGTTCTCATGCCAGCGCGACAGGGCAAATTGATACTTCGCTCGTAAAATCTCGTTATAGGTCGGCAAACCCTCGGTACTGAATGGCTGATAGATTTTCAGCGCCTCTAATAACGGAACACGGAATCCCGATCCTTTCTGATCGACCGGATACACTTGAAGATAAAATGTCTTCTCAATAATACCTCCCGGCGGTACGGTTAAATAGGTATCGGAATATGGAAAGAACTTACGTTGATTAGCCTTGACATGGCCCCGGCGGCCATTGATCGAACAAGGCCCGGATAACATTGCCACTTCGCTAAAGGTATCATGTCCCTCGACACCTGCCGACCACCATTGATCGCTTTTATTCGCGTAAGGTGCCAGAGACGGCAACATATGAAGTGCCGCGCCGCAATACCGGTTATCATTTTCCCATTCCAATGCCGCAAATGGCATCGCCAGCCGATGCTCTTCACAAAACAGCTCCTCGCCTGGCTTACCGGTATAAATAGCGACACGCTCACTACCTGAACGAGCCCCCGATGGATTACCATAATAACAGAAGCCCGGCAGGACCACTTCCGCTCCGCTTTGCGGGACCTGCCAGCGGATCGAAAGGGTTGTCTTCCCTGCCGGCTGACTCCCCGTCCACTGCCAGCGCCGTACGACACGCACCCGCCGACCTTCAGCAATATAAGAATCGCGTATATTCCATTGCCCCTGATCGGTCTCCACTTTCCCGGCCAGAACCAGCCACGACCCGATACGTTGACAAGTCTCCACCTGACCATGCCGCCAGGCCGCCGGCCAGTCATCTTTCCAATCCATCGCGATCGACCAGAGCCCTTCAGCCGGTTGCCTGAGATAATTGACGTTATCAATAGAAAGCCCCACCCGATAGCCCCCATCCTGTTTAGCCACTTCCAGACGACCGTCGCCCACTTCAAGAATCTCTTGAACCGTTGATTGTGCCAATGCGCCGACACCCTGGCCCATAAAAATCGTCACGACAAAACAAAACAGACCATAAAACCTGATTATATCCCAGGCCTTTTCAGCACGTTGTGCAAACGCCACTCGCCGGATTAACATCATTTGACTCCTGTATACTGCTTACGATTGAAAATGCCCGCTGGGCCGTGATATAAGTTCTACACGAGTAAAAAACTTATCTTGCGAGCAATCGGGAATTGTCATACCCATTGGGTATATCAGACAATCATTGGCCAGGCCGATATGTTAACACCCCTAAGATGCAATTCTAAACAAACCGGCGCCATCTTCAAATCTTCTGAATATCTTGTCTAACTTGACTAACGATCAGAGAAATCAACCATTGCTTTTTACTGAAATTATGGCATGATAAGAATCTGCGGACAATAAATAAGCCAGATTGCAACATTCCATATCATAACGTTGTTAGTAAATAGGAGCCTCTATCAATCGTTTTAAGGTGCCGGAACACATAACTTGGAACAAGATAATCCTTTTATCAGTAAGTAGTTATTGCCATTTTTCCTGACAGGATCATACCTGAAGGTCCTGTTTAAACCACTAATCCAGAATTTTGGAATGCCAATGCCCAGAGCCTGTATCCTTTTTCTGTCGTTACAAATGGTGTTTTGCCTTAGTCCTTCGGGTATCGCCGAGGAGAATACCGATCCATTCGATTTAACCACCCTTAATATCCCCGCCCTGCGCCGGGCCGCCGCCGACATTATCCAGATGGCCCCCGAAAAGGCCGGCCCGATCAATGAATGCCTGCAATCCCTCACCCGCCTCGAATCTCAAATCGATAAGATCACCGCCGCGCTCACCCAGAACGATCCCCAGGCCCGCCAACAAGCCCAACAACTGCTCCAACTGCAACGCCAGATCCTGCTCAGTAATCCCATCCTGGACCAATACGACGAGATCATTCTGATCAAACGCAAACAAGAGGGCAACCTGGCCCTGCCCGCCAACTGGGAAAGCAACTCCAGCCTCAATCCCTACGGCTGGGATAATGAAATCGTCCTGATCTCCCTGAAAAATCCCGATCAGCCGCTCCGCACACTCTTCAAACCCGCCGCCGCTGAATGCCTTACCGATATCGACCTCCATTTCAACGCCGATAAAATCATGTTCTCCATGCCCGGCGCCAATCAACGCTGGCAGATTTTCGAATTGAATCTCACCACCCATGACCTGGAACAACTGCCGCTTATTATAGAGCCGGACGTCGATAATTACGATTCCTGTTATCTGCCCGATGGCAATATTATCTTTTCTTCCACCGCGCCATTCATCGGGGTGCCCTGCGTTCAGGGCGCTTCCCATGTGACCAACCTCTACCACTTCAACCGAACCACCGGCGCCATTCGCCGCCTGACCTTCGACCAGGAACACAACTGGTGCCCGACCGTCATGCCCAACGGCCAGGTACTTTATCTGCGCTGGGAATATACCGATACCCCCCACTTCACGACCCGCATCCTCTTCACCATGAATCCAGATGGCACCAACCAGCGCGAATTCTACGGCAGCAATTCCTACTGGCCCAATAGTATCTTCTATGCCCGCCCCATCCCCAACCAGGAAAACGCCTTTATCGGTATCGTTACCGGCCATCACGGTGTCGCGCGGATCGGCGAACTGGTCCTTTTCGATACCGCGCGCGGCCGCCGCGAAGCCGAAGGCGCCTTGCAGCGCATCCCGGGCTATGGCCAGAAAATCGAGCCGGTTATCGTCGACCGGCTCGTCGACAACTCCTGGCCCAAATTCCTGCATCCCTGCCCGCTCAACGAAAAATATGTCCTGGTCGCCGCCCAGCTCACCCCGCAATCTCAATGGGGACTTTACCTGGTGGATATTTTCGACAATATCTTGCTCCTCCGCTCGCAACCGGGCTATGTCCTTTTCGAACCGGTTCCGCTGATCAAAACACCCATCCCCCCGATTATCCCATCCCGGGTTGATCCCGGCCAGACCACCGCCACTATGTACATTACCGACATTTACCGAGGCGACGGTCTTAAAGAGGTGCCCCGTGGCACAGTCAAAAAGCTGCGCCTGTTCACCTATCAATTCGCCTATCACGGTATGGGCGGCCAGGTCAACCGCGTCGGCCTGGATGGCCCCTGGGATGTCAAACGCATCATCGGTACCGTTCCGGTCGAAGCGGACGGCTCGGCCATGTTCTCCGTACCGGCCAATACCCCCATTTCCATGCAGCCCCTGGACCAACAGGGAAAGGCCATCGCCCTCATGCGCAGCTGGGCTACGGCCATGCCCGGCGAAATCCTCTCTTGTGTGGGTTGCCATGAACCCCAAAACAGCACACCCGTTACCGGCCCTACCATCGCCGCCGGCCAACCGCCCGCTACCACCAAACCCTGGTACGGCCCCACCCGCGGCTTCAGTTTCAACCGGGAAGTCCAGCCGGTACTGGATAAATATTGCGTCGGCTGTCATGGTGCAGAAAATTGCGAATATCCTGATAACCCTGACTTTACCTGTCGGCCGCCGGTCCAGGTTAAGGCCGCCAACCAGACTTATGTTCAAGGCACCCAATTCCCCCCCGCTTACCTTGCCCTGCGCCAGTTCGTCCGCACTCCCACCATCGAAAGCGACAGCCACCTGCTCGATCCCTATGAATTCCACGCCTCCAATACCGAACTGATCCAGATCCTGCAACAAGGCCATCATAACGTGACCCTTGATGCGGAAAGCTGGGATCGTCTTGTCACCTGGATAGATCTGAACACCCCCGCCCACGGCAGCTGGCGCGAAGTTGTCGGACCCGATAAAGTCAACCACCAGTATCAGCGCCGCCTGGCGATGATGAAAAAATATTCTTCCCGCGATGACGATGAAGAATTCATCAATCCCCAGCCCCGGAATATTGTTTTTCAGCAACCAGCCCCTGCTCAGATAAATCAAACCCGGACACCTGCCTGTTCCGGCTGGCCCCTCACCCCTCAACAGGCCCGGCAATCACAGCAGGAATCGTCACCCGCCCCACTATCCCTGCCCTTGAACGACAGCCTTGCCATCGAAATGGCATGGATTCCCGCCGGTGAATTTATCATGGGCGCTCCATCTGCCCGCACGGACACACCGCCGCGTAAGGCTCAAATCGAATCCGGTTTCTGGATGACGAAATTTGAAATCACCAATCGCCAGTTCGCCTGTTTCGACCCCCAACATGACAGCCGCCTGGAAAACGGCGACTTCCTCCAGTTCAGTCCCCGCGAACGGGGCTACCCCCTGAACCAGCCCGATCAACCGGTCTGTCGCGTCTCCTGGCAGCAGGCCACAAAATTCTGCCAATGGTTGTCATCGAAAACCGGCCGCTCATGTTCTTTACCCAACGAAATCCAGTGGGAATATGCCTGCCGCGCCGGTAGCGGCCAGACCCACTGGTTCGGCGACTCTAACACCAATTTTGCCCCATTTGCCAATCTCGCCGACAAAAAACTCCGGTTCATGGAAACCATCGACTGGGGCCTTCCCGCCGGCGCCATCCCGCTCTGGCGGCCGGCCGTTGAGACGGTTGATGATGGCTTCCGCGTTTCCGCGCCCGTTGGATCTTATCAACCCAATCCCTGGGGCCTGTTTGACATGCTCGGCAATGTCGCCGAATGGACCGATACCCCCGCCCCGGCTGACCCCTATGAACCCTATGAACCCTCTCCAGATTCCACCGAGTCATATCGTATCGTACGCGGCGGCTCCTGGTACGATCGCCCAGGCCGCGCCACCGCCTCCAGCCGGCAAAAATACCACCCCTGGCAGAAAGTTTACAACGTAGGCTTCCGCATCATTTGCACCAACTAAATACGGATATAATCTAAGACTTTCGTTGTTTTTTCAGATGTTTCAACAATATCCCATGGGCCGGCGCCGCCATTTCGCCATGGTTAAATCCCTGTAGTTCATAAAGTTCGGTCTTTTTATGGCCCGCCACCTTCATCATCCGCATCATATAGGCGTTTTCTTCATAACGCCCCAGCATCTCCAACTCCCGGTCGCCCGTAATCAGAACCAGCGGCGGCGCGTCATCACGAACAAAATAAAGCGGCGCCATCTCATCCACCACTGGCCGCGTGCCCGGTATGCCACGCTCATCCCGGACCGTAAAATGCGTAATGGTATGCCCACTAAAGGGGATCAAGCCGGCAATTTGATTTGCGTCGATGCCATAAGCCGCCAGATAATGTTTATCCAATCCAACCATGCTCGTCAAATACCCGCCCGCTGAATGACCGGACACATAAATCCGCTTGGCATCCCCGCCATAAGCCTCGATATGCTTAAAAGTCCACGCCACCGCCGCCGCCGCGTCTTCAACATAAACCGGACAGGAAACCTTCGGATACAACCGGTAATTCACCGCAATAACGGCGAGCCCCTGATTCTTCAACTCATTAGGAATAAATTTCTCCCCCCCGGTCAGCCCACCGCCATGAAACCACACCACGGTATCATAACCTTTTTGATCCACCGGATAATAAACATCCAGACGGCACCGCTCCTTCGCGTAGTCATCCAGCTCCCCACCCGACAGGTCTCGATACAGAATATTCGTCTCAATCTGATACCCATCCGCCTCTTCACCCCTTGTATAATTGGATAGCACTCCGCCGCAAACCACCAGAACCAGCGCCAAACGAGATATCGAAAACCTACAATTCATAATATATCCTTTCATATCAAACAACATCATATCCCCCAATTTCCTGTCACCCCATATTAAAAAAACCACCCATCATTACCACCAAATTTTTATTATACACAGTGTTTATTATTTTGTTGACAACGATCCACCCAAAACAAAAAATGACCGTAACACATGAAATAAAAATACCTTATCGATTGTTTGTCTTCGGACACACTATGTCATTTTAATTAAATTGGGCCGCCCATAATTTTCCGCCCCATTCAAAACAAAGCCAATCTCACTAGAGCAACCGTGGCCACATCCCGATACTCCCCAGGTGCCATCCAACCGATCAGCATCCATTCTCAAACGAACCCAATAATACTTATCTGGCGCCTAACACCCTATATACAAACACGTTACAACACTATCAACCCGGCTGAACATCTTCTCATATCACCCCCTCCTGTCAATCCGCCCTGGCCCCTCCATCAATTTTTTCTTTGCAATCGCTCTTTTGTGTAATAAGATGCAACGGACACAGACATCCATAAATATAAGAAAACATTAGTCTTACTATATACCTTAACAGGATATCCCCATGAAATTCCGAGTCCGATACAATCCATCGTACCCCAGCCAATTGCCTCAATTTAAGGGGCAGATCCTCATCATTATCATCGGCGTTTTTATCCTGCTCTGGCTGCTGTTCTCCACCTTTTACATGGTCGAGGCCGACAGCCAGGGAGTCCTCTTGCGTTTCGGCCGCTTCGATCGCCTCACAGAGCCCGGTCTGCACATGAAAATGCCCTGGCCCATCGAAACCGCCATGGTCATCCCCGTCCAGCAGGTCCAGTCGCTGGAGTACGGCTTCGAAACCGTCCGGCCCGGCCGCGACACTCAATACCGCACCCCCACCAAAGAAATGCGCACCATCGCCGAAATGCTTACCGGCGATCTCAACCTCGCCCATGTTGAATGGATCGTGCAATATCGCATCAACGATGCCTACCAATACCTCTTTAAAGTCGGTGGCAAGTCCACCCCCCAGTCCACCATCGACGATATCATCAATGATATCTCCGAATCGGTCATGCGCCGCCTGGTCGGCGATGCCAGTGTCGATGAAGTCATCACCATCGGCCGCGACCAGATCGCCATGGAAGCCAAAGTCGATATCCAGGACATGCTCGACAAATTCGAAACCGGCGTGCAGGTCGTCACCGTCAAATTACAAACCGCCTCGCCACCCGAAGAGGTCAAAGACGCCTTCGACGAGGTCAACCGTGCCCGCCAGAAAAAAGAAAAAGTCATCAACGAAGCCCTGGGCGAAAAAAATCGCCAGATCCCCGCCGCCCGCGGCCAGCGCGACCGCGTCATCAGCGAAGCCGAAGGCTATCGCGAACGCGTCGTCCGCAGTATGGAAGGCAAGGTCAACGCCTTTCTCGCTCAGCTGGCCCAATACAAAAAGGCCCCCGAAATCACCCGCACCCGACTCTACCTCGAAACCATGGAGTCCATCCTGCAAGTCGCCCCCGATGTTACCGTTCTGGATAGCCAGATCTCCGGCATCCTGCCCCTGCTCGATTTAAACAATCCACAAAAAAAATCTATCGGGCCCTCTCTGCCCACCCCCTCGACTCCCGCTAATAATGGAGGCCGGCAATGAAAATCAATAAACTCATTATAGCCATCGTTGCGTTCGTTATCCTGCTGATCATCCTGAGCGGCCTGTTTATCGTCGAAGAAGGCGAACAGGCGGTCATCACCCAGTTCGGCAAACCCGTGCGCAGCATAACCGAGGCCGGCCTCAATATCCGCATCCCCTTTATCCAGCGCATCCATGTCCTGGAAAAACGACTGCTGCCCTGGGACGGCGACGCCGAAAACATGCAGACCCGCGACAAAAAACGCATCTTTGTCGATGTCTGGGCCCGCTGGCGCATTGTCGACCCCATGGTCTACTTCCAGCGCGTTCGCACCGAAATCCGCGGCTACAAAATACTCGATGACCTGGTCGACTCCGCAGTCCGCGACGTCGTTGCCCGCTACAACCTCATCGAAGTGGTCCGCAGCTCCAACCGTCAGCTGCAATACGAATCGAATGAATTAATGAACGAAGCCTTCGCGCTCGATCCCATCAAAGTCGGGCGCGCCAAAATGGAAAACGAAATCCTCTCCGTCGCTTCTAAAGATATCAAAGAAGAATACGGCATCGAACTGATCTTGGTCAAAGTCAAGCGCGTTAACTATATCGAGTCAGTCCGGCCCACCGTCTACGACCGTATGCGAGCCGAACGGCTGCGCATCGCCAACCTGTTCGAATCGGAAGCCAAAGAAGAAGAAAACAAAATCCTCGGCCAGATGCAAAAGGAACTCGAACAAATCACCGGAGAAACCGAACAGCGCTCCGCCGAAATTCGCGGTGAAGCCGATGCCGAAGTCATTGCAATCGCCGCCGAAGGGTTCTCCCAGGAACCCGAATTCTACCAGTTCCTCCGCTCGCTCGAGTCGCTCAAAAACTCCCTCCAGACCAACACCCGGCTGATTCTTTCTACCGACAATCCATTCCTTGAGCCCGTCAAACTGGGGCCCGCCTCATCGCCTTCAAAATAATTGGGGATCATTAAGCCCGGTCTTTTGAACGGGGCCCAATGATACCGCTCACCGAGACATAATAAAAAAACGATCCCGCAAAATTCAATTGGCGGGATCGTTGCTTTTTTAGCTCTTTCCGAATTCCAATACGTTTAGGCAACTGCCTCCACGTGGTACACCATTGTCGTCGCTTCCGGCTTGGCTTCCGGATCGGGTGTCGTCGGCTTGGATTCTTCTTTCTTGGCGCATCCACTCAGCGCGAACAGGCCCAGTATCGTTACGATACACAACAGCTTTTTCATAATAAACCTCCATTCAATGTTCGGGTTTAAAAACATCTGATTGATTATTAATTCCAGCTTCACCAGGCACTGGAAACACTCATTTTTCTACATTGATCATTATCTTAGTCGAAAATTAAAAAATGTCTTACAAAAAAAGTAAAAAAGTTTACTTCCTTGCCCGGTTTAAGCAGCAATTGGCCCTGCTTTACTTCAAAACGTATTGTTTATAACCACTTCACCCAGCGGCAGTTGCCCCGGTTTGGGCCAGGCCGCCTTGGTGCCCTTGCCCACGGCCACAAACATCGCCACCACATGATTCGCCGGCAGCTTAATCAGCTTGCCAACCGCATCATAGTCAAAACCATCCATCGGACACGAATCATAACCCATTGCCTTCGCTGCCAGCATGATCGTCTGGGCCGCGATCCCGCACGACCGCATCGCCTCATCCCGTTCAACCTGACTTTTACCCCGGTAATAGACATCGATCGCCGGCACCAGAAAATCCTGCACCTCTTTCGGCGCGTTCACCCAGTAGCGATTAGGTTCTTTCTCCCACGCCTTTAAATCGGCACACAATACGATCAATAACGACGCGTCCGTCACCTGGGCCTGATCCCACGCCACCTTCCGAATCTTATGACGTAATTCCGGATCTCGCACCACAACAAACCGCCAGTTCTGAATATTGAAGGCCGTGGGGGCCTGAATCGCCAGTTCAAAGAGCTGTTTTTCTTCCGATTCTGACAATTTGTGCCCTGCATCATAATGTTTTACCGCGCGACGGGCTCGGATGGCTTCAAAAGTGTCCATATTATCTCCTTCTATATAAAAGAGTTATGTTGTTTTTAAAATTTATTCTAACAAACAGTCGTATGATTTTAGGCCCGCTCCAGCCGGTTTTTCAAATTCAACCGTCCCTAATACAAACTTATACTGGAAATTCTCAGAAAAAATGCTATACTGCATCCCTTCAAAATGGTTGACCATTAATCCACAGGGAATTTCTATGCAATTAACACGATTTGGCGAAAAGTTACAACATAAATCAGGCATCAGCCTCCTCATGGACGACCTCGATCATGCCATGAATGTCAACCGTGATATGCTCATGCTCGGCGGTGGCAATCCGGCTTTCGTACCTCCCGTCCAGCAGGTCTTTCGCGCCTGCATGCGCGACCTGCTCAACAATGGCGACAGCTACGAAAAAGCCCTTGGCATTTACGACGCCCCCCAGGGCAATACTGCCTTTATCGAAAACCTCAGCGCCCTGTTTCGCGCCGAGTTCGGCTGGGATATCACCCCCAAAAATATCGCCCTCACCACTGGCAGCCAGTCTGCCTTTTTTGTTCTGATGAACATGTTTGCCGGCGAAGATCGTCTCGGCCGCCAGAAAAAAATCCTCCTGCCCCTCGCCCCCGAATACATCGGCTACACCGATATCGGCATCAGTGGCGATATCTTCCGCAGCTTCCAGCCCGAAATTGAACTGCTCGATAACCGATTCTTCAAATACCGCGTCAACTTCGACGCACTCGAAATTGGTGACGATGTCGGCGCCGTCTGTCTGTCGCGCCCAACCAATCCCACCGGCAATGTGCTGACGGATGACGAAATTACCCGCCTGGTCCGGATGACCACTGATAAAAACATCCCGCTCATCCTCGACAATGCCTACGGCACCCCATTCCCCAACATTATCTTCACCGACGCCCAGCCCATCTGGACCCCCAATACCATCGTCAGTATGAGCCTGTCCAAATTCGGCCTGCCCGGCACCCGTACCGGTATCATTATCGCCCGGGAAGAGATTGTCCAGGCCGTCTGCGAATTCAACGCCGTGCTCAGCCTGGCCCCCGGTGGCATGGGCGCCGCCATCGCCAACCGCCTGGTCAAATCCGGCGAAATCCTCCAACTCAGCCGTGAAGTCATCAAACCCTTCTACCTGGAAAAATGCCAACACGCCGTCGCGATCTGGCAGCGCGAACTCCAAGGCCTCGATTACCGCATCCACAAGCCCGAAGGCGCCCTCTTCCTCTGGCTCTGGTTCAAAGACCTGCCCATTACCAACGAAGAACTCTACCAGCGCCTCAAAAAACGCGGCGTCCTCATCGTCCCCGGACACTATTTCTTCCCCGGCCTCCAGCAACCCTGGCAGCACGCCCATGAATGCTTCCGCATGACCTACTCCCAAAGCCCCCAAACCGTCGAAAAAGGCATCGCCATCATCGCCGACGAAATCAAACGCCTGTTCTGACCAAAATTTCACAACCGTAACATACTTCAATAAAACGTTTTACAATTAATATTTGCAATTATGCATTTTGAATGCATAATTGTAATAATGGCCTTATCCAATTACATCACACGCGAACTTGAACGCCCGATAAAACAGGCCGCCCGGGATTTCCCGGTCATTGCCCTCACCGGCCCCCGCCAGTCCGGCAAAACGACCCTCCTGAACCATCTTTTCAGCAAAACCCACCGGTACCTCTCCATGGATCGCCCCGACATTCGTCAGGCAGCCCAACACGATCCCAAAGGCTTCTTCACACTTTATCCGCCTCCGGTCCTGCTGGATGAAATTCAATACGCCCCCGAGCTGCTATCTTATATTAAAAACATCGTCGACCAGCACCGTGACCACAAAGGTCAGTTCATCCTGACCGGTTCCCAGAATTTTGCCATGTCCCAACAGATTTCCGAAAGCCTCGCCGGACGCGTCGCCATGTTGACATTACTGCCGCTGTCCTTTCGCGAAATCACCGGTCGCATCAATCGGCCGGCCCTGTGGGAAATCCCTTTTAGCAGATCGAACGAACCGGAAAACAACGACTCCGAACAGCTATGGCCCTTTTTGCGGCGCGGCGGCTACCCCGAGCTGATCCGCGAACCGCACCGGGACGCTCAACTCTGGCACAGCAGCTATATCCAAACCTATCTGGAACGCGACCTGCGTTCACTTCGACAGGTGGGTGATCTGGGCCAGTTCCAGATCTTTATGCGCGCCCTGGCGGCACGCAATGGCCAGTTGCTCAACCTGACCGAATTAGGCAATGAATTGGGCCTGGTCACCAATACCGTAAAAGCCTGGATCTCGATTCTGGAAACCAGCTACCAAATCCTGCTCCTGCGGCCCTGGTTTACCAACACCGGCAAACGCCTGGTCAAAACTCCCAAACTATACTTCACCGATCCCGGCACGCTCTCATACTTCGCCGGCATTCAATCAAAAGAACACATATTAAGCCTCCCCCAGGGCGGCGCCCTGTTTGAAACCGCTGTCATTATGGAAATTATCAAATATTTCCGCAATCTCGGCCGGGAACCCCGTGTTTATTTCTGGCGCACTTCGACCGCTCAGGAAGTGGATCTGATCGTAGAATCCGGCCCGGCAATTATCCCCATTGAAATAAAACTGTCTTCAACTCCCCGCCCCAAAATGGCCGACAGTATCCGCGCCCTCCTGCGCGACCAGCCGCAAATAAAAACCGGCTATGTCATCCATACCGGCCCGGACACCCTGCCCCTGGGCGATCAGATTACTGCCATACCATTTGGGCGAATATAATTTTGCCGGAACACTATCTTATCCCGCATTCAGATCTCTCACAAAATGCGACTCCGGCTTCAATTCCGATGGTTCAAGTCCCAATATGTCCGCAATGATCTGACATAGATCGGACCAGATCTGCCGATCGTTCACTCTGTGATTCAGTTCTACAAGCGCTTTCGATAAATCCCCCAATGTCCTACAATGACTCGGGACGCTATAGCTTGCGTTCCGATAGGAGAAGCGCTTTCGATAAATCCCCATCAAAACGCATAAAGCCGCCAGACAGAATCCCGCCTTTATATATCCATAAAACAGTAAAGCAATTGAAATAACAACAAGAATTACCCAGAAAGCAAAGATCATCAATCCTTTTCCGCTGATCCCCGGCTCAAGTTTGGGAAATACCCACTTCGTTTGTTCCTCTAACCTTTCCCACAGCGTTTTTAACGTTTCATTTTCTGACAGGGCCGAAACCGGCATATTCGGTCGAATCATCTTACGAGGCCAAGCCGTTAGGTTAACCAGAGCCCTGCGCAACCGATAAAAAACCCGCTGCTCTGAACAACTCTCCACCAGAGGCCGGCTTCGTACTTTCGATTTAATCAACTCATAATACTTCCCAACCGTTTCGCATTGACTTGCTTCGTCTTCAGAGATCTGAATACCAAAGCGATCTTCCACCGCCATAACTATTTCTATCATATCAAGCCCCACGGTTCACCCCTTAATACGCTTGTTGGCGAGATTGCCTCAGTTTATTTGATTTTGATTTAGAATGATACCTTTGCACGGCCTGAAAATCTTTTTTCTCTAATTCCGGATTGTCAGTGATTAATTCCTCTTCAGAAATACCACCGGCCAGAGCCCGTAAAAATTGTTCGACGGTTATCCGCATACCCCTTATAGTCGGTTTTCCCGGCATAACTTTGGGATTTATAGCTATCCGTGATAATATATTTTCAGACATCTATAGCCTCACTTTCTGTTTTTAATTACTTTGTCACTTTATATCAAATTTTAATCATTATTCAAGTAAACCCGCTCATTTCATCGATCTGTCCCCCGTCGCATTGACTTACCCCATCAAAAATGCTATAAAAGTACATAAAGTTATCATGGCCTGCCCAACCCGGCGATTTAGACCATAACCGATTTGTCTTAAGTAAGTTATCCAATATCAGCATTCGAAACGGAACCTGAATTATGAAAAACCCAGGACGCTACGGCCAGTTCGGCGGCTATTATGTGCCGGAAGTACTCATGCCCGCCTTGGAAGAAATCGAGCAGGCATTTTACCGCTGGCAGTTTGATGAGCAGTTCAATCGTGAATTATTTGAATTGCTCACCGATTACGCCGGCCGGCCCACCCCGCTCTACCTGAGTCCCTCACTCAGCCGGCGCGTCGGCGCCCAGGTCTATCTCAAGCGCGAAGACCTCATGCACGGCGGCGCCCACAAACTCAACAACACTCTCGGCCAGGGCCTGCTCGCCAAATACATGGGCAAAAAGAAACTCATCGCCGAAACCGGCGCCGGCCAGCACGGACTGGCTACCGCCACCATCGGCGCCAAAATGGGCATGGAAGTCAAGGTCTTCATGGGCTGCGTGGATATCGAACGCCAGATGCCCAATGTCCAGAAAATGCGCCTGCTTGGCGCCGAAGTCATCTCCGTTACCAGCGCCACCGGCACCCTCAAAGACGCCATCAACGATGCCATGCGTTACTGGACGGCGCATGTGGATGACACCTTCTACCTCTTCGGCACTGCCGCCGGACCGCATCCCTATCCCCAGGTCGTCCGCCATTTTCAGAAGGTCATCGGCGATGAAACCCGCCACCAATGCCTCAGCAAACTCGGCCGCCTGCCCACTGCGGTCATTGCCTGCGTTGGGGGCGGCAGCAATGCCATCGGCATGTTCGCCGGCTTTATCGAAGACGAAAAAGTTCAGCTCATAGGCGTCGAAGCCGCCGGCGAAGGTCTCGATACCGAACGTCACGCCGCCACTCTGCAAAAAGGCGGCGTCGGAGTTCTGCATGGCGCACGATCCTATATCCTCCAGGACGAAAACGGCCAGGTCCATGAATCCCAT
Source organism: Sedimentisphaerales bacterium (assembly GCA_963663965.2). GTDB lineage: Bacteria > Planctomycetota > Phycisphaerae > Sedimentisphaerales > SM23-30. The sequence goes on from CAXXFK010000023.1 coordinate 50,915, forward strand.
TCGATCAGCGCCGGCCTCGACTACCCCGGCGTTGGGCCCGAACATAGCTACCTCAAGGAAACCGGCCGGGCTGAATATGTCGGTGCCACCGATGATGAAGTCCTCGATACGTTCTTGCTGCTCACCCGCGAAGAGGGCATTATTCCCGCCTTCGAAAGCACCCACGCCATCGCCTGGTTGCTTAATAACGCCGATCGTTTCCAATCCGACGATGTGGTCGTCGTCAATCTCTCCGGACGCGGTGACAAAGATGTCGACGCCTACATCCGATACCGGCCCGAATCTGCTAAATAACCGTAGATGGGCAAGCACTGTTTGCCCATGCTGAGTTTTTGCATAAAACCGCATTAAGGATGCCAGCATGCTCACTTATAAACAACTCTTTGCCAACCTCAATCGCCCGGCCTTTGTCCCCTTTTTCGTTCTGGGCGATCCCAATTACAACGAGTCACTCCGACTGATCAAGGCCGCCATCGACGCCGGGGCGGATGTCCTCGAACTTGGCATCCCCTTCAGCGATCCTACCGCCGATGGCCCCACCATCCAGAAAGCCGATGTCCGCGCCCTTGAATCCGGTATGACCTGTAAAAAGGCGCTCAACCTTATTGCTGAAATCAAGCAATACCGCGACATACCGATCGGCCTGCTCATGTATTACAATATCATCGAAAAATACGGTCGCGAAAAATTTTATCTCGACGCCGCCCGCGCCGGGGTCAACAGCGTCCTGGTCGCCGACCTCTGTGTCGATGACGCCGACGAGGTCCAGCCCCTTATCGAAAAGGCCGGCCTCGACTCCGTCTACATGGTCACCCCCAACACCGCCGAAAGCCGCCGCGACAAAATCGCCCGGCTCTGTACCGGCTTTATCTATACCGTCTCCACCCTCGGCGTCACCGGCGCCCGCGCCCAGCTGAGCGACCTGGTCCTGCCCCTGGTTCACGATCTCAAACAACGGACCCCCATCCCCGTCTGTGTCGGTTTCGGCGTCAGCCAGCCCGATCATGCCCGACAACTTGCCGCCGCCGGCGTCGACGGCGTCATTGTCGGCTCCGCCATCGTCAATATCATCGATCGCAACCTCAATAACCTTGATATGGCCGAATCCGAACTCAAACAACTCATCGCTGACATGAAGGCGGCACTGGAATAATCCTGAATGCATAACTATTAAAATTTAAAATAGTTTACACCAAAGGGTCTGCCAGACCCCAAAACGCCTCGATAACAATCATTTCATATTTTTTTATTTTCAAGTGGAATTGCCTTGAACCCCGGCCAATAATCGAAAAAGATTAGCTCTTAAGTAAAGAGTCGTGCCGGATGTTCGCATTCTTGGCATACAAAACCTCTATGGTCACAGGGAGATCGAAAATGAAAAACAACATCTCATTGGTTGGGCGTTATTATTTATTATTTGTCTATTATATCCTGTTTTGCGCCGGTATTCTGCCCGCCAAAATGATATACGTCAAAGTTAATGCCAACGGCAACAACAATGGCGCCGACTGGACCAACGCCTACAACCACCTTCAGGATGCCCTGCAAAATGCCCAGCTGGGCGATGCCATATTAATCGCCCAGGGCTATTATTACCCCAACACGAACACTCAGTACCCCAATGGGACCAAAGACCGCACCCTGTCATTCACCCTGAAAAACGGCGTAACACTCGCAGGTGGCTTCGCGGGCGACCCCAAAAAACCTCTCTCCCGAAATCCGTCCTTATACAAAACCTATCTCAGCGGCGATATTGGTATCCTTGGCAACACGGCCGATAACAGCTACCACGTCCTTTACGCCAACGCCGTAACCAATGCCACAGTCGATGGTGTTTATATCATCTACGGCAACGCCAATGCGAGCTCAGGCTCCAACGCATCCGGCGGAGGACTCTATCTCTACAACTGTTCGCCCGAAATCAATAATTGCCAGTTCAAATTTAACGAAGCGCATACCGGCGGGGCAATCTATGGCGCGATCGTTTCTCCCAACATCACCGAATGCCGTTTCGAAGAAAATTCCTCCTCTCAAAAAGGTGGCGCTATTTATGTCGCCGCCGCTTCCAGCCCAACTCTGGAAGGCTGCACCTTCTATAATAACATAAGCAATTACGGCGGCGCATTATACAGTTATAACGGCATGCCCGACCTTATCAACTGCGTTTTCGACCAGAACATGTGTTATTTTGGCGGCGGTGCGCTCTATTACGAAATGAGCAACGGCGCCATCCTTCAGTCAATTTTTTGCAATAATGTCGCGATCCCCTGGGAATCCCCTCCGCCCGGCGGTGCGCTCTACTGCCGGGATAGCAATCCCCAGATCATTAACAGCGTCTTCTGGAATAATTTCAGTATGATTACCGGTGGCATCTATGGCAATTCCGCCCCAGCCATCACCAATACCATTCTCTGGAATAACGGCAGCTCCAATCTCTATGACCAGATCGATTGTACTTCCGCCTCGGTCAATTACTGTTGTATAGAAGGCTGGGATGGCTCCCTCGGCGGAACGGGCAACATTGCCGCCGATCCCCTCTTTGCCGATCCCGTTAACCTCAATTTCAACCTGGCTGCCGGCTCTGGCGGTATCGACGCCGGCCAGAACGCCGCCCTCGGCGACCTCCTCATGAACGACTTCTATGGCAATCCCCGCTATGGTAACGATCCCGCCACTCCCGACACCGGTAGCGGCGCTGCCCCGATTATCGATATCGGCGTCGCCGAAATCCCCTCACCCTCCGTTATCTTTGTCCGCACCGACGCGCCCGGCCCCGATCACGACGGATCCAGTTGGAGCAAGGCCTATTTATACCTGCAAGATGCCTTGGAAGTTGCCGTTGCCGGTCAGCAGATCTGGATCGCCAAAGGCGCCTATAAACCCGACCAGAGCAAAGACCACCCCTCCGGCACCGGCAACCGCGACGCCACCTTCGATATCAACGATGGCATTGCCCTCTATGGGGGGTTCGCGGGCAACGAAGATCCCGAAACGTATGACCTGGCCCAACGCCAGTTGCAACTCAATGAATCGATCCTGAGCGGCAATATTGGCTCCACCGGCACATCAACCGACAACTCCTATTCCATCGCCACCCTGGAAGGCGTCGGCGGTTCTGTCGTAATCAACGGATGCCTTTTTCAGGAGGCCTGGGCTGATGGCACTGAATCGAAACAGAAAATGGGAGGTGCACTCTACTGTGATGGGGTCGCTCCCATCATGTCCCAGTGTATTGTCCGTAATTGCCATTCCATATGGCATGGCGCCGGCATTTATACCAATAACTGCGATCCTGTTATCCTAGATTGTATCTTCAGATTCAACACGATCGATACCAACTATGGCGGAGCCGGTTTATTTTGCGGCAATGGAACATTAAAATTAGAACAATGTCTTTTTCAACGTAATCAGGCAAAAAATGGCGGAGCCTTGCATGTACTTCAATCGGAGGTTTTCATTACCGAATCCGAATTCTTTTATAACCAGGGCTCTTATGGCGGCGGGGCCCATTTTTACGGTTGCCCGTCAGTCACGCTTGACCGTTGCGTTTTCTCAGGCAATCAAGGATTCAGCGGCGGGGCTCTATCCGCTCAATGGGATTCATTTGCTATGTACAATTGTTTGTTTTATAACAATACCGCCGACCTGGGCGGCGCGGTCTATATCTGGGAAACCAGCTCTGCCCGGGCCGCCAATTGCACCCTGGTTGATAATACCGCCAACCAGGGCGGCGGCCTCTTCGCGGTGAATAATACGGTCGATGTCAGCAATACAATCTTGTGGAATAACCAGGCTCGGATGCCGGAAGTCCAGGATAACCAGTTAAAAGGAGGCGGATCATACCATTACAATATCAATTACTGTTGCGTACAAGGCTGGTCCGGCAGCCTCGGCGGCGCCGGCAACACCGGTAACGACCCCCGCTTCTACGATTCGGATGTCCAGGATTATCATTTGCGCCCCGGTTCACCCTGTATCGACGCCGGCGATAACGACACCCTCCCCGATTTTGCCACCCTCGATCTGGACGGCCGCAACCGCTTCTATAACGACCCGTTCTCGCCCAATACCGGCCACGGCATTTCTCCCCTCGTCGATATGGGCGCTTATGAATATCGTTTGCACTATCGGGTCAGGCCCCCTCTCCCCACGCCCAATCCCAACCCGCAACTCAACGACGATGTCACCGAATTTACCAATCTACAGGACGCGCTCACCGCTGCACAAACTGGCGATGCTATCTGGGTTTCCGCCGGAACCTATACGCCCGATCAGGGCGGTCTATACGCCGCTGGCGATCAGAACGCCACCTTCCGCCTCAACAAAGGCGTCCGGCTCTATGGTGGATTCCCCGTTGATAATGACGCCTGGGAATCCCGCAACCCAACTCTCCACGAAACCATTCTCAGCGGCGACCTGGCCGGCGATGACGGCCCCAATTTCACCAACTACACCGACAACTGCCTCCACGTCCTCGATGGCTCCGGTACCGACCAGACCACCATCCTCAACGGCTTCACCATCTCCGGCGGCAACGCCGGCCCCAACTACCATCCCGCCAATAAAGGTGGAGGCATCATTATCTTCCCCGGCAGCCCCACCATCAAACTATGCCACTTCACCGCCAACTCAGCCGCCGGCCATCGCGGTGGCGCCATCTTCAATAAAAGCGACAGCAACCCCTGGATTACCCAATGCCGCTTCACCGCCAACCGGGCCGGCGAAGGCGGCGCCATCTGCAACGAAGGCGATTGCAGCCCGCTCATCGAAAACTGCGAATTCACCGGCAATGCCGCCGTCGCGACTGCCTATGGCTACGGCTCCGGCGGCGCCATCCACAACCGCGCCAATAGCAATCCCATTATTCGCCGGTGCCGCTTTATCGATAACACCTCCAATGACGATGCCGGCGGAATCATGAATTACAGCGATTGCCACCCAACCATCGAACAATGCCTCTTTAGCGGCAACGCCTCCAACGACAAGGCCGGTGCTGTATACGATCGCACGTATTGTGCCTCCACCCTTAAAAACTGCACCTTCTATAACAATCAGGCCGCCTACGGCGGCGCCCTCTATGCCTGGGAATACTGCACCGGCTTCGTCCTGAATTCCATCTTCTTTAAAAACGCCGCCACCTACGGCCCCGAACTGGCCTCCCATAACCGCAGCAATGTCAGGATCGATTATTGTTGCATCGATCCCGAAGCCACCCTCATCGATGGCAATTCCCAGATCCAATGGGGCGTTGGCAATATCAGCGAAGATCCCCGCTTTGTCAACGCCGCGGCCGGCGACTTCCACCTCCTCAGCAAAGGCTGGTACCTGAAAAACGACTCCTGGGCCTGGTCCGGCTCTACCAGCCGTTGTATCGACGCCGGCTGCCCCGGCTCGCCCTTGCAGAATGAACTCGCCACTGTTCCGTCCGATCCCTCCAATACCTACGGCATCAATCTCCGGATCAACATGGGCATTTACGGCGGCACCGACCAGGCCTCTATGCCCCCCCATCACTGGGCGCTCCTGTCCGATTACGACAACGACGGCATCGCCGCCCTCACCGATTTCAACCTGCTCTCCAACACCTGGCTCTCCACTGACAGTTATCTACCCGGTGATACCAACCGCAACGCCGCTACCGATCCGCCCGATATGCAACTGCTGGTCGAGGACTGGCTGGCAACCACCACCTGGCATTGATATCGCGCCTTTAACAGTAGAGGCCGCTTGCCGCCCTGAATGAGTTTTTAGAGGCGACCCATAGACAGTTCGCCGCTAAGACACAAAACTCCCTTTGTCTGCTATTAAGATGATTTGACTTGTATTGACCGCCGGCTTTTGTTAAAATCCAATAAGTCATTTTTGGTAGCTGTTCTTTCTAAAATTGAAAAAGAATGACAGCGCGCAAATCGGGATATTGATACCATTGGCGATTGAGTTCTGCCATTAACGATTGATAATGCCCGCCAGGCCGCCGGCAAACCACTGGGTATCGAATTCGCCAACACCGCCCTCGACACCTGGGCCCAGGTTGACAATGTCCTGTTAACAAAGTAGCCACCAATAACCTCCTCCAACCCGTCGTAGAAACGCGACCCCTCGCGTCTCTACTTTTTTTTCAGAGCCGGTAATCGTTATCCCGCCTGATATCGAACCACACGCAACGAATTCCCCCCATCAAGCCCGAACCGCGTTTTTGATCTCCACCGGAACCAGCCTTTGCAAAAAAACAAACCAGATCAAAACCGAAGCGATCACGGGTAATAATAACACCAAATAGCTCGCCGAAAAATTGCCGGCGACACAGAAAAATCCAACCACCCACCAGAACACCATCCAGCCGATCGCCCGGCGAACGCTAATGATCACTTCTATGCCTGAATTCTCGTTTACTGCCAGGGTCATTGCCGAAACAAACTGAAACGGATTGATGCCAAACCAGTTATTACCCGACCACCCCCGGAAATCGAGACTGAAAACACAAAACGGCGTCGCCGTTGACTTCAGCGTGTAGCCTTCCACGATAGAGTTTACCGATCGACTATCCAGCAGCGACCGAAGCCTCACCACCGTTTCATCTCGATTCAATTCTGACTGAACAAGCAGATTCATACCATTCCCTGCTGTTATAGGATTACACAATGCGCCAGCGATATAGTTATCATATTGATGTCGTCCAGGCAACCATTGGGGCCGATGAATAATCTGTCTGTTTCTCTGGACTTGCCCGGAATGATTTTTCAATCAAACCAAAATGCGACAGGCTCGCAAGCATCTGAAACGGCAGGTTATGCCGGGCGGCCCAAGGATTGTCTTCCTATATGATTTTTTCGATGATAATGGTCTGGCCATCGGTAAAGTGTGCGGTTTTAGCATCCTGCGGCGAGAGGCGTATGACTTCTGAGTCCGGTTCGATTTCGGCGGATGCTTTTATGTGGACAGATCGGAGGCCGCCGTATATCCAGTTGGTATGGCTGGCATAGAGCAAATCGCCCGGTTCCGCCGCCATCGTATCCAGAGCCGGCCGGGGAACAACCGCGACGTTTTCTTCCGTAATTTCAGGATCGATTCTGACCGTCAGCCGGGCCTTTTTGCCAGGTGTACGGTTCGGCTCTGACCCCTTGAAGATTTTCATGGCATCCAGTTGCGTACCGGCGATCAGACCTCTAATTTCCTCAATGGGTTTGGGCTTGGTAAAGAAGGTAACAACCACCCCCAGCGTCCCGGATGCAATAATGCCAAACAGGGCGCGCATGAATTTGTAACTGTCCGGCCCCATGCCAAAATCCAGCGGCCCTACCAGCGCGTCCGGCCAGACAAACGAGCACGCGATCAAAATCGCACCCCCGACGATCGTGGCGAAAGCCGCCGCGGGAGTGTAGCGCTTCCAGGTTATGGCAAAGACAATCGCCATCAATACCGGCGGGGTAATCGCCGCGGTAAACTTGCCATGGGCGCCATAGATGGTATCTTTCATAAAGATGGGCACCAGGGCCAGGCCCGCCGCCGCCGCCACCAGACTGGTAATTCGGGCCACCAGAAGATAGTGCCGGTCGGAGCTTTGCGGCTTGACATACGGTTTCCACACATCATTCACGAAGATCGCACTGACCGCGTTGATCAGAGAATCGGCCGTACTCATCAGGGCCGCCGTCAGAGCGGCCAGCACAAATCCAAAGATGCCCGGCGAGCAGAGGAAATACGCCGCCTTGACAAAGGCATCCGGCGCCTCGGTCTGGAGTTCGCCGTTATTGACCAGCGCCTTGGCAATCCACCCGCCGCAACTCGTTGCAATCGCCGCCAGCGGTGAGAGTATCAATATCCAGCATACCACCATGCGGCGCGAATCTTTGACGCTTTTCAGCGACAGAAATCGCATGATAAATCCCTGGTGCATCAGCATGAGCGCGCCGGTATTGGCCAGCCCATCCTGGACGTATATCCCGATAAAACTGAATTTGGGCGGATCGTTGAAGTCAGAAAAGGCGTACTTGTGCGATTCGGGCAGCAGGGACCAGAAATCGTAGAAACCGCCAAAATGGACAATAGCGGCGACAAAGATACCCAGCCCCGCAACCAGCAGGATAATCCCCTGGACCAGGTCTGTCATGATAACCGCCGTCTGACCACCGGCATAAACGTAGAGCGCGACGGCCACGGCGGTAATTGTGGCCCCCGTCATGATATTCCACCCCAGCAGGGTATGCAGGGTTTTGCCCAGTGTGATCAGGTTGATACCGATGTATCCAACGATATAGATCAGGATAATAATGGTGGCGGCCAGACGGGTAGATTTATTGAAGCGTTTTTCCAGATATTCCGGAATGGACTGGATTTTCATATAGTACACAATGGGTATCCAGATCAAAACCAGAATAGGCATCCAGAACCAGTCGTTCAGGTAGGACTGGGTGCTTGAAATCCCGTAGGAGAATCCCGCCGCGCTGTATTTGATAAAACTGTAACTGCCGACCACCGTGGCGATGCATGAAAAGGCGATGAGCCACCACGAAAAGCGCTGGCCCCCGAAGAAAAAGTCCTTGGTCGTGGCGGTATAGCGGCCGAAATACAAACCAAAACCCAGGACCGCGACGAAATAAAATATCATCACTGCGTAATCGAGCCCCGAACCCATGGCCTGTGGCGTTGCCTCTGCGATCATGCGTCACCTCCCGACGCCCAGAACGGGGCCCAGAACGTAAAAATGCTGACCAGCGCAAGCATGAAGACAAAGCCGGCCACCAGGATAACCAGCAAACGCCGGTCTTCGGGGATTTTTAGGTCGAGGTAATTTCCCTTAAGGCCGCCCGCGATACCAATAATGCACAGGATCGCTCCGATACCGAATTGGCATATAATCGGCCACACTCTCAGCATGTTCATGGCAACTCCTTGATGGTTGACAGGATGGTCGTTAATCCATTGACTATATTCACGGTTGTTCTAATGTAGCCTGGAGAAAAACGCTCTCGTCTCGTTGCGCGCGGAGTGCCCGCTCGCAAGCCCTGAATGAATTTTAACGGGCCCCCTTATTGTAGCAGCTGCTCTCGCAGCCATTCAGGACGGTTCGTCGTAATGCCGGCCACTCCAAGATCGACGAGTCGTTTCGCCTCCTGGGGGTCGTCCACCGTCCAGACATAAAGTTTCTGGCCGGCGGCCTTTACCGCATCCATAAATTCCTGATTGACGCCCGCGTAGTGCAGATCGAGCCCATCCAGTCCGTTTTCGACGGCAACATCGATCAGGGATGGGTCATGGGGGAGGTATTGCTTGGTAACCTCATCTTTGTCGGTTCCCTTGAGCCAGTACACCGGGATCCGGGGCAGCTGTTTTTTCGCCGCCGCGGCCGTTTCCAGGCCGAAAGAGATGATAACAATCTGTTTGGATTTGCCGCTTTTTTCTATCATCGGTACCAGAACCGGCAGAATTTCCGGCCCGCACTTGATTTCCACGTAGAGCTTTTTGCCCCGGGGGATCCTCTCGATAATATCTGCCAGAAAGGGTATCGGCTCGCCCTGGTATGCTTCGGACTTGAATGAACCGACATCGACCTTCCTGAGTTCGTCGGATGTGGTATCCGCGATTTTCAAATCGACGTTTCCGGTTCTCTTGGTGCTGGAATCATGCATGACCATGATCCGGTTATCCCTGGACAGGTAAACATCGACCTCGACATCGGCATTCTTTTCCCAGCCGAGCATCACCGATGCCATGGTATTCTCCGGGGCGATATAAGACGCCCCCCGGTGGGCGATAATTTCAACTTTTTCTTCGGCTTTCATAGGCCGCCCGGCGCAGCCGGCGGTGATCATCATAACAAATCCAATCAAAACAGTTACAGCAACGTATTTCATTTTTTGCTCCCTTAACTATTTTTTCTATTTTCTGACAATACAACGCCACAGCATACCGCCTTATTTCCATATAAGCAATATCTAATTGTTATCTAACACTCGCAACCCAAGACACCATTTCCCCGGCAACACCAGCGCCGACACCCCACCGCTCCCCAGAACCCCTGCCGACGCCGACATCCCCATAAATCACAGCAAACAAAATCCGGCCGGCCAACCCCAATACAACCATAAGTCGCTATATATCAACCACTTACTACCCATATGGCCCTCTTTCTCCCGCTTGGACCGATAGCCCCATTCTCTAACTCAGACCGCCGCCAACAAATTCGTTGCCAACAAATCTGTTGCAACCCGCCGCGCAATTCGGCCAGATAACCACCAAACGCCCCATCCCACATCACAAAACCATCACTAACAGCTTCGATTATCTATCCCCTATCGATCCCGTATTGCTCATGAAGAACACCAGCGGCTTGGCCGTCAGGAGAATCGGCTTGTTTGGTTCTTCAATGTATCCATTGTCGCCTGACTTCAACAACGTTGTCATTTTCGTCCATTAATAGATCAAATTGCCAACCAAAACGACCACAATCAAATCTGAAAACAATTGCTTTTTCATTTTCATTTAGCGGCCAGAAAGGAAAATTATAAGATCCCTTTCTATGATTTGGGTCATGCTTAAGCAATAGTAGAACTTCTTCTGTCTTTAAACCAATAAGGTTCTTCTTTTCCGCCTCCATAACTCTAGCTGCTGCGTTTATTGCCGATACGGGCGAAACGAAATAAGTCACATCCCCGGTATCATCTACCGTTTGCATTTCGACCAGTTTCCACATCTTCGCCTTATCTGTATCCAAATCGGTAGAAGCAACAACTTGAGAATCTGGCTCTTCATCATCTATACTGTTTTTCGCATCCTCGGATGAATTACAGGAAGACAAGAAAAGGCTAGCCATTAACAAGAGTGGTATGATTCGGTAAATTTTCATATCTTCTCCATTTAGTTCATCGCTGCCGTTAGGCGGCCGCTGCAAAGCGTTAATATGTATTTAGTCGTTTTCTGTGTTTTCATACACAATTAATTTCAAACAGGCCAATCAGTACTCATCGATCACACCACAAAATCAACCGCACATCATCTGGCGCGCCAAATCCTCTCAGTTCCTGAATGATATTCGAGAGGTGCGTTTCTCCAAAAGCTTTGCGATATGTTTCCGTCCAAGTAACGATACAACCATTACGCATCATCTCGGAATAGCTAAGGATCCCCTCAGGTAGCCCATGTTGATTCGGATTGAATTTCACCGCATCTTCTTTTGAAACCATTGCTTCTCGAACAATTAAGTTCTTATCCCATTCAAAGTCAAGAATCTCTTGCAGCGTTACCCAGCTGGAATGCGCCACATCTTGGCCTATTGAATAATAATCTGCGGCAACTTCGGCACAGGCATCCTCTGGAAAACCGCGCTCCGGCACAATGGGCGAGATGGGGTCTTTGGACCAGGCATAACGCTCATTTATCAGTATGGCCGCATAAATTTTTGAATCACCGATTTCTATCGGCCGCGGAATCATGGCTGGATAGGGACAGGGCTTCTCATCCGGATATGGCTCATCTGAACAATAGCAATCCGGATTAGGCACCATTTCCGTAGCACGTTGCCATATCTTATCGATCCGGATTTCAGGGTAAGCCCAAACCGAAATAGACATTTAAAGACTCCTTATATCTCGAATCTATATAAAACACAGTATATATTATTTTGTTGACAACTCCTGAAATCAAAATAAATCTTTAAGATCAAGTCGCCGAATTTCATATCAAAATTGAAACCGCCCTAAAGATATATAATCACAAATATTATGTTAATAAGTTCCAAGTAAGCTAAACTGCGACAGGGGCAATTCTTCTTCCTTCAACCAGTTATTTGCCATTAATGCCAGATCTTTAACCTCTTCCGGCTGTTCCTTCACTTGCTTCACTATCTTCTATGAAGCCAGAGGTCAAGAGGGAAAAGTGGTTTATATGGCATTTTATTGTATTTCCTTATTTCAAAACATGTTATCCTGTCCTTGCCCTTGCGGAGGATAAGGCAACGCTGAGGAGCGACCTGAGCGCCGTCAAGGGGTCCGGGAAGGCAGGCGGCGTACCTACGCCGCCCCTCCTGCCTTTTTGGACGATAAGCGATAAACCTGATCAAACAAATTTTCGCGCAGCGAATCCTTATTTTTATTCGATAAAATGCTCGATTGTTTCAGCCTTCTATCCGGGGTGTCCAGGTCTTCTTTTTTTACCATGGTCCCATTCCATCGTTTACGATACGGCTTAATCTTCACGTCAGGCTCTAGACCCATCAAGTGAAACAAGGTTCCATATCGATGTCAATCAAGCAAAATCTAAGCATTCGTTAAAATCAGTCAAAGAACGGTACGCGATCAAAACGTATTTTTTATCCGGATACGGCAGCCTTCAGCGGCGGCATCTGCCAGGGCGTCCCATCGCGCAACATCGCCCACATCCGCACAAACAACCGCCGCGCCACCGCGATAATCGCTATCTTGGAGCGTGTCTTGCTGTCGCGCCGGATCCGCTGATACGTTTCTCGTATCCACGGATTGGTTCGCTGGCCCAGCCAGCAGATCTCCACCAGCAGACTTCGCAGCAAACGATTGCCATCCTTACTGATGCGGCCCTGCCGGTCGATCGTTCCCGATTGATACTGGCGCGGGGTCATACCGATATAGCAGCCCACCTGCTTGCAGTTCTGAAACCGGTGGGGATTATCGATTAAAGCGGCCACCGCTTCGGCCGTCCGTTCGCCCACGCCCGGAATGGTCGTGAGCAATTGCACGTGCCGGTCCGTTTGGTTCAGGGCATGCAGTTTGTTGTCGATCACCAACAACAATTCGCCCAGAGTGTGCAATAACTCCAATTCCACCCACAAGCTGCCACGCCAGAGCGCCTCCACCGGCACCTCGGCCATGGGACAGGCCAGACTCCGCAAATGGGCGATCTGTTTTTGCGACCAGCCGTTTTTGCCGGAAGGCATCGGCAGGGCCTGACGATCCAGCAGCGCCCGGATGGTGTTTTTGCATTGTGTTATTCGTTCGACGATACTTTTCCGTTCATTAATCAAGGCCCGTTTCTCGCGCACCGCCTTACCCGGCACATAGACGGTCGGCAGATCGCCCAGTGCCGTCCGACGGGCCAGCCACAGCGCATCCTTGCGATCCGTCTTCTTTTTCAGGCGTTTACCCCGCCACTCCTCACTATTGGTATTGGCCACTCGATAATCAATCTCCAAATCATCCAATAAATCGCAGATCCAACCAATGATACCACAGGCCTCGAAAACCACACAATCGGCCGAATGAGTCACCACCAGATCGTGAATCGCCTGCGGACGGGTGGGAATCGTCCAATATTCCTGGGCGCCGCTGCCAATTTGATAACGACACGCTACACTCTTGAATTTTCCTAAATCAATTGCCATAATAGTCTTCATAGCCAGAATGCTCCTGTAAAAAGGTGTCATGAGCGCCCCCCGGGCAGCTCGTGTTCATATACAACAAATGTGCATTATAGCACGAACCACCGCAACGGGACATTCTGGCTTTCATGATATCTTCACGGTAAATAATGTATTTTGGTTTTTTGCCTTCCCCGGCTGTTCCTCCACTCTCTTCACTACCTTTAAGGGTATAGCTGGTTTATATTCTTATTCCATCCCCACCTTCAGCCGCATCCAGTTCACCTCTAAACAAAATTGTGTCATGCTACTATTTGTAAATATACAACATAATTCCCTTTGTTTTAATACACCGCCGCCGGCAACCGTACCGCCTGGCCGGGCGATGAATGAAGCTGTTCCGAAATCGACTCTAGAAACTGCTGAAAAACCTCCGCCGTTAGACGCTCATTCCCATAATGATACCGGTAAATTGCGCTCATTTCCTCCGGTTTATAACGCCGGGCCGTTGTCACAATATACCGGGCCAGCCTTGGCTGTAGCGAAAAATTCAATTGTTCCGCAAGCGCCAGGGATTTTACCAGACACCGCAATGGATCCGGATTGGCTTCCAGATTGATATCGATGGATTCGTTTAAAATGGCCTCAAAAAATCCTTTGGAATAAATTGTCCGCATTCTGCCCGACCGTACAAAAAGCTGCACGGCAATTGCGTCAATATCCAGAAAAGTCGTCTTGGTATAATCCTCAAAATGCTCTCGATAACCAACCAGTCGTTGCTTAAAGGCCCAGGTCTCACTTAAGGGCCATATGTCTATTTTGTTTTGTATGACTTGAAACGAAACGCCGCCAAAGCGATTCATTTTAGGCTGGTACGCTTTGAATAAATCCCGGATGCGTTCCGCATCATGATCGCGCACAATGATATCGATATCCCTGATTTCATTCACCCTTACCAGAACCAGCCGCCTTACCGCCCCCCCACATAAGTAAGCCGAATCCTCGCCATATTGTTCGCGAATAAATTCCAATACTGTCCTGGCGTCATCCCCCCACGAATCGCTATTCTGAATAAAACGATTCAGGCGACTCTGCAAGCGCTGTTCTAATTGTTCGATTTTGATGCTATCCATGAGTCAGGTCTTTGTGCAGACTGCATGCGTACGTGTCTGTCATGCCACAAATATAATCCGTTACCAGCTGCAATCGACAATAATCAGCCGGATATCTTTGCGCCTTATCTTCTATTGTCCGCTTAAATATCTCGCGATAGTTGCTGGACATTAATTTGTAAATTTTATTTTCAAAGTTCTTTGTGTCTTTCCCCTTTTCTGAAGCCCCCCTCCAGAATAACGCCATTAAATCATGGATCACACGGTATCCCATAATTTCCAGCTTTAAGGTCTCGGTGGATTGGTAAACATACTTTTTTCCAATGGCCTTACACGCCTTGATCAATCCGCTGGCATCACAATCTTTATACAACTCACCATGATATTGACCGGATATCATATCCTGATAGTTCGACTGAAAGGCTCGAATGACAGAGTCTGCCAGTTTGCCAATATAAAACACACGAAATGCCTGCACGAAAGCCTCATCCTGATTTTTACCGGTCAGTTCGATATCATATTTTTTCGAGCGATCGATAAGATCTTTTGAAAGTTTTTCGCAGTCATCCAAAATTGAAGCATCAGCGTCCATCTCTTTTCTAACCAAATTAACCATTTCCTCCCAGCCAATCACACCCTTCTTAACACCATCTTCAAGATCGACCACAGAATAAACAATATCGTCACAAGCCTCTACGATATAAGTAATCGGATTTCGATGCTTGCCCGTACCGGTCTCCTGGCGGATCTTTTCGACTAAATCGGATTCCGTGGAAAAATAGCCAAGCGTCTTGGTCTCATGACAGGCGTCATCGATCTCCTGAGACGATGCCAGATATTTACAAGCCGCCGACATTGTCGCGCTGGTAAAATTCAATCCAAACGGATCGGCCAATATCTGTAATTTCGAAATCAGACGTACTGTCTGTGCGTTGCCATCAAAATGGGAAAAATCGCCCGCTAAGCCTTCATCATTAATGTTGATAGCATGTTTGTTTGCTCAAACCACTCCTGAATCGCCACCTCGCCGGCATGCCCGAAAGGAGGATTACCCAGGTCGTGGATCAAACCACAGGTCGCGGCGATTGTTTTTATCGAGTCAATTTGTGCCTCTTCTGATATTTCCCCCTCCTCCAATAACCAGCGTCCAATTGCACCTGCTACATCCCGGGCAACAGTAGACACTTCCAGCGAATGAGTCAGACGGGTCCGCACCGAATCATTGGGATCTAGTGGAAACACCTGGGTTTTATCATGCAAACGACGTACTGGTGAGGAAAATACCGCCCGATCATAATCGCGATCAAATTGTGTCCGATGATCGCCGGTTTTTGCGGATGATTGTCCGGTGATTAATTCCCTGACACGCTTTATTGATAATAAAGTCTCCCATTTCATCACCATAATCAAAATTCCATATTTTCTGCAAATTTCTGACTGCCAGACGAAATTCGTAATACGTTTTTCTTATTATAAATTCACACACCTCCCTTGGCAAAACAAAACTATATCCCGAAAATCAGACGCTTTCCTGCCCAATCAACTCACCAAATTCAACCTATTTATAAGACGCCATTTAAATGACACAGTGAATATTATTTCGTTGACAAATCCCAAAAAAACACAAATCCATATATATCAGCCAGTTATTATCACATAAGTCCCATTCGACCTATTGGACCAATATTTTATAAAATTACAATCTATAATAATGTATGGTTAATTATAAAATAATTGTGAAACAATATTTGACAATCAATAAACGCTGTTCTATAATCCCACAGTCGCCCCAATAGCCCCTGAACCACCCGCCTGATCCAAGCGTGCTCCGCCCCAACCGGCCACGCCCGCAGAGCCTCTCTGCGCATTTTGAGGGTTATGATGCGTTCTGGGCGACCTAATTCGGGCGCGGCTTGTGGGTGCATGTTCTCGGCCCAGCGCGATCGTGTGCGAACCGGAACGAAACGAGCCGATCAGATAAGGTTGTTATAACAACACGAATGAAATGGAAATCAACAAACTAAAACAACCTGACATGCTAATTGTAAAAGCCCCGAAGATCGAAGATCCGCCTCAGGAGGAGCCGACCGTTTCTAGCCGGGGTTCGTAAGGCCCCGGTCAGCGATTGTAATTGTAATGTTTTTAACCCAAGCCTCCCCGGAGGCGTACCGACAGGATTTCGCACCGGAAGCGAAAGATAATGTAGGATGGGCAACCCCCGGATGCCCATGCCGCAGGTCCGCCGTGGCGGGCTGGTTAAATAAACCATGAGCGCAGCGAATACCAACACAAAACGAAACAAACCCAATGATAAAAATAATCGCCTTAACCTATACCACGAATTGAGTTTAACAAAAAATATAAAATCATCCGCCGAACGGCGGATACCCAAAGCAGCCCAACGGGCAAGTATAAAATAGCCCAGGGTAGAGCGAATCCCGTAAAACGGGACGAGCGCCACCCTGGGTAACAAAACAGAATTTGAATATTTTAAACCCACGCCTCGCAGAGGCGTACCGCCAGGATATCTCGCAAAAGAGATAGATAAAACTAACCATGAGCGCAGCGAATACCAACATAAAACGAAACGAAGCCAATGACAAAAAATATCACCCTAACCCCAACAACGAAATGAGCTTAACAAAAAATAAAAAAACATCCGCCGAACGGCGGATACCCAAAGCGGCCCAACGGGCCGGCATAAAATAGCCCAGGGCAGAGCGAATCCCGTAAAACGGGATGTGCGCCACCCTGGGTAACGAAACAGAATTTTAAATTTTAAACCCACGCCTCGCAGAGGCGTACCGCCAGGATATCTCGCAAAAGAGATAGATAAAACCAACATGAGCGCAGCGAATACCAACTTAAATCTAAACGAACCCAATGACAAAAAATATCACCATAACCTCAGCAACGAAATGAGCTTAACAAAAATTAAAAACTCATCCGCCCCAAGGCGGATACCACAATTTTGCATTTTAAATTCTAAATTTTAAATTTCTAAACAGGAGGTACCAACCATGTCATCGTCACTCAGAAGACTCAGAGCCAACCGTCGTAACGCCCAGAAATCCACCGGCCCCAAAACCCCAGAGGGCAAGGCCATCTCATCGAAAAACGCCATCAAGCACGGCCTCAGCGGCCAGGACCCCGCCCACCTCATCGTTCCCGGCGAATCCGAACTCACCTACCTCGAGTTCCGCGCCGCATTGTTGCAGGACCTCAAACCAACCACCTACCTCCAGCGCCACATCGCCGACCAGATCGTCTCGGCCGCCTGGCGACTGGAACGGATCGGCCGCATCGAAGCCGAAATGGTTGACGCCCGTGTTTATAAACTCCGGCTCACCAACGAAGAAATCCGCAAAGACACCGTCATCGACCAGCCTTTCGCCCACTCCAGTATCTACTTACCCCGCCATAACGAAGTCGGCACCGCCTTCACCCTCGAAGTCCCCGCCTTCAACTGCCTGGCCCGCTACGAAGCCCACCTCAACCGAATCTTCCAGGCCAATCTTAAGCTCCTGCAACAGTTGCAATTACAACAAAAACCAAACGAACCCAATGCCTACCCCCCACAGTACCCATTTCCCGACTTACCCCGCGTCCACATTCCCGACCCGCCCAGAATCCCCACACACCCCAGCGAAGCCAAACTCGCCCCCGAATACATCAAAGACCGACTCCCCGAATTGATGAAAGACCACAGCGTAACTGACGACCAGGTCTTCAGTTACGCCTGCAACCGCTACGAAGCCCTCAACGATTTCGCCAACCAGAACGGCGAAGAAGCCCTCCACGCCCTCGGTATCCCCACCAAACCCCCGGCCGATATCCCCATCCAGGAGGATAAGAAATGATGTAACCCGAAACACCATAACACCATCCCAACATCAGTGGATTAATCCCACCCCATTAATCCGCCCGCATCCGTTGCGCCCACACAGAATGGATTAACCATCGGGGCCAACAGCCCCCTTGCCAATAGTCGCAGGATGGCTTAAAATACGTGAACACTTGAAATGAACAAACTAAATCTGACAAAGGTAATCTAATGACGACAATCCTGTTAATGCTGGGCTCGTTTGTTGGTTTTATCATCGCATACAATACCTACGGCCGCTTCCTGGCTACCCGCATCTTCAAACTCAATCCCGACGCCCCTGTTCCCAGTCGCGAACTGACTGACGGCGTTGATTACGTTCCCAGCCGCAAAGGCGTTATCTTCGGCCACCACTTCACCAGTATCGCCGGCACCGGCCCCATCGTTGGACCGGCCATCGGCATCATCTGGGGTTGGCTGCCCGCCCTGCTCTGGGTCTTGCTGGGCAGTATCTTCATCGGCGCCGTTCACGACTTCGGCTCGCTGGTCGTTTCCCTGCGCAACGAAGGCAAAAGCGTCTCCGAAATCGCCGCCCGCTATATCAATTCACGCGTCCGCTTCATCTTCTTCTTCATCGTCTTTCTCGCCCTGCTGATCATCATTGCCATCTTCGGCATGGTCATCGCCGTCGTCTTCAACATGTTCCCCTCCTCCGTCATTCCCGTCTGGGCTCAGATCCCCATCGCCGTCTTGCTCGGTATCGCCATCTACAAAAAGAACATCCCCGTCCTGCCCGCCACCGCCATCGCGGTCATCGCCATGTACCTGTTCATCCTGCTTGGCGCGGTTATCGACAGCCACTGGCCCGGCAAAATCCTGATCCCCGACCTCTCCTGGATGCCGGCCACCGGTTCCTGGACGATTATCCTGCTGATCTATGCCTTTATCGCCTCCACCCTGCCCGTAACCACCCTGTTGCAACCGCGCGATTATACCAACGCCTGGCAATTATTTGTCATGATGGCATTGCTCGTCGTGGGAGCATTGGCCTCCGGTTTAACCGGCCACCTGGAACTGGCCGCCCCCGCCATCAATACCGCCGCCACCGGCGCGCCGCCTGTCTGGCCTTTTATGTTCGTCACGATCGCCTGTGGTGCGGTCAGCGGTTTCCACTCACTCGTGGCCAGCGGCACCAGCCCCAAACAAATCTCCCGTGAACCCGACAGCCTCTTTATCGGTTACGGCTCCATGCTCACCGAAGGCGCCCTGGCAGTATTAATCCTGGTCTGCGTTTCCGCCGGTATCGGCATGCTCTACACCACCGCCGACGGCCAGAGCCTCTCCGGCCAGGCGGCCTGGCTGCATCATTACCAATCCTGGTCCGGCGCCAGCGGTATGGGCGCCAAACTCGCCGCCGTTGTCAATGGCGCGGCCAATATGATGCAAACCCTCCATATCCCGCTGGCAATCGGCAAAGTTCTCATGGGCGTCTTCATCGCCTCTTTCGCCGGCACCACCCTCGATACCGCCGTCCGCCTCCAGCGCTATATCGTCAGCGAACTGGCCGGCGACCTCAAACTCCTCCCCCTCCAAAACAAATGGAGCGCCACCTTCTTCGCCGTCCTGACCGCGGCCGGCCTGGCCTTCGTCTCCGGCGCCAACGGCAAAGGCGCCATGAAACTCTGGCCGCTGTTCGGCACGATCAATCAGCTATTGGCCGTTCTGGCCCTGCTGGTCGTCACCATGTATCTGCGCCGCCGCCCCGGCCGGGCCTGGTTGCTCACCCTGGTTCCATGCCTGTTCATGCTGATTATTACGACCTGGGCCCTCACCATTAAAATCGGAGATTTTTATCACGAAACCCAACCCAACTGGCTGCTGGTCAGCCTGGCCTCGGTCGTATTAGTCCTTGCCATCTGGATCGTGCTGGAAACCGCGATCCTGTTATTTAAACAAATACCCGACAAACATTGACCCCGCCGCCCGTCCTATAAAAAAAATGCCCTTGAATATCAACGGTCATCCGAAAACTTCAATACTCGGCCGTCCGATATAATTGCGGTCTATGGCCCTGATAATAAGCCCATAAGATACCGGTGCCATATTCCTGATATTACTAGTTTATTTAACAATGACTTATGCCGATATTCAGGCTAACTGACGTAAAGTTGTTTTGCGTAAACAGATAATAAATGAGCAAGATAGAAAACACGGAATACGGTTTCAAATTATCGTGAAGACAACCATTACATCTTGTTTTCGCATCCGTCGCATTTGGATGTTAGCCCTGACAGCTGGCCTGATCTGGTTATATTTGTTCGCCGGCCAGGGCGCTTCTTTGTTTGCCGCCCTTAACGCTCAGCAGGTCGCGGAATACGAATTAAAATCCGCCTTTATCTACAACTTCCTCAAATTTACCCAGTGGCCCAAGGAATATGACAAAAAGAAAGACATCGTCATCGGCATTTTCGATCCGGATGTCTACGCTGTCTGCGATAAAGTCTTGCGCCACAAAACGATCGATAAAAAACAGGTCCAAACCGTCCAGCTGACCAAAGACCTTTTCAAAGACAAAGAAGAGCTCAACAAAAACGATCAGGCCATGATCAAACAGATGCAGGAATGCCATATTCTGTTTATTCCAGAAAGCCAGAAAATTGATCTGAAAGCCCTCAAAACCTTAACTGGCAAACTCCCGATTCTGCTGGTCGGTGAAGAAAAAGAATTCCTCGAACGCGGTGGTATGATCAATTTCCTGATACTGGATAAAAAAGTTCGCTTTGAAATTAACTTGATTGAAACCGATAAAGCCGCCATTCAATTCCGCTCTCAACTGCTGCGACTCGCTGTACGTGTTATCGAAAAGAAAGAAAAAGATCAGGAGCAATAACCAGCCATTAAGCCTGTATTGAACCGGGTATCACCTCCATAATTCTGCGGGGCTTTTTATTCTCAAGCCATACCAGAAGTCCATACCCAACCAATCCCCCCACAACGCCGCCCAGATGAGATGCGGCAACTGGCACGCCGATCTTGTCTGTATGCATGAAATCAAACACCATCTGCCCTGTCCCCAGCTCGATCAGGCTTTTCAACAAAACCACTGCCAGGCTGATTTGCCCAATGCGATAGAGAGGAGAGTTTCGCCCCATTTTGATTAACATCATGGCATACAAAGCCATCAAGCCATGATCGATGCCAGACAAGCCGCAATAACCCGTCGCAGAAATCCCCGGCAAAACAATGGCAACAGCAACCACGGTGCCCATCGCACATCCCAGCATCAGGACAATTCGTTTCCAAAGCCTGTTCACCGGTAAAGCGGTATAAAGCGAAAAAAACGCGACACCGTCCAGCAGCAAATGATACCAGCTGACATGGACAAATGAATGTGTTATTAACCGCCACCATTGCCCCGCCAGAATCGGATCGATTTCCAAAATCAGTCCGCGTGATACCTCGCCCCAACACAAAGGCAGATTTACCATAACAATCAACAAGCCAAAAATAATTGTGTCAATTTGTTTCATGATAAAATTCTCAATAGCCGGCGGCGTTCTAAACACCGCCGGCAGATCCCCCGCCTTATACTTTGGCCTGTTTTCGTTTCATCCATATTGCCAACACGACAAACAATGGCCCAACCGGACCAGAACCAAATCCAATCCCCGGCGAAGAGCGGTCGCCAAAAGCGCCGTTACGCCCCGATGGATCATTGCGGTCTTGATCCACGCGATGATTGCGGATCGCCTGGTTCTCTTTGCGCGCCTGAGCCTGACGTTCCCGCTCAACACGATCGCGATTGCGATTTTGCGTCCCCTGGCTCTCTTTTTCTTCCTCACTCAAAACCAGCATCGACGTATAATCCGTCACTAAAGAATATGCTTCACCCAGCTCTATAACTTTCTGGCGCAAGCCTTCCGATTCACCATCCTGTCGAATCTTCTGCATAATCTCATCAACACGAGACAAGGCCCATAATCGTTCCAGTTCTGGATTATCCTGATCCACGGCGGGCAAATCAGCCCGGCAACGCCACGAATGCTCCTGGCCGGATATTTTAGCATTTAACTCCAATTCAACCTTACCCTCACTTTTATAATGTCCAAAAACCACCAGTTGTTGACCTTGATAAAGATTGCCAGGCTTTGCCGGCGTTAAATCGCTGACCTTCTCCCCATGAAACGTTAATGTAACATCATGAAGGTTTTCATAGAGAATCTTCGCCTTGGCTTGAATAATCCGCCCAATAATGTCGTCAGTGACTCCAACATTCATGGCAAATCCGCCCGATTCCTGTGCCAATGTCTCCATTAAAGGCTGGTTGGCGCTGTTTCCCATTACAAAGGTGAACAGCCGGATATCGTATTGGCGTAACAATTTAATAAACTGATCATGCCCGGTTGGCCCAATATTGGCCACACCATCCGTAACCAATATAATACCCGTTGTACGATCATCATCCAAACGATCATAAGCGAGTTTAATGCCATCATATAAATTGGTCCCGCCATTAGCCCGAATATTACGAATTTGATTAAGTGATGATTGAACGTTTTCAGGAGTCGCGGCAATGAACCCTCCGGTCAAATCCGCGGCTCGATTGTTAAATGTAATAATTCGATAACGGTCCTTACTGCTCATCTGCCCAATTACTTTTACTACTCCGTCTATCAACGTTGATATTTTATCTCCCCCCATACTGCCGGAGGCATCCAGAACAAAAATCCAGTCGACGCCTTCAGTTATGGGTTTCAGGTCTGCCGCCGGAGTTACTATCGCCATAAAAGTTCCGACAGAAGAGGCATCCTCTCGATACGGAATAATTTCAATCCGGGCCGGCACACTATCATCTAAACGATAATAAACCAGAATATCTTTGCTAAGATTGCCACCTTCTGGTTGCTCAATTGACAAAATGTAATGCTCACTAGTACCGTCTGCTCTTTCTTTATCCGTTATTTTTTTAACGGTCGCCACATCCATCCATTGAGGCGCTCGAACATCTTTAATCGGAAATGCTGATTTTAATTCCAGTTCAAACCGAAATGAGGCTTCGACTTTATCATCTACCGACCAAAACGCGATTCGCTCTTCATCTACACCCCCCTCTGCCAGCGGGTAAAGATAGCGTCCAACATTCAAATCAATCATCAGTGGTTGATAATATACCAATCGAACCCGGGTTGTATTATTCGCCCGCACGGGATAAACCGATACTTCAAAGACCCGATAATCATCTTTTTCGGCCAATGCCGTATCGTTGCCTTTCTGAATCTGTTCATCATGGACCTGCCGGGCCCGTTCTTTCTCCAAAACTTCGCCAACAATTTCTTTTCCGTCAATCCATAAACTTAATTCAGACAAACTGGCCTGGTCAGGAAGTGGAAATGAATATATTGCCTGCAAATCATCTGAACCGCGATTTCCAAACACCTGATCAACCTCAGTTCTGGCAAATCCATTATTAATGGTCACTTTTACATGATGAGATTGTAAAAAAATCTGATTCTCATCCTGGGTGCGATTGGATTTCAATAATCCCGCGGCCATGGATTGACTATTTAAAACAAATATAACTGCCATCATCAAAGCACATAAACAATAGAACGACCCGTGAAAATTTGCTTTTATTCTGATGATTTCTTTGAATTTTTTAGTTTCATCTTTTGCCATTTGTTGAGATTCCATAATCTGTTCCTTTTTGAATTTATTTATCAATACGGTTAATCGCTCAACGCGTGTGCTGTGTAATGTATATTTATATACAATATATACCACACACGATGTGCTGTCAAGCTGGGAAATAAAACTGTTGTTGCCCAAACAATTTAATCAGACCAGATATGTTTTGTAACTTATTAATAAGTAATAAGTTGTAAAAAACTAAAATATATACAATTTCTTAGAAGATTCTGCTATGATTTTGCGATGACACAGAACTGGCTACAACAGCGCTGGAAAGGCCCAGGCGGAATCCAGCAACTTTTGATGGTATCATTCCCGCTAATATTGAGCTATGGGACTTCTACCATTCAAATGTTCGTTGACCGCATGTTTCTTGGGCATCACAATTTAGATGAAATGGCTGCCGCATCCCCGGCCAGTATTACCGCGTTCTTATATGTCAGCCTGTTCATGGGAACGGGCGGATATGTGAACACTTTTGTCGCGCAATATACCGGCGCAGGCCAACCTCATCGGATCGGCCCGGCAGTTTGGCAGGGTATTTATTTGTCTTTTATTGCCGCGTTATTCAGCTTCCCATTAATTCGACTGGCAGAGCCGATTTTCGATTTCTATGGTCATGCTCCCGCTATTCGTCAATATGAGATCGAATATTTTCAAATTATGTGTTTCGGGGCCGGCCCCTCAGTTCTGGCGGCGACCATGTCAAGTTTCTATACCGGACGCGGTAAAACATGGACCATTCTCTATGTCAACATTTTGGCAACGGCTGTTAATATCGTTCTCGACTGGGTTATGATATTTGGCAACTTGGGTTTTCCAGAAATGGGAATTGCCGGAGCGGCCTGGGCCACGGTTATTGCCCATTGTGTTAACGCGGCTATCTATGTTTTTCTACATTTTAGAAAAATTAACCGAACCCTGTATGCCACCCATTATGCCCGTTTTAATCGAGACCTCTTTGGCCGGCTGATTCGCTACGGTCTGCCACACGGTATTCAGTTCATGCTGGAAATGCTTGGGTTCACGCTGTTTATTGCTTTAGTGGGCCGACTGGGAAGTGAGGCACTGGCGGCCACAAATATTACTTTTCAATTAAATATGTTCGCCTTTTTGCCCATGCTTGGTTCGGGGATCGCATTAACGGCGCTGGTTGGTCAGGCTCTGGGGCAAAATGATATCGCCCTGGCACGGCGCACAACCTGGAATGCCTTCTTAATGACTTATGCCTATATGGGAGTTATTGCCCTTTCATTCATTCTGTGGCCGGAACACCTCGCGTCGGTGTTCCGATCCAAAGGAAATGAAGCGGAATATGCCGCATTGATTCCAGCGATCCGAATACTGGTGCGTTTTGTCGCGTTTTACTGCCTGTTCGATACCTGCACGATCATTTTCTCCGCCGTCCTCAAGGGAGCGGGTGATACTCGCTATGTCATGGTTGTATCGGTAATTATGAGCTGGTTGATCATGGTAATTCCTTCATATCTGATTATTGATAACCAATGGGGCGGCCCTTATGCACTCTATCTGGCCTGGTGTTGTGCTACTGCGTATATCTGTTCGCTGGCCATTATGTTTTCTCTGCGTTATCGAACAGGAAAATGGACTAAAATGCGCGTTATCGAAATGACGACTGCCGAGATCGATTAATTCCAGGGAGCATAATACATTCTCACAGTTTTATTTTGTTCGAACCAGTGCAGGTCATTCCATTTTGTCCAATGGGCAGAGGTATCTATCATGCCGATGGCAAGCCCTTCCACTTTGGGTAGCGACCCACTCTCGGGCGGCAGATAGCTGGCGGACCGATCTTGAATGTGGGGCATTTTTGCGCCCCACTTCCCTCCCGAACTTATCGTATCCCAGTGATAACAAGAAAACAATGTCGGCGAAGTGGCCTTTGTGCGGCTATCGGTAATACGATTAACAGATCGATATGTTTTACCGCTTTGTGTGATTGGGCTTAGAGGATTATCCGGCTGATCATAGCGCCGGCCATAATAAATGAAGCCGATTGAGGTCCCCCCCAGGTAAAAACCGTTGTCGGTTTTGGGTGGCTCGTAAAAAAATTCCGTAATTTTCTTTTCCCAATCACCACAAATCGCATGTTGTTGATCTATCTGATATTTCTCATGGATCGCCAGGCAACTGGAAAAATTGGTTTCACTCCAATATTCCGGCTGAGTTTCGTCTGGATGGATATTTCCCTGGGGCAGCCAGTCATTATAATCGTTTGCATACATATTACATGCCAAGGCACATTGGCGTTCGTTTGACAGACAAACTGTTCGTTGGCTGTTTTTGCGCGCGCGTCCTAATGCGGGCAATAATATGCTAATGAGTAAAGCCAGAATTGAGACAACTACTAATAACTCTATTAAGGTAAACGCTCTGGCAGTTGGTCTGTTATTCATCATCAGCTCCCAGATGCTTGTAGTTTTGTTAATGTGAAGCTTCCCGATTCATTTCCGTCAAAAGTGCCGCTAATTTTATTCTGTTCCAGTGTTCCTTTGGCGGTGCCGGTCCAGTTATAGCCTTCGCCACTTAAATAAATAGTATTGTTCTGGAAGCTAAATTCTTTGACTTGACATATTTCTGACGCCCAATCTTCAAACGATTCTTTCATAACCATGGAGTATTTCCGGCCATCACGGGTAATTATAGCAACAAAATCGCCCCGTTCTCCATATTGAGACTCATAAACTCCCCGCCATTTCCCGATCAGCGCCATTTCCGTTACCGAATCCATTTCGGTCCCAGATTCCAGTAGTTTTGTTAATTTAAAAGTGCCGGATTCGTTCCCGTCAAAAGTGCCGCTAATTTTATTCTGTTCCAGTGTTCCTTTGGCGGTGCCTGTCCAGTTATAGCCTTCGCCACTTAAATAAATAGTATTGTTCTGGAAGCTAAATTCTTTGACCTGACAAATTTCTGGCGCCCAATCTTCAAATGATTCTTTCATGACCATGCTATATTCCTGGCCATTATTGGTAATTATGGCAACAAAATCGCCACGTTCCCCATATTGTGATTCATAAACCCCCCGCCACTTTCCAGCCAGTTTCACTTCTGATGACGAATCTATCCCCGCCAATTTAACCAGAGACGCGGGAATTTGCTTCTGTTCGTAATCGAAAACATACATCATGTAATTGCTTTTACTGCTCTTAAAATAGACTTTCAATTGAAGTGGCAATAGTGACCGTCTGCCGACGGTGATCGTAATCTCGTTAATAGAAAAGTCATTTTGCGGCTTGCCAAAACGATAAACCAAAAAGTCTTCGCCAACCTCAATTGGTTTGCTCGCATTGATTTCTTCGGCTGGGTACGCAAAAATTCCCTGCGTCAATACTTTAAACAAATCCTGTTCTCCGGCTATTTCATTCAGGCCATCGAACCACGAAGAATCCTTATGAGTCATGTCGCCCTGTCGATTATATTCTGTTCGAGATTCGCCGTCGTCAATTCGGCAGCCGCCATTGGCGAGTTGATCAATGACCCTGCCATTAACATACCATGACTCCTGGCTGGATTGTAAACCATTTTCATCAAACTCAAATCCATAAAAATGTACCTGGCCGATGGTCCGGGCCTGGCTGACAACATCGGCCCAGGCGACATTCCCATTATTGAGCTGATCTAAAATCCATATACCGGAAAACAAACTAAAGACCAAAAGTGCGGCGGCGACATAACGCCAGGCAAAATGGTAACCAGGAGCAGCGTTTTTCTTCATGTTCCAATCAATTGGCGAATCACTTTCTAACTGGTTCAGACTTGCACACAAATTTTCTTTCAAGTGGGCTGGTGGTTGAATTGCAGGCGTGTTTTTTAAAATTGATTCAATATTTCGCTTATTCATGATAGACTCCTGTTTTTCAAGTATGACTAATCCAATGTTTTAAACTATTTAATGCTTTACGAAGCCGGTATTTAACCGTACTAACGGGACAACTTAATACTGAAGCGGTTTCTGAAAGGCTCAGATTTTCATAGTAGTGTAAATGAATCACCTGCCGCCGATCTTCATCAAGCCGTTCTACCAAACGATAAAGTTCTGCGGCCTGTTGGCGGCCATGAGCCACCTCATCAGGGGGCCCAGTCTGGTCAGGGATATCCCACCAGTCGTTATCGTAGTTGGGAGCCAATTTGCCTTTGCGTTGCCAATCGACAAAAAGATGGTAAGCTATCCGCAAAAGCCATGTTTTCATCGAGCTACGGCCTTCATAGCCGATCAATCCGCGCCAGGCTTTCAGGCAAGTTTCCTGGGTCAGGTCTTCGGCCAGAAGAGGATCTCCGCAAAGCCGATATAGATAACGGTAAATACTTTCATAGTTAGAAAGTATCCATGACTCAGCCAAATCTGGATTGTGGGAATTATCCTGACAGGATTTTGATTTAAACATAGAAGAATAATAAAATTACATTATTGGATCCAATGTCGGCAACTTAACTGATATCAGTTTCACTATTAGACGAGATTTGACATAAGCCTGGCCAATAGTTTTTTAATTTTTTTTTAAAATTGCCATTATCTTGTCTGAGTTCTTGAAATGAGCACTAAAACTCGATAGGATGATATATTATATGAAAACCATGCATTACAGGCTTGTCTGGGCCTGCCTGTTGATCTGGGAGACTTTAGTTCTGGGTCAATCTCAGCCCCATGATATTCAAGCGGCCTCGAAGGTCATCAATAATCCAATTCTTTTTGTCGTGCGCTATCAATATCAGGCCGATCATCATAATACTGCCACATTATTTCAGAATGGCGAGATTAATTCAGGCAAATTTCGGCCACCGGGCTCACTAAAAAGTCTTGATATGACAACCGGACAGGTTCGCACAATCCTGGATGCTCCTGACGGTGTTATTCGAGATCCTGAAGTCGGTTTTGATGGAAAACAAATTCTGTTTTCGATGCGTACCAACGCTGCTGACGATTATCATATTTACGAAATCAACGCCGATGGAACCCATTTGCGCCAGCTAACCCACACTGCAGGCGTAAATGATATCGATCCGTTATATTTGCCTGACGGGCGGATTGTATTCAGTTCGACACACGAGCCTAAGTATTGTATGTGCAATCGCCATATCATGGCCAATTTGTTTGTTATGGAGTCCGACGGCAGCAAAATGCGTCAACTGGGTAAGAGTACCCTGTTTGAGGGCCATAGCGCCTTGTTGCCCGATGGCAGGATAATCTATGACCGCTGGGAATATATCGATCGTAACTTTGGTGACGCACAAGGATTGTGGACTGTTTATCCTGACGGAACAAACCATGCGGTTTACTGGGGGAACAATTCCGGATCACCCGGAGGAGTTATCGATCCCCGGCCCATTCCGGGCACACAATGGCTGGCGTGTATTTTCGGTTCTTGTCACGATCGGCCCTGGGGGGCCCTGACAATCATTGATCGTCGACTGGCAACTGATGGCCGGCATGCGATGGTCCAAATCTGGCCAGAAGTAATGCGTAATAAAGTTGACGATACGCGCAACGACGCGTGGGATACCTTTATGGCAACCAAGCTGAAATATGAAGATCCCTGGCCGCTTGACGAACAACACATCCTCTGTTCAAGAATGACCGGCCAGGGAGAACAGATGGGAATTTATCTGATTGATACTCAGGGAGATGAAACATTACTACATTTCGAAAAACCAGGATGTTATGATCCAATGCCACTGGCGCCACGCGTGAAACCCCCTGTCATCACTGACCGGATTGAACCTGAAAATTTGTATGGCCAGATTTATCTTTATAACGCTTACGAAGGCACCCACATGGCCGGCGTCAAACCGGGTGAGGTCAAGTGGCTGCGAGTGATCGAATCTCCAGAAAAACGATCGTGGACTCATCCCTCCTGGAACGGACAGGGCCAGCAGGCACCGGCGATGAACTGGCACAGCTTTGAAAGCAAGCGCATCCTGGGAACCGTTCCGGTTGAAGCAGATGGCTCAGCGTACTTTAAAGTCCCGGCCGGCAAATTTGTTTATTTTCAGCTACTGGATATAAACAAAATGATGATCCAGTCGATGCGCAGTGGAACCATTGTTCAGCCGGGTGAGGCTGTTGGCTGTATTGGTTGTCACGAACCACGCCAGGCCGCCCCTCAAACTGGCAAGCTGGACGTCCCGATTGCGTTACGAAAACCTCCTCATGCACTTTCTGGCTGGATGGGTCCCGCTCGAATGTTTTCTTATCTGGCTGAGGTTCAACCGATATTTGATCATCACTGTCTTAAATGTCACGATTATGAGGGCCGTGGAGCAGACAAAGCACTTTTGGCGCCGGACAAGTCGCTGGTATTTAACGCCTCTTATATGGATTTATGGAGACAAAAACTAACCGGCTCAATTGGAGGCGGCCCGGCCCAGATACAACCGGCTTATAGTTGGGGTTCTCACAATAGCCGGCTTATCCGTCATTTAGCCAAGGGCCACAAAGACGTCTCATTGTCCAGGGAAGAAATGGAGCGACTAACGACGTGGATTGATTTAAACGGGATTTATTATCCCGAATACAGTAGCGCCTATCCAGATAATCCGGCGGGGCGGGCTCCAATTACTAATGATCAACTTCAGCAACTGGGTCAATTAACCGGTGTTAATTTCGGCCAACAATTAGGCTGGAACACTTGCCAGAGGGCACAAATCAGCTTTGACCGCCCGGAATTAAGTTTGTGCCTGAGGCAGATAACAGACCTGGCAATTTACAAAAAAGCGCTGGCCATTATTGAATCAGGCCGCGAGAATCTACAGGTCAGACCCCGTGCGGATATGCCAGGATTCAAGCCCTGTCCGACAGATCTGCAAAGAGAAGAAAAATATCGCAACTTATGTCTGATAAATGAGACACACAACAAGTAAACCATGAAACCGCTTTATCCCAAGCCCAGGAAAATATTTTTCCTGGGATATTCCCTATAATTGATATATTCGGCAATACTTGCCCATATTAAAACATTAATGGGTGGAACTGCCGTTTGAATTGATGGTGGCAATTTTTTTTAATTTTATGGCATACATATTTGCTTAATCGATTATAATGAAGATTAAAAGTATCGGTTTTAAGCCAGAAGCCGGATTAGTGAAAAGGCCACTATATTTTCCGGACAGATGGGCAAGTTCAGTTTTATCGTAATTCGGTTCTTCTTAGAATATCTATTAATCCTTATTTATGGAGGATGGTGCAATGAAGAAAATCGTTTTAATTGTTCTACTGATATTGGGATTGTCGGGCTATGCAACCGCTCAGGAAAAGCTGGACACTATATATATTGAGGTGGTTGTGAATGTGGTAGACAGCACCTCCACCCACAATATAAATAAACATCTGGATGAAGCCAATAAGATTCTCAAGCAAGCCGGCATTGAACTGGTATTAGTCAAAACCAATAATCCGGTAAATTACGGCAACAATGACAGTTCATTAACTCGAGAAGAGCGCGACAAGGCGCGCGATCACGGTCGAGAAGAACTGGACAAAGCCTGCGGCAAGGGAAAGGGTATTAAGGTAACCTTGACGGATACTCCGATGGAAGGCAAGACGGCAACAGGGGTTGCCATCCACGAGAATTCAACGGTTATTGTAAAACCACGCTCAGATAACGCGGCCACTGGACGAACGATTGCGCACGAGGTCGGTCATTCTCTAACGCTGAACTATGATTTTTACGATGAGGCAAACAAGGGCAGGTTGATGTATGGCGTGACGGGCGGCGGCACCAAGCTGACTGATGATGAAATTAAAGAAATTCGCAAGCGTGCCAAACAGATCGCCAAGGAACAAAAAAAGGCCCAGAAAACGACTAATAATAAAAAAGCGACATCCAAGACCGGCCAGGTAACCAATAAGTTTGGCCACCAGAAAGATTCACGCCAGGATTTAATCATTTTTCCACCGGACCTACCGATCGATCCGGGCAATCCAATTCTGAGTGGATTTGACTTGCGCGGTACTGACATTTTCTGGGATCCAGGGGTGGATCCATTGCTGGTAAATATTCGCGTTCAACCCCAAGGATTATTGCCAGGCGGTGACTTTACGGTGGATTCCTTTTTCGATGTTTTTTATCAGATCGAACTTATCGCCACTCCAGGCGGATTGCCTGACCGCATTGTAAATATTCACGCGTTTAAGGACATAAGCATGCCCGAACCCATTTTTGACTGCCAAGTCATAGATCCAATCAGCGGAACTCCTTTAATCGACTTACCGGTATTGCCAACCGTAAATCTGGAAATCTGGTCAGGAGGAATTGATCCAGGTGTTGAACCTGCAAATGTTTCTTTGGCCGTGGATGTCCCCTTGCCAGTACTATTCGATCCGATCGATTTCAAAAGGATGGAAGACGTTGTTTTCCAAACGACGGTCCATGGGGTAATTATTCTGCCCGATATCCCGGGAGAGATCTTGATACAAGACCTGCCCGAAGAACCGGGAGTATTTGATTTAGACCAAGATATCTGTCGTCCTGAAATCAGCGTTACGCCGCTCAATTTCCCGACATTGGATCCGTCTATTCCAATTCTTCCCCCCCTGCCATCAGAGGCAGTTTTAATTGTTGAAGGTTGCGGATTTAATGGAACGATAGACGTGCGGGCCAATACCCTGCCAGTAGCAACTGTTTCTGACGGAAGCCAGTTTAGAGTATTCCTGGGCGCGGAAGCACTGGGCCCATATCTGCCGGAAGAATTAGAAATTCTTGTCCAGGAAACCGATGAGAGCTTACCCAAGCGAAACTGGGCTGTCATTAACCTTGATATACTACCAGAGATTCCTGGTGACATTAATATGGATGGTCGAGTTGACATTCTTGATTTCGAAGAATTGTCTCATTGGTGGTTATATGAATTGATCGCGGAAACAGACATATTTTGATTTGGTAATTCTAAATCCTTAATGCCCGCCGTGTGCGGGCTTTTTCATATAAAATCTTTCAAATTATTGAAAATTCGAATGACCCTGTAATGAAATAGATTTCAACCCGACTGCTAATATAAACTATTGCTTTTCCACAATATTTATATTGGGAACCATTATCATGATATTTCCATTTGTGGCTTTCTGGGTAATCTTACTGCTGGGATGGAATAAATTTGAACTTAAAGGAAGGTTAATCTGGATTGCCCTCTGGATTGGTTCAATATTGGGACTTTGTTATGGGAGCACACCTTTTATTTTTGTCACCGTTCAGGCCGTTCTGGACGCCATTCTGGTTTTGTATATTTTTGGCGGGGATATCAACATCCGGTAAGACCCGGTTAATATTGATGTTAGAATTTTAGCCCCGAGCCCCGCGAAGTATTACGCGGTTTCCATCAGTCCATTGGTCGCGATACCAGGTGGAAGGCCGGTCTTCATCGGATATCTCGGCAAGTTTCTGGTTCATTTTCGCCCGAAGCTCTTGTAACTTGTCTTGATGACCGGAATTTGACACCAGATTATTCATCTGATAGGGATCGTCAAGGTTATCAAAAAGCAGTTCGAACCCATCCACTCGATAGCGGGCATAAGTGTATCGCTTGTCACGGATGGCGCGCCATTCGTAGCCATCTTCCCAGGAAGCGCAAGCGCCGGTGTTTTGCATAAGAGCAAATTCGGGCTCCGGGCCGTGTTGTCCTAAGGCGGTCTGGCTTAGATTTTCGCCCTCAACACGATTCGGTATGGGAAGTTTCATAAGGCCCAACAGGGTGGGCATAAAATCGACCGTGGAGATACAGGCGTCTGAAACCGTTCCTGCCGGTATCTTGCCGGGCCAGCGCATAAGGAATGGGATCCGCGCGGCTTCTTCGTAGAATGTATTTTTGGCCGCCCGGCCTTGAGAACCAAACATTTCGCCATGATCAGAAGAAAAAACAACTATGGTATTATCAGCCAGTCCGGCATCGTTAAGAAAACTCATAAGCCGGCCAAAGTTCCTGTCCAGATTGGCGGTCATGGCATAATAGATTCGACGGTTGGTTTCCAGGCTGGCCCGGCCACTGGCCGACATGTCGGACCAGTTGTCTGAATAGGGTTCATCGTTTTCCGGTTTATAATTGGGGGGATTGGGCAAGCTGACATTCTTATAATTATTATAGTCTTCCGCGGGAACATTGCCTATGTTCCATGGCGCATGCGGAGTACCCCAGGAAAGGAACATGGCGAACGGCTGGGAGGATTTGGCCGCCCGGCATTTCAACCATTGAATGGCCAGATCTGTCTGGCCATCGGGTTCATAAACGCCTTCACCATAATGAATTTTTTCTGATGATTCCGTATGATAAAAAGCATTGTCACCATAATAATCGTGACGGAAATTATAGGCTGCCCAGAAACCATTGAAGCCAAGCCGGTGTGGACCGCGCGGCACAAAGGAATTTGCCGGATTGTAATGATCGCCCAGATGATTCGCATAGAGATGCCATTTGCCAATATAAGCCGTATGATATCCGGCGCGGGTGAGAATGTGGCCAATACATTCCTGATATGGATTCATGCGGAGTTCGTTAATCACCATTCCGGTTGTTGTAGTATATTTCCCGGTAAAGAGATTGGCACGATAGGCTGAACAGACCGGCGTATTGGAAACGCAATACTTGAAGTTAACGCCCTGGGAAGAGAAGGTATCAATATTGGGAGTTTGGGCGTGCTGAGCGCCGGGATAATTGGCCTCATTCCAATAGCGGGCATAGCCGCAATGATTGGTTCCGAGCTGGTCGGCAAAAACATAAATCAAGTTGGGGCGATCGGTATTGGGGCCCGCGGCAAAAGAAGGCGCCAACTGACATATTGCCATACCGGCGGCTCCCAGACAAGTGCGTTTCAGAAAGGTGCGGCGATCTATGGATTGCATTTAAGACACTCCGTTCAAGCAAAAACATTTTAAGCTATCGTATAAAATTAGTAAGGTAAATTCTGACAATCGGGGTCGGGCGTGAAGCATTCAAACCATTCCCGAATAAAAATCTCGAAATCGTTGATATCAACCTGGCAATCAAGATTCAGGTCGGCGACATGGAAACCATGCGAACCACAGTCATTGTCTTCAATATTTATTAAACGATCCGGCAGATTAATCCCGAACCAGGGGGAGGCAGAATCGACATCCACTTTAATCGCGAGATGGGTATCGTGGACGGCTCGCTCCATATCGGGATCATCAATCGCTGAAATTGTGATTGCCTGCGGCGTTTGCCAATTAGCGGACGTGAAAACAATCTCGGCAGGTGTTGCTTGAATCTGATCGGGATCAAGGATATCATAAAATCGAACCGTAACCGGTAGGTTGCCTGGGTTGTCCGCCAGGCGAATGAAGATTTCGTCGCCGTAGCCACCTTCGCGAACATAGGTTTCATTATCTGTTTCCTCGATCAAAATATCGGAGGTGGTGAAAGGCAGGGCATATTTCCCGCTGAGATAATGCCCAATCTGAGTCATCTGGGCGGTAGTCAATTGCTTATTGTAAACAAGCACTTCCGCCAGGTCGCCATCATAGAAATCGGGATACCAAACGGCGTCAGGGCTCATGCCACAACCGACAGAGATATGGTTACCAGCGCTATCGAATGTGATCGTATTGGCCGGATTATTGGCTTGTATTGTCTGTGCCTCAATGCCATTAACCGCATAAAACAGGTTATCATGCCGACCTCCTTGAGGCATCTGGCGAACGGCGATATGAAAGACCCCGGCGCTGATAGGATTCTGGCCGGTGGGAGTAAGCGAGTATCCGTTATTATAACGACAACCCGAACGGCTGGGAGCCACCTCAACTCCAACCAGATGTGAGGCGGTTCCAATGGCGGAACCAACCTGCACAACGCGCTCGACTCCCGTGCTGGTTCCACCCGTGCAAACAGTTAAGATCGTCAGACCGGCGTCCGGATCGGGCAGATTCCAGCTCGGCGAAACCAGCACGTCTTGATTGCTACGAACAAAACGAACCGCAGGCAAACCATTAATGACACCGGCACGATAGGTCGGAATGCCATAACCCGGATCTGTCGATACGGTGCCACCGACACTGTCGGAGACCGCCAGATCTGACCAAGTTAGGACGGGGTCGTCATTGCTTAGACTGGTTATTGCCGACGCATCCAGATGAATAATCAGGCCATCATTGACCAAATCAGCAACGGCGATGGAAGTCAGAAATGATATTAGAATTATAGAAGATGTTTTTATCATCAGATTCACCGTAATCGTGTTGGGCCGGTTGATTAAGGACGCATGTCATCACAATTGGATTCAGGCATAGTACACCGCAACCACTGTTGAACAAGTAAAGTAAAATCAATCAGATCAATCTGGCAATCGCGATTGAGGTCGGCCGGATTGCCCACCCAGGCACCACAGTCATTTTCAGTAATTGCAACCGCAATGTCTTCTATTGATGTTCCGGAATAAGATGAAGCCGTTTCAACTATTACGCTGAACAGAACGGAAACAGAATGCACATATGATTCCCGGATTGAGTCATCAACGGCAGTAATTGTAATCGTTTGCGGAGTTTGCCAATTGGCAGTATTGAAGACTAATGAGCTGGGGAAGAAACTTAGTTGGGTGTTATCTGAAGCACCCAATTCAACCGTGACGGGATAGTCCTGGGGATCATCTGTTACCGCAATTGAAATTTCATCAGCAAGGCCACTTTCGCTAACGGCAGTAAAACCCGTCGTCTCAGTAACTGTAATG
The DNA here is from genome assembly GCA_963663965.2 of Sedimentisphaerales bacterium. Taxonomy (GTDB): domain Bacteria; phylum Planctomycetota; class Phycisphaerae; order Sedimentisphaerales; family SM23-30. Next base: position 87,556 of record CAXXFK010000023.1, read on the forward strand.
GAAAATGATGGCAGGATTTCGGGCGCGAGGGCCGCGAAGATCTGGCCGCGAGGATTACTGCCGGCAGTTCCAGTAAAATTTGACGCCATATTCGCATCCCATAGCGCGTTCTGGCCCAGCAGGGCATTGGTAAGCCCTCCCAGCTGGCCGGAAGTAATGCTGCCGGTTCCCAGAAAACTGACCGACTTATCGCCCGATAAATTAGCTGAAGCAGAAGTCCCGGTAATCGTAAAAGTCTTAAGCTCACCCTTCAGGCTTGTCCTCAAAATACCGTTAACCGTATCGTAGGATGCCCAGGCAACAATATCTTCGCCAGCGGTTACGGTTCCGACAATGACAGCGGCGGCACTATCGCTCACATCTGTATCATTTAAGCCGTTTTGGGTATAACCGTTACCGTTGCCGCCATTGGAGCCCTTGGTCGCAAATATTAAATTGCCGCCAGACAAATACAGTCCATTGCCAAAAGAAGTGCCGCCGCACTCAATTAAAATAACGGGGCCGCCGGCAGTCAAATCGGCCGGCGCCGGATTGAACCGGACAGCCAAGGTAACCTGTCCAGTGCCATCAATTGGAGCAATGTCGTCTACGCTGCCCGCTTGTCGCGTGGTCAAATCAATCGCCGCTTGTGAATCCAACAATCCTGGAACCAGATCGCCGGCTTGAACAGCAAGGACGAAAGACAACAGTATTGACATAGAGATTAATCGCGTTATAAGCATGTTAAGCACCCAGAGTGAGGGAAAAGGGCGGCCGGGCAGTATCGTGGCCCGGCCGGTCCTAAAAATATAAACTAAATATTAATTATGGGCACTGGGGTACCGGAATGAAACCACAATCGAGCCATTGGCCGGCAAAATGTGCCAGGTCATATAAATCAACCAGGCAATCGGGTTCACCGTCCGGTCCGTTAATATCCATTGCCGGGCGGTTTACGCATATTTTTCCGCCGGCAATATCGGTATAAACGATTGCCACTTCGGTGGGACTCAGGGCATAATTCCAAATCCGCGCGTCATCAATTGTGCCATTAAATGGCGGGGTACTGACACCCGCTTTGGTGTTATTGGCTCCAAGTTTAATGGTGGCGTCTGACAGGCTGATGGTGGTGCCGCCGGCGCTGGCAACGGGCTCGCCATTCTTATACAATACGGTTGCCGCGGGGCTGACTGAGACAAGCCAATGAGCCCAGGCGCCGGCATCGTCAATCGGGGCAGAAACACCAGCAACGCCAGGGCCGCCGAAGTTAACTGTATTAGAAGCAGTCACTTCATAGTACCAGCCTTCATAATTCTGCCCGGCATCGTCCTGATTTCGTTTGGTAATCAGTCCCTGATAGGCCCCATTGGCGCCGGCCCAGTTACACCAGATCGACAGGGTCATTTCGCCGGTCATTTCTGTGGGCTCCCAGTCGTTGGCATCTGCCACAGCAAGGGGATCGATAGTGAGATCAAGGGCTTCAGCGGTCAGGGCGTTAAAACCGGGCGCGAACTGCGATGTGGCCGGGGCAACATCGGGTCTGGCGTGGTGGCCTTCGCCGCTGATATCCTGATAAAGGCCATTTTGATAATCATCCAAATCAAGCGTCCAATGCGCCACCAGGCGTTTAACGCCAAGATTGGCAGCATCTGAATCCACCGGGCCGCTTGAGTTTGCGACTTGACAGTAATAAGCGCCTTCGTCGGCAATTTTAACATTATTAATAGTAAGCGTGCTCATATAATCTGTTCCCAGATTATCCGTGCTAATAATAATATCCGGCCCGCTTAATTCTTCTGCCTGGCCGACCTTGAACCATTTAGCGGTTGCAAGCGATTTGCTGGAGAATTCACAGATAAATATCGCGGGGTTGTCCGGGAAGGCTGAAGTATTGGCTGGGGCAGCGGTCACGGCAGGTATCGAGGGAAGCGCTTTGAATATCCAGAGCGGTCCATAAATATTATTGGGATCTCCTTTAGGCTTGCCGGACACCTGTTCTTCAACTGTCCAATAAACAGTCTCATCCAAATCAAAATTATTAAAACTAACAGAAACACTGCTGTCGCCAGCCGCTACAAATTCATCAAGAAGAGAAACCGAAAGATTAGGATCGGAATAAGCATTAACAAAATGACCTGTAACAGCAGGATTTATGCTTCCGACATTGGCGGGATCTTCGGCGGCATCAAAGGCGAGTTGAGTTAATACTGCCGGATCAATTGCAATGGCGCCATTGGCAGGATTGGGATTATTGGGCAGCCAGTCGGGCGAAATAGCTGATGCGAAAATCTGGCCCCGGATGGAACCAAGGCCGCTACCGATCAGGTTCGCCGCCTGGTTGGCATCCCAGAGGGCGCCCTGGCCCTGGCTGGTACTAGTCAGGCCGCCTAATTGGCCGGCATTAATTGTGGTGGATCCTAAAAAGCTAACCGATTCGTCACCAGACAGATTCGCATTGCCCTTGGAGCCCGTTATCGAAAAAATCTTAATGCGATTATTTATACTGCAAACCAAAGCGCCGGTATTGGCATTATAAGAAGCATAAACTTCATTTTGAACACCGGCTTCAATCGGACCAATCGTTACTGCCGCAGCACGATCAGATACGTCGGTATCGTTAAGGCCGGTCTGTGTGTAGTCGTTACCTCCAGCGGCATTGGAGCCTTTCGTTGCAAATATGAGATTGCCGCCGGCCAGATACAAACCATTACCGTAAGTCGTGCCTCCAACCTCGATAATAATCACGGGGCCAATCGCCGTCAAGTCGGCCGGTTCAGCCGTGAAACGCGCCGCCAGCGTGATTTCGCCGCCCGTTTCAATCGCCGCAATATTGCCCGCCGCGCCGGTCTGGGGAGCGGTAATATTAATGCGCGCGGTGGCATCGTCTACAAACGGAACGATTTCACCGGCCTGGAGAGATGCCGCCAATAATACGAATATTAGCAGCAACAACCGTTGTTGTTCCAAGCCATTTCTTTTCATTGTAGATCCTCCGAGAAAAAAGAGTAAATAACCGAGAAATATATTGAGTATTCCATAAAAATCCATGCCAGACGGTCCGGCAGGCCATAACAAACGATTTTATTCCAGAACTAAATATGGTTGAGCAAATATGCACCAATCATTAAAAGAGTGGCGGCCATTTTTGCCCATGGGGGTTCCTTCGCCGCCATCCGTTGTCACTAAAGAAAGAAATCGATCATCGGGCGCTAAAGAAATGTCAATATTGCCAACCTGACTTATCCGGGCTTGTTTTTTGACATAACGGATCTGGCCGTCTACCAGCACCCAGAAATCAGCACACCCGGCGACCTCTTCGGGATTGGGGTAATCTTCAGCAATTCCGCAAAGGGACTGGAAGCGGGCAATATTGAAATTGCTATAGGCCTGGCGGATGGCGCCCAGATCAAAAGTGATGCCGGCATTCGCATGCATGAACAAGGCGGGGTGAGCGGGAACGCCATAGATGACATTATTCATCTTGATTGGGCGACCAATAATCTTCTCAACATTAATAACACCCCCCCAGCCGGTTCCAGAGGTCAGAGGCGCCTCGATAAATTGATGGCCCTGCGTGCTGATTTGTACTGGGGCCTGATTGCCATCCGGGATGAACACGCCATCGATAAAGCCATTGCCGGCCACATTATGAAAAGCATTATCCCCGTGAATGCTAATGAGATCCAATTCGTCTTTATAAGGATTCACCCATTGGTCGGCAATTGGATTTTGGAGCAGTCTTATCCCGGTAAGCGTATTGATACATGCTCCCGCCTGGCCCGTTCCCAGCCCATTGCCGCCGCCGACAATATCAGCCAGATTAATCGTTTTTTGCCCGTGCCACACCAATTTCGATTTTGAGTTCATGCCCTGAACAAATGAATTATCAGCAAGCTGAATTTCATGAACAGAGGCATTATCACCATCGATCTCTCTGGCTCTTCCGGCCAATACATCGCAGGTGGTTTTTTTGCCGCGATAGAGCCCGGCAATCAACATTGTTTTGCCTTTAAAAACATGCAGTTGCGTTTTATTGGTATCATCAACCAACACGCCAAATTCGGTTCCCAGATCAATTATCTGAGAGTTAAGGGTGTTGACAGTAAAGCCCTTTCCCTCTGGCTGAACTTTAACATAACAGCGCCCTTGTGACATGGTCAATTCCCGGGCCGTTACCAGCTCATATATCGCCGGCCCTTCGATTAAGACTTCGGCGCCATGATCGAACTGTATCTTTACAATACCCTCCATAATGCGGTAACGATCCTGAACCATACTACCACTGTCCCGTGGGACTCGATAAGCATCATCCCATTTTACATTCATTTGATCGGCCAGATGCGCCACCACCTGTCGGGGTTGTATCGCACTTTCTCTCATAATCCAGCGATCCAGCCATAAAATAGACAGACAAAGTATTACTACAGCCGCCGCTTTCAGCGCGAAACGGCGCCCATCGGCCAAAGTTAATTGCCGACGCCGCAGTACTTCTTTTTGATAATCGGATATTTGCTCTCCATCGCCTTCTTCCTGGCCCAGGGCTTTACGAATGGCGGATTCTGTCAGGTCCGCTTCAACAACTTGCTGAAAATAATTTTGTCGTTCATTTTCAAGCAACCGGACCTGATTTTTGTCAACAGAATCGATATTGCCAATCTCCTGCAGGGCCAAGGTTATGTTGAGCAGCCTATAATATTGGCGGCGCGCTTCTGGATTATTAGCAATGAAATGATTAAGCCGCTGCGCTTCTTCAGTCTGGATATCGCCATTAAACGCTTTCATTAACAATGTGTCGAATTCGAATTGTTCCCTGCGCTGTTTGGTCATATTCGCTCCTCGGCTGAAACCTGGCGGTCAATACACTGCTGGAGTTGGTTCTGGATGCGAGCCAGACTGCGATAGACACTTTGGGTTTTACGGCCAATTCGCTCGGCAATTTCTCTAATCTTAATATTTTGAAAATATTTCAACTGGATCAGATCCAGGTCGGGCCGCGCAACCTTTCGCAGGCAGTCGCGCAACAGGCTTAGATAATGATCGGTAATCTGGATATCGGACTGGGATTGGCTATCAATCTGGATTTCTTCAATGGTTTGATCATCAAACAGCACAATCCTGTCGCGGGCATTGCGTCGACGAAATTCTTTAACACGATAAAAAGCGACCGCCCGGGCCCAGGCAAGAAAATCTGTGCCAGATTCATACTGGTCAAATTTTTCCCACAGAAACCTGGAGGTTTCCTGCAGGATATCGTCCGCATCGCTAAAGTTGGCCACCAAACTCAAAATATACGCGTAAATCTTTCTTTGATTGGCGCTTAACAACTGAACATATTCATTGAGTCGATTCGTTTGTTGTTGAAAATCATTCATTTAAATACCATATTTTTCGTATAACTTACCTGTAATAGCTAAGGCCATTGCCTCAGGAAAAAACAACATCAAAAATTATATTCCTAATAACTCTATTGTTATTTCATATTTTAAACCTTAAGTTTCAGTGCAACCAGAATACCCTTTCAAGAATAGCCCGCGTTGTGTATCACATAATTCTGACACGTTTTCGGTACTGAAACCATTCAACTCTGGACTTTGGCGATGATTATCCGGTCATCGCCAATAATTTAAGAACACACATTTGAGTTTATTTCTCATTAAGCGTTCGTAATTTATTATAAAAATAGACGTTATAAGCATATTTCATGTAATTGGGTTCGTTTGGATTGGACCTGGTTCTGAGCTATATTGTCGGCATCCAGGACAAGATTAACAACGACTAATGTTAATTTGGATAAGATTGGGTTCGTTTGGATACGGGCATGGGGGAAATGCAAATGCATACAGATACACGAATCCCAATAAAAAACCCTGTTGATTGGACTCAACAGGGTTTTGTTATTAAAAGAATTAAATGACTATCAAAAGTTCAACTATGGGTTAGGGTCACAAGCCACTGACGAGTCATTTCATAGAGGTCGTATAGATTGACATAACAATCCGGGCGGCCATTGGGACCGGTCAGATCGGCGGCCAAGCCCAGGCCGGCGGCAATAATATCATCACAGGAAGTCACCTCTGGTTTTACCGGGGCGACAACAATCGCATCAACGATGACATAACCATCCGTATTTTTATTAGATATGAGCAGGGAGCCGCTGCCTTCCGAAAAGGAATATCGGCCCAGCAAATTCCATTTTGCGCCATTCGATCGTTGATTAACAGAAAAAACCGCCTGTCCGCCATCATGATTAATAATGATCGGAACATTCGATGCGCGATTGTCGTGGGCCGTCCAGCGGACATAAATGTCATACTGGCCCGCCTGATCCATATTAAAGGCAAAAGTGACGGACTTGCTTCCCTTACCAGCATTTCCATCGTGAAAATAATTTACTCCGGCATAACCCGGCGTACTGCTGCTACTGGTCCAGTCGCCGGTGAAATTAACCTGGGCGGCGTTTTCCGAATCGATGATTGTGCCCTCGATATCTTCCACATCCAGATCCCAATAGATCCGCTGGCCGCGCTGCTGGAGAGTGGTTTTTAATTGTTGATAATCAACCGTTTGCAAATCGGCCTTACCGGTGGTCAGCGCCTGCTTAATGGCTACTGCCGAGGATTGGGCAAGGATCATAAAGACCGGCTCCATGCGGACCGAGCCATAGGCAATATGTGAAGCGGAAACACAAACCGGCACCGCCAGATTGGAGCATTCGCCCTGGCGCGGCACAATCGCGCGGTAACTCAGACGATAAGGCGCGCTGTTGCCAATTTGAACATCGCCATCGTTTTTAACATATCCTGAGCGGGTCACAAATCGGAAGCAGTTGTGGGAATCCATACCATAAGAGGCCAGCCCAACCGTATCGGCAGCTTTGGTTCGGCCGACAAAATCGTTTTCAGTAATTACATAATCAGAAACCATTCGGCGTGCCTCCCGGACATAAAGCTGGCAGGGCCAGTTATTGGTTTCGGTAAATTCATCGCCGGCCAATCCCCATATTTTCATTTTCGTTTGGATCGTGGGGGCGATCTGGGCTACGGCCGGATCGTTGCTGACGAACCACCAGTATCCCTGCATATAGGTAATGTGGCGCTGGAAGAGTTCTTCGCGAACCTGATAGCTGCCTTCCGGCCAGTCAAAGTTCTGGCCGATAAAGTCGGATGACACAGCGCCATGATTGTTGGTGTCGGTCTTGCCGCCCTGGATACGATCGAATTTGTTAAAGAAATTATCGAATTCGGTGCCATAGCCAGCCTTAAGGTAGCGTTCCAGCAGCACATACCAGCTCCGGTCATAATCGGCTGGCTTGGGGAAAGGTATCCGGTTGGAGGCGACATCGGTCATACAAACCCGAAAATTATAAGCCTGGATTCGATGGTCGCCCTGACCGTTAACGGGGATCTCTGTTTCGATTCCGGGCAACAATCCGCTGGCTGGATCACCTTCAACGACATAAGGGCTGACATCCCGCATAAACTGGTGTTTGTCTCGCACCTGCTGGCCATTGCCGGTTTCATTATAAGCGGCATTGCTTTCACGGCCGGTCGTATACGTTACCCCGGCAGCCGCCATTAAATCTCCTTCGTAAGTGGCGTCGATAAAATAATCCGCCTGGATCGTCAGGCCATTTTCCGTACGAATTCGAACGATCCGGTTATTCGACATAACGATACCGCCCGGACTGCGGTCCAAATAGGCTTTGAAATAGACGGCTACGCCGGCCTCCTGCACCATATCCTGAAAGACTGCCAATGCCACCGAGGGCTCGAAGGCCCAATTTTCGCTCTGGCCATATTTGGCCCCTACCCGCTGATAGAACTCCCGCGAGATGCCCTGGACCGCGTCTTTTCTGCCAAAATCCGTCCAGCCCAAACCGCCCGCACTCAGGCCGCCCAGCCGGATACCGGGATGGATAATTACGGAATCGACGCCCAACCGACTGAGTTCCAATGCGGCCACAACACCGGCTGAAGTGCCGCCATAAATACAGACCCCGGTGGAAATCGTCTTATTTAGATTTTCCGTTGGCGGGAAATAGTAATGAAGTAAATTCTCGGCGCGGGTAACCGTCTGCATCCCGGTTACCAACAAACAAACGCTAAAAATCAAAAAATGAAGTTTGTTAATCGTAAGGGTCCTGCGCATATTCAATCCTCATTACTAGATCGGGTTCGGAAAAAGATTCAAACCGGCCCCTGAGATATCGGGGCCGGTTTGAGCATATAATTTATAACATTTTATACTATTACGGAAGCTGTATGCAAGCTTCGCCTTCGGGATCATTGCATAGCAGCCATTGGGTGGCCATAACCGCCAGATCGTACAGGTTAACCGCACAGTCCGGCATGCCTTCGGGGCCGGTCAGATCAGCACTCAAAGTGGGATTAAGATAGCGGCCGGTTACGTCATTGAACACAAGCAGGTCTTCACAGACCGCTTCGTTCAGGGCAATAACGACTTCGTCATAGATATCTCCATCTAATCCGGCAGTGCCGTCATTGACAGTTAAACGCAACGTATAAACCCCGGATTGCAGGAAAGTTGCAGTCGTGGCAATGGCATTGGCATTACCGAAAGTTACATTGGCCGCCTGTTCAGGGTCGGCAACTGACCAAACAGCCCCAATAGTGTCATCAAGATTGATATCCATAACGACCGCATTTAAATCGACCGTATCTTCAAATTGAATAATTAAGTCGGTTGGAATCTCCGGATCGATTGCGACACGGGGTATGGCGTTTACACCCATTTGAACAAGACCGGCGATTTGATCCGGCGTCAGGGCATAGCTATAAACCCGGATATCATCCGCACTGCCCCGAAGGCGATGATTTGACATGTCTCTTCGGTTGCCGATGGCGATGCGGGAAGCAAGGCTTTCAGTAATCAGACCTTCTGCGGCCAACCGGGCATCCTCAACGCCATCAACATAAAGCACAATTTCTGCGCCATTAAAAGTCCCAGCCAGATGATGCCAGTATCCATCCTGAATGCTGGTCGTGCCGATGGCCCACATCGCAGTACCGTCGACACTTACCACAAATTCTGCCGAATCGCGACCTTCGCCTTTTCTTAATACCCAGTCAAATGGATTCGAGCGACCGATCAGGGTCTGGTAACCGGTGATCTCCGGATCGGTCTTGATCCAGCCAGCCACGGTTATTTCCCATTGCAGATCGGCAAAATTGGGTTCTTGAATTAACACATCATTAACATCAACGATTCCATTGCCGAGGAATTGCAGCGCGCCAGAATCGACCCAGCCATCAATCCATTGGGGCATGGCATTGGGATCGTTGACATCCAATTCCGCCAGATAGCCATTATCGGCGACGGTATTGCCGGCATCGCCATCCAACATATCGGCCGCCAGCGTTTCCTGGGGATCATCTTCAAATCCCCAATGTCCCAGCAATTTATCATCGAGCGAAGGGTCTTTGACGCGAATGGTTATGCTATCTTCGCCGGCCTTGCCATCCTGATCTGTAACCATCAGTTTAAGCACATATTCTCCGCGACCACCGATAAAGATTATCCCGGCGTCCAGATCGTTCTGGGTTTCACCCGGATTCGAACTGAAGTTGATCGCCGGCCCGCCAACCTGCGTCCAAAGTGCGGTAAGTTCTTCCCGAGGTGTGTCGGTATTGGTAACAACCGGCGCCATCGTCATCGTGTTGTCCGGCAATGCTACGATCGCATTGAACCCCAGATCGACAACCGGCAAGAATGGATTCTGTTGGGAATAAACTTCCAGATTATCCACCAGAATTCTCGTTGCGCCACGGCTTAAATCAAAATTGAAGGTATTAAAAGAAGTAAACGAACGGCTTTGGTAATGGTTTAAACCCGTTTTTTCCAGAACCACCGTTCCAGTATTTAAATCTGTGATCGCCAAGGTATATTCGCTCAAGAAGGTCCCTTCCAGAACGATCCGATACGGATTAATGACATCGCTGTTAAAATCGCTGGCAGTCATCACGCCGGAGGAATCAACCGCCACCCAGGCGCTGCCATTATAAAGAGAAATTGAACCGCCTTCATATCTGAGATTCATAACAGACCCATAACTGCTACCTGACGCATTCTGGATATTAAGATTAATATCGCGGCCGGTAGGGGCATCTTCAAAAGCGATATCAAAGCTGATGTAAAAATAACCTGATACCGGTTCTGTGGATATCTGCCGGAAGTAATGTTGGCTGGATTGATTGTCGGCAACCGCCGTCAACAGCGCCGAAGTGGAGCCATTTAACTGGGTAGACGTCGCGATCGTCACGTTTCCCCTGGCCCAATTGTCGGGCATTCCCGCCGTCCACAATTCCAAGTCGCTGTTCTGAATAACCAGCGCCGCCTGTGTCAGCGCGGGCAGCAATAAACACACGGATAATAATTTTATCATTCTCATAACTTTTTCCTTTCTTTGTAACGGCATTAAGAGCGTTTTTTGTGTATCGGGCAACGCGCCCATACCTTCATAGATTCAAACTGGAAATTTCAGGCCAAACAACAGCCCTAACTTATTATCCTCGGGCGCCAGTTCATCGCGACGATTTCACTGGCGGCGCCTTATTTATCATTATAAGTCAACCTCAATACCGGATCGCCAAAGAAGCAACGATCCAACTGGATGGGATCCTGATCTGCATTTTGCCTGTGATCCGTCGTTAAAATCGTCAAGAACCGATTCCCGGGCGTTATCGCCAGTTGGGTCCACTGAGAAAATCCCGGCTTAACGGCCTGATAACTTTTCTGCTCTTTCCCGTCGATCAAAATCCAGAAATCAGACATACCCCGGTCATTTAAATCCGTTTCATTGGGAGAAACAGCAACGGCGCACAGGGCTTCGAATCCGGCAATGTCAACATTGGCAGGCAAATCTTTTCGGATCGCTTCCAGGTCAAAAGTAATCCCCAAATTGGCATGCATGGAAATGGCCGGATGGAAGGGATAGCCATATTTAATGTCATGATCGGTCAAATTGCCGCCTTCAGAGCGATAGACCTTATTCAATACGGTTATATCCTTACGAAAACAACCGGAGGTCCTGGGACCAGGCGTCATTTGCGTACCCAGTGAACTAACCACCAGAGGCCCGCCATTACTATTGGGGACAAAAACTCCGTCAACATATTTCAACGGCGCCACCGGATTATACGTTGAATTGGCGCTACGCGTACTCTTGCCCCGTTCGACATACTCGGTGAATTTGCCGGTGGCGGGATCAATCACCATATCGGGATTGCCAGCGCCAAAGCCATTACCTCCGCCTATTACATCGGCCAGATCGATCGCCATTTGTCCCCTCCAGGCCAAACCGGAGGAACTGGAGATATCCCGCACAAACGCCTCTTTTTCCATCGTAATTGAGTGTACTTTACCGCTGGCCGGATCCACCCGGCCGGCCTGACCGGCCTCTATCAAACTACTGCTGCGTTCCTGCCCTCTTTTCCCCGCCAGCAGAGACGCCCGCCCTTTAATCATATGGACCTGACTGGATCCCGAGGAATCCACGATAACACCAAATTCGGTCCCCAAATCGATCACTTTAGAGTTGGGCGTGACAATGGAAAAACCAATGGCATCGGGACCGATGCGGGCATAGGCGCGCCCCCGCTGCAAATCCAGCCGGTCGGACGCCACCAGGGAAAACCGGGCGGGGCCTTCAATGACGACTTCAGCGCCATCATGAAAGGCAAACTTAGCGCAGCCGGTTTCGAGTTCCAGTTCGCCGGGATAGATTTTTTCGCCGATACGATATTCCACCCCACCGGGCTTCCATTGGACATTCATGGCGTCGGCCATCAGCCCTACCGAATGAATGGGGGCCGGCTGACACTGCATAAGCGTGCGGTCCAGCCATAACACCGTTAAGCACAATAGCACAATCGCCGCAGTACGCGCGACGAGCTTTATCAATTTCTGAAATGAGGGTTCGCTACGGCGAGGCAAACCGGCTTTAGAATCACCGGGGGGTTCGGGCAACGTGTCCTGAGATTCCCGCATCGCCTTGCGTACTGCCGATTCGCTCAAATCTTTTTCAACCACCTGGCGGAAGGGATCGTCTATTTCCAGCGCATCACATACCGGGCTGGATTCAAAAATGAATCCGGATTGATTCATGGTGGCATGATTGGCCATAAATTCAAGGTAGATTGCCCGGGCTTCCGGATCGTTTGCCAGCAGATCTTCCAATATTTCAAACTCATGCGGTTTTAACTGGTTTTGCAGGGCCCGCCAAGCTAATGTGGTAATCTGAATGATTTTGGTATTCTCTTTCAAAGCATGCCCCTTATTCCATCGTTATTGTGCGCCGGACACAGGCCAGTAAGATGGCGTGAATACGGATAATAGCCCGATACGTTTGGTGGATAGACAACCCGACCCGCAAGGCCAGGTCTTTTCCTTTAATATCTTCTTCATAATGCAGCCGGACCATTTTCTTTTCTTTTTCCGGAAGCGCCTCGACACATTTTTGTAACGCGTCTTTCCGGTCATCCATCTCTTTAATCACGGTACGGGAGGCGTCTTCGATCAGTTCCAGCACATCGCTGCGAAACTGAACTTTTGACCGGCTGAATTTTTTGCGAGCTTCAAGAATGCAAAACCAGGCGATTTTCTTGCCCCAGGCGACAAAATCGCTGCCGGGGACGAATTCCGAAAATTTCTGCCACATACGGGACATGGTTTCCTGCATGATGTCTTCGGCGTCACTTTGATTGGGAACCAGACTGATAATGTAGACAAATATCTTTTTTTCATTGCCCCACATGAATTTAAGAAACTGGTCGGAAAGTTTCTTTTCTGGATGTTCGTTAAATTCCAATTTGATACTGTTTCCTAGAATATGGTCTTCGTCAAGTAGTGCTTATGGTCCTGGCGGGTACCGGCCAAGAGAATAATGGGGCGGGTAATAGTATGCCGCACCTCTGTGAATGCTCTATTTCTATAAATGGCATATGCGGTGAAATATTTGCATAAATGCATTAAAAGTATTTCAGAGAAAAACGGTCTACCGCTCACAACGTTAATGTTTCAAATGAATTATGGCACAAAAATAAAAATTGGGTTCGTTTTGTTTTGGATGGCCAAGCCTTTATTACCCCATCGGATTTGTGTGGCATTCCCCCGCGCCGTGGGCCGCCCAGGGTCATGCGTTTAACCTTTAATGTACCCACTATTTATTAAAATTGGATATGATATCAACAATGAAACTTATTTTTATTTTCGCAATAATCTGAAATGTTGATGCCGCATAGATGTATTCCGAACAAACCTACAAAAACAAGTTTTTTATACACCAGATTTTACCCGTCAAATATTCAGGTGGTATTACATTACTGGATGGAGGAGAAAGGCGGGTGAGTTGTGCGCACACGAGCTGTCATACCTTAATTCATTGATTCGTAAGCGGTTAGGACATTTGTGCAATACGCGGCCCGTTGTTTGAGTTAATCTTTGGATTCATAAAATCCCCTCATATAGAAAGGCACATAACCATGAGAAACCAAATTAGAAAAAATACCCTGACGTTTATTGGGGCGCTGGCGTTTCTGCTGGCGGCGTTGCCGGTCGTATCGAACGCGGCTGACGCGATTCGGCCCCCGGCGGTCCCGCTGATTGCGTGCGATCCATATTTCAGTATCTGGTCGTGTTCGGATACCTTGAATGGCGATGTGACCCGTCACTGGACGGGGAGGCCGCATCCGCTGACCTCGCTGATCCGGATCGACGGCAAAACCTATCGTCTGATGGGCGCTGAGCCCAAAGATATTCCGGCGCTCCAACAGACCGCGCTGGCGGTTTATCCTACCCGGACCGTTTATACTTTTGAAGGCGCCGGGGTCAGTGTCGAGATGACCTTTATGCAGCCGGCGCTGCCTGATGATATCGATCTACTGAGTCTGCCGGTTGTCTATCTGACCTGGCAATGCCGTTCCACGGATGAGCAACAACATGAAGCGTCGATCTATCTGGATGCCGGGATGGAACTGGTGGTCAACGACGACAGTCAGGAGGTGATCTGGTCCAAAGAACAGATCGGTGACATGACCGCGTTAAAAGCAGGCTCGCGTGAACAGAACATCCTGGGGCGCAAAGGCGACAATGTCCGGATTGACTGGGGCTATTTCTATATGGCGGCCCAGCCCAGAAATCTGCAAAGCGCCATTGCCCCGGCGGAAGAATGCCGCAGCGCCTTTGCCGGCTCAGGCGAGCTGACCGAAACGGTCGCGACGAATATGCCGCGCCGTGTACGTGAAAACGCACCAGTGATGGCCATGCGTTTTGGCTTGAGACCGATCGGGGCGGGATCACGCCGGCCTTCGCGTTGCAGCGTTATGCTGGCTTATGACGATATCGAATCGGTGCTGTATTTTTCCAAGCCGTTAAAAGCCTGGTGGAAACGGGAGGGCAAGACGATTCAAGAAGCCTTGACCGAATCGGCCGCACAGTTCCGTCAACGGGCCCAGCGCTGCATGGAGTTTGATGGCGAACTCATGGCCGATCTGGAGGCCGCCGGCGGCCCGGATTATGTATCGATCGGTTCGCTGGCTTATCGCCAGGCACTGGGCGCCAATAAAATTGTCGCGGATAAAAACGGCATGCCCCTGATGTTCAGTAAAGAAAACTTCAGTAACGGCTGTATGGGTACGGTCGATGTTTTCTATCCGTTCGCGCCCCAGGTAATATTGTTGAACCCAACCCTGGCCAAGGCTTCGTTTGTACCCATTCTGGAATACGGACGTTCCGAACGCTGGCGTTTTCCATTTGCCCCGCATGATATCGGGACTTATCCCCACGCCATGGGGCAGGTCTACGGCGGCGGTGAGCGTTCGGAAGAAAACCAGATGCCCGTGGAAGAATGCGGCAATATGATGCTGCTGGTGGCGGGCGTGGTGGCGGCCGAAGGCGATGTAGCATTCGCGCGGCAATACTGGGATGTACTGACCCGCTGGGCGGAATATCTCAAGAGCAAGGGGCTGGATCCGGAAAATCAGTTGTGTACGGACGATTTTGCCGGTCATCTGGCGCATAACGTTAACCTGTCGGTCAAGGCGATTGTCGCGTTGGGCGCTTATGCCAAGATGGCCGATCTGATGGGCGAAAAAGAGACGGCCCGTTCCTATCGTCAGACGGCGGAATCTTATGTCAAGCGGTGGATGCAGATGGCTGATAACGGCGATCATTACCGCCTGGCTTTCGATCGAGAAGACACCTGGAGCCAGAAATACAATCTGATCTGGGATCTGTTGTTGAAACTGGATCTGTTCCCGGATTCGGTCGCCCAAAAAGAGATGGCTTACTATAAGAAAATTCAAAAAGAGTTCGGCCTGCCGCTGGATAATCGCAGCGACTATACCAAGCTGGACTGGATCTTCTGGACGGCGTCGATTACCAACAATAAGGCTGATTTTGAGGCGCTGATTGCCCCGGTGGCCCGATTCCTCAACGCAACCCCAGACCGTGTTCCCATGACTGACTGGTACTGGACTCACAACGCCAAGCATCGCGGCTTCCAGGCCCGACCAGTGGTGGGCGGGGTCTTTATCCGCCTGATGGGCGATGACGCGATCTGGAAAAAATGGGTCAACAAATCCGACAAGGTAACCGGAACCTGGGCGCCCCTGCCCAAGCCGCCCAAAATTGTTAAAATCGTCGCAACCTCCGAAGACGAGGCCCAGACCTGGTCCTATACGACCACGCGTCCCGGCGATGGCTGGTTCAAGGTGGATTTTGACGCTTCCGGCTGGAAAGAGGGCCCGGGCGGCTTTGGCACCCGTGACACCCCCAGTACGGTCGTGCGGACCCGCTGGGATAATTCGGATATCTGGATCCGGCGCACCTTTGAATTAAAAGACGTTCCGGGCGATCTGAAGCTGATGATCCATCATGATGAAGATGCCGATGTTTATATTAACGGAGTTCTCGCCGCCCAACTGACCGGCTATACCACCAGTTATATGCCTATCGCATTGACGGAAACCGGCCTGAAGGCGCTTAAACGGGGCAAAAATACCATTGCCATCCATTGTCACCAAACCGGCGGCGGTCAGTATATCGACGCCGGGCTGGTTCGGGTGATCGAACAGGAATAAGTTCCCGACTTATATCCGCTTAAGAAGAAAAAAAGGTATCCGCCCTGGGGTGGGTACCTTTTTTTTTATGATAAGGACTTGACTTTCGGCCGATATGGTGTATATTATACACTATCTAGCCAAAAGGAACGATTATGAACCAAACCAATGGGATCTATGGTGCATCGCTGGCGTTGCTGACGGATTTGTATCAGTTAACGATGGCTTATGGCTATTGGAAACTGGGGCGCAGCGATGAAGAAGCGGTATTTTGTTTAAATTTTCGTAAGCATCCCTTCGGGGGCGGGTACAGTATCGCCTGTGGCCTGTCTTATGTGATCGATTATATCAAAACCCTGCGTTTTAGCCCGGACGATCGGGCTTATCTGGCCGGGCTGGTTGGCGCGGATGGCAAGCCGCTGTTCGATTCAGAATTTCTGGAGGCGCTGGGAAATCTGAAACTGGATATTGATGTTGACGCGGTACCGGAAGGCACTGCCGTTTTCCCACACGAACCCCTGGTCAGGGTGCGGGGGCCGTTGATTTTGTGCCAACTGCTGGAAACACCGCTGTTGAATATGATCAATTTTCAAACACTGATCGCGACCAAGGCGGCACGGATCTGCCGGGCGGCGCAGAGCGATGATGTACTGGAATTTGGATTGCGCCGGGCACAGGGGATCGACGGGGCGCTGGCCGCCAGCCGGGCCGCCTATATCGGCGGATGCGCGGGCACATCCAACGTACTGGCGGGCAAGCAATTCGGGATTCCGGTGAAAGGGACACACGCGCACAGCTGGGTGATGTCTTTCGAGGGCGAACTGGAGGCCTTTGAGGCGTATGGCCGGGCGATGCCTAACAACTGTGTTTTTCTGGTGGATACTTATGACACGCTTACCGGTGTGAAAAATGCCATTGCGATCGGCAAACAACTGCGCCAGAACGGTTATCGTTTGCTGGGAATTCGTCTGGATTCCGGCGACCTGGCTTATCTGAGTATCGAAGCACGCAAGCTGCTGGATGAAGCCGGCTTTGCAGACGCGGCCATCGTGGCCAGTAACGATCTGGATGAACACCTGATCGAAAACCTGAAGGCTCAGGGCGCTACCATTGCCATCTGGGGCGTGGGCACCCGGTTGGCCACGGCTTATGATCAGCCGGCACTGGGGGGTGTTTATAAACTCACGGCCATACGAAATCCGGGCGAACCCTGGCAACATAAAATCAAGTTGTCGGAGCAGGCGATTAAAATCAACACGCCGGGGATGTTACAGATACGGCGCTTCAAAAGTGATGGGTGGTTTCGGGCGGACATGATCTACGATGAACTGCTGGGAGCTCCGGAGGAACCCACGATTGTCGATCCGAACGATATGACCCGGCGCAAACATATCGCGCCCAATCTGGGCCATGAGGATCTACTGGTCCCGATTTTTAGAAAAGGCGAACTTATCTATGATTGCCCGGGTGTGGAGGTGGCGCGTCAGCGCACGGGCAAGCAGCTGGACTACCTGCATGAAACGATTAAACGACTGCTCAATCCGCATGAATATCCCTGTGGGTTGGAGCAAGGGTTGTTTGAATTGAAAAACCGGCTCATTCTGGAGGCCAGACAATGAAACTCATCAAGGTTGGCGCGGCAATTTTAAATCAAACACCGCTGGACTGGATCGGAAACCAGGCCCATATTGTCCAGGCGATCCGGCAGGCCTGTACCGATGGCGTGCGGGTGTTGTGTCTGCCGGAAATGTGTCTGTGCGGCTACGGTTGCGAAGACGCGTTCCTGTCCCCGGGCATGCGCCGGATGGCGCGGCGGGTTTTATTAGAGATCCTGCCGGAAACTCATGGGCTGGCGGTTTCGCTGGGATTGCCGGTATTGCATCGCAATCGTTTATATAACGCGGTGTGCCTGGTGGCGGATGGCCGTATTGTGGGCTTTACCGCCAAACAAAACCTGGCCCGGGAAGGATTGCATTACGAGCCGCGCTGGTTCAATGCATGGCCGGCCGGGGCGCGTGATACCCTGGTCTATGAGGATGGCGTTTATCCATTTGGCGATTTGATTTATAACCTGGGTGGCGTTCGGCTGGGCTTTGAGATCTGTGAAGATGCCTGGGTGGCGCGCCGGCCGGGCGGCAATCTAAACGATCGAGGGGTTGACCTGATTCTGAATCCCAGCGCCAGTCATTTTGCCTTTGGCAAACATGAAATCCGCAAGCGGTTTGTGCTGGAAGGCTCCCGTGCGTTTGGCGTTACCTATGTTTACAGCAATTTACTCGGTAATGAAGCCGGAAGGGCTATTTATGATGGCGGCGCGCTGATCGCTTCGGGCGGGACGATGGTGGCAGAGGGTCCGCGCTTTTCATTTAAAGATTTCCGGCTGGCCAATGCCATTATCGATCTGGATAAAACCCGCATGCAGCAATCGCGCAGCGGTAACAGCAACGCCTCGCTCAGTAATGAAACCGGGTGTATTGAATGTCCATTTGAATGGCTTGAGCCGGTTGATGAAGCGGCGCGGTGCGAAAGCGGCGCCTGGGAACGGGGCGACCATGTCAAAGAAGAAGAATTTACCCGGGCGGTGGCCCTGGGATTATTTGATTATCTGCGCAAGAGCCGGTCGCGTGGTTTTGTGGTCTCGCTCAGTGGCGGGACCGATTCGGCCGCGGTGGCCTGTCTGGTGGAGCTGATGGTTCAACTGGGCTGCTGTGAACTGGGCCGTGAAGATTTCAGTCAGAAAATCGGCCTGGATCAGGGCGGTTCGGGATCAGAACTGGTTAAAGAATTGCTCACCTGTGTCTATCAGGCAACGGCAAACAGTTCTGAAACGACCCATTCTGCCGCAGAAGAGCTCGCCGGGGCCTTGGGGGCCCGGTTTATCACTTTTGATGTCGAGGGGATCGTTCGGGCCTATACCGCGCTGGTTGAAAATGCGATTGAACGCAAACTGAACTGGGAAGACGATGATATTGCCTTACAGAATATTCAGGCACGGGTCCGGGCGCCGGGCGTGTGGATGCTGGCCAATCTTAAAAACGCACTGCTGCTGGCCACCAGTAACCGGTCGGAGGCCGCGGTGGGTTACGCAACCATGGATGGTGATACCTGCGGTGGTCTGAGCCCGATTGCCGGTATTGACAAAGCGTTTCTGCGCGAGTGGTTGCGCTGGCTGGAGACCGAGGGGCCGGTGGGCCTGAGGGCGATTCCGACACTGAATATGGTGAACCGGCAACAGCCAACCGCTGAATTGCGGCCTTTGACAGCCGGGCAAACTGATGAGTCCGATCTGATGCCTTATGACCTGCTTGATGCAGTTGAACGCGCGGCCATCCGTGACAAAATGACCCCGCCGGAAGTGTTAAAGGCGATGCAGAGTTCATTCAAACACTATGGCCGGGATCAGCTGGCTCTATGGGTTGAGCGCTTTTTTGGGCTTTGGAGCCGCAACCAGTGGAAGCGGGAACGCTACGCACCGTCATTCCATCTGGATGATGAGAACCTCGATCCCAAAACCTGGTGTCGTTTTCCTATCCTCTCGGGCGGTTTTGAAAGAGAGCTGAACGAAATGAAAAAAAATATTCAGTCGTAACCATTTTCCCAGTAAGGGATTATATAGTGTTTCGTTAAAAAGTTTTTGTTTAATCATTTGACATAGTGTCGTTTTTACACCATAATATAGTGTAATTATTACACTAACAATTTAGCAGGTGTTGCCATGACTTATCAATACAAATATGCCAGACCGGCCCTGACAGTGGACTGTGTGGTGTTTGGGCTGGATGAAGAAGATCTAAAGGTGCTGCTGATTCAGCGCGATCTGGAACCGTTTGCCGGGCGCTGGGCTTTGCCCGGCGGCTTTGTGCATGTGGGCGAATCGCCAGAGGTGGCCGCCCGGCGCGAGCTGGTTGAAGAAACCGGTGTGGGTAATGTGTACCTGGAACAGCTTTATACCTTTGGCGAACCGGACCGCGATCCCCGGGAACATATTGTTACGGTGGCCCATTATGCCCTGGTGCGGCTGTCGGATCACAAAGTCCAGGCCGCCACAGATGCGCGTAATGCGGCGTGGTTTTCCCTGCATGACCTGCCCTCGCTGGCGTTTGATCATGATGACATTCTGCTGATGGCCCAGGAACGGTTGCGCGGCAAGATCCGTTATCGGCCGATTGGTTTTGAATTGCTGCCCGGTAAATTTACCCTGCGGCAATTGCAGCATCTTTACGAAACGATCCTCGACCGGCCGCTGGATAAGCGTAACTTTCGCAAAAAGATGCTGGGCATGGATATTCTGGTGGAGCTGGATGAGATTGAAACGGATGTGGCTCATCGCGCGGCCCGGCTGTATCGGTTTGATAAGAAAAAATATGACCGGATGGTTAAAGAAGGATTTAATTTTGAGATTTGATTTCACACAAAGCCGCCAAGCCACGAAGAAAAACAGCCAAGTCGGCAGCGCCAGAGCTAAAAAGAGAACCACGAATTGACATGAATGAACGCTAATAAGAATATCGTTGGACTCATTGAGGTTGTCGAAGAGTACCGAAAGGATGGTATCTAATGAAAACCGCATTAATACTGGTAGATATCCAGAATGATTTTTTGCCCGGTGGTGCGTTAGCGGTACCCCGGGGTGATGAGGTTGTTCCAGTCGCCAACCGGATGATGAACGATTATGATCTTATCGTCGCCACCCAGGACTGGCATCCGGCGGACCACGGTTCGTTTGCCAGCCGGTATCCCGGGCGGCAGGTCGGCGAAGTTATTGAGCTGGCCGGCCTGAGCCAGGTGCTCTGGCCGGACCATTGTGTTCAGAATACGGCCGGCGCCGAACTGGCCGGCGGGCTGGACCAAGCAAAGATCGAACGGATTTTTGTCAAGGGCATCGACCCTGTGGTCGACAGTTACAGCGGCTTTTTTGACAATGGCCATCGCAACGCCACCGGCCTGGGCGATTATCTCAAGGAAATGGGGGTAGACACTGTGGACATTGTGGGGCTGGCTACGGACTATTGTGTTAAGTTCACCGCGCTGGACGCGGTACAGGTGGGATTTCAAACCACGGTTTTGCTGGAAGGATGCCGGGGGGTTGAACTCAATCCGGGGGATATTGATAAGGCGGTTGAAGACATGAAGGCCGCTGGAATCAATTGTGTATAAAAACCTTTTTTTAGGAAATGGAAAATGATGAAAAAGGAAACCAGAATTAAAGGCGGGCTTTTTGGACTGGTTGTTGGCGACGCACTGGGCGTTCCGGTTGAATTTGTCGCTCGTCATCGTCTAAAAGAAAAACCCGTTACCGACATGCTCGGCCATGGGACTCACAACCAGCCGGCGGGGACCTGGTCGGATGACAGCAGTATGGCATTGATTACCCTGGAGTCATTGCTGGATGGGTATTCGCTGGAAAAAATGATGCTGGGCTTTAACCGCTGGCTGTCTATGGCCTATATGACGCCCCACGATGTTGTGTTTGATGTCGGCAATACCACTCGTCATGCCATATATGATTATCGCCCCGGTAAAGCGCCGTTGGAATGCGGCCTGAATGACCCATATTCCAATGGCAACGGCTCACTCATGCGGATATTGCCCTTAAGCATTTATCTTGCCGAACAAACGCCCAACAACATTATTCTACGCAGTGGAGAGGTTAGCAGCCTGACCCATGCCCATATCCGCTCTCGTCTATGCTGTGGTTATTATTCCCTGCTGATTAGTCAGTTGCTGAACGGGCAATCGTGGAATGAGGCGATCCAATTTGCCAATCAAACCATCAGTAAATGGATTCCGCCCGAAGAAGAAGGCCATTTTAAACGCGTATTAACGACCGAGATTTTACATGCTAAGGAAAAAGACATCAAAAGCACCGGCTATGTTATTGATACCCTGGAAGCGGCTCTCTGGTGTTGTCATACGACAGATTCATGGTCACAAGCTGTTCTTAAGGCGGTTAACCTGGGTGGCGATACTGACACGATAGGCGCCGTTACCGGTGGACTGGCCGGTATTATTTATGGGTACGATAATATTCCACAACGCTGGATCTATAAGCTGGCGCGCTTGGAGATGATTTCAAGCTTGATTGAAAAATTTATCAAAAAAGTGAGTTGTCAAGGAGCAGAATCATGATTGGATTTACTGGGGATACTGCACTAGATGCATTACCACGACAATTGACGCTGGAGTTGTAACCATGAAAAAAGATGATGAAACCATCCAATGGCAAGGGCGCTATCTCGATGTTCTTCGGCGCGGCGACTGGGAATTTGTCCGGCGCAAGAACCTGACCGGGATTGTAGGGATTATCGCGGTTACCGATGAGCATAAGCTGGTTCTGGTCGAGCAATATCGGCCGCCGCTGGATCGGCGGGTTATCGAACTGCCGGCCGGGATTGCCGGGGATATCCCCGGTGAAGAATCAGAGCCGATGGTGCATGCCGCCCGGCGTGAACTGCTGGAAGAAACCGGCTATCGGGTCGGGCAGATGGATCCGGTCGCCGAGGGCGTCACTTCGGCGGGTCTGACGGATGAGAGTATTCATTTGTTTTACGCATCCAAGCTAACCAAAGTCGCGCCGGGTGGCGGCGATGATAACGAAGAGATTGTCGTGCATGAAGTACCGCTACCGGACTTGCACGAGTGGCTAGTCCAACAGCGGAGACAGGGATTGGCAATCGATATTAAAGTGTATGTTGCTTTGGGTTTGATTGAGGATAAAAACTCATGGACATTTTAACCCACACATTAAGCGGAATCATTATCGCAACGCCATTCGTTGTTGATAAACCAATATCGGCCGTGTGTTTTGTTGCCGGCTGTGTAATTCCTGATCTTGATTCGCTAACCCGAATATTTGGAAAATCGGCATTTATGCGATATCATCAAACAATAACCCACTCTTTGTTTACTATTTTGATGATTTCAATTTTGAGTTACTTCGCCTTAAATTTTTTATCCGCCGATGAACCTATTGCAGGATTATTCCTTGGTCTCGGTATGTTATTTCATGTCGGCCTGGATTATTCAAACACGTACGGCGTGGCAATATTTTCACCGTTTATCTGGTCCCGCCATAATTTAAACTGGATTTTTTTTATAGATACAGGATTTATGACGGCAACTTTACTGTTTTTTGTAATGGTACTTTGGTCTGTCTATCACCAGATTACATCGCTTTCTTTAATATCAATATCATACCTTCTGATAATTGTAAGCTACTGGGGCATTAGAAGATTATTGTTCTATCGAGCATTGGGTTTCAGCTTGCCAGATACAAAATCGATCATGCCAAGCGCGTTATTATTATTCAGGTATTATGGATACGCACGCACGAATGATCATGTCATTGTGTATACTATTAATGCATTAAGTGGCAATATTTCTGATAAGGCTACCTTTGAAATCTATGATGAAGATTTTGACACATGGCTACGCAAGAGCCAGAACTATATCATTATGAAGAAACACTCGAAAGGATACCACGTTGTCAAGGCTATCAGACAGAATGGAAACTATAAATTGACCTGCCGGGATCTATGCACAAGAAATTTTGGTGGAAAATTTGGAACATTGGAATTGATTTATGATAATGATGGAAAATTGCTTACGGAGACATTTAATGTTTAATATTAACCAACAACCCGGGAATCAAACCTCTGTTCCCGGGTTTCGTTTTTCCATAACCGATGGCCTGGTGATTGTGTTGTGTCTGGTGGTCACCGGTATCGCCTGGGTGTCTATCAAGGAATATGCTTTGGGATTCCCGATTGTGCTGAGCCATTTCTTTTTGTTTTGCAATGTCTTTCGCATCGGCCAGAACCGTGAATATTTATGGGCCGCGATTTTTGTTGTGAATGTTGCGCTCTGGACGATTCTGGGTCGGTTTAACTGGTGGATTATTGTGGGCTGTCAAACACCGTTAACGTTGATACTCATTGTGCTGGCCATTGTCAGTAAGGATTATCATGGTATTGGCTATCAATGGAAAATCCGGGATAATCTGGAAAGGGTAGAAAATGGTTCATAAAAACCAAGTCGTCAAAACGAGTAAGTTTCTGAGTTTTGTTTTGCGCCATCACCCGGACAGTATCGGCCTGATTCTGGATGAAGCCGGCTGGGCGGAGGTGGCTGAGTTATTGGAAAAGGCCCGGCGGGCCGGTAAGGCGCTGACCATGGAACTGTTGGAATATGTCGTCGCCCATAACGATAAAAAACGTTTTGAGTTTAACGCGGACCATAGCCGTATCCGGGCCAGCCAGGGGCATTCTATCGCAGTGGAGCTGGGCTATCGACCGGAAACGCCGCCGGAAACGCTATATCATGGAACCGCTTTGCGGTTTCTGGAATCCATCCGGCAACAGGGGCTTATCAAGGGCAACCGCCATCATGTGCACCTTTCGACGGACCGTCAGACCATGCTCGAGGTGGGCGCGCGACACGGCCAGCCGGTTTTGCTAACCATCAACGCCGGGAAAATGCACCGGGATGGTTTTGAATTTTATCTATCCACCAACCGGGTGTGGCTGGTGGATCATGTGCCGGTGGATTATATCGCGTTTCCAGAGGAATAACAAACGCTGGTCATTTGAGATGATCATCTAAAAATTTTGTCATCGTCTGGTACAAATGTAATTTAGTGTTCTCGCCTTCATAGATGCCGTGAGTGCGATTGGGATAGATCTGCTGGGTAAAGGGTTTGTCCAGTTCGATGAGTTTATTGACCAAAGTCGCGCAGCTCTGGTAATGGGTGTTGTCATCGCCGGTGCCGTAGCATAGCAGCAGGTCGCCCTGGAGATTGCCGGTATGGGATATGGGAGCGCCCTGAGTATAGCCGGATTCATTTTCGGCGGGCAGACCCATATAACGCTCCTGATAGATGGTATCGTAAAAGCGCATATCCGCGACAAAGGCAACGGAGACGCCCACGCGATACAGTTCAGGATATTGGAAGATGGCGTGGAGGGTCATACTGCCGCCCCCGCTCCAACCCCAGACGCCCACCCGCTTGGGATCGATCCAGTGGTTCTCATTAATAAACGCCCGGGTGGCCGCGGCCTGATCGGCCGGCGCCAGGATACCGACCTGGCGATAAATGCACTTGCGCCAATCGCGGCCGCGGGGCGCGGGCGTACCGCGATTATCGATACTGGCGACCACATAGCCCTGCTGGGCCAGCATGCAATGCCAAAGGTAGTTGTTGCCCCCCCACCGGTCCATGACGGTCTGGCCGGCCGGCTCGCCATAGACATGCATTAACAGCGGATAGCGCTGATCGGGATCAAAATCGGGAGGTTTGATACACCAGCCATCGAAGGTTACGCCCTCAACCTCAACCTGAAAAAACTGATGGCGGCAGCGATCCAGCGCTTTGAGGGTCTGGCGCAGTTGGGCATTGTTTGCCATGGTTTCAACGGGCTGGTGGTCCGGCAATGAAATCAGTTTGGTTACGGGTGGACGCCCGAAGGCGCTTCGGGTATGGAATGCCCAGCGAAAATCCGTGGATATCTGATAATCGTTAACGCCCTTCTGTTTTGGGGGGGTGATGCGCAAGGGCGAGCCGCCTGACAGGGAAATACTATACAGATAGCGCTGGGCGGGGTTGTCTGGCGACGCGATAAAATAGACCTGTTCGTTAGCGGCATCAACACCCACGATTGAGACCACATCGTAATCGCCGGGGGTGAGCAGGCGAGTCTGCCCGGATGGTACGGTCACCACATAGATATGGCTCCAGCCATCGCGCTCGCTGAGTGTCAGAAAGCTATCGTTACCTGTCAACCAGACCGGTTCGGGGCCTGCTTCCACCCAGGCGGCATCGGTATCGGTATAAAATGGCTGGAGACTTTTGATCTCCGCCAGATATTGATAACGCGTATCGACAGAAGACAGAAAATAACGATTGGTATTCTGCAAACGATTCAGCTGCTGAACGATCAACTCCGCGGAATCCGGCCGCCATTGCAGCGAAGCGATATAGTGTTGGCGCGGGTCGCCCGGCAGGTCAAGAAAGCTGGACTGTCCGGATCGGGCCGCGACGATACCAACGCGCACGGCTGAGTTGGTCCGGCCGGCCTTGGGATAGGGGAATTGGGTTAGTTTGGGATAGAGGTCATCGGTATAATTTACCAGCGTGAAATTTTCTACGCCACGGATATCAAATTGCCAGTAGGCTATGTAACAGCCATCCGGACTCCAGCGAAAACCATCCCGGATGCCCAGCTCTTCTTCATTAACCCAGTCGCCGGTCCCATTGATTATCGTTTCGGAGCCATCATGAGTCAGCTGGTGAATACGACGGGTATCCAGATCCTGAACATAGAGATTGTTGGCGTAGACGTAGGCCACCCGGCCACTGTCGGGCGAGAGTTTCGCGAACATTAAACTGGATTCGGGCCAATCGCCGCCCAGCTGAAACAGGTTCTTGCGTTCAAGATCATAAATCCAGTAATCGCCGCGGGTATTCTGGCGCCAGACCCGTTTAGTGTTGGTAAAGATTAAGAGCTTCCGGCCGTCGTCCGAAAAAGTATATCCGGCAATGGCCAGCGGTTCGGATTGGCCCTCGGGGACCAACTCCTCCGCTTTCACGATGGTTTCGGAGGCTTCTGTGCCCGGTGTGCGGCGGACTAAGTCCTTGCCGTCTTTGATATCGGGCGAATCAACCAGGGTATAATAAGCTGAACCCGTTTCAGACCAGCGGGCCGGTCCCCAGCTTTCGGTTTTAAAGTCATCGGATTGAAAGAT
>CAXXFK010000024.1:0-146958 GCA_963663965.2 Sedimentisphaerales bacterium
ATGTTTGATATTTGATTCATCATAAGCCACTTTACCGGTCAATCGGACCTCTGCTTCCACAAATTTTCGCTCTACGGCAACTGTTTCTATATCCATTAATGCCAGCGATTCTGGAGTAAAGGAATGGTTTCTTTACTGGCAGTCGCCCCGGTATCGCTCAGTGGAATCAGATCCATAAAACAAAGGGGCACTTACCCGGTCCGTTTTTCCTGACCGTTGGATGCATGGAACAGGTCCAGATCTGTTCCGAGTCGGTCTTGCTGGATGAATCCGAGTGGATCGCTTCCGCCGGTTTCATCAACCGGGAATGGATGCCGAATCCAAGTGCGAATGCAGCTCCCACGATCAGGACCAGTCCCAACTGAGCCAGGCCAGAGAGATGCCCTTTATTGTTGCAGTGTCGTATTGGCTTTTTCATTGGTATCACTCGTCGGTTCAAATTGAGTGGCAGTAAGAACTCCAGTTCGGCCAGCTTCTGGCAGTAATTAGCCTGCGCCCGTTCGCTGTCCAGGCCATACTTCAATAACATGCGTTCAGCGTCGATTAACGCCAGAAAATCAACCGTACCGGCTTTATAGGCATTTTCTGATGCCTCGTTCAACTGCCTGGCCTGCGGAATTAATGCATCTTTATATAAATCAATTTTTCGCTGATTATCTTCAATATCATAGACCAATTCCAGACAACGGGCCACTTGCTCATTCTCCCGTTCCATCCGCCGGTAGCGAGTTTGGCTTTCCCGCGCGGATGCCTGCCTCTGGATCGCACGGTTCTTTGACGGCCATATCGGTAAATTAATCGACAGCATAGCAATTAAGGGATCTTTGCCATTGTCATCTATGCCACGCATATCTGATTTATCTGTCTGGATCCATTCCAACTCAAGCGTAATATCAGGATAAGAACGCTTTTGGGCTATTTCTAATTGCTTACGTGCGGCCAGAATTTCAAAATCCATTCCTGCCAGTTCCGGGTTATTCAGCTTAATTTGATCAATTAACCTATCCGGGACAATGCCGCAAAGCTGACAGGTTCCTTTTCCGGCCAGGGTAGTTCAAGTTCCATCGGCCGGCTCAATTCCGCATTCAACTGCCCAATTAACGGACGCCTCATTTCCTCTAAGCTCTTGACAACCTCTTCCATCCGAGCCAGTTCGATTTGCGCCCGAATGATATCCGGATGGGTCGCCGTCATCGTTCGATAACGCAAGCGGCTACCTGCTCAAATCGACCTATTAATTGAATGTTTTCTTTGGCCAGATCATAAGCCGTTTTTAAATAGACATATTCGTAATAAAGCTTTTTGATACGAAATTGCAATCCCAACCGTGACTGCTTGAAACGCTGTTCTGCCGCTTTGGCTTGTGCGGTTGCAGCGTCTCGTCGGTTCTCCAATACCCCAAACCACGGAAATGACTGAACCAACCCTAGTTTTTGTCGTTGAGGACCGACTCGTGTCTCAACTTCATTGATAAAATAACTATAGGTAAACTTTGGATCATCCAATGACCCGGCCAGAGGAATCTGCTCCAACGCTACCTTCCAGATTCAAAAGCAGCCTTTAGCTCATTACTGTTAGCTTCAGCATAAGATAAATATTCTGACAATTTTGTAATGCCTGATTGATTTCTTACATCAGCGCCGACGACATGTTGATTCATATGCAAAACTATCATAAGGAATAGCAAATAATATCTTTTGAGAACCATAATTATAATTCCTTTATATTCATAGCGTTACATATATCGCCCTTTTGTATAATTATGCTTAAAAATAAAACACTTTATATGATCTTTTAAAACTTTTTGATTCTATCTATTACAATTAATTATAGGACAGTGTTTACTATTTTCTTCTCAATATATATTAACAATCCGATTCTGCAATATATCTCTATCCAAACAGAGAAACATCCATCGATTAAATACGAACACAAAGACCATACAGATCATAACTAACTGAAATTAAAACAGATAAATTTTGTCTTTCCATAAAAATTCCCTATTGACCCTGCTCCATTTCCCCCTTATAATTCCTCTTCTTAAAAAGTTCATTCAGCCAGCCGAAGTGGCGAATGGCAGACGCGAAGGATTCAAAATCCTTTCCAGGCAACTGGGTGAGGGTTCAAGTCCCTCCTTCGGCAGTAACCGTAAGTCAATGTTATCACAACAACTTACGGTTTTTTACTACCTATACTGTTAATAGGCATATTGTCAACGAAATGTCCATTTTTGTCCGTTTTTGCCCCCCCAAAAGGCAAGCTACGGGGCACAACTTTTTCAGCCATTTCCGAACCCGCCACTTCACAGGTTCCGGTTGCCCGTTGCTTTTCCTGAAAATCCCCAAAATCCGGCAGCCGGTTAATGGCGTTTCGCTCATGTTCAACTTTATGATCCGTGTAAATCTCCATCGTTGTCCGAATATCGGCATGACGCAATATCGCCTGTGCATCGTGCGGGTGTACCCCGGATTCCTTCAGCATCTGGGCCGTACTATGTCGCAATGAATGAAACACCACCTTACCCGCTCCCGTGTCTTGGGTTTCGATCCCAGCCGCTTCACAGTCCTCTTTCAGCATATCAGCCACCCGCGCCAGTTTGGGTATATTAAACGCCTTGACATGGGTTAGCTTATTCTTGAAATGCTCACCCAGCAAAGCCGCCGTATCTTCACGCAACGGAATAAGTGCCTGGCGTTTATTCTTGGTATTCTGGCATTTCACCGCCACAACCAGCTTTTTCAAATCGAAATCCCGTATCTCAAGACTGTAAAGCTCTTTCGCCGGAGTCCGCTTTCCAGTGCCAGCTTATATAATAACGCCCTTTCCGCTCCCGTCATATCATGCCGGAATGGTTGCCCTTCGGTCGCCTGCAACAATACCGCCGATTCCTCAACGCTCAAATCACGCCACTTTACCTTAACATGACGGGACACATCGATTTTCTCAATCGCCGCCATCGGATCCTGGGTCGCCTTGCAGTGCGCACCATCCAGCGCGTAAATTGTCCAACGGCCTGCCGGAAATATGACTTGCTTTTCAGGGACAGCATTTTGTCCGCGATATAATTGGATATCCGTTCGCCGTTCACATCCGACCAGAAAACCATATTGCATCCCTTAAAACCGATTTGATCCGGTTGCGTTGGGTACGGATATGGATTTCCGATTTTCCGCTGTTACGCAATGACTTTTCAAACGCCTCCACCATCACCGTCAGCGTTTCGCCCCCGGCTATCACCTGAATGGATATCAATCCCGCCGCGGCCAGTTTAGACTTGAGTTGTTTCGGACACCGTTCCAATGCCGCCGACAGTTCCGGGCCGGGCAGTTCCCGCCTGATCTGACAGGCAAGTAATGCTTCGATCATATCGCTATATCCTTGAGCGATTTTCTTGCTGGCAGTTTGCAGGGGCCAGCGATACCGCCGCCCGTCCGGGGTTCTAACATCGATCCGCCATGATTCCGAACCGGTTAATTTATATAAACGCATAATTCACCTTGAATAACAAAAAAAGCCCATCGCGTCTCGACAGGGCCGAAGCCCCCGCAATGGGCTTTAAATTTATTCCAGATTGTGATGGTCGAGTACATCATCATAAATACAGTATAACTCCTGAATCCAATTATGTCAATCTCAATGAGTAATATTATATATTATTCCTCTACATAATCTACTTATTTCCTTTTTCCAGCAGTTCCACGCGCTCGACCAGATCGGCCATTTCGTTCTGATCCAGATGGATTTTAATCAAGTCAATCGCCGCCTGCCGTCGCAACCGGTCATCGGTATTCGTCTGATCATCCAGCAGGTTCACCAGCACATTCACTGCCCGCGTCAAGGCTGTGCGCACCGATTCAAACGCCTCATCGCTAAGTTGTTTCCGACGCGCTTCATAGTACGCCTTAAACGTCGGATAATTCAGCCACGAATACCATTGTGTCCGGGCAACCTTTGCCCGTCGTAACGCTTCGGCAATAGTCGGGCCTGCCAATACTTCCGCAATCGCCTTTTGCTGCCGTCCGCTCAATTCCGTCATGCTTGCACCTCCTCACTATAGTTAACATCAATCACCGGTGATGATAGACGTTGTTCGATAAGCAACGCATTAATATCAATCGGCTTACGCTCCGCGCTCAACTTGCGGACAACGGCTTCAAGTCTGGGTGATATCCAGATCGTAACTGCGCCGTTCGTTTTTAATTCGTCCTGCAATCGGTAGGATTCCCACCGTTCAGCGGGTTCATCCGCTTCCGGCCAGAACGCCGCCAATTCACTTTCCGGCTCTTGATATTTTTGGGATATGTTGATATACAATAGAATCTTTTGGGGATTCTTGCTATCTTCAATTGTTTCCAGTTTTTTTAATCGTGTTTCAATTTGATTTCGTTTCATAGGTAGGTTCCTTTTGAAAATATGTTCGGATTTGTTCGTATTTGTACAATATGCCTTTGCTTAGACATTGTCTTGACTCCAATTAATAAACCACCCAACCAAAGGGACTGGCACCGTACTAGATACCAAAATACCCCTGTTTCTTTGGATTCTTTGGCAAATTCTTCAAAGAAACCCCGGTATCTTTGGAAATGCTTCAAAGAAGCCCAAAGTACCGGTTTTGTCATTTTCAAAGAATATGGGGTTTGGAGGCAAAATTCTTCAAAGATTCCAAAGAATAGGCCCCATGATGTATATAGGGTTTTCATTACAACCCTCCTGTCTGAACAAGAGGCAATTCCCATATCCATCGTCCCTGAAAGCCATCTTTTTTAGAAATAACACCCAGGTTACGCCTTGCGCCATCCAGTGAATTCTTGCTGATACCCAACTCTTTGGCGGATGTCTGAATATCGCTCGACGGTTTCGGACCGCCTGCCAGTTCAGTCTCTAAAAATTCAATCGCCTCCGACCGGGCCGCCGATGGTTCGTGCTTTTCTTTGCCGAAATAATCGCCTGCCTCACCGCCCAACGGTTCCAGCCATTCAATTCCGGATGTTTCCACCCCGCCGCTGACCACTGCCGATTCAATCCGATAACGTAATCCGGTATCCCGATTCAAGCCGATATTCGACTTCACCGGCAAAAACAGATTGCCATTGCCTTCCGGGTCTTTGATGGTCAGATAAGCCACCCGCGCCAGTGCGGTAAACGCCAGCGAACCGGTAACCGCATAGAGGGGATTACTGAACCGTGACTTATTTAAATGGGATACCAATAGCACGCTCACACTGTAATCCTCTGCCAGCTTGGATAACGGGGCCAGTGCCGCCCGAACCTCACTGTTATTGTGTGAATCGCATTCACCCAGAAAACTCGAAATGGGATCAACAATCAACAAACGAACACCGGGAATGTCATTCAAGGCCTTTTTGAGCAGATAAAGCCCTGACACCAGATCGAAGCCGGATTCTTTATCGCCCGCCTTGACGGTTTCAAAGATATGGACCCGGTCCAATACACCGTCAGCCGCCATTAAACGCGGGACAATGGTATCCTCTGCGCTATCCTCAGCCGAAAACAGCAATACCTCACCGGGTAACACCGGACCGCCATTGGACAACGGCCAGACTTTACCATTTGAAACTATCGCCGCTATCGACGCGGTAACAGTGGATTTTCCCGTCCCCGGATCACCGGCCAGCAGGGTAATCTTCCCTTCAGCCAATATATGAGGCCACAGCCAGCGCACCGGTTGAACAGTTATTTTAGAAGCCGTTTTAAAGACCAGTTCAGGAGATACGCCCTTCCGGTCGCCCGACACCCCGTTTGTTGATCCAGAGGCATCCTCGGGCGTTTTTTTAGTATCCGGCTTCCATACTGGCGTTTCGTCAGCCAGCCGTTTCAAAACGAGTTTTAAATCAACATTGGGATTGCGTTCGACAAAATCGACTATATCGGATTTATTGAAATTAGACTGCGCCATTGATCACCCCACTTATCCAATCGACGGATACGATTTTTATCGATGCAGCAACGCCGGATAGTGCTTGCGCTACTGCTTTAGCATGAACCACTCCGGGTTCGTCGTAATCGGCCAGTACAATCACATTCAAACCACGAAACAACCGATTAAACTGTATGGGCCAGCTTTCAGGCTTTTTTATTGCTCCACCGCGATTGCTAACCGCCAGTAATCCGGCATCAGTGAGAACACTGCAACAAGGTTCGCCCTCTGCGATATAACAGGTATCGCCCGACTCTGCCGCGCCCAGCCGATCAAGATTGTAAAGCAAGTCATCCGTATGAAGTCCAGACCGCCAGCCGCCATTCCATTTTGTAAAAACAGGGCATTCTTTCGCGCCGTTGATCTTCTGTGTTCGGCCAACGACAAAAAGAACGCGTGAATCCTCATTAGTATACTCAAACCATTTTTTCATCGGCTTGCCATTCCAGCTTATAGGAAGTTCATCCCACACCTTAACGGGTTTATCTGGTATAGGTTTTCTTTGCTTTGGGACAGTCCTTGCCGCCAGTTCAACCGTCCTGCCTGATAATTTCATCAAGTCAAAAATGTCGGCTCCCCTTTTGCAAACATGGCAATAAATTCGATTGTGATTGTCGTCACAATGTATGCTTGCTGACGGATTATGGTCGTCATGTTCCGGGAATGGACACAAGCATTTGTTTCCGCGTGGATTCAGATTCAGGGCTTCGATCTCACGAATGAAGGCTTGACGGTCGCCCTTAAGCTGATTTAAATCAAAATTTCTTCTTACCATGTTCGCGGCCTCCGATCTTGAATCAGTCCATAAAGACTTTCCAATCGAATCAGGACCAGCCGCAATCCATGAATCAGAAAAGCGATTATGGCAATCGCAAGCAATAGCAGACTGGATAAAATCCCGGGGCATAATCTAATAAATGTTTGAAACGCTACTGCCAAACCGGTAAAATGATGTTTGAATATTTCGCGCGACCCGATTTTTGCCCTGGCATCACCCGCCGGGGCTTTTTTAATAGTGTTCATCTTATCACCGCCTTTCGCGAGTTCACAACCGCCCACCGGTCTTGGGATGGACAACCCGCCGCAACCCACGCCCGAAGCTCGTCTCTCGACCAGACCAGCCGCCTCCCAAAACGGATTGGCTTTGGTAATCGGCCACTATTTTTCATTTCATATAACAGTGAACGGCTCACGCCCAGGGTTCGCGCTACCTGTGTGGCTGACAATAGAAGTCCAAAATCTTTACTCATCGTTCGACCCTGCCTTCCAGGAGACGGTAAATCTTTTCCCACTTCGCCCGTGGTGGCATCCCCGCTTCAATCCAGGCCAGCAATTCACTTTGGCGATACCGAGCCGAACGCCCAATATGAAGTTTTTCCGGTCCCCATAGACCTCGTTGGGCCAGTTCATAAACCGTGGCCCTATTAATGCCGCATATCCCCGCCGCATCTCTGACCGTCAACAATTTTTCTGATAGCTTTGTGTGACTCATCGCACGATACTCCGTTAATTTTTCGGCTCCGATCTGGCCGCGTCCATTGCGGTCAATCATCGTAGCTTACGAACGAAGTATGGCTAATAAAATCGTTTTCCCAAAATAGATGGTGAAGCTAAGCCGAAAATGATACAAGCTAAGCTCAATATTAATACAATATGGTGAAGTTAAGGCGAAAATGATACAAGTGGTTATTTTTTAAAACACCGTTTACATTCTGACCGACTAACATATTTGAGGGCTGTTTTTTTGTCACCAAACTTCCAAGACCGGAGTGAGCCATCCTTGATTTTCCTTAATATAGTTGACCGACTTGGTTTGAAATCAATCATGGCCTGCTTGATTGTTATCAAATCAGAAACGACTTTAAAAGTCGAGTCATTCAAATAGTCTCCCACCTGATTAATCGCCCATTGATTCAATTTGTCATCATTGATGAGTTCAGCAAAATCTCCATATCCAAGCTGTTTGATCAGTACTTCAGCATCGGGCCCAGCTTCACGAGCGGTAATAATCCCGCAAATAAACAATGCAATCAGAGTTGTATCGTTGCTGTCGAGTTGACTATAAGTTTGATACGCGTTTTCCGTCGCTCTATGCAATAGGTGCATTATAAACATGGCTGGACCTTCAATTCTATTATCCCCAGATTCCGTTGATTCAATATCGTAATATTCGGTAACACCTCGCTCGATCACACAAAAATCTTCCCAAGCTAATTCCAATCCCTGCCGAAACTTTTCGCGCTGCTCACTACTTCGACACCAACCGTTGATTACTGATCCAAATGTATTCATTATGTGTACCTCATCGGGCCGCTCCGGGCCAGTTTGCCGGTACACAAAGGCAAACCAACCCGGAAACGCCGTTGATAGCTACTCAACTACCCGGAATTTTTCATTGTTTCAATGATTCCAATAATAGCCTTTTTTTGACCGTTTGACAAGTTCGGCCATGCCTCCAAAAGTGTCCGTAAATGTGTATCAGATAACACCGAAAAGGCAAGCTCCGGGGCATAAGCCATTTCTTTATTTTTCATAACTTCTTTACTATCAATTCCTTCCGTTGACATCGGCGAAGGATTCAAAATCCTTTCCAGGCAACTGGGTGAGGGTTCAAGTCCCTCCTTCGGCAGTAACCGTAAGTCAATGTTATCACAACAACTTACGGTTTTTTTGTCAATTTCAATTTTAATATGGATGTTTAATACGATTTGAATTTTTAGCCCTGAAACGATCATCAGCAGGTTAATTCCCGCGATCCGAATAGAACATTTTAAGTCCCGAATCATTCAATAGTTCAAATGATCCATCCTCGATCTGCCAGTTGCTCGTTTGTTTCTTATATGAAGATTCAACCAGGCAATTCATATGCTTTACATTAGCGACTTGACCAAGTGATATTATCTATTGCAATGGAACGATTGCCGGTTCCCTCAGTAGTGGCGTTGCGGATGCCGAGGGTAACATTACCTGGAATATTGATATCCTCTACCGCAAAGACATATAAATCAGTACCCAGTTGATGGATGGAATCCACCACTATCCCATTGACAAGCAATTCCAGCTTTCGCTCAGTCGTAGTGTCCCACAAATTTTTACAGGTTACCGAAAAAGACTGGATACCACCGGGGATTGGATTGGACTGCACCCCAATAGCTCCTGCTATCATGTAGATGCATTTTGAACCATCGATATAACCAGAAGTGCCCTTGGCATTTATGTTCCATAAATTTCCATTATCCCCTATATAGGTTTGAGTCCCCCATCCCTCCAAAGTCAGATTTTTGAATGTTTCAGTATAGACCACTGGCCTGACAGATCCTCCCAACCACAACTCGACAAGATGACGCAGATCATAAAAATTTACATTGCCATCTCCGCTGATATCAGCATCACTGCATTCATCACAGTTGGAAAAGAGCCAATTACCAGATAAATTTGCAAAGTCATGAAGATCGGTCCACATATGAATCATATCTTCCGATGTTAGAATGATCTTTTGACTTGCGAATTCACGATAAGGCATTGTAACCGTCGTGGTTCTGCTTTCCCAGTCATAAACACAATTAACAAAGTCTGTGTCGTACTGAGTATTTTTAAACCATCGTCCACTGAAAACTACAACAAACGGAGAGGTGTCAGTCATGTATGAGGAACCGCAACTGA
The DNA here is from genome assembly GCA_963663965.2 of Sedimentisphaerales bacterium. Classification (GTDB taxonomy): domain Bacteria; phylum Planctomycetota; class Phycisphaerae; order Sedimentisphaerales; family SM23-30. Next base: position 9,602 of record CAXXFK010000024.1, read on the forward strand.
AACGAAGAGTAGTGCCGGTATTCTGCCATATATAAGCGCCCATACGACTGGCAGAGACAAGCCCTCCTTGATTTATAGACTGGTTATCGGTAAATAAAACCGCTGCATAGCTATTGCTGGCAACATCATAGAGCAGGTGGCGGTTATTGGATGTATCCAGTTTCAGGGGTTCATTACCGGGAGTTTTCATATTATTAACGAAGGTGTCCAGTTCACCCGCCTGGGGCTTGACCAGCACACTGTAAACAATTGTGTCGTTGACGGGATGAGAACCATGATCGAAATAAACTTTACTGTAATTACCGGTGCTGTAACTAAAATAGCCGGCCCTGACATCAGTGATAAATTCATCTTTGTAGATATAACTCGGCATGATGCCGGGGCCAATATAGTACTCGGATAAGCCATATGGCCAGCTCTGAACGCCCCGCTCGGCCTTGATCATAGGCGTAGAGGTATTGGGATGAATGTAATAAGCGTTTCCATTGATGTCAACCAAATGATGATCGCCACCCGCAGCCATTGTCCAACTGCCGGTACCGGAGTGTACAGTTCCATCCAGGTTAATGGAATTATTCACAAAATTAGAATGGCCCTGCTGAATCAGACCAGTAACTACCGGCTGTCCCTTGTCAGAAAAGGTGATCTCTGAAGTCACCAGGGTAATTCGTTTGTCGAAAAAAAAGGCGCTTTTCCGGCACGTGCCGTCGGACGGAATGTAGAACCATACTCCGTTATCAAACAGATTGGCGCCTCCGGCTTGTGTAGCTTTTCCGCTAAAATAGGCTCTTGACCGCCAATAAAGATGATCTTCCAGATCGCCAATATAATTAGTCACATTGGGATAATAATTATGATCCCATCCTTCGAAATAATACCCAGAATCGGCACAGTTTGGCATCCTGCCGTTAAATCCTTCAGTGATCAGCAACAGTGAACCACGCATGGACATTTCATGAAAATGATCAGGTTTACCCATTTCATCATACGCCTCGCCACCCCTTCGAAAGATATGCGCGCCACGGATACTGGCCATCCAGTTTTCCCGGCGGTGAGCAGCGCTACCGTTAACCTGGAATGAGAGATGCCCGTTGAGAAGGTACCAGTTTTCTTGCGGATCGGAAGCCGGGACCGGCAGAGAGATATCCTGCCACTGGATGGGAAGGGCATTGTTGTGCTGGCCTGCCTTGACAATGGCTGGATAGGCCATTTCCAGGTCATGTTCGATCTGAGTTGAATCTTGATACCTGTAAGCGGCTGTCAACTCCGCCACTCCTTTGAGGAATGCCACGGTATTGCCAAGACTTTTACCGCCGGTTATGACCTTTGATGGATACGTGGGGCGCATATTATAATGTACTGGAAAGTTCCCATTGGTATCGGTCCAGGACCAGGCCAGGGCGGCTTTGCGGAATCGAACAACGGCTTGCGGGGTCAACGGGCTGGTAAAGCCGGCTTCCGCGAGAATGCGATGGATCTTAACCATATCCAGAAAGCTGTAGCTGGCATAGTGGATATGGTGACCCCAATGATGGATAATACCCCCATCCAGCGTAATCAGACAATTATCGGCCTGTGTGCCGATGATCGCCTTGTCCAGTTGATGACACACTGTGTGCAGCACCTGCCATTTGAATGCGTCATCATTCATGACAGAGAGCGCCTTGAACATAGTATGATAAATATTATGATACAGATCGGTTGATGAGACCGGATTAGTCTCTGAAGACAGCAGGTTGCCCCCGCCGGAATAATAGAAAAGGCTCAATCCCAGATATTGCCGGACTGGTTCAGGAAGCGTATGGGACATATTCAGGCATTTATAAGCATAGTCTCGCCATGAATATCCATTGCCGCTGAAAATAAAAACACCCGAGCCCGGAAAACATTCAACATTCAACCACAACTCGACCATGTCTCGATAAACCAGCTCAATCGTTGCTTTTTGCGCGGTTGAACATTTTTTGTATAAACTGTCGATCGTAGCCATATCCGGCAGCCAGTCGCTGTTAAATCCAGCTGGCGCATCCGGATTAACGGTGGGCTTGTTATAATCTCCCTCACCATCCAGAATGATCAATCGGCCGGTTACCTGGCCTGTTTGAGAATTACGGACAATGGCATATTTATCATAGGCGATCTCTTTGATTTGCTGTAATTGGGCAGCGGTGATTCCTGTGCCGCTGGGATTGGTTGGTGTAATGGTGTAATTGGCATCAACTCGATTCATTCGGGATATCAGATCGGCGGTGATATCGAATTGGTCGAGTTGAGGAACGACAAAAGGATAATCTGTCCGAAGATCCCAACTGTAAGAATAGCCGAATAAAGGAATCGATGCTTCGAAAAACAACAGGATTACGATAATTAATACTGATGACTGGAATTTGTTTCTCACTTTACGGCTTTCCTCTTTGCCTTATTATTCAGATGAACCGAAATTACAGCTTCGCCTGGTGTTGAGCGTTGCGGATATTCAATCGGCAACTGAAATTATTCATAGCCGATGGGTAAAAAGGTACGCAGCCCAAAAGCTCGGACTGCACACCCGTGAATATCGTTTTAATTTCAATTATGGACAGCCTACGCCATTATCAATGGCACAATCCAGCCACTGAGATGCAAAATAAGCAAAATCCAGCAGATCCACCATACAGTCTCGATACTCATTACCCTGACCATCCGGGCCGGCGCGGTCGAAGAGATTGTAGGGGCCATCACAATCGTTATTGAGAATTTCGACTTCCACGCTGTCAACAGTCTGTGGTCCGCCATCATTGTAAACAGTGTACTCCAGAGACTCCGTTACAACCGAATGCGTAATGGTTGACAGGTGAACAGCCTCTTCCGCAGTCGTCCCATCGTCATCAACGGCGGTTACGGTCACGGATTTGGCGGCCCAGTCAGTCGCAGTAAAGGTAAGCGTAATGGGATCAACAGTTACCTGTTCACTATCGACATTGACTGTAATGACAACCGGCGCGGTCGGCTTGTCGGATAAACTGATAGCATAAGTATCCGAAGTAGGACCTTCTTCTTCAATTTTAACACCATCTGCGGTGTCAATGGTAATAAAGCCATTATCATTATCTTCTACATTGACCGTAATAGGTATGATCAATGTTGCAATATTAGGGTCATCGCTGGTTACTGTAAATTCAACCCGATAAGAGGCAGGACCTTCTACGATCGTGTCGTCAACGGCCTTTACGGGAACGGATTGCGGAATATTCCAGTTTGAAGAGTTGAAAACATAAGCATTAGGATCAATAATAATATTCGTTTCAGAAGGATCACCTAAACTGACTGTTATATCAGGGCTGCCCGGCAAGATTTCATCTAAAAGAACCAGGTCGAACGAATCGGTAGTAGAACCTTCTTCTTTTAAATTGATTACTGATTTTGAAGTGGCTCCGATAGGTTTCTGTACTTTAATATCATACAACATGACATATTCTGTTCTGCCAGTGCGGCCATTCATCCATTCAAACTTTGCGGGAATACCGTCGGCCATAAAAGGTTCATCATGTACCTCCAAGAAAACATCCTCATTTTGGTCATATCCAACAAATGTGAATGTGCCACTGGTCCCATCTGGATTGACGATCCATACCAAATTGGCACGCCATGGAATTTTTGAACCATTTTGTGTGATATTTTCATCAAGACCATCAAAAACGAGTTCCCCATTACCGGTATTGAATTTGAGGCCATTCTGCCGATAAGGTCTGAAGCGAAACAGAATTTCACCACTTGTATTTTTCACATCAAGCGATGTGTTCGTATAGGTTCGACTGCCGCTATGAACAAGTAAAGCGTCTAAGCCGCCTGCGGCAATCGGTTCGCTTAAGGCCAAAGTCCCTCCCTGGGTATCAAGGCATTTTAAATGATTATCGTTATTGTAGCCGGAGGCAATCACTGGGGTTGGATCAGTAAATACCCATCCCTTCGCTTCCAATGCAGCAATGGTGTCCTGCCCGGATGCGGCTTCAAAGTCAAAATTCATCAAAACATCAGCTCGAACAATAGATACTAAACCCAATAATAAATACAAAGACAAAACATTCTTCATTTTAAATCCTTTCCAATGCGGTCCAGTTATAATATAACAGCCAACCTGTTAAATTTTTAATTTTGCGCCATCAAATAACAAAATATATCACACTATAAATTTCAATACTAAAAAACTGAATTGTTTCATGGTTTTCATCTTTTAGCCTTTTAAAAAAATGGAAAAATATTTGTGGACAGACGGCCAATCGCTATTTGACTTTAAATAATAATTTCATAAACACATTTCATACGGTTTTATTCTCGAATGATCGTTGGTCCCGTCGGTTTCAATTGTCCAATCGGGTCCCAACGAAAGCGGTTGGTTGGGATCGGCATTCAAACTTGTCCAGGTAATATTATCGATTGCAATGGAGCGATTGTCGATTCCGTCAGTGGTTGCATTTCGGATTCCAATGGTCACATTGCCGGGAATGTTAATATTTTCAACGGTAAAGGTATAGACTTCGGTTCCCAGGTGACGGATTGAACCGACCACATCGCCATTAACAAGCAGTTCCAACTTCCGTTCAATCTCAGGAAACCACAAGTTTTTACAGGATGCGGAAAACGACTGGATGCCGCATGGGATCGGATTGGACTGAATTCCAATCAGTCCGGCCACCATATAAACACATTTGGATCGGTTGATATAACCGGAAGTGCCCTTGGCATTCACATTCCACACTATTTCATTATCCCCAATATATGTCTGGGTTCCCCAGCCTTCCAGAGTCAGATTGTTGAATGTTTCCATATGAACTCCCGGCCAGACACGCAGGATGACAGAGTCGATAGCGCTTATGAATGACTCTCTTTTTATTGGAATAGATCGTACCTGATTGCTGATCGCGTCATATCGGACTGCCGAGTTTTCGGTAATGAGTTGACCGGTTCTGGGATGCCCCTTTGAACCCGCAAACAACTGTACCTTGCCTTTAATCACATGAACTTCTGAGTTCCTGTTGTTGTCTGCCAGCACGCCGAATTCGGTTCCCAGGTCAATTATTTTAGCGTGAGCGGTTTTAACCGAAAAACCAATCCCCTGTAATGGTACGTCGGCATACAGCTTGCCTTTATCCAGCCACAGATCGCCCTCTGTGGTAAATTTAAATTCGCTTGGACCTTCAACAATCAGTTTCACCCCGTCATTGGTCTGAATATCTACAATGCCGCTGATCAAACAGAGCGGTTTGGATGAATACAGACGGTCCCCTTTCTGATATGAATTGGCCTGATCGGTCCATACCGCATCCTTTTGATGGACAACGGTGCCGACATCCACACGGCTTGACTCAACAATTAACGCATAGTGGGGATAAAGAATAAGAAAAATCAGCGCCGCCGCAGAGAGGATGACAGTAAAAAGGTTTTTGTTACTTAGACTGTTTTGATTTTTAGGATAGACGACTTTGTCAATTCGCTTGGTTTTCTCTTCCTCCTGTTTTGGAATATCTAGAATGGGAGCACTTTGTTCTACATCTTGGAGTGCTGACCACAGTTCCGAATCTAATTCTCCGAAATCAGAATTAACGTTTTTGGATGCAACGGAACCGGCATGTTCACAGGAAACATTGGCTTCCCTTACTTTGTGCATCATTTCCATATCGCAATACAAATACAAAAATGACCGGTAACAATTTCTTGCCCGGATATCGTATTTTAATATGCTTTCCAGCCTGGAAAACTCATCGTTGGTAATGGCGCCATCCAACGATTGGATCAGCAGGAGTTCCAGTTCCCTGCATATGGAATTATCCTCCTGATGAGTCATATCTGGGTTACTCCCAATGTCTTATTGATACATCTTTGAAGATGATGCAATATCCTTAATTCATTTCGGTATATGGTATTCATCGCAACGCCGATCTGCTTTGAGAGTTCTCTGGCTGTCTTTTTGTGCTCAAATCGAAATTGGATAAAATGCTGATCCTTGGGATTAAGTTTTTTTAAACAACCTCTTAACGCATCCAGTCGTTCATCATCCTGAAATACGGGACCCTGGCATTCCTCAGCTAATATCTCTATGATATCTGATCCAAAGGGAACGCGCGAATGATGATCTCTGCGATATTTCAATATTTCGTATTTTGCAATAGTGACAGCCCAGGAACAAAAATTGGTGCCTGGCTGATATTGATCGAACTTCTGCCACATGATCTTAGATGTTTCCTGTAATATATCGTCGGCTTCATTCACATTGGGAACCAACGATAGTATAAACGCTCTGATACGAATAAAATTGGAACTATACAGTTCAACAAAAGCGTTGTTATGTTCATTCGTTTCTTTTTTCATTTTTATTGAATCTTCAGAACATCAGAGATATTGATCACCCTCGTCATAATGCAACTTCGTCAGATAATAAAATTACACACAGAAAATTTATTTTTTTAAGATTATTTTAGTGTCCCTCATAACGTTCTCTCAGTAAAATAAAATGTAATAATCTGAGATTTAATAGGTTACGGACAATAGTCAATCCATTTATGTATTTTTGGGACATCCAGCATTCATGCGAATTTTCGATCAGATTAACTGGCTTATTGTTATTGCCCTTCTTCAACAATATTTATCGTGAAACGCTTTAAGCCAGGCACTTTCAGTATGAATACCAAAATGGTTTGTACAATGTTTTCAAGTCCAACCATGTGCATTAGACTGTTTGGAAATGGGTATCAAACTAAGGCCCAAAAGATAATCCTCATAGCACAGGCTGTTTTTTAATTTTCATAACTTCCTTTTTATTAATCAGTTCCGTTGATATATGCAAAAAATCAAAATCTTATCCAGGTAACGGGGTAAGGATTCAAGTCCTTCCTTCGAACTGCAATGGATAAAAACAAAATTTAAATGCGTTTTTTTATTGAATCAATTGTTTTTAACTTTTCCTGAGTTTACATAAACACCTTGATGCTAACCAATAACACACAATTGACTTAGCAATTACTATTTCGCACCATATCGCCTGAGCCTATTACCCCGCGCCTGCTATCTGCACAAACAAATATTATCATATGTCAATTATCGATGTCAAATTTGAGGCATTTCGCAATCTAAACATATATTTAACTTGCAATGTATCTGATTGCCAGATATTTTAGAGTTATTGGTGATGTATTAAGTTATTAAAGTTGTTTAATCAGAAACTTCATTCAGCTTAGGTGCGAAATGAGAAAAACGATACCGTTTATGCTGATTGTTATGCTGTCTTTAACATCACTGGTACACGCCAATAATTACCGGGATTTAGGCTATTTATATTTTTCGCCTCAGCCTGATGCAGAATATACTTCCCCACAAACCCGCTTTTTTCTGGTTCGATTCACTTCGATTTTACCATCCGAACTGATTAACCTGTCATCATTTATAACTGTTCAGGGTACTGGTAGCGGTCTTCATCCCGGCCAGACAAAAATCGCCTCTGACAATAAAACGGTAATCCACGAAGTTACCGGCGATTTTATCCGTAACGAATTGGTCACGGTCTCACTTAATCCTCAATTGGATATTGGTCAACGCGTAGAACCTTATTCCTATCAATTCATGATTTCTGGCCCGATGCCCGGGGCTACGCCAACGCCAATGGTTCTGGCTTCACTACAAACTCAATCTATTCCTGCGCCAATTGAACAATCAGATCAGACACTGGAAAATGATTCCATACTACCCGCATATGGTGGACCGACAATACTTCCCAACGGCGTGTCAATACCGGGCGATTTTCCTCAAGTAAATATCTTTACTAATAACAATCCGGCTCCCGGCTATATATTCATTGATTACAATGTCAGTAGTATTCCTTATTTTATGATTTTAGATAACGACGGATACCCCGTCTGGTATCAACGCGATTCAAGAGGCCGCGATTTTAAAATTCAAAAAAACGGAACGATTAGCGCTATCCATGTTAGAGGCGAAAGCGGCTTTACCGTCTATGACTACAATTTTAATAAACTTTACAATCGCCAGGCAGTTAACGGATATGGCACAGACGATCATGAACTCCAAATCCTGGAAAACGGCGGGTATTTTCTGATTGGACTTCGTAGCGAATCCGTTGACATGAGCCGCTATGTTGTAGGAGGCAGAACCAGCGCCACCGTACATGAGTCTGTTTTACAGGAATTTACCGCTGAAGGCGACTTGATCTTTCAGTGGCGTTCCTGGGATCATCATGATATTCGATTGATGGAATACTGGAGCTACGACGATAAACCGACCAGCCAGTCCATTCGTTTTGTCCATATGAACGCCGTAGATGTAGATAACGATAACAATCTGGTCCTCTCCAATAAACGCATTAGTGAAATTACCAAAATTGACCGTAACAGCGGCGAGGTGATCTGGCGGTTGGGCAGCGGAAATCCGGTCGATCCCGATCAGGATCTTTATCGCGACCAGCGCCTGACTATTAAGAACGACCCGTATGGCCAGTTCAATGTCCAGCATGATGTTCGCGTGGTCGGAGAAAATCGTTACTCCGTATTCGATAACCATTGGCTCGATCGCCAATCGAATTCCCGGGCGGTCGAATACGAAGTCGATCCGGTTGCCCGAACCGCAAATCTGGTCTGGCAATACCGGGAAGATCCCCCTTATGGTTCGTATCATATGGGTAGCGCCCAGCGTCTGCCCAATGGCAATACCCTCATCAACTGGGTTGAAGCCTCTTACCCCAAAGTTACCGAAATACGTCCCGATGGAACCAAAGCCTTTGAAATGAACTGGGATGACAGTAGCGCCAAAAGTTATCGTACGTTTCGGTTCCCTTGGCATGGAATAGTAGAGAAACCTTATCTACTCCTTGAATCCTATACCGACAATATCACCCTGATCTTTAATAAATTCGGCGACCCCGATATCAATCATTACAACATCTATGCCGGATTCAGCCCGCAACCAACCACTTTGCTGACCACTTCGGACCAGACACTCATACAACTTAATCCTGAACTGGATAATGGACGTTTATATTTTTTCAGGGTCACTGCCGTTGATAGTAATGGTGTCGAAAGCGACTATTCCGACGATGTCAGTGCAGTGGTCAATTTCATCAGGCACGATGGCGAAATGATTATGAATGGTTCGTTTTTCCTCGATCAAAACTGGTGGAATAACCCGGTCGCCTCGCCTGCCGGCGTCAACTGGTTCATCGAAGGTGGCGTTGCGCGTTTCGATATCCTTTCTCCCGGGACCTCTTTTCCCGATATCCAGCTGATACAAGATGGACTCCGCCTGATACAGGGAACTGACTACATTTTGGAATTTGATGTCTGGTCTGCCTATCCCCGGCTAATCGAAGTCAAAGTCGAACAACAAGTTTCTCCTTATGTCAATTATAGCAAATCGACCTTTGTCAGTATATCCCCATCGAAGAAAAGACAATCGATTACATTTGCCATGACCAATGCGTCCGATTTCGATGCCCGCCTGGTATTCAATCTGGGAGCCTCTATACATGATGTATATCTGGATAATATCTCTTTAAAATCAAGCGATTCCCAGGACCAAAATATGACAATAGCCCTGGTCAGCGATAGCATGGCGCCCGGCAGCGACCAGGATGAACGCCAGGAAGATGATGAACTTGTCGTCTGGCTGCAGAACCGTGGATTTTATGTCGACACAACTTGTATGTCCGGCGCTGCCAAAGATGGCAACAATCCCTTTAGTAATCCGGTGATTGTCGCCGCCATTCAAAACGCCGACCTCATCCTCGTAAGCCGCCGCACCAACAGCGGCGATTACGATGCCACGCCTCAGTATTGGAATGCCATCCCTAAACCGCTCGTTTTATGCAGTGGATATCTTTCACCCAGCAGCAAATGGTACTGGACGCCATGCGGTTCCAGCGATGCCAAGCCTGCGTCGACAACTGATTTACAAATTGTCCCCGGTCATGAAAGCCATCCATTCTTTAAAGGAGTTGCCAACCCCGTCTCTCTGTTTGACTGGTCAGAATCACCCAATACGGGTGTTTGGCCTACCAATGTATTTCTGCCCGATTGCGAGTTTGATGGTCAGAATACGGTACTGGGTCTTTTTGCTAACCAACCAGTCCTCACAGACATGCCGGCCGGAACACAATTATCGAACAATAACATCCTGGGCGGACGACGTATTTATTTAGGACATTGGAGTTATGATGTCGACTTGGGCGCCCCTTATAACCGGCAGGCCAACTGGAATGATTTCATTACCAATGATTACAAACGATTGTTATTAAATATTATTCTTGTGTCGCTGAACCTCAATACTGCCGATCTCAATTTTGACGGTTGTGTTGCAATGGATGACTTGTTAATTTTATCAGACGACTGGCTTAATAACGGCGATTCCCGCTCTGACCTGAAATTGGATGGCAAGGTGGATATGTTTGATTTCATCACCCTAGGAGACAATTGGATGCAATCCTGCCCCTGATACTGCGTTCTACATAAACATCATATATCCTCAGACCTATTGAGGTCTAACGAGATCAAAATTTAACCTATTTCCATGAGGTGCGAAAATGAATCTTAAAAAACTCGTAGTTATTGTGTTTGTCTGTTTGTCCTGGATTAGTTTGGCCCATGCGGATACTTTGCCGGACAATTTTCCTGGAATCACCTCACAGATCTACAATGCAGATGCTTTGGCTGATGGGTACATTTTTATGGACATGTACACTAGCGCTTCGGGCATCGGTCATTATATCGCAATCCTGGATAATAACGGAACCCCGATATGGTATCAGGAAGTTCCGGATAAGGGCGGAGTCGATTTTAAATCACTTCCTAACGGTTTGCTCCATTATGCCCAGATGTTCTACAGTTATTCTTATACCGGCGGCGCTTCGGTGATGCATAAAATATTAGATAACAACTATAACGAAATTGAATCCATCGTTCCCGGCAATGGTTACACTTCCGAACTGCATGACTTTCAATTATTACCCAATGGCCACGTATTGCTAACCGGTTTTTACCTGACGCAAGTGGATATGAGCCAGTACGTGGATGGCGGTCAACCCGGGGCGCTGGTCAATGGTACCATCATCCAGGAACTGGACTGGCAGAGAAACGTCGTATTTCAATGGCGTTCCTGGGATCACGACAGCATGAAAACCTGGTTCGATACCGGCCAGACAGTGCCAAATTCGTCCAGGGGCGCTTACGTAGACGCTTATCATGTCAATACCGTTAATATGGACCATGATGGTAATCTGATCATAGGCACACCGACCTGGGTAAAAAAAATTGATCGCCAGACCGGTGACATTCTCTGGGAGTTGGGTGGACCAGGCAACCAGTTTACCTTTGTTGGCGTTACACCTGAGGAAGGTGTTGCCCATTTCGGCGGCCATAATTGCCATCGTCTGGATAACGGTCATGTACTTATCTATGACAATGGTTCCGGTTCGGTATCCTCCAGCGCTCATGAGTATTCACTCGATGAGGTCAACAAAGTTGCTACATTAGTATGGACATATACCCCCTCTCCAGAAATTGTTGGTGCCAGCATGGGCAATGTCCAGAGGCTTTCCAACGGCAACACGTTAATCAGTTGGGGCGGAACAACGGGTGCCGAAACCACATTTTGCACCGAAGTCACACCCGATGGCGAAAAGGTGATGGAACTGAAATTTGACCAGGCGAACAAGTGCTACCGAGTCTATAAATTCATTTATCCCCCTCAGCAACAGGCGATCGAATCGGTTCAATATGAATTGGCCGTTGGCAATACCTATGATTTTGGCGCTACCGGCGTGACCATTAATGTTCTCGATCTATCCGGTAATGGTTATAATGAATTAAACGTTGTACGCGAACCTTACGCGCCGCTATCTCCGGGATTCTTCGGCCAGTCACCCAGAGTTTTGCCATGCCGGATTAAACTTGAACCGGACAGTATCGACTCTATCGTAGCGCAGATCACCATTGACACAACCGTCCTCAGTCTTAGCAATCCGGAAAATTTAACCGTGTATCAGCGTGAATTCCCCGGCATGGGTTTATTTATGCCGGTTCCAACCCAATTTGATTCTGGAACAAATTCATTGCAGGCCCAGATTAGTATGTTTGGTGAATTGATCTTTGGGTATCCCGATCAGGCAGAAATTGTTTACCCCCCTCTGCTTCAAATGCCGGAAGCCAATCGCGGAGATCAAACAAGTGGCTTGGTTATAGCGCCCCTGCTGGCTGAAGCAGGTGTGATATACCCAGTATGCCAGGAACGGCCCGTCTCTCTGGCATGGTCTCCCAAAGGCTTTGGCCACTTCTATAACCTCCAAATAGCGACGAATCCTGAGTTCGATAATCCCATGGAAATTTCCTGGATTACCGAAGCCCGTTACCTCTTCGATTCCGCCCAGCCTGACACGACCTATTACTATCGTGTCCAGACAATCAATGAAGCCGGAATGAGTGACTGGTCAACCGGCGCTTTCATAACGGTCCCCCCGGTATTCAGGCTGACAGCTCCCAATGGCGGTCAATGGATCATAGGTTGGACAAGATACAACATCCTGTGGGAAAGCAATTATACTGATCCGGTCAGATTGGAACTTTACCGGGATGGTGTTTTTGACCGCGTAATCTATAATCTGACTTCCATCCCCAATGTGGGTGTTTATAGCTGGTTTGTCAACCGGAATCTTCCAACTGAAAATAAATATTCCATCAAGCTGGTGAACACGGTTGACGAAAATCTGTTCGATTTCAGCGATGCGCCATTTATTATCAATAACAACAATTCCGCGCTGGGCGATTACGACCTGGATGGCGATGTCGATATGAATGATTACGCCTTAATGTCCATTGCCTGGCTCGGACAGGTGGCCCAAATGGGCGACTTGAACGATGATGGCAACGTAGATGGGGCCGATCTGGCTATTTTAGTGCAGAATTGGATTAATTAATTTGGTGGTTACATGTGTTTCTTAACGCAGGAAGCCAGAAGAAGATCCTGTTTAGCAATGAATTAAAATTAATGGATTTTCTCTTTGAAAAGAGAAAATCCATTATGAAATTATATGTGAATGTTTTATACCATTTTACCCGGTTAACTTCAGGCAGGACCCGAAAATGAATAAAATGAAGTGTGTATTTATGCTATTGGCGGTTTTAGTCTTTTCTCTGGCAGTACAAGCCGATATTCTACGCGAATACTGGACCGGTATATCCGGAGCCTCAATCAGCGATTTAACCCACAACAGCAATTACCCCGACAATCCAACAAATAGTGATTTCATGACTTCTTTTGAAGCGCCGGTCGACTGGGCCAATGACTACGGCACGCGTATGCGCGGGTATCTGATTCCGCCTGTTACCGGTGAATACTATTTCTGGATAGCTACCGACGATGGCGGTGAGTTATGGCTGAGTTCCGATGAAGATCCCGGCAATATCACCCTGATTGCCCAGATTACCGAATGGGCCAGTTCCCGCGAATGGAATAAGTACGCTTCCCAGAAATCTGCGCCAATTACCCTGACTGCCGGGAAAAAATATTATATCGAAGCCCTTCAAAAAGAAGCTCAGGGCGGCGATAATCTCGCTGTCGGCTGGGCCAAACCCGGTCAGGCCACTACGACGCCCTCAGAAATTATTCCCGGCAGCGCGCTCCTGCCCTGGACCGGCGGCGATCCTGATTACAATTTCAAACCCGTTATCTCAATTTCAGATGGCTATTTCTTCGCCGAAGCTCCCATCACCATTCAACTATCCGCTTCGATATGGGATGATGGCAAGCCGCTTCCAGCTAATCCCGCCAATCCTTCACCCGACGATCCAATGAAACTTCGCTGGCACTGGTCTGTTGACAGCCTGCCAGCTGCCAGCCTGGGAGTCGCCTGGTCTGGTAATCCTAATTCCGGTGAAGCGTTTACCTACGAGGGCTCTTCCAATCCTCCCACGACCCAATTCCACTGCAATCCGACAGCAACTTTTGATCGACCTGGTCAGTATGTCCTCAATTTCACGGCTTCTGATGGTGAAAAAGAAACCGTAAAACAAACAACCGTGTTTATTAAATCCGATGGATCCTACCGCCAACTAGGTTATAGTTATCTCTCGCCCATGCCGGGTTCTGAATATACAGCCCCTCAAACACAGTATTTTCTGGTGCGATTCGATATGGCATTGCCTCAAAATCTTACTAACTTACCAACATTCATTACTGTGCAGGGCAACATAACCGGCCAGAAAACCGGCACGACAAAAATTGCCTCCGATGGGAAAACGGTGATTTTTAAATCAGCTTCCACCTTCCAGTCCTATGAACTGGTCACCGTCACGCTCAATCCGTCTTTCACGACCCAGTCGGGTGATTCCGTACAGTCGTTCCAATATCAATTCAGAATCTCTGGACCTATGACCACTTTGTCTTCTGCCCCGGCTGTCAATTCAACCACCGAATCAATACCGACCTTACCATTGGCCGACAACGTCCAGGCGGACGATCAGTTACCGGCGGCTTCCGGGCCCCGCATTATGCCCAATGGCGTATCTGTTCCCAGCAATTTCCCTCATATTGATATAACCATCAACAATAACCCGGATTCCGGCTATATTTTCCTCGACAATCGTACCTCTGGATCCAATTCGTACAATGTAATTTTTGATAATTCGGGATCGCCCATCTGGTACCTCCAAACCGACGATGAGCGCCGGGATATGAAAGTCCAGCAAAACGGCATTCTCACCATGCTGGCTCGCGATGGAGGCAATCGCTTTGTCGGCTTGAATACCAATTATCAGGAAGTCGCCTCCTATGCTGCCACCAACGGCTATAGCACCGATGAACATGAAATGGTGGTGTTGGAAAATGGTCATTATTTATTGATTGGGCTGCATAGTGAAAATGTCGACATGACCCAATATGTAACCGGCGCCAATACCAACGCCTCGGTTGGTGAAACGGTTATCCAGGAGTTCACCCCCGACGGTGATTTGATCTTCCAATGGCGCGCCTGGGATCATTTCGACGTACGGGATCTCCATCTTGACAATAATAAAAGCAGCAGCTTTCGCTTCCCGCACATGAATGCCATCGATATCGATACCGACGGGAACATACTGCTTTCCAGTCGCCACATCAGCGAAATCACCAAAATCGATCGCGAAACCGGCGAAATCATCTGGCGGCTGGGAGGCGCTCATAGCGATTTTAATTTTATCGACGACCCATTACAAGGCCCCCGTAACCAGCATGCCATTCGTCATACGGGTCTGAATCGTTATTTACTCTTTGACAATGGTGACCTGCACAGTCCGCAATTGTCCAGGGCCTGTGAATACGAAGTGGATCTGGAAAACAAAACGGCCTCTTTGATATTCGAATATCGGGAATCTCCCGATGTCTATGCCCACTACATGGGCAACACCCAGCGCCTGCCCAACGGCAATACCCTGATCAACTGGGCTGTTGGCAATCTGCCCAAACTGACTGAAGTGCAGCCCGATGGCGTAAAAGCATTCGAAATGAACTGGGCCGATGGTTCTGAGGCTTACCGGGTCTGGCGTTGCCCATGGCTGGGCATGGCTCTCAAACCCAATCTCATCATTGAACCCCAGACCGACAATATCACCTTGTTATTCAATAAATTTGGTGATCCGGATGTCGCTTATTATCGTATTTATGCCGGTCTCGCACCCCAACCCACTACCGTACTGACTACTTCAACAACCACTCTTAAAAAAGTCACGAATCTGCAAAATAATCAAAGATACTATTTCCGGGTTACGGCAGTTAATAAAGATGGCGTCGAAAGCGATTTCTCCGAAGAGAAAAATATCTTTGTGAACATTGAGGTAATTGGACAAAATATAGTCCGCAACGGCACATTCTCTCAAGATGATGATGCCTGGATATTCGAAGTTAGTGGATCAGCTGCCGCCAGTTTACAACTTGAAAATGATAACGCCCATATGTATATTACCTCTCCCGGTACTCAATACTACAACGTCCAGCTTCGTCAGGCCGGTTTGTCTTTAATCAAAGACCAGGAATATATTTTCCAGTTTGATGCCTGGTCCGATTATGTCCGCACGATTGAAGCCAAAGTGGGCCAGGATCAATCCCCCTTCACAAATTACAGCAAAACCACCTATATCTCCATTACCCCGGTGCGCCGAACATTCAAATACCCCTTTACCATGACGGAAACGTCAGACGGCAACGCTCGCGTCGTCTTTAACTGTGGCACCAGTTCCTATGATGTTTATATCGACAATGTTATTGTCCTGGGATTTTCTCCCGCGGATTTCAACCAGGATGGAATAGTCGGTATCGATGATCTGGTGGATTTTCTGTCCGATTGGCTTGATCCACCAGCCGGCGCCAATTCTGATTTGAATGGCGATGGCTTAGTGGACCTGAACGACTTGGCGCTCTTGAGTAAATTCTGGACTGGAGAAAACCTATAGCAGGTGCTCGCTTAAAATTCTGTTATTTTTCAATGCTTTCATGCTCTGTGTCCGGTAAATACGGCATGAATACGATACCCATTAGGAGTATGCCATGCCAACCCAAATAATCGAGCAAAATGGAGACCTCGTTACCATGCAATTTACTGTTAGTTGTCGGGCCAGTTGCTGGCCGACGAGCAGGCGTTACAAGAGTCCGTCAATGAAGCCGGCCAACTGGCCATGGCACCCATGCTCAAGCAGTTAGACACCAAGGGTGAGCCGATTCGCGTCAACGGAGTAAAACATACGGCCAAACCCACACGCCGCAAGTGTATGAACCCCCGTACGGTCCGGTTCAGATAGAGCGCCATGTCTACCAAACCAGCAAAGGCGGCCCTACTTATGTACCGTTGGAAAACGATGCTCGCATGATCCTGAATTCGACCCCGCGCTATAGCCAGATTGTGTCGGGCAAATACGCTCGCTTGGGAGCCGACGCTATCTGTGAAGACCTGCTGGAATATGGCAAAGAGGCTTTCAGGGGGAATTCGCCCGTGAGATCGAACGGGTGCAAAAAAAATTCCTGAGGCTTTGTATGTGGGGGTGGCGGATGGGGCCAGGGATAACTGGACTATCCTGAAACCCTATACCCAACGCCGAATTCTGGATTTTTATCATGCGCAAGAATATATTGGCAAGGCCGGCGCCGCTATTTTTGCGCAAAATCGACAGCGCCGGGATCAATGGGTGGACGATTGGAGCCGGCGCTTGAAACACAAACAGGGCGCGGTGGGCCGCCTGCTCAATGAGCTGGAATCCCAGAGAGCCCAACTGGAAAAAAACAAGAGATTCCTGGAACGAGTTGAAGAATTGCGTCAAGCCATCGTGTATTTCACCAACAATCGAAACCGCATGAAATATGCGACGCACTTGAAACGGCATCTGCCGCTGGGCAGCGGCGTGACCGAAGCGGCCTGTAAAGTCGTCGTCAAACAACGCATGTGCATTTCCGGTTCGAGATGGAAAGATCAAGGCGCCGGTTGCGTGCTGGCCTTGCGAACATTAATGCTCTCAACTGGCCGTTGGCAACAGTTTTGGAACTATGTCATGAAGCACGGAGCCACAGCATACTAAGCAAGCACTATATCATAATCTTGCAACCAAATTAATTTCAAGAACTTACACAACATCAATCACCGTAATTTGATTGTATTGGGGTTGTTTAGTACGACTTGATTTAATTTGAATTTTCAATTGCTCATCACTCTTGTCCAAAATAAATTTTGACAATTAAATAGAGATATCTCCAGGATGAGTTATATTAAAGTTGCAAAAAAATAAAAAACTCAGCTGGAGATATAAACCCATGATAAAGTCAGGCAGTCTGTTTACGCAAGTACTTTCTCTGGTAGATCGTAATGAATTTGCCCGATCTGTAGATCGATTTGGGGCGGAAAAGCATTGCAAGGGCTTCCGTTGCTGGGATCAGTTTGTGTCAATGATGTTTTGCCAGTTGGCCGGTGCGAACTCCCTGCGTGAGATCTGTGGTGGATTATCCACGGCCCTGGGCAAATTGACCCATCTGGGCATGAAAGAGGCGCCCTCCCGTTCCACCCTGAGCTACGCGAATACTCAGCGGCCATGGCAGTTGTATGAAGCGACCTTCTATCAGCTTTATCAGTATGGCGCTGAGATCGCCGGTAAGCAGAAGCGGCGCTTCCGATTCAAGAACCCGTTATTCAGCATAGATGCCAGCACCATTGACTTGTGCCTTAAGGTGTTTGACTGGGCCAGATTTCGGCAGCGTAAAGGAGCGGTGAAACTCCACATGATGCTTGATCACCAGGGCTGTTTGCCCAGTTGGGCCTGGATCACCGACGGCAAGGTTCATGATGTCAAAGCGGCCAGAATGCTTGATTTAGAGCCGGGAACGATCGTAGCGATGGATCGAGGGTATGTCGATTACGAATTATTTGACCACTGGGACTGAAACCGGTGTCTGGTTTGTCACCAAAGCCAAAAGTAATATGAACTACCGCGTGGTCGAATCTCGGGAGGTTCCTGAGAGAGGCAATATTCTGTCCGATGAGTTGATCGAATTTACCGGTTATCAAGCCCAAAAAAGATGCCCTCGTGTGATGCGGCGGATTGTGGTATGGGATGCGGAAAATGAGCGTGAGATTACCTTGCTGACCAATCATCTGACATTTGCCGCCAGCACGATCAGTTCGATCTACAAAGATCGCTGGCAGATTGAGTTGTTTTTCAAGGCGCTCAAGCAGAATTTAAAAGTAAAGACCTTTGTGGGTACCAGCGAAAATGCCGTCAAGACACAGATTTGGACAGCATTGATATGTAGCTTAATACTGAAGATCATGCAGATGCGTTCCCGTTTTGGCTGGAGCCTGTCTAACCTGGCCGCCCTGTTAAGGCTTAACTTGATGACTTATCGTGAGTTGTGGACATGGCTGGATAATCCGTATCAAACGGCGGCATTAGGGCCGCCTGTCAACCAGCCCTTATTGTTTGAACTGTAACTTGGACAGCATGAAAATATAACCGTATAAAAAAACAGGGTAACCTGAACTCAGAAAATGGAAAAATCTGTCTGAAACAACCCTTTCAGGCCGGTTTAGAGACAACATGTTAGAGATTTCAATTTATTTTGGACAGCAGTGATTGCTCATATATGTAGATAATTAATGAATATAAATTTAAAAAAAGTATATCCTCAGGAATTTTACCTAACCATAAATCACTTTTGCCTACAATAACAAATATTTATCATTCCGTCAACAAATTTGCATGTTTTTCTTTCGAAAAACAAGGTATTATAATATATTAAGAAATGACATTGACAAAATTGGGGTTATCAGCATAGACTTGAGTGAGTTACAGGAAATTTGACAACTGATAAGGGAAGGCCGTGTAAACCGGCCGCGGACGCGCCGCTGTAACCGGAGACGAACGCCGCAAGATGCCACTGACTATCTAGTTGGGAAGGCGTGGCGGGAGAATGACCCGGGAGCCAGAAGACCTGCCTGTTAATGACACCTGGATATGCCTTCGCGAAATGACGGCTCCGGGTTGAACCTTTAAAGAATAATGTGTTCATCTCGAGAAGGTCGTTGTGATTTATCATAGGCTATCAGGTCACTAATTCGCAGGTATGGCGTAAGCTTTTTATTTTCAGAGGCTTATGCAATGAATACCCGATTCACATTTTTATTGTTATTTCTATTAATTTCAGGATCTCATGGTATTGTATCCGGTGGCGATTACGATACAGGAGATTTTGCTGTTGAGGTGGTTTATTTTCAACCGGGTATCGGAATTCCAACGGATCGTATAACCGGGCAGCAATTCAATGATCCTAACGCAGCGCTTGGCCGCCCGGTAATTGATTCAACCGGGGACAACTGGTCAATTCCCCTATCCCGTCTCATCCCGGTCAATCCGCTGTATCCTGCATTTCGTTCTTACGAAATCGTTACTATTGGTTATGGCGGTGAACTGGTTTTGAAATTTAATCATCCAGTATCCAACGATGCCAATAATCCTTTTGGTATTGATTTTATTATCTTCGGTAATAGTATGAATCAATCTGCGAATGGAATCCTGTATAATGGGAACGACCCGAATGGTTTTGGTGTATCTTCAAAGCTTAGCGGAGAATATGGCATCGTTTCGGTAAGTCAGGATGGGATCGTCTGGCAGTCCTTTACAGACGGTCCTTACGCAGACAGTTTTGCTCCCACCCTGGGACGCACGATTAATCTTAACACGCCTGATCCGGGTTTAGGAAGTTGGAACCAATGGTGGGGAGAACCGACGAATCCAACACTGCCCCTGGATCCGAATTTCCAGACTATTCATTCCGGGACCGAATCGTTACTGGATCTCTGTAAAAATTATGGCCAATCCGCCGGTGGAACGGGATTTGATCTGGAAAGGCTTACTCCCCCCCTGTCCTGGTTCCAATATATAAAAGTTGAGGCGCCATCAAATGGTAATACCCCGGAAATTGACGCCGTTGCCGATGTCGCCTGTTGCGGTGATTATCGTCATCCTGTTGTTGAAAGCGATATTGATGGGAATTGTTTGGTTGATATCGACGATCTGTGTCTTCTGACAGATAACTGGTTGAATCCAAAACTATCGCCTGCCACTGAAAATACCCCAATTTTTAACGTCCACGCGCTGGCTCTGATATCAGCCGACTGGCTCAGTTGCTCCTGGGATTGCCCTTGAAATCGAAAGCATTTACATTAATTGAACTGCTGGTAGTTATCGCAATCATCGGAATTCTGGTTGCTATTATGATGCCAGCGCTGGGACGGGCGCGTCGATCGTCGCAAAGCGTCAAATGCCTGAGCAATTTACGTCAATGTCATATCGCAGCCTCCTGTTATAATATTTCCCAAAATGATTTTTATCCCATCGCCTACACTAACAATATTTCATCAAATCAGATGGTCATGGCGGCATGGGATTTTACAACCATAACCCAAATGGATGCCGGTGACAATTCTGTCGAGATTAAACCGGGTATTCTCTGGCGGCATACCTCCAATGGTGAGGTTCAGCAATGCCCATCGTTCAAGGGAAACAGTAACTGGCTGGCCGATCCATTTACCGGATATAATTATAATACCAGTTACATTGGAAGCGGCAGCGATGAGGCCCATCCGAAATCGGCTCGAACCGACTCAGTTCGCAAGCCAGGCCAGACGGCTTTGTTTGGAGATGGTGAATACCAAAATGGGGCAAATAAATTCATGCGCGCTCCCTTGAATCTGATGACTGATCCCGATCAAAAGGATATTACGTTCCCACATGCCTTCCGCCATGCCGGAACCCAGGGGTTTCGCCACCTGGGCAAAACTTCGGTCGTCTTTTGTGACGGACATGTCGAACAACTGGCTGAACGGCATGAGGCCGGACACGATCTTATCGCCCCCAATACCGGTTTTCTGTCTGAAGATAACCGGATCTATGACCTGCGGTAAAGGTTTACCCATTTTTTTATCTGCTCGGGTGAAATTCAGATATTATCTGGTATAGGGAATTCTATTGGGAAGACAGCAAAAAAGAGTTGCAATCACAAGAATTCCATCGTAACATAAAAATATATAAATTCTGTTATCAATATTCTTTACAATTACATAACGGCCCGGGCCATAGCCGTGTTTGATCTGTCTTTATCATCTTTCTGTAACAAGATTATTTTATGGTACAGTCTCAAAATAAGGAGATTACATGACACGTATTGGAATTGTTGGACTTGGTTTTATGGGTCGCATGCATCTGGGTAACTGGATGAAATTACCGGGGTGTGAGGTCGTGGCAGTTTGTGATTCAAATCCTGACCTGGCCAATCGTCTGGATGAACAAATTGGCAATATTGAAGGGCTGTCAAAAGAGGTCGATATGTCGCAGATGACGTTTTATCATGATTTTGAGGTCATGTTGCAAGAAGCCAGACTGGACGCTATATCGCTGACGTTGCCAACACACCTGCATCCAGCTTTGACTGCTCGAGCGTTTAACGCCGGAGTTGATGTCTTGTGCGAAAAGCCGATGGCTTTGACTTCGGAAAAATGCGGAGAGATGTTGGAAGCCGCTCAATCAACCGGACGAAAGCTGATGATCGGTCATTGTATCCGTTTCTGGCCGGAATATGCCTGGTTGAAAGAAATAGTCCAATCCTGCCAGTATGGCAAGGTGTTGAATGTGTGTTTCGACCGGATCAGCACCCGGCCCACCTGGAGCAGCGGAGGCTGGCTGGCCGATCCAAGCAAAAGCGGGGGTATGATTCTGGATTTGCATATCCATGACACCGATTTTGTCCATTATCTATTCGGGATACCCAAATCCGTATCCTGCCGTACGCTGGGCATACCGGAACAATCGGATTGCGTGGAAACCGATTATTTTTATGATCAGGATATGCTGATCAGCGCCCGGGGAAGCTGGCTGGCATCGGACAGTTACGGTTTCAGAATGGCCTATGAGATTCATCTGGAACAAGCAACGATTATCTATGATTGTACCCGTGATCCGGCACTGAAGGTTTATCCCACCGGCCAGGAAGCCTTTGTGCCAGAAATTGCCAAGGGTGATGGGTACAGTCGCGAAATCGAATGGTTTTACCAATGGATCAACGGTCAATCGGTGGAAATGGTAATTACACCTGAAGCGTCGCTAAAGAGTATCCGTATTATTGAAGCAGAGAAACAATCGGCCCAATCCGGAACCGCTGTTACGCTCTAAAAGAAAGGATTTGTCTTATGAGTCAAAGTGGACAATGGCCTGTCAGTGTCTGTACCTGGTCGGTGCAGAACGATTTTGCTACGATCAACCGCCTGATGGAACGCCTGGGATTCAGGCATGTTCATCTGGATTTGCGTCCAGTCAGCATCGATAACGACCCGGCCTACCTGGACCGGGTAGGACAGCAAGGCTGGCACTACAGCGCGACTATGATCGGTTTTCCCCAGGAAGATTATACGACATTACAAACCATTCAAAAAACGGGTGGGATCGTTCCCGATGAATGCTGGGAACAGAACAAAGTGATATTCGAGTCAGCCATTAAAGTAACAAGTCAACTGGGAGTCACTTTTCTAAGCAGCCATATCGGCTTTATCGATCATACCGAGGTGACGAGTTATCAACTGCTGAAAGATCGGTTTCTCGGTTTGGCGGATCTGGCCGGCGAACTGGGTGTCAAACTCCTGCTCGAAACCGGACAGGAAACTGCCCAGGATTTACAACATTTTCTGGAAGACCTGAATCATTCGGCCGTCGGCGTGAATTTCGATCCGGCGAATATGATCCTTTACGGTAAAGGCAAACCGCTGGAAGCGGTTCGCATACTGGCAAACTGGATCGACCATATTCACATTAAAGACGCCGTTCCCAGCGCTGTGCCGGGCACATGGGGAAGTGAAGTGGTCTGGGGTGAAGGACAGGCCGGCGGACGTCAATTCTTGCAGACACTGAAAGATCTGAATTATGGCGGCGCCCTGGCGGTGGAACGGGAAGGCGGCGACCAGCGTGAAGCGGATATTCAAACGGCTATTAAGTTTTTGATGAGTTAATACGAGTGTTCCATAGAATTTATCAGTTATCAAATATCAACCGTTTTTCAGGAGAATCATTATGACGGCATCTATATCGATGAATGTGCGGATTCGCTTGAGTCTGATGATGTTCATGCAATATCTCTATTTTGCGGTGTTTTTTGTGCCGCTGGCGGCTTACATCGGGAATATTGGCGTTGAAGGGGCCTTGTTGGCCACCATTATGAGTTCTATGCCCCTTGGCAGCCTGATGTCACCGATTATCTGCATGATCGCGGACCGACATTTCGCCAGTCAAAAGGTTCTGGCGGTTTTAAATGTCATTTGCGCCATTCTGTTATTTGTTGCGGCAAAAACAACTGCGCCTGTCGGGCTTTTTATCGTTTTACTCATCGCCATGTTCTGCTATATGCCAACCTGGAGTCTGACCAATGCAATTGCACTGGCCCACTATCCGCCGGAAAAATTTCCTCAGATTCGTTCTCTGGGATCTATTGGCTGGGTCTCTTCAGGTCTTTTTGGTCTTATCGCCCTGAAAATTTTTAACACCACCATTGATGGCACAGCCATCCCATTGATCTGTGGTGCGGTCACCGCTCTGGTTGCAGCCGTATTGAATTTAACCTTACCCCATACTCCCCCTCCGGCCAAAGGCCAGAAAGCATCCTGGATCGACGCTTTGGGTCTACCAGCACTAAAACTCATGAAGGATCGTGATTTCTGCATTTTTATGATTTTATCCATGTTGATGATGACCCCGTTTGTGACCTATTTTTCGTTTGGCTCTGCCTTTTTCCAGGACAAGGGATTCAAGCTCGTTACCGTGACCATGAACTGGGGACAGTTGGTTGAAATGTTCCTGATGCTGCTGGTACCGCTTGCCCTGGCAAAATTCGGCATCAAATGGACGATGGTACTGGGATTGGCCGGTATGGTTTTGCGTTATCTGGCCTTTTGGGGAGGCAGTGTTAACGATTTAACGCTTTTGTATTATGTCGCCATCTTCACTCATGGCTTGATTTTTGGATTCTTTATTGTGGGCGGCCAGGTTTATATTGACAAAAAGGCGCCCAAGGAAATGCGAGCGCAAGCCCAGGGCCTGATGGGCCTGCTCTGCTTCGGAGTCGGCTGGCTGGCGGGTAATTATATCAACGGATTCCTGCTCAAACACTACAAGGTTATCGATGACGCCGGCGTGGCCGTCACCGACTGGCAAACGATCTGGAAGATTATTACATTTGCCTCTATCATTCTGATGATCGCTTTTGCGGTCCTGTTCCGAGGCGTTTCAACTGAAACCAAAGCCGAAGCAACGGCTACTGCTTGATACTAACCAAATTTATCATCATATAAGAGACCGGCAGAATCCTTCTGCGGGTCTTTTTTTATTGGTTATTTTAATCGTATAATTTTTAAGCATCAGGTAAACATATATCAGTATTGAGTTATATCAAGGATTCAAACCATCTGGTTATGTAACCAAACATAAAGGGCGTCCCTAAGCTAATGTTAGAGGCGCCCTTTTCATGTCTATTTAGCAAGGTATAATTATCAATCATTTAGAGCCATGACATCCAACTCAGCCATTGACGCATAATGGGCGTTGGAGACTTCTTTCAGGGCTATCAATTTAAGATAGCGGGCTATGACCGGCTGATTGAACAGTTTCTGCTGCCAGTCGGTATTATTGGCAAAGTGATCTTTCACTACAGTTGACCAGTTCTGGCCATCCAGGCTAAGCTGTAATTCATAATTGGCAATTCGACCATTGGCAGAATCCTGACGTGGGAGATATTTAATACCGATCAGATTCAGATTTTCGCCCAGGTCAAGCTGGAGTTCATGGGGGTACTGTTCTCGAGATGAGGTCCAGTTGGTATGCCAGTAGGTATTGGGATTATTGTCGATAGCATTGCGGGCCTCGCCTTCGTTGGGCTGAAAACTATCCACCTTAACCACTTTCCAGCGGCGTTTATTGATATTCTTCAAGTCATAGAATTTATCGAAATCAACGCTGACGGGCACACCGGGGATCCCCTCTTTGGATACCGCCTGAACGAAGATGGTTCCGGCCCGGTCAAAGATAAAGGGTTTGGTATATTTTTGCGCGGATTGGCGTCCGTTCAGAGTATCAAACCAGTAATACAAACTATCATCAGCAGCACTGGTTTGCAAAATCAGTTCCCGGGATTTCATAGTTTTGCCACTATTATCCGTTGAGGATTTGACGCGTGAATCCACGACCGGACTAACCGGGATGGGCAAGCGTTGACGGCCCTGTTGAGACATTTTATCGAGGTTGTCCGATTGCACCGGGCAGATGATATAATGCATATTCATGGGGCCGGGAGACAGACGATATTTTTGCATGGGACCGGGACCGCAACTGGCGCCGCCTAATCCCATCTGGGCAACATCCACACAAAAGACCACTTTCTTATCGGGTTTGATTTCATTAATATGCTGGGCCTGGTCGTATTCCAGGGCAGTGTTATGATGGGCGCTGACGTAATAAGCGCCATCGGTAATGACCATCAGGCCGTTACCAGAACGATCAGTCAAAGCGGCCCAGCGGACATCGGTTTTATTGCCGTTTTCCTGGGTTTTGACGTAGGGTACATATTGTTCAGCCACGGAACCTCGATACAGACCGACATCGGCGCTGCGTTTGCGGTCGATATAACTTTCGTGGGGGCCGCGCCCCAACCAGGTAAACTGATCATACTGCACCGGTAGCATCATCTGAACACCCACTTTGGGCAGCAGCGGCAGCGAGCCCATGGGTTTGAAATGGTTTTGCACATCGATCCAGCCATTAGCAAAGAAGGAATAAACGGCGGTATGTTCATAGCCACGGTTTTTCCTTTCCGGTACAATCGGTGACGATGGTTACCTGGGTAACGCCTTTAACCGGCTCAGCAATATTCACCGCCTTCACTTGATATTCCAGGCTGGTCAGGCCGGCATTGCGGACATTGCCCATGAACCATTTGTCATTATCGACTGTAGCCCGGAAGAGGTTCAGGCGAGGTCCCTGGCCGTTCAGAAGCATTTCTTTACCATCATAGACCAGAGACGCCAGGGTCCCGGTATGACGATCCAGGACAGCACGATAATCTTTCCCACTAATGGTGATCTGATCACCGCTTTGTGAAACTTTCAGGTCACCCATACCCTGGATATCGATAACTTTGGCCGCCGGGGATTGCCAGGGCAAGGGCAACTGTTCGGCAGCTGCGATATGACCGGCCCTGGCATAGAGCGAATTTGCCGTGGTGAGTAAACTAACCTGGAGGAAATATTCAGTACCCGGGGACATTTTCCCGGGATCGGCGGGAATAACAAGGCTGCCCTGCTGTCCTGGTTTGATATCGGGAGCGTCGGCCTGACCTTTACTGATGGTTTTGCCATCTGCGGAAATAGACCACTGGATACGAAACTCCTTAAGGTTAGTAAAGAAGTATTTGTTATTCAAAATCAGTTCAATACGGCCAGGTTCAACCTTTCCAAGCGAAAAAGCGGCATATTGATAGACTTTTTTGACTTCGAGCAGTTTGGGAGTAATGGTTCGGTCGGGATCGATCACGCCATTACAGCAGAAGTTGTTATCGTTGGGCTGATCGCCGTAATCGCCGCCATAGGCAAAGAACCATTCGTCGGAGCCATCGGCATTTTTATTACCGGTATATTTACGCAGACCCTGATCGACCCAATCCCAGATACAAGCGCCAATCAGGCGGGAATGCGATTCGATGACATCCCAGTATTCCTGCAGATTACCGATAGCATTGCCCATGGCATGGGCATATTCGCAGACAAAGAAAGGCCGGTCGGAATCACGACTGCCCTGACCATCGAGCCATTCAACCGACGGATACATGACGCTATCCATATCCGCAGCAGAGCTCATCCGCTCGTAATGGGTAGGACGACTGGGATCGATGGCCTTGGTGGCACGGGCACAGGCCTCAAAGTTACGCCCGGGGCCGGCTTCGTTGCCAAACGACCAGGCAATCACACAGGGATGGTTTTTGTCCCGATGCACCATGCTTTCCATGCGGTCCACATGGGCCTTTTCCCAGCTTTCGGCATGACCGAGCGATTCGTTGCCGTAGCCCATACCGTGAGATTCGATATTGGCCTCATCCATGATAAAGATGCCATACAGATCGCACAGGTCGTACCAGATAGTCTGGTCGGGATAATGGCAGGTGCGGACGGTATTTACGTTATAGGATTTCATCAATTCGATATCACGGATCATGGAATCAATGGTCAGGGCATGTCCCAGGTCGGGATCGTGTTCATGACGATTGACCCCTTTGAGCTTGACAGAAACACCATTAATCCAGAGTTGGGCATCGTGCCATTGGATGGAACGAAAACCGGTTTTGCAGGCTTTGATATCCAGTGTGCGGCCGGTTTCATCCATAAGTTCCATGATACAGGTATATAGCTGCGGGGTTTCGCATGTCCAGCGCTGGACGGACGGGAGCGTCTGACTTAGAGACATGGAGCCCTGGCCGCCACCAGTCATTGTTGCTGATGTTTTAGCCTGACTATTGAATTGCATTTTTTTGCCGGCCGGATCATAGAGGGAAAGGACCAGACTGGTATTGGCATTGCGGTCTGTCAGATTTTCAACCTGAACACTGGCGCTGAATTTACCGGTGCGGAAATCGCTGTCCAGATCGCTTTTGACAAAGAAGTCCCTGATATGGACTTTCGGTTCGGAATAAAGAAAAACATCCCGATAGATACCGCTGAGCCGCCAGAAATCCTGATCTTCGAGATAACTGCCATCGGACCAGCGATAAACCTCTACTGCAAGCATATTAGAACCTGACTTAATAAAATCAGTAATATCAAATTCAGCAGGGGTACGGCTGCCCTGGCTATAACCGACTTTTTTGCCATTAATCCAGAGGTAAAAAGCAGAAGAGACACCGGAAAAATGAATATAGGTTTGGCGCCCCTGCCAGTTGGCAGGAACAGTAAATTCAGTTCGATAAGAGCCAACCGGATTAGGCTCGCGAGCGGCGGTAAAATTATTGGGAACATCGGCCATTATGAGCGGTGGTTTACGCGGATGGGGATACCTGACGTTGGTATAAATGGGCGTACCATAACCCTGAATTTCCCAATTAGAAGGAACCGGGATGGATTTCCAATCGTCAACTTTGAAATCCGGTTTGTAAAAGTCAACCGGACGCTCATCGGGTGTTTTGACCCAATGGAATTTCCATTGGCCGTTTAATGAGCGGCAAAATGGATTTTGACTGGATTGCTTAAGGATATCCTGAGGCATTTTCCAATCAAACGCTTTCAGTGCTGTGGCCGTATCCGGCCAGGACAAGCCGGTAGTGTGCGGGGGCAATTTATTAATCCCTATGATCTGTTCATTTTCCCAGTCGTGGGTCTGGGCAGACAACGAGACTAGGTTGAGTGTAGATAGAACAGTACCGACGATCATTAATCGTAACATACGTTTCATGATGACTCCGATTGATGTTTGGTGGTATAAAAACTAAAACAAACTAAAGAAATAAGATTCGCTTATTAGAGCAAGAATCTCAGTTTGAGTCAAGGCCCGATCAAAAGTTTTATTTCATTCTAACTCTCTCATGGATGTACGACTGAGGAATAATAACATAAGGGAGCTTCAACCAGTGAAGCTCCCTTATTTATATAATAAAACACTCTATACTTTACGGATAACAGGTCGGAACCAGGTTACAATCCATCCAGGATTCAATCAACATGGCAAAATCGACCAAATTAACGATACAATCTTCATTCAAATCGTAATCCAAACCGGTCACACTATCCACACACATTGAGGTTCCTGTGATATCGGTAAAAAGATGGGCCACTTCATATTTATCCAGAGGATAGTTCCAAACCTGGACTTCGTCAAGCAGGCCACGGAAATTGTTGCCCGGGTTGCTGTCGGTACCGCCGATACGAATGGTACCGCTACTGCCGCCCAGGAACGATCCGGAACTCTGGCTGGCCAATACTCCATCGCGATACAGCTTCAGTTCATCGGAAACCGCATCATAAGTATAAGTATAAAGCTGCCATTTTCCGGTATCGGTCCGTCCGGAAGTTTCAATTTTAACATTGGGCAAATTGAAAACTAAACCACCGCCATATGTTACTTGCTTATCTGCAAGAGACCAGCCGTTACTTCCATGCTTGCGGATAATGCTATACCAGCCGCCTGTGTTAACATGGGCATCAGGATTGACCCAGAGCGAAACGGTCAGGCCGGCATCATAGAAGTTGAAGAACGATTCAGAACCGGGGATATCGACGAATGATCCATCGCCGGTAACCTGAATAGCCTGGCCGGAAATGCCTTCGGCAAATACCGGCTCGGGCGTAATCTCATCCAGATCATTGGGATCGGTATAAACACCATCCCATTCAGCAATGGAATCGGTCAGATCGTTTTCAAAACCCCATAGCGCTATCTGACGGGCCACCCTAACACCAACGGAATTGGTGGTGACTGAGGCCCCTTCACTATTTTCTGCTACGCAATAATAAAAGCCTTCTTTGGCCATATCCATATTCTCAATGGCCAGCGTCGCTTCGGTACCCACTACGGTTTCGGTTTCGGCCGCATTATACCACTTCCAATCTACCGCGTTGTAAATCAGGGTAGATAACGTGGCGGTTTCGCCTTCAAACGAAACGGTGGGAAACGGTTGTACTTTGACATAGGGTTCCGCTCCAACCGTGGTAAAACTCCAGGGGTTGCCGGGAATTACGGTAGCACCGTCACGGACATCGACGCGCCAGTAATACAGGGTGTTATAATCCAGCGTGGTTGTCGCGACGGAAAGCGTATCAATATTGGAGGCGGTAAAAACCGGAGTGAGAATATTGGGATCCGTTCCGACTGATACATCGTAACCGGTAGGAGTCACCAGATAAGGCGAATTCCATTGCAGGGTCGGCTCGATAGATACTGGGGTTTCGCCATCGGCCGGCGCTACAATCGTCGCATTGGATGGCCACGATACCTTCACAACGTCTTCAGGGGTCAGGGCGTGATTAAAGACCATGAATTCATCAATCAAGCCATCATAATATGTGTTATTATCGCGGATATCGGCACCCATGCCAAACTGAATGGCGCTGTTGAGAATCTTAACGCCGCCGGAGCCGCTGCCGACAAACTGGCCATCGACATAAATTTTGCCAACGCCGGCCTCGGCGGTGACCAACAGATGATGCCACTGGCCGTCATTGAAGCCTGATCCGGCGCTGAATTTAAATCCATCACCATCCCGCCAAGTCCAGATAGCAATTTTGCCGGCATCGAGCCGAACCTGGAACTGGCCGTTGTAACCGCCATTACGCTGCTGAACCAGAACGCCATTGCCGTTGAGGGTGGAATTGAACCACAACGAAACCGAATAGCTCGAACCACTCAGGGACATTTCCGTTGGAAACTTGACCATTCCCGAAGAGCCGTCAAATTTCAGGGCCTTGCCGGAAATGCCATCAGCCCACGTTACTCCGCCGGTGGTTACGGCAGTAAACTCATTGATGGTGGAATCGGTCAGATTGGCGCCGGTTCCTTCATCCAGTTTCCAGTAACTGACCAGGTCGGCCTGCGCCATACTAATAAATACTAAGATAAAGAGTAAGGATAAAATTGTCTTTTTCATAATAGTTTCTCCTATATTAAGCAGTTCAGTATGCCTGAGCTGACCATGGGTTATCGACAATCCGGAACGATATTGCAATTCATCCAGCTACTAATCAGTAACGATAGATCTTCAACATCGACTTTGCAGTCCTGATTCAGGTCGAAAGCAACCGCTTCGACACAAATCACTTCATCCGTCGCGACTTCTGTATAAAGCGCAGCCGCTTCATAAGCATTCAGGGCATAATTGAAGAAGCGAATATCATCAACTGCACCGGTATACTTCTGGCCACCACCACGGACATCGCCGACATAGAAGACCGTATCGAATCCATTGTAACTGACACCGGCTCCACCGGAGACATCCACTCCATTGAGGTACCATCTCCATGATTTTGTTTCGCCATTGAAGGAGACTACCACATGCTGCCATTCTTCGCGCGGAGCGTTACCCACCGGATAGCTATAGGAGCCATGGACACCATGAGCATACTGGTCAGCACCATGGCGGTTCAGTTCAAGATTTTCATAACCGGCATCTGCGCCTGACGCGATAAAAGATTGCCATTCCCCTTCGGTGGCGGAAGCCTTTTCCCACAAGCTCAAAGTCCAGCTAAATGAGGTATAGGCATCGGTAGGTAACGTTATCGGACTGGAAAAGGAAGTCAAATTAAGCGCCTGTCCCAGCACACCTTCAACATAATTGGGCTCGGACCCGACGGGGGTTCCGTCGAAACCTGCCACACTGTCTGTTAAATCGCCATCGAATTTCCAATTGCATAACATGCGTTCGGTATTCAACCATGCGACATCAGACGTTGCCGAAGCGCCAGTAGCACCAATCACGGCCTCAAAATAGTAAGATCCTTCATTTTCAATGGCAACATTTTCAATCGTCAGCACTTTTCCACTACCCAGCGCTTCATCGTCTCCAACGGGATTGACTTTGAACCAGTTGTATTGGATATCGGTTTCATCGCCGGTAGAAGGATTGGTGGCATTGGCGGTAAATTCAGCCATTTCGCCTGCTGCAACCAACAGATCGAACGGAGTAGCTGCATCGATTACGGGTAATTCCGGGGCTGTGGTGAATGACCATACAGGCCCCCGATACTCAAACGGATTGCCATCATTGGGATCGACAGAGCCAATCTGCCAATAGTAGGTGGTATAGAAATCCAGATTATTCGTTGGATCAAAGGCCGTATCCGTCAGGGTTCCATCGGTAAACAGGTTGATATTATTGGGGTCGGTACTCAGATAAAGATTATATTGACTTGGGGCATATCCGGTCGGTGCGGTCCAACTCAGATTGGTATTGACTGGAACATCAACCGCATCGTTGGCTGGATCAGGATCTGAAACCGTTGTGGCATCGACAATCTGGAAACCGGCGATACCGGCGCTGGCCTGGCAACTGATAATAATCTGCATGGTCGGATCGCTCAGTCCCTCAAAAATGGCCACGTTAGCATACTGGGAATAATCGCCTTCAGTCGTTACCGAGGCAATATGCCAGATAGATTCATCTTCGTCCAGATGCGCTTTGTACATACGGGTTTTCATGGAAATATAATCAGTCTGCCCATTGTAAGTTATGGTTTGTAGAGGTACCTGGTTAGCGCCATCATTCCATCCATCACCCAGCCATTCAGTTTGATAATAATAAGTGGTCCCACCTGCCGTAATACTGGCATTGCGGCTATGGGCGTCATTGGTCAAATAAACAATCATATTATACCGTTTAAAAGGGATATTGTTAACGCTAACCAACGGACGATTTTCTGATCCGCTATTACAACCGATATTGCTGTAATTAACCCTGATTGTATTTTTTTCCCAGTCAGTCAACAACCCCTCAGTACCGCTATCGATATTCAGATACACATTATAATACTCATAATCCCGATTAACGGTGAAGTTCACACTCGTGGGATTATTTAACGAGTCCACCAAGCTGCCATAGGTGGTGCCATTTTCCGCTCTGAGAACCTGATTCCAGTAGGCCACGGGGACATAACCGGCAACTTGCGATTCCGGCGTCCTCAGGTTATCATGATAATCCCAACCAGCATCATAGTGTCTGAAACTCACACTGATACAGTTTTGTTGTGCCTGGATAATTCCAGTCAAGGTCAACAAAAACGCAAAAAGCCAAACTACAGACCTTTTCATAGTTCTACTCCTATCTTCAAGGGATGATATAGATTATTTCCGACTACATTGCCGAAATAACGATAGTTGAAATAAGACCCGACACTGGTTTCGACATCTCTTCTCTTCAAATCAATTTTTTGATTCAATATAGTAAATTTCTCTATTCTCAATATCACTCTGCGTACTTTACTCAAACAATATAAAAGCTTATTTATTCACATCAGTTGCCGCCAAATTGTTATTATCAACAACTTATGAATCTTTTGACATTATGAACGATCATCAACTATATACATAGCTGCCCCTTTATTTGACACACATATGCTATTAAGCATTTTATCTTTCTATCGTCAAAAAACAAATAGAGGAAAGTATGATAATGATGGAAAAAAGTAATAACCAACCAATAACTTTCTAGAATCTGGCTTGCCCATTAAATCTTATGCTGAAAACAAGATATTCTTTAACAATTCTCTAATACTTGTTTTACAGGCAGGTAAAAATCCCAATTTTCTATCGAGACTTATAAAGTCTCTAAATAGTTACTGTTACAGCATTGCATGGAAGATTGCCTGGTAATATACTATCATTCAGGAATCAACATAAAACCAAAGTCACCACGAAATATATCCGCACCTAAAAAAGGTTTATCAATCAACCACTTATTGGTTACTATTCATTAAAAAATTATATATTGAGGATTTTTTGTACGCTAAATATTTTAAAGTCCAGATAATATCTGACCAAAGAAACTTCACATAAGATTGTATCGATCATCAAAAATGTATATTCGTATTGACCTATGTTTCACCAGGCTAATTGAATAAATTACTTAAATCAATTCAAATTCGGTCGCTGTTTTGGAAAAAGCTTCGACAGCCAAGTCGAGTTCTTCACGATTATGAGCGGCAGAAATCTGGGTACGAATACGGGCTTTGCCTTGAGGCACAACCGGATAATAGAAACCGATCACATAAATATTCTGTTCCAATAACTTTTCCGCCATTTTCTGAGCCAGGCCGGCATCACCCAACATAACCGGTGTGATGGGATGGTCGCCGGGCAGGACCTGTAAGCCGGACCGGGAAATTCGATCACGGAAATAGGCGGTGTTTTCGTGTAAACGCTCAACTCTCTCGTTACTGGATTGTAACATTTCCAAGGCTTTCAAGGAAGCACACACAATGGCCGGGGCCAGGGTATTGGAAAAGAGATAAGGCCGGCTGCGCTGGCGCAAGAGTTCGATGATCTCTTTGCGGCCCGAAGTAAAGCCGCCGGAAGCGCCGCCCAGGGCCTTGCCAAAAGTACCGGTGATGATATCCACCTGGCCAATCACATTGCGATATTCGGAGGTGCCCCGCCCAGTCCGGCCGATCACGCCGGTGGCATGGCAATCATCAATCATGGTCAGGGCACCGTACCGGCGGGCCAGATCGCAGATTTCATCCAAACGGGCGATCGAGCCATCCATGGAAAACGCACCATCGGTTGCAATCAGCCGATGGCGGGCCGATTGGGATTCTTTAAGTTTGCTTTCCAGATCCTGCATATCATTATTTTTGTAACGGAACCGCTGCGCTTTACAGAGCCGGATGCCGTCGATGATGCTGGCATGATTGAGTTCATCACTGATAATGGCATCTTCGGGACCGAGCAGGGTTTCAAACAGGCCGCCATTGGCATCAAAACAGGAACTATAGAGGATGGTGTCTTCAGTACCAAGAAATTCGGCTACTTTGCTTTCGAGTTGTTTATGTATCACCTGAGTACCACAGATAAAACGGACCGAGGAGAGACCATATCCCCATTGTTCGTAGCTGGCGCGAGCAGCCTGAATGATATCGGGATGATTGGCCAGACCCAGATAATTATTGGCACACAAATTGATTACTTTACGACCACCGCTGACCTCGATCCAACTGGACTGGCTGGAGGTGATGACTCGTTCAGATTTATAGAGACCGGCATTGCAAATCTCTTCAAGTTGGTCGCTGATCCAGTTTTTAAAGGTATCATTCATTGCAGTATTTCCAAAGTAATTTGTAAGCGTAATGGCAATTCATATCAGGAAGGTATTATATTCCATCAATAAGCCGGGATCAATTCCAATTCGGCCATACTGGCCCATTTTTGCCCTTCGAATCCATTGAGGGCCACAAAGCGAATATATCCGGCCTGAACAGGTTGTACAAAAAGAACTTCTTTCGTTTTGGCATTCCGAGGGAACCGGCCCTGCGCCAGGCATGGATTCCAGTTTTGTCCATCCATGCTGATATAGAATTCGTAAGTGGCTACATAACCATTGACGCCGTCAGACCGGGGCACATAACGGAATCCTTTAAAGGTTCTGGTGCCGGCCAGTTTAATCTGAATTTCATGGGGATAATTTTTTTCGGGCAATTTATCCGTAATCGCAAACGTACCGGGACTGCTATAGGCGGTATGCCAGATGGTTTGCGGATCATCATCAATCGCCTTGTCCGGTTCGTTGCCATTTTCGTAACTATCGCATAGAACAATACTGGCGCCTGTCATTAAGGATGGTTTTTTAAAAAGAGAGGCTATGAATTCAGCAGATAGTTCAACTGTAGGATTAAAGGAAGGACCGGCAATGTAGCCCCTTAGACTATGAAGTAGTTGTTGGGAGGCGGGACGGTTTTGCTGGTTTGTATTAAAATCAATACTGGCCATAAGCAATTTGCCCCCGGCAACTTTCGCTTCAAAGATTGTACCCAGTTTCAAGCAGCGATCATAGGTGTCGATCACTTGCAGCGTAGGAGTCAGGTCTGGGGTCGCCTGATCCAGCATCATCGTGCGGGAATGGTTAATAATATGCCACCATTGCCAATTGGTGTAGAATTCAGTTGGAAAGTCTTTGAACATAGGATGTTTATCTTGAATCAGGGCCCCCATGGTCATGGGCTCCCAGCGAAACATAATGGGATTCCAGAAATGGTTCTGAAAAGATCCCTGTTTCCCTTCGATTTTCCGGATGTCAGGCAGCAACAGCACATTCCGGCCGGCATTCAGGCCGGTTATTGCCTCTTCGAGAGTATCTGCTTCGACAAAGCTGTTATGATCGATGGGAGTATGGTCTCTGGGATAGACCCAGATCTCCCAGGAATTTCTGATATCCTGACCGACATGAATTGTCAGCGTCAGTTTGTTCGGTATCTTGATGGCATTGAAGGATATAGACAGGTGGCCCAGAGATGATACAGTAGAAACGGAAATAGTCGTTTCAGGAAGCACTCCAGTTCTAATTATGGAACCTGAAGTATCTGTCAGAGTCCAATGAGGTATCAGGTTTTTTAAAGGCTGATTATAATAATGATAGATTTCGATATCCGCCTCGAAGGTCTCATCGTAATAATATTCTCGTTTATGAAATTTAGCCAAGGGGACGATTGGGCCGCAGAATTGGCGGAATTGTTCAGGAGAGATGATTCCCTTTGAATCCCAGAACGGATCCAGAAGTCCAACCAGCGCAGTGCCCTGGCCGGGGAAATCATGCAGGTCGAGGAGTTGAAAACCACCACATTGGGAAGTTCGCAACAAGGCTTCGATACTTTCTTTGTAGAGAAACGCGGTCATCTGGCCGGAAGCACGGTAAAAATCATCCGCCTGATGGAGCATATGGTGCTGTTGCAGGGCCTGCTTGAATTTCTGAAAATTGCGGGGATAGAGAACACCAGTATATTTGTCGATTTCTTTAAAATTGGGATAAACGGCCCGCTGACCGACCTCATGGGCCACACCGGGAACCTTTAAAATCTGGTAAGCGGCATTTAAATCATAATCCGTCTGAGGACCACGCGCTCCATAAGTGGTCATACCACCGGCATCATTGCGGTGTGACACATAGTATTCATCCTCAGTCAGGTGCTTACGAGCAGTAGCGCCGCTATATAGATGGCGGGGATCAATAGCTTTACCTTGTTGAATTAAACCGGCCAGATAATCAAAATCACCCCTGAGTTCATTGCCCATACACAACTGAACAAATGAAGGATGATTGCCATAGGACTTTAAGATACGGTCCATTTCCTGGCGATAGAACCCATTAAGCATATCGTTATTGCCCACTTCTGTCCAGCAAGGCAGCTCAGGTTGGAGATAGATGCCCACCTGATCCGCGGCCCGAAAAGCCGCTTCGGGCGGACACCAGGAATGAAATCGTATATGATTCAGACCATAACTTTTGACGATTTGACAGATACGCAGCCAGCCTGATTCAGTCATATTCGCATAGCCGGTCAGGGGGAATATGGCACATTCGAGAGTGCCGCGTAAGGCGATTTTACGGCCGTTGATCGTAAAATGATGATCATCGGTGCCATAATGTCGCATTCCAAAATTAAGCGTCCGAGTATCTGAATAGGTGTCATCCCCTGATTGCACGGAAAGACAGGCTGAGAGTTCATACAAATCGGGAGCGAATTCGTCCCAAAGGAGACAAGTATCTCCCATTGGCAACTGGATAGTTACCTGAGCAGATGTTTCAGTGATGGGAACTGATATTTGTGGAGTGTTTATTGGTTTTTCAGGATTCAAAGAGTGGGCCTGGAGGATTATCTGGCCGGTAAACTGCAAACCGGCCATATTGGATAGATCGCAAACAATCCGGGCCGATTTCGAGGCGGGATCGGGATAGATTTGGATATCATTAAAGGCCACGGGATCGGTTGCAATTAATTCAATCCGTCCGACGATTCCGTTCCATGCCGTCTGGGTATATTCGGAGAAAGCATGGCACCAGCGATCAAATTCAGCGGGTACCCGGTTATCAATACAAATAGCCAGGGTATGACGGCCGGGTGTCAGGACATCAGTCAGTTGATAGATATGGGGGGTACTGAAACTTTTATCTTCACCGACCAGATCGCCATCCACATAAAGCGAAGATATCCAAAGCACACGTTCAAGCAACAGTTCGATCCTTTTGCCGGACCATGAATCGGGGATGGTCACGATTTTCTGGTACCAGGCAGGGCCAACATATTCATAGAGGCGTGACAGGCGGTTGATCGGCGCTGACGTGGTCGCAATCCCTTTTTGATTGGTATCGGTAGTGCCGGGCAGGATAATGGAGTCGGCCAGGGGATCGCGATGCGCGCCGGCATTCTGAAAAGCGCGTTCAAAATCGGTGGGATCAAGTTGAAAACCCCATTTTCCGGACAAATCCAAGGTCTGTGACCATACGACCAGCGGTAGCAAAAGCAGCATACAAACACTGGCTCTAATACTTTGAGAAAACAAGATATCACTCCTGACTATGACGTGTTGAGTCGCTTCAAAGTAATCAAGTTCGACTAATGTTTAAATCATACCTCCGTCCAGTCAAGCACCACTTTACAGGCATCTCTGGAACGCATGGCATCGAAGCCGAGTTGGAAATCGTTCCACGAGAACCGGTGGGTAATGAGCGGATCGACATTAAGTCCGCATTGAATCAGCATGGTTAGCTTATACCAGGTTTCATACATTTCACGGCCGTAGATTCCTTTGATCGTCAAGCCATTGAAAATAACAAAATCCCAGTCTATTTGAGTAGGCGGTAAGATGCCCAAAAGGGCTATCTTACCGCCATGGGCCATATTTTTTATCATATCTGTCATCGCCAGCGGACTGCCTGACATTTCCATACCAACGTCAAATCCTTCTTTCATGCCCAGTTGCTGCAGTGCCTGTTCAATGCTCTGATTGCGTACGTCGAGCGTGAGTGTCGCACCCATTTTTCTGGCGAGTTCCAGCCGGTAAGGATTGATATCCGTCACAACGATATGACGCGCACCAACCTGACGAGCGATTCCAACAGCCATGCAACCAATCGGTCCGGCACCGGTAATGAGGACATCTTCGCCAACAAGATTGTATGACAGCGCAGTATGGACGGCATTGCCCAGCGGATCGAAGCAACTCAATATATCAGTGGAGATCGTCTTATCGCAATACCACAAATTGGTTACTGGAACCGAGATAAACTCCGCATAAGCGCCATCCCGGTTTACTCCGATTCCTTTGGGGCTATGACACAGGTGTCGTCGGCCGGCCAGGCAGTTGCGGCAGCGACCACAGACGACATGCCCTTCGGCATTGACCAGATCGCCAATTTTAAAGTCTTTGACATTGGAGCCCATTTCGACGATCCGGCCGACGAATTCATGGCCGATCACCGTGGGAACTTTTATGGTTTTTCGCGCCCACTCATCCCAGTTATAGATATGGACATCGGTGCCACAGATCGAGGTTTTTTCCACCTTGACCAGAACATCGTTTATGCCAATTTGAGGGACTGGAACATCCTCCAGCCACAAGCCTTCCTGAGCTTTGCTTTTTACCAGCGCCTTCATAGTTACCTCATATTATGGTGTTTTTAACATTGAAATTATAGCTTGGCGATTATCCTATAGGTTTACTTCGCTTCAGGCAAGGCTCATAATCACAAAAACCGCAATAAACCAAACGAATCCGGGCGATGAAAATCCGGCGTTGAACAGGATACGGGCGACCAGGTGAGCCAATGGGGTTGGCTGGTTTCGTCGGCACATTTGTAAAAATTACCGCGCCAACAGTCGCCGGATTCGGGAATCTCAAAATGATAGTATTTTTGTAATAGCCTGAACGGTATTAAAAAAACCAGAGTCCAGGTTAACGGTGTTTCGATTTCTTTTGGGATGGATTTATGCGGTATGCTGGAGACAATCATCATTTGGGTATTATCTTGCGGATCCACATAACGTATCTGTGTCAAAGGGGCAGTTTGATGACGTAATAGTGCAATCCCACAGCAATTGATTTCCAGATTAAAATAAGCGGTTCCGGGTGCAGAATCGGGAGTAAAGAAAAATTCGACACAGCTATCTTTCCAGACTTCGCCGTTAATTTGCGTTGCCACTGCCCGGACAAATTGATCCTGGACCTGAAAAATCCCCATTAATCCGTCCGCCGCA
This sequence comes from Sedimentisphaerales bacterium, assembly GCA_963663965.2. Classification (GTDB taxonomy): domain Bacteria; phylum Planctomycetota; class Phycisphaerae; order Sedimentisphaerales; family SM23-30. The sequence continues at coordinate 49,902 of CAXXFK010000024.1, forward strand.
TATGCCAACCGGGCCTGAGTAACCGGTCGATGGATCGGCGGCTTACCTTGGAAATGGGTGATATTCAACACTGGAATATCTTGCCAGAGAGGATGGTCCCAGTCTGCCTTTAAGAGACCGTGTTTGTCAACGGGATGGATGTAATAAGTTTCCGGCATCAATATTCCGAAGCGTGAGTATCGAGAAATATTCCAATTTTTTTCAGGATCGGGCAATCGGTTGCCTGTTTAATAGAAATCCGCAACCGACTGGTAGTGACCACGGGAAAACGAAGTAGACGTTTATAACCGATGGTAGTCGCTGAGGTAATTTCCTGCCATTTCTGACCATCAAATTGTTCAACCGAAAAAGACTCAACACGCTGCCCTTGTCGGATTTCTTCCTGAATCATTAACACATTAAAGGTCTGGGCTGTGGGCCATTCCAGTTCAATCTCTGCCTGGCGGGCTGAATCTTCCGCCGCCCAGAAAGTCGCATTATCTTCATCAATCAGATGAATTGGCTGGAAAGCATTTCCAGATCGGGACTGCGTGGCAGACAACTGGGCCATTTGAGCCAGATCCTCTTTGAAAATCGCATCCAGTCGCTTGCGAAAGGCCAGCAGCGTTTTGACATCGTTTTCGTGGATTAATCCGCGCCGATCCGGCGGCACATTAAGCAAAAACAGACCGTTACGCCCTACCGAATCAAAGTAGATGTCCAAGAGTTGTTCAACGGTTTTCACCTTGTCATCCTGGGAGGTATGATAAAACCAGCCGGGGCGGATCGACACATCGCATTCGGCCGGCACCCAGTCGGCTCCCTCTTTCATGCCGGTATTGAGTATTTTAACATTCGCCTTGCCCGGAGCAAAATCAGTACGATTGATCATGGACCAGCAGGTTTCACCGGCATAACCGTGTTCGTTACCCACCCAGCGGCAGTCGGGCCCATCGTCGGCAAACATACAGGCGTTGGGTTGCAATTTCCGAACCAATGAGCGATAGGTCACAAAATCGTAAACTTGTTTTTTTCGTAACGGGCTGTTTTCGCCGGGAGCGCCATCGAACCAGACCTCGGCGATCGGACCATAATGGGTCAGCAATTCGGTTATCTGGTTGGTGTAAAACTTATTGTATCGGGGCGAATCGCCATAACTGGGTTCATGCCGGTCCCAGGGGGAGATATAGACCCCGAATTCCAGACCGACTTCTTTACAGGCGGCGGCCAGTTCACCCACAATATCGCCCTGTCCGTTTTTATAGGGGCTGTTTTTGATACAGTAATCGGTATATTGGCTGGGCCAGAGACAAAAGCCATCGTGATGCTTGGCAGTGATAATCACCAGTTTCATTCCGGCCGCCTTGAAGGTTTTAGCCCATTGGCGAGTATCCAGCTGAGTAGGATTGAACTGAGACGGCGGGTCAGTGCCTTCCCCCCATTCCCGGTCGGTAAAGGTATTCATGCCAAAATGGACAAATGCGGTAAATTCACGCTCCTGCCAGCGCAACTGGCGGGGATGAGGCAGGACATGTTTTTGAGTGCCGAGTACAGGCCAGACGGGCCTTTCGGATTTATCGTTGTCGGCAGCCCCCACTGGTATCGACAACATCAGGGTCAGGAAAGAAAGTGTGATTAGACTTCTAAGCATATGACACCTTCCTGGTTATTCGGTTTCGACTCCGATTTTACTGAAACTACGGAACAGAATGAAAATGGTAACAAGAACCACTGCGATCAGAATGAATCCCCAGATCAGGTTGCCGTACACGAAATTACCAACGGCAAACAGCGAAGAGTAAATGGCGACACATCCCAGAAACACACAGAGAACCTGAATGGGGAGTTTCCAGTCACTAATGGCGTTTTTGGTGTCGATTTCTTCACCGTCCGCGCGGGCTTCCAAAACAACTTTACACCAGCCGGGGCCGCCCGGATGGCAGAGACGATAGAAATTACGCAAGGTTTTTTTGTCCACGGGCGGGGTAATAAAGGTGGTTAGCAACCAGGTAATGGTCACCAATATCACACAAACGAGCAACTGGACAGGGAATTTGAGGCCGAGAATATCAGGATGGTAAATATAAATTTTACCCTTAGCGATGATGCCACCAAAATCGACCGCAATATCATCAATCGTTTTAGGATCGAGTTTCAGCCGGACGCGCCGGTTGTTGGTCCGCTCCAACTCTGCCTGTATCTGCTGTTTGCGGAAATCTTCCAGAGCTGGCTTCCAAGTGGCATCGGGCAATCCCTCTACAAGAACCGGAATAGCAGCGGCCTGAGTGGTATCATTGAGCTGCTCATGTTTGGCATCATACTCAGCGCGGGCAGCGTCACGTGCAGCATCGCTTTCTTTAGAGGCCTGGCGCCACTTATCCACGAGTTGACTCAACTCCTCTTCATATTGTTTGATTGTCTTATCGGCCGCAGCAACTTGAGCCGATACCTGTTCTATCGTCTGGGGATCATCAATCACAAATACCTGCTGGCGTACAGAACTGCTGCCGACATACCAGGCCAAGGTACCCTGATCACCCACCCCAAGTACAATCCAGAAGGCAACAGCAGTGGCCACGACCATCGCGGCAATTTCGGTCCAGGCGTTGATACGCCACCAGAACCAGCGCAGGATATAGATCGCGCCGGTACCGGCGCCGGAGAGCAGCAGGATCTGGAAGGCCTGATAGGCATTTTTCAGAAAGGTCAGCGAGAAGAAACCGGCCAGCACCATGAGCATAACGGTGCAGAAACGGGCAGCGGTTACCAGTTCTTTTTCACTGGCGTCTTTACGCAGAAATCGTTTGTAAAAATCGTTCACTGCATATGAGGATCCCCAGTTGAGATGGGTGCCGATGGTGGACATGTAGGCCGCTATCAACGACGCCACCACCAGTCCCAGCAGTCCGGAGCCCAGCCGTGAAATCATCACTGGATAGGCGATATCCGGCTTGAGATATTCAGGATCAATTCCCGGAAACGCAGATTTGATACTGTCAAGAGTTGGATAACATACCATCGACGCCAGCGCGACGATAATCCAGGGCCAGGGGCGTATGGCGTAATGCATGAAATTAAAAAACAGCGTCGCACCGATCGCATTCTTTTCATCTTTGGCCGCCAGCATGCGCTGGGCGATATAGCCGCCGCCTCCCGGCTCGGCACCCGGATACCAGACCGCCCACCATTGCACGGCCACCGGAATCAGCAGCAGAGGCACCCAGGCCAGCCAGTTGGAAAAGTCGGGCATCCAACTGAGTTTTTCAATGACGGCGGAATGGGTCAGTAAGCCGCTCAGGCCGTGCACTTCAGGCTGCTGACACGCAACGACGGCTGCGTAAACCGCGCCGAACATAGCGATCGAATACTGGAAAAAGTCGGCCCAGATACAGCTTTTGATACCGCCGGCCGTGGCGTAGATGACCACGCATAACGAGCCGAGAACCACCGTCCAGAAAGGATTAAGATCGAAAATAACCTGGCCGATTTTAATGGCCGCCAGCGTCACCGATCCCATAATCAGACAGTTAAAAAAAACGCCCAGATACAGCGAGCGAAAACCGCGAATAAACGCGGCGCTCTTGCCGCTGTAACGCAATTCATAAAATTCCAGATCGGTCATGACTTTGGAACGGCGCCAGAGCTGAGCGTAAATAAAGACGGTTACCATACCAGTGATGAGGAACGCCCACCATCCCCAGTTTGCGACAACTCCACCAGCACGAACCATATCGGTCACGAGATTGGGAGTATCACAGGAAAATGTGCATGCCACCATGGAAACGCCCAGCAGCCACCAGGGCATGCTGCGCCCCCCCAGAAAAAACTCGGCTGAACTGCTGCCGGCTTTTTTGGAAACCAATACTCCAATCGACAAAATTGCCAGAAAAAAAGCACAAATTATCATCCAGTCAATCGGATGTAAGCCCATAGAGTCACTCCTGTTTATGGTAGTCGTAAGGTCTTCAAGAAGGTCCGTTGAAAGCAATCCTGCTAACCAGAGTTTAATTTATTGGTAAATCGGACGAAGCGTTTTTCTTTTTGAGATTATCACTCTTTTCTTGCCGATCCTCCACATTCACAGGAACAATCTGGCTATGAATCCGTTCGACCTGCCGGTTCATGATATCTTCATGGTCGATAATCGACTGAACCAGTTTGAACTGGGCGCGGCAACGTTGCAGGTTGTGGCCTTCATGGTGGATTTTGTAATAACGGTCGCCAGCCAGATAGTCGGTCAGGAAACGAGTCCCGATAATCAAAGTCAGTAATTTGCCGCCAAACACCAGATATTCGACTTCGGTTCGGTTAAGTCCGCCGCCGGCACCGGCCAGAAAACCTTTGACAATCGCGCCAAACCGTTCCATATCCACGCAAATCTTGGATAGATCCGTTTCATCTTCGGCGGCAGAACTGACCGTAGTCCGGACGATATCGCCAAAATCGTATAAGGAGACGCCGGGCATGGTCGTATCCAGATCGAGAACACAGACTCCTTCGCCAGAACGGTCATCCAACAGGACATTATTAATTTTGGTATCGTTATGAGTAGTACGTAACGGAATCGCACCCGATTCCAGCAACTGCGGCACCACTTCAAAGGTGGCCTCCTGTTCCTGCAGGAATTCGATTTCTTTATAGGCCTTACGGGCTCGATTACAAGGGTCTTTTTCGAGAACTTCCATAAAATCACGGTAACGTTTGGGACCGTTGTGAAAATCTGGAATCGTTTCATGGAGTTTCGGTTGAGGCAAATCGCCAAGTAACGTCTGAAATTCACCGAAGGCTTTGGCCGCCTGATAAGCCTGGTCAAGTGACTGGAGCACATCCCAGGTTCGGGCACGGTCAATAAACTCAAATCCGCGCCAGAAATTACCCTCTTCATCCTGATAGCAGAACCGATCATCCCGGGTGGGAATCGCGGTCAGCACCCGACGATGAATATCGTCAGGATAACGATGGGCCAGTTTAACACGCAGATGATTGGTCACTCTGACAATATTGTCCATCATTTTCAGCGGTTCACGGAACACCTCATGATTGATACGCTGTATCACGGTTTTACCATTATGCGAATTCAATTGATAGTCTATCAAGTAAGTATCATTGATATGGCCCGTTCCGTACGATCTGGCTTCAATAAATTCACCAGGCATATTAAAATGATCAACAATTTTCTTCAAATTCGATTTCATGTCTTCTCCAACGCTTACCTTGTTTTCAGGCAGGATACCGTAATGTCTCCGTTGGAATCCGTTCCGCCATCACTTCGTACCGAAGCGACCAATTGCACGCCGGCCCGGGGCATCTGCTTTAATACCAACTGATAGGTATTATTGCTATTACGCCCTCCCGTTGTGCCTTCATGTTCATCACGAGCTAATACCGTGTCTCCCTGGCGTAATTCGGCCCAGGCGATATCCAAACGATGTGTACCGGAGGTATAGCTAAACGTTATTTCCAAGTTGCCGGCATCTTTGATAAAGTCAGAAACATTCCATTGCATGGTTTTAAAAGTCTCGCTGGTTTGACCGGATTTCCAGTTGCCAATAACTACCGGTTCTGGTTGCAGCGGGTGATAATTCACATCCAGACCATCCAAACGTTTGACATGAAGTTCCAGACGCTGAGTAAAAGAAGCATAATCGCGTTGTTGAACCGGCGACCAGACCACTTCAGCCAGGGCGCACATTCGCGGCAAAGCCATGTATTCAGCCTGTTTTGGATTGGGAATGTATTCAGTCCATATCTGAGCCTGCGCCCCCAGAACATGGCCGGCTTCATCTTCCGTCAGAGCAGCAGGTACAGGTTCATAATTATAAACTTTCTTTAGCGGTAAAAAACCACCTATGGCCAGAGGTTCATTTTTGGGGTCTGCCTGGTAATGGTCAAAGTAGGTATAACTGTTGGGAGCCATGACGACATCATGCCCGGATCGGGCCGCGGCAATTCCGCCATTTTCACCCCGCCAGGACATCACAGTCGCTCCCGGGGCAAGTCCACCTTCCAGAATTTCATCCCAGCCAATCAAACGCCGGCCGCGTTCGGCCAGAAAGGTATCCATGCGCTTGATAAACCAGCTTTGCAGTTCATGCTCGTCATTGAGCCCCAGTTCTTTCATACGCGCCTGGGCTTTGGGATTTTCCTGCCATTGTTTTTTAGGGACTTCATCGCCACCGATATGGATAAACTTACCCGGGAACAATTCCAGCACTTCAGTCAGCACATCCTGCAAAAAACTTATGGTACTTTCATCCACATTGAAGACATTGTAGTTGACACCCCATGTCGTATGTACCGACAACTGTTCACCGGTATTGCCCAGTTCCGGGTAAGCCGCCAGCGCCGCCTGGCAGTGTCCGGGCATTTCGATTTCCGGTACAATGGTGACAAACCGTTCAGCGGCGTAAGCAACAATTTCTCGAATATCATCCTGGGTATAAAAACCGCCGTGGGGCTTGCCATCATATTGCTTGGAACGGGCAGCGTGTCCAACAACTGTTTCATTGCGCCAGGCTCCCACTTCGGTCAGTTTGGGATACTTTTTGATTTCAATTCGCCAACCTTGATCTTCAGTCAGATGCCAGTGAAAAACATTCATCTTATGTAAGGCGATCAAATCGATGTATTTTTTGACAAATTCTTTGGGCATAAAATAGCGACCTACATCCAGATGCATTCCGCGCCAGCTAAAACGGGGATAGTCCTCGATCTTTAGACAGGGCACACACCATTCGATGGGGCCAACCGGCGCATCCCGATAGATTTCAACCGGCAACAACTGGCACAAGGTCATCATACCATAAAAAACACCGGCTTTTTCAGGCGCTTCAATGATCACCCGGCTGGAAGTGATTTTTAGCTGGTATCCCTCAGGCCCCAGGCTCGAAAGCAATCCCGGCTGCAATACCAATACCACTTTATTATCAGTCTGATTACCAGTTTCTCCTGTTTTGAGATAAAATCCCATCGCAGGAGATAATATCGTGGAAAGCTGGTCTGCCATATCCAGAATCTTGCTTTGACTTTCAATTCTGGTATCAGGATTGAATCGGAAAAATCCAGTCTCCAACTTTATTTTTACCGGTTGAGGTATCAACGCAACGGATTCATCGGCAGGCAAACGGTTGGAAATGAACAGAGTCACAAGTATGATGAATAGGCTGGCAATCTTTTTCATGATTGGGTGTCCTGTCAGATCGTGTTTTTACAATATCTTTCTAACATTACATATCTTCTATGGACTTACGCAACTGTCGACAGGAATGATAGAACTCTTCGGGTTCCATTTCCTTTAAGAAGGTAAAGCCTCGTGTTGCCCTGATCAGCGGACTGGTATGATCGTAGAACCATTCGCGGCCCAGACAGGTCTTGAGTTTTTGATATTGCTGGACCTGGATGCGCTGCGCTAACTCAGAAAATGGTCCATCATATTCATAACTGGGGAAAGACGCTTCTTTCTGGCTTAAAAACGAATTGATAAATGCCTGATGCATCACTGAGAACATATTCAAGCTAACCGGAACATATACATTGGCTTCAGCCGGATCGAACCGGTACCAGACATTGCGATAGCCCCAGATACGGATATCGGTTCGGCGGGTACGTTCCTGATAGATTCGCAATGCTTCAGCAACCGCCTGCAAGACCTTATAATGGGTATCCGGTCCACTGGCTTCAGGATCCAGAGCGACGGTTATCACATCGGGATGGATACGTTCCAGTTGTTCGGCGATGGGCATCACATCACGCCGTCGGGTTGGTTGAGGGGTAAAGATATCCCCGGTATAGAATCCTAAACGAGCATGGATCACATTATCACATTTCCAGCCGTAATAGCCCCAGAGGCATTCGGCCTCCCATTCACGACACATTCCTTTAAGCTTTTTGATATCATCCGGGTCATGCTTGCCGGGATACTGAGTGGTAAAATAAACCAACAGTTCATCCAGACGTTTACTGATACGGCGCAGATCGCGCGTACCTAATACTTCGTGCAGATTACGCAAAAGACGCCGGGCACACCCTTCGGCCTTCATGTCCGGATTGGAAGCCGCCACACCATCCAGATATTGCCAGACATCACGGTTTCGAGCCATTAAATTGTCCGGGTCAAAATAATCTTCTCTACATAGCGCTTTGAACGCGGGACAATTCAGATGATCGAGCAGCTGACTGACCTGCTGGGCCATGAAATGATTGGTGACAGACGTAAAACCGCTGGTCAGGGTCATGAAATAATGACGATTGCCGGCTTTGCGGAAATGACGCGCCAGGTGACTGAAATAACCAAGCATCACATCGTCATGATGCGGTTCGGTATGTAAAAAACAGGTATTATCGTAAACCTGAATACCCTTATAGATTTTGCGTTCTATCATTTCAGCCGTCGCCCGAATCAGGGAACGAGGCAACTCCCGGCTTTTTTTCAGGATTAACTGGCCGAATGGATCCTGTTCCAGATCCTTGGCATGCAACTGATTGAGACGTTTATTCTTTTTGGTTGCCAAATCGATCAGAATATGTTCAACATCCTGATCAGACAAAGTTTTCTTTTTACGATAATCCTGATATTCACGATCGGGCAATAATTTCGCCGCACCACGGGTCAGGAAAAATTTGGCCGCGGGCAATTTACCCAGCGCTGTCGCCGGGATCCGAACATCCGGACCGGACAGGATTGCCTGTGCCACAACCTGGGCTTTGGCTTCCCCTGCCGCCATAATTATGACCGTACATTCCGGATTGTAGGTAATCGTTTTAAGGCCAATCGTAATGACCAGTGCGTTCCGGGAAGTTTCGATACCGCCCAAATCAGTGGCAGCGGCCGCCTGGGTCTCATAGTTGGTCGTACACAAGCGAGTTGTACAATGATGATCCGAACCACTGATATTAAAACCGATATGACCATCGGGGCCGATTCCTCCCAGAAAGAAACCCAAGCCCCCCAGCGCCTGAATACTATCCTCATATTCCATGCACCAATGGTCAATCCGTTCCAATAATCCTTTCTGTCTTTCTTCCAAATGAGATTTGGCGTGACGATATCTCAGCGTCAGATCCACCCGTTTGCCCGGCCAGTAATCCATCAGCTGTTCATCTTTCGCCAGACCAATCCGGCTGGGATCTATCAATAACGCCTTGCGGGGATCAAGACCGAACCCTTTAAGATAATACTCTTTCACGTAATAATTGAAACTATTCGTCTGGGAAGAGTCTATTGGATAAAAATCATCAATCTGCACGAAATGCAGACTCTTCATGTCCGGCTTAACATTGGAATTTATACCAATCTTTTCCAATTCAGCACGAACAGTCGAACGATCCCAGTTGTTCAACAGATAACGTACCCACTTAATAAAATACTCGGGGGATTTTCCGGTGGGCAGGGAGATGGTTCCTCCCGGATTGTTCTGAACCCATTCGAGGAATCGAAGGGCAGTCACCTTCCCCAGCATGGGGAAATTGGGTAAAATGACAGAAGGGATTTTCTCGGTGGGCTCATAAATCAATTGATAGGGAGACTGTTTTAACGCGTATTTTTCTACGTTTGACAGTGTCCATTTACCTTTTTGAATCCTGGGCATTGTAATTACATACTCCTTTATGATTTTTAAATTAATACAGGTGGGTAACGATTCCCAGTTCACGAGGTTGCTGCCATGCTCCCCGGGTAAAATCGGGAAATTTAACCGGCTTGCCGCCTAAACGAACGGATTCTTCGCTGAGTGGAATGATCACACTCCAGATCACGGAATCATATACGTCGATATCGGGAGCGATGCCCTGGCGCAGTGCCTGAATCAGGCGATAATCTTCGACATAATCCATACCGCCATGGGTAGCCCCCTGGGCTTTTTCTTTCAGAGATTTCCAGACCGGATGTTCAAATTCCTCCTGATATTTTGAGAGGTCTTCCCAGTTATGAGCCGGTGAAAGGCCTTCAATATGAATCTGCTGAATGGGATACTTATGCATCAGTCCCTTAGTCCCTTGAACCACAAAATCGCGGCTATAGGGTCGAGGCAGATTGGTATCATGTTTACAAATGATAACTTTGCCTTTCTTCGTCTTAATCAGACAAATATTAACATCACCCAAGGCAAATTTTGTATTTACCCATTCACTTTCGGGATAATGTTCTTTCGCATATTCATTTAAGCCCAGCGACTTGGTGCTCATCGAGACAATGGTATCCAGAGCATCACCGCGATTGATATCCATACACCAGGCCATAGGGCCAATACCGTGCGTCGGATAGAGATTACCATTCCGTTTAACCGATTGCATTAAACGCCACATTCCCTGATAAAAATCTGGTGATAATTTCAGGGCGCGAAGATCATGTAGATAACCACATTCACCATACATGATTTCGCCAAATAATCCTTTTCGGATCATGTTCATCACCAACATTTCGGTTGGATCATAACAGCAATTTTCCATCAAAATACAATGTTTCGCGGTCTTTTCTGATGTTTCAACCAGTTCCCAGCATTCATCGACACTTAAAGCGATATTGACTTCGGAAGCGGCATGTTTACCATTTTTCATGGCAGCCAAACAAATTGGAGCGTGCCAACGCCACGGGGCAGCGTTATAGACCAGATCGAGGTCTTCTTCCTGGCACATGCGGATAAAGGCGTAATCATCACCGGTATAAACTTTAGGTTCGGGTTGACCCGCTTTGACTGTTTCTTTTGACGCCCAATCGGTACGTTCCGGCCGGATATCACAGACGGCAGCCAATTGGCAACCTTCGATCTTCAGCAGATTTCTCACGTGGCTACTTCCCTGGTGACCAATACCCACATAACCCACTTTAATCAAATCTTTGGGTTGTGAACCTACTCCCATCATCGTTCTAACATTCTTGGGGCCACCCGGGGTCAGTGAATTACATCCAGTCATCTGAGCCAAGACTGTCCCCGCACCAGCTAGCGCACCCATTCTAATAAAATCCCTGCGATCAATCGATTCTTTCATAATCGTTCTCCAATCAATAAATAGAATACTATTATCGAATCCCAATAGTGATTACTTCGGGTTTTGTTAACTGTTTACAAAGAAACACCTTATGCTTTTTCCACACTTGCCGGTCCTATTATCCACAGTTTTTCCTGTATTACAAATGAAATCACCTGTACTTTAAAGAAATATAAAGATATTAGACACATTAAATAATAACGCTAATCCCAATTGACATAAATAGATGGAAGTAATAAAATAATGTAAAATAGTAAGCTTATAGGAGAAATCGTGAAAAAGAAAGGCCCTCATGCCCCAATAAAGAAAAAATACACTACCGGACAACCGGGCCGGGTAAGTGATGCGGTCTACTTCTATTACGATACTGCGCCAGATTATAACGATCAACTGGCGATTGTCTGCGGCGGATTTGAAAAATGTGCGCCAGACTTCGATATTGATCGCTCAAATTATCCCTATTTTTTCATCAAATATACCATCAAAGGCAGCGGTACACTTGAGATTGGCTCTCGTACCCACACTTTGAGACCCGGATCTTTATCCGGGTTCGAACCGGCCACTCCTCACCACTATCAGGCAGATCCAAACAATCCTATGGAACATATTTTCGTCACGTTTCTGGGCAATGATGCGGGCGATTTATTTGAAAAAAGTAAATTGGCAGAACGTCATGTGATTGACGTATCAGACCCGGAAGAAATACATCGAGTCTTTCAGAAAATCCTTCAAATCGGACTGGATAAACCGGTTTTTTCCCAGGAAATCTGCTGTTTGAATCTTCGCATGATCTTATTGGAACTGGCATCAGAGTTTTCCCGGTCTCAATCCCATAATCCCCTTTCCAAGATTACCTATCATAAATGCCGGGAATATATCGATGGTCATTTTACCGAAATAAAAACGCCCCGTGAAGTGGCGGAACATTGTTGTATTGACGTTCGCTACATGTCAGCGCTCTTCAAGAAATACTGCCATATCCCTCCCAGCCAATACCTCATGCGGTTGAAACTGAATAAAGCCGCCAACCTGTTATTGAATACGGAAGCAACCATTAAGGAAATCGCTTTCCGGATCGGTTTTGATGATCCCTACCACTTCTCCAAGAATTTTAAAGAATTTCACGGACGTTCACCCCAGTTATACCGGGAACAACATATGCATTCCCGGTAAAACCAGCACTTCCAGGTAAAAATCCATATTTATTCAACTGGTATTATTGATTCGGCAAGACCAGATCAGGTTGGGCTTTAAAGCCTTTATGCCAATAGTAGGTGTAGACATCTTCCAGGGGCACTCTTTCCACATGGGCATCCGTAAACACCATGTTTATCGCACGATTGTGCCGATTTAATAAAATTCTAGGGGCGGCGTTTGCCATCGGCAGATTACCGCCGATTCCACCACCCTGTAAATCGACCAATCGTGGCGAGGGTTCGCGATTACCATCAATATCACTGTGAGTCGGCCAGGTATCTACCCAGGCGCCATCAGTTATCAATGGCGTTGTGTTTTTTGCTTCACTAATTTTCTGGAAATAACGCTCATCAGGATTTCCATAAAGCCAGCCATTGATCAGGTAACTTCCCTCGGAATATTGATTTTCAGGTACTTCAGTATTATCTTGACCGGAATATTGCCATTGCCAATTGAGTTTGGCCGTTCCATACGCAATACCCGCATTATTAATATTCTTCCAGCGTTTACAACTAGGGCATTGCATAATCATCATGGCACCTTCCTGGTATCCTTTCGTATAGTTTTTATCTCCCAGATAGGGCGCGAAACGATAAAACCAGAAAGGATTATAATTATAGGGAATAGGCTTTTGGCTATAATCTTCAGCATAATAATAGAAAGCCAGTCCCCATTGTTTAAGTTGGGAGCCACAGGTTGAGGCTTTTGCCTGATCACGAGCTTTTCCCAGCGCCGGCATCAGGATTGCAACTAATAACGCAATAATAGAAATAACGACCAGTAATTCGATTAACGTAAAGCCTTTTTTGCGTTGGAAACGGTTCATATTGATCTCCAAATCATATCTCTCACTTGTTGCCAAGACACATTAATCCACTTTCTACCACATGCCCATACTATCTAAATAACATGTTAAATTATAGCTCAAGCTATAACTGGCGGAAATGGAGCAAAGTAAGAGAATGATGGAGATACGTATTGAGAGTACTGACTTTTTACGAAACGCCACCAAATAGTTGGCATATTTCAATAACAAATATTAATATTATGGGCTGTGGCCTGATTGATATTATATCGAGCCCCAATATTTTTATCGGACATGATAACTGTTTCCGCTTTGGAATCCTCCCGCTTCAGGAATCGGCCAAACCAACGGGGCGAACGCCATTACCGGGGATATCAACATCCCCGAGATCTTGGCGGACTTGCTCAACCAGTTCTAACAGCTCCTCTACCACTTCAGGGTATTGATCGGCAACATTGAATTTTTCGCTGATATCGGTTTCCAGGTTATATAACTCGGTACCCGTCTTACCACTGCCATAGGGTCCGGGAAAACCATCTTTACCCGGCTCGACATTTTCATAAGACCGGTAATTATGAGGAACGTGCAGTTTCCATTTACCCCGCCGGACACACTGGAGTTGGTCCCCTTTATTGTGAGTATAATAGTAATAAAATTCGTTACGAGGATTGGCATTGGGTTTATTCATTAACAGTGGCAGGATATTTACACCGTCGATTTTATGATCGGGCAGGTCAGCATCGGCCAGAACTGCCAATGTTGGTAAAATATCGATTGTCGCGGCGATCTTATCACAGACGGTTCCGGCAGGAATCCGGCCCGGCCAGCGCATGATACAGGGTTCCCGCTGCCCCCCTTCCCAACTGCTGCCTTTGCCTTCGCGTAAAGGAAGAGCGCATCCGGCATGATTGCCAAAGTTGAGCCAGGGACCGTTATCGCTGGTATAAATAACCAGAGTATTATTATCAAGGCCATGTTTTTTCAACGTTTTCAGAATTTCACCGACAGACCAGTCGATTTCCATGATAACATCACCATACATGCCCTGCTCGCTTTTACCCCGGAATTTATCCGATACTCCCAGAGGTACATGAGGCATGGAATGTGGCACATATAAAAAGAACGGATGATCTTTATTTTTTTCTATAAACTGGACAGCCCTCTCAGCATATCGTGTTGTCAAGGTATCCTGGCCTGATAAATCGGTTATTTCTGCAACTTTTTCATTACCGTCAATCAAAGGAAGAGGCGGGTATTTAGCCTTGGAAGAATCAGCCGCAACCGGTTTGCCATCAAAACCAACCGGCCACATATCATTGGAATAAGGCAATCCCAGATATTCATCAAAGCCATGTTGTAATGGCAGGAATTTGTGATGGTGACCCAGATGCCATTTTCCAAAAATACCGCAGGTGTACCCCTGAGGTTTCAAAACGTCAGCAATGGTTTTTTCGTTTTCATTCAAACCCACCTTAGACCAGGGCATCAGAGCACCGCGAATACCCACACGGGTTGGATAACATCCAGTCATTAAAGCGGCCCGGGAGGCGCTACAGACCGCCTGGCCGGCATAAAAACTGGTAAATTGCATGCCTTCCGCCGCCATTCGATCCAGATTGGGTGTTTTAAACCCTTTAGCGCCAAAAACGCCAACATCCGCATAGCCCTGATCATCAGCAAAGATAACGACAAAGTTTGGCTTTTTCTGATCTTTGTTATTATGTAAGGTTTTACACCCCGCCAGGAAACCCAGCCCCAGTCCCGCTTGTATTAGAAAATGACGACGTGACACACACTTTTTCATACTAAGCTCCATCATTACTATCCAGGGAAAAACAACAGGTGTCACTTCCAGTTGTTGGAAGACCACCTGTTGTTATCGATCTAATTAAAAATCAGTTTATTGATATCAAATATGCTATTAAACAACCAATTCCCATCCGGCACGCGCCTTGGGATTCACCAGGGCATTCGCATCCGGCAGGTTGGTGACGTTCATATTTTCGCCATCCCAGAGAATCTTCTTGTTGGGGAAGGCCAGAGACAGATTACCCATGAGGACCATTTCAGTAAATGGACCGGCAATTTCAAAATTGGATGTGGCCTCTTTTTTGCCATCCTTGATTGCTTCGATCCAGTTCATTTCGTGAGAGGTACTGACGCGCGGTATAGACGGTTGCGGTCGCTTGTAAGCTCTCATTTTCGAATAAGGCACTAACTGGGGTTCCGCCCCGTAACAGCCACACATCAAGACGCCATTATCCCCAATAAACAAAACGCCGCCATCACTGTTGCCCATCCGTCGACCGGATTCCAAAGCTTCAGGTATTTCGGGCATGATGCCGCCATCGTACCAACTGACTTTAACTGGGGGCAGTCCTTCGCGAGCGGGGTATTCCAGATGGATTTTCGATGCCATCGGGTAACTTTCAGGATGTTCCAGATGTTTCCACATTTCGGTGCAAACTTTGGCATAGCTGCCCTGTACACTGGTGGCATATTTGAGTTTGAGCGCCCAGAATACCGGGTCCAGAATATGACAGGCCATATCGCCTAAAGCCCCGGTGCCAAAATCTTTCCAGGCGCGCCATTTCCAGGGATGATAAGCGGGATGATAGGGACGTTCGGGTGCCGGTCCCAGCCAGAGATCCCAGTCCAGAGTATCGGGTACGGCCGGAGTTTCAGTGGGTCGCAAGAGCGCCTGAGGCCAGACGGGGCGATTCGTGAAAGCATGGACTTCGCGAACCTCGCCAATCGCGCCATCCCAGATCCATTCACAGACCAGACGACACCCTTCGCCACTGTGACCCTGGTTACCCATCTGGGTTTTGACGCCGAATTCTTTGCCATATTTGCGGGCGGCCTCGGTTAGAACGCGGGCTTCATAAACCGAATGAGTCAGGGGTTTCTGGACATAGACATGCTTGCCTTTTTTCATGGATTCCAGAGCGGTAATTGCATGGGTGTGATCGGGCGTGGCGATGATACAGGCATCAATTTTATCGCCCATTTTGTCCAGCATTTCACGGAAATCTTTAAACCGTTCAGCCTGAGGATAACGTTTAAACACATCGTCGGCCTTGGCAAAATCCACATCGCATAATGCGGCGATATGTTCATTCTGACTGGCATCACGTTCAGGATCACAAACGGCTTTTAGATTGCCGCCGCCCATGCCGCCGATACCGACACCGGCCACACTAACCTTACCGCTGGGAGCCGTATTGCCAACACCGCCCAGTACGTGACGCGGCACGATCGAAAACAAACCCGCCGTAGCGGCAGATGCTTTCATAAAATCTCTTCTATTAACTTTTTTGTTGTCTGTCATAACAACCTCCATAGATGGATCAAAAAACTTTAAACATTGTTCGCCTTGGAGCACGTGTTTCAGGCGGTAATTATTTTTTACTTTCTGGGTACTGGCATTACCATGACAGCACACTGCGCATGCCGACACACCTTATCGGCAACATCCCCCAAAAGCGCCTTGGATATTCCATGGTCGCCCCCCCGGCCAATCACAATCAAGTCAACCCCGGTCTCCTTAGTGTATTCCAGAATCTGCTGATGAGTCTTGCCAACCCGGATTTCAACATGAAATTCCAGGTCATTCGGCACCCGTCTTTTATAACGTTCCAGCCGCTCATCAATGTCATGTTGAGCCTTTTGATCAACATCATCGACTTCATAAATGTAAGTCTTCCAGAATTGAGCGTCGGATTCCGGTACCACATGCAGTAAAATAAGACAACAGCCAGGCAGGCTTTGACAAAGTTTGACACCATATTCAAAGGCATGATCTGAACCAGGGGAAAAATCGGCGCAGACCAGCACTTTACGAAACAGCGACAATTTGTTCTCTTGTGTTGCCATAATAAAGTCTCTCTTGGAGGCTGCGCTTAAAATCCGTTCCAATTTTACTCGCGAAGAAAGCTTATTCTTTAAACCAAACGTTCTAATGAACCAATTTGGGGAGCCATAACGCAATATCCGGGAACAGTATCAGCAAAACAGCCGCCACAATCAACATTCCCAGAAACGGCAACGCCCCTTTAAATATCGTTTGTAAGGGTACATCACGTTCGATGCCACTTACCACATAAACATTGACTCCAACCGGCGGAGAAATAACGCCCATCTGGGTCACCACCACGATAAGAACGCCGAACCAGATCGGATCATAACCGAGTTTCTGGATGACCGGATAGAATATCGGGATGGTAAGCAGGATTAAGGCCAGCGCATCAACAAAACAACCCACCAACAGATAAAACAGGATGATCAAACCAATTACGACCCAACCGGGCGCTTCAAGGGAGATTAACGCGCTAGCCAGTTCGAACGGGATACGGGAAACGGCTAAAAACTTACCAAAAATTACCGCACCAGCCACAATAATAATGACCATACAGGAAGTTCGGATGGTTTCAAAGATGGATCGTTTAAGCATCTTCAGACTGCATTTTTTCTGAATAGCAGCAAATACCAGTGCACCAAATGCCCCAATCGCCGCAGCTTGAGTGGGAGTAAAAAATCCCGCAAACATCCCCCCCATAACCACAATGAATAATATCAGGGTTTCAGAAACACCTAAGAGTGAGCGAAAACGAGCGCTCCAAGTTGCCCGTGTACTTACCGGGCCAAGCGCAGGCCGCCAAATGCAACTTAAGAAGATCGATAAGCTAAATAAAACCGCTATCAGCAAACCCGGAATTATCCCGGCAATAAACAGGCTGCCGATGGATTGCTCAGTCAGAATGGCATAAACAATGAATACCACGGAGGGAGGAATCAACATACCCAGGCTACCACCGGCGGCAACCGCGCCGGTGGCCAGTTCCATGTCATACCCATATTTTTTCATTTCGGGCAATACGACAGAAGCCATGGTCGCGGCTGTCGCCGGCCCGGATCCACAAATAGCACCAAAAGCGGTACAAGCTCCCACCGTAGACATCGCCAACCCGCCGGGGAGATGGCCCAGCCATTGATGGGCCGCCCTGAAGAGCCGGCCACTGATCCCGCTGTGAAAAGCGATTTGTCCCATAAATACAAACAGGGGAATCACCGTGAGGGAATAATTGGAAAACGCCTCATACAACTCGGTTGCCATCATGCTCAGGGCTGCCGTTGGATTAACGATTAACGCAAATCCCACCACCCCGATAAAGGCCATTACAAACGCCACCGGCATGCTGGTGGCCAGTAAAATGAACAGTAATATGCAGCCGATAATACCTATCTGCAACGGCGTCATGGCTTGATCATCTCCCGGCCCGGATGCATTAAGTTGTGAAAAATAACCAGTACAACCAGAATAAAAGTTACTGCAATCACCCAGGGCACCCAAAATACCGGGATCTGCAATGTCAAGGTACCCTGGCCACTGGCTTTTAAGCTATTACCGTAAATAAACGACCGCCATGCGGCAAAACCAAATAGAAACATAGCCATAAGCCGGATAATCGTATCCAATAGAAAACGGCCTTTTTTATTCAGCTTCTGAAAGAAATATTCAATCGCCACGTGACCCTTTACGGCAGTGGTATAAGGCAGGGCCGCGGCCATCGTCACGGCCCCTGCCAGTTTAACCAGGTCATAGGCACCTACGATGGGATGCCGAAAAATTCCCATCACGACATCTACCACGGTAATGCCAATCATGGTGAAAATTCCCAAGCCCGAAATATACGCAAACAACATTACTATGCCGCGTAAAGTACGTGAGAAAAGATTGGCGGAAGGGTCCTGTTGCATTTGATCACTCATTCAAATGGCATTCTCATAATCAATCAATTAGTACCTGTGATCATCTTACGAATATCCGTCACAAATTCTTCGCCCGGCAGGTTCTTTTCTTTACAGGTCTGGATATACTCTTCAATAACAGGTTTAACGGAGTCAACCCATTTCTGTTTTTCAGCATCGGGCAATTCAATGACTTTTCGTCCCAGTTCATCGATGAATTTACGGCCTTCAACATCCGCCTGATCCCAGGCTTCGCCGTGCTTATCCACCCATTCGGCGCTAACGTCATCGAATATTTTTTTAATATCCTCAGGCAACGTGGCGTATTTGTCTTTATTCATTACAACAAACATAGCCGTGGTGTATCCGATCGCAGATGAGTTCGTCACCGATTCGATTACTTCACCCTGATTCCAGCCTTTCAGTGTCTCCATAGGACACATGGTGGCTTCGACATTCCCTTTCTGGAGGGCCTCATAGGTTTCAGGCTGTCCCATGGCAACCGGGACTCCCCCAAGATTAGTAACAATTTTGGCAGACAATCCAGTGGCCCGTACTTTCATCCCTTTGATATCATCCAGATTGTTAACATCTTTTTTGGACGCCAGAATTCCGGGGCCATGGGCATGAATGTATAACAGATGAACATTCTTGAGTTCATCCGGCTGGTATTTCATCGCCAGATCCGTGGCAATCCGGCTGGCAGTTTTTCCATCCGGGTATCCCATGGGCAAATCCAAACCTTCCAGCAACGGAAAGTTGCCACGGGTATAGGCAAAGCAACTCATCCCGATATCGGAAATACCGGTAACAACCCCTTGATAACACTGGGGAGCGGCGCTCAGTGTGCCTGCGGGATAAAGGGTGATTTTAACCCGTCCATTGGTCCGTTTTTCGATTTCCCCGGGCCCAGGCATCCGCCGTAATACATTGAATATGAGTAGCCGGGAAGAAAATGCTGTAACTCAGTTCAATCGGTTTGGCATTGTTGCCTGAAGCATTTCCTTCAGCACTACCGTTTGTTCCGGTCTCCTGTTTGCAGCCAGTCAATCCCAAAGCCAGCAAACAACACATCACACCAATCCATCCAATTCTGTTTTTCATAGCCATGACTCCTGTTTTATAACCATTTTCTTGACTTATCGGAACCAGCCTCACCGCAAGCGGTTAAGGATGGCCCGATACTAGAATAACAATAATCTTTTAAAAATATTACGTATCCAAGGTACCCAACCTATCATAACGGGCAAACCCGCAAAGTGAAACACTTAATTGAAAAAGACTTAGGTTATCTTAAACAACCCTGCTTCGACTTTATTTCTATCATCTCAACCTTAGAGCCCTCAATCGCCCAGATAATACATATTTTATTGTATGACAATATGTTACGACTCATAAAATTCCATCCTTAAATGCTTTTTAAGTTCCAATTTAAAAGTTAAACAATTAAGGCTCCGGTAAGACACTCCATATCAATAACATATTGAAATGTACATTTTTATTTTGAGTTACCTTACTAACATGCCTTGATAATCAGATAATAATATTATTTTTTCAAAAATTTTCGTTGCGCAAATCCTGAGAGAGTAAACATAGTTATGAAATCGATTAGATTAATCCCGGGAGTAAACATTTCCCATCATCGTTATCTCATTCACTTTTTTAAGGAGAATATTTATGAAGAAGTTGTGTATGACTGTTATACTGACATTGACCTTAGGATGGTTAATGTCTAGTGGTGTTCAAGCGGGTAATAGCGGTCCTGGAGATACACCAGGCAATGGGGAGCAACAGCAAATTCAGGAGCAAATCTGCCCGGTCTGTGGTACCTGCGTATGCGACCAGGAGAAGATTTGCCTGAAGATCCAATTATCGGAAGAGCAGAAACTCCAGATTCGGGCGATTCTGCAAGAATACGCCCCCCAAATCCAAGCGGCTGAAACGATAGAAGCGAAGAATCAATTGCGGCAGGAAATGCAGCAAAAAATCCAGGCATGCCTTACCGAGGAACAGTTAGCTTGTGTTGAAAAACTGCAACTCCGCCAGCGTTTGATGGACCGGGTACGCGATTATAAAATGTTCATGTATCAAAAACTGGAACTTACAGAAGAGCAGATAGAAGCGATTCAAGCGCTTAAATTAGAATTCCGTGATCAAATGGCGCTGGCAACCAGCCGGGAAGAGATCAAGGCGATTTTTGATGCCATGAAAGCCGCTTTGCTGGAAATTTTAACCGATGAACAACTGGAAATACTGGAACAAATCCGCAACCGGAAGAATCTGTGTCCCTGTGATGGTGATATGGCCATGTTCCAGTACATGAACCAATTGGGCTTAAGCGAAGAACAGCAAGCTCAGATGGAACAATTAAGACAGCAAACCCAAACCCGATTGGATGAGTGTGAAACCTGTGAAACGAAAATTCGTATCCTTAAACGCACTCAGGACCGCATCAATGAATGCCTGAATGATCAGCAACGTGATCAGTTACGACAAATGTTACATGATGGATCTTGCCAGGAGTAAGCGTATTAAGCATACTGCCAATTCCATAAAAAGATGGCCTGCGCAAATATGCGTGGGCCTTCTTTTTACCATTCAAATCCTATTCGCCATATAAAATCCTGAAATTTGGATTGAACGTATGTGCGTCAAGCATAATTTGGCCTAATTGTTCTACAATTTCAGGATAGTCTTCCGCAATATTATTTGACTCCCCAATATCACTATCCAAATCAAATAACTCCATCACTGGCGTAGCGGTATCAACTGCCTTGCGTACTGCTTTCCATTTACCCATGCGAACCGCTTGCAGGTCGCGAGCCTTGAACTCCCAATAAAGATAGTCGTGCTGTAACTGCCTGACTGACTGCCCGAGTAATGTCGGCAGAAAAGAAATACCATCGAGACCTGGTGGGATATCGATACCGATCAGATCACAACAAGTCGGGAAAAAATCCCAAAATGCTGAAAAATGATCTGTCAAAGTCCCCGGTTTGATCATCCCCGGCCAGCGAGCCACCATTGGCTCGCGAATACCGCCATCATATAAATCGCGTTTTAAGCCTCTCAGTGGACCATTAGCATCAAAAAAGGCCAATGTCCCCCCACTGCCGTGCGGACCATTATCGCTCGTGAAAATGATCAGAGTATTATCATTTAAGCCAAGAGATTGCACTTTTTCGACAATCCTGCCAATATCCCGGTCCATGCGAGAGATCATGGCGGCTTGCGTTTTCTGATCGGAGGACCAACCCTCTTTATTAGCATATTGAGCCAGATCCGGTACCTGGAATTGTGTATGAGGAATGGTATAAGGAATATACAGGAAGAAGGGTTTCTCCTGGTACTCCTCCAGAAACCATAGCGCTTCATCAGTCATCAGATCATGACTATAAGCCTGTCCCCCTAAAGGAACCAGATTGGTGTTACGCCAAAGATAATCCGGATAATAATTATGCGCCTGGATCTGGCCGAGATAACCATAAAAATGATCAAAACCCTGTTTATTTGGATGACCGGTGGAATCAGGGCCACCCAGCCCCCATTTGCCGATACATCCGGTCACATAACCTGCACTTTTTAAGACTTTCGATACTGTCAGGGTATCTTCAGGGATCGGTAACTGATACCCATTTAGCTCGAAATTATCGCGAATATATGAATGACCGGTATGCAAACCTGTCAACAGTACGCATCTTGACGGGGCACATACGGTATTTCCAGCATAATGCTGGGTAAATCGCATACCTTCAGCCGCCAATTTATCAATATTGGGAGTTTCTATCTTTTGCTGACCATAACAACCTATATCGCCATACCCCAGATCGTCAGCTAGAATATAAATAATATTCGGTCGTTTCCGGCCGGCCCGGGCGATGATTGAGGTGTTGACAACTTGCAGGCCGGCATATGCTGCTCCCGCAGATGCAACGGAAGAGGCCAGGCAATGTTTTAAAAATGTTCTACGATCCATGATTGATCTCATCAGAAATTCGATTGCACTTGACAGATCTGATTGACACTTTGATAGACATCAACTGATGGAGACCGGCTTTTGTGTCCTCAGATTGGCTTCACCCGGAAGAATGGGGAAATAGCCGCTGTATTCATGCGCCTCAGCCATGATCTGTTCGATCTGAGCGACGATATCAGGATGAGAAGCGGCCACATTATTCTGCTCACCGATATCCGTATCTAAATCATACAATTCTAATGGCGGATTGGGCGTTTTCGTAATATCCTTACGATACCCCTTCCATTTGCCTAACCGCACGGCCTGTTGAGCGCCGTAGCTTCGAAATTCCCAATAGAGATATTCATGTTTCTGTTTTTGCGGTTCACCCACCAAGGTAGGCAGCATGGAAATCCCATCGATATCCCCAGGCGTTTTCACTCCTATTAAATCGCAACAGGTTGGGAAAAAGTCCCAGAAGGCCGATAGCAGATCCGTCTGGGTACCTGGCTTGATTTTACCCGGCCAACGGGCAATTAATGGGACCCGAATCCCGCCTTCATAGAGGCTGCCTTTTAAGCCACGCAAGGGGCCGACACTTTCAAAAAAGTCGTAATCGACGCCACAGCAATAAGTTGTACCATTATCGCCAGAGAAAAAGACGATCGTATTATCATCCAGATCCAATTCTTTGAGCAAATCGAAGATTTCTCCGACGCTGCGGTCCATTCGGGTTATCATGGCAGCGTAACAAGCCCGGGGTTGATCATGTCCGGCATAATGGCTGGTTGGAAACGGGGTTTCTTCCCAGTTTTCTTTCAGATATTCATCCAGAGAATCCTGGGGAACCTGTAAAGAAACATGAGGAAGAATAAACGGGACATAGAGGAAAAATGGTTTTTCTTTGTTATCACGAATAAACTGCAAGGCTTCAGCGGCCATGAAATCGTGGGAATAGTATTTACCCGTATAATTTTCGTTGCCTTCGAAAGTGATTTTCTGGTCGTTTTTCCACATATATGGGGGGTAATACCAATGGGCCTGGACCTGGCCGAGATTACCATAGAAAAGATCGAATCCCTGTTTATTAGGATGACCAACCGAGTCCGGGCCGCCCAATCCCCATTTGCCGGAAGCTCCAGTAGCATAACCCTGGGTTTTAAATACTTCAGCAATCGTTAATGTTTCTTCGGAAATCGGGAATTGGTATCCACCTCCTATCTCATAATTATCGCGTATATAGGCATGGCCCATGTGTTTGCCAGTCATTAAAGCACAACGTGATGGCGCACAGACAGCCTGGCCGGAATAATGCTGGGTAAACCGCATACCTTCAGCGGCCATCTTGTCCAGATTCGGAGTTTTGATCTTCTTTTGGCCATAACTGCCCAGTTCGTTATAACCTAAATCGTCCGCTAAAATAAAAATAACGTTCGGTTTACGATTGCCGGCTCGGATTCCCATGGTTTTGTTTTGCAATTGTACACCCTGACATGATGAAACGGCCCCAACGGAACAAGCCGCCGTTAAACCAAACATTGCCTGTTTGAGAAACTGTCTTCTGTCCATAGATAACTCCTGTGAAATGAATTATGCCATTACCACCAAGTAGATTCCATCCAGTCTGACGCCAGGTATTTCCAATCGCCCAAATCAACATGGCCATCCAGTGTCAAGTCCATTTTAGAGATCATCGGGAATAGGGGCTGTAAAAACTGTGATTCCGGTCCCAGAGCCAGATAGACAACTTCATTTTGAGAAAGCGCGTAATCATATATCCTCAGATCATCTACTCGTAAAGTACCCGTTTCACTGCCCGGAATTTTTGAGATATAGGTTATTCCCGCCAATTCACCCGACAACCCTCCTGTCGCATTCAGGTTAGATGCAATCAGTTCGCCATTACGATAAATTTTCATGGTATTCAACATTGTATCTTTAATAAACGCGTAATGATTCCAGCTATTGCCATAAGAAGCACTGGAATCAATCGTCCAAACCAGAGAATCCCAGAGAGATATTTCCGGTGGACTTTGGCCGGAACTAAAATCAATGCCATTAACCTTTTGGGGATAATCTGAAGCATCGCCATAGATCCAGAAGCATAAAGTCACTTGTTCCTGGATCGATGAAAAGGCACCTGATGGAATCATAATTCGCGTTGAATCATCTGACAGGTCAATACAACCCAGGCTATACCCCTGCGCATTCCAGACTGACGGGCAATTCGTGTCAATAATAGCAATAAGACCATTATTACTTAGATCATTAGCAGTTAATCCACTTGATTCATCAAATGGATACCAAACCTGCAATCCAAGTTCATTAGGTTCTTCTGCGGTAATCAGCATACTACTGCCAAGCCATGAATTAATCATTAATATCAGATCAGCATAATCGACTAAACAGTCCCGATTGATATCGCCGGTTTTGGTACGTTTTTGTTGACAACGCGGTGGATACAGCAAAATGTCATTTAGAACAAATTGACCTGAATTCCCTGAGAATTCGCCATTTCCAGTTCCGATAATCATACTCACGATGTGAGAAAGATCCACTCCTGATCGGGAAAATTCCGATAAGGAAACCGACCAGGTTTGCCAATCATCACCCATCAGGAAATCGATGTCGGGATTCATAACTTGACATTGGTTGACGCCATCATCCAGTTTCAAGTATAACTGTTCTCCAGGATTATCAGAAGATCCCCGAATGTAAATATCCAGACTTGAAAAGCCAAACTGAGTCCAGTCCTGCCCTGAATCAAATATAAGTCTTGCTTCAGATCGATAGGGTTCTCTCCGGTTATCAAAATCAAAATACATCACATTGGTAAGCGGATCATTTACAATTGCGGCCCCCGTGCCATTGGCAGAACCATCCTGCCAAAACGCATGCAACGCATCCTGATCGGGGTAATTATCAAAATTTTCAACAATGAATTTAAAACTGCCATAATAAGGTTTAACCCGGAAACTCCAGACTGGTCCCTGCGATAATACCGTTCCGGTTGAATCGCGGGATATAATCTGCCAATAATAATCCGTATCACCTGCAAGAACATCGATACCCAGAGTCTGAGCAAGAACTGACATTGACATGGCCGCTTTGGAGGTATTGCCAGCCAAAATCATTTCGTCACCCATCCCAAACCAGACATCGTAGGAATCAATCCAGCTATCCCCATGCCAGCGGATTGTACCTGATGGATCAATCCAGTTCTGACCATCATCAGGTACTGGATTCGATACCATACCGCCCGTTGTAAAATTCCAAACGCTTCCGGGATACGTCACTGAATTTTCAACCACATCAACGCGCCAATAATATTGCGTTGCATATTCTAACGAGAGACCGCCCAGATCGTAGAAACGGTCAACGCCAAGATCCTGGCCGGAAATGATATCGTTACAATTACTGTCCGTACCCAGATAAAATAAAAATATCGGACTGGCGGTATTCATGGCATTCCAGTTCAGGATAATGGCAGGTGAAACATGCTGAGTACCAGATTCTGGATCGGGTTCCACCGCCCGAGGGATAGTCCCCAGATAGAGATCCTCGATTTCCGCTTCGGATAATGGATAATCATAAATACGGATATCATCCAGTGCACCATCGAAACCGTATCCTCCTACACTATGAAAACTGTTACCCAACATAACGGGATTATCCGCACCGGTATTAATAATCAAATTACTGCCGCCCTGCCCAGAAAGAGATAGTTCCAGTTCGCCATCCACGTAAAATAGAACCTCATAGATCCCCGCGGCAGCAGGATGGGTCACCGCCACATGATGCCACTGTTCATCACGTAAATCCGTTTGGCCAATCGCATAGGTGCCGGCTATTTCCAGACGTAAAGCGCCCAATACGCCATCAGTCTCTGATGTGTTGATCCGAAAGCTATAACGTGTACCATTGGCAGTTCCACCCCAACTGACTAATGTGGTATTATTATTCTGAATGGAATCGGCTTTGATCCAGGCAGCAACCGTACGTCCCTGTTTTCCAGATACACCAGTAAAGCCAGTCGAGATTCTATCATTATTATTACTATTAAAGTCAACGGCAGAATTTGTACCTGATGGTACTGGAGCCAGATCCGCGGAAATCCAACTACACCCAACCAGAGTTCCACTCGCTGATGCCCCCCCCACCTGAGCAGTTGTCCCTGCCCCCTCACCTTCATCCAGTTTCCAATGGGCTACTAAGCCTGGCACACTTTGTGTCGTAAATTCCCAGACTTGACCAACATTAGGTGTGGAACTGCCCATTTCATAGGTATCTACACGCCAATAATAAGTCGTGTCATAAGATAATACTCCCGGTGGATCGTAAGTTTGATCCGTTTTATTGTCGATGACCTTGGAATTATTGCTTACATCAGGATTTGTACCAAAATATAAATCACACCCGCTGATTGAATCAGGTAAGACCCAGCTAAGTTGTTCGGTAACTGCCACACCAGTTGCCAAATTGGCCGGATCGGGATTAACAGCCGTTTTGATCACTTGATATTTTAATTCAAGTGTGGTTCCGGTTATCTCGAAAAATTTGTCATTGACAATCTGATTCACTGTCGATAAAACAATGCCGTCGATTCGTAAGATTCCAGTTATCACTTTACTTTCAAGAAATGCCTGGTCTTTTGCCGGCGCCGTAAGCTTACCTGTGGTTCCAATAAAATCAATATACCCCCCGTTGCCACGATTGGGCAAGGGTTCACTTCCACCCCGGACATTCAGCCAACCGTTTTTTACAATTCCAATCGATCCGGGATATACGCTGAACCACTGGGCATCGACCTGGCCGCCATCAAGCTTGAAACTGCTGCCAACGGTATTTTTTCCAATATCGAAACCCGCCGTATAGAGATATCCTCCAGTTGCGGAGAGCGTACTGGGACCTTCCAATTCAATCTTCGATTTTATTACCCCACCACCTGGGATCGTCACCTGATCAATACCACCGATATCCGGTGGAACAGGATTGTTCCAGTGTGAGCTATCCGAATTGATACCGTTACCATCACTCGCATCAGTATCATCCCACCATGCCGGATCATCGGAAGTACCGGCGCCTCCCCAGGTATAATCGGCAGCGGCTATGAACTCCGCGACAAACAGTAACAGTATAACAACCAATAATAGAATAGATGTCCTCAACGATCTTCTCCTGGTTACTAAGAGTTACTAAGAAAACAAACAGCGAACGCAATAAAAGCGCCCGCTGTTTGGTACTATGGGGGTATCATGACAGTCTTTTAATTAAAACAGGCACTTTGAGGCGCCAGATTGCAATTCAGCCAGACAGCCGTTAATTCAGCAAAGTCTTCCAGATTAACCACGCAGTCATTATTAAAATCGTTTTCAGGCAATTCGACACAAACCGATTTGCCGGTAATTTCATAATAATAATTAGCGACGGTCAACGCATCGAGGCTGTAATTCCATATCTGAATATCATCCAGCAAACCGACATAATATTCACCCGTATCGGCACTTTCACGGCCAAATACCAATGGTTGATCGTTTGTATCGACTAAATTGAACTGATCCAAAATTTCCAGGGATAAAACGCCATCCACATAGATACGCCCGCCACCTGTTTGATGATCATAAGTGCCAACCATTAGATGCCATTGATTATCAGCTATATAGGCCGGGGAAGTAACCAATGGTTGAGTAGTATGTTGCCTGATATTAAAGATTGGGTTTCCGTTATTCTTATTCAACAGAAAACCCGCCCAGGGGGTTACAGAACGGAGCTGTTTACCAACCAAGGCACCCCATCCGCTCTGAACGGTTTTACACCAGGCGCCAACGGTTAGACCTCTGGGATAGAAATTATACTGATTGATACTGTCGGCAATTTGAACAATATGGCCATTGCCGGTTAATTCCAGCGCCTGACCGTCGATGCCTTCCATATAATTGGGATCAATCGCCAACGGCAGAGTATCCAGTGCCAGGAAGCCATCGCCACCGCCGACAATTTCATTATTGAGGTTATCCTCGAATTTCCAGTGCCCGATCTGACGCTTGATTGTCAAATAGGCCGCATTGGAATCAACCGAACCGGCAGTATTCGTCAGGCGACACCAATAGTATCCTTCTTTATCGAGAGAATCGACTGTTATTTCCAAAGTGTCGGCGTTCTCTCCAACCGGATTGGTCGTCTCGCCCGATAAACCAAAATACCATTGGTATTCAGTCGTAAGTGGACTTTCTTTTGTGGCCAAGCTAAATGCAACGGATTCATTCATAAAACTTGCCACATCAACAGGCTGGGTAATGATATCCGGCTTGTATTTAATCGTATCGAACGAACTCACCAAACCAGTAATGACTGTTCCATTATTCAATCGTTCATCAATACGCAAATAGTAGGTGCGGTCGGACAATAATTCTAAACCGCCATCCTGGCCGGGATCATAATTTTCGTCACCCACAGATTGCATACCCCGATAAATGCCACTGGTATCGGCAGGTGTTGCCAAACGAACAGCGGCTTCATCTTCACCCAGATAGATATCATGACCATTGATTGCATTATATACCTGTCCGCTATTGGGATCCAATCCGACACTCCAGCTTAATATATAATCCAGGGCAATATCCTGCTGGCAGTTGGAGGGATTTACATTATGGGCATTACGCCCTTTGCAAAGTGTTTTGATTTCATTTTGACTTAATACATAATCGAAAATCATCACTTCATCGATTACGCCATCGAAATTATAACTGGCACCATGCAAAGAACCTCCGATGGATACCGGATAAGTCGTGCCTGTATTAATAATCCGTGAGCCGGAACCTGCAACCGGATCCAATTCGCCATCCAGATAAAAGAGCGATTGATTCACATCCGCATTTTCACCCAAGGTGACAGCGACATGATGCCACATTCCATCATTTACCAGTGAGGTGGCAATGGCATAACCACCCTGAACTTCCAAACGCAAAACGCCGGTTCCATTCAAACGGAAGCTGAAACGTTCTCCATTTGCGTTTGTTCCATAACTTAAAATCACCGCACTTTCATTTTGAGTCACGTCCGCTTTGATCCAGGCTGAAACGGTACGGGCTGCAGCGCCTGAAATACCCGGAAATTGTGTTTCAACAATCCCGGTAAAATCACCCGCTACACCATTCGCTTCAAAATCCAGAGCCGCAGAAGTACCTCCCGGTACCGGCGCCAGGTTGCTGGTAATCCAGAGAACATTATCGCTCAAAGTACCATTTGCCTCTACTGGGGAACAACTGCCGGCTGTAGTCATCAAACCCGTTCCTTCTTCCATTGGCCAGTATGCCACCAGACCGGCCTGTACAGATGACAGCATAACGGTTAGTGCCAATAACGTCCATATCATTCGAATATTCATGTCATCAGTCCTCCGCATTTGAGGGTTATTGATATCAGTTTTCATTTTAGACCACCTTTCCTGTCTGCTACTCGATACAATCCGGGACTATATTGCAATCCATCCAATTAACCAAAAAGCGGATCAAATCTTCCAGATCCACTTGACAGTCCCGGTTCAAATCCTGTTGGATATATCCAGCGCAGGCCGGTTGTCCGGTTGTGTTGGCATACATTTCAGCGATAGCAAACGGATCCAGGGGGTAATTGTATATCTGCAGATCATCCAGTTTGCCGATAAAATACCGAGTATTGTCATCGGCAGGATGCGTCTTGCGACCACCCACGAAAATCGCCGTATCTAGACCAGTGTAGCCAGTTTGTGTGGTTTCATCCTGTACTTCACCATCCACATACCATCTGGCAGTATCTGTCACACCATCATAAGTGACTGTATGCAAATGCCAGGCACCACGATCATAGGGGCCAAAAGCGTCGAAACTGCCGTTAGCAAACCCTCCAACAAAATTATTCAGGGTATTTTGCCAGCGACGAATAAAGAATGACTCAAATCCTTCGGGATCACCACTGGCTAAAATATAACCGTTATGATCTGCTTCTGCAGTTTCCCAGGTCCAAATGGAGATGGTCCAGTTGGGCGACAGTATCCTATCAGCAGGAACCGACAGACCGTCCGGTTCGCCAGCCATTTCCAATGAACCACTGCCAATTAAACCGGTACTATAAATCGGATTTCCGGCAATGACACCTTTACCTGATCCAACAATATCATTCGGATCCTCATCCAGTGGATAATGGGCGATCTGGCGCTTGATAATTAACCAGGCAAGATCACTATCGGTCGTTTTGCCATTGCTATCTATCTTAACCTGGCAATAATACTGACCTTCATTAGCAATAGTTGCACCTGGAATAGATAATTGAGGAGAATTGGTACCCACTTCGATGTCGTTATCACCGGCCAGATACCATTGATAACTTAATCCTGTCGTATCGCCTAACAGTGGATTGGAGGCACTAAGACTTATTTCAGCAGTCATATCTTCATCAACCAAGGTTAAAGCGGGTTGTTCATCGATGACCGGCACCGATAAAACCGTATCAAAAGACCAAACCGGACCAGATAGATTATTGGGGTCGCCTGGAGAATACACGCCTCCCTGACCATCCGGCAGTGCATCCTGAATTTGCCATAAATAGGTTTTATCACGCATGAGACCCGTCGGCGTATAAGTTAAAATTTCGGCAGGTGGCGATTGTGCATCAATCGTGTGTACCAGATATAAATTGGGATCGTCCAGGCTGCCATCTGACATCAAAACGTAATGTTTTTGAATTGCAGGATTAGTCTTTGAGATATCCCCAGGATCCTTGCCGGTATACCAACTTAAAGTTTGATCGAGCGGTACATCTATAGCACCATCTGACGGGGCAGGATCATGCGGTATTTGTCGGCTAACCAGGGTAAGGTTGGCACCATCCATAACAAACGATTTACCGTTAACTTCTTCGCTGACACCGTTGGTAATCGTAGTTATAATCTGACCATCGATCCGGACGATACCGGCCAGAATTTTTCCTTCCAGCCAGGCTTGAGTTTTTGCAGTAGTCAAGCGACCGTTATTTCCACTAAAATTCAAAAATCCACCGACCCCACCGGAAGGCAAAGGATCCCCCGTACCCCGGAGATTGACCCGCCCGGAGATAATATCCAGGGTCGATCCGCCATAACATCTCAGGTACTGAGCATTATGGAAAGCACCATTTAGAACGTAAACCGCCCCAGTACTATTTTTCCCAACATCAGAATTGGTTGAATAAAAATATGCATCACCCAGAAGAAACAGCTTACTAGGACCATCCAGCGTGAGCGCAGATTTTTGCACCCCCCCACTTGCGATTGTTATATTATCCACCCCGTTCTCAATCGGTGCGATCGGATTGCTCCAGTGCGACAGGTCACTATTGGTGCCATCGCCATCTGTCGCATCAGTATCATTCCACCACACCAAACTCTCCGCAGAACCCGCCCCACCCCAATAATAATCCGCTGCTAGCGTTAATCCCGGAATCAGTCCTGATAACATTAAAACCAACAATCTAAGCTTCATGCCAGTAACCTCCCCATAAATATAAAGTTAGGTCAAGGTTACGTCCGTAACGTCTGGACGTATTTTTATTATCTATAACTAAAAAACTCTAAATTTTTAAAATAATCAACCTTTACAATTCCTTCATTACTGCATTTATCCATAACATGGCTTATCGAAAATTTTAAATAAATTTTTTCAACATTTGACCGTGTTTTATGATAAAGTGAACAAGCTAATGACAACTTAATTATAACACCAAAACTGGTTATGATATCGTTTCACCGGCAATCTCTTGTATATTGGCTATTTAATTTTCAGGATTGCTTGCATGACCTTTTTAAAGTGCCAAAAGTCTCAATAAGCACTAGCACACATAACTCTAATGAATAAAGATAGTTACAAACTTCATTTCAGGCAAAGCCCGCTATCCCGATAAAACCATATGATTTTCCTTTCTGATCGCCTTACTTATTCAATTATTGAAAACTTTCTACAGATCAATATGACTTTTTTCTATAGGGTATATATCCCATGAGATCAATTCAGGAACTTTTTCTTACCGGTTTTGGACCATCCAGCAGTCATACAATGGCGCCCGCCCGGGCTGCACATCAATTCGGTGTCAATTTCCCGGAATCGGTAAGATTCAGAATCACGCTGTTTGGCAGCCTGGCGGCAACTGGTAAAGGTCATCAGACCGATACTGCCATCACGCGAGTGTTGGCGCCTAAACCAGTTGAAATCATCTGGCAGGCCGGGATCATCCTGCCTCAACATCCCAATGGTATGTTATTAGAAGCATTTAATACATCCAATCAACTTATCGGCAGTACTGAGGAGTTCAGTATCGGTGGCGGATCGTTACTGAGTGACCCGGATTCCAATCATATTTACCCGATTTCAACATTGACAGAAATTCTTGAATCTTGTGAAAAAGCCGGAAATCATTTATGGGAACATGTTGAAGAAATTGAAGGGTCACAGATATGGCCATTTCTTGACCATGTTTGGCAGATGATGCAATCCTGTATTCGGACCGGACTGCAAAACAAAGGAAAATTGCCTGGCAATCTGGGATTGACACGCAAGGCAGATTCCTTTTACCAGAGAAGCCGTAACCTAAAATCTGAATTCCGCCGGGAAGCCCTGCTGGCAGCTTATGCCTACGCGGTTTCAGAAGAAAATGCCAGCGCCCATCAGGTTGTTACTGCTCCGACCTGCGGGTCCTGCGGGGTCTTACCGGCCGTACTCTATCTTTTTCAAAAAGAAAATCGTCTCGATACCAGGGATATTCTGCGAGCATTAGCAACTGCCGGACTCATTGGCAACATAGCCAAGACCAATGGCTCGGTATCCGGAGCCATGGTCGGATGCCAGGGCGAAGTCGGTGTCGCATGCGCCATGGCCGCCGGCGCTGTGGCCCAACTCTATGGCGGTTCCCCCCGCCAGATCGAATATGCCGCGGAAATGGGTCTTGAACATCACCTCGGACTGACTTGTGATCCGGTCAACGGCCTGGTTCAAATTCCCTGTATAGAACGAAACGCTCATGCCGCCTGTCGAGCATTGAGTTGCGCCCGTTTTGCCCTGCTTTCCGATGGCCTTCATCGCATTTCATTTGACGATGTTATCGCAGTTATGATGGAAACTGGATGCAGCCTGTCCCACCAGTACAAAGAAACCTCTCTGGGTGGGCTGGCCAAACGTTATTTAAAGAATCTATGAATATACTGATCCGGCAGTGCCGGAACCAAACAGGATCACAGCGCCATTCACCAACCTGAAAAGATTTCTTTCCAATTTGCGTTCGATACCATTGGTAAGAGACTTACAATAGTCAAATGATTTTGGTTATTAAAGTGCCTAACAAAATGTTTATCATGGAGATACCGAGCGAAAAAGAGGTCAGCATGGTTGAAAACCCGCCTCAGGAGGGCAGCAGGGATCAAACACCCGCAGGCAACTCCTCTATAGTTGTCGATGATTGGGGTCCCGAGAACACAGCGGACACCTTTTGCGGCCGGTCGTAGTAGAAAACTCATTTGTTAAGGGCTCTAAGATTAAAAATCATCAACCGCATCTTCCCGCCGATCATAGAACTCGAAGATCCGATCCAGATGGGTCAATTGAAATATCTCATACAGATTCTTCTTAAGACAGCAAAATTTCAAATGCCCACCCCGCTCTTCAACGCGTTTGCTGAAACGGATGAGTACGCCCAACGCGCTGGAACTCAATGAATTGACACGACGGAAGTCCAGAACGAGTTTCATGTCGACTGGTTTTCCAATCGCCAATGATAACAATTCTTCACCCAACGCATGAATCGTTAAATCATCGAGAATTTCAGAGTCTTGTATGACAGCTATCGTCACGCCAAATTCTTCCATAATTCTAATTTTTGTTTTTTCCTGCATTGATCTATTCCTTCTTGAAATTGTTTATAACCAGAGTATTTCATTACTGCGACGCATGCTGATTTCATCTACTACACCACGGCATTTCCTGGTAGCCAGTAAATATAAAACAGCATCCACTTCTTCAGCAAGAATCGATTCATCTGGATTGAAATCAGGTCGCATTTGACTGGCCATCGGAGTATCCACGCCTCCCGGGCAACGCGTATGTACCCTGCCCCTATTAACCACTGCGATCCATAATTGGCCAGTTGCTCGGCAATGGCGCTCCCGATCCCTCCACCGGCGCCGGTAATCAATGCTACTTTCCCGTTAAGTGGCCATAATCGATCATAGTTTCACTAGCCTTCGTTCCGCATTTTTATTTTCATACTCCGTAGCTGCCCACAGGCCGCTTCGATCTCACTGCCCTTACTTTTTCGTAAATGAGCATTAATACCAGCGTTTTTCAATGCTTCAACAAACGACTTGACTCCAGTTGGAGAAACCGGATCAAATGGACTTCCCGGCGTTTTATTATAATTTATGACATTCACATTACACCGGCTTTTTCCGATCAAATCGGCCAGCTGTCGGGCGTGATGAGGACTTGAATTAACCTCCGCTAATAAAACATACTCCAACGTCACTTCACGATGTGTATTGTGATAATAATCATCGATGGCATCAAAGATTTCGGCCAGCCGGTATTTTTGAGCCCAGGGAATCAATTTCGCTCTCAAAGCATCATCCGGTGCATGCAAACTCACTGCCAGGGTAAACTGCTCCGGTTCCTGTCCAAATAATCGAATACGCTCCGGCAATCCGATCGTACTCACCGTTATATGCCGAGAAGCTATTTTCATACCCCATCCAGCATTCAAAGTACGCATGGCCTGCAATGAGGCTTCATAATTCAGGAAAGGCTCTCCCATACCCATTAAAACAATATGAGATATTCTTTCATCCTTATTCAGAAGGGACGCCGCATGGAGAACCTGTTCGACAATCTCTCCGGCGGTCAGTGACCGCTGTAAACCGGTTTGTCCTGAAGCGCAAAACCCGCATCCAACCGGACAGCCGATCTGGGTAGACACACACACGGTATGACGATTGGCTTCCCGCATCAATACCGCTTCAGAATACTCATCCTGCTCCCATTGAATTAATAATTTTTGCGTGCCATCCGAACACTCATGAACCTGACGAATTGCGCCGGAATAAATGGTACAACGGCTCATCATGATTTCTCGCAACGTTTTTGACAAGTTGCTCATTTTGTCCCAATTACCAGCACGTTGCTCATAGACCCATTTTAATATCTGGTCAGCGCGCCAGGCGGGTTGCTGTATCGAAAGCAAGTCCGCTTTGAGCGAATCACAGGTCATATCCAAAAGATGCGGTTTCGAGTTCACTGCCATTCCTGAAATGAATCAAAGAAAACTAAATTTTAAACAAGTCGCCGTATTCTTTCATTTGTTCCGGAGATTGAGTACGGGCTGACAAATAAGCTAATTCTATTACTGAGATGGAAGCCAGGTGGTCCACTGCCTGACTGACAGGCAGATTAACCAGGCCCTGGATACAATCGGAAAAATGCTGTAATTGCAGCAGTGGGAAGTTCTCGGGTAACAGTTCAGATCGATATTCATCCAAACATACACCCATTAGATCTTTTTGCCGGTAAATCGCCTCTTCCACTTCAATGATACCCTCAGTACCATAAAAAACGATTCGGGTTCTGGATGGATCAGCCATCCAGGTACATATTACCTCAGCTACCGCTCCGCCATTAAATCCCAAAGTCAGAACCGCAGTATCTTCGGTCTGTAAAGGAGGTAAAAACCGTTTTGAACAGAAATTCGTATGATGACAAAAAATCGATTCGGGTCTCCCGATTGCCAGGATTATCTGATCGATCAGTGGATAACCCAAATCCATCAGCACCCCACCCCCGGCAAGAACCGGATCGCCTCGATAACCTGGATTATCCGGAATATTCATATACCCTTCCGCGCGGATCAAAAATATTTTGCCGATTAAACCATCCTGAATGGCCCGTCTGGCACGCCCAAATACCGGATTAAATCGCCAGGGCGCTTCCACCTGAAACAGGCGTTTAACTTTATTCATCCCTGATATCCATTGGGAAGCCTCCGCTACAGTTCGACCAACAGGCCCCGTTTTAAATACATGTAAACCGTTGCGAATCGCCAGGGTTATACATTCCTGGCAGGCATGAGATGGCATTAATAAGACCAGAGCATCCAGTTTCTCCTGGACAATTAATAACCGCAAATCATCGTATCCCGTTACATCCAGTTCCCTGGCAACCTGATCAGCTTTTTCCCGGTCTGGATCGCCGACAGCCACCACTGCAAAATGGTCCTGATCCGTCAGGAAATCGATATAGGCGCGATAATCGACTGAAAGTCCTATGATACCTGTTTTTAGTTGTTCCATATTCTTATCAATTAAAAAGAAAACGCTCCTGATCTCTTATTCAGGAGCGCCTATTATATGTCAGATAACAGGATATTCAACACTAATCAATACCGATAGTGTTCAGGTTTATAAGGCCCATCCTTGGGAATCCCCAGATAATCCGATTGCCGGCCTGAAAGGACTTCCAATCGAACTCCCAGTTTGGTCAAATGCAAACGAGCCACTTCTTCGTCCAGTTTTTTCGGTAAACAATAAACCTTATTTTCATAGGACTTATAATTTTTGAACAGTTCGATCTGGGCTAATACCTGGTTTGTAAAAGAATTACTCATAACAAACGATGGATGGCCGGTTGCACACCCCAGGTTTACCAACCTGCCTTCGGCCAGCACGATAATACTATGCCCATCCGGGAAAGCAAACAAATCAACTTGAGGCTTGATATTCATTTTCTTTACACCGGGATAAGCCACTAAACCAGCCATATCAATTTCAATATCAAAATGACCAATATTACATACGATGGCCTGATCTTTCATCCGCGCCATATGTTCTACTGTAATCACATCGCAACATCCAGTGGTTGTTACAAAAATATCCCCTTCTTCCACGGCATCATCCATAGGCTTCACTTCATAACCTTCCATGGCCGCCTGTAAAGCACAAATCGGATCGATTTCCGTAATAATAACCCGGGCTCCATATGATTTCATTGACTGGGCGCATCCTTTACCTACATCGCCATATCCTGCAATTATCACAACTTTACCGGCCACCATCACATCTGTGGCACGCTTGATACCATCCGCTAATGATTCACGACACCCATATTTGTTGTCAAATTTACTTTTGGTAACCGAATCATTTACATTAATGGCAGGACACAGCAACTTCCCTTGTTTCTGTAATTTTTCCAGATTATGCACACCTGTTGTCGTCTCCTCGGAAATCCCGCGAACCTGTCGCATCATGTCAATATATTTTGGCAACAACATCATATTGGTAAGGTCGCCGCCATCATCCAGAATCATATTCGGACCTTTGCCATCCGGCCAATCTATTGTTTGCTCAATACACCATTCGTATTCTTCCAGTGTTTCTCCTTTCCAGGCGTAAACCGGAATATCCTTTGCCGCAATAGCAGCGGCAGCATGATCCTGGGTGGAAAAGATATTGCAACTTGACCAGCGAACTTCTGCGCCTAACTCAATTAGTGTTTCAATCAGAACAGCCGTTTGGATAGTCATATGAATACAACCCGAAATCCGAGCGCCCTTTAATGGCTGAACCAATCCATGCTCCTTACGTAAACTCATCAGTCCTGGCATCTCCTTTTCTGCCAGAACGATTTCTTTACGCCCCCATTCCGCCAGTGAAATATCTTTTACTTTATAATCCATTTTTTTTGTCGTTTCAGTTAATTGAGACATCTAATACCTCACAAAAGGTTAAGCTTTTTAGTTAGCGTCATAATCCTGAACATATAACGTCCGATATTACTTTAACATAATCTGCTCTCACTAACAAGATTATCGGCTGAAATTTACCCTAATTCTTTAAATAATAATCCGATACATATCATTAGCACATAGGAAACCACCAATCAGCCTGATCCGAAAAGGCATCTTTATCCCTATAATCAGCAAAATCCATTTTTTAGGCACAACCTGAATTATCCATATCTTTGGAATTTGTTTATAAGTCCATATTTACATTAATTTTATCGTCAAATACAAATTCAAGTTGACAGGACTCTGTCACGATAGATAAGATAGCTAACATAGGCAATATAACTAAACTTTAACTAATAGATAACAAATTCTCGTTGAGGTATCTCTTATGAAAAATGTTTATTCAACGGGTGAAGCAGCTCAAGTATGCAAAGTCAGCCAGCAAACAATTATCAGATGTTTCGACTCTGGTAAACTCCAAGGGTTCCGGGTACCAGGTTCAAGATTTCGCAGGATACCCCGTGAAAGCCTGGTCAAATTTATGCAGGAGAACGATATCCCGCTGGATAATCTCGATAACGGTCGTCGCAAAGTGCTGGTTGTTGATGATGATCCAGAAATTGTTGAACTGATGGTGGATGTATTGGAGCGGGATGGGCGCTTTGAAGTAAAAACAGCCGCCAGCGGCTATGATGCCGGTGTTCTTACCCAGGAGTTCCAACCAGATATGATGATCCTGGATTATATGCTGCCCGATGTCAATGGGAATGTTGTCTGCAAAACCATTCGCCAGAATCCTATTTTTGAACACATGAAAATTATTATTGTCAGCGGAGTTGTCAACCAGGATGAAATTAATGAGTTGATCAATCTGGGTGCCAATGATTTCATGAAAAAACCTTTTAGTATTGATGATTTGGTAGGAAAGATGGTGAAGTTACTTGGGATCAACTGATCTTGTAAAAGAAAAGAGAACGGTTTGACCGGAACAATGCAATGAATCGCGATCAACATTTAAAAAGTAAAAAAATCGAGTTGGTTTTGCAACAGCTGAACAGCTTGCCAACTCTACCAGCCGTGGCCGCCCGGCTATTACAGTTGACAGTTGCCAACGATACTCAAGCCCAGGAGGTAGTCCGCCTGATTGAGTCGGATCCTTCTCTGGCCAGTAAAATTATCGCCATGGCCACAAACGCCTCAACTGGAATTGGTCGTCAAACCGTTACACTTAGCAAAGCCGTGGTACTACTGGGATTCGATGCGGTCCGTAATGCCGTTTTGAGTATTAAGGTATTTGAGGCGCTGGGAAAAGAAAATGACCAGAATGTCGATTTTGACAAAATCGGTTTCTGGAAACACAGTCTGGCGGTTGCCTGTGCCGCCAAGTTGATAGCAGAGCTTGAAGAGAAAAATATTGATCCGGAAGAAGCTTTTTTATGTGGCTTGCTACATGATATCGGCAAACTGGCCCTGGTCACTTGCCTGCCTCGCAGTTATAACCGGGTTATAGAACTCACTGAATCGACTCTCGGCAATATCGCCGAAACTGAAAATGTGGTCCTAGGCATTGACCATACCATAGCCGGAAAACGCCTGGCGGAAAAATGGCAGATGCCCGATGCCATTATCGAAAATATCTGGTTGCATCATCAATGGGTTAAGGGGCTGCCGGATGTCATCAAAAATAAGCGTATTATCCAAATTGTACATCTGGCCGATATTATTGCCCGCGAACAGCACATCGGTTATTCAGGTAATCATGTGATTCAGGATTCCTCCATGCAGGTTGCCCGCGATCTCGGATTCCGCGACCAGACCGTCAAAACAATCATCCAGAAACTTCATGAAGAAATTGGTCGTCGGGCTACTATTCTTGGGCTGGATGAAATTGATCCGGAAGAACTCTATCGCGAAGCCCTGTCCGACGCCAATTCAGAATTAAGCCGTCTGAACAGCCGGTTGCAGAATCAGAACAACCGCTTAAAAGTGCGTAGCGATTACCTTGATCTGTTAAACCGTTTAGCCGGATCTCTCAATGCCGGCCAGACAGTAGCGACCGTATGCGAAACCATAGCCAGTCATTGGCGTAATCAACAACAATGCCAGGGATGCGCCGTTTACCTGACCGATTTCAACAGCGAAATCATCGAAGGTATTTTCTATTCAGGGTCCGACAATCAATCGACTTCTTTCATCGTTGACCTGACTGAAGATCCCACCAGTGACCTGAATGAAGCGGGAGGGAATCCATTTGTTCCTTCACATGTCAATGAAACGCATTATTGGTTTTTTGAACAAGTCGCCCCGACATTTAACATGGGTTCAACAATCGCAATACCACTAAACATTGGCCCCCAACTCAAAGGCGGCATTCTCTGGGAATCACCTGAGAGCCTGGAATACTATAAAGATCAAGCCGCTGAAATTCGAGCCTTCGCGTCCTGTGTATCCCTGTTGCTTAACCAGGCGCATATTTTGCAAAATCAATCACGGTTATGTGAACAGCTCACCCGTGGTAATGAGCTGTTACAACGGGCTCAAAAAGAATTACTACGCAAACGAAATCTGGCTGCCGCAGGCGAAATGGCCGCTGGAGCGGCCCATGAAATTAATAATCCACTGGCTGTTATCGTTGGACGTTCCGAATGGCTCGCCAAAGACGAAACGGATCTGAAACGCAAAGAAACACTCGAAAAAATCGCTCAGCAAGGCAAATTGATCACTGATATTATAACTGAGTTAATGGCATTCGCCAAGCCAACCCTGCCTCAACAAAAAGTCAGTAATATCGAACAGATTGTAACCGACGCAGTTCAGCAACTGGAAAAACACCCCGATACTACCGCTGAAATTCAGGCTAATTTCGAAGAG
The DNA here is from genome assembly GCA_963663965.2 of Sedimentisphaerales bacterium. GTDB lineage: Bacteria > Planctomycetota > Phycisphaerae > Sedimentisphaerales > SM23-30. Next base: position 91,217 of record CAXXFK010000024.1, read on the forward strand.
TTTCTACCTGAAGTATTCACGGATTCCGAACAAATTTCATTGGCCATAACCGAGCTGCTTCTCAATGCGATTCAGTCATATCGGGCTCAACAAGTTCCTGAAATTACGATTTCAGCAGCTTGTAACGATGTGACACAAGAAGTGTGCATCGAAATCGCTGACCAGGGTTGCGGAATGGATGACCAGACTTTAAAAAAGGCTTTCGATCCTTTCTTTTCCGCCAAGCAGGCCGGCCGCAGACGTGGCATGGGACTCAGCCGCGCCTTACGTCTGATCGAAAGCAATGGGGGTTCCCTGAGGCTTATCAGCCAGCCCAATCAAGGGACGATCGCAACTATCACCCTGCCTTTTTCGCAAAATAATAATGTTGTGGGAGTCACGACAGATCCCTTGTCCGGCTCAAGTTTCAATTAATTAACCAGTCAAACAGGCTGATCATGCAAATGTCCCGGAGATATGGAGAACATTTTGCCGTTAGAATCGAATAAACTGGTAGTCCTGTCTCTGCTTTCTGAAGCCATTGGCCAGGAAGTCAAACAGGCTCTTTCCCACCATAAAGAAATCAAGATTCTTTCTTGTGTTCCTGCCAATCATTCCGGCGGTTTTAGAAAATATCTGACACCTGATTTCTGGTCAGCCATTGCGGAACGGGATTTTGATATTGTTTTGCTGCAATTTGACTCGGAAAGCCAGCAGGAGTTGGATGCTTATCCCAAAACACAAACGTCCTCCACAGAACCCTGGCCCTGGAACGCAATTGATCCAACTGTTATCGCGACTATTACAGATTCTGATCAAGCCCTGACAGCCGCGGCGGCTCAATATGATTTCTCCGGGATATTGGTTATGCCACTGGACAGTAACCAGATCATACAGTCTTTTGATATCGCACTCCGACGCCATCGCACCCGCAGGCGGTTTGCCAGACGATATGAAAAAATTGTCGCGCTTTTGAAGCGGGTCAATGGTGAACAGAAACGTTTACGCCAGAAAGTGGACCTGGTTTGCCAGGATCTGGTGCAATCCAATATCGATCTGGCCCGGTCTATCTCCTCATTAAGAGAGGCGTATGAATTCCAGATGGACATGACGGGCGAATTCGATATCAAAGTGTTATTGCACAAGGCGCTGGCTGTTATCAGACAAAAAACACCTGACACGGGCCTGTCAATATATTTATGTCAATCTCGGCAATTCGAAGCTCATATTGTCTCTGACTGGTTTGAACAGGCACACGATCTGCATGATATCGAGTTTGCTTTTTACCAGACCATCCTGCCGGTATCAACCCACAAACCACTCCTGATAACGGATGCCGGAACACTACCCAGACTGACCAGCCAGCAACGCCAGATCATGGCCAACCTCTCAGTACTGGCCATGCCCTTGCGGACCAGTGAAACAACTGTCGGAGTATTATTCCTCTATCGTCAGATGGATAATCCAGTGACCAACGCGGAACGATTGGCAATATCCACCTTTATTGCTCCCCTGTCCCGCTCTATCGAATCATTACAGCGGCTAAACAATCATCTGGCCCAGCAAACTATCGCCTTGCAATGATCGCCTATATTTCTTAAGGACACCACTAAAATTCATTCAGGGTTGCAAGTGATCTGGCTTCCTTCCGGGCTGCGTCACAATAAAGCGAACATATTCAAATACGCCCGGTTCTTGGTTTCTGGCCATAGACAAATCATCCTCGCTTTCGCCTCTAATACAATTTTTAGAGGTACCCTAAAATTATCCATGTCGGTTATATACGGCAATCCCTGCTATCAAGTGAGGGGTTTGACAAAAAATGCATCTTGAACTATGATGATCTGAATTACCTGACTTATATTAATTCAATATTCAAGATCATATCGCCCAAATGTTCTGATCTTCAACATCAATGATATCCCATTGAAGTTGTGCCGTTTTATATATTTGATCTTTTATTGATTATTCGATAGAATTGCTATTCTGGCAAATACTGATGTTTGCCTATCAGGATGACCAAAATGAAAAAAGTTTTTAATGTATCAAACCGCCTCCCGGTAACAATCGGTAAAACTATTCGGAAATCAGCCGGTGGCCTTGTCACCGCTATGGAAGGCATCCAGAATGATTATCGTCTCCAATGGGTAGGCTGGCCCGGCAATGTGATTGGCTCATCGCGCCAAAACGATATCCGTACCCACCTGCATGACGATTATGGCTATATTCCAGTATTTCTCTCTCACCATCAAATTGAATGCTATTATAATGGATTTTCCAATTCTACGCTTTGGCCATTGTTCCATTATATGCCCAATTTTACCCGTTTCAATGAAGAATGGTATGCCCACTATATTAAGGTCAACAAGGCTTTTGCCGATATAATTATTGAAAACGCTGTTCAGAATGATTTGATCTGGATCCACGATTATCACTTGATGCTTCTACCGGGTATGTTACGCGATAGAAACTCCAATTTAAAAATTGGCTATTTTCTCCACACCCCGTTTCCATCTTACGAAGTTTTCCGTTGTCACCCCAATCGTGAAGCTCTGTTACACGGATTGCTGGGCGCCGATCTGATTGGTTTTCACACTTTTGGATATCTACGCCATTTTCGCAGCACTCTTTTGCGAATCTTAGGACTGGAGTCTGAAATTGACAGTATCCTCAGCGAAAACCATCGCACTCATTTCGGGGTCTATCCCATTGGTATCGATGCCCAGAAATTTCAAAAAGAACTCAATAGCCGCACCCATCGCAAATACCTCAATAAATACCGTGACATATTCCAGAATCGAAAGGTCGTTCTAAGTGTGGAACGGCTGGATTACACCAAGGGAATTCCACGAAAGCTTGATGCCATCGAACTGTTTCTGCAGCGTCATGAGCATCCGGAAGATATTGTATTCATTTTTGTCATGGTGCCTTCACGCGGTGAAGTGGAAGAATATCAGCAATTGCTGAATACTGTCGAACTGCGTATCAGTCAGATTAATGGCAAATATTCCACCATCACTAATATTCCATTGCATTTTATGCACCAATCCGTGTCGTTCAGCGAGTTGTGCGCATTATACGCGCTGGCCGATGTTTGCATGGTTACACCTTTGGTAGATGGCATGAACCTGGTAGCCAAAGAATATATCGCTTGTCAGAAAAACAATTTTGGCGTGTTGATTCTCAGTGAGTTTGCCGGAGCCGCCCAGGAATTATTCAGCGCGATCATCGTAAATCCTTATAATATTGATCAGGTATCCAATGCCATTGAACAGGCGATCGAAATGACCGATGACGAAAAGGAACAACGCAATCAGCCTATGGCTAAACGCATCCTTCGCTATAACGCCAAACACTGGGCAAAAACGTTTATCGATGACCTGAGCGATTGCAGTTCCAGTTCTGAATCGGATATAACCCGCTCAGCCGCACTGGAGACAATCAAACCTTTCATTCACGCCCAGAAAATCGCCCTGTTTTTAGATTACGACGGGACGCTGTGCGAAATCCGCAAAAAACCTGAAGATGCCGCACCTAACCGCGCCATAAAGGCTCTTTTTGAATTAATGGTCCAATGCCATTCGGTAGACTTTTATCTCATCAGTGGTCGCAGTAAACCCGACATGCAGAACTGGTTCTTTGAGTATCCCTTTACCCTGATCTGCGAACACGGTTTTTTCTATCGTCTGCCCAGTGATACGAAATGGCAGTTTTTCAATTCGGATGCCGATCTGTCCTGGAAAGAACAGGTTTCAGAAATTTTCGAGTTGTATTGCGAAATGACTCCTGGAAGTTTTATTGAAACCAAAACCGCTTCGATCGTCTGGCATTACCGTCAGGCCGATCCGGAATTCGGCAGTTGGAAAGCCAATCAGCTGATGGTCGAACTTTACGAAATGCTCTCAAACCTGCCGGTGGAAATCCATCATGGCAAAAAAATTGTGGAAGTCTGCTCCACCCAGATCAGCAAAGGTCGTGCCGTTGAATATTTCCTGCAACAACACGCCTACGACAGGGTTTTGTGTGCCGGCGACGATCTGACCGATGAGAGTATGTTCCGTCTAAAACGACCGGAAATTATCAGTCTGAAAATCGGCTCTGGCAACACCCTGGCCCAGTATAAAATTCCCACCCCCCAGCAGTTTCGTGAATATCTGCAAAAATTCATCTCGGCAAAAATCAACCGCGACAAGGAAATCTGACAATCATGCTTAAAGACAACCTGGATTATGGTGTTATCGGAAACGGGCGCAGCGCCGCCCTGGTTTCCCATAAGGGCACACTCGAATGGTGCTGCCTGCCCGATTTCGACTCCCCTTCGTTCTTTGCCAATATCCTGGATGAAGAGGTTGGTGGCGAATTCGCCATTGAGGTAGATGATACTTATACTATCGCCCAACAATATCTCCCCCGGACTAACATCCTGATTACAACCTTTAAAAGCCAGCAACATGCTTTTGAAATATTGGATTGCATGCCCAGATATCGCAATAACCATAACCGGATTCACTATCCGCCAGATATCATCCGTTATTTTCGGGTACTGACGGGCCGGCCACACTTTCGACTTCGATACCAACCCCGTCCCTGTTTCGGGCAATTTAAAACCAGAACCGAAGTTCGCGGTGACTATATCAAAACCAGCACGGAAAATGGTTCTTATGAATCTATTTATCTCTATTCCAGTTTCAATCTGACCTCCATCGCTTCAGGCAGTGAGATTGTTCTGACTGATGACAGCTACTGTATGATCAGTTATAATCAGAAAATCGGCAGTATGGATGCCGACAACATCCATCTTGAACTGGAAAAAACAAGGGTCTACTGGCTGGACTGGTCCGCACGCAGCCCGAAGTTCCCGTGTTATAATAAAGAAATCAATCGTAGCGCCCTGGTCCTTAAATTATTGTCTTATCAGAAAACCGGAGCGATCCTTGCCGCGGTGACTACCTCATTACCTGAAACCATCGGCCATGAACGTAACTGGGATTATCGTTTCTGCTGGCTGCGTGACGCCTCCATGGTTATTTCGGTACTGACCCGGTTGAATCACTACAATGTCGCGCGGCGCTATATCGATTATCTGATCAGTATTGTGCCATTCAAAGATGAAAAAATTCAGATCATGTATGGTATCAATCGACAAAAAAAACTTACGGAGCGGGTGCTACCCTGGCTCAGCGGATATTGTGATTCACGCCCGGTTCGGATCGGCAATGCCGCCTATCATCAAAAACAAAATGATATTTTTGGCGTCACCCTGGATGTGATATATAAATATTTTACCCTGTTCCATCGTGAAATGCATGAATCGCGTGAGGCCCTCTGGACCGTAGTCCGTTCTATGGCGCGACATGTGGAAAATAACTGGCGAAAACCGGATATGAGCATCTGGGAGTTTCGGACGCAAAAAAAACATTTTACTTTTTCCAAGGTGTTGAGCTGGGTGGCAATGGATCGGGCGATAAAAACAGCAGCCCTGCTCCGCATGGACTGGTATGTCCATGCCTGGTCCGAAACGCGTCAAAAAATCCGCCAGGACATCATGACCAACGGCTGGAATTCGGAGATCGAGGCGTTTACCCAGTTCTATGGAAGTCAATATCTGGATGCAGCCAACCTGCTTATGGAACATTACGGTTTTATAGACGCTCACTCTCCTCAATATATTTCCACGGTCCTGAAGATCCAGGAACGGCTTTGCCACAATGGTTTGATGTTCCGCTATCGCAATGAAGATGATTTTGGCGCCCCATCCACATCGTTTACGGTTTGCACTTTCTGGCTGATTAAAAGCCTTTATAAAATTGGCCGTCATGATGAAGCCATCGAGATGTTCGATAATCTGCTGAAATGCAGTAATCACCTTGGACTTTTCAGCGAAGATCTCGACTTTGAAACCAAACGACTCCTGGGGAATTTTCCGCAGGGGTACAGTCATCTGGCATTGATTGATACCGCTCTGGCATTAATGGGAGAAGAATAGAAATTAATCAACTTCGCTTCCCATTCATGTCAAGCGCTCACGACTGATATCTTTTGATAATAAGTGAATAACTCCTCAGGAGTTAACGCTGGATGAGCATGACTTGTTTGAACTCGGATAAAGTCTAAAAGCCGTTGCGCCATAGAGCGATCTATCGGACAGCCCATTTGACTCATCACATATTGAACCGACGCAGTTCCAGAATGACGACCAATGACCACTTGACGGGCTGCGTGCCCAACTTTATCAGGGCGAAATGGTTCATAGGTGTCCGGATCACTTAAAATCGCCTGTACATGGATCCCTGATTCATGATGAAAGATCGCGTCACCGGCAATTGGTTTTGTTTCCGGTATCGTCACATCAGCCAGAAAGGCTACCAGACGACATAAGCCATTTAATTGGTTCAACTGAATTCCGGTTGCGATTCCTTCTGTCATTTCGACTGCAAGGGCGACCTCTTCCAAGGGTGCATTTCCAGCCCGTTCCCCCAAACCCAGCACGGTACAATCAACGGAATGTGCCCCTCCTCGAAACGCCGCCACCGAATTGGCCACGGCCATTCCCAGATCGTTATGACCATGAAACCCAAGTTCAAGATCCGGATATTTCCCGGCCAGATCATGAATCACCTCATAAGTCTGGAATGGATTCCAAACCCCCACAGAATCGGCCAGGCGTAAGCGGTTGGCGCCTGCCAGATAGGCGGCATTGGCCAGACATTCAAGATCGACCAGACTCATTCGAGACACATCCTGAACGCCTACCGAGATATAATCAAAATGCCCCCGGGCATAGCCCAGACAGGTTTCCAGAGTTTGATAGAGCCATAACCGGTCTTTATGTAAGGATTTTAACAGGATATCAGAGCCCGGTACCGAAAGATGCAATACCGGCACTTCACATCGGATAGCCTGGCGAATATCCCATAGACTGGCCCGACACCAGACACTCAGGCGAGCGGCTATTGGTAATCGACCCAACTGACGAATCCGCTGGATCGCCTCATCCCCCATAGCTGGAATGCCGGCTTCGATTTCTCGAACGCCGGCCAGATCCAGTTCCATCGCCATCCGTTCCCGATCATGATCGGCAAACACCAATCCGGGTTTTTGCTCACCATCGCGCAGGGTCGTATCGATAATATATGGTTTCATTTCATTACGCCTCAGTCGGCAAATATCTGGTAATCCTCGATAGGATTGCCATCTTCCAGGCCATCGAGGATTTCATCAATCCGCTCTTCATTGATATCCCCATACCATAAACTATTCGGATAGATTACCATCACCGGCCCCTTATCGCACACCTTAAGACAACCTGTACTGGAGATCTGCGCGTCAAGTCCTCGTTCAAGTATCTCATTTTCAACATAAGCCAGTAAATCAATAGCATTCTTCTTATTACAAACACCCTGGGGATCCCCTTTAACACGGTAACTATTACAGATAAAAATATGATACGTGGGTTTGGGCATGGAAAATCTCCTTCAAACAATTTAACAATCAGAATATAACTTTTAACTTACATCTCAGACATCCTATCTGAAACGGCCAATCATCAGAACTGATTTCTAAATCAGCCACAGCCACCGCCGGAACCGCTGCAACCAGAGCCACATTTAAAACCAGTAGAACAAACGGGAATTCGGCCGCCGCGATAGATAGTTTCCAAGGCATAACGAATCATCCCTTCGGTACGATAGACTTTTAACCCATTTCGCTCTAGTATCTTACGCGGTGATGGCCCGGATTCGCCTACCAGTAGTGCCTGGCAATCGTTTAACATATCGGCCAGTTTCTCCCAACGTTGCTCGCCCTGGCCGGCTTGCGGTGTCGGGCGCTTCTCAATCAGATGATAACCATTCTCAGCCGGACCATAAATCCAGATTTCTTTGGCTTCTCCCAGATGCTGATTGACCAGCATCCCTTCGTGACTCGCCACGGCCACATAAGGCCGGTTTTCGCAGGGATTGAGCAGTCCATTGGCAGCCTCCGTCAGGTTATTCAGCGCCTCTGGTGAAAGATCTTCACCCAGCAAACCTACCGCGTCAGCCCGGCATCGGCTGCAATGACGCATCTGGGGCAGAGACTGGCCGGCCAGTGTTCTTATCGCATTCATCTCATCATCACACGGAGGTACAATGGTTTCAAATGGGGTATCCGGCACATGACACATGGCCATGCAATTCAGTATATCCACGCCCATGTCAGACATGGTTGACGCCAGTTCGCTGACATGATTCTCATTGACACCTGGAACAATAATCATATTGACTTTGACCATGATTCCTGCCGCTTTTAATGCGGTAATCGCTTCCAATTGACGATCGAGCATGAGTTGGCCGGCTTCCAGACCACGATAGACCCTTCGATTATCACGCACCCAGGAATAGATCTGAGCGGCCAACTCAGCTTTGACCGCGCAGCAGGTAATCGTTACATGACTGACCTGGAGTTCGGCCATCTCTTTGACATAAGGAGTAACCGCCAATCCATTAGAAGCGACACACAGGATCATATCGGGATATTCCCGACGTACCAGTCGGAGGGTCTCCATCGTATTATCCGGATTGGCAAAAGGGTCTCCGGGCCCGGCAATCCCCACTACTTTGATTCGATGATCCACAGGCATCATCTTCTTCAGATAATGCAGCGCCTGGGGCGGAGTAAGGATATTACTGGTCACGCCGGGGCGTGATTCATTAACGCAATCATACTGCCGGTTGCAAAAGTTGCATTGAATATTGCATTGGGGTGCAACAGGCAGATGAATACGGGCATATTGATGTTTAATGGATTCGTTGAAACAGGGATGTTGGCTCAAGTCGATTGCCATGTAGGGCCTCTCTCTGGTGTTTACATGTGGGTATAACCCACGGGTGATGATTCCTGTTTAACTTCGATAACCGCGTTGACGATTCGATCGAATAACTGTTGTGTACCCAGATATCCAAGATGCATGATACGCGCGGCGCCAATGCGATCATGGATGGGAAAGCCCGCGCGTACCAGCGGAATCCCCAGGGTACGCGCGGTTTTTGCACCATTACTATCTCCGATCAGCAAATCAGGAGCCAGATCGGATATTTGCTCCTCCATTTGAGCGAAATCGGCATTTTCCATAATCGTGACCTGTTCTACCTGATCCCCCAATATTTCTCGTAATCGAACCGCCATCAAACCGCTGGTGCCACCGGAGCCGCACAAGACGGGTATCATACCTATTTCTGCGACAAATCCAGCCATTGCGATGACCAGATCCTCCGGACCGTACAGGCCGACCCGTTTGCCAAAGATATATTTATGTCCATCCACATACGCATCGACCAACCGGGCGCGCTGTCCTAGATAACGTGGTGGCGTTGCCTTACCTGTAATCAGATTAAAGGCATCAAACAAACGATCGCTGGCTTTCAGGCCGATAGGCAATCCCATACGATAAGCCGGAACATGAAACGACGCTTCCAATAAATGGGCCGCTGACAGCATATCAGCAATGGTAGCTCCTAATTCGATACTGGCCTGCGCAGCGCCGGCTCGTTGAATATCATCCAGAACAGTCCCCCCCGGTGGAATCCGGTGATAAGTCTCCCACGCCCCTCCATCCAGCGTATCACTATAATCCGGTAATATCATGGCTGGAACACCATAATCGCCGGCAATATCTTTCAAGTATCGGATATCCTCAGGTGACACCATATTACAAAACAGATTGATCCGGTAATCCCTCCCCTCTATCATGGCCAGTTGGTTGACAGTTTCCCGAACGGCGCGATGAAATCCATCCGCATGGGACCCACTATAGCTGGGGGTGGAGACGGTGACGACGGGAGGTAAATCGTCACCGCTCCATTCGCGGGTAATGCGGTGCATAAACATGTGCAAATCGTCACCAATTGTCTCGGTCAGACAGGTAGTGGCTACACCGATCATCGAAGGGCGATACTGATTAATGACATTTTTTAATGCCAGACGCAAATTCTCCATCCCGCCGAACACCGCGGATGATTCCGAAAAATTGCTGCAAGGGATATCCATTGGTTCACGATAATGTCCGATCATATAGCGCCGAATGTAAGTGGAGCATCCCTGCGATCCATGAATCAGGGGCATGGCGCCTTCAATACCCCGAAATGCCAGACACGCGCCAAAGGGGGTACAAAGCCTACACGCATTGCGTGTTGAAGCCCAGGTATCTTTTTTTGCGGACTTCGATATCATTGCTCAACTCCTGTGTGCCGGACATGATTCCGTTTCCGGGGTACAAACTGCCAGATTGGACTCATCAAAGAACTGTATACTTCGCGGGCAAAGTTGAGCATTCCTTCATAACCGGCCAGCGGCTCTTTCCGCTCATGGTTATGATCGCAGAATCCCAGGCCCAGTTTATGAGCGATCGGACGCTCTTTAACTCCGCCAATCAGCAGATCGGCTCCAGTCTGATTGATAAAACGAATTAATTCCAGTGGATTCGTATCATCCACAATGATCGTTCCAGGGTCACACAGATCACGTAACATGCGGTAATCAGCGTCATTTCCGGTTTGGGATCCAACCACGACAGTTTGAATGCCCAGGGTACGCAGGCTCCGCACCATGGAAAAAGCTTTGAACGCCCCGCCCACATAAACAGCCGCCTTCTGACCGGTCAGTTCTTTGCGATAACGCTCCAATTCCGGTTCGATACGGCCAATTTCTTCGGCAACCTGAACCCGGGTGCGATTCATGATTTCCTGATCATTGAAAAATCCCGCCACATCGTAAAGCGCGCGCGACATATCCTCGATACCAAAATAAGAAACTCGCATCTGCGGAGTACCATATTTTTCTTCCATCATGCGCGCCAGATGGACCATGGAACCCGAGCATTGCACCACATTTAACGCGGCGCCATGACACCGGCGAATATCATCGATTCGGCCATCCCCGGTTACAGTGGCGACAACGTCAATCCCCATTTTTTTATAATATTTGCGGATCGTCCAGATTTCTCCGGCAATATTGAAATCACCCAGAATATTGATACTGACAGGCCCGATCCCATCGGTCGATCCTGTGCCAATCAATTGAAACAAGGCGTCACAAGCCGCTTTATAGCCATCTTTTTTGGTTCCTTTGAATCCTTCTGAATGCACCGGTAACACTGGGATCCCGGCCTTGGCGGCGACACGCTTGCATATCGCGGCCACATCATCGCCAATTAATCCGACAATACAGGTTGAATAAACAAACGCCGCTTTCGGTTGATACTGTTTGATCAGCTCGAGTAACGAACGCTCCAGTTTCTGTTCACCACCATAAATAATATCTTTTTCCCGCAAATCGGTCGTGAAACTCATCCGATGCAATTCGGGACCGGATGAGAGCGCGCCGCGAATATCCCAGGTATAAGCGGCGCACCCCACCGGACCGTGTATCAGATGTAACGCATCCGTAATCGGATACAATACGACGCGGGAGCCACAAAACACACACGCACGCTGACTGACCGAGCCGGCCAGACTGTGCTTGTCGCAAGTCATATCGAATGGCTGGTTGCCATTCATATGGACCTGAGACTGGCGTTGTTCGAGTATCTCGATGGAATGGGTGTTACGGTTCATAATGGCGTCGTTGTTGGTTTATGGATTTAATCATCATTGTCAGTTAAGCATTCACGCTTATAAAACCAATTCAAAGCTTTCTTCAGGCGAGGTCCGGTCTTTCTGATCGAGCAGGGCATTCAAAATCATTTCTAACAATCTTAAGCCACCGGTATAACCCACCGTCGGAAAATAGGAATGACCCACCCGGTCCAGAATCGGGAAGCCATGCCGTACGAACGGAATCTGTTCATCCCGCGCGATATATTTGCCATAGGTATTGCCGATTAACAGATCGACCGGTTCCTGTTTGATCCATTGGTGCATCAGGAACATATCGGCGCAGTTGCCCTCGGCAATTTTTACTTCGGGCACCCGGTCTCGCAGCGCGTTACGGACCCGTGTAACGAACTTTTTACCGGGAGTGCCAGTCACGACATAGACCGGTCGCATATCCAGATCCGCCAGAAATTCACATAAAGGCACCAGTTGATCGGGGTCACCCCAGAGCGCCACGCGTTTACCGGAGAAATATTGCTGCATATCACTCATGACATCAATCAGCCGCCCGCGCTGGTCATCTATCTCAACCGGTACCCGTACCCGCGCGGTTTTACGAAGCGCGTCGACAAAACGGTCCGTCGCGTTCAGACCAATGGGCAAATCCAGAATCTGGCAGGGCACTTTGCATTTCGCGTCCAGTTGACGGGCAGCCGGCGCCGCTCCCAGTGGCCCCAACGCCAGCGTCGCGCTGCTACTGCCGGTTTTTTTCAATTCATCAATGGTTACGCCCCCCTTAGGATACATCACGGCCTTTCCGGTCAATGGGGCATCGAATACATCTGAGGTATCTGGAAACAGGATCGTATCCACCCCCATTAAATAACATAGATGTTTGATCTCTTTCATATCCGATGGCTCCACCCAGCCGCAGGCGATATTGATAGTACGAAATCGTTCTTCGGAGGGTGTGGCAAAATAATCGATCAATGCCTTGACCATATTGGCATAGCCGGTCACGTGAGAACCCACATAACTGGGAGTATTGGCATGAATCACATATTTCCCTTGAGGTATTTTGCCATCATCCTTTGCTTTGGCAGCAATTTGAGGGATGTCATCGCCAATCGTTTCGGATAAACAGGTGGTATGCACAGCAATCACATCCGGATCGTATATCGTAAACATATTGTCGATTGCCTGCAATAAATTCGATTGACCGCCAAAAACGGATGACCCTTCGGTGAATGAACTGGTGGCGGCCATAACCGGCTCTTTATAATGCCGGGTCAGGGTACTGCGATGATAGGCGCAGCATCCCTGTGATCCATGACTGTGCGGCAGGCAGTTATGAACACCCAGCGCCGCGTACATCGCTCCGATGGGCTGGCAGGTCTTAGCCGGATTGACCGTTAAAGCGGAGCGTTCTTGTATATTCGTATCGGTATGCCTTAAGAGCATGGTAATCTCCTTGATTATCATAAAAACTAATTAGTTAGATTGATGGATTTAGCGATTGGCATATTCAGCTATCAGCGCCGGTTCGCTGTTACGCTGCCAGGGAGCTTTTATAAAACTCCAGACCTGACAGTTGACCAGACGATCAATTTCACGATAATAGTTAATCGCGCCTTTAAATGCGGCGAAAGGTCCGCCATAGTCGTAACTGTGCAATTGCTTGCTCGGAATTCCCATCTTCTGAATGCTGTATTTTTCTTTTATACCCGCACAGAATACATCCGGTTGGTACACTTCAATCAGCTTTTCCATTTCATAATGGCTGATATCATCAATGACTAATGTTTTAGTTGCCATCATGGGCATCATGCCCTCATAATCCCGGAAAGTATAACCATCGGTCTCCAGTTTACTCATTTCATCTTCAGTTTTTCGGGGATTATACAACTCCGGATCGGCCTCTATGGTCAGTTCTTCAATATTGCGGCTGTCGGCATCCAGTTTGATCGTCGGTAATACCCGTCGTCCTTCATAATCATCACGATGGGCAAATTCATAACCGGCGGCAACCGTTTCCATACCAATCTCAGCGAACAGTTCCTGATAGTGATGCGCCCGGGAACCGCCTACAAATAGCATGGCTTTCTTGCCTTCACAACGCAACCGGGCTTCTTCCTGCGCTTCACGCACAGCCACCATCTCTTCGGCAATCACGTTCTCAACCCGCTCGATCAATTCCGGATCGCCAAAATATTCCGCGATTTTCCGCAGGCTTTTGGCCGTCGCTTCCGCGCCAATAAAATTCACTTTGATCCAGGGTACGCCATATTTCTTTTCGATCATGTCAGCCACATAGTTAATCGAACGGTGGCACATAACCGTATTCAGATCAGCCAGTTGCGAACTGGCAAAACCATCGTACGTTGAATTGCCGCTAAAGGTTGACAGCAGGGTGATTCCACATTTTTCCAGTAACTCTTCTATCACAAAGGCATCGCCGCCAATATTATATTCACCTAAAATATTGATTCGGAATTTACCTTCACGCGCCTCTTCCTTCTTGCCAATCACATGTTTGAACAACTGGTTATTGGCAATGTGATGGCCGGCAGACTGGCTGACACCTTTATACCCCTCACAACTGAAACCAAAAACATTGATCCCCAGTTTCTTTGACATGGCGGAACATACCTGATGGATATCATCGCCAATCAAACCAACGGGACAGGTCGCAAATACCCCAATCGCTTTGGGTTTAAAACTGTCATAGGCTTCCTGGATAGCCGTGGCCAGTTTCTTTTCACCACCAAAAATAATCTCATTTTCGGTCATGTCAGTCGAAAAACAATACGTCATGAAATTTTCATCCGTATCGGTGGGCGGCCTGGTTTGATTACGACGCGTCAGCCAGGAATAAAAACCACAGCCGATCGGCCCATGCGTCAGATTCAAGATATCGCGCGTTGGCCCCAGTACAACCCCTTTACATCCGGCATAAGAACAGCCGCGCTGGGTAATAACACCGGGCGTAGTGCGGACATTGGCCTGGATCTCTGGTACGCTACCGTCCTCGGCCACTTCATTGATTACTATCTGTTTTGATCGTTTTCGCGCTACTTTGGATGGATAGGTTTTCAGGATTGAATCTTTGATTTCCTGAGGATTTTTATGCTTGGAGTTTGAATTCATGGATGCTCTCCTTTATAGATTATCATCGATTGCTTTATTATCGTTTTCACCCGTTCGGACACGAATGGCATCGAGAATCGGCTGGACGAAAATCTTGCCATCGCCGGGATTGCCGGTTTTGTTGACTTCGATCAAAGTCTCTACTACTAATTTGACCCGGTCATCAGGTACAACCAGCGTCAACATCCGCTTGGGAATCATCTTGGGGCCGGGACCTAACTGGTTGATCGCTTCGTCATATCCCGCCTCAGCGCCTTTCAGCAACAGGTAATCCACTTTACCCTTGCCGCGTCCCATGACCTTGCGTGCGGTGAGCGAACTGATACCGGCATCGGCCAGAGCCCGTTTGGTTTCATTCATTTTATTCATGCGAATAATCGCCGTGATTTCTTTCATTGTTTGAACTCCGTATCACTATCATGCGGCTTTGTTTGTATTGAAATAACTTAATCATAATCATTGAGAGTATCTCAAAATGGGCACTATAAACTTGCGCTACCGGAACTGACGGTATATACTTCTTCAACCGGCGAAATAAAGATCTTGCCATCGCCAAATGCCCCCTTGTCACCGGTACGTGCCGCTTTCATGATCGTCTCAACCACAAAATCCTTATCTTCCTTACGTACAACTGTGATCAATAACTCCTTGGGGAGTTCATCATAATGGATTTCCCCCACTTTCATCCCGCGTTGCTTACCGCGGCCATAGACATCCATTTTGGTCACCGCCGGAAAACCGGCATACATTAAAGCGGCCATAACTTCATTCACTTTTTCCGGACGGACAATCGCTCTTACCATGATCATATTATTAATTCCTTTCTGAGAGTTCTCGCAGGTTTAATTCAGGACGCCATACTCAATCAGCAGATTTTCCAACTCTTCGATCTGCATGGGCTTGGGAATCACAAACATCTCGTTATTATCAATGTTTCGCGCCAAAGTTCGGTATTCATCCGCCTGCGGCACGGTCGGATCCCACTCGATCACGGTTTTCTTCTTAATTTCAGCCCGTTGGACATCATTATCACGTGGCAGGAAATGGATCATTTGAGTCCCCAGGCGTTTGGCAAACTCGGCAATCATCTCTTTCTCGTTATCTACTTTACGGCTGTTACAGATCAATCCGCCCAATCGAACCCCACCCGCTTCGGCAAATTTCATAATACCTTTACAGATATTATTGGCTGCGTACATCGCCATCATTTCGCCGGAACAGACAATATAAATCTCCTCGGCCTTGCCTTCGCGAATCGGCATGGCAAAACCACCGCAAACCACGTCACCCAACACATCATAAAAGGCATAATCCAGTTCGTTGCTCTCTTCATAAGCGCCCAATTGCTCCAGCAGATTGATACTGGTAATAATACCCCGGCCGGCACAACCCACACCAGGTTCCGGTCCACCGGATTCCACACACAACGTCCGGCCATAGCCGCCCCTGCGGATATCCGCCAGTTCAACATCTTCGCCCTCTTCACGCAAGGTATCCAGTACTGTTTTCTGTGCCAGTCCACCCAGTAATAATCGGGTTGAGTCCGCCTTGGGATCGCAACCTACAACCATCACCTTTTTGCCCATCTCTGCCAGGGCAGCAACCGTATTTTGTGTGGTAGTCGATTTGCCGATACCGCCTTTCCCATAAATCGCAACTTTACGCATAGGTAATGACTCCTTGTCTTATTGGTCTTGTTACATGTTGCATAAAAACATACACGATTGTATGTATATCAATACCCATGCCAGAAATTTGTCTTTTTCTCGACCCTAAAAATACTTTTTATAAAACCACAAATTCCCCGACCCAAAACATCGTTGGCAGAAAAGTTTTTGAATAATAAAAATTTCAGTGATTAACTTCCAGCGTAATGCCCTCTTCATTCGCTAATGAATCCATTGTGAAGTATTTGTAATAATCCGCAATTTCCCAAAACAAACCTTACCACAACAAATACTTAACATACCAATTAACAGTATGTTACATTAATTATGCCAATAATTTCACTACCAAATCCAATAAATGAAATTTTTGTAATGAAGCGATTGCTCACCCTTTACACTTCAAATCTCGTATTAATTTCGAAAAACTTATGACCAACCGTAATAAAAATTGAGCCCCTGAAGATCAACTGCTATTCCTTAAGAGATTTTCTTAGGAAACATCCGATGAATAAACCTGATGAGGATTATTTAATTCCCAACCAGAGTATCATCGATGAATGGGACGAATGGATGGATAAATTCTAATAACCGGATTATCCTTAGTATAAATTTATGGACAATCTCAATTTAATAGCCATCATGCGCCCAATCCACTTTCCCTTTAAATATACGATAGATAAAGAACGTATAAATCAGAACCACAGGCACACCGCTCATGGCGATTAAGAACATAACTTTCAATGTCGGTAACGTTGAACTGGAATTGAATATGGTAAGACTGTAGTCCAGATTGATACTGGATGGCAATAATTTCGGGAAAAGCGCTACACCACACATCGCCAGAATCGATAACAACATGGTACATGAACTCAAAAACGCCAACAAAGGATTCCCTTTTTTCGTAGCAGTTGATATATATAATGTTGAAGCCAGAAATAGAATAAAGAACAGCCAGTATAATGGTTGCCTGAATAAATTAGAGAATAAATATTTACTGGCAAAAAAGCTGGCTATCATCATGATCACATAGAGCGATACAAACAACATCCAACTGACCGCAATCCAGCGACTAAATTGATGCCCCGGTTCTTTGCCGTATTTCATATTCAAATACAATCCACCATGAAGGGCAAACGCAACCAGGCTGACGACGCCTCCCAACAAGGCGTATGGATTCAGCAAACCTAAAAACGATCCGGTATAGGTGCCCGACTCATCAATCGGAATACCCTGGATGACATTTGCCAATGCCACCCCCACCAGCAATGCCGGTATCAGGCTCGATACCCCAAATGCAATATCCCAGAAGCCGGCCCAGAACGGAGCGGTCATTTTCAGGCGGAACTCGATCGAGATCGCCCGGAAAATCAGTCCCAGTAATAAAAGCATAAATGCCAGGTAAAACGAACTGAAAAGGGTGGCATAAACAGGTGGGAAAGCCGCAAAAAGCGCTCCGCCTCCTGTGAGCAGCCATACTTCATTACCATCCCAGAATGGGGCAATGGCGCGCAGATATTGTTTCTTTTTCTCTTTATCCCGGGTAAACAGATGAACGATTCCAACCCCCAGGTCAAAACCATCCAGAATTGCATAGCCGGTTATGAGGACAAAAAACAAAACATACCATACTATCTGTAATCCGGTTAATGTCATACATCAAACTCCATGGTTCTTACTGCTCCGTGAAAGTAGCAGACAGATATAATATTCATATCATCTATTAATTATCGGCGGCTATCGTTGCTTTTCCGGCTTTAATGGTTTCTTGACGCAAAAGATAAATATAAAGAATTAACAAAAACAGGTAAATTGCACTGAACATAATCAATGAAAACAGAACATGCTCCGCCGGAACCGTTGGAGAAAACGCATCGCGAGTTTTCAGTACCCGATACACAATCCAGGGCTGCCGACCCACTTCCGCGGCCATCCAACCCAATTGAGTCGCCAGGACTGGCAGTGGGAGACAAAGGGTAAGTCCCCACAAATAAAGATTATCAAGCACTTTATTACGCCAGAGCCATTTAAGAATCAACATACCCAGACCGGCCGCCGTCATAAAGATGAAAAATCCACCCAGCACCACCATTAAATGGAATGAATAAAATGTTAACGCAAGTGGCGGTTCTTCATCATCAGGAAAGGCATCCAGCCCCTGCACCGTTGCTTTGGTATCCCCAAATGCCAGCCAGCTGAGACCGCCGGGAATTCCAACTTTCGCAAAATATTTCCGTTCAGCCTGATTGACCAGACCAAATACCAATAACGGCGCGTTCTCCTGGGTCGATTCCAACCCTTCCATGGCGGCCAGTTTCTCTGGCTGGGTCTTGGCCACCTGCTGGGCATGATGATGTCCAAAAGGCACGGCTACTAATACAGAATTAATAAATCCAATAACCAGAGCCGATACCAGCGCCTTACGAAATAGCTTCGATTCGCGATTTTTACGAACCAGCCAGGCGGAAATTCCAGTAACAAAAAACGCGCCACAGACCAGACAGGCCGTCAGCGTATGAAAAAAACGAATCCACATGGAATCGTTGAATACGGCTTCAGCAAAGCTGGTAAGTTCTGCCCGGCCATTAACCACTTCGAAACCAGCGGGCGTCTGCATCCAGGAATTCGCTACCAGAATCCAGAATGCCGAGATGGTCGCCCCCAGGGCTACCATCAGACAACTGAACCAATGCGCCCCGCGTGAAATCTTGTTCCGGCCAAATAGATACAAACCCATAAAACTGGATTCGAGAAAAAAGGCGAAAACTGCTTCTGCGGCCAGCGGAGCGCCAAAAATATCCCCGACAAATCGAGAATATTCCGACCAGTTCGTCCCAAACTGAAACTCCATGACAATACCTGTTGCCACTCCAATGACAAATGTTATGGCCAGTAATTTGGCAAATAACCTGGCGATTTTTTCATAATCCTGGTCTTTACCCAGCCATGCCCGCCCTTCAAACCATACCAGCATCCAGGCCAATCCAATGGAAATTGGGGGAAAAATAAAATGAAATCCAATCGTAACAGCAAATTGTAAACGAGAAAGAAATAGAGTGTCCATCATACGCTAAACCATTTCTGTAAGTAGACTTAAAATACCATTCATACTATCATTCGCCATCAAGGTATATTATCTGCGCACTAAAATATGGAAAATTATAGCCTTTGATCACAAATAAAGTTGCCAAAAAAAGAAAAAAACATCAAATTTTGTCCATTCTCAATATCCAAGAAACAATATCTGCTCCAGACCAATTTTTGTAACTCCATCCAGCGAGCACTTAATCAGGCCAACGATGTTTTTACTCATTAAAAGAATCCGGTACACTGCCGGATATTTCATTTGTAAGGGGCAAAGTAAAACAGAAACAGGCGCCACTCCCGGCGCCATCGGATTCAGTCCAGATACGCCCGCCATAAAATTGCACAATACGTCTTACCATCGTTAATCCCACGCCTATACCCGGTATTTCAGGGTTTAACTGTTCAAATAATTTAAATATCCGCTCATGATACTGGGGAACGATTCCGCTACCATAATCTTTAATATAAAAGTAAAGTTCAGGTTTCTTCTCGATTCCAATTTCAATGAAGACCTTTCCATCCTCATCTTTGCCATATTTGATCGCATTTTCTACCAGATTCTGAAAGACTTTAACGATTCGTTTTCGTTCAGCATAAACCCCGGGAAACTCCTGATCAAGCTTGAATTGAATGAATTCTTGATCGCAACTATCTTTAAAGGATAAAATTACATTCTGAATCAGTTCTCTCATATCAAGCCATTCAAACGGTGTCACTTTGCGGCCGATTCTCGACAATTCCAAAATTTCATGCAACAACGCATCCATACGATCTGTTGCCTCAACCACAAACTGCATTGCCCCGTCAATTTTATCTAACTCCTGATTTTTCAGATATTCCAGCAATAATCCCAGATGCCCGCGTATGGTAATCAAAGGGCTCTTCATTTCATGCGAAACCGTATAAATAAATTCCTCTAATTCGGCGTTTTGCTGTTCCAGTTTCAAAACCATTTTTTCGCGTTCGGTTTCATATCGTTGACGATGCTCAATTTCCTGCTTCAATAATACGTTTCGATCTTCCAATTCCCGGGTACGTTCCTGTACCAGACTTTCCAGATGTACCTTATCATTTTCCAATAATCGATTCTGATAGTTACGTTCCAGTATCACGGCCAGCATGCCAATGGCATTTTGAATCAAAGATTCTATTTCGTCAGACAAACGGCTCGGAGGACACTGAACGGCGAGCCAGCCATAATGTGACTTCATCGTAGCGATTTCATAAACTCGTCCATGAGGTTCTACTGGATCAAATTTACTGTAGGTAACCTTAAGTCCCTCAACAAAACCATCGACCGCCTGCGAAAATATTTTTAGTATTAAGGCATCATCGCGTATCTGTGTCAAATTGATCATTAATAGAAACAAATCATGTGCTACCCGATTCAGTACTTCCGTATCCTTACTGAAAGCATCAAATATTGGATCCTCAAATGATTTGAAAGGTTCACTCATTGACATCCAATCTGTTTAGAAATTGGGGGGCGTTCTCTCGAAGCCAGACATCAGGATCCTGGTAATAAGGATTCTTGGTGATAACACCCCCGCTGATGGTAAAGGGATGAGTTTTTAAAACATTCATGATTGTTGCGCCGTCAAATCTGGTCACATTATACAAACAGATACTAATCCAGGGTTTCCCGGGAATAAAATAATTCAGACGGGATTCGTATGCCATTAAATGCTCAATACCCGGCACGGATTCCAGGGCCCAGACCATTTCGGCGGTTGCCCGGATATTTCGGGGGCCATATTGCTGACTTGCCTGAAAAAAATTACCCAAACCTTCGTCCATCGCCCAGGGCGAAAAAACACCGTCCGGATAGTATAATTCACGTGTTGAATAAAATTGAAAACAATTACCATCATCCAACTCTGTGCAATTGCTATTCTTAAAACTCCGTTGGTATTCTTTTCGAAAATTGGCTTCAGTCCGTTCTGCCGGGCAATAGAACTGCAAGTCGCCATCGAGATACCCCTGATGTAAAAATCCCATAAGGATCTCATCCCGTTCTTTTTCAGTCTCATACAGACCACAAAAATGAACACCCCAATTACAGCGATAATTTCCAAATCCGAGTCCCAACTCCTGCTGATGTGATGTGTTAATATACATAAAATACCCCCTAATATATTATACTCTGTGTTTCTGTATTTATTATATCGTATTATTATATGCTTATTTTTACTGTTCAAGTGTTTAATTATTTATTTCAATAAAAATATTTATCATATTCACCCTTTCAAAACACTGATAAAACATCAAACATTATCATAAATTCATATTTCCCCATTATTTTGCCATTTTTTTATTGGGGGCAAACACTGAATGTCATAAAAAACAACCTTATCTTACTGGATATAAATCACTTAGAAACAAAACATCCTTTATCCGAAAAGATCGATGCCATTCAATTCGATAGTAATAATTCAATCACATCATTGGTTAGTACCCAAATTACATTTTACCACCATTTTCAAATGTTTTTCTTTACTATGGACCTGAAATTGGCTCTACTGTCCCCATGCTAAAGTTTATATCTGGCTTAATCATTGGACTAGTATTGACAGCCTTGGTCTTTTGGCGCTTATTTCGTCGTCTCACCAAAGGTTACGAACGCCAAAAGAAATCTCTTCTGGAGCGGGCGCGCCGGGCAGAAAAAAAAGCCGAACTCAGCGATCTAACCGGCAACCTTGCCCATGAAATCCGCAATCCTTTATCGATAATCAAAGTCAATATGCAATTACTGATCGAACAAGTCGAGTACATGCTGAAAGATGCGCGCACTGAAAATGGAATCGATTTAAGTCGAATTGATGATCCTGAACGCAAGTTGAAACGTCAGTTGAGAAAACTCGAAACCGTTATGGGTGAAGCGGATCGCCTGGCTAATACCCTGAACGACTTTCTAAGTTTTGCCGGAAAAATAGAACTGCATCCGGTCCGTCAGGACATTAACGAACTAATCACGGATCTGATTGATTTTTACGAGCCTCAGGCTTATGAAAACAAAGTCCAATTACGTGTCAGCCTGTCAACTGGACCGCTTTTTTGCCGCATCGATCCTGATCACATTAAACAAGCCATCCTGAATCTGCTGATCAATGCCGTGCAAGCCATGACTAATGGTGGTGGAGAATTAATGATTCAGAGCCGAACGATGGATAATATGATTCAAATCAATATTACCGATACCGGCCCTGGTATCCCTGCCGATATTCAAGATAAAATTTTTAATCCTTATTTCACTACTCGTTCAGGGGGGACCGGTTTGGGCCTACCTACTTGCCGAAGAATCATAGAAGCACACAACGGCCATATTGACATATTCAGTGAACCTGGCAAAGGAACGCGATTTACGATCGTGTTACCCCTCCTGCTGGAATAGTGCAACAGGTTAGCCCCTTCTTTCACTAAGAGCAGTTTGAGTAGTCTGAATACGTTTTGATATCTCGATAAAACCAATCGTTAGTACCAGGAATAATACAGCAACAAGAACCAGCCAGATCGGAAAACCATTGGTTTCTATATTAGCCGCGTCCAGCCAGTCGGTGAGATCTTTGGGAAGTAAATTCGATTCACTTAAAACCACCAGGCCATTGTTTACCAGGTGAGCGACCATTCCAACAAAAATCGATCCGGTCCTTAAGACAACATAAGTGATCCAGATACCCAATAATGCCGTCGGAACAACCCGGTACATACTCATATGAAAAATCCCGAACATGACCGCAACAATAATGACCACTGCCGCAGGATGCAAAGAATTCTTTAATCCGGACAAAATGGCTCCGCGAAACAGAACCTCTTCACAGATCGCCGCTGACACTGCAATGGCAAAAAACAACAGCCAGGAAGGGGTTTGCGGATCGAATAATTTCTGGCTGGCCTCCGCCATTTCCGGGGGAACCGGCCAATACTGATTTTGCCAGAGATTATATTGCAGGCCCAGAATCAAGGTCCCTACTGAAGCCACCGCGACCAACACTGTCGTAAATGGCGGCGGGGTTTTTAAATGCAACGCACTTTTCAAATTGACCCTAAAATACCATAAACCAAATACCGTGGTTCCCAGCAACAACCCCCATTCAGTAATAATCAGGCCGGAAATAAGCTCTCGTGACTGAAAATAGGTCCCTCCGTAATACAAAATTAACAGCATCACGGCATATAACATGACAGTTGCATCCGGGGTCAATGTCTTGCGAGGTTGAAGTTGTGAACGCCGCAAACTGATCGGCATTCCTTTTTCCTGGGACAGAATGACATCTTCCCGTTTGAACACCCAGACCGCGCACATCAATGCCAGCATGGCGTATGCTACAGTACTGACAAATACCATAAACGCCAGATCGCCAGCCAGTTTCTGCATTAAAATCGCCTTGAATAATAATGCCACATTAGCGACGGGAATCAAGGCAGTCCCCTGTGTCAGTTCGATACCCGGCATGCCAACAATCATGCAAGGCAGCATAATCATCATATAAAATGGTGTAACATAATTTTGTGCCTCTTTAAAACTGCGGGCGAATAAGGCGATCGTCATCATCACCGAGCAGATAAAAAAGGATAACGGAACTATCATCGCAAATAAAGTAATCATCCCAGGGGTTGAAATAGCAAATACCATGTCCGGCAAATCTGCTTCTGGCCCAACCGCAGCCTTCATCCGCGATACTTGAAATAATAGCACCCCAATCATGCTGCCCATATTGAGTAACCCGGTGATAATCGATAAGCCGAAAACTGTTAAAAATTTCCCGGACACAATTTCCATTCGGCTGGTGGGTGTTGAAAGCAGCGTTTCAAAGGTACCCCGTTCTTTCTCTCCGGCCGTTAAATCTACCGCCGGGTAAAATGCCCCCACGGCTATCGTTATAATCAGAAACAACGGTATGATCATGCCCAGGTAATTTCCGGTGGTTTTCTTGGCTGAAGCGATATTTTCGGATTTTATGGAGATGGGCCTGATAAATTCACCAGCCAGGCCGGCTGACGCCAACCGTTCCTTGAGATAAGACTCCGACTTTTCCTGTAAACAATTGCGAATACGGGAACGGGCCTCGGTTGATCGAACTTCGGTCTGGTCATATCGTATTTCAATCTCCACCGTACGATTGGCATCCAGTTGTTCCAGCGCGTCTGCCGGAGCATAGACGATGACATCCAGTTTGCCTTCTGACAATTCCTCTTCCGGATGGTCTGCCTCTATGACTTTAACTTTATCAAGGGATGACAACCAATCTCTGATACCCTCTGGACAATCGGTACCGAACGCTATCCGTGAATCTTTCTCTTCGATCTTGGTTTTTTGCATCAACGTTGCTTCACTGATAATAATAAATATGAGCGGATAAATCACCAGTGGCACGCCGATCATGGCAAACAACGCACGTTTATCCCGCAACGTCTCGAGCAATTCTTTTTTGAGAATACTAAAAGTAATGTTTAACCGCATACGCCCTCCTGGTCTTGTTCATGTACCATGGCCAAAAATGCCTCTTTTAAATTGCCGGTACCTGTCTGTTGATAAAGGGCCTCCTGAGTCCCTTCGGCCATGAGCCGGCCGCCATATAAAAATCCAATTCGATTACACAGCATTTCCGCTTCCGTCATATAATGTGTCGAAAAAATGACTGTCAAACCATTGCGGCTGGAATCTACGATAAAATCGAGAATAGACTGGCAAGTCATAATATCCAGACCCAAAGTGGGTTCATCCAGGATTAAGACTCTGGGATGATGCAGGATGACCCGGGCTATCGATACTTTTTGCGTCTGACCTGTTGAATAGCTATCGCAACGTCGATCGATAAAATCGGACATGTTCAATAATTGGACCAGCTCTTCCGTTCGATCGTCAATCGAAGATCGAGACATCTCATGTAACTGGCCGAAATATCGCAGTAACTCCCTGCCGGATAAACGGCCATAGAGCTTGGTATTGCCGGATGCGAAACCAATCATCTTTCGGATTTCTTCGGGCGCTTGATCGGTACGTCGCCCGCAAACAACACAATAACCGGAAGACGGAGTAATAATGGTCCCCAGCATGCGCAGCAAAGTCGTCTTACCGGCGCCGTTGGGCCCGAGCAACCCGTAGATTTCTCCTTCCTCTACCTGAAAGGATACATCGTTTACTGCCTCGACAATTCTGCCACGAGACGCTACGAAGTGTTTCGATAAGCCACAAATCTCAATCACAAACTAATCTCCAAATTGTTTTTTCGGATAGTCGTTCTTCAACCACCAGCATTTCCTATTTATTTGAATTTCTCTTCTTCCAGTCCTTCCAGCATACGCAAATAACTCTGATATCTGGCCGACCGAATCCTGCCTTCTTCAACAGCGCATACCACGGCGCATCCTGGCTCATGAGTATGGGTACAATCCGAAAATCGGCAATGATCCGCGTAAGCGTCAAATTCATCGAAATACCAGCGTAATTCTTCCCGGTTCATTTTCCACAATCCAAAACTACGGACTCCGGGAGTATCGATTACACAGATACCATGACCGATCCGGTATAAACTGCTTCGAACGGTAGTGTGGCGCCCTTTAAGATTACGTCGGCGGGTTTCGCTGGTTTCCAGTTCCAGACTGGGATCGATGGCATTAACCAGTGAACTTTTACCGACCCCGCTTTGACCGACAAAAACAGAGGTTTTCCCTTGCAGAGTTTCGATTAACTCGTCAATGCCCTGTCCACTTAATGCACAACAAAAAATGACTGGAATTTTTAGTTCATCATAGGAATGCATACACTCTTCCAGATCAATCTGTGCATGCTCTTTTAAGTCCATTTTATTGATACAGATCAATGGCTGTATCTTACCCCGATCCATTGCCAGCAGATAACGGTCAATCAAATTGCTGGATAACGGCGGAGTGTACAAAGAACCGACCACAACACCAATGTCCACATTGGCAGCAATAACGCGTTCTATCCGGGCATCATGAGGATCCGGTCTGGACAGCAGACTTTTGCGATCGATCACTTCTTCCACTCGGAATGAACCATCCTTTGCCCGAGAATAACGGACATGATCACCGACAGCCAGATCGCTACGTTGCCCCATGACCAATTCAGTCCGGACCAGGGCGGGGATCTCTTCGTGCCCGGCCAGCAACCGGCAACTGCCCGAAGTAAGTTCAACCACTTGCCCGGGATAGGTCTCCAACTGGATATCAGTCTCAGCGGCAAAATTATCGAAATCACCCTGATCAAGAATCTGCAATGCCCATTCATCCAGAGAGAGCGGAACCCGCTTCATTCGCCTGAGATGACGACGCTCCTCCTCCATATCGCTTCCGATTCGATATTTCCGGGTTAGATCACTACGATCATGCCGCTTATCCATATTGGCAGCTTTTCTCTTGCGCGCGGCTTGTTTATACAGACTACGCTTCTGATCCTCAGTTAATTTCGCCAGTTTATCTTCAAGACGTTTTTTATCCACTTCTTTCATGCAACAGTCATCTTTTCTGAAGTTTTCTTACATTCATTTATCAATCCTCAACATTTGTATATATATCGTCTCATACAATCACAACTATTTATATTATCTCCATTAATACCAATATCTTACATAATAATTATTTGTTAGTGAGATCTTTTCCAATAATTTGAATACAATCGAGACTTATAACTATTAGCATACATTAGCATCATCATAACGAATCCAATACAGTTCATAATATATTTAATATTAACTACTTACAATATTATTACAAGTAGATTCCTCCACTTTGTATGCTGAATAATATAAAAAAACAATGTGATTTAATCAGGTATGGATATAGAGGCAAGATTATTTTGAACGCTTACCTATGGTACCCAATACTGTCTTTAAAATGGGTCTGAATTATTACACAGTTGCCCGTGTTCAATACTGAATCACTCAAACACATAGTTACGCATTTCCCATGCCAACAATTCCATAACCGCCTTTATTTAAACATTTTAACAAATCTGAATATTTCATCAATACCCATTCTAAACAAACCCATTGTGGTTCAACTTTTAGCGTATTACTGAATGATGAATTATTACATATTTACCCAGATTTAAATTGCATTCATTAATAAAATTTATAAATGTTTAAAAATTTTCTTGATTTTCACCATGAATAGTCGATATATTTGGAGTGATGAGGAACTGCACTTTAAAAGCTGTAAACATAATATCCTTAAACAGTGCCGCAAGCGCTGGTTTCGGTATTGCGCAGATTCTTATTCTACTAGCCCTTTAGGGGCTATACATTCAAAATTCATATCTATACACGCGGTTTTTATCTTTTTAACATAGGATTTTATTGTTATAATCCCGATTTTACATCTAACTCGTCCCAAAGTGTTTGGGGCGGTTTATAATCAGGAGGTCTTTTATGTCAGACCCAAATCAACAAAATAATAGAGTATTAATTTTTGACTCAACTTTACGCGATGCCGAACAGAGCCCTGGTGCCAGTTTAAATACGCCGGAAAAGGTGGAAATTGCTCACCAACTGGCTAGATTGGGCGTTGATATTATAGAAGCGGGATTTCCCGTAAGCTCACCAGTTCAGTTTGAAGCGGTCGAAATCATCAGTAAAGAAGTTGAAGGACCGGTTATTGCATCCCTTGCCAGAACGGTAAAAAAAGATATCGATGCGGCCGCTCAAGCAATGCAGGCGGCTCCTCGAAAACGAATCCATACTTTCACCAGCACCAGCCCACAACATATGGAATACATGTTAAAAATGACTCCTGATGTAGTGCTGCAAAAGGCCGTGGAAGCCATCCAGTATGCTAAAAGTTATACTGATGATGTGGAATTCAGTGCACAGGATGCCACCAGGAGTGATGTCCAGTTTTTAAAAGAAGTCGTTCAAGCCGCAATTGAAGCAGGCGCAACAACTATCAATATTCCTGATACCGTTGGATACGCGATTCCTGAGGAATACGGTCGTTTGATTGCGACCCTGATGGAAATACCGGGAGCTGACCGTGTGATTTTAAGCACGCATTGTCACAATGACCTTGGATTGGCTACTGCAAATTCACTGGCCGGGGTGTTAAATGGCGCTCGCCAGATAGAATGTACCATGAATGGCCTGGGGGAACGGGCTGGAAATGCCTCACTGGAAGAATGCGTAATGGCCATGAATGTTCGAAATGATTTCTGTCATTTACATACGAAAGTGAGAACCCAGGAAATTTATCGCACCAGCCAGATGGTATCCAAGTTGATGGGAATGCCCATTCAGCCAAACAAAGCCATTGTTGGTACGAACGCGTTTGCCCACGAATCAGGAATCCATGTCGATGGTCTGTTGAAGAATCGCAGCACCTATGAGATTATGACACCGGAATCGGTTGGCGTTACCGGGACTAAACTGGTACTGGGCCGCCATACCGGCCGGCATGGTTTTAAAAAGCATTGTGAAGAACTTGGATTCGTTTTGGACGAATCGCAACTGGAATCGACGTATCAGCGCTTTCTGGAATTGGCCGACAAGAAAAAAGAAATCTTCGACGATGATGTGATCGCCCTGCTGGATGAGAAGATGCGTTCGATTGCTGAGGTATTTCAGCTGGATTACTTGCATTGCGCCAGTGGGTCTGGAGTCATCTCCACTGCCACTGTCCGTATTAATCGACAGGGGCAGCCGTTGCTGGCGGCAGCGCTGGGCGATGGGCCGGTAGACGCTACCTATAAAGCGATTCGTAAAGCGACCCAGCTGGAACCTGAACTGGAAAATTATTCGATTCGCGCCGTAACTGGCAGCAGCGAAGCGCTGGGCGAGGCAATTTTGCGAATCCGTTATGAAGGGAAGACCTATATCGGACGCGGGATCAGCACCGATATTATCGAAGCTTCGGCCAAGGCTTATGTCAACGCGCTGAACATTATGATGCTGCGTATCAACCGTACCGTTCAAAACATGACAGATTAAAGCAGATATTGCGATAAGGAAAATCAAAAATGGGAATGACTATAACCGAAAAAATCCTGGCTGCCCATAGCGGACAAGTGGCGGTAAAGCCCGGCCAGTTAATCAACGCCAAGATCGATGTGGTCATGTGTCACGACGTCACCACCCCTCCGGCGATCTCCATGCTCAAGAAAATCGGCCTGGACCGGGTATTTGATCCGGAGAAAATCGTAGTAACCCCGGACCATTTTCAACCGGCAAAGGATATCAAGAGCGCTGAATTGCATAAACGGCTGGATGACTGGTGCAAGGCCAACAATCTTAAATACTATTACCCTGTTGGGCGCGCGGGTGTTTGCCATGCGCTACTGCCCGAACAAGGCCATGTACGGCCCGGCGAAACAATTGTGGGAGGCGACAGCCACACCTGCACTTATGGCGCATTCGGAGCCTTTAGCACTGGGATTGGATCCACCGATCTGGCCGCTGCCATCGCCACAGGAGAATTGTGGTTTCGAGTTCCGGAATCCATCAAATTTGAATTGAAAGGAAAATTGCAGCATGGTGTCTACAGTAAAGACATCATTCTAAAAATCATTTCCATCATCGGCACTGATGGTGCACGCTATAAAGCCATGGAATTCGGCGGTGAAACGTTTGCTGACTTATCGATGGAAGCGCGTATGACAATCACCAATATGGCGATTGAAGCCGGTGGCAAAAATGGTATCATCCCGGTGGATGACATTACACAGGAATATCTCCGGGGTCGCTTAAAAGGGAAACAGGAATATACCGTCTATGAATCGGATTCTGACGCGGAATATTGCGAAACTCATACGATCAATTGTGATACGCTGGAACCGTTTGTTGCCGAGCCTCATTTGCCCAGCAATGGCCGTCCTGTATCCGAACTGACAGGAACAATCATGCACCAGTGCTACATCGGCAGTTGCACCAACGGACGTATCGAAGATTTACGTCTCGCAGCAAGTATTTTAAAAGGTCATAAAATCGCGATACGGACGATTATTGTGCCGGCAACCCCTGTTATCTGGAAACAGGCTCAGGAAGAAGGCCTGTTTGATGTCTTCTACGATGCCGGATGTGTTATATCGGCACCCACCTGTGGCGCATGTCTGGGTGGTTTTATGGGCATTCTGGCAGCCGGCGAAAAATGTATCAGCACGACCAACCGTAATTTCGTTGGTCGCATGGGACATCCCGATAGTGGTGTTTACCTGGCCAGCCCTGCCACCGCAGCAGCGGCGGCTATCGAAGGGAAAATCACCGATCCGCGTCAATATCTGTAATCAAACGAAAGGAATATATCATGGGTAAAGCACATGTTTATATACGTGATCATATTAATACCGACGAAATTATACCCGCACGTTATTTAAATAGCGACGCCGAAGATGAACTGGCTCTTCATTGCATGGAAGATCTCGATGGTGAGTTTCCATCTAAAGTTCAACCGGGTGACATTATTGTTGCCGGTGAAGATTTTGGTTGCGGATCCTCCCGCGAACACGCCGTCTGGTCAATACGCGGCGCCAAAGTGGCTGCCGTAATAGCCGGATCATTCGCGCGAATTTTTTATCGCAATGCAATTAACTGCGGTTTTCCAGTAGTGGAACTGCCCGGTATCAATCAAAAGATCAAAACCGGTGATGAACTTGAAATTGACTTAAAAAATGGCGTAATCGCAAATAAAACTCAGGGGGTCAACTATGCGTTCACCCCCCTGCCTGACTTCGCGCTTGAAATCATTGAGGTTGGTGGATTACTTAATAAACTGGCCTCAAGTAAATAAAAAAATACATTCAAATATTGATTCTTTACTAAATCAAAGAAAGGAATGAACCGTGTATAAAATCGCAGTTATGCCAGGTGATGGTACCGGCCCGGAAGTAACCATTGAGGCCGTCAAGGTATTGGAGGCCGCTGCCGCCAAGTATGGTTTCAAATATGAGACGACCGAATTTGATTTCGGTGGAGAACGCTACAAACGTACCGGCGAAACTCTGCCGGACAGCGCCATCGAAGAACTGAAACAATTCGACAACATCCTGCTGGGCGCCATTGGCCATCCGGATGTTGCCCCCGGTATTCTCGAAAAAGGCATTCTCCTCAAGGCCCGTTTTGCCATGGATCAGTACATCAACCTGCGTCCGGTGCGGCTATTCCCGGGCGTAGAAACCCCCATCAAAGATAAAGGCCCAAAAGATATCGACTATGTCGTCGTACGTGAGAACACTGGCGACCTTTATGTGGGTGCCGGTGGATTTACCATGAAGGGCACCCCGCATGAAACTGCCATTCAGACCTCAATTTATACGCGTCATCAGGTGGACCGTTGTCTGAAATACGCCTTTGAATATGCCAGCAAATATGGCAAGAAAGCCCGTGGTCTCGGCTCCGAAAACACCGTTGGACTGGTTGGCAAAACCAATGTCCTGACGTTCGTTTACGACCTGTGGGAACGCGCCTTCCATGAAATGGGCGATAAATATTATCCCGATATCCGGCGTGACTACTATCATGTTGACGCCACCTGCATGTGGATGGTTAAGAGCCCTGAGTGGTTCGATGTGCTCGTCACCGGCAACCTGTTCGGCGACATCATCACCGATCTCGGCGCCATGACCCAGGGCGGCATGGGAATCGCGGCCGGCGGCAATATTAATCCCGAGGGTGTCAGCATGTTCGAGCCGATTGGCGGTTCTGCCCCTAAATATACTGGCAAGAATGTCATCAATCCTCTGGCCGCTATTTGCGCCGCGGCCATGATGCTGCAGGATCTTGGCGAAGAAAAAGCGGCTAACGGTATCGAAGAGGCCGTCAAGTTTGTTACCGCCAATAAACTCAAGAGCCTGGCCGCTGGACGCATGGGGTACAGTACGACCGAAGTGGGCGATCTGGTTGCCGATAAAGTTGCAACACTTTAATCCTTGTAATCTATTACTTAAATGTCATCAAGTCTGTTTGGAATTTATTCCTGACAGACTTTTTCTTTAACAGGCAAATGTGTTTATGTGGGTAATATTCAGCCTTATCGCCTTGATCGCTAATGTGGCCAAGGTGCTGGCAGTGAAGCAATTTTGCAGCCAGATTGACACTCGCCTGCTGGTATTCAGTTCGCGCTTGATCAGTGCAATTGTTCTCATACCCATTCTATTATTTCAGAATAGAGCATTTCCAACAAATCCAGTATTCTGGGGAGTGATTCTGTCAACCTCGATCCTTACTGCGATTGCCAGTATGTTACTCACCGAATCCATCAAAAAAGGGCCCTTGTCGGTTGTAATGCCAATACAATCTGGAATTCCAGTATTTTCCCTGTTGGCACTTATATTTTTATTTAAAGAACGTCCCGGTTTGCTTTCGATTGTTTTGATGGTGATTAGCATGATTCTGGTCTGCCTGATGCTTTACTTCCAGAAAAAAGGGGAAACACGGTCGAAACGCCAATATATTTACTCAATTTTTTCTATTCTGGCAGCCGTTATCTTCGGCATCAGTACCGTTCTGGATCCAATCGCAATCCGGCAGATAATCCATGGAGCGCTGGCTTATAGTGCTTGCTGGAATCTGATTAGTAGCCTGATAATGGCAACAACATTTGTGGGCGGACCACGATTGCGGATTCTAAAAAAAACTGATCATGTTTCTGGAATATTGATTTACAGCCTTTGTACCCTGGCGGCATTTTTCTTTCAACAATACGCTGTTCAGTTATCGCTGAAAATAACAGGTGCAGTAATCCACGTTAAAACGTTAGTAATGATGCACATGCCAGTAGTAGTACTTGTGGGAGTTCTGATATATCGAGAAAAACCGCCAGGTCCGGTTATATGGGCAGGTTTGGCAGCAATTATTACAGGAATCGCATTAATCAGGAGTATTTTGTGACCAATCAAACCCAATCTACTTTGTCAGGCTGACAGGTTTGAAAGAAAAAATGACAAAACGGCAGTCTGGATTAACGAATATTAAATATTTTAATCTATTATTCATAAGGGCTTACAACTCATCAAATTCTCTGGCACGGCCTTTGCATTAGGTATTTAAGTGTAATTTTATCTCAAAAAATTCAGGAGACAAGGCAATGTCAAAAATCATAGGAATTGACTTAGGAACAACAAATTCAGTAGTGTCTGTGTTAGAAGGTAGCGATCCAAAGGTATTGATTAACGTCCAAGGATCTCGATTGACTCCTTCAGTTGTTGCCTTTACGGATAAAGGAGAACGTCTGGTTGGCCAGATTGCCCGGCATCAACAGGTTACAAATCCTCATAATACGATTTTTTCTATCAAGCGATTTATGGGCCGGCGTCATCATGAGGTTTCGGCAGAAGAGAAACTGGTCCCATACAAAGTAGTGGGCAATCCTGATGAACTGGTAAAGGTGGAAGTTCATGGAAAACAATTCACTCCGCCTGAGATCTCAGCAATTATACTTCAGGATCTGAAAAAAACCGCTGAAGACTATCTGGGCGAACCAGTCACTCAAGCAGTGATCACTGTACCGGCCTATTTCAATGATGCACAACGTCAGGCAACAAAAGACGCAGGAAAAATTGCTGGATTGGAAGTCAAACGAATTATTAACGAACCAACCGCAGCGGCACTGGCTTATGGTTTGGAAAAGAAGGCTAACGAAAAAATTGCCGTTTTTGACTTTGGCGGAGGCACATTCGACATCTCAATCCTTGATATTGGTGATAATGTCTTTGAAGTACTCAGTACCAATGGTGACACCCATTTGGGCGGTGATGATATCGACGAAATTCTAATCCATTTTGTCGCAGATGAATTTAAGAAAAAAGAAGGCATTGACCTGCGTAAAGATGCCATGGCCTTGCAACGGTTAAAGGAAGCCGCAGAAAAAACCAAGTGTGAACTTAGTTCTGCAATGGAATCGACCATTAATCTGCCCTTTATTACTGCAGATCAGAGTGGTCCCAAACATTTGCAGATGTCGATTACACGAAGTAAATTCGAACAGTTAATCGAAAATGTAATTCAACGCCTCAAAACGCCATGCCTTAAAGCGATTGAAGACGCAAAAATTTCACTCTCAAATATTGATGAAGTCGTTCTTGTTGGTGGCTCAACTCGTATTCCGAAAGTCCAGGCCCTGGTCAAAGAAGTATTCGGTAAAGAACCCAATCGAAGCATAAATCCCGACGAAGTAGTCGCAGTGGGAGCTGCCATCCAGGGCGGCGTTCTGGCTGGGGATGCCAATGTAACCGGCATCCTCTTGCTTGATGTGACTCCGCTATCACTGGGAGTCGAAACGCTCGGCGGAGTTATGACTAAATTAATCGAACGAAATACGACTATTCCAACTTCAAAAAAGGAAATTTTCAGTACTGCCTCAGATAGCCAGACCTCTGTGGATATCCACATTCTTCAAGGCGAACGCGAATTCGCTAAAGACAATAGAACCCTGGGGCGTTTCCAGTTATCTGACATTCCTCCCGCCCCACGCGGTATTCCACAAATTGAGGTCTCATTCGATATCGACGCCAATGGTATCCTCAATGTTACAGCGAAAGACCTGGCTACCAGCAAACAACAAAAAATCGAAATTAAAGGGTCTTCCGGTCTCAGTGATGATGAGATCAGTCGCATGACCCATGAAGCAGAAGAGCATTCCGCTGAAGATAAGAAACGACGGGAATTGGTTGACCTGAAAAATCAAGCCGATCAAATCATCTATCAATCTGAAAAAACACTTAAAGAGTACGGCGAAAAAGTTCCCGCTGGAGAACGAAGCCAGATTGAATCAGCAATTAACAATCTGAAAGACGTTGCCAAAGGCGATGATGCGGAAGCGATAAAGCGGGCAATTGATAATATCAATACCTCCATGCAGTCTATTGGAAAAATCATGTATGAACAAGCCGCTCAGCAGCAAACAGCAGCCGGCGGCGTTGAGCCGGACGCAACGGCTCCTTCAGGCGACAATCCTCCTAAAGGCGATGATGATGTCATTGATGCCGAATACGAAGTAAAATAAGCCTGTTTTCCAACCAGCGACTGGCTACTATTTCATTAGACAGTCCTGTTTAACATACACCAGGGGCCTCCAAGGCCCCACTTTTTTTATATAAAATCGTGCTATTTCATGTTATCATTTTGCTATCTTGAAAGAAATAACGATACAGGATTTACGATATGACATCCATAACCATCAGATCGAATAAGCATGAATTCTCTGCTGATCTTTATGATACGCCTACCGCAGCTGCCATCGCTAAAATATTGCCAATTCAAGGAACAATCAATCGCTGGGGTGGAGAAATCTATTTTACCATACCGGCTCATCTTCCCCTGGAACCTGACAGTCGCGCCACGCTTACGCCGGGTGAACTGGGGTATTGGCCAACAGGCCTGGCTTTCTGTATATTCTTCGGCCCAACTCCCGCATCTAAAAACTCTGAACCCAAGGCTGCTTCACCAGTCAACATATTTGGAAAAATTAATGGCCCCTTGGAGAATCTATGGCAAATCAAAGAAGGTTCGCCAATTGAAATTGAACTAATTGATTATCTATGAATCTAATAATTCTGGAACCTGGTGAAATTAATAAAGATGGTCGATGTGTCCTGTCTGATGATCGTGCCCAACATATTGCTTCGATATTAAAACCAAGGCTGAATGATCTGATCGAAATTGGGGTTGTAGATGGTTGCCAAGGTGTTGGCCGAATCATATCCATCGAATCCAACAGAGTTGAATTCCAATGTTTATGGCATCCAGAATCTCATCCTGAACCACCCATTATCGACATCATTTGTGCCCTGCCCCGACCGCAAACACTTAAAAAAATTCTGCACACCGTTGCGGCTATGTCTGTTCGACATCTCTATTTGATTCGTGCCAATCGCGTCGAAAAAAGTTATTTTCATTCTCCTTTGCTACAGGAATCCAACTATCGCAAACATCTCATTGAAGGGCTTAGTCAGGGGAAAGTAACAAAAATACCATCCATTTCGTTACATGATAAGTTTCGCAATTTTTTCGAAGATTACCTGCCTAAACAGATAAATTTTCAAGCCAGTACCAAACTGATAGCAGATCCGGATACGACATACAAAGTTTCTCATAATAGGACGAAACCGCCTGTAATTCTGGCTATTGGACCCGAAGGCGGTTGGGTGCCTTTTGAGCTTGAAATGATGGAACATATTGGATTCAAAAGGTTTATGCTGGGGCCCTGGATATTGCGGGTTGAAAACGCCCTGGTTGCCGCTTTAAGCCAGATCGAACTGACATTGGATCGCTCCGTTTAATGGTAAACCTCATGTAAATTGCAATATTCCAGGTTGTTTATCGTCCTGAATTAAGATAGAATCAAACTTTAGAATAGATAATATTTTATAAAAGGGAAAGAGCCATGAAATTTCATTGGTTAACTAACTTTACTATTTACCATGGAAAATTAACTTTGATGTTAGAATCGAGTTTATTTATAGCACTGATATTTTCCTGTCAGTTGACACATGCCGGGATTACTCCGGATTTCACGCAACCGGAGTCCTCTCAAGAGATAAAAACTGAACCCGTCATAAGTGAAATCGATACAATTTTGCATAAGATTGAACTTCAGGGTGACAAACTCAAAAGTTTTCAGGCACAAATGACTTATGAACTCACCCAGCAGATCACCAGCACTAAAATTGTGCGAAACGGAGAACTTTGGTATCAGGTTGATGAAAACAGCATCCAGGCGAAAATTCATTTTGACGATCACCTGCAATATGATCTGGATGATGAGCCGGATGAACGCCCTAAACCGGTTAAATATAATGAAGATTATACCTTTGACGGCCAATGGTTAACACGTCGTAATGAACGGACAAAAATGATTCAAAAATGGGAAATAGCTAAAAAAGATTGGTCGCGCGATTCTTTCCGCCTTGGACAGGGCCCTTTTCCATTGCCGTTTGCCATCCGTAAACAAGATGTGATTAACCATTTTGAAATTCAATTGATTCCTCCTGTGGCTGCTCTGGAAAAGCTCTATCCAGCGGTTAAAGACACCGATCACTTGCAGCTAAAACCCAAAGCAGACAGTCCATACGCCAAAGATTATCACACGCTGGATATCTGGGTCTCAAAAAAACTGTCCATCCCCACCCAAATCAGTTACAGCAATAAAGAATATGAAATTACCACGGTTTCCTGGAACAGGATT
Source organism: Sedimentisphaerales bacterium (assembly GCA_963663965.2). Lineage (GTDB taxonomy): Bacteria > Planctomycetota > Phycisphaerae > Sedimentisphaerales > SM23-30. The sequence goes on from CAXXFK010000024.1 coordinate 128,793, forward strand.
GAACTAGACAAACCGTTAAAGCCTGAAATCTTTCAATTGAAAAAAACAGGATCCGGTTGGACGGAAGAAACGCATCCGCTGGAAGAAGATACTCACAAATGACCTTCTATTTCCCTTTCTTTGTAAAAAGTTCTATTGCCTTATCACTCATTTAACATCTCAGTACTCAATATAACTACAATATCTTGAGTTATAAAGTGTTTTGTCTTATGTTAAGCGACGGATACAGGGAATTATTTTTATAAATCTATGGTTAACACGGGATTATCAGCGGATTTTCAACATTTTTTCAAAAATTCTGTTATAATTGTCAAAATCTCCGGGACATAGTTATTGAAAATCAAGTTCAACTACACCAAGAATTCAGAATTAACTTGAAAGTTTTTTTCATTTGACATCACTAGCCATGTGAAATGCTGTTTAATTCATTTATTGCAGGAGGTTACTATGATTAAAAACAGATCGTATTTGTTGGGACTGCTTGCCGTTATGTTTGTTTGCTTCGGTACAGTCCATGCGCATTGGGTGCCGGAAGATGGCCATAAAATGCATTTTCCGCAAACACCCGGAGACTTCAGCTGGGATATCTGCATGAACGATATCGCCCTGGCGGACGATTTTCAGTGCAGTGAAACCGGCGCTATTACGGATATCCATTTTTGGATTTCCTGGAAGGATAATATTGTCAGTGAAGCGATTCGCTGGAATGTATGGATTTACAGCGACAATGAAGGCAAACCCGGTGTGCCGTTATGGCGCTTTAAAGAAGGAAAAATCGCCTATCGTATGGAAGAACCAATGCCCCAGGGCTGGTTATGCCCGGTGAAACCGGAAATTTTGCCGGATAACCACAAGGCCTGGGCGCTGGTTAATATTACCGAAATTGTTGAACCCTTTGAGCAAGTTGAAGGTAAAGTATATTGGCTGGTTTTACATGCCTCCATGCCGATCTACAAGGAAAATACCCAGTTGATATCCCCCCCCCATGTTGGCTGGAAAACTGCCGGTAATCACTGGCGATCTCCAATGCTATGGTCTAAATGGCCGGTCACTACCACCGATATGGAATGGCAAGGAATGCCGTTAAATACGCTGATCGATGGTGCGTTTGTGATAAACGGCCCGGAAGCTCCCCCTGTCCGGCTGTGGGATTTTGGCGATGCCCCGGAAATCGATCCCCGGATTATGGATCCGATCGCAGAAGACAGTGGATCATCCGGATCGGGCAGCGGTTCAGCGCCGATTGTCTGGCCGACATTTGATTATCCAACCACACTGGAGCGTGACGGCGCCCGCCACCTTTATAATCCGTCGGTATTTCTGGGCAATCCATTAACCGATAATATCCAGATCGATACTGAACCGGATGGCCTGCCGAACCTGGCGGCCAGTGGTGATGATAACAACCAAGTTGATGATGAAGAAGGCGTTATTTTCCCGGAATTTCTCTGGGAAGAACAAGACGCCAAACTGGTGATCTGGGCCTCGGTTAATAATGGGTATTTAAACGCTTGGATTGACTATAATGCCGATGGCGACTGGGATGATGCCGGTGAACGGATTTTTGCCGGTGAACCCCTGGTCAGCGGCGAGAATGTTCGAGTTATTTCGGTACCTAACGCGTATCATGGCGACGCCAGAAGTTATTATACCTACGCGCGGTTCCGATTCAGTCTTGAGGAAAAACTCAGTTATCGTGGACCAGCCGGTAGCGGTGAAGTGGAAGATTATCGAATTCTGATCCAGAATGTCGGTGAACCGAAGCTTGACTTTGGTGATGCCCCGGAAGTGACTGTTCCCGAAGATGGCAGTCTGATTTCACTGTTCCCCACCACCCTGGCCCGTGATGGCGCACGCCACAAAATCGTTAATAGTATTCGACTGGGACGAGCTATTGATGGTGAACTGGATGGCCAGCCATCTCTGGACGCACTGGGAGATGATAACGCCGATGTAGATGATGAAGATGGTGTCTATTTTGTCACACCACTGATGGCCGGTGAAGAAGCGAAGCTGAAAGTCATCGCTTCGGCAGACGGGTTTCTTAATGGTTGGATCGATTTTAATCTGAACGGAAAATGGGACACCAATGTCGAACAGGTATTTGCAGACCAGAAGCTGATACCGGGCGTTAATGAACTGGTTATTTCGGTGCCGCTACTGACCAATAGTAATTTTGGTCCGGCATTCAGCCGGTTCCGCTTCAGTTCGCAGGAAGGACTCAGCTTTACTGGACTGGCTGAAAATGGTGAGGTAGAAGATTACCTGGTTAAGATTGTCCCACCGCAGCCTGACCTGGATTTTGGTGACGCTCCGGAATGGCGTTGCGATGATCCGAGCGTGGCACGCTGCAACAGTTATCCCACTACCCTGGCCCGTAACGGCGCCCGTCATATTATCCATCCGGAAATTCATCTGGGTGAGTTGATCGACCAGGAAGCCAACGGCCAGCCGACCAATCCGGCGGATGGTGACGATCTGGCTGGTCTGGATGATGAAGACGGCGTTAAATTCGTCACGCCGTTGATTCCGGGCTTCCCGGCGAAGATCGCGGTATCAGCTTCCACAGAAGGGAAACTGGATGCCTGGATCGACTTTAACGCCGATGGTGACTGGGATGATGACGGCGAACAGATCTTTGCATCCGAAGCGTTAAACGCCGGGGTGAATGGTCTGGAGATCAATGTACCGGATTATCCTGACGCGGTACCGTCTGACCGGCCAACCTATGCCCGGTTCCGTTTCAGTACGACAGGTAACCTGACCTGCGCCGGGCTGGCGCGTGATGGTGAAGTGGAAGATTATATGGTCAAGATTGTTGAAGCGCCTGAGCGGGCGGCCGATCTGGGTGACGCTCCGGATAGCACCAATACATTTGGCCAGCAGATGTTCGCCTATCCATCTCAAGGGATGCTGACGGTTATGGTACCGGCCAATTATCCAACGGTTTATCGTAAAGGCTCGCCTCCGTTCGGGCCGATTCACCGAAATCCAGAGAAAATCGCGTTCCTGGGTGAAGGCGTCAGTCTGGAACAGGAAGCCGATTATGGCTTCGATGAAGATGGTGTGAATAACATCGTGCCGTTGAAAGACGCCAAGGATCTTGATAAGGCGGACGATGGCATTCAGGTACCGCTGGTATTGCCCCAGAACCGGCCGACACGGTTTGATTACCTTGTCACGGTGGTTGAGCCGGCAAGATTGCTGTTTGTAAATGCCTGGTTTGACTGGAACCGTGACGGTGACTGGGATGATATTATTAATGCGGGCCGGCCAAATGATACTACAGATCATCGCGGCTGGGCCCCGGAATGGGCGGTCCGCAACCAGGTACTCTGGTGCCTGGAACCAGGTGTGCATAGTATCACCAGTCCATGGTTTATCAGTCATCATCCCGATGTGTTGGCGGATGGCACTTCGTACCCGATCTGGATACGGATTACCCTGTCGGAAAGACCTTGGGAGCCGTGCATCACTCCGAATAGTATCAAAGGCATCGGCGGTTCCGGACCGGCGAAGGGCTACTGGATTGGCGAGACCGAAGATTACTATTTCCGGCCAATCGTCAAACGCCCGCAACATGCTGATCTGGATGCGGATGATCGTATTACCCTGGAAGATTTCGCGCTCTTTGTCGAGCAATGGTTAACTGAGCCGACTGAGTAGCGCATCGATTACTATTGAATGCTCTCTAACTTTCGACTATACCGGCCAGGGCAGGCCCGCCCTGAGCCGGTTTTTCGCTGCCAGTGAGACCGACTTAATCCAAATTCGGCACTTAGCCCAAATACCCAGCGGACAATACCGTTATCGATCGGTCCGCTGAAAAATCTTCTTATTCAGTTCGATATATTATACTGCTTACGATTGAAAATGCCCGCTGGGCCGTGATATAAGTTCTACACGGGTAAATACTTATCTTGCGAGTGATCGGGAATTTTCATACCCATTGGGTATAGAATGTGACTGAATACTATTCAGAGAAAACAATTTTAAACAAAAATATGATCGGAGAATTTATTTAAACTTTTTGGAAACTTCTATTTATGGCCTGGTTATTTTGTCAATAACCGGGGTACAAAGCTGGGCAAGAATCAAGGCAGTCATATCCGGTACAGGTAGCTGAGTATAATTACGAATTATTACAATGAATAATCCAATTAAAATTCCATAGCATGCCTGACCTGAATGAGTAACTGGACGCGCAAGAGAATCGATTGACGTGATAAATAAGATAAATACCAGTACCCCAGAAAAGTATTGGTACCCGAGCCAGGTCAAACCAACATCTAATCCCTGTGCGACTATCGGGATATTGATGTAACGACCCTCTTTAGCAGATACAGGTAAAACAGACATTCCAATAAGAAAAACGATTGATCCCCATAATACCAAACGTCCGCTGAAATATCCTCGGTAAAGCAAATACATTCCACATATAATCAGTGCGAATCCAGAACCCATACCGATATAGGTTGCCTGAGGATTTTTTAATATTAAATTTCCTAACACAGGTAGATTACGTGTCAATAATATATCTAATTGTGGCGTTTGGCCATCCCATGTTAATCCAGGCAATTTTCGTAACAGATTCAGTGTCGTATCCGCCGTTGATTCTGAAAGAGTCCAATGAACCAATATGCTCCCTAATACAGCCCCATTGATCTGACTGACTCGTAAAAACGAACGAGATATAAGACTTCCCATATGTCCGGCTACAATGCCGCCGGCCACCAGATACCATGGACATACAATGGGCAAAAGACACACATATAATAAGCCGGTCACCGCATAATACCAGTATCCTCCAACTGTTAAAATTCCAGGATTCTGGCAACGTACATAGCCAAATACCCATAACAGAGAGCAGCCGATTCCTAAAGCGATTTTGAACACAGCCTGCCATCCGTAAAAATAAACTCCAATGACACACGGAATTGACAGTAGAACGAGTTGAGTAATATATATCTGCTTAAATGTTTCCGGAACTGGGCGGAAAGGGGCATATAAGTTTAAATGATATACTTTATCAGTGTTTTTCATCGACTACGAATACGATTCTTTGCTTGAAGAATTTTATATAATATTGGCAGATTGGATGGACATACATAGGAACATTGCCCACATTCAATGCAATCAAACAAGCGTCGGTCTGTCGCGCGATCAAACCTTTTTTCTTTGATCAGCCGATAGAGCGCTGCCGGATCAATTCGCGCGGGACAGGCATCGATGCACCTGCCGCATCGGATACAGGTGTGACGTTTGAAGTTTCCTTTGTTTTTTAACGCGATAAATGCTTCATCCACCACTCCGATAACGGTTTCTTCTCGATTGACTCGGTTGCCTGTCATAGAAGAGCCAGCCACAATGACCTCTGTTTGATTATCTACTTCTGATAGCGCCAATAGATAAGATAACGGAGTTCCGATGGGAACAAAATAATGAGCCGGTCGATTGGCAGCATCGCCACAAATAGTAATTAACCGCCAACTGCCGGGAGATTGACTGAAAAAGGCTCGTTCGACATGAAACAGCGTTTGAAGGTCAAATACGGCCACATCAAGTTTTTGTTTGCGATGATTACGGATATAATGCTGCTTTTTCAACGTCTGAATAATTGAACTATCCCGTCCCTGTGGGTATTTATCAGTAACTGGCGCACAGCATACCTGCCACTGTTCGGCGGGTGAAGTGTCAATAGAGAAATAATAAGGATAGGCCATAATGGCTTTATCGGCATTGAGCCAACGTTTTAATATTGATAATCCAGTAAAAATCTGTGGGGCATGGTTTTTCAGCAACGCCGAAGGCAAAGATTGTTCCGGTTCCAGACTGGCAGCATTGGCGACAACCGTTCCAACGGATTCAGCCGCCTGTTCAAGCAGCCAATGAGCCAGGCGCTGACCGCTGCGTGTATGAAACAGATTCATGATTTCAATCGTATTAAAGACGGTATCCTTATCAGAGAAATCAGCTGCCTTGAGTTCTTCCGAGTCGTGACGTGTCTTATCGGTATCTGGAAAATATTCCAAAGCGGGCAGGTTATTATGACCATGAATATCAACTGAAACTATTTTTCCAGTTTTTCCTGATATGGGTGCATAGACACGATATCCATCGGCCTGTTTCACAATTAATTGGTCTTGTTGATATTGAGCGCCAACCGGTGGCGTATCAGACAGATCAGAACAGACCATTCCAGGCTGAACCAAAGGCAATAACAAACGCGATGGAAGCAGTGGATAGAGAATCTCTGCTGCCGGTAATGTACCCAATAGCGGTAGATACAAACCCCCCGGGAAATCTTTTTCTATTTTTCGATAAGAACCTAATCCGAACATATGTCTCAAGGTAATAAAGGTTTTTCTTTGGTCAATAAAAGGCGGCCATCCATGATTTTTATTTTTGCCTTGTCTTTGAGTTCGTTTTGCAATACCGCCACTCGTTGTCGTATCTCCTTATTGCGAATGATATCGGTTAGTTCGGTACAAACCTGGTTAAAAGGAACCGATTCCGCAGGGTAGATTCTAAGTAACTGGATCCAATACCACATTTCTTTTTGGTTGTCATCATAAACTGAAAACGGTTCACTGAAATCGCCTTCATTTTTCAATAAAAATGCGGTTTGTCGGACCAGTTGGGGGATGTCAATGTCAGCTTGAGAAAATGGGCCCACTTGGCCGTTATTGGCCAGTGAAAGTTGATCCTCAGATAAATCCATTACAATTGCTGTAAAATCTTCTCCATTTTTCAAGCGTTGTCGGGCCTGATTGATAAGCCTGAAACTACTCGCGACCAATTGTCTTACTACAACTTTTCTGCCATATTGTATTTCATATTCATTTTTGATCATTTTTTCGGTAATAACAATATTGGGATCGATCATCTTCTTAAGCAGGGCCTGACGATGCAGTATTAAATCAAAGGTGTTTCTTTCGAATCCGCGTCGTGATAACATATAATTAAAAATGGCTTCTTGCTGATATCGTGGCTTGTCCGGCGCCAACATTGACAAAGTATGTTCATATTCGGCTTGAATCAGTTCAGGGCCGGCAGATATCCCGCGTACCTGAGCTTCCTGCTTGACGATCCGGGTTAAAATGATCTCGTCTAAAATCGATCTGGATATTGGATTATAGATAAAGTCAAGAAACTCACGTTGATAAATCGGCTGACCATCGACTTCAGCAACTACAGGTTCCAGATAGGATGATTTAATAGCGGATATACTTGGGGGAGATGTCCTGCAACCGGAAAAGGTGATAATTATCATAACACATAACATGGATAAATAAAATGGCTTCATAGACTTTATAACCAAAATATAGGATCACGATCTTTTCTACTGACAGTTATGTCCAGTGTCGGCATCAGAGAACGCATACGGCCGACCAGTTTACGCAGGTAAAACCGCTCAGAATTGCTATGGTTTACAACGATGGCGCTCATGCCGGATTCCTGGATATCGATGGCGTGATGATGCTTAATCTCTCCGGTTAAATAGAGGTCACAATTATTTTTTATGGCCTGAAGGTATGCAGAGCCGCAAGAACCGGCAGCAACGGCTGCTATTTTTACCAACCTGTCACGAGGTCCTATTAGGCCGGCATAATCTATCTTCAATTTATCTTTAATCATATTTATTATTGTTTTCAATCGAATCGGCTTGATCAACCGTCCATATCTTCCTAATCCGATGTTGTCCTGATCTATGATCATTGGAATAACATCAAACGCCGGTTCTTCATAGCTATGCGCGGATCGCATAGCATTAAGCGCCGCCCCCAGATTGGCGGCCGGCACAACGGTTTCAAAGCGATATTCCCGGACCTCCTCGTACGACCCAGGCTGCCCAATGGTTGGATTGCTTACCTCACCACAGGCAAAACTGCCCTCTCCCAACACTCGAAAAGCACACTTGGAATAATTGCTATCTGGAGTAATTTTTCCACCACCGGCACGATAAATGGCTTCGCTGACTGGCTTCAGGTCAGATTCCGGCAGGAAGCACACCAGCTTATATTGCGTTCCGCTAACCGGTTGACGTTTTTCGAGCGGTTCCGGATGAGTAATACCAATTATCTCAGCCAATGCATCATTAATCCCACCCGATACGAGATCCAAAGAGCTATGCATGGAATAAACGGCAATATTATTCCTTACTAATTCATAAATCAATGATGAGGGGCCTTTCCCCGGAATAATTTTTTTCAAACCCTCCCATATGGTCGGGTGATACGCCATAATCAAATCGCTTTTATTGCTGATCGCCTCATCCAAAACAGAACGGGTTAAATCGATTGTCAGCAAAACGCTTCTTATCTTTTGTTGAGGATCACCGCATAATAAACCAACATTATCCCAGGTTTCAGCCAATTTTAATGGGGCCAGCCTGTTGAATATTAACATGACATCATTTAACTTCATAAAACCTCCAATTATCTTAATCGTTCGATTTCATTTCGATAGGCTTCAGATAATTGCCGATAGAGATCACCGGGTTTGAGAGCGCCGATGGGTATGGTCTCGAATTGCCGAACGGGCATGAGTCCCATGACACTATTGGTTAAAAACATCTCTGATGAATTACGGATATCCTCCAGGGTCAGTTCTGTTTCCCTGGTTTCAATTCCAATTTGTTTTGCCAGATGCAGTATCAACTTCCGTGTAATCCCGGGGATTACCGGGGTAAAAAGCGGAGGTGTTAACAACGTGTCCTGATGAACCAGGAATACATTGCTGATACATCCCTGGGCAAGGCGATTGGCAGGAGTAAACCACAGGGCCTCGCCACACTTCTTTTGTTGAGCTTCCTGCAATGCCATCAGTCTCCCCAGGTAATTTAAGGTTTTATGGCAACAAGCGGGATCACCCGCGTTTTGACGTAACGAACTCAATGAAGCGACCATCCCCTGATCATAGAGTTCCTGAGGATAGGCTGTAATAGCAGCGCTGGTTATAAACAAAGTATTAACTGGATCATTCTCTGGATCATGATAACGCAGGTTGCCTGGGGTGATGGTCAGGCGTAACCGGGCGGAGCCGTTTAACTCGTTAGCCTGCAATAATTCACTGATAGCATATTCAATATGCCCGCGTTCAATTTTCAGGTGAATTTTGAGGTCATTGGCCGATCGATACAACCGGTCCAGATGGTCATTCAATCGAAAGACTTTCCCAAAATAACAACTCAGGGTTTCAAACAATCCGACGCCATAAAGAATCCCTAAATCATGAATGGAGATATTCGCCGCTTCAATATCTACTAATTTGTCATTTAAATATACAAATTCGGTCTTTCGCATTATTTTACTTTCCACGCTTTCCGCCCCAGAGTTCAATATGCAATCTTGGCCAGAATCTCAACCCGTATTGTGTGCAGATTTCGGCTATCAATGGAGCAACGCGGTTATATTCTTCCCGGGTCTGGGCCAAAGGCATCAATCCTGCACGCTCATTATCTGGTAACTCCAGTTTTTTTAAAAATTCCAGGCTTTCCTCAGCGTCAGCCTGGCCGGAGGCCACACACTTTATCTGGTAAATACTCTTGGTGTATTTTCTGATCCCCTCAAGATCCAGTACAGGATAATCTGATAATTCATGCATTTGGTTCGAGTTAAGAAGCTTGGGGCTCATACTTATAAGATTACAGTTTAAATCAACATAACGTGGAACGGCGGTCTCTATTGTTACATGAAAACCTTCATTACGGATTAATGAAACCAGTTCAGGTAACCCATCCTGTATGAGTGGTTCACCACCAGTAATAACAACATAGTGGCAATTGTAAAGACTGATTTGGCCTAATATGGCATCAGGAGACATTTTTGCGCCCGAAGAGTTTTTCCAGGCATAAGCAGTATCACACCACTGGCAACGTAAATGGCAACCGGCAAGGCGAATAAATACTGAGGGTATGCCGGCCAGCAAGCCTTCCCCCTGAATAGAATGAAAAATTTCGTTGACTTTGAAGAAGCTCATGTTAGTAATTAACATATTCTATCGGATCTTTGATACCCACTTGAGCAAATCCGGCAAGTCGCAAACGACAAGAATCGCACTGGCCGCAGGCCCGATTCTCCAGATCGGGATCATAACAACTGTGTGTCAGGGAATAATCCAGGCCCATACGCATCCCTTCCAGTATGATCTGTGCTTTAGACAAATGTAAAAGCGGTGCATGGATCTGAAAATACCCCGTCTTTTCTACACCGGCTTTGGTAGCCAGATTGGCCAGGCTTTCAAACGCGCCTAAATACTCACTTCGACAATCCGGGTATCCGCTGTAATCCACGGCATTGGCTCCAATAAAAATGTCAAAAGCGCCTAGAACTTCTGCCCATCCCAATGCCAGAGATAACATAATCGTGTTCCGAGCGGGCACATAGGTAATTGGAATCTGATCTCCAGAATCTATGTTTTTAGGAACCATTACATCTGCCGTCAGCGCAGATCCGCCAAAAATTCGGAGATCCAGATCAATTTGTTTATGTTCAGAAAATGATAAGGCTTCAGCTATCTGTCGTGCTTTATCTAATTCACAGCTGTGACGCTGGTTATAATTAACAGTCAATGCATAACAATCAAATTCTGATTCACGCGCCAACCCGGCACAAGTATAAGAATCCAGGCCTCCACTTAGCAACACAACTGCTTTTTTAACAGTTTGCCTGGTATTATGCTGTATGGAATGACTTGTCATTATTTGAAATCCTTATATAATGATTCTACGTAAGCTAAAGTTTCAAATATAGTTATACATTTATTGGACCAGAGAGACAAGCCATGAGTGAAAATAATACTGAAATTCTAGAGACTTTTATAAATCCCAATCCTCAAAGGGATTATGAAATCACTATTCGCTGCCCAGAATTTACCAGTCAATGCCCTAAGACAGGACAACCTGATTATGGTACAATACAGATAACTTATATTCCTGATCGGGTCTGTATTGAATTAAAATCATTGAAATTTTATCTGCAAAGTTACCGGAACCAGGGGATTTTTTACGAGGCTCTGACAAACCGGATTTTAGATGATCTAGTGGCCTGTTGTAATCCGAGAAAGATGGCTATCTGTGGACAATTTAACGCAAGGGGTGGTATTACTACAGATATCAAAGTTGAATACCGCACAAACAGATAGCGGCAAGAGTATTATTTAATTGATTTCTTTTAAAAGAATTACGTCCAGACCACTATTCTTGTAGAACAAAAAAGCGAGAGAGGGGAACTATTGCTCGCTCTCTCTCGCCCAAAGGAGGAGGAAAATGTTTTAGCTATTAAAGAACGTCTCAATCACGTTCTGTTATTTCTACGTTAATATTAATCGACCGGTTTGATCTTGAATATTAATTTTTTGCACAAATAATCTGAAATAAACACAACATAATTTATAGCAACAGGTTATGAATCGTAAAAGTATAATTCTATCTGTATTACTCTAATGTTAAATTGTGAGATATTTGAGGTTTTTAACGATTATTCTGTTCTGGCTGGTATATACAATAGGGTTCAGAGGCTAAAACATTGCCCGTAGTTGCAAATGCCCGGGCTCGACATCCTCCACAGACTTTACGGTATTCGCAATAGCCACATTTACCCTTGTAACCTTCTGTGTTACGAATTTCATTAAGATATTCAGATTGAAACCATATACGTTCAAAATCTAGGCCTTCATCGATTAAATTTCCAGCGGGAATATCAAGAAAACCACATATTTGTACGGTTCCAACATGCGATATAAAGGCAAAAGACTTCCCCCCCATACACCCCCCCGAGGGATGATGCCTGTTAGTCTCCGAATGCATCCGTTTTACGGTAACATTCTGATGCCGTTTCTGACGGATAATTCGCTGGTAATGTGGTGCGCATGTTACACGGATAGCAATTTCCGCTGAATCCTGTCTATCCGATAACCATTGAAGCGCCGCTTCATATTCATCCGGGGATAATTCCTGGTCTGCCATTTCACTGCCCCGACCAGTCGGAACAAGCAAAAATGGGTTATATGTAATCGCACCCAGACCCACGGCCAGATTCAACATTTCGTCTATATAATCTTGATTTAATTTTGTTATCGTTGTATTAATTTGAAAAGGCAAATTATATTTCCTGGCATAACCAATGGCACGCAATGCCGTATCAAAGGCGCCAGGCACCCGCCGTAATGCATCATGAATTTCCGCATTAGGGCCATCCAATGAGATCGAGATGCATTGAATACCACTTTCGATTAGTTTGGGTGTAGTCTGATCATTCATTAGATAACCACATGGAGCCATGACCATTCTCAATCCCAATTCAGCGCCATATCTGGAAATTTGATAAATATCCTCACGGAGCATGGGTTCGCCTCCAGTCAGAATAATAATCGGCTTGGCAAAACCTGAAATGTTTTCCAGGATTTTTAAACATTGCTCTGTATTGAGTTCATTGGGATAACGAAAATTCTCAGCCGCAGCACGACAATGCTGACAGTTCATATGACAACGCCGGGTGACCTCCCAGGCTATTAAGAGGGGAATTGGTCTATGACAGTCTGAATTCATATAATATTATATCCTTTGATAAGCCCTGCTGGTGAAAAAGAGGCTTTTCTCTGCATTTTAAAAAATAAAATTAGTCAGGCCTTGCCTGCTGAACACCCGCGATAGCTTTCACCAGACCGTCAATCGTATACTCTGCGGCTTCGATATCAGGTCCGAGATTACAGTCGATGATGGCTTGCGAAGTTATCGGTCCGATGGAGGCGAGTTTGGTTTTGGAGTTTTTTATGATTTGAGGGGGTATCTGGCGAAAGAAGTTTTTTACGGTTGATGAACTGGTAAAGGTAATCCAATCGATTTCATTGTCGGCTATAAGGGATAATACTTCTTCCCGGGGGGCGTCATCCAAAACCGTGCGATATGCTGTCACCTCCTCAACCTCTGCTCCGGCGCTGGCTAGAGCGTCAATCAAATCCGACCGCGCAATATCCGAACGAGGCAATAAAACAGCCTTACCACCCAGGGAATCAAGATGGCTTATTTCAGCAAAAATGGATTCTGCCACATATTTTTGCGGTATCAAATCTGGAAGGATACCATGTTGCGCCAATCTTTCCGCAGTAGCCGGACCGATGGCACATATCCGCGCTCGATATAAAATGCGGCTATCCTTGCCCATCTGGTGTGCGTATTGAAAAAAAGAATTCACCCCATTAACACTGGTAAAGATAATCCAGTCAAATCGTTCAATGGAGGCAATTGCTTTCAACAGCGGCTGCGAATCATCCGGTGGCATAATCTTAATCGTTGGGAACTCAATGGTATCGGCACCTAGAGTAACGAGTTTATCGACTAAATGACTGGCCTGAGTACGGGAACGAGTCACAACAACCCGCTGGCCGAAAAGAGGGCGTTTTTCGAACCAGTTCAAATGTTCACGTAATTGAACCACTTTACCCACCACAATAATCGCAGGTGGACGGATTTGTTTTGCCAAAGCAAGTTCAGGCAAAGTTGTAATGGTACCCGTTATCGTTTGCTGTTGTGAGGTGGTCCCCCAGCGAATAATGGCGGCAGGCGTATCTGGATCCATTCCATTATTTATAAGATTCTGACAGATATCAGGCAGATTTTTAACACCCATATAAAAAGCCAGCGTTCCCTGCCAGCGTCCCAGCGCCAACCAGTCTACCTGAGACGGCCCGGTTCGATCGGCGGATTCATGACCGGTAATCAATGCGAAATCGCTGGCGTAATCCCGATGCGTTACCGGGATGCCGGCATATGCCGGGGCTGCGATTCCAGAGGTGATACCCGGAATAATTTCAAAACGAATGCCGGATCGGGCTAACTCGAGCGCTTCCTCTCCACCTCGGCCGAAAACAAACGGATCGCCCCCCTTAAGGCGAACGACATTTTTTTTCTCTCGGGCTTTTTTTATAATCAACGCTGTAATTTCTTCCTGAGGCAGGGTGTGATCACTCCCTTGTTTGCCAACATAAATTAACTCTGCGTCAGCCCGGGCATAATCAAGTAGTTTCCTATTGGCTAAAAAGTCATATATTATTACATCTGCGACACTTATGATTTTCTGTCCACGCAAAGTAATTAAATCTGGATCACCCGGACCGGCGCCCACCAGATAGACAATTCCTGAATTATATTGTTTCGAATTTTCCATGATTACTCACAATTATACCGAATTTCAGCAAGAATGTCTTTTCCTCCTAGTTTTAGTAGTTTCTCTGCTGCCAAACAGCCCAGATTTTTATATTGGTCCGAATCCCCAGAAACAGAAGTCTGGCAATATTTTTTTCCATCAATACTGGCTATCATACCAACCAGACACAGGCGATTCTCATTCATAACTGCATAAGCGCCAATTGGAATCTGACACCCCCCTTCCAAAGCATGAAGCATCGTTCGTTCAGCCAGGCAGCATCGAGCAGTCATTGAATGGTTCAAGGGCTGAACAAGACTGTGAATTTTAAAATCCTGGCTTCGGACTTCTATCGCCAGGGCCCCCTGCCCCACGGCCGGGATAAATTCGCCGGGTTCCAGTACCTGAGCTATCCTGTCATGAAGATTGAGGCGGACCAGACCCGCATGGGCTAAAATGAGTGCGACCGCCGGGCCTTCATCCAGTTTTTTCAGACGTGTTTGAACATTACCCCGGACGTCTTCTATCACTAAATCTGGTCGGATATGTAACAATTGTGAACGGCGACGTAATGACCCGGTCAAAACCGTAGAACCGGGTGGGATTGTATGCAAATTATATTGATTTTTGCAGACAAGAACATCCTCTGGATGTTCTCTCATCGTGATCGCGCCGATAATCAGCCCCGCAGGCAACGTTGTTGGCAAATCCTTCAAACTATGAACAGCAAGATCAATATGACCATCTGTAAGTTCCTGTTCAATTTCACGAGTAAACAGACCTTTATCCCCAATTTTGGATAGCGCCGCATCAAGAATTTTATCTCCTTTTGTTTTTATGACCTTAATTTCAAAAGGGACATCAGGATGGCAATATTCTAATGCATGACATACCCATTGGGCTTGCCAAAGCGCTAGTGCACTTCCGCGTGATCCGATAATAACAGGATGTTCAAATGGATTGCTTGAAACCAAATATATTGTAACGTATTGAAAGTAAATTGATTAAGTTTATTTATACGATTGATGATATTATATGACCATTGAACGATTAAGGCAAGATTTTACAAATAAATCGTTACTGTGATGGCTATTTTTGTTCATTGGGTTCGTTATGTACGTCTGATCTGAATAGCACATTTACTTTCCGATTAAATGGGAAACCAGATAACATATAGCACAATCATGAATGGGTTCGTTTGGTGAGTATACACAACATGATCTGTATAAATAACTTATAATCAGATAAAACACTACCAACGACTTTTAATAACAAATACTTTCTAACATTTTATTATTTTGTTACAAAATTTAATTAATGCCTATCGCGCCACAGTAGCTTGTTATATTATTAACATATATTCCGCCATTTCTTTATGAATTATCCGGTTTAATCCCATATACCGTCATCGACTTGTCGACTGGTTTTTTATTGGGAACGATGCAACTGTACAGATATCCGCTTATGAAACAAACCCATATACCGATGACGGTATACAAGAGGAAGTGGATCGGAGTATATCTCTGAACAAAAAAGAGGACTGTTGCCCCCGTAATCGCTCCCAGAATGGCGCCAGTCCCGTTTGCTCTTAAGGTAAAAATTCCCAGACAGAACAGACCGCACATGGGACCTCCTAATAAACCCAGTATTGCCATAAACTGGTCCCAAAGCGACTTAATGTCGGATGCGGCAAACAAGATGGATAGAATAACGCCCATCAGGCCAAAAAACAGGGTCATGATACGAGCCAGCGTCAAGCGTGTTTTATCAGGCATTCTCGGTAAGGATAGCAAAACGAAATCAGCCATAAATGCGGTTGAAGTACTGTTCATACTGGTTGAGATCGTAGACTGAGCGGCTGCAAAAATACCTGCTACGACCAATCCAGAGATTCCCGCAGGAAGTTCATTCGCTATAAATAAGGGGAAAACGGCATCCGTTTTATGGAAAGGATTCAAACTTGCCGGGAAATGACGATAGAAAACAAACAAAGCGGTGCCTACGCCAAAAAATAAAATGCTGGCCGGAACAACCGTTATGGCATTGGTCCAGACAACGCGACGGGCTTTTTTTTCATCGGCAACCGACATATAACGCTGTACTACCGACATGTCCGAGGCATAGGGTACTAAAACCTGCCCCAATCCCCCTAAAAACAACCACCCAGAGCGCACTGGTCATAAAACTGTTGGCAGACCAATCCCATTCCATTAATTTCAACTTATGGTTAGTCAGCGCTGTCGTTATGGTTTCAGAAAATCCACCTTCTATTCGTGATACAATCAAACCCAGACTTAACAAGGCGCCGCCCAGAAGAATAAAAGTCTGGATCGTGTCCGTCCAGACAACGGCACGCAAACCTCCCATGGTGCAATAAATAATACTCAATACCCCCATGATCAAGATACATTGTATTTCGCTCAGTGGCAGTATGGTTGCCAACGCCAGCGCTGGCAGATAGAGTACGATCGCCATGCGGCCAATTTGAAACAATAGAAAAGAGGCGCTGGCAAACAACCGGCAAGGACGATTAAATCTTTTTTCAAGATACTCGTAAGCGCTTACCGCATCGATCCGACGGAAAAATGGCAAAAAGTATAATACAATCACCGGTGCAATGACTACCGCCATCATATTCGCAATAAAAAATACCCAATCGGTCGCATAGGCCTTGGCCGGGATTGCCAGAAACGTGATTGAACTCAACATAGTGGCAAACACGCTCATGCCGGCCACAAACCAGTGTACGGTTTGTCCGCCCCGAAAGTAATCATCAGCCTTGCGGTTACGCAAGGAGAAAAAATATCCGATTCCAATGACGATTACCAGGTATACGATTAAGCAGCCGATATCCAGATTTGTAAAATTTCCCGCTGCCAGTTCAGGCGTCATTTTCCAGACTTGAGGCGTTCTTTTCCTGGGGCGTATCTCTCCAGTAGGGATGATGATTTCATCGATACCGCCAACCGTGTGCTTGAGGGCAACTGTCGTAACCTGATTCATCGGCAACTCGCCGGCCTGAAACCACTGATCGGTAATGGTGTTATATGCCAGCATCGAACGGGGGAATCCAGGATGATTATCCTTGAGTTGGTCGGATTGATGAAATAAACTGCCATCCGCTCCACCCAGGACCAGAAGATGGCTCTGTCCGGCAGCTACAACAGTTCCAGCCATAACACAGCGCGGCACATCTTTTCGACAACGCCAGGGATTGATCTTATCGTTCTTTTGTTGCGATCGTAACGCAAATTGACTGGGTGAAAATTCATAGACATCGGTCAGAAACGTAACCGATTGAGTCTCTGCAGATTCATCCTGAACACATCTGCCGCTGATCAAATAGATGCAATCTTCGCGACCGTTATGTTGAACTGCCGCAAGATGGAACGCCCGGGCCGGGCCGGGCCAGGAAGGCAATTCCTGCCAACTGGGGCGATTCCCGACATTAAAATCAGATAAATCCAGGGACCAGAAATTCGTCATGGCAGAAGCCAGATCCAGTCCTTCCGTACCCCCTGCCAGATATATTTTGTTATCCAGGTAAACCGCAGCTGAATAGGAACAGGGCCTGGGAAGCTTCGGCAGTTGATCGAACTCCATGTTTTGAGCCTCGCTGTTCCATCTCATGATAAAGACATCATCCATCACCCGCTGGCCATCATTCCCACCCAGGCACACGACCCCCCACGGCGTAGACACAGAAGCGCCATAAGCGACCGGATCAGGAAGCGTGCCGGCTGACTCCCATTGCGAAGATGGCTCATTCAGATTTAAAATGTAAATGTCATCATGCCATGTTTTTTCTGATTCCCAGATGGGTTCAGGGAAATTAGCTCCTCCGGCTACGATCAATATTTCCTGATAAATACCGGCAAATGGACCGGCAACCCCTGACTGCTCCGGGATATCCGGCAACCTTGACCATTGGGACAAAGGTTCACTACCAGCTTTCAAAGCACATACACAACCAAGCAACAGCCCGATCATCCATGGAAAGAAATGTTTTTTTCTCATTG
>CAXXFK010000025.1:0-262663 GCA_963663965.2 Sedimentisphaerales bacterium
ACGGGAGGAATTGAGTCAGAATGCCCGGTTGTTATCCGCCGGCCGGACCGGCCTGGCCGGTGACGGTCAGATTGCCGGTCAGATTGCCGATCTGGCCAGCCAGGGCGTCTCGTCCCTCAGTGGTATCAGTCTCACGGACCGGTTTGAGGCGATTACCGCTTCCATCGCGACTCAGACCCGGGAGATTCGCGATAATTATGAAGCTGCTGACGTGGTGGTTCAGACACTGGAGTCCGAACGGCAGAGTATCAGCGGCGTGTCCGTGGATGAAGAAGCCATGAATATGATGATATTTCAGCGCGCCTTTCAGGGCGCGGCCCGATATGTGTCACTCATCGACCAGATGATGGATGAAGTTTTAAATTTACTGTAATGGAAAGGAATCTTTTGTGAGTTCTTCCGTCAGACCCGTCAATAGTACCCGAGTGAGTATGCTGATGCAGACCGATCTGCTGATGGGCAATATTCATAGTGTGACGTCTGATTTGCTCATCGCCCAGAACCAGTTGTCCTCGGGCTTTAGAAAATTCAGCGCCCCAGCGACAACCCTACCGATGCCACGGCCATTATGAATCTGGACGGCACCCTGGAACGAATGAGCAGTTATCTGGAGAACATCAAATACACCGATACCATTATGAGCAGCACCGATGACGCGCTGGGTCAGGCCGTGGATCTGGTCAGCCAGGCTTATAGCCTGGCGCTGGGAGGCATTGGGGCCGGGGCGGATGAAGAAATGCGCGAAGCCAACGCCCTGGAGATCGATCAGATTATCCAGCAACTGATGACGCTGGGCAATCGACAGGTCATGGATGCCTATATTTTTGCCGGAATGAATGTTGAAGAGCAGCCCTTTCAATCGGTTCAGGGCGGGGTGATGTTTACCGGCGATCTGAACAGCCGACAGGTACGTGTTTCGAACGACAGCCTGCTGAATTTCGGCCTGAATGGCCGTGATACTTTTGGCGCTTTGAGCAGCCGCGTGCAGGGTACTGTCGATCTGGATCCTGATCTTTCGACGGATACCTTATTAAGCGACCTGAACGGCGCGTTGAATCGCGGCATACGAAAAGGCAATATCATTATCAGCGACGGCGCCAGCACAGAAAATATCAATCTGAGCGATTGTGTCACGGTCGGTGATGTTATCGATAAAATCAACAACAACTCGACTCTGGTGACCGCGGCGTTGAGCGCCGACGGGAGCGGATTTCAACTCACCGCGACCGGCGCGAATGTGACGGTCACCGAAGCAGGCACTGGTTATGCGGCCCGCGATCTGGGCTTGTATGCCACGGTAGCCGCCGGGGCGATTGCCGGCCAGGACATCGATGCTCGCCTGACGCTCAATACGGATATCAGTCTGTTGGCGAGCGGGGCGGGCATCGATTTAGTTTCAGGCCTGACGATTACCAACAGCCTGGTGGATGATATCGGTCCGATCGATCTTTCCAGCGCCCAGACCCTGGGCGATCTCATCAGTTTATTGAATAATTCCGGCCTGGGCATTCGCGCCGAGATCAATGCCGATGGCACAGGCATCAATATTTTGAATCAGCTGAGCGGTTCGGAAATGAGTATCGGTGAAAATGGCGGAACGACGGCGGCCGACCTGGGTGTGCGAACCATGAACGGCAATACCGTGCTCAGTGACATGAATGCCGGCCAGGGAGTGGCAACCAGCGCCAATGGTAAGGCCGGGGTCATCCGGATTATCGCCCGCGATGATACCCAATACGATATCGATCTGAGTTCGGCGACCACGGTTCAGGATGTGATCGATCTGATCAATGCGGCGACGGGCGCGCATATCACCGCCTCGCTGGCATCTACTGGCAATGGCATTACCCTCACTGATACGATCAGTGGCGCCAATAACCTGCGGGTGACGACCGTCAGCGATAATGGGTATTTTGTTGCGGAACAACTTGGCTTTGTCGGCTCAAGCGCCTCGGCGGCTTCCGATACCCTTACCGGCGCGGATGTCAACAAAGTGCTGCCCGAAGGCGTTTTTTCCAACCTGATTGCGTTGGCCGAAGCGTTGCGGATGGGAGGCGATCAATCCGAGCGGGATGCCGAAATTTCACGCGTGGCCAACGCCCTGGCGGGAGACCGTGACCGGTTGAGCAATTATCATGGCGAAGTCGGCGCGATCGTTCAGACCATTGAGAGCCGGCGCGAACATATGGAAGACAACATCCTGGCGACCGAAACATTGCGGTCGGATATCCGGGATATCGATTTTACCGAAGCGATTACCCGCTATCAGAATCTGGTTACCGCGTTACAGGGTAACTTGATGACCGGTGGCACGATTAATACCCTGACCTTGTTGGATTATTTATGATGGACAGGATAACAGTCCTCAAAACGATTAACTCTTTTTAAGACATGGAGGTTGCCTGATGAAAGTCATGACGACTCGATTTGGAGAAATTGAAGTAGACGAACAGCGGATCATGGTATTCCCGGAAGGCATTCTGGGATTCCCGGAGCATTACGAATACGCCCTGTTGCAAACCAATGAAGAAGGCAACTTCTTCTGGCTGCAATCGATCGACCGGCCGGACCTGGC
Source organism: Sedimentisphaerales bacterium (assembly GCA_963663965.2). Taxonomy (GTDB): domain Bacteria; phylum Planctomycetota; class Phycisphaerae; order Sedimentisphaerales; family SM23-30. Next base: position 2,576 of record CAXXFK010000025.1, read on the forward strand.
CTTTGTGGTGTGCGATCCGGTTTTGTTTGTACCGGATTATCAAGTGCCGATCAAGCTTGAGGATATGGAAGAAATCAAACTGGCCGACGTCCGCAATGCCCAGGTTCTGATTATTGTCAACAAAGTGGAACGCTCCTTAACCGGCAATTTGCAGGGTCCGTTGATTATCAATGTGATGAACCGCCAGGGACGACAGTTGGTTCTTTCGGAAAAGAAATACAGTACCCGTCATCCGTTAATGGAACTGGGCCAGAAACATACCGCCGGCCAGACGGTCAAGACCGCGTAAGCGATTACGCCCCTGTCCGGGCCGGCAATCGCCGGGCCCGGCGCCGGAGTTCGCATGGATGTGAACCCGTCACCTAACGCCCTCTGGGCGAAGGAGCTTGAGGATGCTCGTTCTAAGCAGACAAAAAGACCAGACCATAATGATTGGCGACAATATCGAAATCACCGTCGTGGATATTCGCGGCGATAAGGTGCGTCTCGGTATTACCGCCCCCACCCAGATTCCTGTGCATCGCAAAGAAGTCTATGAAGCGATCAAGCAGGAAAATAAACAGGCCGCGAATGTAACATTGCAGGACATCTGCAATCTCGATAAGCAAGCCCCTGATCAAGATAAAAAGTAAACGGTGCATGTGAAAACATGATAGCCCTGATTAAAAGACAAATGAATAACCCGGCCGGTAAGATACCGGCTCACCCTTCCGGTCATCCGCTGACAGACCGGCATGGCCTTATGCCGCAACCTGAACGCGGATAACAATCATGGAGGATTCGTTATGACCAGGATCAATACGAATATCGCATCATTAACCGCCAGAACCCATCTGGGACGCGCGACCAACGATTTAAACAGTACGTTGCAGCGTTTGAGCAGCGGCCTGCGCATCACGCGCGGCGCGGACGATCCGGCCGGCCTGATTGTGTCGGAAAAACTGCGCTCCGAAATTTCCAGTATCTCTGAAGCGATTGGCAATTCCGAGCGCGCCTCGAATGTCATTGCCACCGCGGAAGGCGCCCTGGCAGAAGTCGCCGCGTTGCTGATCAATATCAAGGAATTGACGGTTCAGGCCGCCAATTCCGGCGGGATGAGTCGCGAAGAAATCGAGGCCAATCAGCTTCAGGTCGATTCGGCCATCGACAGTATCACGCGAATCGCCAATTCCACGACATTTGCCGGGCTGAACCTGCTCAATGGTAATATGTCTTATATTACCAGTGGTGTGGCGACGTCGGCGGTACGGGGTCTGGATATCTACAGTTCGATGCTGGGAGACCAGAATTATATGACCGTGGAAATCAACGGCGTTTCCGCGGCAGAGCGCGGCGCTCTGTATTATCGCACCAGCCAGATTGGCAGTGCGATTACCCTGGAGATTGCCTCCAGCAAGGGCGTCGAGGTGATCCCGTTTGCCCAGAGCGCCAGTGTTTCGACCATTCTCGAAGCGATCAACGCCCGTACCGACGCGCTCGGGGTCAGCGCCTCTTATATCAGCGGCGCCGGCAGTGAAGAGCAGGGCATTATCATTCGGAGCGTCGACTATGGCAGCGATGCGTTTGTGTCCGTGCAGACCCTGCCCAGCAGTTACGGGACCTTTACGACGCGGAATGCCGGTGGTACTGCCACACAGCGTGATTATGGGACGGATGTCGTCGCCACGGTAAATGGCGCGGCCATTGCCGGGGTAGGCGAACGCATCACGCTGAAAAGTTCTATTCTCGATATGCGTGTTAAACTCAATTCCGCGTTTGGATCGGGTGACAGCACAACCTTTTATATTACCGGAGGAGGAGCCATGTTCCAGCTTGGACCTCATATCGATTCCTCTGAACAAGTCAATGTCGGAATTCAGTCGATTGTTGCCAGCAGGCTGGGATCCGCTGAAAATGGATATCTCAGCGAAGTGCGTACCGGCGGCTCAGCGTCACTGGTAGGCAATAATTCATCGACTGCCGCCAAGATTATCGAAGAAGCCATTGTGCAGATATCGGTCCTGCGGGGACGCCTGGGCGCCTTCGAACGCAACACGGTTGATACCAATATCAACTCACTGCGGATCACATTGGAGAATGTGACCTCGGCCGAATCCATGATTCGCGATGCCGATTTTGCGGAGGAATCCGCCAATATGACGCGCAGCCAGATTCTGGTGAGTGCCGGTACTTCTGTGCTGGCCATGGCCAATCAGACGCCGCAATCGGTATTGGCGCTGTTGCAATAATATCCGTATCCTGGAAATTTCAGGTACATAAGAAAAACGAACGCTTAAGGAGTGTGCACCGACCTTGTTCTGGCTTGTGCCAAAATGACCGGTGTCGCTTTTGTGCGCCCGTTCGGTCTGGAATTGCCGGTCGCAGGGCTTCCTCGTGTTAAAGTGACTCGGATGATTATACCTTATATAAGGATTGCATCGGTAAAAAGGAAGGAAGGATTCTTATGACCGCAGTAGCGGTTATATGAGAAAATACGGCGTTTATGGGACCGTCGTCATATTAATAAAAAAAAAGTTGGTCAATTTACGGGAATTTGGGGCCGGATAACCGTCAATTCAATGGTTTTGAGTTCGGGTTGCAACATTTAGCTAAAGTGGCCTGTCTGTACAGGACGATTAGACTGGTGCAATGAAATGCGACTTACCGCATGTATAGCTAATGATGAAAAAACCAACGTTACAACATGGTAGAAATGTCAGGGAGGACATGCCTATGAGATAATCATCGTGGATACCCGCGGCCCGCAGAACCGCAGGTGTCTTGATACCTTGTTGTCTTACGTCACAAAAATATGAATAACACCCTGGTGAACGAGACTGAAAATAAAAGTATAAACCTTCTTATGGGACTCCAATAGCGTTAAGAAGTCCAGCAAATAAAGAAACAGTCTCATCACCCCAACAACCCCTGTAGGAGGTTTGTTATGAGCAGAATAAACACCAATGTAACCGCGTTAACCAGTTCAAGAATCTTGAACGAAAACACCACCAGCCTGAACAAATCGCTGGAAAAATTGAGCACCGGTTTGCGTATTAACCGGGGCTCGGACGATCCGGCCGGTTTGATCGCGTCGGAAAACCTCAGAAAACAGATTGCCGGTACCGAAACCGCGATCAAGAACGCCGAACGGGCGATCACGATTGTCGGAACGGCCGAAGGCGGTCTCAACGAAGTCAGCAACATGCTGGTTGAATTGCAGGCCCTGCTGGGCGAAGCCGCCAATACCGGCGGTATGAGTACCGAGGAAATCGACGCCAATCAACAGCAGGTGGACTCCATCCTTAATACCATTGACCGGATTTCCAACTCGACCGAGTTTGAAGGCATGAAACTGCTCAATGGTAACCGGGCCTATACTACCAGTTCGGTCAGTTCCATGTTTATTGGCGAACTTCAGGTTAATGCCGCTAAGTTGATTGATGGCGCGACGATGCAGGTCGATGTGGCCAAGACGTCGGCCGCCAATACCGGTATTATCTATCTCAGTGGTGAAGGACTCTCTGGAACCGATGCGATGACCATTCAGATTGGCTCAGCGCGTGGCACCACGGAATTGACCTTTGCCGGTAGTACGGCCATTGCTGATATCATTACCGGTATCAACCAGGTTAAAGAAGTCACCGGTGTTTCCGCTTTCCTGTCTACTGACGGCAATTCGGCCACCCTGCGCAGTGTGGATTTCGGTTCTGGCGCTTATGTCAGTCTGGAGGTTCTAGCAGGAAACAGCACTGGTAGTAAATTGAGAATCAGTGAAGCTGTCGCTGGTGGCCATGTGACCAGTTCAAAGGTCGATGGCGTGAATGCCACCGCGACCATTAATGGTACATCCGCGACGGCTGACGGCAAGAAACTGACCATCCGTACCGCCATGCTGGATGCCGAACTGGATCTGGACGGCACGGCTGCCTTGTCTTCAGCCGACTGGAGCACTACGTTTGGGATCACCGGTGGTGGTTCAGACTTTGCCCTGGGTTCTCAGGTAGATGCAATCGGTCTGGAATCGATCGGAATACAGAATGTCGCCACGACAGCATTAGGCAATGTTGATGATGGCTATCTTAATACGCTGAAGAGCGGTGGCGATAATGCCCTGACCAGCGACAACCTGTATACGGCGCAACGGATTGTCAGTTCCGCAATTAAGGATATTTCCAAATTACGCGGCCGGTTAGGTTCGTTCCAGAAGAATACCCTGGAAACCACGATTAATTCACTGAAGGTGGCTAAAGAAAACCTCTACTCAGCGAATTCGGCCATCCGCGATACCGATTTTGCGACCGAAACCTCGAATATGACCCGGTCACAGATTCTGGTACAGGCTTCGACCAGTGTTCTGGCGCAGTCTAACTTTGCTCCGCAAAATGTATTAGCCTTGCTGGGCTGATTATTTGACGCTATTCTGGTGGATGAAGTCCTGACAGCGGCGGTACTCATCGTCTCTGTCAGGCTTCATCCTGTCCAGTTAACTTTAGTATTTTCAATGCCGGATAAGCCCTTGATTGCCGGATATTCCAACGAATCGTTGAATAATAAATGCTGGGTTCGATAACAAAAATAAAAAAAAATATGGACCTGAGTTTCGAAACGATTTCATTAGATTATCACAACCCGCAATTGAGGAATTATCAACAGTGATGATTTTCTTTTTTATTTGTAACTATCTTAATTGCAATATGATAAGAATATTATCCTGCATGGCGATGGTCTGAGATCCCACCAAATATTTCCCGGAATATCGGTTTTTCCGGGCACATCGGTCTAGGTCCAATAATACGATTTTGTTAAAATATTATCGCCCTTTCTAAAGTTTTATCGCCACTTTGTCGAAAACTAAAGAGCAAACAGTGATGGTTTCCTGCTCAGAGCAATTCCGGGTTGCCAGAGCGAAATTATAGCTGTCTTGCAAAAATCTGAAGAGCCGGCCAGGATGATTGCCGGGATTCAGGACCAGTGTCGAAAGTTGTAAAGGAGTTGCAACCAGACATGCTGGACAATTTGAACCATGAAACGGATTTCGGCCGATTGGTTTCGGCCAGGTGCTGCTGCCAGGTGGAACCCCGCTTACGCATCTCTTATATTATCTTCGGATGGTAATCTAATGTACTGGTAATGTACGCGGATTCGGTTCGTGAGAACCCTCGCCGAATCTGCTTTATACAGTCCTTGCTGTCACGGCTCCAGGACGGTGAAATCGCGTGATTTCACGCTGTGAACAGGAAGTCTGGCCAAGACGAATCAATGGCTTCAATATGGACTGTAAATTCCGGACAGACCGGTTCCGGGACGCGTAAATTAATGTAACAAGGTTAACGGTCTGTAAGCTCAGGCGAAATGAATGCCTGCCTTGTCACGGAGGATAGACCATGTCACGGATTAATACTAATGTATCCTCGATGAATGCGATCCACAAGTTGGTCGCAAACAACGAAGACCTGAACACACGCCTCAAAAGGCTCTCTTCCGGGTTGCGGATCACATCTGGCAAAGATGATCCGGCCGGCCTGATCGCTTCGGAAAATCTTCGGTCCGAAATGGCCGGTATCCGATCGGGTATCAGCAACTCGCTTCGGGCCTCGAACGTGATCGCGACGGCAGAAGGCGCCTTGAACGAAATCTCCTCTTTATTAGTGAATATCAAAGAGCTGCTCGTTCAAACGGCGAATAAAGGCGCCCTGTCGCAGGAAGAGATCGACGCCAATCAGCTCCAGGTTGATTCCGCGATCAATACGATCCAACGGATCGCCAATGCCACCGAATTTGAAGGGATGAAGCTCTTGAATGGCAACAAGGCTTATACCACCAGTTCGGTCAGTTCCATGTTTATTGGCGAACTCAGTGTCAATGCCGCCAAACTCATTGACGGCGCGACCATGCAGGTGGATGTCACTAAGACTTCTGCCGCTAATACTGGAATTATATATCTCAGCGGTGAAGGGCTCGGTGTCAGCTCCATGACGATTCAAATCGGATCGAACCGGGGAAATACCGAACTTTCTTTTGCAGCCAGTACCGCTATTGCCGATATCATTGCTGCCATCAACCAGGTCAAAGAAGTGACCGGTGTATCGGCATTTTTGTCTACAGACGGGAATTCCGCCACTTTGCGTAGTGTCGACTTTGGCACCAATGCTTATGTCAGCCTGGAAGTCTTGTCAGGTGCATATACCGGCAACGATTTACGGATCAGTGAAACTGTAGCCGGTAACCATGCGACCGACAGTCAGGTTTATGGTGTGAACGCCCGTGCCACGATTAATGGTACCGCAGCCATCGCCGACGGAAAACGATTAACCGTCAGAACGGCGATGCTTGATGCCGAGTTGGATCTGGAAGGAACTGCGGCTTTGTCCGCGGCGGACTGGACGAGCAGCTTTGGTGTCACCGGCGGCGGTTCCGATTTTGCGATTGGATCCAAGGTGGATGCGATCGGCATGGAATCGCTAGGCATTATGAGTGTAGCCCCAAGTCAATTGGGCAATTATACCGACGGCTACCTTAACACGCTTAAGAGCGGTGCGACCAACGCCCTCAACGGCGACAATTTATATACCGCCCAGCGGATTGTGGACTCCGCGATCAAGGATATCTCCACATTGCGAGGCCGACTGGGTGCGTTCCAGAAAAATATTCTCGAAACGAATGTGAATTCGTTGCGAGTTACCTTGGAGAATGTAACCGCTTCCGAATCTGCGATTCGCGATGCCGATTTCGCATCCGAAACCGCGGCCATGACCCGCGCGCAGATTCTGGTACAGGCCAATACTTCGGTCCTGTCCATGGCAAACACTTTGCCTCAGAGCGTCCTGGCACTACTCGGTTAATCGAGCGGCTCCGGAGGAATCCATCAGAGTCGCTCACTAGCCGTGTGCTGTGTGACGAGTTTGCCTACTCCGCGGGAAGGATTTCTCTGGGTCCGCTGATGATTATCGGTAGTGTGCCTTGTAGGATCCGGTTAAGGGCCAGTTAACCGGATCCGTAAGCCGAAGCGAAGCGGGACCAATATGCGGAGCGATTGAAGGCGACCTGCCTCGCTCGGTGAATATAAGTGTTCCGAAAGGAACATTCCTGAAGGCCAGAGCCTCCAGCAGCGCAATGCCCTGCTGTGAGGCTCCGGCCATTTTTATCGGCACTTATCAGACTTTTATTGAATTTTTCAAGATTAACCACGCAGGCAGGACAGGCCATATTCCGGTTGGGTAGTTATAAGGTTGTTTCTCGCAATGGGTTAAGCGAAATATGTGTCTGCCGGGTCATCCACATAATCCTTACAATATTCATAAAGGGATTTTTCATTAAAGCAGCCCCCAAAGATTGTCCGATAACATCAACAAGAGTTTGATGATTGCAATCATGCCGCATCTGGGCCAGACCGATGGGATATCGGCCATCCAGATGTATTTCGACTGCGCTATGGATGGCATCAGTCGGAAAGGAAATCGCTATGGGAACAATTTCATCCAGCACGGGACTGATTTCCGGCCTGGATATCGAGAGCATCGTTTCGCAACTCATTGCGATCGAAGCCCGGACGAAAGATCAGGTCGATACCCGGATTGAGGAACAGACTAACAGGCAAACGGCGCTGCTGGGACTGCAAGCCAAAGTCATGGCGATTCAGGTTTCGGCGGCCAGTTTCAACAAAGACCAGATTTTCGAACAAAAGGCAGTATCCATCAGTAATGAAGATGTTCTTACTGCTACTGCGACTAAACTAGCCCAGAAGGGCAGTTATAACCTTACAGTCAAACAACTGGCCAGTACCCATCAGTTTATCAGCCGGGGATATTCCAGTATCGATAGCTCTGTCGGCGCCGGTACCATTACTTTCGAAATGGGCAATGGCCAGGTTGCCCGTCAAACCCTGCTCGATCAGTTGAATGGGGGCCAGGGAATTCAGAGAGGTCAGATCGAAATAACCGATCGATCCGGCCAGACGGCGGTCATTGATCTGCGGACGGCCCAGACAGTTCAAGATGTTCTGGATGAAATTAATTACAGTTCGAAAATTAATGTCACTGCTTCCGTATCCGGTGGCCGGATTGTCATCAACGATAATACCGGCGGGACCGGCAATCTGGTTGTCGCCGATCTACGCGGCGGCCATACCGCCACAGACCTGGGAATTGCCGCGAATGTAGCCGCCAGTACCATTGATGGAAACAATATCGCCAGAATTGGCGTCGAGACTTTGCTTAAAAGTTTAAATGATGGCAATGGAATCCGGGGGGTGAACAGTGGTAGTGATGACCTGAAATTTACTCTGGCTGATGGAACAGTTCTCAATGTCGGCCTTAAAAGTCAGATGCATCACACCGTTGGTGATCCAGCAAGTAAAGCCACCACCCTGCAATCGCTCAACAGTGGCGCCGGTGTCCGGGGCGGTATGTTTCGGATCACCGATCAGAACGGTCGTTCAGTCGATATCGACATGGATGATTTTAAAGACCGTTACGGTAGCCGGGGAACATTAACCCAACTTGAGAATTATATCAAAGAACAGATCCAGCGTCAGTATCCCGACGGTGAAATGAAGATTTCTTTTGCGTTTAATGCCATGGATCATATTGTGCTCAAGGATGAAAGCACGCTGGAATACCGCAGTGGAAGCGCGGAATCGCAAAAGTTTACCATTGAAGATCTCGATGGCGGTTCTGCCGCTGCCGATCTTGGCATAGCGGGATCCGTAAACGGAACTACTATCAATGGAACCCAGGTCTGGTTTATGGAAACGGTTGGCGATGTGATTAACGCGGTTAATAATCACTGGGATAATAATGGTTCGCTTAAGTTACAGATCAACAGCAGTGGTAAGGGATTGCAGGTACTCGACCTGAGCGCAGGCGCCGGTTCGTTAACCGTTGAAGCTAACGGTGAAGATAACTTTGCCGCGCTTGATCTTGGTTTGCTGACGCTTGATTCCAATAACAACGGCCGTTCTCTGACTGCCGGATTGAATACCGTATTGCTCCGGTCGCTTAATGGCGGCAGCGGTTCTACCACCGCTACCGAAGAGTTTGCCAGAGGGACATTAACCATTCAGGGCAGCGGTGGTGGTTCAGCTACCATGGCGTTTGACGCCGGCAGTTCGCTTAATGACGTTATCGAATGGATCAATAATTCCGGAACCGGACTATCTGCCCAGGTTAATTCCGTCGGTAATGGCTTGATCCTGAAAGACGATAACGATGGCGCTCTTTCGGTCAGTGGCGATCTGGCTGATTTTCTGAATATTGCCCGGGATACTGCCGATGGTGTCAGCTCGGTGAACAGTGGGAATCTACAGTTGCAGTATATTTCGGAGACCACGGCGCTGAAAGATTTGCGTCAGGGTGAAGGGATACGGCTGGGCACTTTCAAACTCACCGATGGCACCGGTGTGACCAAAGATGTCGATCTGGCTCAAGATGGTATCAAAACCATTGAAGATGTAATCAACAAGATCAATACCGCCGGTACCAATGTCCGCGCCCGCATCAACGATACCGGTGATGGGATTTTACTTTACGATACCAGTGAAGGCGATAACCTGCAGGCTATCAAAGTTGCCAATGCCCGCGGCAGCAGTGTTGCCAGTGATCTGGGTTTGCTGAAAACAGCCACCAAACAGGCCGATGGTTCCTATATTCTGGATGGTTCCTACGAATATAAATTGGAAGTCGGTGGGGGGGACAGCATTGATGATATCGTCACGCGGATCAACGATGCCGATATGGGATTGCAGGCCGGCCTGATCAACGATGGCAATAATTACCGGATCAGTTTTGTCAGTGAAGTGGCCGGCCGGGCCGGCAATATTTTTCTCGATCCCGGCTCGACCAATCTGTCTACCGAAACGTTATCCACCGGACAGGACGCGCTGGTTTTACTGGGCGGTACCGATACGTCCAATCCACTGCTGATTACCAGCCGTACCAATACACTCAAGGAAGCGGTTAAAGGAGTCACCATTGAACTCCAGCAAGTGAGTGATACCCCGGTTAACCTTGAAATTGATCAGGATATCGATGGTATTGTCACTCAAATGAAAAATTTTGTGACCTCCTTTAACGAGGTCATGAAGCTGATTAATGACCAGGCCAGTTACGATGTGGCCACCGAAACCAAAGGCATTTTATATGCCGAACATTCCGTCAGTACTGTCCGGCAGGCGCTGATCAACATGGTGCAACGTACGGTTCCCGGGCTGGACACCTATAACCGGCTCAGCGATGTCGGGGTGCATTTTGCCCCGATGGCTCAGGAAACAGCTGCTGACGCCAATGGTGATAACAAAACCTATGCCGTGGCCGGGGTGACTCAACTCGATTTTGACGAAAGCGAATTTCGTGAAGCGTTTGAAGCCGACCCGGATGCCGTGGTATCATTGTTTCTCCAGGAAACCTCTGGTATCGGTGATTATATCGGCGGACGACTGGAAAATCTTGCCAGTACCACTTCCAGCAGTACCATGAAAATCAGCGCTGAGTCAATCGGCACCAGTATCGACCTGCTCAAGAAACGTTCTGAATACCTTCAGCAACGACTCGACGCCAAGGAACAAAGTCTCTATAACCAGTTTTATCAGATGGAACTGGCCCTCTCCAATATGCAATCGCAACAATCGGCCTTGTCTCAGCTGGGATCACTGATTTCAGGTTAATCGTATAGCCGGTAGTGATATTCAGGGCGGCCCAGTTGCGTGGCGGTATTTTCACTTTTTCGGACCCGGAATTATTAAATCGCCGTTACGATTATGCCGATGATACCATTAGAACCGGTTATCCGGCTGTCACGGAATGATTCGCCTAACGGTTCTGACTGTGTATTGTCGTTGTTGTTCATGGATGGACCCGATTTGATCGATACCGTTTGAGAGAGCCGGCGTTGACCCGCCGGGTGATTTTTCGCCGATAAGGATTTGTTCATGGATACCCGACCGAACAATACTCCCAATCAGTACCTGAAAACCAAGGTCATGACTGCCAGCCCCGAAGAACTGCAGCTTATGCTCTATGATGGGGCGATCCGGTTTTGTGAGCAGGCGCGCGAGCTTAATGCCAATGGTGATCTGGAAAAACGGTTTACCCTGATCAGTAAGGCCGAAAAGATCATCATGGAACTGATGAACAGCATGAAAGATGAATACGCACCCGAGATCTGTTCCCGGATGCGTTCATTGTATCTGTTCTGTTATGAACGGTTGATCGATGCCAATCTCCAGCGTGAAACCAGGCCGCTTGATGAAGCCCTCAAGATTATTCGCCACATCCGCGAAACCTGGGTTCTGCTGATGGAAAAAATCAAAGAAGAAAACGGCCAGATCGCCGATATCGAGGTGGCGACTCCCGAAGAACTGGTAATGAGCGGCGCCGGGTCGTTCAGCGTCGAAGGTTAACGCCGTTTAAAATTCATAAATCAACAAAAAAAAGGCCCCGGAATACTATCAACATTCCGGGGCCTTTTTTATTCAAAAAATCGATTTACTGGATCGGTTCCAGTAACAGGTAGTCCAGTCCGAACATATACGATTTGACCGCGTCGGGATGACAGCCTTTGATAGTGACTTTGATTCGGTTCTCGCCGGCTTTCAACTCACAGTCGCCCAGTTCCAGTTCTGTCATGATGACCTCATCCGGGTGATATAAATCGAGATCCTTCGCCAGGGTTTTGTTATTAATGGCAAAATCGATGATCGCGTAATCTTTGGCCTTGGTCAGGCCGGCCTTCACGCGATAACGACCGGCCTTGACTTTACCCAATGCCAGTACCAGTTCATCGCCCGGTTTGCCATATTTCCACCACAGTTGCTGCTGACCGCTCCAGCGCCATTGAGTCGAACCCTGGGCCTCGGTCGTACCATCTGATTTTTCCAGGATCTTCAGGGCTTCACCTTCCAGCGCGCCTTTCACCCGGTAAATCGGTACGACATCATCCTGAGTTTTTGCAACTGGCAGTTGGGCGCTATCAACTTCCGGTTTTCGGTTCGATTGACTGCCCGGCCGGGCGTACCACATCGCTGTCGGCGCGAAGTTCATCTGGGTTTTATGCCAGTGCCAGAGTTCCATATCGAATTTTAAACTGGTTTTGAACGGGATCGCGTCCAGGCCGCGCCACCGGCAATTTTCGCTGAATTTCGGTTGATTGTTGCCTTCACCGCAAGGCTGGGCATGGAAGGGCGCGGCAAAATATTCGCCCCGGCACCAGGCATAGCCATAATAATCTTCCGTTCCCGTTCCGATATGCGATGGAAACGCTTCGCCATCCACAAAGATCTTCTCATCGCCTTCACCCCACCAGGCGTTCGAGCCGTTAAAAATACAGAGTTGATCGCCGACATAGGTTCCCGCGCCTTTCACTTCCACGTAATTGACATCGAAGGCGCCATCGCCGGCCTTGTCGCTGCCCCGGCGCGTTGATACCTTGGAAAGTAAATGCCAGCCGGCATGGAAATATTGCGACCGGTCATCCCAGTTCCAGCGTCCGGTTCTCACTTCGCCCAGGATAATATCCACCGGCTGCTCGCCCAGGTTGTGAATCGCAACGGATGCGTTCTTTTCAAATGGCATCACCCAGAAACAACTCATCGAGCCATCCTGTGACACTTCACTATACCAGCTTCGGTAAGGGTGCAGTTGATGTCCAGTACCAAAGAAATCGCCAACCGGACACCAGACGGTTTGTGTCCCGTCAAAATCGATGGTAATTACGGTTGATCGGAACGCCTGTTCCAGGTCTTCCGCGTTGAGTTTGATGGAGATTTCCCGGATCGCGCCCGGCCGGGCGATCTCAATCGCCCTTTTTTGGCCCGGTTCCAGTCTGCCTTCCAGAGTGGAATCCAGTCTTCGCCCGGTAGTCCCGCGTTCACAGCGGCTCAATTGCATCAATACCCGGGCCAGCACCGAACGATAGGTCGTCAGGTCATCCATGGTAAAACTTTTCACCGGGGTACCTTTATCGTAAGTACGATAATCGATCTGGTAATAAAGCGCCTCACCGTTACGGGCGCCCGGTTCGGTGATCTCATCGCTTTCATAAGTGACTTTACAATGTTTGGCGTAGGGGATCGGCATATAGAGGTTATGGCCCTGCCGTTCGATCTCGGTTTCTGGCGAAACACCCATTGATAACGGTTTGCCCACCAGCATGCCGCCGCTGACAATATCCCGGATCGGCCCTTCGATGGTGGGTTGTTTGTTGCCATCCAGATACACCCGCAAGGTGCCGTTTTTGAAGGTGCTGCCCCTCGGTCCATGCCAGGTTCCCCAGAATCGAACCACCGATCCCGGTCCATCCGCGTCCATCAAAACGAATTCCTTACGCCCGTTATTGGTTTCATCCCGGATAAAAAAGCTCCGGTCCATATTCGCAAACCAGCCCGGCCCGTTCACCTCTTTGGTGCCCCGGTCATAACTGCTGGCCTGCCGGCAGGTATAATAGGGTTCCGGTACTTCGGCCAGATTGGACCGGGTGACCATCTCTTCCAGTAAACTGCCAAAATCGACCGTCTGGGCCCAGAGCGCAGAACTGCCCGATATCAAAACCAGCACGGTTATCAGAATAATCCGATTTCTCATAACGCAACCTTTCATCTGTGATGTCAGAATATTACCAGAAAACACACACTTGATATTTCGCTTTTATCGCTTCAGAAGCCTCCCCTGTCAAGGATCATTTCCTGACTACTGGTTATATACAGATCAGGGGGTTTACCTTCATCAGGTTCATTCAGATATTGACTGTTGGTGAATGTACAATTTAACGTCTTGAAATGGTGTTTCTTGCCGGTTTGATCGATGAATTTCAATGAGGGGATGATTCCGATGGGTTTGAACGTCTATTGAACAACTTTTTGAGGGCCGCCCACTTGCTTTCATCCATTTCCCATGCACAATAGATTGCCACACCCTGGTACTGAATTGGAAGTGTCGGGTAACAATTCAATCCAGCGTGTATCCCCCGCAATGCATTGGTCAGGTTCTCCACCCTGGGATGATGATATCCCACACCCGCATCCTCATACGCCGGTATCCCCAGCAGCACCTCGGTTTCACCAGACCACTCGAGGATGTCGCGTGTCCAGCGCCGCATGGTATTCTGATAAACCTTGTCCCATCGAATGGCCGTATCGTACATCATGGGTACCAGTTGATCGCATCGCCCGGCCACCTGTTCATAATAGGTCCGGCTCCAGTGCGCCTCCGGGAAAGAATGCCATCGACTCGGCGGTGGATACGCCGCTATCGATAGTCGCTTACCTTCCGGCAGGGCATTAAACAACTCTTCCAACAGAATTAGAAATTCCCGGTTTCCATCCGGCATGGGCTCGATATTGATTTGTACTCCCGCCAGTTGGGGATGCCGTTCCAGCAATGCCAGTATCGATTCGATAAACGTTGCCCGCCAGTCCCCCCGGTTCACGTAACATTGTTGATTTAATACCCCGCCCACCCAGGGCATAACTTCAAATTCCTGGAAAATCGATAAAAACAGATCTGTCTGATTTGGATCTTCCAGTGCGATCTGGCCGTCCGTATCGCATGGACACAGATGCGGATACACATACTTAATGCCATGCTGTTTCAGCCGCTCCGCCAGTAATTTAATTGCCTCTGGGTTTCGAAACGACTCCCTGGACTTATTATACCGTCGAAACCACCCATCATCCCCCAGCCAGCCATGCCCCAGCCAGATCCCATTGTGCCCCAGGTCATGCCGCCCGTCAACAACCTCCGCCCCCGGCGACCAGATCGTATAGCCCGTCAACAATATCCCAATAATACCCAAAAGCGGGATGATCGTTCGCCATGGCGGTTTGCAAAGTATCTGTAATATCCTCATTGAGATAGCTTGGCATTATAGGATTTAAAGTTTTGATAAATTGGATACGCATATTTATATTATGGATGTATCTGGTATTCATTAAATACTATTTGAATTAAATTTTCAATTTCAATTTTTGCTTTTGCATTTATGTAAATCGGATATGATAATGCGCAATGTTAACATTGAGATAATATATGGGGAATCCCATGCTATACAACCTGCTCAATTATCCGCTGGTCTCACCCGATTGGGGGTATTACGGTGGCATCAAAATGGCCTACCAGGGCTTTAATCTTCTGGAAGGCATTTTCTGGATAATCTTATCAGGCTATGTTTACCGTCGCCAACTCCCCAATGTCACACGCATTCTCACCCTCCAATATACGATTGCCTTCTTTTGCTTCGGGCTCACCGATTTTGTCGAAGTCTTTCAGATGCCACTCTGGCTGTTACTCATCAAAGGGGTCTTCCTGGCCCTGATTTTGATCACCCGCCATAAGATCCTGAAACTGGCCCCCGGCCGCAAGTTCTGATCAAAGGATATCTGGTACTAAACACAGGGCAATTCAATGTCAAACCAATCAACCAGACTCCTGGCGTTGAAACCATTCAGTCAGACCGCCTGTGATTATTGTAATCTGATTGACCAGCTTGTCACGCTTACTCCTCGAGCATTCTGTCATAAATTGGAACACATCCTGGCCCGGCTTGCTTGTGATATCCTGAAATTGAATACCCTGGGTATCTCTACCAAAGATTCAGACTTTGACCAATATCACATGACCTACAATGAATGGGAAACGGTTGCTAAAGCGATTAGCGGTTTTTTGTCAAATGACATTGGCACACTGGGCAGGTGACATGGCGATGAAAAAAATGAAGATCGAGCCAGAGCAGAAATAATCTGGGATGACCTGGGTGATATGTATCGTGATTTAAAGGTGGGATTGCAATTATACGGGTTGGATACCAAAGATGCCGGAAACCAGGCAAGGTGGATCTGGCGTTTCAATTATGAAATTCATTCGGGCGAACATCTTTTTCGGGCTATGACAACAATTCATGAATTACTTTACGTTCATTTCAATGGCTTAACTTAAACGTTAATTTCTAGAATATTCTTCGGTCACATTCGCCCTGATGATGATAATTTAAGAATTCGCTATCCCGCCACCCAGGAACACAAATAGGCCGCCAGAAACGCGCCATAATTGCCCACGGCATAACCGATCAAGGCCATCAGCACACTCACCGGCACCAGCTTGTCGTTGTGATGGGCCGCCACAATCGGCGCGCTGGCCGCGCCGCCGATATTGGCCGCGCTGGCGATCGCGGTTGAATGCACATCCACCCGGAACAGCCAGGCGCCCAGCAGGCAAAATGCCCCGTGAATCGCGATCCACACATAACAGGCCAGCACAAACCAGCCCGCCGATCCGGCCAGTCCGCTTACATCTGCCTTGGCCCCCATATTTGCCACAAATACATACACCAGCGCCATCGCCAGTTCATGACTGGCCGGTATCTTCCGCGCCGGTGTCAAAGACAGACCCAGTCCGATGGTTGTTATCAGCAGGATCTTCCAGGTCGATGTCGTCAGTATCGGAGGAAACTCCTTTAAATGGCCGGCAAGCTCGTTGGATACCCAGATTGCCGCGAATCCCAGGCCAAACAGATACAGGAAATGCCGCATCTTCAATGGTTCTGCCTTGGACGATTTGACCGCTTCCACCGATTCCAGCATCTGGATCCGTTTGGGATTTACCTTCATCACCCGGTTAAACCACGCCGCGCAATTCTTCGAGCTCAGTAAGATCGGCAGCCAGGCGATATAAACCAGATTATCACCCAATACCGCCAGACCGAATTGCGGACTGTCACTCACCTCCAGGCCGCCTGCTACCGCCGCCATATTGCCCGTTCCCCCGATCCAGCTTCCCGCCAGGGTGCCAAACGCCTTCCAGGTCTCCGGCGGCAATACCCCTTTGAATAACCAGCAGGCAATGGGAGCGCCCAATATGACGCCCGTCGTCCCCAGCAACATGACAAACACCCCTTTACCCATCACCCGTACGGTTGAAATCACATCAACTTTCAACAGCATGATCACCAGGAACATAGGCAGGACATAGTCCTTGAGCATGTCATAGACTTCCGCACTGTTGGGGATGACCGTTCGGCCCTCAATCAGCCCTGCATTCGATAGTACCGCCGGCAGCATATAGATAAATAACAGCGGTGGGAAAAAATGGAACAGCTTCCATTGGGTCCGATGTTCCAGCCAGAAAAAAAACGCGGCGATACCGCACAAAATGGTCAAAATACCGGCGGAGCTGTTGATTAATGGTGTCATGATGCCTCGATCTTAATCGTAACAGGATAGTCTATTTTTAACTATTTACGCATTTTTGAAAATCTAATTTATAATATGTAACTCTCATAATCTACTACGATTAAGAAAAATGAACCATAATTTCCAAACGTAGCTTAATGTGCCAACAACACTATTTTCCCAACAGTCTGATTGGATTGGCATAAAACAGTTTTTCCAGATCGGCCGTACTGAAACAATCCAATGACTGGGCATGGCGATAACAGTCCACGATTGTGGCGGAGGAACCCACCATACAATGCAACTGCGGATTATGCAGCAGACCGGACGGCTCGAGCCGGACCGGATTACCCAGAGTCACATAATCTCCCGGCGGCATACCCGCCAGGGGCGCGGCATCGCTGATTACGGCCACCTGATCGATCCCCTTGCATTTTACAATGGTCTTGATTAGATGGGCCGGCAAATGATGGCCATCGGTAATGATGGTGACCGCCAGTTCATCCACGGCCAGCGCATGCAGCAGCGGATTGTCATGCCGGTGCACCATGGCCGGCATGCCGTTACCCAGATGCGTTACGGCCCTGGCGCCTGCATCGGCCAGTTCCTTTAAGACCTCAACTCCCGCCATTTGATGACCCAGAAATACCCGGATGCCCATCTGGTCGGCTCTCCTGGCCAGCTGGGCCGCGCCGGGGATATCCGCAGCCATCGTCAGAATCGCAATAGCGCCATCCGCCCACTCCTGCATCCGTTCCAGAAAGGCCTCATCCGCCGGCCGCGCCCAGTTGGGGTTATGGCAGCCGATGGCGCCGGGCTCACGGGATAGAAACGGCCCCTCGGCATGAATCCCCGGAATATGGTCGCGAAATTCAGCGGACCGTATGACCCTGGCCATCCGGGCCAGAT
Organism: Sedimentisphaerales bacterium; assembly: GCA_963663965.2. Lineage (GTDB taxonomy): Bacteria > Planctomycetota > Phycisphaerae > Sedimentisphaerales > SM23-30. Next base: position 20,619 of record CAXXFK010000025.1, read on the forward strand.
TCGTCCGATAGACCGTTTCGCTGCTGGTAATGATCGTGGGACAGAATGCGGAAACGCCCTGTTGAATCAACTGACGGCAGGCCAGCGCAAAACCTTCTTCGGTTAATTCATTGCTGGAAAAATCAATCCCACGGTAGCCATTGACTTGCAAATCGATCAGATCCGGTATGTTAGGATTCATGTGTACAGCCATCCATTAAATTCATGACAATGTACTTTTTCAAGTGTTTTGCGGCGGACCTGGTTGGCTTGGGCTGTTACACAGAGTTGCCGAGGGTTGTCCCGCCGAATCCACATGTTCTGCTTTTCGACCACGGATTATCAACACGAACTCCGTGCCGCTGTTGTCCACCCAGTCTATGCTAGTCACGATTTTACCAGAGCGGATCCCAGGCGGGAAGAGTCTGGGCCGGTTTTTTGAAGATGTCGAGAATGTCCTGGGGAACGTATTTTTTATGAACGATGATATTGAAGACGTATTCATCGAACCAGTTGTCATACATGGTCCATTGGCCGGCTTTGCCGCGTTCGGCGCCCCAGCTGTTTTCGACCAGCCATTTGACCGGGGTTTGATCATCCATTAAATCCACCCCGATAAAGACCATGCCGTGGTTGACGGTGCTGTCGCGCAGCAGCACGCGTTGACGTTTATCCAGGTCCATCGCAAGCATATAGACCGATTCGAAGTCATAGAGATCGGCTTCCATGATCCCTTTGGCCGGATCCTGGTTGGGAGAAACATCGGCGGAAAAATAGACGGCCTGGTTATCCAGGAGCATGGTGATCGCCATCTGTTTGATCCGCTCGATGTCAACATTGGCATAGTTCATATTATCGCCGTCGTAGAGGTTTTTGGTCATTTTGATGCGGCAATGGGCGCCATCGGGCCGGATCGGGTCATTGAAAATATTGACATAATCTCTCAATTTGACATCGAAGAACCGTTTATAAAACTGCTGGGGAGTAAACGGCTCGGGTTCAGAAAGCAGCTGTTCGACATGATAGTCATTTTTGGCAGTGTCATCATTATCCTGGTCGTTTTCTTCGGTTTTTTCTTCATCATCCTTGTTGACTGCCGATTCAATTTTGGCCTCTTTGTTTTTGATTTTATAGCGCCAGGTAAACTGTCGGGGCGGTTGGCCCAGATTGATGACCAGTATTTTATAGACCTCGGCCAGCATATCGGGCTTGGCCTGGCGCATTTTGTCGACCGAGCCGGTCTCCTGGTAGATCTGACGAAGCTCGTCAGCATGTTTGCGGAGCAGGCGGCTGAGGTTCTGGTTCATCATACCGGTATTATTGGAAGCGGCGCTCTCGGCCATGGCCTCTTTGGGGATTACACCATATTTTTCCACCAGATTGACGAAATTTTCCCAGTATCCGCCGTCCGGGATGGGATCCTTGAGCAGAAAGACCATGTCCCGATCCATCAGGTCGCGTTCACGCATTTCGATGATGTATTCGTAAAAGGTATTGGCCTTTTCGAATTTATCCCAGAACTGCAGGTAGATCTGGGAAAATTCAAACTGACTCAGTTCCAACTTTTTCAGAATGATCGGGCGGAGGGTATTAAAGCCGGCAAACATCCAGCACCGGCCGCTTTTCTGTTGATTGCTGATTCCCCTGGTATCGATCTTATGGCTGAACTGATGGACATGATCGGCCAGGATCTCCCGATTCTCAGCAATACTTTTGATGTCAACAGCCGTCAGGGCATTTTGCATGGCGCGGGTGTGGGTATCCATCTGGAAATCGGATTGGATCTGTTTGATCAGTTTGGGCGATAATGCCCCTTTCTTATCTTTGGCCTGGACCAGTGAAACCATCATCAAGAGGCTTAGAAACATCGACACAACGATCACATTTTTCTTAAACTGATTCATAGCAATCCTCACATTTGTAATCAGCAGACATTTTTTAGTTTTAACACACAAATATGATTTAGACTCTTACTAGTTAAATCTTGCGCAAAATGGCAAAGAAATCTCGACAGGGAGGCGGATACTGCTGTGACCCTGTTCGGCTCCGGCACTGCCGGTTTAGATTTAACAGCAATAAACTAACAGCTTTATAGTTGATTTTCAAGTGGACTTTTTCCATTTACATGATTAACCCCATAAACATCGATAATATTACAAAAATCACCGTCGCAAGGTCAGGGAATTTCATCACATACCCGGTTTTCCTGAAAATTGCGCAAATAACCAATCTTGCGTAACTTGCCGGCCCCTGTAATCCGGTAAAACTCTGGAACGCCGGATCAGGGCAAATCGGTTTCTGTTCACACCCCAGCGGTAACTAGTGCCCGGCACGGTATTTAATGCGAGCCACACCCGTAAGGCCAACCCATTCGGTGGATGGCAGAACGGTGTGAAAAACAGCAATGGTACAAAAATTGTACCAATTTTACCGCCTCCGCCAAGTTTTTTGTTGACGTTTCCTTCAGGCCTGGACAGAATCACAAGTCACAAGCAACAAACCTGTTAAACTGTCACAAGGAACCCGTATGGAATCCGGCCCTCTGGTTATCGAAACCATCAGAAAAATCATCCGGCGAATTCTGTCTGGACACTATCATGCCGGTGGCTGCCTGCCTGCCGAACGCAAACTCTGCGAAGAGCTTGATGTCAGCCGCGGCACCCTGAGGACCGCGCTGGCCGACCTTGAGCAACTGGGCGCGATTGAACGGCGAGTTGGTCAGGGGACCTTCATTCGGGAACTCTCCGTGGCTCGGCTGCCGGGATATGCCATACCCGCTGATATCGGGAATGTAACCCTCGAAGACATCCACTTCGTCCGGAAAAACCTGGAACTCGCTTCGCTGGACTATTGTCAGGGCCGGTTGGCGGCATCCTGTCTAAAAAAAATGGATCGTTGCATTGAACAAATGACGGACAATCTGCATGTCCTGCCCCAATTTCTCCGCCACGACTCGGAATTTCACCGTCTTATGGTTCAGGGTTGCGGCAATCCCGCCCTTTATGCCGCCTACCGGGCCATTGACGAGTATCGGCAGTTTTTGCAAATCTATACCACACAGCGACAAGGCGATGAAACGGTCAGTCTGAACTATCACAAAAAAATCATGTCAGCCTTGCAAGCCCAAAACCTGAAGCTGGCCAGGAGATATCTGAGCGCTCATTTAAACGAAGTACTGGAATCGGCGGGACACAATAAAGAAATAAAAGTCAAAATCAGTGAAAGGAACCGGCGTGGAAAAGTTTATTTTTGATACCGCAGAGGCAATGGGGTCCGCGGCAGCCCAATACGCCGTCGGGATTATAAATCAAGCCATCGCCCAACGTGGCCGGGCGGTGGTTGTTCTGGCGACCGGAGCCAGCCAGTTCGAGGTCTATCATCATCTGGTGACGATGGCCGTGGACTGGTCCAAAGTCACGATGTTTCATCTCGATGAATATATTGGCCTGCCGATCACCCACCCGGCCAGTTTTCGTAAGTATCTGATGGAGCGTTTTATCGACCGGGTCAATCCACTGGCGGCCGTTCACCTGATTGATGGCGAACATCCCGATCCCGCCGAAGAATGCCGCAGGCTGGGCGCACTGATCCAGGCTAGTCCCGTCGATGTTACCCTGGCCGGCGTCGGTGAAAACGGACATCTGGCCTTCAACGATCCACCCGCCGATTTCGATACCGAAGAACCCTACCTCTTGGTCAACCTCGATGAGGCATGCCGCCGGCAGCAACTCGGCGAAGGCTGGTTCAATAGTCTCGCGGAGGTCCCTGAACGAGCCATCTCTATGAGTATTCGTCAGATCATGAAAACGGATCATCTCATTTTATCCGTTCCCGACCGCCGCAAGGCCCAGGCCATCAAATCCATGCTGGAAGGCCCCATTTCACCGCAGTGCCCGGCCTCGATCGCCCGCAACCATCCCCGCTGTCGGCTGCTGCTGGATCGAGCCGCCGCCGGCACAGGAAAAGAATCATGAATATCCTTGCTGAAAACCAGTTGCGCGGTCCCGACTATTTCATCCTGGTGGGCTATTTCGCCCTGATGATGGGCGTGGGTATCTTTTTCTATCGCTATATGAAAGGACTGAAGGATTATTTCAGCGGCGGTAACCGGATCCCCTGGTGGCTGAGCGGCATCTCGTTCTATATGGCCAGCTTCAGCGCGTTTGCCTTCGTGTCCTATTCCGCGATGGCCTATCAGTTTGGCCTGGTCGGTGTCACCATTTTCTGGATCACCCTCAGTGGCACCCTTGCCAGCGTCTTGTTTTTTGCCCGGCGCTGGCGGCGGGCGCGCATCGACAGTCCGGTCGAATATCTCGAAACCCGCTACAATCCCGCCATTCGACAGTTGTTTGCCTGGCAGGGATTGCCGGTTCGCATCATCGACGATTCGTTAAAACTGGTTTCCATCGGCGTCATGGTATCCCAGGCATTCAATTTGCCGATTGTCCCCAGCATGATCGGATCGGGCCTGATTATGATGGTTTATACCATACTGGGAGGGCTCTGGGCGGTGGCGGTCACCGACTTTATCCAGTTTATTATCATGACCACGGCGGTCATTGCCCTGGTGCCGCTTTCGTTGAGAAAGGTGGGGGGGCTCGGACCGTTTTTCAGCAACGCGCCCGAAGGGTTTTTCCATTTCACGTCAACCGAGTACAACTGGTTTTATATCGTGGTTGCCATTTTGCTTTACATCATGGCCTACAGCAGCGTGAACTGGTCCCTGATCCAGAAATACTATTGTGTGCCACGGGAAAAGGATACCACCAAAGTGGGCTGTCTGGTGATAATATTGCAGATCATTGGTCCGCCGTTGATTTTGTTACCGGCGCTGGCCGCTCGCCAGTACATGCCGGAACTGATCGAACAGGGCAATGAACGGGCCGTTTTTCCCTTGCTGTGTTTGAAACTCCTGCCTGCCGGTATGGTGGGGCTGGTCGTGGCCGCGATGTTTTCGGCCACGCTTTCCACCCTGGGTGGCGATTTTAATGTCATCGCCAGTGTCCTGACCAACGATGTTTATCGGCGGCTGATCCGACCCCAGGCCTCCCAGAAAGAGTGTGTGATGGTGGGCCGGCTTTTGACGTTACTGGTGGGGCTGATGGTGCTGGGTCTGGCCTTGCTGTTGTCTGAGGCGACCGGAGAAGGACTGGTGCGCAACATGTTCAAGCTCTTCGGGATCGCCACGGCTCCGGTTGCCATTCCCATGTTGCTGGGCCTGCTGACCCGGAAAATCACCACCGCCGGTTCCCTGGCTGGTTTTTTATCCGGGATTGCGGCCGGTCTGCTCATTTTCATGCTGTGCCCGGACCAGACTACGCTGGCCGGCTGGATCGTTAAACAGGAAAGCCTGCTTTTGCTGGGGACCACCTTTACCACGCTGGTGGTCTCGCTGAGCGTCAGTCTGTTGCGCCCGGCCCGGCCTGACGAGGCAACCCGCGTCGCCGGCTTCATGAAAAAACTGGAAACCCCGATCGGTCAACTGCCTGAAGATAACGAGACCGGCGGTACTGCGGCGATCTCACCCTTTAAAATCGCCGGAATCTGCATCCTGATCATCGGACTGATGCTGGGTGCAATCCTGCCGTTTGTCGACCGGGGCCTGCCGTTTAATATGATCGGCGCCTTTGCGGCGATTCTGTTCGCTCTGGGCGGCCTGATGGCATACCTCAGTAGCCGTCAACGCGCCGGCTAATGCTTAGATCAATGATACCTGTTAACGGAGAATAATTCATATGAAAACCATGAGCTTGTTTCTGGCAGCTGTTATCGTTATGGTCGTCTCAATGTCCGCGCCGGCCCAGGATTCCGTCTTTCGCATCGGCATGATCGGTCTGGATACCTCGCATGTCATCGGCTTTACCAGATACCTCAATGATCCCAATAACCACACCGGTTGCCGGGTGGTGGCTGGTTTCCCGGGCGGCTCGCCCGATATCGAATCTTCCATCAACCGGATTGAGAACTTCACCAACGAGTTGCGCGAAAAGTACCATGTTGAAATTGTGGATTCCATTGAGACACTTTGTACCAGAGTGGATGGGATTCTGTTGGAAAGCGTGGATGGCCGTCCCCATCTCGAACAGCTCAAGCCGGCACTGAAAGCCAAATTGCCGGTGTTTATCGACAAACCGGTTGCAGGTTCATTGGTCGATGTCCTCGAAATCTATCGTCTGGCCCGGGAGGCGGCCGTTCCCTGCTGGTCCAGTTCGGCCCTGCGGTTTTCACCCGATCTTCAAAAGGCAAAAACCCAATACGGCAAGGTGCTCGGTTGTTCCGTTTACAGTCCGTGCGCCCTGGAAAAACATCATCCGGATTTATACTGGTATGGTGTTCACGGTGTGGAAATGCTGTATACCCTGATGGGACCGGGCTGCCAGACGGTACAGCGAACACAAACCGCCGACACCGAGCTGGTGGTTGGCGTCTGGCAAGATGGCCGCGTTGGAACCTTTCGCGGCCTGCGTTCTGGCAAATACGATTACGGCGGAACCGTCTTTGGATCCAAATCCAATGGCCCGACTGGCGGTTTTAGCGGTTACGATGCGCTGGTCGCGCAGATCGTTACCTTTTTCAAAACCGGCGTACCACCCGTCAGCGCCGAAGAAACCATCGAACTCTTCGCCTTCATGTCTGCCGCAGATGAATCCAAAACCCGAAATGGCGCGCCGGTTTCCATCCAGTCCGTATTGGAAACAGCGAAAAAGAAACGCCAGTCCCAATAACCATTTCTATCTATATGGTCCGCAAAGTTTCTTTGGTTTCTCAATACAATGAATTTCGTTATGAGATTTGGCGATGTTATGTTTTACGTCTTACATTCTGTAGCCCCTCCTAATATTCATAGACTTCAGGTCTAAACAGGCATTTTGTATTCTATCCTCTTGTACCTTTTCTTTTTCCAGAGTGAAGAAATCAGTATACCAGACGATGAGACTATTTCTTCTTTTCCATCTCGAATATGCCACACCCGGTGCCCAACAGGGGTTTTGCCCTGATACACCACCACAATCTGGATTATACCGTCAAAAAAATCTACAAAGACTTGCCTAGTTCCCCGCCATTCTCAACATGCTCATGCCACAATTCGCCACTGACAATCCAATCGCCCGAATCAACCGTTACCACAAACCGATCCTGAATCCCCTCAACTGTAAACACGACTTCGCCATCTCCGGATGTTACGATGTCTATCAGATGTTTTGGTTTAAGATTCAATAATATTTCAATAATTTCCTTGCTCATGTATTGTTCTTATCCCAAATCTTCTCCGCCATCAAAGCCTGCTGACCGACGTTCAAGTGCATTCCCACATAATGAGTGCCCAATTCCGACTCAGTAATTTCAAATTTAACCTCATCATGATTGACTCCCGCCTCCGTCAGTTCTTCATTGAGCGTAAGCATGACAACCAGCATGCATTCTATTTGATACTTCCTGGGCTTGCGGCAGGTTAATTGAGATGAGATGGTGTGCAGGATTCCCTCCTCATAATGTTCCATCGTATATGCCAGCCTGATCACATTATCAATCGTGACCGTAAGATCTTGCATTTTCCGCTCATCGAATCCTGTCATCTTACCCGGTTCTTTCGCAGGCATAATCTTTTGGGCGGCATGACATTGCAGATCTCGAACAGCCTTGTTGATCTTGGCGAACATCTCCACCGATGGTGTCCCCCCTCGTCTCGACAGTGCCACCGCTATAACAATCACGATTATTATCGATATTGGTATCAGATATTCCATTTTAATTACCTTTATCAGAAAAATTATTATAACAAATCTTGAAACCCTTTTCAAAAGTTCGGGATTACATTAGATCATATCGCCGGCCATCATGAGCCTGTTTATCGACATTGTTTTCACTATTATCTCCTTAACGCAGAATACTTTCTCTTCATCCAATTTTACCTGATCCCGCCAGTTATTCAAACCATTTTATTTATTCTACCTACCACCAATGCTAATCCTACTGGACCAATAAATACCCACATCAATCTTCCCAATCAGCCTATAAATCTTTGTCTTTTTAGGACGACCCTCATCATCTCCCCAAATTTCCCCAATCACCAACTTCCCCGCTGTCGGCCAGCCATCCTCACCCCAGACCAACTTGCGTATCTGTAACGCCGACCTACCCCGGTTGGTCACCTCATACGCGTGATACACCAGATAATCGGTTTCGCCCTCGGATACCACCGCGTTGTGACCCGGCCTTTCCATTGATCGTTCCCATTCAGCAACTGCGGCACCAGCGACTCACCCTGCAACGTATGCCCCTGCTGCCCCAAACCGCACAATTCCACCAGTGTCGGATAGACATCGATCAGTCTCCCCGGCGCGCCGCACCGCTGTCCCGGCTTCGTCATTCCCGGCACCACCCACAACATGACATTATGCGTCGCCTCCTCCCAGAGCGGGAACTTGCGCTAGTGCAACTTCTCGCCCAGATGCCAGCCATGATCCGACCAGAGTACCATCATCCAGTTCTCCCGGCCGGGCCGTTTCTCCAGCGCATCGATCACCCGGCCAAGCTGCTCATCCATAAAGTTGATCGAAGCCAGATACTCCTGCACGGCCTTCTTCCACTGGTCATGTTCCACCATTGCCTTGTGGTCACCATTCGGATTGGCCATCTTCACCCCCTCCGGCGGCACATCGTCCAGATCATTCTCCTTTACCGTCGGCAAAATAATCTCATCCAGCGGCCCCCAGTCGAAATGGGACTTGGTGAAACCGTTTAGATTAATATTGGGTAGCAGTGGATCGTTCGGTTTGTCTTTCGTGCGGTCCGGCCAATAATCATCCCATACCTCCAGATCGTTGCACCCGCCATGATAAATCTATCCAGACCCGATCGCCAGATAACCATGATTCCGAAAATGTTGCGACAGCCGGGTACACCCTTCCTGAATCGGCGTCTTGTGCAAGTTCTGCCCGTTCACATAATAGCTGGATGTGGAGGGTAAAATACCGCTCAGTAAAGCGATGCGCGATGGATTGCAGGCCGGCGCGGCGCAATGGGCGTTGGTAAACAAAACCCCCTGACCGGCCAGCCGGTCCAGAGTGGGCGTCCGGTTCTGCGGATGGCCACCCAGGCACCCCACCCAATCGTTCAGGTCGTCAATGGCAATGAACAGCACATTCGGCTTGCGCGGCTCCGCCGCCGTTACCGTGGACATCCAACAGGCGACACAGGTCGTCGCCAATGTTTGCCTAGTCCTTTTCAAAAATCCCTGCGGTTGGCTATCGTTTTCATGGTAATCTTCCTATTGGTAATCTGCTTTGAAAAATACTATGATCCTGACGTGATAATTCTGTCATTTATTACACAAACTTAATAGTAAACTCTAACCGGAAGATCAATTACTCACAGTCAGACATCCGGATCATTTCTATTGGCCCGGCCACCCACCGGATCCATCTCCTGCTGCGGCAGCCACCTGGCCAGTCGCTTCTTGATCTCCGCGACATCTTCCCGGTTGGCCAGATTGGTCCATTCACGCGGATCGGTTTGATGATCGTATAATTCTTCGCTCCCATCCCGATAACGGATATACCGATATCTCTCATCCCGGACGCCATAATTCCCCTTCAGATAAGCGGTGATCGCCGGCCGGTCCCAGGTATAATGGGGATCTTGCAAAAATGGTCTTAACGATTGGCCATCCAGCTTCTGTGGCGGTTGTTCCAATCCGCATAAATCGGCCAGCGTTGGATAAACATCCAGTAGATTGACCGGGCAATTGCACCGCTCGCCGCCTTTGGTCAGCCCCGGCACCCGCCACATCATCAGTTCATGGGTGGTCAGTTCCCAGAGCGCGTATTTGGCAAAATGTTTCTTTTCACCCAGGTGAAAACCATTGTCCGCCCAGATGCAAAGAATGGTATTCTCGCGATGAGGACTGTTATCCAATGCGTCCAGCACCTGGCCCAGCGAATCGTCCATAAAGGAAATGCAGGCCAGGTAAGCGCGCACTACCGGCCGCCAGTAGCCCGCGTTCCGCAGTTGATCAAGATCGACCGGATAGGCCGCCAACTCCCGCGCGATCGGCGGCAGGTCATCCCAGTCGGTTTCCAGTACCTTGGGCATCACCACTTCATTGAGAGGGTACATATCGAAAAATCGCTTCGGCGCGGTCCACGGATTATGCGGTCGGTAGATCCCATACGCCATGAAAAACGGCTTGTCATACTGCCTGGCCAGCCGCCGGCACGTGATTCGCCCGTTATGGACATCGGGAAAATCACCATCATCACCCTCCCACGCCTCATAATTGAACATGCCCGGCCGCTTTACGCTGTCGGGTATTGCCTTTACCTTCGGCTGCGGGCCGTATTTTTGTATCCCTTCCTGATCGTCCCACATCGCCTTCATCCGTTGCGGCCCGGGACCGGTATGAAAAATCTTCCCGCTGGTCATCGTGGTATAGCCGTTCTTTTTGAACAATTCCGGCAGCAAAACCCCGTTCATCATTGGCTTGGATTGGTTGATCGGATGACTATTGTCATAAACGCCGGTATTCCACGGCGCCATCCCGCTCAACAACGCCCCGCGCGAAGGATTGCATACCGGCGCGGCACAATAGGCGTGGCTGAAGGTCACTGCCGATTTAGCCAGCCGGTCCAGATTGGGCGTTTTCAAGCCCGGATAATCGGCCAGCAATGTCAGGTAGTCGTTCAAGTCGTCAATGGCGATAAATAATACATTGGGTTTGCGCGGTTGTTCCGCCGCGTTGGCCGCCAGTAAACCGGTGCCGCAGGTTAACGCCATCATTTTCCCGGTCACCTGCAAAAATTTTCTGCGATCGATTTTCATTGACATTCCTTATCAAATGGATTGGAACAATCCAGCCAATTGGTAATAATAGCCTCAAAGTCGGCAACATTCACATAACAATCTCGGTTGGTATCGCCCGACAGGGCTACCTGGCACGGCTTGATTTCCCATAATTCCTGGCCATGATCCATATCGCTGGCCCGCAGATAGAGCGAATCGCCAAATACGGTCAACTCGGCCGGCTCGGCCCCGTGTGGATCGAGGCTGGAATTGGGCAACATATCCAGGCTGGAACCATCAAAACGCCAGATCATCCGGCCATGCTCGCCATCGTTGGCAACAAAATATAGGAGGTCATCGAAAACAACAAAATCACCCGGGCTGGAATCGGCCAGGAAATCATCACCATTTTCCGGCAGATTCGGATTAATATCGGCGATCATCTGGGCCTGCGCGCCATCATAGCGCCACAATTCGTAACCATGCTCCAGCGTGTCCCTGGCGCTGAAATACACCATATTCCGATACACCGCCAGACCATTGGGATTCGATGAACTGTATTGCCCGCCGGGACTGATATCGGCAATCATCTGCGGCGCCAATCCCGGCCGATACCGCCACAATTCCCGGCCATGCGCATAATCGTAAGCCGAAAAACAAAGCGCGTCATTCCAGGCCACAATATTTTCCGGACTGGAGCCCTGCCCCTGCGCGATATCCGTTACCTGCACCGCGCCATCCAGGGTATCATTCAGCTTCCAGAGCTCCTGATTCACCGCATTGAAATAAAGATCGTTCTGAAAAACTACCAATTCTTTCGGACCGGAACTGCCTTTTCCCGGCCACAGATCGATGACCCGCACCTGCTGGCCATCGTAACGCCACAACTCCATGCCATACAAGGCAAAGTAGGTGGCCCGGAAATACAAACTGTCGCCAAAGACAATCAAATCCTCCGGCACCGAACAGTTTTCCGCACCTGCCACCGGCCCAGAATTCCGGCCATCGTAACAGTATAACCGCGTCCCGCCTGTCACACTGGCCGCGAAATACAGCTTGTCCTTAAAGACCGTCAGATACGACGGCATGGAACTGCCCGCACCCGGCACAATATCGGCTACCATCACCGCCTGCTGGCCATCGTATTTCCACAATTCAATTCCGCTGGTCTGGGTATAAGCCCGAAAATACAGCTCACCCCGGTAGGGTGTCAGATACGAAGGTCCGGAACCCTGTACGCCCGGCGCGATCTCCACCGCCATCCGCACGGCTTCACCATTCAATTCACTAAAAAATCCCAGGCATAATCCCAATATCACAATGCCATAACTAACCGTTTTGGATTTCATGATAGTCCTTACTTGAATTTGTGAAAGAAACCGGAAATGGTTTTGCCCACAGGAGCTTGCTTTCCTGTGCCAATACTCCTTTGTGTACAATTTATATTATAATCCTTACCCTGTCGGTTGGCAAGCGATTTCTGGTTTCGCCGGCCACTACCTTACCCGGTCACGCAGGAGTATGACCGGCGGCATCGTATTGGACATAAAACCATGTTCTTGCCACCCAGGTCTCAATATCCTTATCTCACTGCGTTTATAAAACGCCAGGCCTGGCGTAAATTTCCCTCTCGGTTTAATATTCGGATAAGATATATCAGCAACCATATTCGTTCCCCGTTCTTATTTGGGGTCAACCAGCCGGACAATCGCTCCCCAGGGCATGTTATTCTGGGTGACTTTTAATAACAGGATATTATCACCGCGATGAAGGGAAATATCAACCAGATCGGGTTGGTCCAGAATAGGACGCAGGGTATTGTTGGCGTGGATCGGCATGCCGTTTAACCAGGCCTTGACACCGTCATCCGAATAAATCTCTAAACGAGCGGTTTTATCATCCTGAACACGAATGTGGGTGCGCAGATAAGCCACCCGTTGTTCGCCCCCCTGTAAAGCGGCCAGCAGGTCGAGGTAAGCCGGATGAGTGTTGAGCTGACTGACCGGCATGGGTTGCCAGGTGACCGGGGTATCGGGGAGTTCTGGGGCAAACGCGATATCAAACAATTCCTGACAGGTTTTATTTTCAACAAAATAGGGCCCGGCAACTTCCCAATCGGTCAGATAAGATTGTATTTTCTCAATATCACCCAGAACAGCACGAGCCTGATCCTGGAGCGGGGAGGATACCTGGGTTTGCAGAACCTGGTTCAACGCTGTGCCGGCAACATCGGGGAATTTCAGATAAATTGACCGCGCGATCTGAATAACAGCCAGTGCGGCCTCTGATTGGACGGATTCCCGGTCAAGCGAATTCCGGGCCAGTTCCAATGCGGCCAGGGTCGGCAGTTTGGCAATGACGCCAAGAATCGCCTTCTTTTCCTGATCGGAAGGATGCAGAGAAAGGGCGGTATGCAGGTCGGCCAGTTTTTCATCAGGCGATAAAGAAGAGGCGTTGTCAACCAATCGGATATAAGCGCGCAGAGCCAGCACACGGTGGGTGGGCAGCGCATGATTACGGGCCACCTCAAGCAAGTCATTAAGCGGTGAGGCATCCACCCAGCCCCCCAGAGCAGTTAAGGCGGCATAGCCAAGCCCTGGGTCCGCATCATGCAGGGCCGTGGTTAAGGCCGGCAAGGCTTCTGGCAGTCCCATATCGCCCAAAACCTGCAAAACGGGAATGCGCCTGGCTGGTTGATCGATCGAATCAAGGTGATCAAGCAGGCTCTTCGTTATCATCTGATAAGAATCGTTGCGTCGCGCGATGGCCGAAAAAATGGACCGAAGGGGAGCAACGTCTGAAGGTGATGAATTGACCAGTAAATTGATCAGAGGATCGATTACCTCCGGATCAGCCAGGGAGCGCAAGGCTTTCTGGGCGGCCGATTTGACTTGTGGATTGGAACTGGAAGCGTATCGCAACAGCTGATTGGCGGTCTCGAACGCCTGGCGTTCATCGAGAATCTGGATAAGAATAACTTGAATCTCCGGTTTGACATTGGGGATTTCAGCCAGGATGGCGGAGGAAACAGCCGAACCGGATAGCTTGATTAATCCATCACGGGCGGCTTGTCGACAGGCTTCATTCTCTGAGCTGACATGCCGTATCAGAAGAGGAAAAGAGGCCATGTCGCTACTCCCGGCCAGGGCCTGCAGGGCGGCCAGCTTCAGGTCCGGATCCGTATCGGCCAGGGCCTGCCGGAGCATGGGCAGCAAAGCCGGGGCGGGGCGTTCAGGCAGGGCCCGCAGAAAATGAACGCGCGCCTCAAGGGGTAATTGTTCCGTCATACCGGCCAGACGCCCGGTCTCTTCTGCTGTCGCGCAATCATGAATGATATGGATGGCCATGAGTCTCATGGTTCGATCGGAACTTTGCAGCGATTCGATCACATCAGCGTACGCGGTCGGTACATGAGCCCGCCAGAGCCCTTTCAGTGCGGCTGAGCGGTCGGTAGCAGGAGTAAATGATGATTGATAAACCTTGTTATAGATTTCCGTCGCCGCCCCAGATTGGCCATTGGCGATTAACTGTTCGGCACAGTGGAGACCGGCACGCGTTAATGTGTTTTTTGCGGGAGGATCGGCTTGAGAAAGGGCGGTTAATAAAATTTGTGAGGCGGCAGGTGTGCCAATCCGGCCCAGGGCCATAACGGCTTCTCCGGCAATGGCAGGATCAGCATCGGTCAACAGTGTACCAAGCGGATTAATCGCCAGAGGACTGCGCCGCTGGCCCAGAGTATAAATAACCGACTGTTTCTGACCGTTTGGCAATTCCGCCAGGGCTTCGACCAGTGCCTCATCAACCGCAGAACCGGGAATCCTTTCCAGGGCATATAACGCCAGGTCAGCCATAGTCTCTTCGCGTAATAAAGGGATCAACGCAGGGATTTGTTTCCCCGTGGCAATGAGCGCTAGTTGGCAGCAGGCAAAACGGCGGGTTTCGAAACAAACCGATGGCGCCAGCAGCGTTTCAAACTGTTCCAGCAGAACGCCACGTAGTGACGAATCGGAATAAGACCGTACCACGGCGGCCTCAATGGTTTTAAAGGGTTGTGGATCACCCCCGGATTGAAAGGCGCGCAACTGGTCAAACGCCTGAATCACCGCGTCGGTTTCGGCCCAAAGCCGGACACCCGGAATCAACAGAACGGTCAGAATCAAACCAATCGATAAAGGCTTATTCATAATCATTATCCTTTGGACAGGTACTCTAAATGTGCCAGGGACTGCGCATCTGGCGCTGAAGCAATCGATCCGCCTCGGGATCGTTCTGGAACTGTTCGCGTTCAGGATCCCATTGCAGCGGCCGTTGCAGCCAGCCGGCAATATTGCCGAGATGGCAGACCGAAATAGACCGGTAACCTACATTAGCATCAGCGGCCGGGCGCTTGCGTGTCCGCACACACTCAAGAAAATTGTCCGGGTGGTCAAAACTCTCATAAAGATGGATTTCGTTGGGGCCGATTCGTTGCCGAAAAAGCGGCTCCGGCTGGGTAATCAGGTGATCGCGGCTGACCTCGACAAAACCTTCCGTTCCTTCGAACCGTACTCCGGGCGTCGTACGGCTGATGGGGGCTCGAACCATCATTGCCCCCGAGGCATAGCCATAGGTCAGATGAGGAAAATCTTTCCCGTCGGGCGGGGTAATGGATACCGGTCCGGACTCATCCATACCGAGTCCCCATTGGGCAATGTCAAACATATGGGCTCCCCAGTTGGTCATCTCGCCGCCGGAATAATCTTTCCACCGCATCCAGCCCAGCAGGTCGGGATGGAACGGGCGCCAGGGAGCCTGGCCCAGCCAGCGGTCGTAATCGAGCCAGTCCGGCGCCTCTCCTCCCGCGGGAAGATAACATTCCTCAGGACCGGGACCGACATTGACGACCACCTTTTTAACCGTTCCAATGTAGCCATTGCGCACCAGTTCGCAGGCAAAACGGAATTCGTTCCAGCTGCGTTGCTGGGTGCCCGTTTGAAATATCCTGCCATAACGGGCCATGGTTTGAGCCAGCGCGCGCGCCTCATAGACGGTTAGTGATATAGGTTTTTCGCAGTAAATATCCTTGCCCGCCTGGGCGGCGGCAATGGAAATCGGGGTGTGCCAGCGGTCGCCGGCCGCGCAAAGGATCATATCAATATCGGATCGGGCCAGAAGTTCGCGAAAATCGAGATACGCCTGACAATCCTGATTGCGATAAAAATTGTTGACCAGATTCTGAGCGTTTTGCCGGTTGTTTCGGTTGACATCGCAAACCGCGACCACTTGAACGCCGGGTTTACTGAGAAAACCGCCGCCCTGCACCCAGATGCCGCCGCCGATATGGCGGGTTCCCTGTCCACCGGTACCAATAAATCCCATGACCAGCCGTTCGCTGGGGGCTAGTCGTTTCTCGCTACCCAGTACGCCGGCGGGAACGATCCAGGGGAAAATGGCCACAGATGCGGTTTGCTTTAGAAAACGACGCCGATTCATTTGTTTCCCTTTGTTCTTCATAATGAGTTCCGTCATTGAATGGATTATCCACTTGAAAATTGACAGGCCCAGGCTTTCAAACAGCAGTTTACCCGGATCAATTCTCAAGGATAAACTCATTGAGGCGCGATCCTATTTCATGCCCTGTGTACAATTTGATATTTTCCGTAGTGAAATTCGACTTGTGAATCCCGCAAAAAAGGGCTATATTATTTTCTTTAACATCATGACAGCATACCATAACAAATTATTTCGCAAGGAGTTAACCATGAGATTAATCCTGTTGGCAGCTTTACCGGTTTGTCTTTTAGTCTGTTCCTGTGTTCAGAACAAGACAAAAACAGAATGGTCGGCCCCTTCTGGCAACAATCCCTTACTTGAGACCTGGAATACCCCATATGGTGTACCGCCTTTTGATACAATCAAAGAGGAACACTACCAACCTGCCATTGAAGCTGGGATAGCTGAGCATCAGGCGGAAATTGAAAAAATTGCCTCTAATCCTGCTAAACCCACCTTTACCAATACTATCGAAGCCCTGGACCAGTCCGGCCAGACCCTGCGTCGCGCCGATAGCGTATTCGACAACCTGATGTCCGCTGATACCAACGACCAGCTTCAGGCCATTGCCAAAGAACTGGCTCCCAAGCTCTCCAAACACAGTGACGATATCCGGCTCAATGAAAAATTATTCGCACGCATCAAAACCGTCTACGAACAGGTTGGTTCCGAACTCACCGGTGAACAGGCCATGTTGCTGGAAAAAAACCTATAAGGATTTTGTTCGTGGCGGCGCCAATCTTGATAAAGCCGGCAAAGCCCAGCTCCGCGAAATCAACAAAGAGCTTTCCCTGCTCTCTCTCCAGTTCGGTGAAAATATCCTCAAGGAAAACAACCGGTTCGAGCTGGTGATCGACAACGAAGCCGATCTCGCCGGTTTACCCGAATCCGTTCGCTCGGGTGCCGCCGAAACCGCCAAAGAACGCAACCACGAAGGCAAATGGGTCTTCACCCTGCACAAACCCAGCCTGATTCCGTTCCTGCAATATTCGCAACAACGCAACTTGCGCGAAATCATGTTCAAAGGATACATCGAACGCGGCGACCATAACGATGAACTGGACAACAAGGCGATCCTGGCTAAGATGGCCGCCCTGCGTGTCAAGCGCGCCAATTTACTGGGCTATCCAACCCACGCCGCCTACATTCTCGATGAAAACATGGCCGGTACTCCAGACAAAGTTTACGGTCTGCTCGAAAAACTCTGGCAACCCGCCCTGAAACGCGCCCAAGGCGAACTGGCCGAAATGCAGGCCATCGCCGATCGCGAAGGCGCCAGCTTCAAACTGCAACCCTGGGACTGGTGGTACTATGCCGAAAAACTGCGCCAGGAAAAATACGCACTCGATGAAGAAATGCTCCGCCCCTATTTCCAGATGGAAAATGTCCGCGCCGGCGTCTTCGATCTGGCCCATAAACTCTGGGGGCTCCAATTCGAACCGGTTGATATCCCAACTTATCATCCGGACGTGGAAGCCTACGCTGTCAAAGAAGCCGATGGCTCCCTGGTTGGTATCCTTTACACCGATTATTTTCCCCGCGCCAGCAAGCGGGGCGGCGCCTGGATGAACTCCTATCGTAAAGAGGTCTATCAGGATGGTAAACGCGTCGTTCCGGTTATCTGTAACGTTGGCAATTTCTCCAAACCCATCGGCGATAAACCGGCGCTCTTGAGCTACGAAGAGGTCAGCACCCTGTTCCATGAATTCGGCCACGCCCTGCATGGCCTGCTCTCTGATTGCCGTTACCATCGTCTCTCCGGTACCAGCGTCCCGCGTGACTTTGTCGAATTGCCCTCCCAGATTATGGAAAACTGGGCTTCTGAACCCGAAGTCCTGCGTACGTTCGCCCGCCATTATCAAACCGGAAAAGTCATTCCCGATGAACTGCTGGATAAAATCGAAAAGGCAAAATATTTCAACCAGGGTTTCGAAACCGTCGAATACCTGGCCGCTTCCTTTCTGGATATGGATTGGCATACCCTCACTAAGCCGGTTGAGCAGGATCCGGAAGTGTTTGAAAACAAAGCCATGGCTCGTATTCATCTCATGCCCGAAATCGTCTCGCGCTATCGCAGCTGGTACTTCCAGCATATCTTCTCCGGCGGCTACTCCTCCGGCTATTACAGCTATATCTGGGCCGCCGTACTTGATGCCGACGCCTTCGAGGCCTTTAAAGAAAACGGGATCTACGACAAGAAAACCGCCGCCGCTTTCCGCCGTAACATCCTCTCCGCCGGCGGCAGCGATGATCCCATGGAACTCTACAAACGCTTCCGCGGCGCCGAACCCAGTATCGAACCACTGCTGGAACGGCGCGGTCTCAATTGATAATTGTTGTACGAAAATTTGTTTATCCCGTCAGTCTGGCCAGCGCCGCGGCGATCTGATTTAGTGCGTCCTGGCCGGGCAGCTTCAGCTTAAGCTCCAAACGGCCCTGTTCGTCAGTGGTCAGACATTCCTGCAGGTGGGCCTGAATGGTCTGGCGGCGCTGTTCGATCGTTTCTTCATTGGCGGTTGACGGCAGGATTTCACCCAGCAGATGAAAGGCCGAGGTCAGCATTTCGCCGGCCGCTTCAGCCACCTTTTCGCGGCGGGCCACCTGGACGGCTTCCTGTTTTTTCCGTTCCAGTTCGCTGACATCGAGCGGAGCGTCTTCCGGGCGGCCCAGCAAGACTTCCAATCGTCGTTTCAGCGCTTCGGCGCCGCAGGCCAGATCCACCTGGCTGATATCGCTATTGATATCCAGCGCCGCCAGCGCCACCTCCTTTTTGGCGGCCAGGGTTGTCAGCATGCCCTCTTCGATAGTGTTTTCGGTCACCAGGATATAGACCTGTACCGGATTTTTCTGGCCCATGCGATGGGCGCGCGCGATCCGCTGTTCCAGGACGGCCGGATTCCAGGGCAGATCGACATTGATCACAGTATTGGCCGTTTGCAGATTCAGGCCGGTCGAGCCGGCATTGGTGGTCATAAACAATCGACAATTCGGATTATGCCGGAAAGCGTATACCAACTGGGCCCGTTTCTTCTGAGGCACCGAACCATCCAGCCGGACAAATTCCATTTTCAGCTTTTTCAGTATTGGCTCGATCAGATCCAGCATGGTGGTCCATTCCGAAAACAGCACGATCTTATTGTCGGGATCGTTATTCAATTCACCGAGCAGTTCGGCCAGCCGTTCCAGTTTGGAGGAAAACGACGGGGTTTGTTTATTGACAAGATAGGTGCTGTCCGCGGCCATGCGGCTGAGCAGCAGGGCCTTTTGCAGGCGCAGCAGATCCATTTCGGAAAGATAGGGTTTATTGATGATCGACTGGATGATCATTCTTTGGGCCCGGGCCAAACTGTATTGCTCATCGGTCGGTTCGATCCGCATGATCTCATCCGTTCGCGGCGGCAACTGCTTCATGACTTCCGCCCGGGTGCGGCGCAGCAGGATTGGCTTGAGTTTTTCGCGCAGGACATCCATGTTCTTATAGCCCAGCAGTTTGCCCTTGTCATCTACAATCCGGTGGATATTGAAAAACCGGAATGACGGTCCCAGCCGCCGGTCATCGACAAATTCGACGATGGAAAAAAGGTCATCCAACCGGTTTTCCAGCGGGGTGCCGGTCAGCGCCAGGGCAAAACGGCTGCGCAGCGATTTGACGATTTGAGAGGTTTTAGCGGCCCAGTTTTTGATCCGCTGGCCTTCGTCCAGTATGATCAGATCCCATTGGGCCCGTTCAATCGAATCGATATCGCGCATCACCTGTTCATAATTGCAGATCGTAAAGAAGCAACCATTGTCGTATTGGCCGGCGCGATCGGCGGCGGTACCCAGCACCATCTGGCAATCGCGCTGCGAAAAACGCGTGATTTCGCTGCGCCACTGTGACTTGAGCGACGTGGGGCAGATAATCAGTGTCCGTTTCAGGTCCGATTCGCGCGCCAGCAGTTCGGCCACGCCGATACCCTGGATGGTTTTGCCCAGCCCCATATCGTCCGCCAGGATGGCCCGGCCCGCCCCGGCGGCAAAGGCGATGCCATCCAGTTGATAAGGCAGCAGTTCGGTTTTGAGCAGCGTTTTTCGCAACGGATGTCCGGCCGGATTTTTACGGATCGATTCCGTCAATTGGGTCAGGTGTTTCTGATGCAGCAGAAAATCGATATATTCCTGGGCGTCAGGATAGATCAACACGTTCTGTCCGGCCGCTTCGAGCTGACGGACACCGTTCAACAACCGGGTTACATTGTTTACCGTGCGATTGGCAATGGGCTTGACTATCGCGGCCGATTCGGAATCCATGGTTTCCGGTGTCAGCAATCGCAATTGTAATGTTTCACCGTAAGCGATATGGACGGCGAAATCTTTCTGGCGATAGGGCCGGTTGTGTGTACTGGCGCTGAACAGGCGTTCGGCCCGGCTCTGCACTTTCATGATATGCTTGCAGGTACCCAGCGTGTTCTTGCGGAAATCCGGGCACGAACAAAAAGAATCGCCCCGGCTCCAGCCTCGCAGCGCTACCCGATAACTTTTGCCCGACAATGAGTTGGTAACGATATAATCGGTCCAGAGAATTTTGGGATTGGTACTGGTGATCTTCATGCGTTCGGTTCGCGCCCGTTCCTGACGGTCTTCCAGGGCGCGCGCGATCAGGTCAGCCTCGTTGAGGCTCTCCGCCGGAATCCGCTCAACCGGCGGCCGGGCCAGACCCAGCACGGTCTTTTCTTCCAGAATCAACGCGAACGCCGCGCCAATATGCTCGCAGACCCCCTGGCAGCGATCGCATTGGAAATTCAGCCGCCGTTTGGCATCGGCCATCAGCGTGATGGTGACTACGGCCCCTTCGACCGAAAACCGGAACAGATCGTCGCCCAGGTATACATTCTCTTCGATCGAGTTAAATCCCAGCTTACCGCCCTGGATAATCAGTTTATCGCCCTCCGGTCCCAACAGTCTGGCGGCCTGATAAGGCGTTAAACGCGATAACCGGTCTCTGAGCGTCAATTCTTTTTTAGCCATTGGATTAAGCCTGTTCAATATAAGTTAGAGATATGCCCGTCAGATCTCGACAGTAAAAGATAATCAGGAACGTTTTATCTGATAGGTATAAATGACCTGAATAGCCCTGTCAATTCAAAATCGAAGATAACTTTCCACGTGCATTTACCGGTGAAGTGTGGTATATGGTGTCGGAACTCGACAGATGATGATCGATAAAATAACTGCCTAACAAAAGGGATTATTATATGCCTCCCCAATTTGTCTTCGAAATGAAAGATGTCAGCAAGCGCTACGGCGATAAGGAAGTGCTCAAAAACATCTGGCTCTCATTCTTTTACGGCGCAAAAATCGGTGTCATTGGCGAAAACGGCGCCGGCAAGAGCACCCTGCTCAAAATCATGGCCGGGCTCGATAAGGATATCTTTGGCGAGGCGCGGCTGGCGCCTAAAATGAAACTGCATTATGTTGCCCAGGAGCCCGAACTGGCCCTGGAGCAAACCGTACGCGAAAACCTCCAACTGGCCATCAAACCCATTCTGGATATGGTTGACCGGTTTAATCTGATCGCTGAAAAAATGGGCGATCCCGGCCCGGATGATGATCTCGATAAACTCATGGAAGAGATGGGCAATCTGCAGGATAAAATCGACGCCTGCGATGGCTGGGAAACCGACCGCATGATCGATATGGTTTCCGATGCCATGGTGTTGCCGCCGGATGATACCCCGATTAAACAGCTCTCCGGTGGCGAACGCCGGCGCGTTGCTCTGAGTATGGCCCTGTTGGAAAAACCCGACCTGCTCCTGCTGGATGAGCCGACCAACCATCTCGACGCCGAAACGGTTCAGTGGCTCGAAACCGCCCTGCGCGATTATCCCGGTACGGTGATCATTGTGACGCACGACCGCTATTTCCTGGATAACATTACCAGATGGATTCTTGAACTGGATAACGGCCGCGGCTTGCCGTTCGAAGGCAATTATTCTTCCTGGCTCGCTCAGAAAGCCGAACTGCTGCGGGTGGCCGAAAAACAGGAATCGCAGCGCCAGAAAACCCTCGCGCGCGAACTGGAATGGATCAATACCTCGGTGCGCGCCCGCAACCAGAAAAACCAGGCCCGTATCGATGCCTACCAGAAACTCGCCGGCCAGTCCGGCGCCATCGATACCCGTGGCGACGTGGTCATCCAGATCCCATCCGGCCAGCGGCTTGGCGAGAAAGTGCTGTCCTTTACGGATGTCTGTAAAAGTTATGGTGACAACCTGCTGATTGATCAATGCACCTTCGAACTGCCGCCCAACGGCATTGTCGGGGTCATCGGCCCCAACGGTATTGGTAAAACCACCCTGTTCCGTCTGATCACCGGCCAGGAGCAACCCGATTCCGGTTCCATCGAGTTGGGATCAACCGTATCGATCGGCTATGTCGATCAGCATCGGGATGCGCTGGCTGACCAGAAAACCATTTTTGAAGAAATCGCCGACGGTCTGGATACCATTGACGTCGGCGGCGCGTCCGTGGCCGCCCGCGCTTATGTGGCCCGCTTCAATTTCCGTGGTTCCCAGCAGCAGAAAAAAGTCTCGCAGTGCTCCGGCGGCGAGCGCAACCGCATCCACCTGGCCAAAATGCTCCGGCGTGGCGGCAACCTGCTCCTGCTGGATGAACCCACCAACGATCTTGATGTCAACACCATGCGCGTGCTCGAACAGGCCATTATCGACTTCCAGGGCTGCGCCATGGTCATCAGCCACGACCGTTTCTTCCTCGACCGCATCTGCACCCATCTATTGATCTTTGAAGGCAACGGCAAAACCCAGTGGTTCCAGGGCAACTTCAGCGCCTACGAAGAAAAAATCCAGAAAGAAAATCCCGATCGCCTGGCCCATCGCCGGGGCAAATACAGGCAGATCAAGCTGCGGTAATAACTATCGAATTCACTGATACTGTTTTTCTGTTATCAGCGGATCCATCGTTTAAAATGGGTGACCAGACGATACTATTCGCCCGAATAATTATCACGAGTTTCCGTTTTATTCAAATGGGAATTCCCAACCAGCAGCAGGGCGGGCAGCAGGATCACGTCGCCCGCCAGCGCCGCGACAAATCCCACGCAGGCGTAAAACCCGAAATGGTGATACCCCTTTAGCGCACTGAAGAAAAGCCCGGCAAAACTGAATACAAAGATCAGGGTCGTACTGATAATTGCCTTACCGACAGTATGAAACGTATTCAGGATCGCTGCCTCTGGCGAATGGTTCTTGCGAAGTTCTTGACGGTAGCGCGAAATAAAATGAATCGTATCGTCCACCGCTATCCCCAGGCAGATGGTAAACAAAATGGCATCAGCGACCGTGAATGGCTGACTGGAAAGAACGATACAGGTGCTGATGACCACCAGCGGAAAAATATTGGGAATCAGGCAGATCGGGCCAAAGCGCCACGAACGAAATTCAATCAGCATAACCAGGGTAATAATTACCACCGCCAGACCCAGCGATTGACCCAGGTCGGAGATCATGTTATGTACCATCTGTGCGTGTAACAGGGTTTCACCGGTGAGTTTAATGGTCATATCGGGGTATGCCTTGTTCAGCTCGGTCAGTTTGTGTAATTACTTCAGCTTACCAGATATTTTAATGGTCCCGAACTTTTTATCCTGTTGGTCCTGTGATCCTGTCTAAATGGCTGTTAACCTTCGTGGCTTCGTGGCTTTGTGTGAACTATTTCTTCTTTGGTTGCGGTTTGACCGCCCTGTGAAATCTTATGCGTTTTTATCCGGTAGGACATAAAAAAAAGCGCTCAATTTAGAGCGCCTTCATTCTTTACCAAAGAGTTATAGTCTTTTATTTCAATCGCCGCTTAATTCCGGCAATCCCAGCCACTCCCATCAGGGCCAGACTCACACTGACAGGCTCCGGTACAATGGGAGGAGATGGAGTCGTTGTTGTGGGGTTCCAGGCGGAAATATGTGACAAGCCCGCATATTGGTCACCGCCATTCTTAAGCAAATCCATTTCTGTTGTCCATGTTCCGCTGCTGGCGCCACCAACATTAATCAATGCGAATTTATTGCCGGCTACAACCGTAATATAATCGACGGTTACGGATGAATCGACTAATTCCCAGGTGCCAGTCGTACCATTATTGACTGGTATGGAAATAACATTCCCTTCATCGCTTTTGCCATAGGATGAAAAATCAATTCCTGATTCAATTTCAAAATCGGTTTGTTCTGTTACTGGTTTACCAGCAATATCTTTTGCAACATCGTTACCCGAATAGATGCGGTTTCCATCTTCTATGCCAATGAAGGTAGGATTCGCCAATAAACTTGAGCCTATACAAAAACAGAGTATTAATGTGCCTTGCCTGATTATTTTTTTATTAAACATTTTCATAAATAAATCACTCCTCTTGCTGTTTTATCTTTTTTCCAACTACTGCTGAAAAACATTCACTAAAAGATTTTAACATTACATTCAATTCACCTGCATATTTATATTAGAGATTAGAAAATAAAGGAAATCCAGTAATCAGGTGTTTTATGCATAGTATATCAAAAAAAAGATGGTTTTATTTTATAAAGCCATCTTTTTTTGGAGATCATCAGAGTTATATCTTGAATCATTTAAACGAGTTGTGAGTCCTATTACCTATTTTTCGGTTTTCTCTGATTTTTTAAACAGGGTATTCAATAAACCTTCTTTTTTGGTCGGCCCGGATCCGATAGCCTTAATCAGGAAATCTTCATACTTCCGATAACGTGACAACGTCTTGACATCCCCGCCCAGTCCGTGGCCGCCCGTTGGGTCCAGAAACAGGTCGACCAGCGTCTCTTTGCCGGCCTTGAGCAGTTCCCGATAGACATTCACCGTGTCCTGATACAGCACATTGGAATCCTCCATGCCATGCACCAGCAGCAGTTTCCCTTTCAGGTTCTTGGCCAGCGGTAACAGCGAGAATTCCTTCAGCGTCGCTTTACCCGGATCGCTGATCCCGATCGTCCGGGCCGTATACCACGAGTTATAGTTCTCCCACTCGGTCGGCCCGGCGCCGGCAATACCCGCCGCAAACACATCCGGTTCGGTATACATGCACATCTGCGTCTGGAACCCGCCAAAGCTCCAGCCATGGATCGCCACCCGTTTCGGATCGGCGCCATATTTTTCCACCAGGTACTTCACGCCATCAACCAGATCCTCCACCTGTGGCTGACCCACCTGGCCAAAGTTCGCCTTTTCAAATACGCCTGCGTAACCGCTGTTACCCCGCGGATCGATGGTACAGGCAATATAACCATGTTTCTTCGCCATGTAATACGGAAAGGCATACGCGCTGCCGTAATAATTCCCTTCCACCACCTGCTTGCGGGTACCCAGTGGGCCACCGTAAAAATAGATCAGCAGCGGCCGCTGGTCATCCTTGCTCCAGTCATCCGGTAAAAACGTCTGGCCGTAAATCGTATGCCCGTGTCGATTGGGATAATCGAAAAAGGTGGGTTGCGGTTTGATAAATTCCCGCGCCTCATCCGGATGCGAATCGGTCAGGGTTTTATCGGTGTCTTTTTTCGTATCAAGATAAATCAATTCCTGCAAACGCGCGTAGCTGACCAGGTTGGTCAATACCCTGGTGCCGTCCGGACTCACGGCCGCCGAACTGTGAACGCCGCGATCACGCGTCAGTCTTGTCATTTTACCGCTGTCTGTAGCCACTTTATAAATATCCAGTCGACTGGGATGTTCTTTGGTCGCGCTGACAAATATCCATTTCCGATCCTTCGAAATTTCGATCGGGTACACCTCAAATGGCCCTTCGGTCAGCGGGGTAAAGCTTTCATAAAGCGGGTCAAGCTTGTTCAAATGCCGAAAACCGGTCTGTTCACTCAGATAAACGATCGTCTGGTTGTCGGCCAGATAATAGAGATCCATCATATCCGGGGTGTTCGGCCCGCCGTTATGCAGAAATTCATAGATCTGCCGGGCTTTATCCGGCTTGGCCTTTTCTTCTTTCTTCTCTGCTGGATCTTCATTGTTATCTTTGGCTTCTTCTTTGGTCTCAACTTCCTTGGTCGTTTCGAAAATGGCCTCAAAAAACCGGACCAGCCGGGTGTCTTCATGGTAATCCATAAAGACGATCTGTTGCGAATCGCCCGACCAGGCCAGACCCCGCAAAATATCGCTGGGATAATGGGTTTTGGTCATAAACACTTCCGTCAGCTCATCTTTTTCCGTACCGGTCTCATCGATGCGATACAGGTACACGCGCCGTTCGTATTCGCCCAGTTCATCATCAGAAACCTGACGGTTGACTTCGTTGGATTTCATCAGCCGGCCGCGGTAATTGGCAATCTCTACCGAGCTGGATTTGCCGGCCTTGACCTCTTTGCCGGTCATAAAGGCAACACGCTTTCCATCCGGACTGATCTCATAACCATCCATCTCTTCGCCATTCGAAAATTTCGGATCGATCTGTTGCTGCCGGCCCGTTTCCAGATCGACTTTCATCAGGACCGACCCCAGCAGATAACTGATACCCTTGCCGTCAGGCAGCCAGCTGACATTCCGTTCTCCCTCGCGTGTCTGGGTCAGGCGTTCGATTTTCCCCCCTTCGATCTGGTAACGGTAGACATCGCCGCCCGATACCAGCAGTAACGCATTCTCTGTCGGGGAAAATTCAAACGCGTTCACTCCGCCATAACGCGGCGCGTCTTTGGCATCGGCGTCCTTATCATCTACCCAGTCACCCCGCAGTTTGCGGGCCTCCAGATCATCGGTCTTCACTTCTTCTTTTCCGGCTTCTTTTTCCTGAGTTTTATCGTTGTTTTCTTTTATCGTGTCTTTTTCTTTTTTCCGAACCTTCTTATCTGATTGCCGCTGGTCTTTTTGGGCGGCTTTCTTATCAGCCTGCTGATCGTCCGCGACGGTATCCTCGAAATCACTCGGCGCTACGGCGTCAGTTTTCTTTACTTTTTTTTGTTTATTATTACGCTCTTTTTGTTTTTTATCCTGCTTCTCCTTCTTGACTTTTTGTTTCTGGTTTTTCTTGTTCTTTTTGACTTTTTCGTCTTTCTTTTCTATCTGGATTTTATCTTCGTCTTTCGTCTGCTCTTTTCCCGTTTCAACTTTGGCTGGTTCTTCTTTTTTATCACCCTTGGCCGCTTTTTTTACCTTTGCGATCCGATCTTCCACCACTTTGCGGGCGCTCTCCTGAAACTCCGCCATCACCGAAGCCATCGTCACCCGGATCAACTCGCCATTCTGTGTATCGTAAAGATACAAATCGTTCCCGTGCCGCCGCTCGTCATAAGGACGATACAACCACGCGCCGTAACGCCCGTCATACGAAAACGCCGGTGATGAAACACTGGTCCCAAACACGCTCTTTTCCGGAAACAACTCCTCAAGCTTCAGTTCCTTTTTGGTTTCCTTAACAACGTCGGAGCCCTTGTTTTTTTCGGCCGATTCGGCAAAGATCAATCCGGTTAAAGCTAAAATAGCAAATACGCTGACTAGTTTTCTGAATTGTGCCATAAAGTAAGACTCCTGTTCATATCTTCAATGAGAGTTATAAATAATCGGTTGGTAATCAATCAAATTAAACAATGGATAGGCAGATTGGAATGACGTTAGGGGCTGATTCGCAGACATATCAGGTTTTTACCTGACCGGCGTCAAACGCAATATGACATCCGGACTGTTCAATACTACATAAATGGCTCCATCAGGTCCGCAAGCCACATCGCGGACCCGGCCGGCATTTTTCAGGATCACCTCATCATGCAACACCCGCCGGTCTTTGATATCCAGCAGCCGCACCTCCTCATAACGCAACGCGGTTACCAGCAGATGGTTATTCCATTTATCGAACAGCTTGCCCCGGTAAAAATCAATCCCGCAGACGGCAATCGAAGGCCGCCAGTAGAGTACCGGCTGGGCCATTCCCGCCTTTTCGGTCTCCTCGGTGATAATACTGCCGTCGTAATTACGGCCATAGGTAATCACTGGCCAGCCATAATTGGCCCCACCCGTAATCAGATTCAATTCATCGCCGCCAAACGGCCCGTGCTCCGATTCCCATAAATCGCCCGTAACAGGATGTACTGCCAGCCCCTGTGGATTACGGTTGCCATAACAGTAGATGGTTGGGAGGGTATTTATCAGACCCACAAATGGATTATCCGAGGGAACGGAACCATCTTTATAAATCCGGTGAATCTTGCCGTTTGGCCGGCTCAGGTCCTGCGCGTGTTCCGAATAACCCCGTTCGCCAATTCCAAAATACAGATACCGGTCATCAAATACAATTCGACACCCATAATGGTGGCGCGTGGTCAGATACGAATCATGGGGCGCCTCGAAAATCACTTCTTCATTCACCCAGGTATTTTCTTTGATTTTTCCTCGCACCAGCCGTGTCATGGCGCCGGGTCGCCCGCCGCTGCTGCTCAGGACATGGCTGTAAGACAGATACACCCAGCCATTCGTTCGATAATCCGGGTCCACGGCCACATCCAGCAGCCCGCCCTGACCTTCATGCAACACCGCCGGGGTTCCTGCCACCGGCTCTGGCAGCAACTTGCCATTGATCACTTGTCGCAGCCTCCCTGGTCTTTCTGTCACCAGCGCGTGATTCGCGTTGATAAAATCGATACCCCACGGGATTGCCAGTCTTTCCGCCCAGACGCTTACCTCAATGTCATAATCGTATGTTTGTAATCGGGTTGGCAGCGGTGGCCGCTCTACGCCGGCCTCAGACTCCGAAGCCAGTAAATAATCGATAACCTGGTTAATCTCCTGATCGGACAACGCCTTTTGATAGGATGGCATGCCCACATGAGTGATCCCGTATTTGATATTGCGGAATATCTGATCCCGCCCGCTGCCATGCTGCCAGATCTTATCCACCAGACTCTGGGCATTACCGCCCTGCAAGCGTGCCCCATGGCACGAAGCGCACTTGTCCTGATAAAACCCAGCCCCTGGCGGTACTTCGGCCCCATTGACAACCGGTGTCAGAAGTGCAAGTATTGTCCACATCAGGTTGAGTTGTATCATCTGTTTCATAACAGGCCCCCTGGATCTGGTTTGCTGCTTATCAACATGAAAATGATTATAGCCTCATTATCGAACCAGGCAACAGGTTTTCTCCCGGTTTAACCTGGTTCGCCCTAAGCGGATAATGGAATTGATTGGTTTGCGTGAAATAATCTCCTTTGCGAGACGTTTTAAACATATCCATCGGGCTGAGTGTCCGTAACCTGTTTCATTTCATATAGATATAAAAAAGTTAAGATGTTAATTTCTTAAATAAAGGAACTACTATGAAATCGAATGTCATGCATCGTCGCCAGTTTCTCAAATCGGCTGCTATTGGTGCCGGTATCACCATTCTTCCCAGCGGATTCCTCTCCGGCCAGAATGCGCCCAGTAACAAGCTGAATATTGCCCTGATTGGCGCCTATGGCCGCGGCAGCCAGCACTGGGATGCCCTCAAAAGTGAAAATATCGTCGCTCTTTGCGATGTCGATGAAAACGCCCTGGCCAAAGCCGCCGAAGTCTTTCCCGGTGCCAAACACTATGTCGATTGGCGTAAGTGCCTGGAAGATAAAGACATCGATGCCGTTGTCTGCTGCACAACCGACCATACCCATGCCTTCGTGGCCAATTGGGCCATGAACCGCGACCTGCATGTCTATTGCGAAAAACCCCTGGCCAATTCCGTTGAAGAAGCCCGGGTTGTTCGTGAAACCTACCTGAAAAAACGCAATAAAATTGCCACCCAGGTGGGTACCCAGCGCCATTCCGATACCAATTTCGCCCGTGTCCGTGAACTCATCCACGATGGCGCCATTGGCACACTCAAAGACGCCCGAGCCTGGGGCGATCGCCAGCTACCCAAACCCGGTTATCTCCCGGCCGAGGGCACACCGCCCAAGACGCTCCATTATGACCTCTGGATCGGACCGTCACCCTGGCATCCTTATAATCCCGGTTATTTCGGCGCCCGCCCCGGCGCCAACTGTCTCAACTGGAATATGTACTGGGACTTCGGCACCGGCCAGGTTGGCGATATGGGCAGCCACACCATGGACCTCGTCTGGAACGTGATCGACGGTACCCGGCCCACCAGCGCCGAAGGGGTAGGCGATCCGGTCAATCCCGATGTATCACCCGTTAAACTGACCTCCACCTGGCAGATGCCTGCCAACAATTGGCGTCCCGAAATCAAAGTGCAATGGTTCCAGGGTGGCGCCATGCCGCCATCACCCAAGGGCTACATTGACCTGAATAAAATTGGCCATGGCGCCATGTTCACCGGTGACAAGGGGATACTCATTTGTGACTTTAATTCGCGTATTATCTTACCCTGGGGCAAAGATGCCGACATGACCTATTACAAACCGCGTGCGAAAGAAGATGTTGATCCCGGTATGGGCCATTTCCAGAAACAATGGTTCAACGCCTGCAAAACCGACCTCAAAACCCCCTGTAACTTCGATTACGCCGGCCAGATGATCGAAATGATGCTCCTCGGCCTGGTCGCCTACCGCGTCGGTAAGAAGATCGACTACAACGGCGATAAAGGCACCACTTCCAATCCCGAAGCTCAGGCCCTCATCAAACGCCAATATCGCGAAGGCTGGACCCTCAACGGCTAAGCCCAACCCGAACCAAAACCTCCAACGCCCACGCCGGCCCCCCAAGGCCCGTGGGCGTTTTTAGTATTGGATTTAAAGCCAGGTCGACTTACTCCGCCACCCTCAAAACCGTCAGCGAATAAGGCTTCAGCGTATAATGCAGGTCCGCGCCGTTCCAGGCCTCCTGAACCGGCGCGATTTTCTTCGGCTCACGGATCGAGTTTTCATCATCCGGATGTCCGGCCAGTACCAGCGCCTGACTGCCGGCTCCCGGCTGCTTGATGCCATCGATCACCAGCGCCACCTCAACCGGATCCGCACCCGGATTCACCACCTTCACAATCGTCTGCCCCGTACTTTCCTCCAGGCAGGCCGATGCCGGCAACAGCATCCCATCCGCACCGGTTACTTTAATCGGCAACTCACAATCCCCCCGGTTCAAGCTGAACATCTGCTGCACATAATAGTTAGGCGTGGCATAAGCCGTCAGATTATCGTACCAGAACAGGTTCGGCTTCCATTGCCACCCATCCACATGCCCGGCCATCGGCGCGTACGATGACATCACCACCACCGCCGCGTTCCGTTCCATTCCGGTCATGAAACTCGCCTCCGCCAGTGCGCATTTCAAATTATTACGGTTATCAGGACTGCCCACAAAATGGCTCATCGCCGCGTATTCACCCACGAACAGCTTCGGCCCTTGCCGGTCATATTTATCATAATAGTGTGCATTGTGATAGAACCAGTCGGCCGGCCGATAAAAATGCTCATCCACAATATCCGGCTTGAGTACACGCCACTGTGACCAGAGATAATCCACCTCCGCCGGCCCGTTTGGAAAAATCGCCGGGTCCGAACCGGTCGCCGCGATCAATTGCACGTCTGGATATTTCTCTTTCAGCGCCTTGGCGAAAATCTGATAGCGTTCCACATACTGCGGCCCCCACTGCTCATTGCCCACGCCCAGGTATTTCATATTAAACGGCGCCGGATGCCCCATCGTCGCTCGCAGCCGGCCCCAGCGCGAGTCGGCCGGGCCATTGGCAAACTCGATCAGATCCAGCGCGTCCTGAACATACGGCCCCAGCTTTTCCACCGCTACCGTCTGACCGGTATTAAACTGACAGGCCATCCCGCAATTGATAATCGGCATCGGCTCGGCCCCGATCTGCTCGGCCAGCTCGAAATATTCAAAAAAGCCCAGACCGAACGACTGGAAATAATCCGGTGTCAGCCGGTGCTTGAATTCGATATTCCAGCGATTGATCAGAACCTGCCGGTCATCGAGATCGCCCACGGTCTTCTTCCACTGGTAGCGGGTCGCCAGGTTGAATCCTTCCACGATACACCCGCCCGGAAAACGCAGAAATCCCGGCTTCATCGCCGCCATCATCGCGACTAAATCCGCCCGCAACCCCGGTACCATCCGGCCATACATCTGGCGGGCCGTATTCTCCGGAAAAAGTGAAATACTATCCAGGTCAATAGTCCCTTTGGAGATCGCCGTGACAATCAGTCGTCCTTTCATGCCGGTCGCCCGGGCCTTCATCTGGAAACAATGATGCTGCCAGTTCCCGGCTTCCGCGGTAAATTTCCCGCTTAATAACGTCTGACCATTCTCCGCCACTACCTCCACTCGTACCCGCATCTCTGGCTCACTGGTTCGCGACCAGGTCGTAAAATAATACGATTGGTCCTGCTTGATGCCAATTCCGCGATAACCTTCGTTGCAGATCCCCACTTCAGCCCGGTCTTTTTTCACTTCCATGCGTAAACAGCGCGCGTTGGCTTCTTCATATTTTTCCTTTTGGATCACCACTATCGAGCCTGCCTTGGGATCTTCATTCACCTTTGACCAGCCCATCATGGCGTCCGGAAACTCAAACGACCGGTTTTTCACCAGCTCGGCGTACAACCCGCCATCCCCGATAAAATTGATATCTTCGATAAACAGCCCCCACATCGTCGGCGCAATCTTCGCGCCTGGATGCTCACGATCCACACTGATTGTCGTCGCCCCCGATAGCGGCAAACTAATACAAATAACTAACAGACAGACTACGACCATACTTAAACGTGCTTTTTTCATATCGATCCTTTCAGCAACAAATAATCGTTGTTGTCAACAAAATGGCCTTTGTCTGAATTTTAATCCGATTCTGTTGATTTCGCAACTGTTTAAATCGCTACTCGCCTCACTGGCTGGCCCAGGAAGCGGCCCTTCCGATCCTCAAGCGCAGTTCTGAATATGCCGGACCGTCTCAATCAAGGCCTGTCTGCCCATTTCCAGTGTGATAAAAGGCCGATCCTTATCGCAGGCAATCACCTGACTGCTGATCATCGGCAGATGTAAAAAACCGCATCGCATCCCGTTGCCGGTCTTTTCCGCCAGCCTCAACGCCGAATAAAGAATATGATTACACAAATGAACGCCTGCATAGTAAGAATCCGCCGCCGGAATGCCCGCCTCGCACAATCGTTTGGCCAGACTGTCCCGGCCCGGCAAATTCACCCAACAGGCGGCCGGGCCGTCCGTTGCGATGATCTTCCCTTTGAAGATATTGATCGCCAGCGTCTCTACGGTCACCCGCGGTCTTTCCGGCGATTGACCACAAAATAAACAGACGTCCGGGGCATGTTCATTAATAATCCGGTCCAACTCTGCCAGCATCGTTCGTTGCTGAGTGTCATCATCGCCATTTTCAAAAGCGACGATCTCTAAAATGATACTGTCCCAGCCTTCCGGCCGGTCCCGGCGAAGTGAATCGATCAATAACTGGGTACTGTTTTCACGATGGGTGTCATAAGGTGGAAAACCGGTTACCAGTATCTTCATGGTGGTATACTCTTGGTCTCTTCAGATAATTTTAATGATTGGATGGCGGTCCGGCCGGCATTGACACGGCCTTAATGCTTTTAGTTTCAGCAGAAATTTCCGATAACGGCTTGGGAATAATCGTTGTCAATATTGCTTGCATTATCTGATCGACAAATTGACCTAACTCACTCTTTTTTTCTGGTAATAAAGGTGGGGGAGTGTCCCCGTCAGCTTCCTTGATGTTAGCTGGTACATTCTCAACGGCGTTATCAGAAAAATCAATTCCCGTTCTGGCCGACAAACTCCGTGTCGCCAGGATGCGGCCGGTTTCAGGCTCCACGAAAGTCACAATGATTGTCATATCCGGCGGCAGGGGATCATTCGGATCGACCGCGACCAATGCATCTATAGGGTGGTTTTTATTAAGCAGGTCCGGCCGGTACAGGGTGATACCGGCGGCGGGGGGGGTGGCTGCCGGACGGTTCCCGGTCCCGGTTGACGCCAGCGGCACATGAAACGTGCCATAGCTCTGTTTTCCTCCCGATATCCTCGCCATGACCCGCACCTGCTGCCCGGCTTCCGCCTTGATCCGCGTCGAAAAGCCGCCGTCACTCCGCAAGGTAATCGGTACCCGCACTTTGCTGGACAAATTTTCAATATAAAACGAGGTCGGCGGCGATGAACTGGTTACCGCGCCTCCGTTGCCTGCTACCGCTACAATCCCGCTGCTGTTGGGAGCCGATACCGTAATCAGATCCTTGTGGACTTTCACATGCAATTGACCGGCCGCCGGTAACGCCCATCCCAGAACCACAATCCCTACCCACACCCCGACCCTCGTCACAATCCGGTGCATAGCGCCTCCCAGAGATGACCGGGCAGATTCTTGATCAGAATTCCCCGGCTGGTTTCCCCTAAATGATTGATAAATACCCAGATCGCCTGATAATCCTTCAGAATATCCGGCACCTTGTCCGCCCATTCAACCACAACCACTGTCGGGCCGCAGCAGAATTCATCGAACCCCAGTCCTTCCAACTGTTGACTGCTCTCCAGCCGATAAGCGTCAATATGGTAAAGCTGATATCGGCCTTCATATTCGTTAATCAAGGTGAAAGTCGGACTGGTCACCTCGTCAGCGTTCCACACTTCCAGCCCGCTGGCCAGACCCTTGATAAAATGGGTTTT
The DNA here is from genome assembly GCA_963663965.2 of Sedimentisphaerales bacterium. Taxonomy (GTDB): domain Bacteria; phylum Planctomycetota; class Phycisphaerae; order Sedimentisphaerales; family SM23-30. The sequence continues at coordinate 55,547 of CAXXFK010000025.1, forward strand.
GCCCGCTCCCAGGTTGCCCGATAATGCCACGATTTCGCCGCCTTGCATCGCCTGGCCAAGCTTAAAGCCCAGTTCGATCGTCTGTTCTACCGATTCACTGGTCGACTCGAATATATGCCCATCGTCATGATCCACAAAAATGCTCCCATCCTCCGGGCTTAACCGGGGTTAGAGTGCCATCGTTATCACGCAGGACTACCGCATCCTTGTTTAAGTCAGCCGCTATTATCCGGCCAATCCGGGTTAATTGCAAGTCTGAAATTTCCGGCCATTCCGCCTGTAATCGTTCCCCGTCTTCGGCCCCCACACAAAACAGCAGCTCAAAATCCTCGCCATCATTCAAAGCGGCGCTCAATGGATCGGGCCGGGCCCCGGCCGCCTTACTGATTGGAATAGCCCCGCGCTCCAGCGCTGCCGCCACCCCGCTGGCCTTGCAGATATGCCGCAAATCGCTGCTCAATCCGTCACTCAAGTCCATCATCGCGTGCAGATCCAACATTTTATAAAGAGTTCTTGCTTCCAGAACCCTTGGTATAAAGTTCAGATGATGTCCCGCCAGTGAGCCGCCCAGTGTGCCCGTCACAAAAATCGCATCGCCCACCCTTGCCCCACTGCGATAAACCGGCCGCTCACCTTCCGGCATGCGCCCCAGCATCGTCACATTGATCGCCAGCGGCTTGTCCCAGCTGGTGGTATCCCCGCCTATCACCGGACAGTGATATTCCCCGGCCGCCTGCTCGATCCCATAATACAACTCCCGGCAATCCGCCATACTCATCGCCCGCGGCAGCGCCACCGCAATCACCGCACCCACCGGCTCACACGCCATCGCCGCGCAATCGCTCAGACTGCACGCCATCGCCTTATATCCCACCTGGCGCAAATCACATCGCTTCAGATCGAAATGCACCCCCTCCAGCAGCATATCCGTCGTCACCAGCACCGTCTGCCCGCCCAGTTCCATCACCGCCATATCATCCCCGATCCCAGCAGTCACATACCCCGGCATACCCGCCTGATGCTGCCGGATCCAGTCAATCAATCCAAATTCCGATTTTGATTCATTCACAATGAATAACTTCTCCAATTTACAAATATTTGCGAAGAATAGACATGATAAATAGTTAATTTATACTTACCACCAAAAATAAGGATAATCAGTTCGTAAAACCATTTTATCGGTATGATCATCGAAATCACGGCATCTACCCTGACCAAAATTTACCCATTTAATATGACCATCCAGATAAGCCGTATTGCCCCCGGCCGGGATATCGAGATTGTTGGCTCGATGATTGGATTGATCTCTGATTCCCCATAGAGCATAGGCTCCTCCTTCGACATTGAAATAGTTTAGTCGGGCTCGGGCATCCTGGTCATCAGCAGGTGGCCCGGAACTCATGACGACATCGACGATAAGCTCCTGTTCTGAACCGTTGTCAACATCAAAAGTGGTAGGCAAAGGATGAAAGCCCGGTTTAAAATGGTGTTGGTCATCGTACCAATGTGAAGGCATGCTACTGTTTGGAGGTCGTATGATATTTAAAAAACTATATCCGATCACGCGATAATAAGAATCTCGATCCAAAGCGTTCGGCTCAGGAATATTGTCGGCAATGGGTAGATGATTCCATCCTTCGGAATAGCGCCAGAATTTATTATCTAAATATTTGTAAGTTGCAGATGGGCAATAGAATGTGGCTTTTTGGCTGCCATAGGAGATTAATATATCGGTATCGGAATAAAAAATGTTAAAAAGCCAGGGCATACTTTTTCCTGGTTGGAGTGTGGGTAACTGATTTTGATTGTCTTGAGCGTAGCAATAATTAGACCGGAAATTGACCAGTTCATTGGTCATACAGATTTTCCTGCGATTTAATTCCGCTTTATACGGCGTAGAAGCCCCGATCATGAGGAAACTGATTGCCAGTAGAATGGCCAGTACCGCAAGATTTTTTAAGTCAAATTGCCTGGAATTCATAATGATCCTTTTAAGATGGAATAAGAGGATTCATTTATTGTAATAACAAAGTTATCCAGTCGCTACTGAATATGCTAAGGTCCGCCGAATCAATATATTGATCGCTGTTTATATCACTTGGCAAATAAAACTGGATAGTATGCGTGCATAAATCAACGCTGGTTAAGGGATGCTTAAAATTGGGGTCGCTGCAATTCATCCAACTGGCTGTTAGCCAGGCAAAGTCTATTAGGTTGACCCGGCCATCCCGATTCAGATCGGCCCGATAAGTCAGGTCAAGGTTGGATGATAGGCAATTATCACTGGCAACGGCCCAGAGCAGTCCGTCTGAATCTGCCACAATCAGGGTATTATCTTTCGTGATAATCGGATAAGTGAGCCATTGTTTTCCGGTAAAACGGGTTGTTGCATGTCCTTGTGGATTCAGAATGGTCAGATCGCCATCTTCCCCGGCTGCATAAACAAAGCCGCTTCGGTCCACCGTCAGAAACTGGTTGCCCACTATGCCACAGGGCGTCTCCCACTTATGACTGCCATCGGGTGCGATGGCAATAATTTTGGATTGGCTCAGTGTGGTATATTTCATGGGTTCACGTAACAATGTTGACTCCAGACTAAAGTAGATTGTTTCATCTGGACCAACTGCCGGCGGTGTCCAGCATCGGGCATTCAGGATTGTTTTGAATGAATCATTCGGCGTTACGATATCGGAATAATCTTCAACCAGACTGGTTTGCCAGGATACGGTGCCATTGACACTATCAATAGCAAACAGAATCGGATATTGGCTTGGCAATACATAGAGAGTATCTTGACTGTTGTTAAGTACGGGTGATATTTGAATCCCGATTTGTTGATTGGGTGGGAATCTTTCAGGTAACGTGAGATGCCATCGGTTTGAACCGTCTTTGGAATTCAGGGCATAAATTTGGTTCTGATAAAACTCAGTAACATAAATGGTGCCGTTCGCGTCAATGGCAGGGGATGCCACGATAGAGCTGGTCAATTGGCGATGCCAGATGAGGGTGCCTTGAGAATCCAGCAGATAAACCAGACCATTGACGGTTGTAATTAATATCCGATCGGAGGGCAGGGGAGTAATGGAGGTAATCGTATCGTCTGGGAAGTCTTTGTGCCAGATACCGGCGCCTTCCGGTGTCAGGGCTTCAAGTATCGATTGATCGGAACTGATCAGTAGGATTCCATTATAGTCAACCGCCAGTGAGGTTAAATAATTCGTATTAATTGGGTAATCCCAGAGGATCACCCCGTCTTTATCTAAAGCAATCAGTTTGTTATTATCAGCGACTAAATATATCTGTCCGTCAAGACCTATAACGGGCGAGGTAAGAATGCTGCCGCCGACTGGACAACTCCATTTGACGCAACCCATGCGGGGGCCGATAAAAGAGCTTTGCGATTGGCGTGCCAGCGACCCAAAGGGAACCGGCCAGACTGGCTGATTGGATAAACATGGTTCAGAAATACCCAGAGCTAAAATTAGCGCTAAGTATGTGTAATTAAATAGATTAACAAAATGTCTGAATGATGATGTTTCTTTGCCTGGCCGATTCGAACTCGAAATATGAGCCCTTAAAGACATAACCAAAATATTTTCCTCCAAATTCAGGATGCTATCGTAATAACAAACTTTGTTTATATTACCAAAAAAGCAGTAATGAGTAAAGACAAAAGAGTGAATCGCTGGAACGAGGAAACAGTCTTTTTACGGTTAATAACGGGCGCAATACTATTTTTAACCGATGAAACCTGAGGGAGATATTTATCTATACACAGATCATTTCAATTTCCGCTTCCAGAACGCCAGTTGCTGCTTAAGCTGTTTCTTGCCGGCCGAACCTTTCACCTGGTAACGGGCCACCACATTGCCCGTACTCAAATACCGGTAAACATCGGCTTCAATCTTTTGACAGGTCGCCTGATAATCCGCCAGCGGTATCTGAGCCAGCGTCAACCCCTTGGCTTCCGCCTCACTGACCAGTTTACCGACATAATGATGCGCCTGCCGGAACGGGATCCCTTTGCCCACCAGGTATTCCGCCAGCACCGTCGCGTCCAGAAATCCTTCTTCCAGTCCATCGGCAATCCCATCCGGCTTAAATGCCGTATTCGCCACCACCGCCGCCGCCATCTGGATACACGCCAGCACGGTATCGTTCGCGTCAAAGACCTGTTTCTTATCTTCCTGCATGTCCCGGTTATAACCCGCCGGCAACCCCTTCAGCATCGTCAGCAGCGCCATCAGATTACCATACACTCCGCCGCACTTGCCGCGAATCAGTTCCATCATATCCGGGTTCCGCTTCTGCGGCATCATGCTGCTGCCGGTACTGTAGGCGTCCGCGATCCGGATAAAGCCAAATTCCTGCGAACAGAACAATATCCAGTCCTCCGCCAGCCGCGACAGATGCGTCGCCGTCAGCGAACAGGCAAACACATATTCCGCACAGAAATCCCGGTCACTGATACTGTCGATACTGTTGCGGGTGATCGCTGGAAAATCCAGCAGCTTCGCCGTCAGATCCCGGTCCAGCGGCAAGGTGCTGCCCGCCAGCGCGCCGCTGCCCAGCGGACACACATTCGCCCGTTTCCGCGAATCTTCAAACCGCTCCTTGTCACGTTGCAGTTGCTCCACAAAAACCAGCAGATAATGACCCGCCAATACCGGCTGCGCCCGCTGCAAATGGGTATAACCCGGCATGATCAAATCCCCGTATTCTTCCGCTTTGACGGCCAGTACCCGTTGCAAATTGTTAATCGCCGCGATCATCTCATCGATCGCCTGACGCGTCCACAGCCGCATATCCAGCGCCACCTGATCATTGCGGCTCCGCCCGGTATGCAGTTTCTTGCCGGCGTCCCCGATTCGGTTGATCAATTCCGCCTCGATCACCATATGAATATCTTCAAACCGCTTGTCGAAAACAAACCGGCCCGCCTCAATATCCGACTGGATACCCAGCAATCCCTTGCGGATCTTGGCGTATTCACCCTTGGTTATCAGACCTTGCTCGCACAGCATCCCCGCATGAGCGATACTCCCGGCAATATCATGCCGATACAGTCGATGATCCACGCTGATTGATTCCACAAAATCGACCGCAATTTCGGCCTGGTCCTGGGCCATCCGGCTCTGCCAGCTTTTGTTATCTTTTTTCATAGCAGGTACTTCCAAATTCCATTGACGGATTTATCCCTGTCAGGTAAACTAATGGACTATAATGTAAGGGTATCATCCTAAGCGGTGATGCCGATACTGTCAATCTTTCGTTTCGTGATTACGCCTCTGGACGGTTGTTGCGTAGGGGGGCCGAAACGAAGAGAACCCTCCTGGACTGGGTATGGTAACCGTTTTCCTGGAAAAGAGTTATCAATACCAATCCGTAAATAGATTTTAAATGACCCAAAAACCTGAAACAACTGAATATGTCAACCTGCAAGGCTCCGACGCCGGCCGGCTGCTCGGCCATCTGGACAAGCGTGTGCGTCAGCTCAACGAAGACCTCACCAGTGTCCACGAAACCAGCCGATTGCTCACCAGCCCGATGGATTTGCCTCAGGTTCTTAATATGGTGGTAAAAACCGTTGCCGAAGCACTCCATATGGACGCTGCCGGTTTGCGCCTGCTCGATGAAGAATCCGGCCAACTGATCCTCAAGGCCACCTTTGGACTTTCTTCGCAATATACCAATAAAGGCCCCGTCACGGCCGCCGAAAGTTCACTCAACGAACGCGCCTTGCGCGGCGAAGTGATTATCGTCGATGACATGCGCACTCATGAGCATTTTGCCCGTTATCGTGACCAGGTCATCGCCGAAGGCATTATCTCCAGCATCAGTATCGGCCTGATCTACAAAGGCAAAGGCATCGGTATCCTGCGGCTCTATTGCAAGCATTACCGCCAGTTCTCCTACGAAGATATCTCCCTGGCCCGTACCGTTGCCGCTCAGTCAGCCGCCGCTATCATGAACGCCCGCCTTTATCGCGAAGCGCTCGAAGGCGAACGGCTCGCCCGCCAGATGAAACTCGCCGGCACCGTCCAGCGCCACCTGATTCCCCAGAACTCGCCCGTGATCGAAGGTCTGGATGTGGCCGGGGTCTACGTACCCTGCTACGATGTCGGCGGTGACTTCTACGATTTCATCCGGCTGGCCGATGGCAAACTGATTATCATCCTGGGCGATGTCATGGGCAAAGGGGTGCCCGCCTCCTTGCGAATGGCCTCGCTGCGCGCCGCGTTTCGCGCCTACGCCGAAACCTCGCTCACCGTCACCGAACTGATCGAGCGCGTCAACCATATGTTCAGCAACGATGTCGAACTCGGCGAGTTCGCCACCGCCTTTTGCTGCATGGTCGATCCCCACACCCGGCGAATGATCTATTGCAACTGCGGCCACGACCCGCCCATCCGCGTCAATACCGACGGCAAAGTCGATCGCCTGATCGGCGGCGGCACCATTCTCGGCCTGTCGCCCGATTCTATCTACAATCCCGTAGAAATCGAACTGTTTCCCAACGATATGATTGTCATGTTCACTGACGGTCTGCCCGACGCGGTCAATTTCCAAAGTGAAAAATTTGGCGCTTTGCGGATCGAAGCCGCCGCGCGCGAATGTGTCCGGCTCAACGCCGAACAGGCCGCCAAAAGTATTATCTGGCAGATGCGTAAGTTTGCCGGACTGACACGCCGCTACGACGACACCGCTGTGGTCGTCATGCGCAAAACCTGATTCATCAATGGAGTATGCTCATGGTCTGGAACCAGATCGACCTGCCCGTACAGATCGATAAAATCCTGCGCACCAATTCCGACGCCCAACTGGCCGGTAGCCGTGCCGACATTATCGACATAGCCTGCGGCGGCCCCGACAGCAACCAGTGCGAAGTCGCCTACGAAGTCCCCGGCAAAGGCCGCGTGGTCGAAGCCACCGTCGTACGCTGCCGCAACGGCATTGCGGTCAATTACCCCGATATCTACATGCGCCGGCGCGATCCCGATTGCATGATCATTGCTGACGATCAGCCCACCGATAAGGAACGGTTTGCCGATCGCTATCCCAACCTCTCCTTCGATAATCTGCAAAACGAAGTACTCAACTGGCTGGCCTCCCAGCCCCTCACCCTGCTGCCTTTCTATTGCGGGCGCAGCGGCCTCAACAAACGCGGCCTGCTCGTCGCGCCCCGGAACGCCGCCTTTTTCGTCGGCGGCCTGGCCGATTTACAGGAACCGCTCGTGTTCGAGCCCGGCGAACTCTACCGGCCCCAGGTCATCATTTACGTCGCCCCGCCCTTCCGTCACACCCATTTCGACGGCAAACAGGTGGTCGTCCACAAACGCACTCCCGAACTGCACGAAATCTACGCCTTCAACCTCTATCCCGGCCCCAGCGCCAAAAAAGGCGTCTACGGCGCCCTGCTCACCCTGGGCGAAGCCGAAAACTGGGTCACTCTTCACGGCTCCACCGTCCAGGTCGTTACCCCCTATGACAATATCTTCACCGTCATGCACGAAGGCGCCAGCGGCAGCGGCAAAAGCGAAATGCTCGAATACCCCCATCGCGAACCCGATGGCCAGCTCAAACTCGGCACCAACCTGATCACCGGCGAATCACGCTACGTCTCCATCGGCGTCGGTTGCAGCCTGCGGCCCGTCACCGACGACATGGCCCTGGCCCTGCCGCAACCGCCCGAACAGCGCGGCGGCAAGCTCGTCGTTCAGGACGCCGAAAACGCCTGGTTCGTGCGGGTCAATCACATTACCCGCTATGGCGTCGATCCCCACCTGGAAAGCATCTGCGCCCATCCCGATCTGCCCATGATCTTCCTCAATATGCAGGGTGTCCCGCGCGCGACCTGCCTGCTCTGGGAACATATCGAAGACGCTCCCGGCGTTCGCTGTCCCAATCCACGCGTCATCCTGCCGCGTACCCTGGTCCCTGGCGTGGTGGATCGTCCCGTCGAAGTCGATCTCCGCAGTTTTGGCGTGCGTACCCCGCCCTGCACCGCCGAAAATCCCTCCTACGGTATCATGGGTATGCTCCATGTCCTGCCCCCGGCCCTGGCCTGGCTCTGGCGCCTGATCGCGCCGCGCGGCCACGCCAACCCCAGTATCACCGAAGACAAAGGACTCGCCAGCGAGGGAGTCGGCTCCTACTGGCCCTTCGCCACCGGACGCCGTGTTGTCCATGCCAACCTGCTGCTCGAACAGATTCTCCAGACCCCCAAAACCCGCTATACCCTCTCGCCCAACCAGCACATCGGCGCCTGGGATGTCGGCTTCATGCCCCAGTGGATCGTTCGGGAATACCTGGCCCGCCGCGGCTCGGCCAACTTCAACGAAGGCCAGCTCAAACCCGCACGCTGCCCGCTGCTGGGCTATGTCCCGCGCTATATGCGGGTCGAAGGCGCCAATATCCCCAATATCTTCCTCGCTGTAGAAATCCAGCCCGAAGTCGGACTCGACGGCTACGACCGCGGCGCCGACCTGCTCCGCGACTTCTTCGTTCAGGAACTCGAACCCTACCTCGATGAAGATGACCTCCACCCGCTCGGCCGCCGCATCATCAAACACGTCATCGGCGGACCCTACCTCGAAACCCTGGAAAACCTGATCTAACGATATTATGATGAAGTTTATCCCGATTAGCGTATTTAGCGTTATTTTGTCTATCGTTACCCTGGCTCTGGCCGATTGGCCCGAGTTCCACGGCCCCAACGGTTCTGGCATCGCTCCCGATGCCCAACCCCCGATCATCTGGAGCGCCACCCGGAACATCACCTGGTCAACGCCCATCCCCGGCAGCGGCTGGTCCTCCCCGGTTATTTCCCACGGTAAAATCTACCTGACCGCCGCCACCGTCACCGGCGACACCCTCCAGGCCCTGCGCGTTCTTTGTGTGGATATGACTACCGGTGCCATCGATTGGGACCAGCCGGTTTTCGGTCCCTCCGACAAAGCCGTCAAGCACACCAAAAACAGCCACGCCAGTTCTTCGGTGATCGTCGCCGACAACCGGATCTACGCCCACTTCGGCTACCTGGGCACCGCCTGCCTCGATCCCGCCGGCGCCATCCTCTGGACCAGTGATCAGCTCTATTACGATCCCATGCACGGCAACGGCGGCTCCCCGGTCATCTTCGACGACAAACTCATCTTCCATTGCGACGCCAAAACCGATCCATACATCGCCGCCCTCGATACCCATACCGGCAACGTCGCCTGGCGCACACCCCGCGGCCCGGTCAAAGCCCGCAACAAATTCTCTTTTTGTACCCCCATCCTGGTCCCGGTCGCCGGCCAGACCCAACTCATCAGTCCCGCCAGCGGCGCCGTCTTTGCCTGCGACCCCGCCACCGGCCGCGAACTCTGGCGCTTTGATTACGGCAACGGCTACTCCGTTACCCCGCGTCCCGTCACCGGCCACGGCCTGGTCTTTGTCAGCAGCGGCTTCGGCGATGACACCATCTACGCCATCCGGCCCGGCGGCTCCGGCAACGTCACCAGCTCCCACCTCGCCTGGAAAAACAAAGGCGACGCGCCCAACACCCCGTCCCTGCTCCTGGTCGGCGATGAACTCTATTACGTCGCCGATACCGGCAAAATGTCCTGCGTCGACGCCCGCACCGGCAAACCCCACTGGCAGCAGCGCGTCGCCGGCAAATACTCCTCCTCACCCGTTTGCGCCGACGGCCGCATCTATATTACCAACGAATCCGGCCTCACCTCCGTCCTCAAAGCCGGCCCCGCCTTCCAGCTCCTCGCCGAAAACGACCTCGCCGAAACCACCTACGCCACCCCGGCCCTCGCCGCCAACGCCCTCTTCATCCGCACCGAATCAAAACTCTACCGCATCGAAAACAAATAACCGGCTGTTCTATTCTTCCATTCCTTCCCTTTTCGCTACTTGACCGGTTCAAAAATAATCCGGCGATAAGCCGTCAGACCGGGTGTCCCGTCGTCCGTTACTTCACAGATCACATGAAAGCGCTTCCCGGCAGAACCGCCTGGCGCCGTTACGGTTATCCGGCTGGCATGTTTATCCGATAGTGCGATTTCCTGTCTCCAACTGCCCGCCTCTGGCAGTACCCACCACGAGAAGGCCGGTTTATCTCCATCCGGATCGTAAGACGCCGAAGCGTCCAGAGTCACCGCGGCCCCTTCCTTTGGCCTGACCGTAATAATATCCAGCCCGTCCTTGCCATTGACCACCGCCACCGGATTACGATTCCCTCGACCATCCTTGGCCCAGTCCATCCGTGCGGCAAAATTATTGAACGTTGCCGGATAAAAATAAGCCTCATAGTTACGGGACACCTCTTTGGTCCGGCCCTGGTGATTCTGATAGGCATGAGTCTCGTTATCCCGACAGGGTCCCCATTCGAAATATCCGCCCCAGCCAACCTGGTTGGCGACCGTCGGATCGTTCAATCCATTGGGCAACACATGCAGAAACGACGGGGTATCGCCTTCGACGCCCCACTTGAATTTCGGATAAATCTGACCCAGGCTCCCATGATTCTGGATTTGGTCGGCGTACGTTTCCCAGTTGCTTTTCCCCATCCCATTTTGCGATAGCCACGCGCTCTCGTCCCAGATAAAGAACAGGTCCTTTTCAAACGCTTTCCGCAGCCACTGATGCGAGCTGAATGCCAGATTCGCCCGATCGCCATAAGGCACATCCTGATCCGTTATGGTATACACATACAATCGACCCAGAAAAGCCTTTAGCTGTTCCGGCGTGCGCTCTTTTTGTACCTTCCAGACCGCCTGCGCCAGCGTATTGCCGCCGCCCCAGACCGTTATCCACAACGGCCGCCCGTCGTTTTCATCCGCCAGTTTAATGATCAGATCGCTCCCGGCCGAGTGGTTGTCATCCCCCAGCGCCTGATACCCCATCTTCAAACTGCCAAACACCGTACGGCTCCGCAGGTAATCGACGCTCGGCCAGTATCCAATCCTCTGTTGACCGGCCTCCTGGTCCCGTGCCAGGAAATCCGTTTGCCCCGATCGTTTCATCAGGTTGGGCAGATCCCGTTCGTACGCGTCCAGGGTCGCCTTCAGATACGCCATCCACTCTTTCGGATAGCCGGCCTTCCCGCTGCTGTTCCAGCCGCTTGTGGCAACCAGACCCTCGATCTCGAACAGGTCGGCATGGACCAGCAGCCGGACCATCGATTCCATATCATCCGGCTCGATATCGCCCGGCGCGATATCCGTCAAAACCACGATACGGGGCTTCAGCCCCGCCGCATCGCCCGCACTTTTAGCGCCGGCCGCATCACAGGCAATTGGCGTCAAAGTAACCGCCAGCAACAAAGTCATAACCAGCTTCTTCATATCCATCTCCAAATAATTGAGTTTGCAGCCAGGTTAATAAACGGGTTTGCCTTTACCGGTTAAGGTCCCATCCCAGAGATCTGGCCCGGATCGGCTCTCACCCATTATAGCAGCGCTTACTCAACATTGCCATATTCTTTATCCTGTCTAACCGGCCGTTATATTTTTTCTCAAATCTCAAATTCCCCCTCTTCAAACCTCCATTTCTATCTCCCATTCCTTTCCTCAATTGAGTGTCCATTCGTCCCGATTCATCGGGGTTCGTGGTTCGCCCCGGCCCTGCCGGCTTGGCTGTTTCTCTTCGTGTGAACCTATTTTCTTTTGATTTTTTTCCGCGTATTCCGTGTATTCCGTGGTCAACCCGGCTGTTATATTTTTAAATCAATTCCTAATTCTTAAATCCTGTCAATCGGCTGAAAGTCCCGGATATTGAGCAAAGCGAAATCCCGAGTCATCGGGATCGGGATTATCCTGTCCAAAAAACTGTTATATTATTCTTCCCCTTCGTGTAGCGCCGTAGGTCGTTGATCCGCCTAAGGAGGACGCTCTTCGTGCAGCCGCAGGCGTCTTCGTGGTTCAACCGGCTGTTATATTTTTTACCTTTCATCCGCTTTTTTAATTTAGTGTCCATTCGTGGTTCGGCTGTTTGGCTGTTTATTTCGCCTGTGGTCCTCCCCAGATTTTCTATTGATATAATCCCCATGACAGGTTAAAATATCTTAATAAACCTGTAATCAAAGCCATTGGATTACGTCTATATACTAAAGGTTCTTACTTGGAGCTTGGTATCGTAAGTGTTTGATTAAATTGGAGATCTGGAAAACCCGGAACAAAGGACATCCCAAAGGAGTATCCCTCATGAAAGCCCGGTGCCAAGCCCCCAAAGCGTTTACCCTGGTCGATTTACTGGTTATTATTACGATCATTGCCTTAGTATTGGCCATCTGGAGCCCCGTCAGTTCCCGGGCCAAACAACAGACAATGGCCGCGGTCTGCCTGTCGAACCAGAAAGCCCTGGCCATGGCCTGGACTGTCTATGCCGATGACAACAACCGCAGGCTCATCGGCGGCAATGCCAGCGGACCGGCCACCGGCGGCTATAACTACAGCAGCTGGCCCGGTTCAGAATCAACCTGGTGCCTGGAACCGACCAGAACTGAAAGTTCCCCGGAACAGCCGATACGTGCCATAACGGACACAGTGACTCTGGAACAACGCTTTTACGGTATTCGTCTGGGCAAACTCTACCCCTATATTAAAAGGGTTGAGCCCTATCATTGCCCGGCCGATCCCTCGATCCAAAAAGCCCAACCCTTGGATATGTACCGTTCCTATTCCATTACCGGCACCATGAACGGCGAAGATGACCCGGATCATCATCCCTCTCAAGCCAAAAAAGCCTATGTCAAAATGGGTGAAATCAAAAAACCGGCCGCCAAAATGGTCTTCATCGAAGAATATTCACCGGAACAGTCCTGGTTGCATGGCAGCTGGGTCATGCATCTCTACAATCCGGATTATTACACTTTCTGGGATATCCCGGCCATCTGGCACGACCGGAAAAGCACGCTCAGTTTCGCCGATGGCCACGTCGAAATGGTCCAGTGGCAGGATGAACGCACCATTGAACTCGCCACCCTGAGCTGGTCTGAAGCCAGCGCTAAGAAAGCAGAGTATTCATATAAAAATCCCGATCTGGATTTCCTCTACCAGGCCCTGGGCGGTATCCCAAAGTAAACCACCACATCCTCCCCCGCAGGATGAGGCAAATTTCTAATTTGCCCATGCTGGTCTGAATAGTTTCCCTTATTGTGGAGGCATATGAATGGAATTTAACGGCTATATCTGGCAATTATACCGGGAGTCGAAACAGGGTTCCGAAACGATCCGGCTATTTGAGCTCTTGCAAAACTATGCCTATCGTTCCGAAATAAGCCGGATCAGATATCAGGATACCTTTGAAAAACGCTTCAAAGGTTCTCCGCTGGCCGAAGGATTGCAGCGCTTATTGAAACGAATCGAAGACGAAGGTGATTTGTCTGATATAGAGGTATTATCTGATCTGGTGTGGGAGGCTTTGAGGCAGGAAGCCAATATTAGTGTTTATTTAAATGAGGAATTTCAAGATTTATTTGATAGTGATGATCAAGATGTTATTGAGAAGTTGAAAAAGATAAGCCATGCAATCAACGAATCTCAATTATATGAAGGCATCGATTCGTTAGAGAAGGCCGAAGTGCTTTTTGATCTGGTTGATGAATACGGTATTTGGGATCATGATGATGAGTTAGAAATGGAGTGTTTTTATGATTCTGATGACAATGAAAGGTTAGGTAATATTGACATAATATCACTGGCGCTTTCCTTTATTGCACCTGATTATTTTTTGCCTTATCTGTTCAGTCGGCAGTTTTATCGACTCCAGGCCGTTGCTGAAATATTCCTGATTGACCTGCCCCCCGTGCCGGTCCGTCGTCAATATCGCGAGCGGTTCCGTTATTATTGGAAACTGTGTGAATTGTTGTATGAATTTCGCACTCAACATCATATGACCGCGGCTGAGTTGTGTGCTTTTCTTTACGATTTCGCGCATCAGTTTATCGATAATTACAAGGTTGCGGAATTGCCGGAACCGGCCGGAGTGTATATGACAGGCGGCCATCGAGGCGATCAGGAGTATCTGGAAACCGCTGATGATAATACCTCGAGTTTCTGGGCCGGGGATACGGATACCCTGCCCGGTGATATTGTGGTAATGTATGCTCTGAATCCCATGAGTTGTGTTCATTCGATCTGGCGGGCATTAACCCCTGGATTTGCCGACCCCTTTTTTTATTATCGAAAACAGGTCTTGCTTGGTCATTATCAACGGGTTAAACCGATTACCCAGAAAGAAATGGAGTCCGATCCAATTCTGGGGCAATGGGGTCTGGTCCGGGGCAATATGCAGGGGGTGGGCGGCCGGTATATGGACCGTAAATATTATGATCGGTTGTTGGAATTATTACGGGAGAAAGGGGAAGATATTGATCGTTTGCCTAAACCGGCGTATACTGGCTTGGAAAACAATTCAATTGAGATTAAGAATGAGCGTGATGTAGAAATTCATTTGTTGGAACCACTGCTTCATAAACTGGGCTATTCCGACTCCGATTGGGTTAGACAACTGGTAGTGCGGATGGGGCGGGGTGACAAAGTTTACCCGGATTATGTATTACAGCCACAAACCCGAAAAGGAGAGGAAAGTGGCAGATTTGTCTGTGAGGCCAAATTCCGTATCCCACACGAAAAACAATTGCATCAGGATTTTTTGCAGGCCCGGTCGTATGCCCTGAGGTTGTCGTGTGAAGCCTTGATGTTAGTGGCTTTCGATGGGGTTTGGATAAGCAGTACAAACGATGGCTATGTGTTTAAAAAGATCGTCAAATATTCATGGAATGATCTTCGGGAAGGAGATGGTTTATATAAGTTGAGGCAGCAATTCGGGAAAACCAGGGCGAAAAATAGTTAAATCCCGTCGATCAAGTTCAAAAAACGCCCATCATATTTTATAATGTCTCAATTTAGAGCCATACAACAGATTTACTCCCAAAACTCCCATACTTCCCATAACTCCCACTCAAGTACCACCGACATCCTGCCCGTGATTTCCCCTGTATCAATTCCATCAATCTCACAATATCAACCGGATTCACATTAACATTAACGAAACCCGAAGGGGCGAAGATCCGCCTCCGGCGGATTGCCAGTTCCTGGCCGGGGGTGTCAACCCGCCGGAATAAGTGCCCCCAACCAATCAAAGCCCTGAAAGGCCGACAGAGGGGGAAATTAAGTGGGCATTCTGAATTTCTGCATTTATTCCGTGGCCGGCTCCTTGGTCTTCCCTGCTTATACGGCATACCATTGAAAATACCCGCTTGGCATTACAAAACATCATTATAAAACACAGTGTATATTATTTTATTGACAAACCCTGAAATCAACATAAATCTTTATTAAATAAACCATTAAGAATAAATCAGCCAAATTTTATATCTGAAACCAATCTGTCATAAAAATTTAAATACAAAAATATTATGTTATATAATAGAAAAACATAATATTTAATTTGCTTTTAACTATAACTCGGTCTATAATACCAAAGTCGCCCCGATAGCCCCCGAACCACCCGCCTGAACCAGGCGTGCCCCGCCCCAACCGGCCACGCCCGCAGAGTCCCTCTGCGCATAGACCGTGGCGCCTTCAAGCGTAGCGAAGCGAAGCTTGTGGGTGCATACTCTTGGCCCCATACGATAGCGTGCGAACCAGACCCAACCAGCCAATTTATTTTGGCTGTTAATAACTTACGAATGAAATGGAAACCAACAAAAACAACACAACCCGGCAACCCAGCCATAAAAGGCTTGAAAAGCCGAAAGTTTCTAGCCGGGGTCCGTAAGGCCCCGGTCAGCCCTCAACAAAGAATTGAGCTTATCCATAATAAAAAACATCATCCGCCTCAAGGCGGATACAAATAATATCTCGGAGAGATCAAAAGCGCATAGCCCGCCAATTCATTGGCGGGAATACCCGAACCAGTGTAGAAAATTTTAACCCATGCCTCGTAGAGGCATACCTGCAGGATTTCGCACCGGAGGCGAAAGATAAAACTAACCATGAGCGCAGCGAATACCAACTTAGAACAGAATCAATGGAGGCAAAACGAAACAAACCCAATGCTTAAAATTATTACCATAACATCAACCAAAACTTGAACTTAACAATATACTGATTTACTAATTTTAATTCCATTTAACAGGAGGTACAACCATGTCATCGTCACTAAGAAGACTCAGAGCCAACCGTCGCAACGCCCAGAAATCCACCGGCCCCAAAACCCCCGAAGGCAAGGCCATCTCATCCAGAAACGCCATCAAACACGGCCTCAGCGGCCAGGACCCCGCCCACCTCATTGTCCCCGGCGAATCCGAACTCACCTATCTCGAATTCCGCGCCGCACTCCTGCAAGATCTCAAACCAACAACTTATCTCCAGCGCCACATCGCCGACCAGATCGTCTCGGCCGCTTGGCGACTCGAACGACTCGGCCGCATCGAGGCCGAAATGGTCGACGCCCGCGTCTATAAACTCCGCCTCACCAACGAAGAAATCCGCAAAGACACCGTCATCGACCAGCCCTTCGCCCACTCCAGTATCTACCTTCCCCGCCACAACGAAGTCGGCACGGCCTTCACCCTCGAAACCCCCGCCTTCAACTGCCTGGCCCGCTACGAAGCCCACCTCAACCGTACCTTCCAGGCCAATCTTAAGCTCCTGCAACAGATACAATTACAACAAAAACCAAACGAACCCAATGTCTACCCCACGGAGTACCCATTTCCCGATTTACCCCGCGTCCACATCCCCGACCCGCCCAAAATCCCCACGCACCCCAGCGAAGCCAAATTGGCCCCCGAATACATCAAAGACCGACTCCCCGAATTGATGAAAGACCACAGCGTAACTGACGACCAGGTCTTCAGTTACGCCTGCAACCGCTACGAAGCCCTCAACACGTTCTCCCAGCAGAACGGCGAAGAAGCCCTCCACGCCCTCGGCATCCCCACCAAACCACCCGCCGATATCCCCATCCAGGAGGATAAGAAATAAACTAACGCCAACCACCACAACCAGACCATAATCCCAACGGATTGAACAAAAAACCCAATCCAGCCAATGCCCGTGCGCATCAAACAGGCATGACTCTCGTCTGCGATTCCCTCTGAGTTATTGATTCGTGTCTTTTAACGCTAATTTAGTCAGATCAAGCACAACATGCTTTATCATCCTTCTTTGATACGTATAGGTGATATGCACCTTGCCATCCGAACCCTGAATAACCGCCGGATACGAATACTCACCTCTTACATCCTCCAATAGAAAAGCCGGCTTCCAATCAAACCCATCATTGGAAATCGCCACATTCAACGGCGTCCGCCCCTCTTGCGTAGGGTTATAAACCAGCAGTTGCCTCCCATCTCTCAATGTAACCGCATCGGTTCCGGCATTCGGATTCGGCAGCCGCGTCGCGCTCATCTCACCCCAGGTCCGGCCATTATCCTCCGACCAGCATTGCGTAATCACACCCTGCCGGCTGCGGCACAAAACCTGCATCTTTCCCTTGCCATACGTCAGGATACTCGGCTGGATCGCCCCGAATTCAATTCCATCATTCACCGGCCCAACAACCTCCCAACTCTTACCCAGATCACTGGTCCGCTCAAAATGCACCCGCCAGCCCTGGTGCTCGGTACTGGCCGGACACAAGATCGTTCCATCCGCAAGCTGAACCGGTTTATTCTTCACCGGCCCGATCAAATGCCCGATGGCTTTATCCTCTCCCAGCCGTCTGGCCTCACCCCAGCTCTTGCCATCATCATCCGAAGTCTTCAGCATACCCCACCATTCTCGCGGATTGGGCCCCACCTTATAAAACAGCATCAAGACCCCACCCCGCTCCCGAAACAGCACCGGATTCCAGCACGGATACCGTAATTCCGGCGACTGCACGCCATTCGCCACTTCAACCGGCTCAGACCACTTCTCGCCATTACGCCTCGCCACCCAGATGCCCACATCCGGATGCCGTTCATAAGGCCCGCCAAACCACGCCGCCACCAGTCCTCCCGGTGTTTCCACAATCGTCGACGCGTGACATTGCTCTGTCGGCCGGCTGTCCAGTTCAAATATCATCTCACCCATCTCATACCCCGCCTGCTCAGGGATCACACAATTAGGCTCTTCAGCACATAACAGTACCTGAAAACACAGTACGATAATCAATAATCCGGTTTTAATAGATAATCTCATAACAATTTTCAATAACTCCGGGGATCTTACAATTCACAGAATCACTCTTAAACTAATTATATAAGCTAATGGTACAATAGCATCATTAGTACCTCAAAACCAGCTATTTTCAAGAATCAGAACCTGGATTTTTCAGTTGAATTTAATCTGGAACCAACCAATAATAAAAAATTGTGATAATACTATCGCCTGAAAGCGATATAAAACAGGCCAGAAAATAGATATGGAGGTTATCATGAATGGAAGTCGTGTGTTTTTAACCGGGATGATAATAGTCATCTTGATTATTGGGTGTATCCAGGTCGCGGAATCTGCGGCGATCAAAGATACTGAATCGGCCAGTCACGCCACCGATGCCGCCCAGTATCAGATGGTGGATACTTATCCATTCAACGGTTACGATCTGATTCAGATCAACCTGCCGGTATTGTCTCACTATTCCTATTTTCTGGTGAGTGACAATCAGGCATTGATTGTCGACCCGGGCCGGGATATCGATTTTTATCTGAACCTGATCGAGACCCGGAAACTGACCGTGGCGGGCATCTTTCTGACCCACAGCCATGCGGATTTTGTCGCGGGCCATACCGAACTGGTCCAACGTTTTCAGTGCCCGGTCTATCAGAGCGCCAAGAGTCAGGCGAAATATAAGATCAGCCCGATCGAGGATGGCTCGACACTCCAACTGGGCAAGGCGGCAGTCACCTTTATCGATACCCCCGGTCATGTCCTTGATGGCACCAGTGCGGTGATTGGCAGCGCCAAGGATAAACCGGACCTGATCCTTACCGGTGATTTTCTATTTGTCGGCGGTGTGGGGCGTCCTGATCTGGTCGCCGGTACTACGTCTTCTTATCTGGCCGGGCAGTTGTTCGATACCTGGCATGATAAAGTCTCCAAACTTCCGGACAGCGTCAGGATTTTTCCCGCGCACGGCGCCGGTTCGCTTTGCGGTGCGCATCTGAAAGATCAGCCGTTTTCCACGATCGGTGAGGAGCGGGCCTCCAATCCGGCGCTTCAGCATACCAATCGCAGTGAATTTATCGCCGTCATTCTCTCGGAATTGCAGGAGCCGCCGCAATATTTCGGATATAACGCGGCCATGAACCGCGACGGTCCGCCCCTGGTGGATTGGCAGACCGCCCCGGTTCCGGTTGAACCTCAGGCGACATTGACCGATGCCTCCCAGTTTTACGTCGTCGATATCCGCGACAGTAAAGAATTCGCCACCGGCCATATTCCCAACTCGGTTAATATTGGACTGCGGGGCCGGTTCGAAACCTGGACCGGGATTATGGTGCCCTGGGGCAGTCAGACGATACTGTGCGGGGCGCCGGACGATCTGACCGAAGCGGTACGGCGTCTTCATCGTATTGGCTATACCGGTAAAGTGCTGGCTTTTGAGCAATGGACGGCCGCGAATCTGCCGCTTTTGAAGAATCAGCTGATTAGCCCAAAGGAATTATATGACCAGATGCAGGCAAATACCAATCCGGTGGTGGTCGATGTACGGCTGCCCAATGAATGGATGGGATTGCGGATTGGTCAGGTTTTGAATCTGCCATTGAATAAACTGTCGGCCTTGTCCGGCAAGCTGGATCCTGAATCGCCGGTGGTCGCGGTATGCAACTCGGCCTATCGGTCCAGTATGGCCATCGGAATATTCGAACGTAAGAATTTTAAAAATGTGACCAGCCTGGCCGGGGGCAGTGAAGCCTGGATTACAGCTGGTTTGCCGGTTTACGGGGCCGAACAGACCACGGCCGCACCTGCAGCGACCCGTAAAATGATTCCGCTGCCCGAACGTATCGCTGCGGCGGAATTGAAGCGCCTGATCCTCGATCTGCCGGGCACATTTCAGATTGTTGATATCCGGCCGGCAGCATCCTTTGCGGATTATAACCTGCCGGGTTCTGTGAATGTGGATATTGCCGAACTGGCAGCCAATCCCGCCTGGCTGGTGGGGACTGGTCCGCTGATTATTGTCGATCGTGATGGTTCGATCGCCATGGCGATGGGTGGGATTCTGGCCCAGAAAACCCAGCGTGCGATTAAAGTACTCTATGGCGGACTCGATGCCTATTGGCAGGAATCGGAATTGGGGATGGCGCCGACGGCTGCATTATCGTCACCGCTGAAAAGCGCACCTTCAACCTCGATGCCCGCGCCGACGCCTGTGATGCCTGTGCCGGCCCAACCTGAAACACCCAAAAAGAAAAGTGCGGGGTGCTGATATGGATACCAAACCCAAATCCTATATGAACCCTTATCTGGCCGGTATCGGCCTGGGGTTGACTTTGCTGGCAGCCTTTTTAATACTCGGGACCGGACTGGGAGCGTCTTCCGGTCTGGCCCGGATGGGGGCGTGTATTGAATTATGGCTGGCGCGGGATCACACCCTGGCGGGTGACTATTTCGGCAAATGGGGCGAGCAACCCATGCGCTATTACCTGGTCTATATGCTGATCGGAACATTTATCGGCGGTTTGTTGTCAGCACTTTTGGCCGGACGGGTGCAATGCCAGGTGGAGCGGGGCCTGAAAAGTCCGCTGCGTCTTCGGCTGATTTTTGCGTTGGCCGGAGGTGTTCTGGTGGGATTCGCCAGCCGGCTCGCCAATGGCTGTACCAGCGGCCAGGCGCTGACCGGCACCGCATTACTGCTGACCGGTAGTTTTGTGTTTTTAATTTTTATCTTTGCAGGGGGCTATCTGACCGCCGTATTGTTCAGGAGGCAGTGGAATGATTAACACATGCTATCAATTGGATACGCTGGATACTCCGCGGGCTTTTTTGTTATCGCTGGCAATCGGGATTGCCTTTGGTTTCTTTCTGGAACGGGCAGGCTTTGGTTCCAGCCGAAAACTGTCCGGTGTATTCTATTTTCGTGATATGGCCGTGATTAAAGTGATGTTTTCCGCCGTCATCACCGCCGCACTGGGGCTTTCGTTCTGTCTGGTTATGGGCTGGATCAACCTGGATAATGTCTATCTTATCCCGACGGTCTATGGCGCTTATATCGTTGGGGGGCTGCTCTTTGGAATCGGATTTGTGATGGGGGGCTGGTGTCCCGGCACCGCGGCAGTAGGCCTGGCGGGTGGGAAACTGGATGCGCTGGTATTCCTGGTGGGAGCCCTGATCGGTTCGATTCTGTTCAATGAACTGTTTCCGATGGTCCGGGGTCTCTATCAGGCCGGGGACCGCGGGGTGCAGCTGGTGTATGAGACCCTGGGGATGGGGCGGGCAACGTTTCTGGTCTGTCTGGGGATAGCGGCCATCCTGATGTTCTGGGGGTGCGAATGGCTGGAAAAGCGAAATACGCTGCCGGTAGCGGCTGGGACGGGTACGCCCGATTATACGGTTTTAAAGGTATTTACCGTGGCGATTCTTGCGATGGCTATGGTACTGGTGATCGTGCCGGAATATGGCGCTTCGGAAAAGGCGGTTGCGGCCGGTCCGGTCGAGATCGGTCTGGAAACGCACCTGATGCAACAGATTGAACAGGCACAGGATCATATCGAACCGGAAGAGCTGGCCGACCGCTTGATGAGGCGCGAGCCTGGGTTGATAGTGGTCGATATCCGGCCGGTGGGTGAATATGCCCGGTTTCATTTGCCCGAGGCCATGAATATTCCCATGGAACAGATTCATCAGGCCCTCGCGCCGTATAAAAATGTCGGAATGGTGGTGCTGTATTCCAACGGCATGACCCATCCGGTCCAGGCGCGCGATTCGCTCTGGCGGGCCGGATACCGCAATGTCTATATTCTGACTGATGGGCTGAGCGGTTTTATTGCCCGCTGTCTCAAGCCGGTCTCCTTGCGTTCGGAGCCGGTATCACCAGCGTGGGCGGACAGGGTCGCAAACTGGCGGAAGTATTTTCTGGCCGGCAGCGCCATGCCCGGCCCGGCACCGCAAGTGAATACGCCGCCAGGTCCGTTTCTGATTGATGCCGACTGGCTCACTCAACAGATCAACCGGGCGGATGTCAAGGTAATCGATTTGCGGCCTCAACCGGAATACAACACCGCGCATATTCCCGGTTCGTTCGCGTTGAATATCGAAAATCTGAGGGCCAATCTCGATGGGGTCGGATCCATGCTCCAGCCCGGGCGTTGCCTGAGTTCGCATTTTGCCGCGATGGGAATCCGCCCGGCTGATACCGTTGTGATCGTGTATGGCGACAAAACCCAGGACGCGACCCTGGTGGCCATAGCGCTGGAACGCGTGGGGCATCCGCGCTATACGATTCTGAACGGCGGATTTTCCGCCTGGAAAAACACGGCCAAACCACTGGACCAGGCGTTGCCGGAACCGATGCTCACTGCGGCGCAGCCGGTTGACGCAGACGATGGTTTTACGGTCGATTATCCGCAGATTCTAAAGGATATGACCGACGGTAAGACTATAATTCTGGATGTCCGGCCCGTGGATTATTTTACCGGGGCCAAATCTGATGAAGCCCGCGCCGGCCATATCCCCGGCGCGATTAACCGGCCCTATACTGAAGATCTGGTCAAGGTCGGCGATATTCCCCAGCTCAAGACCATCGAGGATCTGAAGGCGGCCTATCAGGGCCTGATCCCTTCGCTGGATAGCCGCGTGGTAATCCATTGCCGCACCGGTCATCAGGCCAGCCAGACGTTTTTTGTCTTAAAACGCCTGCTGGGCTATCGTCAGGTCTTCTGGTATGACGCCGGATGGTCACAATGGGCCGCGCGACCCGAATTGCCGGTCGTTTCCGAGGTGATAAAATGAATCCTGACAATTCCGATTGGATGATTACGGTTACTTACCGAGTCGAATAACCCAACCAGGTATCGACCCGGACTGCCAGGGCGTCTTAAAAGAACTGTCCGGTGAAGAGGGTGAGCGAGATTGGACTCGGAAAATTCCCTTTTCGATCTTACAGGCAGAGCCTCGCCAGGGATCAGGGATTATGGAATTGTCTTCTGATAGGGTTTCTGATTATGATCGATACAAGCCACGGCCTGAATGATCGCCTTGGGATTCTGTACCGTAATCGGTTCCGGGGCAACATAATTCCTCATCCGACAGCCAAATAAGCTCACTGTTAATAAATCATTCCCGCGCACTAGCATAAAATCCTGAGATTCCCCCACAGTAGTCAGCGCGGCATTCCCACCGGAGAACGCTTCAACATTACTCAACGCGGTATGGCCCCGGCCTTCCACAATAATCGGATGAATATCGACCAGCGGCGCGCCCGCGTTCGCAATAATAGAACCCTGGCTGATCTGCC
The DNA here is from genome assembly GCA_963663965.2 of Sedimentisphaerales bacterium. GTDB lineage: Bacteria > Planctomycetota > Phycisphaerae > Sedimentisphaerales > SM23-30. The sequence goes on from CAXXFK010000025.1 coordinate 78,995, forward strand.
AGTTGCGGTTCTTGTCGTTATCGCCCAGCTTGTGGATTCCCACCGCCACGCAATCCAGGTTAAAATTCGTCAGTTGCCCATACGTTGCAGGCCCCAGGTAGATCCCGCCCCAGGTCCCAAACGTGAACAGGTCGATCAGCTGGGCATTATCGGTATGGTTAATCACGTAACAGAAACTCTGCTTTGCCATTACTGCGTCAATCACGCTGCGGCTGTAACCGCCATCGATAAAACGCCGGTTGGCCGGATTGACATGGCAATGCAGGATACGGGGAATGTCATAACAATGGTCGATCTGAATAAATATCCCGCTCAATGGATACCCATAACAATGTTCAAAAAGCACCTGTTCGCAGGGTTGCGAACGGTCGGAATTGAAATCCATCGCCAGATACTCACCAAAAAAAGTCAGGCATGACAAGGTCACTCCCTGGGCCATGGTCGTTTTCGAACCCTGGATCGTAGGCGGATAGGCAATAATCCGGTCGGCGCTTCGACGCGTCTGTCTAGGATACCAGAATTGAATTCCGCGAATCTGGGTAGCCGCTTCCACCGTAATGAATGGTTTACTCTCATCCGCAATTGCAAAAACACTTCCCACCGGCTGCGGTTTAGATGGATGCCGGGTGCCCCGGCCCACCGGACCATGAACCCCGATTAATGAGGCGTTCCGCCTCAATATCAAGCCACCGTCTACGGGATACGGTTCATCGACCGGCTCCACAAACAGCGCCGCTCCCCGTCCTGCCGCCCAGTCAATCGCCTTCTGCAGATTGGCTGTATTCTCAGCCGCACTCTTGTCGGGCAAAACCCCAAATTCCTGGATGGATCGCCCAATCAGCGCACCACTGGTTGCTTCCTCAGCCATCACAATCGATTGCAGACCCATCAGCCATATTAAGCCACAGAGTCCCACAATCATTAACCGTCGTTGTTTTAATGAATTATTCACGCTCAGATCCTTTGTCAAAGAAAACAATTGAAAATCAATAAGAGGGTTATTACCCGATTAACGACGGTAAGAATTGAATATTGCGGGATTTACTGGTTTTATCGTGTCGGACGGCGTAACAACAAACCAGTGGATCAGTCTGCATGACCACTCATTAACCAGTGATCGATAATCGGCCGCAGATCATCCCCGTCAATCCGGCCGGATTGATTGGTATCGTAATGGTCGCACCAGTCACTCATCCAGCACTCAGATTCCAGCCAGTGTTGTGTCATTAGCGCAACATCAATCAGATTAACCACATGATCCGAATTGAAATCGATACGGTAAACCCGGCTGGTATCAGTATCCTCATAATATTCCCAGACCGCAATTCCCGCCGGTAAGCTAATAGGTATATTCGCGCCAAATGGAACCAGATCCGGATTAAATTGCGGCAACACGACCCCGCTCGAACTGCCCAGACCGCGATTAATATCCCAGGTGCCGTTCATGGCAAATTTATATTCTACCTGCATTGCCGAGGGACAGTCCGCCGTCCAGCGCCAGATATAATCGGCAATGAGTGTCATTTGATTCGCCGTAGTAAAACTCCACGGTTGACCAAACACGGCCGCATGATTACCCGGTACATGAACACTGTTAAAGTAACTCATCGGCCCATTTTTATCGGGATCACGATACCAGTAACAATATCCCTGTGGAGGGCAGGTTAAATAAACCGCGCCATTCTGATCGGACCAGACATCCGCTGGTTGCTCGCCCGGCCCCCACGCGATTGCGCTGTAAACCGAATTGGGTACAGCATAAATCGTTGCCCCAAAGTGTCATTGCTGCTGCTGAAACAACCATAAACCGGCGTGTTATTCCCAAAGACAATCAGGTCATCGGATTTATGTAACGTATAAGTCCCGTGAAAATCAAATTTTCTACGTGCCTGCAACGCCCTGCGTATCGAATCCTGGAACATCGGATTGAACCAGTCGCTCCAGAAGACACACGGGATTGGATCAATATAGAGAATAAAACCATACCCGCGGAATTTGTGATAAACCTGGTCGGTATCATGATTACGAACGAAAGAAATCGCCCGGTTACTGAGCAGACCCGCGCCTTCCAATCCGCCGGCATTACCCTGTAACGCGTAATACAAAGGAAAATCGAAAGCGTAATTACCGGTATAATTCATCCAGTTGAGAATTTTGTCCCGGCTATCCCAGAACTCGCCCACACACGGCCCGACCGTGCCGAACGCCTTAGACATATCCCAGCTGAAATGCTTAACGGCATCGAGCCGGAATCCCGAAATGTTCCCAACGGTTTCTTTCAACCACCCGGCCCATTCCAATTGACCATTGAACATGTAACTCGAATGATGGCAGACATCTTCACCCATAATATAATCTTCGCCATCACACAAATCGCAATCATCCGGCCATCCCGGATGAAAATCCAGTGCGGATTTCCAGAACTTGTTATGCACATATTGAAATCCCTGCCAGTACCACTGACCCGTAGCAGGATCCTGTGTTTGGTGTTCCGCGCCCACCATATGGTTGGCCACTAAATCCAGTAATACGTTTTCACAGGCCGCCGCCGCCCGCTGTAGTTCCGCCAGACTGCCAAATCGAGTCTCGACCGTCCCTTTCTGATTATATTGACCCAGGTCATAATTATCATAAAGATCGTACCCCATCGAATAACCACCCGATGCCCCCTTGGTGGGCGGTGGAAACCAGAAGTGCGTAAATCCAGCCTGTTTAACCCCCGGCGCTTCTTCGGTTATCCGGTCATACCAGATCCCGCCAGTCGGCACTTCCCAGTAAAATGCCTGAAATACCACACTGTCCGAATCCAGCGGTGCACCACCTGAAAATACCGGCCCGGCAACCAGGGCTGTAAGTATCCAGGAAAAATACCGATATGCTCTAATTTTAATAATCAACACCTCAACAGATTGCCTCTTAACCGCACAAAAAAATACTATTTTTTAATACTTGTTTGGGTTATATAATATTAATCGGTTATTTCTGAAATGAATATTGGTTACCAGACTAAAATCTTTGAAATTTCAAGGATATTTTAATCTTCATCATAAGGACATAAACTTATTTGGGTAAAATGATAATGAATACTAAGTACGATTAGGTCCAACCAAATTACCTTTAAGGCAATGACGGTAAAGTACAAGGGTAAAGATTATCCAGCTTGCCAGCACACAGATTACAATGTAATACCATTGTGCCAGTAGCAAAGTATTGATAGCGCTGAGAGCCATCGCCAGTAAGAACATCAGCGGTCCTATAAACATCATAACGGCATTACGACGGCCAAATAAAGTCCCGGTTGCGAATCCCAGGGGCATAAACATTGGAGTTAAATAAAAGTTGGTTAGATAAGGCGCTGTGAAAACTGCTCCCTGCTCACCGAACCATGGAAGCACTGGCATATAGGGTTCGGCCAGGTTGGCCACTGCGACCATGGAAGTCATTAAACCGGTAGTAATGATCGTTATCGTTACCATCGCGATGAGCGAGGCCGCAAATCGTTTTTTTCGACTGAAAGGCATCAGCAGGGAAGGATGTACCGGTAAAATCCACATCATCGCGCCAAAGACGGGCATGACGTAAATAATGTTCGTTTGTATTTGGCCGAAATCATTTTTCCCAACTTGGAAATTGTTCATGATATAACCATAAATCACAATGAGAATCATTATCCCGAAAATAAATTGTTTTGTCCCGCGGGCAAAAGCGCTTCCAATGACGGCGTATACGGAACCGGCTGAATGACGGATTGTGGGGTGAAGCGTCCTATTTCTCATCATATTGAGAGTCAATTGTTCGTAGCGGCTCATTCGCCCTTCGTCTGGTTTCTTTCTGGCGTAAAACTCTGCAACTTGCTGACGCATCATGGCGGGATCGGTCCAGTTGCCCGAAAGACCAGGCAGGGCGCGTCCACAAAACTGGCGAGTGTATTTTTCCGGATTGAAAAAAGTCCAGCCATAATAACAATAACCACCCAGGGTAACGATAAATAACCAGTGGATTTGGTGAATTAAATTCCAGATATGGAAATAACCGCCAAAAAAGATTGTTAAGAATAAGAATGCCCAGATTGGCCCCAGCCAACTGAATCGATTGGGAGTACTGTCCTGATAAGAAAATTGAGCGCTGAATAGATAAACGGATAAATTAATGAACATCAGCGCCAGGGTAATAAGGATAAATTCGATTCCGCTGCTATGGATTAACGGCACATAGAGCAGGGTTAATACCAGGCTTAACAGGGCGCCAATTCCATAAATAATATGGCGATAGAGTTTACGGCCGTCCGGCAGACAGAAGGTGATCGGGCGAGACATGATTTCTTTTTGCAATGTACCGACCATCATTCCCATAAGCATTGGAATAATCAGGTAATGCATCCGGTTGAAAAATTCTTCCTTATGATAGGACATGGCTATCACAGGCCCCTGGGCCAGGAGGATGAGATACCAGAACCATAGCCCTTTGCGTTGATAAAATATTTTCAAATTGGCAGTTAAAGGAGTCATGGTCATACCTTTTTAAACAGGAATCGATTTTTGCCGCTCAATTTCAGTTTTATAAATTTCTTCAAGCGTAAGAGAGCGAATCTGATACGGGCAATCGAGAGTGTCGGCAAGTTCTTTGACTCTCTTGGCGGGAGTGTCATACAGCGTAATAACAGCCTGGCCCGGTTCGTAGTGAGAGTCCAGGATGTTGCCGAACGGCAGGTGGGGGCGGCTACCATTTAATCCAGTCAGGCGAACCTGGCAGTAGCGTTCTCTCAAATCGTCAAAGGAACAGTTAGAGAGAATGTGGCCTTTGTCCATAATAATGGCGTGATCGATTACTTTTTCGATATCAGAGAGGATGTGAGATGATATAATAATGGTCCGGCCTTCGTGTTGAATCAATTCAAGTAACAGGTTGAGGAAATTCGAACGCGCGATCGGATCAAGCGCGGAAGCCGGTTCATCCAATAAAAGTAATTTGGGTTCATGGCAGATGGCCAACAGAATGCTTAATTGCTGGCGTTTTCCCGGCGAGAGCGCGCCGACCCGGGCTTTCAGGTCAATTTCAAACTGATCAACAAAGCGATCCTGTAACTGGCGATTCCAGGTATGGTAATAGGCCGCAATATAATCGATATGCTGACGCACGCTCATCCAGTCGAGGAGCTGGCCTTCCTGGTGGACATAACCAATCTGGGCCAGCAGATTTCCATTAAGGTTTTCGGCGGGACAGCCGAAAGTCAGGCATTCACCAAAATCTGGTAGATAAAGTCCAATTACGTGACGAATCAAAGTACTTTTTCCGCAACCATTAGATCCCAACAGTCCGATAATCGTGTTTGTTCCAATCGTTAGATCGATGTTATCCAGGGCAATCGTTTTGCCAAATTTTTTGCATAAACCTTTTATTTCAATTGGAAAAGAATTATTCATGGTCAATACCCTCGAATTCTATATTATCAGAATTTTTTTCGTGATTATCATATAGTTCACCGGCCAGTCTGACAAATTCTTCCCGGCTAAAACTAAAGAGCCTGGCCTGAGCGGCGATATTTTTTAAATTCTCGCGCAGTTCCATGATTTGTTTTTCCTGTTTTACGGATGTTTCCAACTCTACGACAAACAAACCAATGCCACGTTTACGAGTTAATAATCCCTCTATTTCAAGATACGAATAAGCTTTGCTGATAGTCATGGGGTTAACTTGCAGTTCGCTCGCTAACTGGCGTACGGTTGGTAATTGGGTTTCCGGAGCTATAACTCCCGAGAGGACTTGGCTACGGATTTGGTCCATAATTTGGCGATATATCGGAACGCCCGAATGTGCTTCAATTTGTAAAATCATAATGAAAACCTGCATAGTGTATTACTAATATAATACACTATACATCGGGTTTTTTTCATTGGCAAGGAAAAAATTAAAAATTTGAATACCCTTCAATAATTAATAAAATTTCAAATTTAACAGGGGCATATACTGGTAAATATTTGGAATTGAGATAGTTATACGACATGATAAGTGGGTTGAACGGCACGAATTATTTTTTGGATGACAATAAAAAGCAATGCTAAACATTGCTATATTAAGTTAAAGATTACCAAATCAGGAATGCCACAATGGCGGATGATAAAGAACAAATTGAAATGTCCATTACTGCTGATCAGAATAATCAAGGTGAACAAGTTGAACGCTTTGTTAAACTTTTAACAGCCAACCAACATCGGATATATACTTATATTTTGAGTATGATGCCAAATAGTAGTGATGCAGATGACATTATGCAGGAAACCACTACCATAATGTGGCGTAAGTTCAGTGATTATCAGGCCGGGACGGATTTTGTGGCTTGGGGTAATGCGATAGCCTATTATACGACCATGAATTATCGCCGAAAGAAGAAAAATGTATTGCATTTGAGTGATGAAGCCATTGAGGCCTTATCATTTCATACCCCAAAGACAACTGAGCGCATGGAGCATCAGATGGATCGGCTTAGTGATTGTGTTAAAAACCTTGAAATTCAGGATCAACGAATCGTTTATATGCGCTATAACCAGGAAATGGATGTAAAGACAATTGCCGAAAGGTTGGATATGCAGCTAAGGCGAGTCTATCGTCATATTACTCGCATCCATTCGTTGTTATTACGATGTATATCCCGAAGTGAGGGGATACTATAAAATGAATCGACAGAATAACCTGGACAGGAATTTTTCTGATTGGATTACTGCGGCGCTTGAGGGAAGCGCCAGTGAAGAAATTATGGCTGCCTTGAGTCGCGAGATTGTAATTAATCCCGCCGCCCGTGATTACTATATAAAGGTTGTTGCGGTTCATGCTCATTTGGCCAAGGTGGTTGATTTGTCTCTGCTGAGGGATGCTTCTATTGAAATTGTTGAGGATGCTGGAGAGGCTTTTCGAGAGGTAATAAAAAGAGATCTGGAAGATTCCAGTATTCGTAAATCATTGTGCGAATTGGAACCGGAAGGTGAAAGTGGGCTACGAAATAAAGCTCTGGCTCCGGTGCGGGTACGGATTAGTACTCGAGAACTCCGCAATATGTTGATTCGAACCGCCGCAGTGTTGTTATTATGTCTTGGCGTTTTATGGTTCGATCGAGCTGTTCAGCATGCGGCTCAGCAAAGAGATCATTTTATTGTTGCGCGGCTCACGGAACAAGTCGGCGCCCAATGGGATCCTGTTCTGGGGCCATTCAATGTAAATGATTTAATCTGGAACGGCGATTATCGCCTTGATAAAGGCCAAGTCGAACTTAAAACCATTAAAGGAGCCCGGGTATTAATTGAAGGACCTGCTGTTTTTTCGTTGGTAACGGACGACAATATGATCATGCGGCAGGGTAAGCTTTACGCTTCAGTTCCCCAACGGGCTATTGGCTTTACTGTCAATACGCCTAACGCGAAAGTAATCGATCTAGGAACAGAATTCGGAATTGAAATCAATAATATTAATGATGATATGCAACTGCATGTTATTCAAGGCAAGACAACACTTATCGCCGGATCGAATGAAAGTCGAACCAGTCTGCCTGTAAGTCAGGATTCAGCCATGAAGGTAACAGGGTCAAATGGGCAGGTTACGGTTATTGACTGCGAATATGAACGATTTATTCGCAGGATAAATACTGCTACGGGGACAATTTGGCGTGGGCAATCAAAATTCGATCTGGCGGATGTGGTTGGAGGAGGCAATGGATTTGGTACGGGAGTACGAGAATCCGGATTACATACATTTTCAGGGACAGTAGGCGCTTATATCGACCATGATCGTGTGAGTGATAATCGCTATCGACTAGTTCCAGCGGTGCGCTATATTGATGGTGTATTTGTACCTAATGGTGAATATAAACAATATATCAGCTCTCGTGGACATGTCTTTTGGGACTGCCCGATTACGAATAGTATATGTGGTAAAGATTTGATAAATGGACGTGGATTGGCTATGGGTGATTATACTGAATATCCGGATATTTCTAATATCGATAGTAATTCTCGTTTATTTATTCATTCAAATCTCGGAATAACTTATGATTTGGACGCGATTCGCGCGGATATCCCAGGAACGGAATTGACGTGTTTTAGCGCCCGTGCCGGCATTTCGGACAACTCACCTCGAATTGGTAATGCCGAAATGTGGGTATTGATTGACGGTCAGGTAAGGTTTACCCAGCGATTCTCGGAAGTGGGTCAACTGGAAGCGGTAAATATTGAGTTGAAACCTTATGATCGCTTCTTAACGCTGATCAGCACGGATGGTGGCGCAACCGATCCGCAGCAACCTGATTCACGACCCGAGACCGATTCTGACTGGTGTGTATTCGACGATCCGTATCTAAAAATTGAACCTGTCGCATTTGGAAATAGCAAATAAGAATTCGTGTTATTTCAAAGGACAGGAAGATGCAGGTCGTAAAAAACAACTTGTAAATTAATGAAATATTTTCAGGTGCCGGCTATTTAGTGCGGTTACTTGTATTGATCTTTTATCTTTGTTTAAGAAAGGGTGTCTTTAAACGATGAAAAAAGTACTGATAGCATTAATGACCGTTACGATTTCCAATTGTTTATATGCGGCATGGGGACCGATTAACGGGCCGTTAAGCACACCTTGGACAGATCAGGTAACGCCGGATAATGCCTGGTCGGAATATCCGCGTCCACAGATGGTACGTGATCAATGGTATAATCTAAACGGACTATGGGATTATTCAATAGTCGCCAGAAATGAAAGCCGGCCCGAACAGTGGGCCGGTCAAATTTTAGTCCCCTTTCCAGTAGAATCCTCGCTAAGTGGCGTAATGCAATCAGTTATGCCAGATCAGTGTTTGTGGTATCGTCGCGATTTTAAAGCGCCTGAGTTAGAAATGGGTGAGCGTTTATTATTACATTTTGGCGCGGTTGATTGGGAATCGACTGTCTGGGTGAATGGCTGGGAAGTTGGTCTGCACCGGGGAGGTTACGATCCTTTTGTATATGATATTACCGAATACTTAATAGCAGGTGATAATGAACTGATCGTTAAAGTATGGGATCCAACCGATCAAGGTTATCAACCTCGCGGCAAACAGGTTCTTAAACCTGGTGGCATTATGTATACTGCGGTTACCGGTATCTGGCAAACGGTCTGGCTGGAGAAAGTTCCGGCTGTGTATATCGAGTCACTAAAAATTGTTCCTGATATTGATCGTAAAATTGTAATGGTAACGGTAAATACTTCTAATATGACCAGAATAGAATTAGTAGTTTTAGATGGAACTCAGGAGGTGGCGCGTGCAACAGGATTTCGTGGGCAACCAATCGAAATGGCTATTGCTAACCCCAAGCTCTGGTCGCCCGATTCGCCGTTTCTTTATGACTTAAAAGTGTCATTGCTGTCACGTGGTGAGCGAAGGGGGGATAGTGTGATGAGTTATTTGGGGATACGTAAAATTGAAGTTCGCAAAGATTCGCAAGGGATTAATCGTCTTATGCTTAACAACGAAACCTTGTTTCAATATGGTCCGCTGGATCAGGGTTGGTGGCCGGATGGGCTATATACTCCCGCCAATGATGAAGCGATGAAATACGATATTGTTATGACAAAAAAGTTCGGCATGAACATGGCGCGCAAGCATGTAAAATATGAATGTGCCCGCTGGTATTACTGGTGTGATAAATTGGGATTAGTAGTTTGGCAGGATATGCCTGCCGGCGATAGTGGCCGGAACTGGGAAAGCAAAATGAATTTTCGACGTGAAATGAAGGCAATGATTGATACTTTACATAATTTTCCATCAATTATTATGTGGGTGCCATTCAATGAGGGGTGGGGTCAGCATGACACGCCCGAGACGGTTGCCTGGGTAGAGCAATATGATCCAACACGCCCGGTCAATGAGGCCAGTGGCTGGACGAACCATGGCAGTGGGACAGTGTCCGATATGCATAATTATCCCGGGCCGGGTATGCGTCCGGTTGAGGAGGATCGGGTGAGTGTGCTGGGAGAATTTGGTGGTTTGGGGATGGCAGTGCCGGGTCATCTCTGGCAGGAAGATCGCAATTGGGGATATGTCTCTTATAAGACTAGTGAAGAATTGACTGATGCCTATGTTGGATTAATGACTCGAATGCGTTTTTTGGTAGGACAGGGTTTGTCTGCGGCGGTTTATACCCAGACTTCCGATGTTGAGATTGAAGTCAATGGCTTGATGACCTATGATCGGAAACTGGTTAAAATGGATCTGAATCGTATTGCCGAAGCCGCCCGGAAACTTTATTTGCCACCACCAGTAGTGAAAACGCTGGTTCCTTCCAGTCAGTACGAAAAACAAACCTGGAAGTTTACTACTGCCATGCCTGATGAGAATTGGTTTGCAGAGAATTTCAATGATAACGACTGGCAGAGTGGACCAGGTGGTTTTGGCGCCGAAGGAACGCCTGGGGCAGTCATCGGCACAAAATGGGATACGCCTGACATTTGGATCCGCCGGGAATTCCGGATAAATGAATTGCCCAGCCAGGGGGAGCTATTATTGAACTTGCACCATGATGAAGATGCTCAAATTTATCTGAATGGACAATTAGTACAATCGGTTAATGGCTATGTCGGAGAGTATTCCTTTTTTTCGTTGAATACTAAAGTGGCCAAGGCATTAAAAGTGGGGCGAAATACTTTGGCGATTCATTGTCATCAGACTCGTGGCGGACAATTTATTGATGCCGGTCTGAATTTGATTATCGATTTACATAACTAGAATAATAAAATTCATTCGAAAGGGAAAACCATGCTTACTACATCTGGTTTTATATAACCAAGGCGATATGAAAAACGTTGGTTTAGAAAGAGATATGCATTAAAAGCAAATAGCAAGATATGGTATTCGCATTTTTTATCTAAAACAGTGTTTTCTAAAGGAGAATTGTTATGAAAAAAGTATGGTTATTAGCCTTGGCTATGATTTCGTTAACCAGTATAGCAACAGCCGGTCAGGTGAAATTGGAGCGATGGAATCTGTCGAACGGGACAGTGCCATTCATTGCCGATTTGCTGGCTTGGACCGAGACGGCCCCGGCGCCGAGTGTAACCGGAACTCTGGCCACGCTGGAAATGCCAAATCAAAACCAGGAGTATTATGCCGCCAAGATCAGTGGCTGGCTGGTACCACCGGCCAATGGCAGTTACACGTTTTATATTGCCAGCGACGATGAAGCCCAGTTATGGCTGAGTCCGAGCGAAGATCCGGCCTCGGTTGCCCTGCTGTGTCAGCAATCCAGCGGTTGGGTAGCCTGGCGCCAATGGGAAGCCAAGGCCGAACAGAAATCCGCCCCGGTGACGCTGAAGGGCGGCAAGCCCTATGCCGTTATTGTGGTTCAGCGGGAAGGTTATGGCGGCGATTTTGTTAATGTGGGTTGGACCGGACCGGTAGTTGGCACGGCGATAACGGTGGTTTCTGGGGATTATCTGGTAGAAACCCACCCATACAAAATAGTGCAGCCGGTGCCGGCTGATGGCGCCGTGGATGTAACCGGTACGGTGTTAAGCTGGCAGGCAGCTCCGGTCGTGACGGGCGCCACCTACAATGTATATGCCGGAACCGATCCGAATAATCTGTCAGCCAAATCAACCGGTCAGAGTGATTTATCATATACCCTGGGTGCCAGTCTGGCGGATCTGGGATACGATACGACCTGGTATTGGCGTGTGGATGTGAACGATCCGAATACGGGGGGGACCCCGGTGACCGTGATGGGCGATAAATTATCGTTCACTACTAAAGATGCGTTGCCATTTATTACCGAAGAACCCGCCAGCCAATCCGCCAAAGCGGGAGTGGAAGTCGTGCTGAGTTGTCAGGCCGATTCAGTGGGTGATACCAATATTCAGTATCAATGGTTCAAGGTTGTCGAAGAGGGTGACGATCTGGCGGTAACCGTCTTGGGAGCCGATCAGAATGAGTATACGATAGCGGCGTTGTCTGAGAGTGATACGGGATATTATTATTGCCAGGCCACCAACAGCTACGGTGTCGCAGAGAGCGCCCGGGTACGCGTCTATCTTCAGGCAGGTCTGATCCATCGGTACAGTTTCAACGATGGCACCGCCGATGATTCGGTGGGTGGCGCGAATGGTACGTTAATCAATACGACGGGTACTTCGACCATACAAGATGGTGAGTTGACCCTGGGTAATGACGGCACGCAGGAATCGAATGCCGGCACGGGGGATTATGTGGATCTGCCGAATGGGATTATATCGGCGTTAAATACGCAGATGACGATCGAAGTGTGGTATACCTGGAAGCACGATGTGAATGAGAATAATCATTCGGGTCAGTGGCAGCGTATCTTCGATTTTGGCAGCAGTAACGAAGGCGAAGATTTCTCCAGCGGCGCCAGTAACTCCTATTACATTATTGGCGTGCCCTATGGCGGCAACGGTGTTTTACGTACTGGTTATCGTCGGGGGCCGGATGGCAATGAGCAGGTGATTGATGGCCATGCTGTTGCTCGTAATGAAGAGAGTTATATGGCGGTGGTCTGGAATGAAGAGGTCAACCGGGTTGAGTTGTATCAGGATGGCGAACTGGTTGGCAGTAATGTCACTCATTTCAGCCTGTCGGATATTGTGGATGTGAACAACTGGCTTGGCCGCGCCCAGTGGAATGACCGGATGTATAACGGCAGTATCAATGAGCTGCGAATCTGGGACGAGGCGATCAGCGGCGGCTGGATCAAGGCCCGTTATCAGGCGGGTCCGGATAATCCGTTCCCGGCTGATGCCTGTGTGAGCGCACCTGCCAACGACTTAAATGGTGATTGTGCAATTGATCTGGAAGATTTTATTATTCTGGCAAATGAGTGGCTCTATTGTGGACTGGCATCTTGTCTGCAATAAGAGTGATCAAAGGCTATTAACACCGTTTTGTTAAATTTGATAACAACCAGGCCTGGTGCAATGCCAGGCCTGGTTGTCTTTGATTGAGAAGGTTAGAATGATTTACTAACTTATGAATATTGGGATTTGTTGTAGATATATATACTGTATTAGAAATCTAACCAATTTATAAGAATCATCTTGCCGATGTAATACAACATGCAGTTTAAGTAAACGGCTTTGCATCTAGATATATGGATATAAGAAAATGAGACAAAAAATAAAGATCTGTCTGACGTTATTACTAGTTTTTATTGTTAGCAGGCTGGTACAGGCGGGCAATTCGGGTCTGACGCACCGATACAGTTTTAATGATGGGACCAGTCGTGATTCTGCAGGCGGCGCTGATGGCGTTCTGGTCAATCGGACTGGTGGATCTTATTATATTGATGGTCAGGTGGTTCTGGGTAATGATGGCAGCCAGTTATCGAATGGCGCTAACGGAGACTTTATCGATCTTCCCAATGGGATTATCTCGGAAAATGGCGATCAGGCGAGTTTTGAGTTCTGGCTGACCTGGCAAGACGATGCCCAGAAGACCTGGCAGGAATTTGTGTCGTTTGGCGCCAGCGATGAGGGGGAAAATTTCAGTACGGGAGGACAACATTCGACGTATATTATGATGACGCCCAAGGCCAATAATGACCAGTTACGTTGCGGCTACCGTTATGGCCCTGCTCAGAACGAACATTTTTTGAATGCCGGTTCGTTAATGGCGCTTTATGAAGAGGTTCATGTGGCCGTCAGCTGGGATGCGCAAAGGGGGCGAGCGGCACTGTTTGTGAATGGTGAACAAGTTGCACAGAACAGTATTCATTTTTCGCTGGCGAATGATCTGGATGATGTTAATAACTGGCTGGGACGTTCGCAGTGGGATGATCCCATGTTCAGCGGGTCTTATAATGAAGTACGAATCTATAACCGGGCGCTGACGGCCGCGGATGTCAAGGCGAATGATCTGGCCGGGCCCAACGCGATGCCTGCCAGTCAGCCCAGTCCGCCGGATAACGCGATCGGAGTGGCATCTGACGCGGTTTTGAGTTGGCTGCCGGGTGAAATTCTGCCGGGAGGTTTGGTGGGGTATGATATCTACCTGGGAGAGGATGTGGATTTGGTAGCAAATGCCGGAACAAACGATACCACCGGGATTTATCGCGGCTTTTTCCTGCCGGGAGTGACTCAATACGATCCACCGGTGGATATTCAACTGAATAAGGATTATTTCTGGCGAATCGATGAACGCACCCATGTTGGGACAATTAAGGGTGCGATCTGGCGTTTTGGCGCGCCAAAGCAGTGGGAAATGAAACAAGCGCCGTTGATGACGCCCTGGGCGGATGATATAGACCCGGAAAATGTATTGCCGGAGTATCCCCGGCCGCAGATGGTGCGTGAAAATTGGATGAATTTAAATGGCATCTGGCAGTATGAGCCCGGGATTCTGGATGATAATGTGCCATCCGGGCGTGATTTGAGCGAAGAGATTCTGGTGCCGTTCCCGGTGGAATCGGCCATTTCGGGCGTGATGGAACACCATGACCGTTTATGGTATCGTAAAATGGTTACTTTGCCGGAAAACTGGCAGGGGCAGACAATATTGTTGCATGTCGAGGCATCTGACTGGGAGACGGAGGTTTATGTCAATAATCACAGCGCGGGCGTGCATCGGGGCGGATATAATCCGTTTTCATTCGATATTACTCCCTATTTAGTGGCCGGAACGGAACAGGAAATTATTGTGCGGGTGTATGATCCCACGACAGCCGCTCGGGGTAAACAGACGCTATCGCCAAGCGGGATCTGGTATACGTCGGTAACGGGGATCTGGAATACGATCTGGCTGGAGCCGGTGAATCCGGTTTATATCGAAGATCTGGAGATGGTCCCGGATGTGGACGGCGGGCAACTGATACTGACAGTTGAAAGCAATACTGCCAATGGCAATTATGGCATCCACGCGGTGGCGCGTGCCGCTGGTCTGATTGTGGCCGATGTAACTGGGGCAGTGGGTGATACCCTGAATCTGCCGATACCCAACGCACGGTTGTGGTCTTATTACGATCCGTTCTTGTATGATCTGGACGTTGAGCTCACTTATAACGGTCAGGTGGTGGACCGGGTTGACAGCTATTTTGGCATGAGAAAGATCGAGTTGAAACCGATTGACGGGCATCAACGGATCTGTCTGAATGGCGATTTTATCTTCCAGATTGGTCCGCTGGACCAGGGATACTGGCCGGACGGGTTGTATCGGGCGCCGACTGATGAGGCGCTAAAGTGGGATCTGGATATGATCAAGGCTTTTGGTTTCAATATGTTACGTAAACACGTGAAAGTGGAGCCGAGGCGGTGGTATTACTGGGCGGATAAAATGGGGATTCTGGTCTGGCAGGATATGCCCAGTACCAACAGCACCCCGAGCGGCGCGCAGCAGGTGCAGTTTGAAGCGGAACTGGCCGAGATGATCCGGGATCATCGTAATCATCCTTCGATTATCATGTGGGTGGTCTTTAATGAGGGCTGGGGCCAGTACGATACGGTTCGGGTGACGGAATGGACGATGGGGTTGGATCCGTATCGGCTGGTGAGTTGCGCCAGCGGCTGGACCGATTATGAAGTGGGTCATATCCGTGACCGTCATTCGTATCCATCGCCGGGGGCGCCGCCGGTAACGACTACGCGCGCGATGGTATGCGGCGAATATGGCGGAATTGGCTATCGGATCGCCGATCACCTGTGGGATCAGGACCCGTGGGGCTATACGACGGTGAGTTCTTCGGATGAGTTAGAGAATCTGTATGGCTCGTATTACAGCGCGCTGATCAGTCTGATCGACGATCCGGGACTGGACGCGGGGGTTTATACCCAGATTACCGATGTTGAAAATGAGGTTAACGGGTTGATAACCTACGACCGTAAAGTGATTAAGGCGGATCCGGAGGATATCGCGCTGATTCATCAGATGCTTTATTCGAAGTTGTATGTGGCGGTACCGACATCTGAAAATGAGCCGCAAACCTGGCGTTATCGAACGAATTCGCCTTGGTCGAACTGGTATCGAAGCTGGTATAACGATTCGAACTGGAACAGCGGCGAGGGCGGTTTTGGTACTGCCGGTACGCCGGGGTCAGTCGTACGGACGGAATGGAGCAGCAGTGATATCTGGCTGCGGCGTCAGTTTGCCGGGCCGGTATTGACTCCGGAAGAAATCAGCCGGTTGACGCTCTGGATCCATCATGATGAAGGCGCGGAGATCTATCTGAATGGTGTGCCGGCGGCGACGGTTGGTGGATATACCACGGGTTACGGGCCGGTGGCGATCAGCAGTGAAGCCAAGGCGGCTTACTTGTCTGGACAGATCAATTTGCTGGCGGTGCATTGTCATCAGACGACTGGCGGTCAGTATATCGATGTGGGGCTGGCGTACCGGGGTTGTATCTGCGCGCCGGGTGAATGTCTGGATTTGACTGGAGATGATATGACTTCGGTTGAGGATTTGATTGTGTTGTCGCAGGACTGGCTTGATCCTTATACCATCGTTGATTTTGACCGGATGTCTTCGAACTGGAATATCTGCCGGTAATCATTATCTCTATTTCCAAAAGCAAAGGCGGTCTGATGGCCGTCTTTTTTATTGCGCGGAGCGAACCAGATATTATGATGGCTTGACCTGAGGGGCGGCTGGGGGGGTATGCTTTTGAATTATGGTTCGGTAAAATGCCGTAATTATCTTTATAGTAGATTGTTATGCGGCAAAAAATTTTTTTTGGGTTCGTTTAGTTTGGGGGTGTCAATGGGTAGTTGGAGTTATGAGCCGGTGGATTGATGTTGGGTTTACTGGTGGCTATGGGGTTGGGCGGCCAGGCGCCTATGGTTGATATGGCCGGGTATATGGCCGGTGGGGGTGTTAAAATAGGCAGGATTGGCTTCGTTTGGCATAGGGGTGAGGGGGGCAGACGAGGCGGCACTCATTGGGCGGCCCAGTGGATGTACCGAGTTATTGTATTATAGCAATAAGTTTGCTAGATGTCAAAATAATTATTTAATATTGTGTTTAGAAAATTTTTGGATTGTGTGTGGTCGGGTGTGGGCGGGCCAGGCGCGGTGGGATTGGAGTTGACGGGAGCGGGCGGGGTGATATGATGGAGGGAGGTAAATAAGATTGATTTTAGAACTGGATTGAGTGGCTGATATGGAAAGAGTTCAAGACAGGGATATTCTGATGGTTAGGGGAGGGGGAAGAAGCGGACTGTTCGGGTGTTGTCTTATGGAAGCTTGTACGATGAAGCGCTGAGTTTTGTCGAATGATATTATGAAGAAAATATTTTAGACAGGATCATCCCGATAGCCATCGGGACTTTCAGCTCATTGACAGGATGGATCAGAAAGACGTGACAGAAAAAATCATTGGGTGCGCTTATCGGATATCGCCCGGCTTAATAGTGTGGGGAATTGAATGGATAATAATAGAATAATGTACATGTGAATATTTATGCGGTGTTTCTATGAAAAAATATAATTATATAAAACAAGCCATCGTGTTAGTGATTGTTGTGGCGGGTATTTTAGTTTTATTGAATTTTATTGGCGTAACAGAAAGGCCAGGTAGTATTCAGCCGTCGTTGGTAGATAATGAACTTATCTTCAAAATTAAATATGGTACAACAAATGGATTGCTCAAGCTCATAATTAGAGATGCCGAAACGAACAGTATTGTTTGGGATATCAATTTAAATTATTTCTATGGGGATAAATTGGCATATGGCGAAATACCTAAAGAATTTGAAACTGACAATGGCGTAATCAATAATGCCAAGCAAAATATTCCTGCGGATGGCAAGCCTGTTGATTTGGTTGAGGGAAAAGTATATGAAATATATTCTGACTGGCAATATGATGCCTTTATTTCAGCGTTCGTTGGTAGTAGAGAGGAATACTTTAAGATAGAAAAAAATAATATTGTATTTGTAGAACGGACCAATAATTGAAATTAATTATGCCCTAGACCACCGCATCGAGATGCGGGTGAGGTGGTGGATACTGTGACGCGCTATTACTTCAATGACCGCTGGCAGGTGGTGATGGAGATTGTCGAGATTTTAAAGAAAAATATTTTAGACAGGATCATCCCGATAGCCATCGGGACTTTTAGCTCATTGACAGGATGGATCAGAAAAAAGTGATGGATAATAATGCGTTATACAACGACAAGCTGTGCTTGACCGGTGCCATTCGTGACAGGTTGTCGAGGTTACCCGGCCGCGCTTTGGGTTGGGGAATGAAGTCTTTGACACACTGCCATTATTCTTTGGGTATGCCCCAATCCAAGTTTGGGTTATCAGACCTGTATTTCATCAGGTTTAGGAACGAGTTCTAATATGCTAATTAAATGGTTTAAAATTTTGATTGTTACAATATTGTGTTGCGTTATATTTGTTTTAATTTGGCTAATAGGTATTATGCCATATCATGGGGTCAATATAGACATATTATCTAATCCCAATTTAGTGATATCCATGAAGCCATATGGCACGAGATTCAGAGGCATTAATTCCGTCATATTTAAGAGTATGAATGATATTGAATTATGGACAGTAGATTATCATCTAGGTGGAGCTGATAGCGCTTTGGAATATGGGATAACTCCTGAAGGTTGTGATCAGAGAGCTGAGGCGAAACAATTAGAAGATGAGATGTTGGTAATAGTTCAGATATATGGCTATTGGCCTATTCCTTGTATTGATGCAGAAGTATTTTGTATTAAAAGAAATACCGATGGACATTATGAAATCGATAAGAGAATTACAAAAAAATACAAAGGTCTAAATCTGCCCTAGATCTAACAAGTTGAAATAACGCCATTTTTATTAAAGCTAATAAGAGTTGTAAGTCTATGGCAATGGGATTGATGAATAAATTTAGAAAAATAATTTAGACAGGATGACAGGATGGATCAGAAAATAGTGACTGAAAATTTATAGGGTACGCTTATCTGTCAGGATATTGTGTTGTGATAATGAAAAGAAAATATGTAATCATTGTACTAATAATTTTGACGATATGGATCGTCTGGTATGAGATTCAATTTAATACTTTTTTGAAAAGATATGATATATTTTACGATGGTGGAAAGCTCAGATTTGTTGGCAGTGGACACTCAAAATTTGACATAACAATTTATGGTGTCGATATTACCGGTTATAAAAATTCTGATATCAGATTGAATTTCAATAACCTTGATATTCCCATTAATGATATTAGCCGGGAACAAATCAAAGAGTTATTAGATGCTCAGCCGGACATTGGCTATGAGATAAATACGGATGGGACTATTGCCATTGGAACAAAATATTTAAATGGATACCTGATCCATGATTTTACGATTTATTTGACCGATGAAGAATTTACTGTCAGCGTCAGTCTGGAACATAATAAAACTAATACTAATCAGTGTATTTTGATCATGCCTGATAAGCCCACGATTGGTATTCCGATTAAAAGGAGTGAATTGATTAAAAAAATGGGAAAACCGGAAGAACAGTCAATCACGAGAGAATTTCCATAATTTATAATAATAGTGCCTTAAGATGACGCAGTATTATTACTATGGCCGCTGGCAGATGGTGATGGAGATCGTTGAGATTTTAAAGAAAATATTTTAGACAGGATGACAGGATTGACAGGATGGATATACAATATGAGACATGCGGCAAGATTGAGGTGTTATATGGGGATGGATTGGCTGGAACAGCCGTTAGTTACCACGGAATACACGGACCACGCGGAAGAAAACAGAGGAGAAAGAAGCGTTGTGTTTTGGCGATTGGATGTTAATAAACTAATAATCAGGTAGAGGTGGCTATGAAAGGCAAGACGATATGGATAATAGTTGGTATATTTATAATATCAACCATTTTGTATTATTGTTTTAAATCTTCATATTATGGTGTGGATATGACAGTGATCGATGCCTCAAAACCTGTTTTTGAGTTCAGGCAATATGGAATATCGAAACAAGGATTATGTTCAATGCATTTTGAAACAATTGACAGAACAATGCTCTGGGATTTAAACATTATCAATGCTCCTTCGAGTATACAAATGACCTATGGCATTGTGCCAGATGATGCTGAACAGTTACAAGAACCACTTGATTTGCCGCCGGAAGAGATATGGGTTTTTGTTGAAGGGATTTTTGATGTTCCGATTCCGGTAATTGCAACCGAGTCATATCGCATCAAGAAAATCGAAGGACAATATGTTATTACTAAACGAACTTCGGGTATATTCAAGCCGATCAACCTGGCAGGATTATGAGCCGGAGGTGAATTCGACGGAGTTGCCGGAACAGCCGGTTATTACCACCGAGGTCGTCGAGTTCACAGAGGGTCCCAATGGTGTTTTGACTGTGAATGAGTTATTTGCTTTAGCGGCCGATCCGAACGATTCATTGGGTGCGCTGCTGGATCCCAATAGTATGGGACTGATTGGGTAGTGTCAAGAATCTTTCGGTAGCGCCAGGTAACTGGCAAGGAGTAGCGGATGCAAGAGCCGTACAATGAAGGTTTAGCAAACCACATTGGCCCCGAGTCATGTGGGCATACCGGTAACGGTATGCTTGAAGCGTTGACAGGGGAAGATGCGGGCTGGGTATTGAGCCGCGTAAGTTTGTACATTATAGAACGGAGTGCCGACGCTGTCGAAAATGTCGGAAGGCAACACCGGATGTCTTATTATCGCGAGAGACATTCCGGACTCCGCGCGGTCGAAGACCCCAGGCACGCATGGACACTTCTTGCACAGGAACTGGGAGATCCCTTGTTTGGCCTCAGGACACATTATCCTGTGGTCCGCACAGAAAATCCAATTGGAGTACTGCTGTGATGAACGAACAGGGGAAGTCGGACAGGCCCATAGTACCTAAGAAGTTCTCGAACAAAGAGGCTGGTTGCCATGCCTTGGCGGAGAGGATAGAGGGAAGGGGCCTGACCAAGGGCAATTCGTCTCTACTGCACAAGTGCCGGACACCGGGCCGGGAAAGCTTGCCAAACGCATTAGAACGAATACGACAGGCAGCCACCCGGGATAAACAGCTAAAGTTTACTTCCCTGTGGCATCATGTCTATCATGTCGACCACCTGAGAGAAGAATTCTATCGCATTAAGCGGCAGGCTTCCCCGGGTGTGGACGACCAGACATGGCAAGAGTATGAGGCCGGGTTAGAGAACAATCTCAATAGCCTGGCAGAACGACTGAGAAAGGGGGCATATCGGGCAAAACCGGTAAGGCGGGTATTCATCCCCAAACCGGATGGACGCCAGCGTCCCATTGGTATTACTACCATTGAGGATAAAATCGTCCAGCGTAGCACGACTACGGTATTGAACGCTATTTATGAGGCTGACTTCAAAGGCTTCTCCTATGGCTTTCGTCCCGGTCGCAGTGCTCACAACGCCTTAGATGCTCTCTATGTCGGCATACTCAAGCGTAAGATAAACTGGGTACTCGACGCTGACATCAGCGGCTTCTTTGATGCCATCGATCACGATTGGCTGATTAGATTCGTCGAGCACCGAATCGGAGACCCGCGAGTAGTACGGCATATCAAGAAATGGTTGAATGCTGGAGTCGTGGAAGAAGACAAACTTCTGCAGATCAAGGAAGGCACCCCGCAAGGTGGGAGCATATCGCCATTGCTGGCGAATATCTACCTTCATTATGTATTTGATCTGTGGGCTGACCAATGGCGAAAGCGTAACGCCAAAGGGCATATGATTATCGTTCGATATGCTGACGATATCGTTGTCGGATTCCAATATCAATCGGATGCCAATAGATTTCATACGGACCTGCAGAATCGATTTGGCAAGTTCAAGTTGAAGCTTCATCCGGCCAAAACCCGGCTCATTCAGTTCGGCCGCTATGCGACAGAACGAAGGACTACTCAAGGTAAAGGCAAGCCTGAGACATTCGACTTTCTTGGCTTTACGCACATCTGTTCCAAGTCAAGTAAAGGTCGGTTTATGTTGCTCCGGTTGCCGATGAGAAAGCGGGTGCAGGCCAAGCTAAAGGAAATCAAGGAACAGCTCAAATACCGGCGCTATACCTCGATTCCGGAGATGGGCCAGTGGCTTCACTCTGTTATCAGCGGCTGGTACCGATACTACGCCGTTCCTAATACATCTCGCTATCTTGGCACCTTTCGCCGTAGGGTCGCCTGGCTTTGGTTCAGAGCGTTAAGAAGACGCAGTCAACGAAGCCGCATGACCTGGAGGCGAATGTACCAACTGATAGCAAGATGGCTTCCGCAGCCTAAAATTCTGCATCCGTACCCCCAGGCACGCTTACAAGCTGCTCGTTATGACCCGAGGTAGGAGCCGTATGCGGTAGTTCCGCTCGTACGGATCTGTGCGGGGGGCTGGGAGTAATCCCAGTCCCTACCGCGACCACATTTTTTATTAGTCTTTCATCTGGTAGAGTCTTTCAATGGAGGAGGGAGGGACAACTCCCTGCCCTGCCTCCCCGAGGGGAGGCAAAAATTTATCGGACGATCATGCCATGACCACCTCCTCTTTTTCAGCTTTTTTCTCCTTCTCCAACTCATACAAATGATCCATATTCAAATAACGCCTCGTACCCCATTGGGTGCCGGCAATATGTCTCAGGCGGGCCGTGGCCAGCATCAGGGCCGAGTGACCATCCGGGAAATTGCCCACCACGCGCGTACGACGACGAATCTCACGCATGATCCGCTCCAGTGGATTATTGGTTCGCAACTGCCGCCAGTGCTTGTCGGGATATTGATAGTAAGTGAGTGTTTCGAGATAGCTTTCCTGGACCAATTCAGCGGCCTTGCCCAGTTTCATCTCCCGCAATTTGACAATCACTTGCTCGGCCTTCTGGATCGCCGCCTGGCGGTCTTCCTGGGCATGGATGGCCTTGAGCATGGCCGCTACCTCTCGCACCTTCTTGCGCGGCACATGACTGAACACGTTGCGATACCAGTGGACCGTGCAGCGCTGCCAGTCGGCCTCCGGAAAAACCTCGGCCAGCGCGTCCACCAGACCCAGGCATTTGTCGGAAACAAACAGGCGAACGCCCTGCAGGCCGCGGCGCTTTAAATCGCGTAAGAAACCGCCCCAACCGGCTTTATCCTCTTTGGCGCCCTCGCAGGAACCCAGCACTTCGCGATAGCCCTCCTGATCGACGGCAATGGCCACCAGAATCGAAACATTCTTGACTTCGCCGCCCCAGCAACGTTTCAAAACGATGCCGTCCAGATAGACATAGGGATACGACCCTTCCAGTTTGCGGTTGCGCCATTGGTCGATCTGTTGATAGACTTTCTGATTCAGATTGCTGATGGTGCCCGCACTGACACGGGCGCCCCACAGGCTTTCGGCGATGTCTTCGATACGCCGGACCGAAACGCCGGCCAGATACATCTCGATCAGGGCCTCTTCTACCGAAGACTCCCGGCGTTTATAGCGCTCGATGATGGCGGTTTCAAAGGTCGTTTTTCGCAGCTTGGGCATCTTCAAATTCACTTCGCCGGTCGTCGTATGAAACTTACGCGGATAATAGCCCGCCCGGGTATCGGTGCGGGCCTGGGTATGTTCATAACGCTGGGCGTTGCAGAGCTGGTCCGCCTCGGCGTCCAGCAGGGCATTGAGCGTGTCTTCCACACTCTGGCGCACCATCTGGCCCAACTGATCCTTCATCTGGGATTGGTCGATTTTTAAAATTTGGTTCAAGTTCCTAACGTCACTGGTCGATTCTTCTGTTTGACTCATAGTCAGTCCTTTCATTTGGTGGTAGGTTTCGGTTTCAAAAACTTCATCGACCAGATGAAGGACTGTTTTTACGGTGTCCTATAATATGTGCGAAAAATATTTTACCTTATCACTGATTGCTGCTGATACAGGGATATCAGTTATAAAAAATGTAGTGCAATACAGTAAAAAAACAATCTAGGAAAATTAATATGAAGATTGGGAATCAAAAAGTCTTTAGTGTTATTTTGTTAGTTGGTTTAGCTACAATAGTTTATATGTTAATTAAATCAAATGGAAACAATGAAAACGATGAATTAGTAGAGACGATGTCGATATATGTAATTGAAAAGAATCCTAACAAAGTGTCTGAGATACCAATTAAATTTCATAAAGAAGATAAAATTACAAATACCGTGTGGATTGAATGTAACATAAAAGATAAAGGCAATGCTTATTATAAGGCTACAGAAGGATCATCATTTTCATTAGATGAAAATCCTGATTTAACCAATAAACCGATTGATATAAATCTGTGTTTATTAAAAAATGAAGACGATAAAATTATTGTAGGTACAACTTTTGGATTATCATTGGAAGTAATTAAATAAATTATGTGCCAGATAGTTACAACAATGACCGCTGGCAGATGGTGATGGAGATTTTCGAGTATTTAAAGAAAAATATTTTAGACAGGATCATCCCGATCCCGATGGCTCGGGATTTCGCTTTGCTCAATATCCGGGACTTTCAGCTTATTGACAGGATGGATCAGGAATTGCTGGGAATTTATGTAACGCAAAGGCGCAGGGTTGGGATGAGTTGATTGCCACTGATACGAGGATACAGGGATTTTTGCCGAAGATTCTGGTAATGCGTGTGACAGCTTCGGCGGCGGGGTGGCGTTCTTTCGGCTCCTCCTGAGGCGGATCTTCGACTTTCGGGCCTTTTGCGGGGGTCAATTTTTTCCGAATAAAAACACGCTGAAGGGCCTGTTGCCCAAAAGTAAATCAAGCATCTCTGCTTGACATTTAGTCATTCCAAACGTGGTTTTTAAGCTGATAATCGGGTTAATGTCATAATCAAAACAACACTCTTAAGTTAAATTGGCTTTAAGCAACATGCCCTGAAGCGTGAACTCCGAACGGGCCAGAGACTGACAGCCCACCGGGCTTCAGTTGTGCAGATGTGAGTATTATTAATATTGTGAGAGGAGGGTGTGATGTATTATAATAAACAGGATGGGCGGAATTCAGGCTGTCTAGCCATTTAGAGAGACAGTACTTGTTTTTTAGGAGTAATTGTGATAATTATAAATAGAATAGCATACTTTATATGCATAGCAATATGAACAATAAAAAACTGATATTATTAATATTGATTATAGATGCCATCCTTATTGGTATTACCGGGATTTTAGTGTCAAATAAAGAATATAGTTCGATGATGATGCAGTCAGTTTTCGCATTTCTGGCCGGTATTGTGCAAATTATTCTTTGCATTTCCGGCCTCATAGTCAACAGGCGCTTTTATAATAAGGGGGCGATATTATTTTATATCCTGCATATAATTATCACGCTGGTTTTTGTAAATATTTCAGATAGCGGATATTTTTACCATAAATATGGACACTAAGAAAGAGGATAGGATTGTGCCTAATGATGATAAAGAATGGAGTGATAGGAATAAATACGAGGAACAGAAAGTTATAGTGCCAAGGAGTTATTATGAAAGATAATGACAATCGCAACGTGAATGATTATCCGGAAAAGAAGGGCACCGTGGATATTTATCATGAGTTGGCAGAAGATCAGGTTGATGTTGTTTATATTGAGGGGGATCGGGCCGGGCTGGAAAGTCTGGCGGAATTGTTATTATGGTTGACGCGTCATACCGGTGTGGAGCCGATGGATGATCATATTCATCTGCATCGAAATGTGCAATTGGGGAAACGGTCTTGTGAAGTTGCGGTTTATTGCCGGGAGGATGTGTAATGTAGAACGGAATAATTGAACGGGAAGCGTTTGTATTGATTGGTGGATATGTGGGAAAAAAAGAAACAGCCGGAACAACTACGAAAGGTACGAAACCCTCGTAAGAAAACGGGTTGGAAGAGGAATTTAATAAACCGCGTGGGCGGTGGCTACCCTGCTGGCTCAGAAGTGTTAATGGATCGGGGTTTATTGGCCTGGGGATGGGAAATGGGGGTATCATAAAACTTAAAAAAGATGCCAGATATTGTATGGTTTCTGTTGGGGATATGGTGAAAATAGGGTGGTTTCCTGTTAGAATGGTAGTATTACCGGGCATAGATTCGTTACTTTAAATCGATTTTCAGGCGCTTATGGGAGCAGGTCATGAAGACTTTGATTGGAATTTTGCTGGTTCTGTTGATGGGAATGCCGGTTATAGATATTCAGGCGGATGAGCTGGCGGATAGTTTTGTGTCGCCGCAGGATTCGGCGCGGCCGTGGGTTTACTGGTTTCCTTTGAATGGGAACCTGACCAAGGCGGGGATTACGGCGGATCTGGAAGCGATGGCCCGGGTGGGGATTGGCGGGGTGCTGTATATGGAGGTGGATCAGGGTGCGCCGGCGGGTGAAGCGGATTTTGCCGGGCCGTTGTGGATGGAGATGATTGGCCATGCCTGCCGGGAGGCTAAGCGGCTGGGGCTGGAAATCAATATGCACAACGATGCCGGCTGGAACGGGAGCGGCGGGCCGTGGATTACGCCGGAGATGTCGATGCAGAAGGTGGTGTGGAGCGAGGTGGTGGTGGATCGGGATGGTGGCGGTTCGATTGTGCTGCCGCAGCCGGCGGCGGTCAGGGGGTTTTATCGTGATATCGCGGTGCTGGCGATGCCGGCGCCGTCGGTGGAGAAACGCATTGCTGATATAGAAGGCAAGGCCTCGTATCAGATCAGGGGGTATGGTCCGCTGGCGGCCGAGTTCGCGGAGGTGGAGGGTGGGGCGGTGATTGACCGGGAGCGGATTGTTGACCTGACGGGGAAGATGGGGGCTGATGGGATGCTCAATTGGAGCCCGCCGGTGGGGAAGTGGCTGGTGATGCGATTTGGTCATACTACGACCGGCAAGGAGAACCATCCGGCGCCGGGGCCGGGTTGCGGTCTGGAATGCGATAAGCTCAGCCGGGAGGCGGCTGTGCTGCATTTTCGGCATTTGATGGACCGGATCATCGAGCAGAACCAGGCCATGACCGGGCAGGATAAAACCCTGGTGGGTGTTCATATCGACAGCTGGGAGAACGGCACGCAGAACTGGACGTTGCGGATGCGGGAGGCGTTTCGCCAGAAGCGGGGGTATGATATGCTGTCGTTTCTGCCGGTGTACACCGGGCGGATTGTTGACAGTATGGAAGTCAGTGAGCGGTTTTTGTGGGATCTGCGCCAGACTATTTCTGAGCTGCTGATTGAGAATTACGCCGGGACCTTTAAGGAACTGGCTCATAAGAACGGTTTGCGTCTGACGATCGAGGCCTATGGTGAAGCGGCGGATGATTTTGCTTATGCGGGTCAGGCGGATGAGCCGATGGGAGAGTTCTGGGCGTGGGGTAAGTTCGGGGCGGCCGGATCGGTGACGGAGATGGCATCCGCGGCGCATACCTACGGCAAGCGGATCCTGGGCGCGGAGGCGTTTACTGCCGACAGCAATGAGAGATGGCAGGGGCACCCGGCGAATATCAAGGACCTGGGCGACTGGGCGTTTTGTGAAGGGATCAATCGTTTTGTGTTTCACCGTTACGCGGCCCAGCCGTGGCTTCATCAAGCGCCGGGGATGAGTATGGGGCCGTGGGGTCTTCATTACGAGCGGACCCAGACCTGGTGGGAACAGTCGGTGGCGTGGCATTTGTACCTGGCCCGGTGCCAGTCGCTGCTGCAACAGGGCATGTATGTGGCGGATATTGTTTACCTGATGCCGGAAGGCGCGCCGCGCGGATGCAACCTGCCGCCGGAGACGGAACTGGCGCCGCATATCCGGAGCGGTTATGGCTTTGATGCCTGTTCGGCGGAAGTGGTGCTGACGCGGATGCGCGTGCAGGGTGGCCGGATTGTGCTGCCGGATGGGATGAGCTACCGGGTATTGGTGTTGCCGGGACAGGATACCATGACGCCGGGTTTGCTGGCTAAAATCCAGGAACTGGCGGAGGCGGGGGCGATGATTGTCGGGCCGGGAACGCCGCCCCGTAAGAGTCCGAGTCTGGCCGATATGGGGAAAGGGGATGAGGTTGTTCGTAAGAATGGCGCGGCGCTTTGGGATTCGGGTAAGATTCTGACGGGAAAGACGGCCCAACAACGGCTGAGTGAGATGGGGGTGGCGCCTGATTTTTCGGCGAGTCCGCTGCTGCGGTATATTCACCGGCGGATCGGGTCGGCGGAGGTCTATTTTGTGGCTAATCCGGAACTGGTCGATGTTGAGGCGGTGGCGGATTTTCGTGTGAGTGATCGACAGCCGGAACTGTGGTGGCCGGATAGCGGGCGGATGGAGAAACTGGTTACCTATCGGGAAATCGATGGGATTACCCGTGTTCCGTTGCGACTGGAGGGTCGTGGTTCGGTGTTTGTGGTATTCCGGCAACCGGCAAAGGGGATTGATCCGATTATCGCGCTGCGCCATGAGGGTGAGGTGCAATGGTCATTGGAGAAACGGGAAAAGGTGGGGCAGGAGATTAAGATTGTCAGTGCGATTTATGGTCCGCCCGGTGATGCGGCGCGTACCCGAAATGTAACACAGAAGCTGCAAGATTTGATTGATACCGGTAAACATTATTTTCAGGTGGCGGAGATGGCCCGTGGCGATGACCCGGCGTATGGCGTGGTCAAAACCCTGACGATTGAATACCAAGCCGGGGGGCAGACCCTGACGGCAGTGGGTCAGGATCCGGATATGATCAGCCTGGGCGTGCCGTGCGCGGAACGGCCGGCCGAGATTGGGGGCGCGAATGGTAAGGGGATGGAATTGCTGGTGAGGGAGGCGGGTCGTTATGAGTGGCAGACGGCCGGTGGTAAAACAAAATCGGTGGCAGTGGGATCTGTGCCAGAAACGCTGGAGATAGCGGGGCCGTGGCGAGTGCATTTCGATCCGGAACGAGGCGGGCCTGAGGATGTTGAATTTAATAAGCTGGAAGACTGGTCGAAACGTGCGGAGGAGGGTATCAAGTATTATTCCGGCGGGGCGGTTTACCAGACGACTTTTACGGTTGAAAAGATAGCTAAGAATACGATCTGGCTGCTGGACCTGGGACAGGTGGAGGTGATGGCGGAAGTGAAGCTGAATGGCCGGGACCTGGGGATACTCTGGAAACCGCCTTATCGCGTGGATATCGGTTCGGCGCTGCGGGCGGGTGAGAACCGGTTGGAGATCAAGGTAGTGAACCTATGGATTAATCGCCTGATTGGCGATGAGAATCTGCCGGAAGACAGTGATCGCCATGGTAACGGTACGCTCAAATCGTGGCCGGAATGGGTTCGGCAGGATAAGGCCAGTCCGACCGGGCGTTTGAGTTTTACCAGCTGGCGGCTCTGGAAGAAGGGAGACAAGCCGGCGCCTTCGGGTTTGATCGGGCCGGTCACGGTGCGGCCGATGGTGAAACTCGCTGTTGATCGCTGATGTGGCTGAACGAATTGGTTATTGTGATTGTGGAGGGGAAAATCGCCGGTATCCGTTTGGCAGGAAAAAGATTGCATTAAGCGGGAAAATAGTGTATTTTAAAATACAGCATCTTTGGTAGTACAAATAGTTATTGTTGACGAAGTCCTTTTATAGCAGGCAGTTGTGGCTGTAAGGGGGCAGTTTTTGTTTGCGCTATAAGGATGTAAACGATGAAAAGCATGATAGAACGGAACAGGTCTGGCCATTTGCGGTGTGGATTTACTTTGATTGAATTATTGGTAGTGGTCTCGATTATCGCGCTACTGGTGGCGATTTTGATGCCGGCGTTGCATCTGGCACGGATGCAGAGCCGGATCACCGTGTGTGGGGCTCATCTCAAGCAGGTGGGTTTGGCGATGGTGATGTATTCGGATAACTATAATGAGTCCATCCCGCCGGATAATGGCGAGATGCACGGGTATGTAGTATATCGGGACGATATTCGTATAAACGGGAAGCTACGGCCGCATCGCTGGGCATATCTTTATGAACTGCACTATATCGATCAGCCGGAAATGTTTTACTGTCCGGCCAACCGGTTGGGCTGGGCAGTCTTTGAGAACTATAATTCCCCGACTCGCTGGGGGACGCTGCCGCAGGATTTTAACGCGGGTGGTAATGAATGGATCCGGATTGGGTACAGTTACTGGCCGATCAAGCGGGGCGCTCAAAGTGGTTTTGACAAAGCCACCAAGTATAGCAAGCTTTATCTGGATATGCCTTATGCAACGGATCTGACGCATGGTCTGAAGAATGTGAGCCATCAGCGGCGTGCCGGGCGTAATGACGAGACCTATAAGGCCTCCAACCAGTATTCGCTGAACGCGCTGTATCCGGACGGCCATGTGAGCAGCTGCAAGGAACCGACGGTTTTTCAGGATCCGGTATGGGATAATTTTCCTGATTATGAAACGCTGCATTATACGCTGTTCAAGCTGATCGGGCGTTATCAGTAATAGATTCAGACTGACCGTGGATTGACTTGAGGACTTATAAGCTTGAATTAAAAAATGCTAAAGAGCAATAACTGCCAAATGAAAGAATAGGCGAGTATTGATTTTATTAAAGCGTTAAAAATCTACCGTTGTACGATATTATACCCATCGGGTAAGGAAATGTCCGATCGCTCGCAAGCTAAGTATTACTCGTAAAAGACTTATTTCACGGCTCAGCGGGCATTATCAAACGTTAATGGCATATAAGGGTGGGTAAGAAATCGGGAGATTACTGCAATTGGGGTGGTTTACCGGTCGTTTTTATCGATATGGAACATTGATGAGTTCTGTCCAGATGCGCAGGGGAGCTTTGTTACCAACCAGAATTGATAATCCCAGGAGATCGACTATGACCAGGAAAATTGTATTAACAATGCTTGTTTTGAGTGTGCCGTTATGGGGTCAGTTGAAACACAGTCCGACGACAAAGTATCCAACCTATCAGGGACTGGTCATGGCGGGGTATCAGGGCTGGTTTCAGGCGGGTCGCGATGGGACGTTTTATCCGGATGAGAAGCGGATCCGGATCGATATGTGGCCGGATGTGAGTGAGTATCCGCAGACCTATCCGACGGGTTTGAATCATGCCGATGGTTCAACGGCGCGGTTTTTTCAATCGAAGGATAAAAGCACGATCGATATCCATTTTAAATGGATGAAGGAGTATGGGGTGGATGGCGTTTTCATGCAGCGGTTTTTCCACAGGACCAAGCCGGGGCGGGGACGTGAAGAGGCGGCTGAACTGTTGACGCACGCGTTTAATGCCGCGTCGGAGAATGAGCGGGCGATTGCGATTATGTATGATCTGTCGGGATTGCGGGCGACGGGGGAGGATTGTTCCAGTCTGATCGAGGACTGGAAGTACCTGGTGGATACGCAGAAGGTGACCAATCAGGCAGGGACCAAGACCTATCTGCATCATGACGGGAAGCCGCTGGTGACGATCTGGGGCGTGGGCTTTCCGGACCGGCCTTATAATATCCGCACTATCGGACTGGACAAGGTGATCGATTTTCTGCATAACGATCCGGTTTATGGCGGGTGCGCGGTGATGCTGGGTGTGCCGACGTATTGGCGTGATTTATGCGCGGATTGTGTGCCGGACCCATATCTGCATGAACTGATCAAGCAGGCGGATATTGTGTTGCCGTGGATGGTGCAGCGGTTTACGCCGCTATTGCATAACGAGATGGACCGGTACCGGGACCATATCAAGGCGGACCTGGCCTGGTGCGCGGATCATGGGCTGGATTATGTGCCTTGTGTCTATCCGGGATTCAGCTGGCATAATCTGAGCCGGTTTGAATTTCCGGATGATGTCAAGCCGGTGGGCTCGATCCCGAGGCAGGGCGGGCGGTTTTACTGGCAGCAGATTTCGACGGCGATTTCATCGGGGGGGGGAGATGCTGTATGTGGCGATGTTCGATGAGGTGAATGAGGGGACCGCGATATTCAAATGCAGCGATAATCCGCCGGTGGGCGAGGTGGCCCAGTTTATCACGATGGATGGCAAGCCCTCGGATCATTATCTGTGGCTGACCGGGCAGGCGGGTAAGATGCTGCGGAAGGAGATTCCGTTTATGGGTAAGATGCCGGAGCGTGGTGAGTAGATAGGGATAGAATTTTGAAGCTGAAGGGTACCTCTAATCGTTGTTGGGGAGGTACCCTTTTTTGTTGATGGTCATTATTTCAGGTTGTTGAGTTCAATAATGGGGGAGGTGGGAGTATTTTCGGGGAATTCGGCGATGGTTTTGACCTGGGTGAAGTCGTTGGCGATGAGTTTGATATGGGCTGAGTTCTGGTCTGTGATAAGCAGGAAAAGCGGGGTGGAATCGGTAGGGTGGAATTGGGTCAGAGTGATGTTGGAGGCGTTGGTCAGTTGGAAGATGGGTTGGTTATGAGATGGAGTGGCCAGGTCGAGACCGGAGAAGCGGCTGTTATGGCAATCTTCCAGGATAACCGCGGGGCGCGCGTCGGGGGCGCGCAGGTTGAACCGGATATTTTCGCAGACAAGATTTCGGGCGTGGCGGATATAAAGGCCGTAGGCCGGCAGAGTGGGGCCGAACATGCGGTTTTCGGGATAGGCGGTTTCTTTTTCGGGAACAGGCCGGGCGGCGTGTTCGAGAGTGCCGGCGCCTTTATAAGTGAAAATGACATCGTGGATGGTGACGTTCTCGACGTAATGGCCGGGGATGCCGGTGATAGAACTGGGCAACAGGCTTTCACTGGTGGCGACGATATTGCCAATAGTGACATTTTTGAGCACGCCGGGACCGCGGCGGCTGCCCAGGCGGATGAACAGCGGGGTCTGGATATCGGTCATGGAGATATTGGAGATGGCGATCTGGTCCATGACGCCGCCGTCGACCGATTCCAGGGCGATGCCGGAGATGACGGTTTCGTCGGCAGTAACGCCTTCGATCTGGGTGCTCCAGCGGCGATGGGCGGCTTGGGATGGGCGACGAATGGCGCAGTTGGAGACGGTTATGTTTTTAAAACCGCAGAGACCGGCGGTGCCGAATTTGATGGCGTTGCAATTGGAGGCCAGAATGCAATTGCTGATACTGATGTTTTCGGGCAGGTAGTTGGGATCATCACTTTTTAGGCACATGGCGTCGTCATCACAATCGATAATGCAGTTGGAAATGACGATGTTTTTGCCGTCGATATCGATGCCGTCGTTGTTTTCGTTGGCGAACGAATAGATACGGACTCCCTGTACGATGACGGTGTCGGATTGCAGGATGCGAAAGACCCAGGTGGGCGAATTGATGAGGGTGACGTCTTTGACGGTGATATTTTTGCTTTGATAGAGGCGGATGTTGTTGTGGCGAGGGCCGTTGGTGGGAAACCATTTTTTGAAGCCCTGGCCGTTAATCGTACCGGGGCCGGTAATGGCGGCGTTTTCGATTTTATTGGCGTAGATGAGGCCGGCGGAGAAGGCTTTGGGATTGGTGCCGCCCAGAATAACGGCGCCCTGTTGCAGATGAAGATTAACATTGCTTTTGAGGTAGATCGTTTTATCGGCGAGGAACGTGCCGGGGGGGACCGTGACAGTGCCACCGCCGGTTGCGGTACAATGATCGATGGCTTGCTGGATGGCTGTGGCGGAAGGGGTGGTTCCATCCGCAACAGCCTGGTAATCGATGATGCTGACATTTTCGGCTAAGGCTAAGTGAGTTAACAGGCAGATCATCAGAGTCAGGCAGTGTTTCATGGCAGGGGCCTTTCAGGTTACAGGAGAATATTCATAAGGCTAATTTAATTTGACTAGGGTAGGAGAAACCTCGGATTCGGTCATAGTATAGGGCAATTGGTAGATGGTGTCGCCGGTTTTGTTGGTGAAATAAAGATGCGATTCGGAGAGCGAGTCGGGATTGCCATCGGCCCAGAAGGCATAAAAATCGGGATGGGCGTTGCGCGGGCGGCGGGCGTAGTTATGATTGAGCGGGCTGTTGGCGGTGAGTGTGCGGGCGCGGAACCACTGGCGGCCCTGGTCGTAGCTGAGCCAGAGCGCCAGTTCGCCGCCGGCGCCCCAGTTTTGCGGGCCGGGGAGAGTAGGGGCGATGATGCGCCAGATGCCGCTGGGTTCAAGATAGAGCGAGCCCATGTCGTAGTTGTGGGTAGAGGTAGTCACTTCGTGGAATTGCCAGTCGCCCTGTTGCCAGTGCGCAATGGTCCAGGTGCGGGGATTGCCATTGGGCCCGGGTTGGTAGTGACTGCTGGTGAGGTAGAGCAGGACAGGATTGCCATCAAGGTCGAAGCCGATGTCTTTGAGATAGACGAGGCGGCTTTCGGTGCGGTAGTCATGAACCAGGGCCGGGCATTGCGGGTCGGTGAGAGGCAGAGAGACGGTCTGGCCATCGGCAGTTTGCCAGGTCTGGCCAAGGTCTGAGGTTTGCAGGAAGTAGAGATTGGTGCGGCGGTCGACATTGCCGCCAGGATGCATATTGAAGGCGGTAATGATCCGGCCATCCTGTTCGTTACTCATCTGGTAATGGCCGCCCATCCCGGCGAGTTGCCGAGGTGGCGTCCAGTTTGTGCCATCGATATCGGAGGTACTGAAGTAGAGTTCGCGGCCATGGGAGTATTGAGTAAACAGGTGGAGGAAGCCGTGGCCGGTGATCCACCAGGGTTGGGGGTAGGTGAATTCGGATTCACTGATTTGTTCGAAGGAATCGATGGACCAGGGCTCCCGGCTGCGATAGATATAACCGGGTCGTGCGCGAGCCCGGCCGCTGACGAAGACCCAGAGGTGGCCGGTGTCATCGATATTAAGGCTGGGATTGTCGTGGGGATCGTTGACGGTGATTTTGTCGTGGACAATGATGGGCTGGGGGACACAGTGGCGTTGATGGTCGTACCAGGAGATCATGGCCAGGAGATGTCGCTGGTCGCTTTGGGTAGTGCCGCCATAGACGAAGAAGGTTTTATTGACCTGGGGCGCGTAAACGGCCAGCGGGTGGTGTTTGGCGGTGTAGGTGCCCAGACCGCCAGAGTATTTGGAACCGTATTCGGACCGCTGGCCGAGGTCGAACCAGATGCCGCGATAGCCGGTGACGGTCTGGCCGGTGAGATTGGGAGGAGAGGTGGAGGGAGACTGGGCCAGTGTTGACTGGAGAAGGGAGCAGAAAAGGAACCCATTCAGATAGAAAAAGAATAGAACGGTTTTACATGACCTATGTTTGTTCATAATAACTCCAAAGTAAGGATAAAGAGTATAACTCATTGGGCGTCAATATATTGTATTTTTCTTATCCAGAATAATTTTGAATGTTAAAATAGGGAGTTTTTGGTCATGGCGTTTGAAGGTGAATCTTTGATATTTCCAGGAAATATGATGACAGGATTTTGTGATAATGGCTTGAAAATAAATAGGATTGCTCGAAAAGACCAATGGATGTTGAGAGGAAGTAAACAAATAAAATAATTTTCTGGATTTTTCAGGTTATTTAGCTTATTAATTGGCTATCAGATAAAAATAGAATTGTTGAGAAATTAGCTGTTTGTTATCTGAACTATTTATCTCATATTGGTTTATTTTGAGGTGGAGAATGTGTCTGTCTGTTCTGTATTGGTTAGACGTTTATTTTTATGGCGGTAACTCTTTCTTTTGGACTCTTTCCCACTCAGGTTTAGATCGGGCAGAAGCCAAACTATCGAGGTTATTCTGAGGGCACATTTACCATTTTGCTGGTTTAATTTGATATCTACAAAGGAATTAACGATGAAAAACGCTGTTGTGCAATTGGTTGTGGTCGTGTTAATCATGTCTTCGCTGGTGTCCGGTCAGTATTCCGGGGGGGGCGGGACGCAAGCGGCGCCTTACCAGATTGCCAGCGCAGCAGATTTGATTGCGCTGGGAGAGAATACGGGCGATTACGACCAGCATTTTATTTTAACGGCAGATATCGATCTGGCCGGGTATGAGTTTAGCCAGGCGGTGATTGCGCCGGATACGGATAATGGTGATTGGAACGATTTTCAAGGGACCGTTTTTAACGGGGTACTGGATGGGAACGGTCATCGCATCTTAAATTTAACGATCAACGGATCGGAACAGGATTATGTTGGCTTGATTGGCAATCTTGGAACAGACGGGCAACTAAGACACATCGGCCTGGAGAATGAAATTGTATACTGTCGCAGTTACTGTGGCGGTTTGTGCGGATTCAGTTCTGGAGCCATCTCTCACTGCTACAGCAATGGCCTCATTAATGGCAATTATATGGTTGGGGGTTTATTGGGTTATAATAGCGGCGGTCTGGTCGAAGCCAGTTATGCGATGAGTGCTGTGACGGTGTCGAGTAGTTACACGGGCGGTCTGGTGGGATTTGGCTATGGAGTCATCACTGCCTGTTATTCCAATAGTATCGTAACAGGAACCTGGAACGCCGGCGGCATTATCGGTGAGAACCGCGGCCTGATCGAATATACTTATGCCCTTGGATCAGTCAGCGGCAATGGCCGGGGAGGCATTGCCGGCAACAATATGGGTGAAATCAAATACAGCTTTTGCGCCTGTCAGATTTATTCCGAATACCAGATCAATAATATTGGCGGCCTGGTGGGCCAGAATAGTTATGATGGTAAGATTGTCAGTTGTTTCTGGGATCGTGATGTCGCCCGTGCGGCCCTGAGCGATGGCGGATATGGCCGATCCACGACAGCCATGCAAAGCCAGGGAACCTATCAAGGCTGGGGCGGTGGTATCTGGGTAATCGATGAAGGCAACGATTACCCCCATTTATCCTGGGAAAATACAACCGGGACTTTCATTAATAATGTTCCAGGTCGCAGTTATAGCGGTTCGGGCACAGAAAGCGATCCTTATCGATTAAGTACTGCCCAGGATATCCGGAATATGTCGCTGCGCGCAGAAGATTGGGACAAGATGTTTGTTTTAACTTCCGATATCGATTTGACCGCCCTTGAGAATTATCTGCCCCCCTGTGATTTCAGTGGAAAACTGGATGGCCAGGGATACACCATTACCAATTTGAGCATCCAGGAAGCCACCTCCTATTTAGGTTTGATCGGGTGTTTAAGCGAAGGCGGAATTTTGTGTGGTGTGAGGCTGGATAATGTAACTATTTCAGGATATCGGTATCTCGGGGGGCTGGTTGGTTTTTCCTATAAAAGTTATATCGATCAGTGCTCGGTGAATGGCAGTATCGGCAGTAGTTATAATCAATCCAGTCATATTGGCGGTTTAATTGGCTATAGTTTTGGAGGGGTCGTTGAGAGATGTTACAGCCGGGGTACGGTTGCCGGGACCACCAATGCGACTTATGTTGGGGGATTAGTGGGTTATCATTATGCCAGTTGCGTGATGGATCACTGTTACTCGTTTTCGGATATCACCGTGGGAGCGAATGCCAATTATATTGGCGGCCTGGCAGGCACCAACTGCGGCGGTGATATTTACAACAGTTTTTCGGCCGGTCAGGTTGCGGCGGGGCCTAATACGGTAAACATCGGCGGATTGATTGGAGGCAATTATAACAGTAATGTGGTATCCAATTGTTACTGGGATACAGAGACATCCGGCATGGCGTATAGCGATGGCGGATTTGGGCGTTCGACTCAGGACATGAAAACTGCGTCGACTTATATCGGCTGGGAGGGCGGCTGGACCATCGATGAAACACAGGATTATCCGCATTTATTCTGGGAGAATGCGGGAGGGATTCGTATCGACACGATTCCGGCGTGTTCTTATCCGGGATCGGGAACACAAGCGGACCCTTATCGACTGGCCACGGCTGAGGATGTGTATTGCATGTCTTGCCGGCCGGGAGATTGGAATACTCACTTTACGCTGATGAATTCAATTGATATGTCCGGGATTATCCGTTATCAGCCGCCGGCCGGTTTTGGAGGGACGATCGAGGGTAATGGTTATCAGATTCAGAATTTAATTATTCAGGAAAACACGTCTTACCTGGGCCTGATCGGTTATTTGTCGGACAGCGGCGAACTGGTCAATGTTCATGTGGCCGATTGTTTGATTTCAGGGTATCGCAATACCGGAGGGCTGGCGGGCCTGAATCATTCCGGGACGATAGAAGGCTGCTCATCAACCGGTCAGATTGCCGGCATGGATCAATCGGAAAATATCGGCGGCCTGGTCGGCTCCAATGATTATGGTGTCATTTCCAAAAGCTACTCAGCTTGCGAGATAGCATCTGGCAATGACAGCCGCGCTATCGGCGGCCTGGTGGGTTATAATGTCTATCACACGATTATCGATCAATGCTATACTACCGGTGCGATCTATTGTTTGAGCAATACCAGTTGGGTTGGGGGTCTGGTCGGATACAGCTGGTATGGAGATATGCATGATTGTTATTCAGCATGCGGTCTTCAGATTGGAGATAATTCCGGAAAGGCCGGAGGACTCATTGGATCAGCAGGATATGAAACTCAGATCGAGTATTGTTATGCGACCGGTCAGATATTAACGGGTAATCATTATTCGAGTGTGGGCGGTTTAATCGGAGACTTATATTATAATTGCTCGGTTAACGGTTCTTTCTGGGATATGGACTCTTCCGGCTGGTCAACCAGCAATGGGGGGACCGGCCTGGATACGGCTTCGATGAAAGCTATCGAGACCTATCTGGCGGCGGGATGGCGTTTTCCTGGTTCATCAAGTGACACGCCGGTCTGGTATATGCCGGATGACGATTATCCTCATTTTCTATGGGATATCAAAGTATTCGTTCCTGATGTCGTGGGAATGTCTCAGGCGGACGCCAGGTCGGCTTTGCTTGCGGGGGGGTTAGATATTGCTGTGACCATGGTGAATAGCGATACCATACCGGCAGGCCAGGTGATCAGTCAGATGCCGATTGCGGGTACTGAAGTGAACGGGGGTTCGGTGGTTACCCTGGTCGTATCGCGTGGCATGCCGGTGGAAATTTATGTTGGCGATGGCACGGATAGCTGGAATTATCCTTTATCCACCTACTATCACGATGCCCGGACGCAGACGATCTACCGGGCGGAAGACATCGGCGGGGCGTGTGTGCTGGTTGGTCTGAGTCTGGATATCACCCAGCTGCCGGGGCAAGCCATGAACAATTTTACGATTCGGATGAAGCATACGGATTTGAATGACTACTCCAGTTCGGCCTACTGGGAGGCGGAAGGCTGGACGGTGGTCTACCAGGCGAACGAAACCATTGAATCGGCCAATTGGGTGGATTTTGTGTTTCAGGCGCCTTTTGTCTACAATGGTGTTCAGAATCTGATGGTGGATATTTCCTTTAACAACAACTACTATACCTCAGATGGATTATGCCGCTGCTCGACACTGGGGGGCATGCGTTCGCTCTATTATCGAACGGACAGCGGTTATGGCGATCCGCTGAACTGGTCAGGGTATAGTCCCTCCCCGATGGGTTCCAATTTCAGTCCGAATCTTCGGCTTGCCCTGGGAAGTGGAACCATGGTCACTGTGCCGGATATAACAGGCCTGACCCAGACGGAGGCAGAGTCTGCGTTGTTGGCGGCCGGGTTGAAGATCGGCAGGGTGACCCAGGGCTTTAGCGATCTGGTTGAATCAGGTTTGATCATCAGCCAAATGCCAGCGGCCGGAAGCATGATACCCGAGGGATTTGGCATCAGTATACAAATATCACTGGGCCGGCACTATTCGGGTGGAAGCGGCACGGCTGACAATCCCTATAGAATCGCTACCATGGCGGACTGGGTAAACCTGACATGGGATAGCGCCAGTTGGGATAAACATTTTATTGTGACTGCGGATATTGACTTTGGGGGTGCGGAGATCACCCCGGTGGCTTTTGACAGCAACTCCTCCAGCAACGGTTTTCAGGGAACTTATTTTACCGGAACGCTGGATGGCGGCGGGAAGGTTCTGAGCAATTTCGTTATTAATCAGCCTGAGAGTGATTATGTGGGATTGTTTGGCTATATCCGTTGGGGTGGTCAGGTGATGGATCTGGGATTACATGGAATAGTAACTGGCCGTCATTATGTCGGCGGGCTTTGCGGGTATAATTATGGAACGCTTAGTCGTTGTTTTGCTGGCGGTACAATTACTGGAAGAAATTATCTTGGAGGTTTTTGTGGATGGAATGGGGGCAGCATTACCCATTGTTATGCCACAGGATCGGTTTCCGGGAACTATGCTATTGGCGGGTTATGCGGCTATAGTGCGTATGGTACGATCGGGCAGAGTTACGCTGCCGGGTCCATTAATTCAACAGGAAGTTCTGGCGGGCTGTGTGGATCCAATAGGGATAGTAACGTATTCGATAGTTATTGGAATATTGAAACGTCGGGGTTGTTCTACAGCCAGGGCGGTTGGGGCTTAACCGATGAACAGATGAAGCAGGCCGGGAGTTATTATGGCTGGCAGGATGGGGTCTGGACCATTGTAGAAGGAGAGGCATTTCCACGGCTGGCCTGGGAGCATGGCAGCGGTGATGTCATCGCGACCGATTACCCAGCCCGGACATACGGTGGATACGGCAGCGAAACCGATCCGTTCCAGATAGGCAGTGTCGATGATCTGGTCAGCCTGAGCCGCCGGACGGATGATTGGAGCGCGAGTATTGTACTTATGGCGGATATCGATCTGGAGGGAATCCCATTCAGTTATCCGGTAATTGCCGGTGGCGGCGGTCAATTTAATGGCGTATTCACAGGCAATAATCATGTCATTTCCAATCTGGCCATTTCAGGTGAAGGACAGAGTTGTATTGGATTAATTAGCACAATAGGGTATGACGGCCAGGTCAGTCATCTGGGACTGGAAGATCTGAATATTGCCGGTGGGGATAGGGTTGGTGGTGTGTGCGGGATCAATCGGGGTATGGTTACCCAGTGTTATATGACTGGCGCGGTGGCGGGCAACTCTTCTGTTGGCGGCTTGTGTGGTTCTAATTCAGGCATGATCAATCAGTGTTATACGATGGGTACGATTACGGGCCAGTCTGGCGAGATTG
Source organism: Sedimentisphaerales bacterium (assembly GCA_963663965.2). Taxonomy (GTDB): domain Bacteria; phylum Planctomycetota; class Phycisphaerae; order Sedimentisphaerales; family SM23-30. The sequence continues at coordinate 119,833 of CAXXFK010000025.1, forward strand.
GGGGTTTATGCGGCGATCATGATTATGGTTTGATCACCCAATGTTATTCTGTCAGCTCAGTAGCCGGGGCAGAATATTCATATAATGTTGGTTCGTTATGCGGGATGTATGATGGCGCTGGGGCTGAAAACAATTATTATCTCCGTTCTCCGGGCCATACCGATGATCGCGCCATGGGGTTGACAGACACAGAAATGACTTGCCGGGAGAGTTTTTCCCATTGGGACTTTGCCGGCATCGTGGAAGACGGTACGGCAGATGTCTGGGCCATTGAAGAGGGGGCGGACTCCCCCCGGTTCGCCTGGCAGGAACTGGCCGAACAAGCAGTGCCTGATGTATTAACGTTATCTCCGACTGAGGCCGCTACGATTTTACAGAATAACGGTTATGAACCAGGTTCGATCCGTTATTATTACAGCGATACGATTCCTGCGGGCCGGATAATCTATCAGTCGGCCACGGCGGGTCATCGCGTGACACGTGGCCGAACGATCGGTTTGTACGTTTCCAGGGGGCGTTCGCCTTATGGCGGGGGCGGAGGTTATCAGGCTGATCCCCTCCGGATCGATGATTTAGGCGATTTTCTGCTGCTATCTTACCGGCCGCAGGATTACGACAAGTATTTTGTTTTGACCTCGGATATCGATTTAACGGGGATGGGAGACAATCCGAACGGCAGCTTCAGTAGCGCCGTAATCGGAGCGGTGGCGGGCGACCTGTGGGATGAAGGTGGCGATGTTGAAGGGGCGCCCTTTACCGGGGTGCTGGATGGCGGAGGTCATACGATATCCGGTCTGGTTATCGAACCGGTCCTGCTCGATGATGATTATGATGAGATCGAGGCGGTCGGTTTGTTTGGCCAGATACGGGGCGGCCGGATCAGCCACTTGCGATTACAGCATTGTATGATTGTGTATGCCGGGGAAGACCAATGCAGATGTTTTGGCTTATTGGCAGGCTGTCTGGATAACTCCAGGGTGACTGATGTGATGGTTGCCGGAGATATCGCCCTCGCGACAGATGATGCAGAATATATTGGCGGTGCGGCCGGGCGGATGCTGGGTTCGAGTTTGGAGCGGGTAGCCATGACCGGTTCGGTGATGGTGACGGGGGTGGATAACGGGGTTATAGGCGGATTAATTGGCTGTGTGGGAGATGGAGGTTATGATAGCAGCAAAATTGTTGAGAGTTACGCAAACACCCGTTTGATGATCACCGGTGGAGAATCTATCGGTGGTCTGATTGGTGTTGGCGGATGGGGTATTGAGATCGCCGACAGTTTTGCCTGGGGCAGGATCGAAGCGGGTGATTCAGATATGACAGGAGGATTTGCCGGCGAGTTTTATGGACGGTTGGAGCGCTGCTATGCCGCGGTCCAACTGGCCTGTGACGAGGAGGATGGCGAGGTCGGGGGATTGCTGGGCTATTATGAGTTCGGGGATGATGGATATCTTGCCGATCCAAGCGGTGTGTATCGCTCTTACTGGGATATGGTCCGATCCGGCCTGGTACTCGAAGATGACGATGATAATTATGCCAATACCAGAGCGGCCCTGGCACCCAGCAGGATGCGGGATCGTGAGACCTATCGTTTGAGTGGATGGGATTTGGATAACGAGAGTGAAAACGGCCGGGCAGATATCTGGGTAATGGCAGATGGTCATTATCCGACGTTCACCTGGCAGGATACGGTTATGGCGCCGGATGTGCGAGGGATGTCGCCCCAGGATGCCCAGGGTACCCTGCAAGCCGCCGGGTATGTTGTCGGCGAGGTGGTCGATTGCTATCATGACGACATGGCACCGGGTCAGATAGCCGTTCAAATGCCTCCGGCCGGTTCCGCCATGGCGGTGGGGCAGGCGGTGGATCTATTCCGGGTCATTGGCCGCTCGCCTTATTCACAAGGCGGCGGGGGTTATGTGGGTAATCCGCTGAAAATTACCTCGTTGGATGATTTGATATTATTGGCCAGCCGAACTCAGGATCACGATCAGTATATTGCCCTGATGGCCGATATCGATTTGAGCGAGGCGGGCGGCAATCCGGACGGCAGTTTTGCCGGGCCCTTGCTGGGTGCGTCTGATCTGGATTCTGATGGCACCCCGTTCAGCGGGGCGCTGGATGGCAGGGGACACTCCATTTCCGGTTTCAGGCTAAACGCTACCGGAGAAGAGGCGATGGGCGTCGGCTTGTTTGGCCTGGTCGAAGGCGGCCGGATCAGTCATCTTAAGTTGTGCGATTCAGCCATTCATTATAACAATGAATCGGGCTGGTGTTATTATGCCGGTTTGCTGGCCGGCAATCTGGCGCATGCCATGGTTGACGATGTTCAGGTAGACGGTCTGGTATCCATCCATAGCGCCTGTGATGCCGTTGGCGGCACAGCAGGTTGGGCGAGTGATTCGCTATTGGACCGGATTGTTATGTCCGGAACCGTTTCGGTGTCGGGTTATTCAAATGATATGGGGGGAATTGGCGGCTTAGTGGGGTATGTGGAACGCAACAGCCAGTTGCAACGGTGTTTGTCCCGGACAAATCTGGATGTGATATCGAATTGGGGCGTGGGCGGCCTGGTTGGCAAGCTGGGCAACTCTGATTACGAGAATTATGACAGCAGCCGTATCGATCAGTGCTGTGCCGATGGAATTATGACGGTCAACGGATGTGAAAGCTGCGGCGGTCTGGCCGGCAGCATCTACTCAACTGCGCAAGTCACTAACAGCTATGCCCGGGGGCAGCTGGAAGCGATTGAATGTTATATTCTGGGCGGGCTGGTCGGGTATCAGGAAGTTGCCCGAATCGAAAACTGCTATGCCTCAGTGACCCTCTTACTGGGTGAAGGTTGCGACAACATCGGCGGACTGGTGGGATACTGTGAAGACGACTGGTATGAGGAAGAATGGCTTAATTCCCGCTATGGAGCTTTTAATAGTTTCTGGGATGCCGAATGTTCGGGATTGCCGCTGGATGGAGGTGATTATGAATTTTGTTTTCTGGGCGCCGGGTTAACCACGAGTGAGATGCAGGATATCCAGACGTATCTGGGGGTGGGTTGGGATTTTATTGGTGAGGAAGCTAACGGGATAGATGGCGCCTGGAGGATGCCCTATCTTCAGCCAGATTATCCCATGCTTGCCTGGCAGAAAGATATTCCCGGCGATTTGTCCGGAGAGTATGGCGTGGATATGGCTGATTGGGATTTCCTGTCGGCTGACTGGCTGGCAGGATATGATTTGGCTGACTTGAGTGAGCTGGTTGAATACTGGCTGGCAGGATTGAGGTGATTTGAAATAGAATTATATCAGGAATGTTCCTTAGTTAGTGTTAAGAGTTTGAAGCGCGTAGAGAAATCGCTGGGTGGCCAGGTACATGGCGCCGTTGGCGACAATGGGAGTGTTGTACATACTGTCGGGTAACCGCAAATGGCGTATGATTTGTTTCTCACGATCCGCTTTGAAAATCCAGAAGTCACGATGTTCGTTGCCGAAGTAGACTTTACCATCGGCGGCCAGGGTGGAACTCCAGACTGGGGAACTGGTTTGGTGGGTCCAGTATTGCCGGCCGGTTTCGGCGTCAAAACAATACAGGTTACCGGAGAAATCGAGAATATAGAGCAGGCCATCCTGGATGGAAGGGGTGGACAGGCTGCGGTTAACGGCCTTACTGGTCCAGATGATCCCGTTTGAGGTGATATCGCCTTGTTGCGTAGCGTCGATACAGGTAATCGCCCCATCGCCACGGCCATGGCGTGGATCCTGGCCGATGGTGATATAAACCTTATCGCGATAGAACACGGGCGTACTGATTATTTCGCTGGGGCCCTGTCCCCATTTCTCGCTGTTAAAACTGGTATGGCTTTTCTGGTAGGGTATCTTTTTGTATTCGGGCGGATTGCAATCGCAGGACCAGACGAGTTTCAGGGTGGATATTTCGCGGTTGTCTGTCCAGTCAGCGGGAGGTTCGAACGCATAGCAGACACCATCACCCCCACCCCAGAAGATCAAGGGTCTGCCATTGACAACTCCCAGGGAAGGGTTGGACCAGTGACCATGAAAGAGACGGTGTGCGACTTTTTCATCGTCGCGGGCGACCAGGCGGCCCGTATTTTTATCCAGGACAATCAGGCTGGGTGAATCTGGAAACGGCACCCTGGTATGGGATCGATCCACTCCATTGGACGTGCAGACGATCACCCCATCGCGATAAAGCAGCACCGAGCAGTTGCTGGCATCCTGGGGCCAGACGGGTATTTCCTTGAGCATGTCGTAGCGCCAGATGATATCGGCATCCATGTGTCCCAGTTCGGTATCGGGATTTTTACCATCGGACATGTAAGCCGCTTCATCCTGAAAGGGGCCGTCATTGCCGTTGGCCATCCCTTCAGTATCCAGGCACAAGACTTCACACCGGTTACTGACGAGATAGACGCGATTACCAAGAACAGTTGGGGAGGAGCAGACTCCATAACTGCCATCATCGAAATTGAAACTTTTATCACTGGTCTGAAAACGCGGGATGACCAGCCGCCAGAGGAGTTGACCGTCTGCTTCAGAGAAACAGAGCACCATTCCACCCCGGGTCTTGCTGAAGCGCGGATCGTCCAGATAGGCATCGTTGGTGCCGACGAAGACTTTTCCACTCGAGACGGTTGGGTTGCCATAGGTTTGCGAACCGAGTCTGGCCGCCCATTTAACATTGCGGGTGGTGGACAGGTCGACCACATAGTCATTGGATTGATTACGTATGGCTTTACCAAGTTCGAAATCGTCCGGGAGGTTTTTCGCATTGGAAATCATGTTTCGATTATCACTGCCACCCCATTGCGGCCAGTCTTCCTGGCCGGCGTGGAGCAATGGATGGAGTGAGATCAAGGTGAGGAACAGCTTGAGGGAATTTTTCCATTTGAGCATAGTTGGCATTCTTCGGTATACGGCTATTCTAACGAGCCATTCAGGATGATTTTCTGGTTGGGATTTGTCTGGAAATGGGCGGTTTGGTTCTGATAGCGGATGGTCAAGGGTTTGCCGTGCAGCGAGATGATTTCGGCTTGCTGTAATTGTCCTTGATCCCACTGAATAGACACTTCAAATCCGCCCCGGGCGAGCAGACCGGTGACCCGGCCGGCGGGCCAATTGTCGGGCAGGGCGCCGAGCAGTCTCAGGACTGGATTACCCTGATCATCGCGTTCATGGCTTTGCAGCAGCATTTCGGCAACACCAGCGGCGCCGCCGAAGTTGCCATCGATCTGAAAGGGCGGGTGTTCATCGAAGAGGTTGGTATTGGTGCTCTTTTGTAATAACAATTGGAACTGGTTATACGCTTCGTTGCCATTGAGCAGGCGGGCGTAAAAGTTGATCAGCCAGGCGCGGCTCCAGCCAGTATGCCCACCCCCGTGGGCCAGGCGATAGGCCAGGGTCTTATCAGCTGCGGCAAACAGCTGGGGGGATTTATCCTGGGTGATCTGGGCAAAGGGATGCAGGCAGATGAGGTGCGAGATATGCCGATGGCCCGGTTCGGCTTCAGGGTATTCCTCCAGCCATTCGAGAATCCGGCCATCGTTGCCGGTTCGAATGGGAAGCAGTCTGGGCAGGGCCGCCTGGAGTTGTTCGCGCAGCGGCTGATCGACCTTCAGGATTTCGGAGGCTTCGATAGCGGCCTGGAATACTTCCCTGACAATTGAATTGTGATACGTAGAGCCCAAGGTGATGCGGATAGGTTTGTTATCCTGTGGATTGATAAAGCGGTTTTCGGGCGAGGTTGAAGGGGCCATAAGCAGATGGCCGCCGGGCTCGGTAATCAGGATATCCTGAATAAACATGGCCGCGCCTTTGAGGGCCGGCCAGGCCTGCTGTTGGAGGAAGTCATGATCCTGGGTGTATTGATAATGTTCCCACAGCGTCAAGACCATCCAGGCCCCGGCCAGTGGGTCCAGGACGCTGTTCTGGAATTGCGAGTCGAGGGTAGAGGCTGAAGGTGTTGTACGGCCAAATGGATTGGTGGCCAGAAAGGACACCCAGCCATCGGCGTTATAGAGCTTACGGGCAGAGACCCGGCCGCGTTCGGCCAGTTGCAGGAGCCAGTTAGTCAATGGCTCGGTGACACCCGGGATATTGCACAGGTCGGCCGGCCAGTAATTCATCTGCAGATTGATATTCAAATGGTAGTCGGCTTCCCAGGGCGCCCACATTTTGTCGTTCCAGAGACCCTGTAGATTAGCCGGGAGGCAACCGGGCGCGCGGGAACTGGACATCAGCAGATAACGCCCGAATTGGAAATAGAGGCTCATCAGGCCGGGATCTGACCCACCGGCAATTACGGCTTGCAGCCGTTCATCGGTCGGAATGTGGCGGCGGTCAACGCCATTGAGGTCGAGCGAGACCCGATCAAAGATGCATTGGTGTTCTTTGAGATGTCGCGCCAACAGGTTATCCCAGTTGTAAGTCTGGGCCCGGTTGATGATGGATTCTGACAGAGCGCCGGGATTAATGGACCGGTCAAAGTTCATCAGGGTCAGATTATAATCCGTTTTAGCGGAGAAGAGGATCAATACCTCATTGGCTTGAGCGATTTTGAGGGAATCCTCCTGGGAGCTTAACTGTCCTGACTGTGGCAGTATCATAGCCCGGGCCGCGAATTTCATGTGTTTACCGCCGGGGCCGGAGCCGCCGGGATTGTCATCATAGGCATCGGGCGCGGCGATATCTACGATCTGGCCGTCCATCCGCAGCAAGTTGTTTTGAGCCTGAATCTGGATATCTCTGGCCCGGGTAAGGCGAACCTGGGCGGAGATCGCGCCGGGTTGGTCAGCGGTGAGGTGGATAGCGAGGATATCATCTACGGCTGAGATCAGTATTTCGCGATGGTAGGTTATGCCATCGCAACGGTAACTCACCCGCGCGATGCCATCGCGGATATCCAGTTCGCGGCGATATTCCGTGACATTTTTGCCATGGGACATGTCGATAAACAGGTCGCCCAGCGGCTGGTAAGACCGAAATGAGGTGGGTTTACCGGTCAGGTGGACGCGACCATATTCCTGAGCTTTGGTCATATCGCCTTCCAGGAGCAGGCGCTGGACCTCTTTGAGATGGTCGGCATAATTATCCGGGTAAACGTCGACCGGTTCACCGGCCCAGAGGGTTTCTTCGTTGAGTTGGAGGTGTTCTGCTGGGATACTGCCATAAACCATGGCCCCCAGTCTGCCATTGCCTAAAGCGACAGCTTCGAGCCATTTAGATGCCGGCTGGCGATACCATAATACTGTTTCCGGTAAGGCTGAAACAGGTATGGTCATCCCTATCAGGAACAGGATCGCAGCTATTATGCGAAATTTCATGTGGTATAACCTTTCTTATCTGGCCTTGAGAATGGTTTGAAATATCAGTACAAACGCATATCGAGCAGATGTTATTTCGCTGATTGACTAAATTCAAGCAGGGGTTATATGAGTTAACCAATTCATTTATAGATAATTACCGTTTGAATCGGCGGCTTTCGATGGTTTATTTATTGATATCAATCTGTATAGCGGGATCAGTAAGGTATGGTTCGTAATTTGGTGATATTTATTCGCAAAATGGGGATGAGTTGATTTGAAACCATGTTATAATTAAGGTGAAACTTACGGTTCAGAAATTTTATACATTTTGATAAAACGATGGTCAATATAGCAAGTCATTAATGCTCTTTTGTTTTGGCTCAGGCAGTGTTTTATTTTTTAAACTTTTTGTGGAGGTTTTGAGTTATGAATACGAGATTGCGATTGTTTGTCATGTTACTGGTGTTTGGATCGGTTGGTTGGGGAGGAATTTCGGAAGATTTTGATGGGCAGAGTCCGCCCTCAACCAACTCTCCGCCAAGCGGGTGGAATTTTATCAAGGTGGAAGACCAGGCGGGTACCTTCTATGAAGCGGTATCTGATCATGGTGGTATTGCCGGGCGGGTAAAATGCGATGTGGTGCATCTAACCCAATATCCTCCGGGCTATCTGGTTAATAGTATGGGATTTGACGCAACTCTGGCCATCAAGGGTAGTTATGATTTTATGGTAGAAGATGAAGGCGCCTGGTCAGATGGCTTGTTTATGATGGGCGATATATTCGATGGGCTGACAGCGGATTTTTATGTGGTTAAATATCAATACAATACCCCATCTACCCCCACAGTGATATCGAAAAGTCAGTATGTTGCCGGGCAAAATACCACGATGGCAGTACTGGCCGGCGGTACTGGCCGGGTAATTTTTGGTACCTGGTATAGTTGCGAGTTTACCTGGGAGCCAATCAGCGGGACCACCGGGGTATTCACGACTAATACGATTCAGTCCAACGGAACCGTACTGGATATCCTATCGGCAACGATTACATTGCCGGAAACAGCTTATATAGGTTTTAGCAGCGCCAATGACGCGCTTCGAATTGATAATGTTGAAATCGATTACAAACCGGGTGCGATTGCCATTGAACCGGCTGAACCGGAAAATGTATCACTGGATACATTATTAAAATGGGAATTTGTGCCTGAGGGTTATCCGGTTCTTTATTATGATGTCTGGTTTGGTACGGATCCCAATCAGATTCCGGGCGAGAGCTGGAAGCAACTGGTTTATCAGGAAAACATCACCGAGGTTGATCCGGCTTCGCCGGAGAGCGCGTGGGGAACGGATCTGCTAAATGGTGTTACCTATTACTGGCGGGTCGATGCTTACGAGCCGAATACGGTTGGCACCCTGTTGATACCGGGTGAGGTGTGGTCTTTTGCGACGATACCGCCGACTCCGATTGTAACCGGCCAACCGGAAGATTTGATGGTAGATCTGGGTGAGGATGCCGTCTTTGCGATAGTTGCGTCTGACGCGACTTCGTATGCCTGGTATAAGAATGATGTGTTGATTGCCACTGACGATCCGGGCTATCAGGGTGCGGATACCGATACCCTGACGGTACTGGCGGTGGATGGCGATGATGATGGCTGGTATCATTGCGTACCGGAAAACAGCGCCGGACCGGCCAATCCTCCTTCGGAAAAAGCGGCCCTGACCGTTAAACGGTTGATGGCGAACTGGAAATTCGATCAGGCGACGGACCTGGCCGGTCAATACACTGACTCGGCTGAAGAGCATCATGCCCTGTTGTTGGAGCCGAATACCGCATTGACCTATGTAGCCGGTGTGGATGGTGACGCGATCCAGATGGACGCCATGAGCATCGCGAACGGTGGCACGTGGGACCCATCGGCGACCAGTAATCAGATTACGGTGAGTTGCTGGGTGAACTGGACCACTTCGGGCGGTTACCAGGGTATCGTCGGTAAAGCAGATGGATGGACCACTTCGAATCGCTGGTACTGGCGGACGGATCTGGATGTGGCGAGACTTCGCTGGTTCCGTAACAGCAGCTATGGGCCCGACATTACTTTGACGGTTAATCAGCAGTGGCAGTTTATCTGCATGACCGTTGCTGATGGCGTGGCGACTGGTTATGTGAACGGCTTGCAGATCGGTACTGCCAATTTCAGTTTTGGCGGCGGTGTGGCTGATCCGATCTGGATTGGCCGGGCTGAAAACCATCCGGACCGCTGGTTTAACGGCGCAATAGATGATTTGCGGATTTATAACTACGCGATCGGCCCTGAAGCGGTTATCGAAGAATATAACCGGCTGATTGATCCGGATATCTCGACGTGTCTGTATCCTGATCAGGTGGGCGCGGGCGATGTCAATGGCGACTGCAAAGTTGACCTGGTTGATTTTGCTTTATTAACCGAAAGCTGGCTTAATTGCGGAATCTATCCGGTGAGTTTCTGCGAATAAGTTGAGTTGAAGGTATTGTAATAGAATGTGCGGGGCGGATTGTCTGAATAGGTGATCCGCCCCATTATGCCAGATGGCATTATGATTAGCCTGTGAAGCATTGTTTTTTTGCTAAAATTCTAGAGAATATAGTGACTTAGTTGAAACGATCTTCTGTTAATGGAAATCTTTTATGAATAAGAGACTGGTTTTGATCATCCTATCGGGATTGTTATTTGTTTCAGTTAGATCAGGTTTGGCTCAAGCCGCATCTGTACTGGTAGAGACCGAAAATTTTGATCAATCAGGAGGCTGGGTTGTCGATCAGCAGTTTATGGATCATATGGGTTCGCCTTTTCTGCTGGCGCATGGTATCAACCGCGCGGTGGCCGACGCGAGTACGACGGTGACATTTCCAGAGACGGGCAACTATCGGGTCTGGGTGCGCACGCGAGACTGGACCGGCTACTGGAAAGAGCCGTTTGTGACGAGCGATTCGCCCAGGTATGCCCAGGGCGCGCCGGGCAAGTTTCTGGTGGGTGTGAACGGTCAGTATCTGGAGACCGTGTTTGGCACCGAGAATGCCGGCTGGCACTGGCAGGATGGGGGCATGGTTACGATTAATCAGACCGAGGTTACCTTGACGCTGCATGATCTGACCGGATATGAAGGGCGATGCGACGCAATTTTATTTACAACCGATAGTGAATTAATACCACCTAATGAGGATCCGGCGATGAAAGTCTGGCGGAGGTCATTGCTGGGTATTCCAGAGGTGCCGGTGGAGGCCGGTCATTATGATCTGGTGGTCATTGGCGGGGGGATGGCCGGGACCTGCGCAGCGATCTCGGCGGCGCGGGAGGGTTTGGCGGTGGCTTTGATTCAGGACAGGCCGGTACTGGGCGGTAACAATTCTTCGGAGGTTCGGGTGCATCTGGGTGGTACGGTTAATCATGCGCCATATCCGAAGATTGGCGATATTGTTAACGAACTGGATTCCGGTAAGAGTGGCAACCGCGGGCCGGCTGAGAATTATGCTGATGATAAAAAACTGGTGATTGTCCGGAAGGAGTCGAATATCGACTTGTTTCTGGAGTATCGTGGAAATGAGGTTGAGATGTCCGGCTCGTCGATTGTGGCTGTGATCGCGGAGAGTACCCGCAACGGACAGCGACTTCGATTTACCGGCCGGACATTTGCCGATTGTACGGGTGATGGTGTAATTGGCTATCTGGCCGGCGCGGACTGGGAAATGACCGTGACCGATAGCAGCGCCACCCGCATGGGGGCGTCGAATTTATGGCGTGTGATCGATACCGGAGCGCCGGTGGCGTTTCCGCATTTGCCTTGGGCGCTGAATCTGTATGGCAAGGCGATTCCCACCAACGATCTGGGCAACTGGTTCTGGGAGGGCGGTTTTTCGCATGATCCATTCGAGCAAGAGGAATACATCCGTGACTGGAATTTCCGGGCGGTTTATGGGGCCTGGGACGCGCTCAAAAATGACCGGAACCTGCATCCCAACAGTCTGATCGAATGGCATGCATATATCGCCGGCAAGCGTGAATCGCGCCGTTTGCTGGGTGATGTGATTCTGACACGCGACGATTTATTCAATTCGGTGGTTTATCCGGACGGTTGTGTGCCGACGAGCTGGTCGGTGGATCTGCATTATGCCAACGATACCTATGGCAAGAACAACGGTCTGGCCGGGGATGAATTTATTTCCCGTTATATTCCGACCAACTATCCCCGACCCTACTGGGTGCCGTATCGTTGTTTATATTCCCGTAATATTGCCAATCTGTTTATGGCGGGCCGCAATATCAGTGTGACGCATGAGGCGCTGGGTACGGTGCGCGTGATGCGCACGACGGGGATGATGGGCGAGATTGTAGGACTGGCGGCGGCGATTTGTAAGGAGCAGGACTCCACACCGCGCGGTGTGTATACGGATCATCTCAGCGAGCTGAAGCGATTGATGGGGCGCGCGGATGAACAGCCTCCGGCAGCACCAGCAGGTTTACGATCACTGTCCGGCGAAGGGAGTGTTTTTCTTGAGTGGAATGCCAATACGGAATCCGATTTGAATAGTTATACAGTATTTCGTTCGCAAGTATCCGGTGAGGGTTATGTCCAGATAGCCACAGTCGGAACAAATCAATATACGGATACCTCGGTTGAAAATGGATTGGTATACTATTATGTGGTTGCGGCTGTGGATAGCAGTTTTAATCAATCCGGTTATTCCGAGGAAGTTCGTGGCATGCCGAAATCGATTCTGGATAAGATTGGCCGTAATCTGGCTCTGGATGCCGAGATTACGGTTTCAAGTACGTATCTGACGACTTACCCTTCGGTTTATCTTAACGATGGCGATGATGGCTTACCTGATTTCGATAATAAGAAACGCTGGCTGAGTTCGGCTTCCAGTATTCCTGATTATGTGACGCTGACCTGGCCGGAACCGCGCTACTTGAGTGTATGCCGGATAGTATCGGGGTGGAATAACGGCAACGCCACGGTTGATCCGATTTCGGAGTTCGTGCTGCAATATTATGATGGTCAGGCCTGGATCGATATTCCGAAAACCGAGACAATAGACAATCCCCTGACTGTCTGGACACGAGTATTTCCCGCGGTGCGCAGCGATCAGTTTCGATTAAAGGTGATTACTACTCCGGGTAATATTTCCCGGCTCTGGGAGATCGAATTTTATCATCCCCAGGCTGATCTCAATCAGGATGGGGTGGTGAGTTTACCTGATTTGATCCATTTCCATTCAGGGTGGTTAATGAATTCGGAGTCATTGATTGCGGATCTGGATTTTGATGGGACGATGGTTAATTTTTTGGATTTTAGTATTTTATCGGAGTTCTGGGGCTGGTAATACACAATCTTCCTTTTTTTTGTCAGTCGAGAAATATCGTAAATTGAATTTGGAATTTACGAGTTGTATCGATCAGGGTATGATATGCGGAAAATCGTTTGTATTATCCCGGTCTCTTTTACAGGAAATTAGTATGTCAGATAGAATTTCAAGGATCGTTTTTATCGGGTTTAGTATCTGTTCATTTTCTTTATCCTTTGGGCAATTGGGCCCCATGCGATTACCGGCCGGGACGGCGGTTCAGCGTGACCTTCCGTATGTGACGAACGGTCATGAGCGCCAGAAGCTGGATTTGTATTTACCGGCTGAGGGTGAGAATCTGCCTTTGATTATCCATATTCATGGCGGAGCATTCCGGGCGGGCAGCAAAGAGGGAGGGGTGCCGTTAGCCTACTTGAATAAAGGGTATGCCATCGCTTCGATCAATTATCGCTTGAGTCAGCATGCCATTTTCCCGGCCCAGATTGAAGATTGCAAAGCGGCGGTACGCTGGCTGCGGGCTCACGCGGTGGAATACCGGCTGGATCCGGATCGATTTGCCGCATGGGGGCCATCGGCTGGGGGGCATCTGGCGGCCATGCTGGGGACTACCGGTGACAGCGGGTTGTTTGAGGTAGGTGAGCATCTGGACCAGTCCAGTGGTGTTCAGGCGGTGGTGGATTACTTTGGTCCGACCGATTTTTTACAGATGGATGCCCATCGTCTGCCCAATGGCATGATGCATGATCCGGCTAATTCGCCGGAATCGCAGCTGGTGGGAGGAGCTATCCAGGAGAATAAAGAGAAAACAGCCCGGGCTAATCCGATTACTTATATTACGGCCAAGGATCCACCATTTTTGATCTGTCATGGTGACCGGGATCCACTGGTGCCTCATCATCAAAGTGAACTGCTGGAGGCCGCGCTGAAAAAAGCCGGTGTGCCGGTGATTTTTTATACAGTCGAAGGGGCGGGCCATGGCTGGTCCAACAGACCCAAAGTGGATGAGTTGACCAGCCAGTTTCTGGAAGATCATTTGAAATCGGTCAGTAAAGTTCAAAATACAGCGCCAAATCTGGATCTGGGCGCCATGGTACAGCCGGCGCCAGATGGCAGCGGTTTCAGGCAGTCGGGCTATTTTGTCTGGGGCGGTTCACCGATTCGGACCGCGGATGGGCGTTGTCATCTGTATTATTCGCGCTGGCCGGTGGAGAAGGGATTTGCGCCGGGCTGGGCGATATATTCTGAGATCGCCTATGCCGTGGCCGATCAACCGGCCGGACCGTATCGATTTGTTAATGTGGCGTTGCCGCCTCGTCCGGTGAATCCACAAACCGGGCAGAAATACTGGGATGGCGATGTGACGCATAATCCCTGTGTGTTGCAGAAAGATGGCAGGTTTTACCTGTTTTACATGGGGAATCAGGGTGATGGGACTTATCCCGGTCATCGTAATAACCAGCGGATTGGGGTGGCGGTGGCGGAGAAGCCGGAAGGTCCGTGGCGACGATTTGATCAGCCTGTGGTTGATGTCAGTTCGGATAAGGCTGCGTTTGATTCGTTATGTGTGACCAATCCGGCGGCTGCATTGCGGCCGGATGGCGGCATTCTGTTGATTTATAAAGCGGTGACTCACGCGGAAGGCAAGGTGATGGGCGGGCAGGTCCGTCATGGTATTGCGGTAGCGGATCAGCCGGAAGGGCCCTATACCAAGATGCCGGGGAGGGTATTTGAAACGGAAGAAGAACAGGGCGAACAGTGGATGCTGGCGGAGGATCCTTATGTCTGGTACAGCCACCGGTATGGTGTGCGGTATTACGCGATCGTACGCGATGTAATTGGTACGTTTTGTGGTCAGAAGGGGGGACTGGCATTGTTTGAATCTTCGGATGGTTTCCAGTGGCGGCCCGGGGCTTGTCCCAAAGTGCTGGATACCTATTTTCTTTGGGCGGATGGTTCACGCAATGGCAGCCGGGTGGAGCGGCCGGCGCTGTTGTTTGAGAATGAGGTTCCGGTGTTGCTGTTTGGGGCGACTGATGGCTATCAGCCGCAGGGGCGGATCAGCTTTAATGTCCAGATTCCACTGGACAGTAAAAATGACCTTGCGAATCATGGCGGTGGTTGAGGTCCTTGCGCGGTTCCTATGGGTCGATTTCCAATTGGACCGGGCCAAGCAGGCCGGAGACCGTGGCGCCGCGATAATGGGTTGGAATCGTGACGTAGTGATTGGCCAGGGTATTATATACAAAAATTTCGATAAGGTTATCTCCTGGTTTTAAAAGGGATGAAAGTTTCAGGCGCCAGGGCGGGGCCACTTTGACTCCTGCGGACTGGCCGTTGATAAACACTTCGGCTGAAGCTGCGACCTGTCCCAGATCGAGTATTGGATTGGCCTGGATCTGCCGGGCGGTGAGGCGGATTGTCCGGCGGTACCACGCACCTCCGGAATAGGTTTCGAGTACTCCCATTCTGGACCAGTCTCCCAGTTGTTCAATTTCTCCCGGGCCACATTCAAGTTGGATAAAGTCGCCGAAGGCTGCGCCCCCGTACTCTCCGCGCAGTTGTGCTACCCGCAGGGCGACTACCACCGGATGCCGCGCCGGTTGGGGTAACTGCGCCTGCACAGAGTTGGCTTCCCTTCGTACCGGCAATAATTGTCCATTTGCCCAAACCTGGACCTGGCCTGGCGTGGGGATCGTCAGAGTGCGCAGGCCCGGTGGTGCGGTAAAACGATACCAACCTGCCGGCTGCGTTGTTTGGGGCCGGGTATCGAACGGCAGGCGATCGGGATCCTGATACCAGCGTGTGGCCAGGTCGGTATTCCAGGGCATTTTTTGAGATTCAGCGTGATTGATATCCAGTTGCGGCGGGCCCATCCCATGATTGGCCCATAGACTGTCGTTAAAAGGAGAGATAATCCGGGCAGACATCCAGGCATTCCTCGTCAAGGTGATATTGGGCCAATCCGCGGGAGCCACTGGTGTGACGAGCCAGGAAGAATCAGTACCCAAACGTGTGACAGAGCCGTTCTCTTGTTCAATTACGATCTCGGCAATCAACGCCCCCGCATCGCCATCGTTGCGGGCTTTGATGGCAATCGAATTGCTTTCCTGGTGCAGGGACGCGGTTACATCGTATTCCTGTATGCGGTTCCATGCCGAACCCTGACCGATTTCGCGGCCATTGACATACAGGGTGTAGCCATTATCGCAAGTAATGCGGATATGACAGGATGCCGGTAACACAGGCAGATCGAATTTGCGGAGGAAATATCGGGTGGCCGCTTCATGTGAGTTGTCGGGATCCCAGATCCAGTTGGCAGCTGTTGTGAAAGGATTTTCCTGTTGGTCAATACCCTTTGAGCCGAACAGAAACCATCCGCGGCCTGTCTGGTCATAACGAAGCAGCAGCGGATTGGATCCCGAATGCAATGTGGCCGAACGAGCTTTGGGGTCCAGAGGTGAACCGTTTAACCAGGCGGCAGTCGGCAGCAGCCCTCCCCGCGAAACAGGTGTTTCGTCATGATTGGCAGCGAATACCGTAGTCCAGAGATAATAACGTGTACCGCCCGGTTCTGGTACGCGGTTGCAGTTGGGGTTGCCATGACGAATAGCACCCAGCCCGATGAGATCATCCGATACTTGAATTTTGAGGCCATGGTAGCCCTGATGTCCACAATCCTCTTCCATACCATAGCGCCAGGAAAACTCATACGGTTGCCATTGAAAGGCTTTTCCGGCGACGATAATGGACTTTTCGGGATCGACGGTCTGAAGTTGCGCGAGCACGGCATCCGCATCGGCACTGTCGGGTAAGGGCCCCAGTTTCCAGAACCGTGGCCCGAATCCGCAGGTTACCGTCCGCCAGGCAGAATCATCGAATTGTGGATCCTGCCAGCCGGGATTGGGCGTTGTTTCGTCGGCATATTCCAGTCGGCGCGCCTCGGCTCCGATCAGGGCCTGAGTGGGCGGCCAGTGAAAATCGCCAAAGCGGTTATCGAGTGTCGGCTGTAATTCAAATTCCCAGGGACCATCGAGAGGAATAATCTGCGGGGAGTGATCTGCGTATTCCTTATTTAGAATAGCCGGTCCCGGACTGAACACGATCAGTTGCATTTCCTTTTCGCCCAGGGGCAGTTTGAGGCGGGTGCCATTGGCATCCTGAGATACGATGGCCAAAGGTTGTATCGTACCGGACCATGGATCCCAGAGTTCAACCTGGCCGTGACAGCGGAAAAAGACTTCGGTATTTTGGGGCGCATGGTAAACGGCATAAAGATCACGCGGTCCGATCCTGCGATGCAGGATGTAGCCGGGGCCCTGGTAGTCACGCAGAGGGAGATGGGCGATGATGTTAGAGGTTGAACCAGTGGGAAAGAGTTCTTTGACTAATGCCGCGACTTCAGGATCATCGCGTCCGATCCGATCGCTGGCTTCCGGCAGAGCGCCGACGGCCAGAACAATACCGCCGGCACGATGGAATTCGACGGCTTTGAGAAGGGTTGAGTGTCGCACGGCGCGCATACCGGGCAGGATCAACACGCGATAGCGTTCGCCAGCCACGTGGAGTTCCCGATTAACCACTTGTGCCCGGGCCAGGGACTCGAAATCCATAAAATCAAAATCAAAGCCTTCTTGATAAATCTGCTGGGCGGTGTTGAAGGCTGCCTGAACCGCTTCCTGACCCCCAAGATTCGCCTGGACCGGTGCGACGGGATAAAGAATCGCGACGTCGCAGCGATGGTGTCCCTGACTAAACAAAAAGGCAAGCCGCTGCTGGCAGTCCATGAAACCGCGCAGGTGTTTCCAGTAGGGCATCCGGAAGGTATTATCCGGCGGCGCCCATTCCCACCAGCCGCCGTGAGTGGAGTAGTACATGCCATGCAGGCCAAGCAGATTGAAGCCCATGGCATAATTCGCAAAGGTGGCATCCACCAGGCTTGCCGGGGTCGTGCCCCAACCGCTGCCGTAAAATCCTTCCAGCCAGACCCGTGGCCGCTGATACAGGTGGGCGATGGAGGCGGCTACTTTGGCCTTGATCAGATCCTTGCTCAGATTGGGCTGATCGGCGCCGGGACCCTGATTCCAGCGCTGGGTTCGGAAATAATCGCCGAACTCATCCACGCGCCTGCCCCGGCCGCCATGGTCGCAGCCCATTATCATGCCGCGCTGCTGGTGCCATTGGTATACCGGCTGAAAGAAACCCTCTTCGGTCAAGGCGACTTTCACATCGCTATAGTCCAGACGGATTTTGGGAGTACGCGGGCCGATATCATTAAAGAGAGCGGTCAGTTCGGTGGTAATATCATAGCCTTTGCGTTGCTGAAACTCCCGGGCGAAATTGGCAGACCAGAGCAGGCCATCGACCCCGAACCCCAGTTCATCTGAGAAGAAGAAGTTCAGACCTTTACCCCCTTCGTTGGGGAAATGGTGGTCAAACTGGCCGAAAAAGGCTTCGGCATACAGTTGACCTGACAATGGATGCATAGGATTCAGCGACCAGGGCACGGTTTCCGGCCGGACCTGGCCATCCGGGTTCAAACGGAGTCGCATGCCGGTGATTTCGGGGTGTGCTTTCAAGAGATCGTCAACGAACCAACCCTGGCCGAATCCCAGGGTGTAATCGCTCAGACTGATGCCGGCGCCCTGTTTTTGGGCTTCGGCCATAAACCAGCCGGTCAGGGCCCACCACTGATCAGAAAACAGCGGTGGATCGCTGGGATAGGTCAGGCCGTAGGTACGCCCGCCTTTATCCGAATGGGCGTAATTGATTTGATAACCGGAAACCCCCATATCCTTCATCTGGTCGAGTTGCCAGGTTAATCGTTCCCGGGTCAGCGGATCACCCAGCCACCAGTAGAAGGGCACAATACCATAACCCGGAGGGGGAGTTTGAAAACCCGGTTTGACATCGAAATCTGGTTCGCGATGAGGGAATCCAATCGCTCCGGCCGGGGAAGCCTGGGAATCCGATTGGGCACAGAATGATCTATCAGTAATCATGGCTAAATGGATACTTAAAATCAATATTCCTAACCATATATTGCGAGCCGTTATCTTATTCCTATCGCGCATTGGTTTCTCCATTATTCTTATACGGCGTTTTCATAGTGTTCAGATTAGGATCATTGACTAAAATCATGTACAGGATTTTATATCCTTTGGAGATTATTATGACTTAAACATAGTGACGCAATATAAAAACGCTATGGTTGCCTATTGGTTTCTTGCTTACTTACAATTGTTTATTCAGGCCCCTTAACGATTTCCTGATAGAGTCTCAGAGGAATAGCAGTTTCAAATATGAATAATCAGGTCGTGTGCATTATTATGAAAACAAGAAAAATATAATAAGATAGTCGATTGTAACTTATTGCCAGTGAAAGGATTGTGACAAAAGAAGGAGTCCGGTGGTCAAGGAGGCGCCAATTTTTTTTAAAAAACTGGTAAAAAATGGCAGGTTCAGGATAGATACTGGCATAGGATATAGTGAATCTGTTCTATTTAACCAGATCATAAGGATAGATTCATCGGAAGAGAGAATAAAATCAGTTTAAGCCGTTAAGGCGGCCTTAGCCGTATTTCTGTGTTCCAAAATTATTGTGACGGAAGAAGCCAGTGGATGAAAATCCCAAACAGTCCGAGCAGTTTTTAAAGCTGTTGATGTTGAACGATCGGCGGATTTATGCCTATATTCTGACGATCGTACCAAATTCCAATGATGCCGATGATATCATGCAGGAGGTTTCGTCGGTGATGTGGCGGAAGTTCGATGATTTCAAGCCGGGTATGGATTTTGCGGCGTGGGGAATGACCATCGCGCGGTACCAGATTCTCAGTTATTTTAAGAAGCGTAAAGGTGACAAACTGCATTTTGATGATGACCTGATCGATTCGATCGGCCGCAAGACCATCGAGGCGTTACCGGAGATGGAAGACCGGTTGCGGGCTTTGAAAAAATGTGTGAAGAAACTGGAAGATACGGATCGGGATATTCTGCAAATGCGTTATGAGAAGAACTTTACGTTGCAGAATATCGGGGCGCATTTGTCCAAGTCGACCCGCGCGGCCTATTACGCGCTGGTCAGGATACACCGGAATCTGATGCATTGTATCCGCATGACAATGGCGGAAGAAAATTGATTATGACACCGGAAGATGACATTTACATTTTAACGATGGACTCGATACTGGGGCAGGCTGACGCGGATCAGCAACGCCGCCTGGCGGAGTTATTGCGCGACGAGGCCAACCAGGATATTTATGTCGATTTTATTGTGACTTACGTGCTGTTATCGCGCCGGAGCGGCAGTTCGCTTTTTGTAGAAGATATGACCAATGGCGCGTTAAACCAATATGTTTTGAAAATGCTGGAAGAAGAAGAGAGAACGGCTCCGGTTATTCCAGTGGTGACGACTCCGCCTCTGACAGAACCGGCACGAGTGCCGCGCGCGAAGATCACCCGACAAGGTATGGCTCGTTTCATCTGGCGCGCCGCGGCGGTTATTCTGCTTTGTCTGGGCGTATTGTGGTTCGATCGATACATCATGAATACCGGGCAACAGCGTAATCCGGTTATAGTAGGCACTTTAGTCGATCAGGTGGGGGCCGAGTGGGCGGAGGCCAGTATCAAGCGTGCGCCTGGTGACATGGTCTGGAGTGGCGACTATGCGTTACAGAAGGGTGTTGTCGAGATTTTATTCGAAAACGGCGCCCGGACATTGATCGAAGCGCCGGCCCGTTTTGAATTAATCGCGCGGGACCGGATCCAACTGGATCGTGGCCGGCTGTATGCCCGTGTGCCCCGCCCGGCGATTGGTTTTACCGTGGATACCAGCAACAGCCGGATTATCGATATGGGTACTGAATTTGGAGTGCTGGTTAATGACGGATTTGAGACGGAACTGCATGTGTTAAAAGGAAGCACCCATCTGATCAGCGGTACCGTTCGTCAGGACAAGAAAAGCCTGGTGGTCCCTGCCGGCGAGGCCCGGCGAATTGCCTCCGATGGCGGCATGGTAAACGAGATTCCATTGAAACAAAAAGAATTTGTACAGTATATCGACAGTCAGAATGAAGTGGCCTGGAACGGGCAAGACCTGGATTTAGCCGATCTGGTGGGCGGGGGCACTGGATTCGGCTCTGGCCAGGTTGGATTTGAGATCGACATGGAAACGGGCCGGATCGGACAGGCATTTGACGTGGGAACCGTTGCGGCAATGGGTTTTGTGCCTTGTGAAACCAATGCCATGATTGACGGTGTGTTTATCCCTGATGGCAGTGACGGCCCGGTACCAATTAGCAGTACCGGTCTGCTTTACGATAAATGTCCGAAAACCAACGGAACTGGCTGGGGGAATGTCCGGAATGGATACTGGCGGGCTTTGAACAATGTTGAGGTGGATGGCCGCTGGAGTCTGGACGGGACAGAATATGGAGTCGCGGAACGATCCGCGATCTATATGCATTCCAATAAGGGGATCACTTTTGACTTGCAGGCGATTCGAGGGCGTTACCCGTTTATTCAGTTATCAGGTTTTTCGACCCGTTGCGGATTGGCGGATAATGCGGTGGTTGCAGAAGATGAGGGTGACGCATTACCGCGGGCCAGTTTTTTTGTGCTGGTAGACGGCCGGGAAGTATTCCGGCGGGATAACTGTCAGATATCGGATGATGGTGATGATATTACTATCCCGCTAACTGTAGAGGATCGTTTTTTGACATTGATGCTGACCAATGGCAAAGACAACCGCACGCGCTGGGACTGGGGATTATTTGCCCGGCCGACATTGCAGGTAATCCCAACAGGAGAACGACAAACGCCTTAGTCTTGTCAGGCAATACAAAGGAGAATGTCAATGGAAATCGATAGATATATAATATTTAACTTTATCGCCGTATACGGTCGGCCTGTTTTGGTGTATGCGGATAACGCTATGAGCAAAACCGCATCCGGGAAAGGGGGTGGTGGTTCTAAGTGTTTAAAATTTCAGGTGTATGATTTGTGTCTTGACGGCAAGGACAAATCGTTATTTTCAGGTCCATTTGATGAAAGGATGACAAAATGAAGAAGTATGCAATGTTAATGATGTTAGTGGTGTTGGGGTGTTTGGTGGGAATGGCAATGGCGGAAGCGTTCCAGGTGCAGGCGACGGCCGACGTGGAGTATGGCAATGATGGACCGGGTAGTAGTACCTTGGGGCCGACTAGTCGATCGAATGGCTCAGGACTGGGAATTCGCAATTTAGGCGCGCCACGTCGTCGCGTCGCGGTGATCAGCTATAATATTTCCGCAGCAAAAGTTCCCGGTAAGGTGTTTAAAGATGTATTTTTCAGCATTTTAGGTACAAAAGACAATAAAGGAGAATTGTCAATATTTGGAGTTAAAGAAGCGTTGGA
This sequence comes from Sedimentisphaerales bacterium, assembly GCA_963663965.2. Classification (GTDB taxonomy): domain Bacteria; phylum Planctomycetota; class Phycisphaerae; order Sedimentisphaerales; family SM23-30. The sequence continues at coordinate 141,890 of CAXXFK010000025.1, forward strand.
TGATTATGATGTCAATTCAGGGAGTTGGAGTACGTGTCCAGGTTTAGCCAATGATCCGCTGCCTGAATTAAATACTCCCATATCGCTGGAAACGTTAGATTTAAACGATTTATCTCAAGAATTAGTTACTTTTACGGGTATCCAAAATGGTTCGCGTATCAGTACGGAACCAAGCCTGGCGCTGGATGATTTTATCAACAGTGATACCGATGGCATTTTGCTGTTCCTGATTGTGGGTTTGCATGAGGAAACGGATAACGCGATTATCCGTCCAATCAACTATACCACGGCCGGAACGGGTTATGGCGATCCGGAGATGCATGGTGTCGTGCTGGCAGGTGAACTGATGGTGCCGACCTGGGCCAATACTCCTACGCCGGCCAATAATGCCACGGTGTCGACGGCAGCCAGTGCATTATCCTGGACCAATCCGGAACCGAATCTGCCGGAAGGCGAGATTACCTGTGATGTGTATTTTGGCACCGACCCCAACGAGTTACTGCCCAATTATGGTTTGACGCTGGTCGAAGGCGCGTCGGGCATTTCTGAAACCAGCATAGCCATGCCGGTTGAGTTGGAAGCGTTCCAGACCTATTACTGGCTGGTCAATGTGCATGACAGCAGCCGCGATCCTGAATTGACCGAAGGTTTGCTGTGGACATTCAATACCAACAACAAAGCGCCGGTTGTGACTGCTGCTGATGATGCATATATCTGGCTGAATAATGCCGGCGACCCGGCAACTGCAACAGCTCCGTTGATCGGTACCGTTAAAGATGACGGTCTGCCGGATAACAGCTATACCGTGAAATGGACCCAGACCAGCGGTCCTGAAGTCGTCATCGATCCCAATGATGTCACCAGTACTTCGGTTGTTCTGCCGGAAGCCGGCACTTATGTATTCCGCCTGACTGCCAATGACGGTGATCTGAGCGGATTCGATGAAATCCAGATTATGGTCGCTGAAACCCCGTGTCTGGCTGCCAAGGCGAAGCCGGGATATACTCCCTTTGAATCAGACCTGGATGGTGACTGTCTGGTGAGTCTGACTGACCTGGCCATTATGGTATCCGAGTGGCTCAACTGTAACAGTCTGGCGCCATGTTACTGAAATTAAATGATTTGTAATTTGTAACTACCAAAGTGACTGGTATGGGGTCAATCTTAATCGATTGGCCCCGTACTTTTTTCGGGCGGGTAATAGCTTTCGTTAACTTGTTGTAAATTAATGGGATATGTGGTTTTTGGTCTATAGAGTAATTTTGGGGTATTAAAATCCGTAGAAGGGCCGCCCGGTAATTGCCATGGAATAGATAGGGTTTCAATGTCTCCATGTTGTTTTGGCGCATTCATTGGTTATTCTACTCCTTATCACAGACTGATGCCTGGACAGCCATTTCTGACTTCATGGTTGGCCTGGATGAGTGCTCTGTTATATCTACAGTATAATCAATACGTTACAGTTCTGATGAGTTTATTCGAACAAAGCTTATGACCAGTCCGGCGGGATGGCGGATTCATTATTTTTCTTTTTTCCTATTGTTTTAATGCCGACAATAAGTATAATGAACATTATTGTCATTTATGGAATTTTCAGGTTTTAAGCAGTTAATTATAAGCCTGTTATTGCATTTTCCAGATAGTGATGTTGCCTGTATTGATAGTTGAAGAATTTATTGACGAGACCTTAATCAGGATATCTAAAGCGGTAAATTCAGACTATCAGGCAGCTGACTTATGATCGAAAAGAAATCGCAGGAGAAAAACCATTTTTTTCGGAAAATGGCCGGTTGTTTGGGGACTCGTAGGCCCGATGGCAACCTGCCTGTTTTGCTGCATTGCGATAGCACTCGTATGTAGTTATTTTTGTGCTGGAAAGGAGAATGTGCCACTCAAATTAAGTTTCTGGGTTTAAATTACGGTATTGAATGAGCCAATAATATATATGTCTTGATAACCTTGGAATACAGGAGGTTGCCAGTCAAATTTGGCGTTAAGAGGTTTAAACATTCAGATACCGTTCGACAGAAAATGTATAGCGAAACCGAAATCTGTTAATTCCCAATAATCATTCAAACAACTTTTCAAAGGGAGATATTTGAAAATGAATAGATTAAAACTGTTCTTAATTTTGTCGGTCACTCTGGCTTTTTTGGTTAGTCCCATCGTTGCCGCGCCTCTATCTACGGTAATTTATCAGGATACATTTACCAGTGACGGTACGATTCGTTTGCCCGGGAGTTCACCGAATAATACGCCCATGGGTGATTCCGCGTTACGATGGAAAGCGTATAACAACTTTAAATTTGCTGAAGTAAATGGTAACAATGTAGTTCTTACCCTTGGTGCTGGTGAGGACTATTCGGCCATGTTGGATACCGATCTGTCGGCTATTAAAGGCACGATTCGGATTGAGGCGGATATTATGCCTTATACTTCCGGCACCAATAAAACGAACTGGGCCAGAATTGGTTTTCAGACCGAAACGGTGCCGGCAAAGTACAGTACTTCCGATACTGCCGAAACCTGGATGTTGTTCCGCGCCAACGGCGGTTACCAGATTTTTTACAATGGCACAAACACTGGCGGCGATTCAGTGCCCGGCTATACCCTGGGAACTGTAGCTAATGTGAGTATTACTTTCAATGCCATAACCGGCGAAACCACCTATATGATCAACAACAATGTGCTTGCGACCGTTAATTTGTCGGGCACCGCGTTTATGACTGCCGCCAAACGCCCCTTCTTCGGGACTCACGATGTTGATCAGTATTTCGATAATTTCACCATATCGATGGAAGGCGCCACTACCGCGCTGGTCAATCCCAGCCCGGCGCCGGTCCGGGTGCCTGTTGACTACGAATTAAACTGGGTTTCAGAACCCTCCGGAGGCAGTACTTTTACTTATGATGTTTATCTGGGCACTGATTTGGCACAGGTCGCCAATCGCAACAGCGCCGTCCGGATTGCGGAAGGATTGTCTGTTACCAGCTACAGTCCTGCGCTGGATTATGAAACCACCTATTATTGGCTGGTCGATACCCTGATCGACGGCGATCCCAATCATCCCACTGCCGTGGGTAGTTTTTCGACGGACTATGAAGAGCAGAAATGGACCAACAGTCATTGGATGACGGATGCCGATCTGCCGTTAAGTTTTGGTAAATTCTATACCCATGCGGTGAAATTCAATGCCGCCAGCGAAGAGATTCCGATCACCGTTAAGGGGATCGTCTTCGAGCCGGCTACCGATCGGGGGGAAGTCGGCGACAGTTGGGTGATGACCGGGGCAGCCGGGCATCATGAAGGTTCTACGCCCTTTACGGGGACTGGCGAAGGGCGCATGCTGGCCGGCCGTTTCTTCTATGGCTCGCCGGCTACGATTACCATGAATGGTTTGACTCCCGGCGTTCAATACCGCACGACTCTTTATTCGTTCAGTTGGGGACTCCAGGGCGCCCGTGTGATTCAGGTGGGCACCAGTGGTGATAATCAAGTTAACCTGCTGGATGAAAATTACAGCGCCGACACGATCGGCCGTTTGTTCTATTACACCTATACCGCGCCGGAATCGGGCAGTCTGACTCTCAGTTTCGATCAGACGGTTTACAATTCCGCCTGGCATCATTATGCCTTCAGTAACGAATTGTATACACCGGTTTACCTGGATCCCACGCCGGCGCCGGGTGGCGATGGTACTCCGAATATCACTTTATCCTGGCAGCAACAGGGAGAGGTCGAAGGAACCGTCACTTACAATCTGAAAGTTGCCACCGATCCCAATATGGTCAATCTGGTTGATGATAAGGCCGGCTTAAACAGCACCTCTTATCCGATCAGTCTTTCCCCGGATACCCAGTATTACTGGACGGTTGCCATAGCCCAGAATGGAACGGTGATCTATACCAGTCCGGTCTGGGACTTCATTACGACCCCGCAACCTCCCAAGAAATGGACCAGTACCTCCTGGATGAGTGATGACGACCTGCCGTTGAGTTTCGGCAAGACCTACACCCATCTGGTCAATCTGAATACCAATGAATTGGTATCAACCTCTGTCAAAGGGATCTTGTTCGAAAACGATTCCGACAAGACCGGCGCCAACTGGTCAGTGGTTGCTCCCAATCCGCATAGTGAAGTTCGTTTCACCGGTACCGGTGATGGCCAGGCGCTGGTCAGCAGCTTTTTCTATGGCAACGGCGAACTGGCCTTGACCGGCCTGACTCCGGGCGTTGAATACCGGACGACTCTTTATACCTATGGTTTCGGTGATATTGGCGGGCGCTTTAACCGGGTGACTGCCAGCGATGATGGTCAGTTCGAGATACTCGATGGCAATATGGATGGCAACGGCAAGGGCCGTTTGTTCCACTATACTTATGTGGCGCCGGAATCGGGGGCCCTGACACTGACCTTTACCGCGTTAACAGGCGATACCTGGCATCAATATGCCTTCAGCAATGAAGAATATGCCCCGGTATATCTGGATCCCACGCCCCTGTCCGGGGTTGAAATGTTCCCCAGCCAGCTGAGCTGGAAACTTAACGGTGAAGTGGCCGAGCCGGTTACCTATAACCTGACGGTTGCCACCGATCCCAACCTGGTCAATCAAGTAATCAACGAAACCGGCTGGACGCCTACCAGTTACGCGGTCAGTCTGACTCCTAATACCCGTTACTATTGGTCCGTGGCAGTGGTTGAAGATGGTACGGTGATCTATACCAGCCCGGTTTGGAATTTCCTGAATACGATTCCTCCCTATGCCAATAAGGTTTTGGAATGGACATTCGATGAAACGGGCGGTCCGATCGCCGATCAAACCGGTCCCAGCGATGACGCCGATGGTATTCTGACCGGATTCATTGATCCGAACAGCACGGTTCGCAGCGCGGGTCTGGTGAATACCTGTATCCGGCTGAATGGCGCCAGTGAGCGTGAATTTGTCGATATCAGCAATGCGGCGCCTTATATGCCTACGGGTGATGAACAGGCGTTTGCCATTTCCGGTTATTTCCGCACCTTCGGCAATTACGGACCGGTGTTCTCCATGCGTCAAGTTGCTTCCGGTACGCCATTGATCGATATTGCCATTGGTTTGGATGGCCTTCAGAACGAGCCGGGCCGTTTGTGTCTGCTTGTTCGTGACGACACAGGTTTAACCATGGGCTGGATTAATTCAGGAATTCAGGTAAATGATGGTCAGTGGCATGCCTTTGTTGTCAGCCGGTCTCAAGGTGTCTGGGAAATGTATATCGATGGCGTCAAACGCGCCTCTCGCAGTGGGATTGCCAGCGGCGCGGTGACTCTGGACATGCTGGGTATCGGCGCCGAGTTGCGCTGGATAGGCGACAACTGGAATGAATGGCGGACTCACTATCGCTACTTCAATGGCGATATGGATGAAATCGTGGTCTGGGCCGGCAAGATGCCTCAGATGCAGATCGATGAACTGGCCGCGGTTGTTCCGCCGTTGAACGATCTGAACAGTGACATGGCCGTTGATTCAGCCGATCTGGGCGTAATGACCAATAGCTGGCTGGAAGATACCGCCACTCCGGTTCAGGATACCCTGGTTCTGGAAGATATGGAATCCTATAGTTATGATCCGAATGATCCACTGTTGCAGACCTACTGGGCGCCTCCGGTGGGAGATGTCTTTGGCATTACGGAATTCTCGATACTGGATGATCCCAATGATGGGCATGGCAAGGTTCTGCGTATGGATTATGATTTCAACGGCAAGACGCAGATTGAAGGTTACTTCTGGCTGCGTGACCGCCGGTGTGATTTCGGTCAATACGATCTGTTCCGAATGACTGCCAAGAAACTGCCCGGCAGTACCAATGGGGCCCTGTATCTGGATCTCTATGATGGCCGCGGTCTGACCGATCCTGTCAAGGAAGAGTTGCACCGTAAGGGCCGTATTCAGATTGATACGACTACCATTCCGGAAAATCAATGGGTGACTCTCGAAGTGCCGATTCCGGCTGGATGGGCCTCAGGCGGTTCATTACCGGCTACCAGTCATGATCTGTATCAATTGGCGATTCTGATTGTTACTTCGGATACCGCCGGCAGCGGCGCATTCCTGTTGGATACCATTGAACTGACCGACGGAACACCCACTTGTGTTCGTCCTGTGGTGGTTGAAAATGGCGCCGATCTGAACGGTGATTGTATGACCGATCTGGCCGATTATGCCCGACTGGCGCAGAGCTGGCTGGAGTAATCATTTGATACTTTAACCTTTAAAAGCAGGCCGTGTGTAAATCGTGCATGGCCTGCTCTCTTATTTTTTTGAACCAGTTTCTGGTTTGTTATCGAAGAGAAAAGGAAGTAAACCCTCACCACAGATATATTGTATCTGCATTTCAGTGGATACGGTACGCATGTCTTTTAATATGTTCAATCGACCTCACAGAGAATCCGATGATATCAATGGATACCGGTCTGTCCAGGGCGGTAATCCTTTAATGTCATTAGGATTGAGATAAAGGAGTTCCTATGCGAGGCCCTTTCTGCGCTCGACTGTTTATTATACTTGTTACCGGGTGTTTTCTGACCGTCGGAATCCATTGCCTCTATGCCGATAGTATCGCGATTTTCAATGAAATTTCGTACCATCCAACTGCAGAAGCAGATGGGGAATGGATCGAATTGCGTAATCTGTTGGCAATTGATCTGGATGTGTCCGGGTGGTCCATTGCGGGTGGAGTCGATTATCGATTTCCAGATGGGACCATCCTTGCCGCAGATGGATATCTGGTGATCGCGGATGATCCGGACGCACTGATTCAATTGACCGGTCTGGCGACAGTATTGGGACCGTTTGAAGGCAATTTATCCAATTCGGGCGAAGAACTGATTTTACTGAATAACGATCAGCGGGTTATGGATGTTCTCGATTACCGTGATAGCGGTGACTGGCCGGTCGCGCCGGATGGTTCAGGTGTTACGCTGGCTCGACGCGACAGGGTTCTGGCTGCTGGCGATCCGGGTAACTGGATGGCCAGTTATCAAATGGGAGGGACTCCGGGCCGGACTAATTTTCCGGACGAACAGTCTCAGTCGATTCGCCATTCCCTGATACCGTTTAATGACAGTTGGCGTTATAATGATTGGGGTGTCGATTGGGGCGATTCCTGGCGGCAGGTTGGTTTTGATGACTATCTCTGGCTGACAGGTGAGGCGGGATTTTATTCCGGACAGGTATTGGTTGGTGCGAATCCAACACCGATCACGACACTTTTCAGTACAGGGGTTGGGGAAAATGACCAGGTTTTATCACCAGGACAGAGCGATCCACATTATTTTATGACAGCCAGTCAAAATCCGGTCATCGTGATGCAGAATCATTCTGCCTGGGTTGCCAATGATGCCGGATCCATGTGGGTGGGATTATCGGCCCAGGGAACGGATAACCAGCCGGCCGGCAATTATTCATTCAGTACGACATTCGATCTGACGGGATGGCTGCCGGAAACCGCGAGTATCAGCCTGCGGGTCGCAGTGGATAATGAACTGCTCGACGTTAAAATTAACGGAGTGAGTACCGGTGTTTCGGTCAGCGGGCACGCCGCGTTCAGTGGTCCATTTACGATAACCAGCGGTTTTATCGCCGGGATCAATCAATTGGAGTTTTTATTTTCCAACTGGGATACTTACGCTAATCCAATGGGATTGCGATTGGAACTTTCCGGCACAGCCCGGCCAGTGCTGGGCCGGACATCGGTTGCCGAGGGGCCGGTTACTCATTATTTTCGTAAGGCGTTTAATTATAATGGCGATACTACTTCCAGTGTGAATCTTCTGCTGGATTGGGTAGTAGATGACGGCGCTATCTGTTATTTGAATGGCGTTGAAATTTATCGATATAATCTAGCAGATGGAGAGGCAGGCTATCATACCCGGGCAGAGGTGGATATTGTTAATCCGCAAAGTAATGGGATTATTTCCATTCCAACAGATTTACTGACGCCCGGTACTAATGTCGTGGCAGTCGAAGTCCATCAATCGCAACAGGACCTGGATGTGGCGTTTGCGGCGACTCTGGACGCCATCGAAACTCCGATGACACCCGATACGATTCCGGCGATCGCTTTCAATGAACAGTCCGGATTGCGTAACGGCGCATTCTGGATGGAGTTGGTGAATTATGGGGATGAGACATATAATCTATCGGGGATGATCCTGGCGTGTGCGGGCGATGTCAGTGGAGAATATATTTTAACTTCCGGCGTTTTGATGCCGGGTGAATTCTTGTTGCTGAGCGAATCTGAACTGGGATTCCGGCCGGCGGATGAAGACAAACTGTTTTTGTATACTCCCAATAAGTTTAGTGTAACGGATGGCATGGTGGTTAAAAATTCGCCCAGGGCCCGTTACCCTCAGGCAACCGGCGCCTGGTGTCACCCGGTAACAGCCACGCCGGGTGGGGGAAACCAGTTTAATTTTCAACGCGATATTGTTATCAATGAAATTATGTACAACCACAGTTTACTGCCTGGAACAGACGCGGTATATGAAACGAGATCTGTTATATCACCGGGAGCGGCTGTTAAGGTTAAAGTGCCGAAGGATAATTCGGCCGGGCAACTCTGGACGGGGGTGCAGGAACCGTTTGACGATAGTGTCTGGACGGATGCCGATGGAATGGTCACGGGTGTGGGATATGAACGGGATAGCGGCTATGAGGCCTGGATTGGCGCGGATGTCGAACAGAAAATGTACGATGTGAATCGCAGTGTCTATCTGCGGATCCCATTTGAATTGACGAATGTGGATGCTGTTGATGAGTTACGGCTGAAAATGCTTTACGACGATGCGTTTATTGCCTATATCAACGGCCAGGAGGTTGCCCGCAGTGTTTACGCGCCGGCATCGGCGCAATGGGATTCCGGCGCTGGCGGTTCACATGAAGCAACAGATTATGAGATTTTCGAGCTGAGCGCTGTTCGTGATGTGCTGGTGGAAGGCCAGAATATACTGGCTATTCATGGTTTTAATTACGGAGTTACCAGTACGGATTTGATTTTTCTGCCGGAATTAGAAGTCCGACAGATGATTACTCCGGCGATGCCGCCGGGTGAGTCGGGCCAGGAATGGATTGAATTATATAACAAAGGGGCTGTTGCAGTCGACTTGACCGGCTGGGAACTGGAAGGCGGCGTCTCGTATGAATTTGAAGAGGGCGAAAGCCTGGCTCCGGATACTTATCTGATTATTGCACGTCAACCGGATAACATGGTGGATCTATGTCCGGTTCAGACGCAAATTGTCGGACCGTTTGATGGCCGGTTATCCAATAAGGCGGAAAGCCTGATATTAATAGACAGTGTAGGTAATATAGCGGATCGGGTCGATTATTACGATGGCAAGCCCTGGCCGGGATACGCTGATGGCTATCGCAGCAGTCTGGAATTGCGTAATCCGCTTGCCGATAATGCAAAAGCGGAGGCCTGGCGTGCCAGCGATGAGAGTGTCAACTCGGCCTGGCAGACGTATTCCTATCGGGCAGTGGCTCAGAGCAGCGCGCTGGGGCCGGATGGTCAGTGGCAGGAGTTTGTACTGGGTTTGTTAGAATCGGGTGAAATCTGGCTGGATGATATTTCTGTGGTGGAGGATCCCGATGGCTCGGCAATCGAATTAATTCGGAACGGCGCCTTTGAATCCGGCGTTACGGCCTGGCGGTTGCTGGGTAATCACGGGCATAGTGAGGTAATTGTCGATCCGGACCAGCCGGGCAACTCGATATTGCGTCTGGTCGCGACCGGTTCGGAAGGCCATATGCACAATCATCTGGAAACGACGCTGGCCAATGGCCGGGCGATCACCAATGGCCGGACATATGAAATATCCTGGCGGGCCCGCTGGATAGCCGGCAGCAACCTGCTCAATACCCGGCTGTATTTTAACCGGGTGGCCAGGACGACCGCGATCGCCCAACCGCAGATCAACGGTACTCCGGGGCGTGTGAATCGTTGTTTTGAGACGAACATTGGTCCGACCTTCTGCGATTTAATCCATCAGCCTGCGGTACCACAAGCCGGTGAACCGGTCGTTGTGACGGTGGCGGCCTGTGATCCTGATGGTGTGGCCGAAGCGTTGCTCTGGTGGCATATAGACGGTCAGGCATGGAACAGTGTTGCCATGACTAAGAATTCGGCGGATCACTATAGCGCGATGATTCCCGGTCAGGTATCCGGTACGGTGGTCCAGTTTTTTGTTCAGGCCCAGGATGGTTTGGGAATGAACGCTGCTTCCCCGGCGGGAGGGGCCGCTTCCCGGGCTTTATATCAAGTGGAAGACAGCCGGGCGGCGACAAATGGTCTGCATAATTTACGCATTATTATGCTGGCTGATGATTATAACTGGATGCATAATTCCATCAATTTGATGAGCGATGACCGGCTGGGCGCCACGGTTATTTATAACGAGAAAGACATTTATTACGATACCGGTGTTCGTTTGAAAAGCAGCCAGCGGCATCGACTGGTTGCGGCTCACGTCGGTTTCAATATCAGTTTTCCCCGTGACCGGTTGTTTAACGGCATTCATCAGACCATTGCCATCGATCGTTCTGAAGGGGTATTGGCCGGCCAGCGGGAAATGCTGGTGAATCTGGTGCTGAACCGGGTGGCGGGTTGCCAACTCAGCAAGTACAGTGATCTGATCCGGGTGATTGCCCCGGCAACGCAGCACAGCGGGGATGCGGAGTTACAATTGGCCCGCTTCAATTCTGAGTTTCTGGATGCTCAGTTTGCCGATGGCTCGGATGGCCCGTTATATGAGTATGAATATATTTATTATCCCCGCTATACGCTCTCCGGAGATGTTCAGGATTATAAGATCCCCAATGATGATGGGGTGGTTTCGAATGGCTCAATCCGGGATCAGGGCAGCGATCCGGAAAGTTATCGCTGGCAATATTTAAAGAAGAATAACCAGGACTTGGATGATTTCGGTTCACTGATGGATTTTGCCCGGGTATTTGGGTTAACCGGAACCAGTTATCTTGAACAGATATCCGATGTCATTGATGTCGATCAGTGGTTGCGGATGTTTGCCGTGGCAGTGGTTCATGGGGCCGGGGATCATTATGGCGGCGACAACGCTCAACATAATATGCAGCTTTATCAGCGCCCATCCGATGGCCGGATGCTCTATTTTATTCACGATCTGGATGCGTTCTATACGGCTACGCGTCCGCTGATTGCCAATACCGATTTAAGCAAACTGATGGCTAATCCTGCCTGGGAACGGCGGTATTACGGCAATGTTTATGATGTGATACAGACCGCCTATAATACGGCTTATTTGCAGCGATGGACCAATCAGATAGGGGCTTTGCTGCCGACGCAGTCGTTTGCCTCTCATCTGTCTTTTGTCGGACAGCGCAGCAGCTATTTATTGGGTCAACTGGCGGCCCGTGTTGCATCTCAGTACGCTTTTGCGGTAACGAATGAGAATTTCAGTGTCAAGGGCGTAGAAGCCCAGATTGGCGGTGAAGGGTGGATTGATGTCGACAAGGTTTATCTACAGGGATTCGAGCAACCTCTGCAACTGAACTGGTCTGCCAGCGGCAGTGGAACCGGCAGAAAATTCTATTGGAACAGTGTTGTACCGCTCCAGCCTGGTGAAAATAATCTGGTATTGGAAGCCTACGATTTTCAAGGGCGTCTGGTTGGAACGGATACGGTGACCATTACCAGTCAGGCGGATGTTGTGCCGTTGCGTGAGTATTTGCGGATATCGGAAATCATGCCAGATCCATTGGGTGGCAAGGATTATGAATTTATCGAATTATATAATACCGGGTCTGAATCGCTGGATCTATCCGGTTTGAGTTTTGTTAATGGGATTGATTTTAACTTTACAACGGGCACGATAACAACGCTACCTGCGGGCGCGTATCTGGTTGTTGTGAATGATATGAGCGCGTTTATTCAGCGCTATGGGACCGCTGGAATCGTCGTTGCCGGGGAGTACTCCGGCAGTCTGGCCAATGAAGGTGAGCGGATTGAACTGGCGGACCGCTGGGGTGCGCCATTGATCATATTTGATTATGAAACCGGAGATCCCTGGCCGTTGTCTGCGGAAGGTGCGGGTCACAGCCTGGTGCCGTTGACATCGGCGATGGATTCGCAGCCGACGGGTTCACTGTCCTATGGCGGGAACTGGCGGGCGAGCGCGTATCGAAATGGATCGCCAGGTCAACAGGATCCGGAATTGCCTGTTACGCTGGTTCTGAATGAAATCATGGCCCATACCGATTACAGTGATCCGTTGCACAGTGAGTATGATTCTAATGACTGGATCGAATTAATCAATCGGGCCGGTGCAGAAATTATTATTTCGCCCGGTAGCTGGTATTTAAGTGACAGTCCTGATCAATTGGATAAATGGACGATACCGGGAATGACACTTGCCGCCAGCGCGATTATTAGTTTTGATGAAGTGACGGGATTTCATCAGCCCATCACCGAAGGGTTTGGTCTGAATAAGGCGGGCGAGGCGGTCTATTTGTCGTGGCTGCCCGTGCAAGGGCCGGGCCGGGTGGTCGATTGTGTGCGATTTGCCGCCCAGGAAAACGAGGTTTCTCTCGGTCGATATCCTGATGGGCTGGGGTTCTGGGGAGCAATGGTTCCGACTCGCGATACGGCTAATCGCTATCCTTATCAACAGGTCTACATCAGTGAATTGATGTATAATCCACTCGTCGATGGTTTTGAATATATTGAAATTACCAATCCAACCCATGTTGCTGTAGCCTTGTGGGATGCGATTACAGCAACCGGCTGGCGTCTCAATGGCGGAATTGATTATTCCTTTGGACCTGATGATGTGATTCCAGCGGGAGAGCGACTGGTCCTGGTTGACTTTACCCCGGATGCTGCCGGACTCGAAGCCTTTCGCCAGTATTATCAAACGGTTCCAGTCCGGATTGTCGGGCCTTATTCCGGCAGTTTATCCAATGGAGGCGAGTGTGTGGTACTGGAAAAACCGATATTGGCGGATAATCCCGATGATCCACTGGCGCTCTGCTGGGTGACCATTGACGACGTTTGTTATTTTGATCAGAGTCCCTGGCCGGTTCAGGCTGATGGCGGCGGCGCTGCGCTGGAACGCCGATCCAATCCATTCCCGGGTTGTGATCCACAGTCCTGGTTCGTCAATTCGGCGACCCCTGGAATTGCCAGATTCGATTTGGATGCCAGTGGACTGGTCGACATGATTGATTTTAGCTACTTAGCCCAATCCTGGCTGAGTGTGCCGGATGATGCAGCCTGGAATTCCCGTATCCATTGGAATGATGCGCCGGGCGAAATCATTGGCATTTCTGATCTGACAGAATTTGTGGATCAATGGATGAAGCCCTGATAATCGCTGTCAGATCTGAGCGATACCCAGAAAGTCATAACTGAGCCTGGTTTGGAAGATTGAGATGCGAGCCAGGGCTTCGCGCAGGGCCTGGCGTTCGGAATCGGCCAGTTTGTCGATATCAAGCTCATCGTTAACGCGGCGCAGATCTTCATGGCAGATGATCTGGTTATAAAAGCGTAAGCGCCAGAGTTGTTCAAAGGTGGCCAGCATATCGCGACAGGTGTCACCCTGAATGAGGTTGCGCTGCTTGAGCTGCTCGAGTCGCTGGACCGTTGCCGGCGCCGTGATGCCATTCTTAAGGGCATAGATGCGGGCAAAGTTGACAATGGGGATGATGCAGTCTTTGATGTTGATAGCGCGAATCCCGTTTTGTTCTTCCGTTCGTATCCGTCCAAAGACATTGAGTGGTGGCTGATAGGACAGGCAGTTGCGGGCGAAATGCAGCAAAAATTCTGGATGGTTATTCGTAGCTGAGATCATGTGTTGCTTGAGTGCTTCGGCCAGGGTTTCACTGCCATATAAACAACGGATATCAAAGATAGTGTGGATGTCGAGAATGGATTCTTTGAGCGCGGATTCGATCCGATCGGTAAAGCGTTTCTTCCACTCATCCAGTGTCAGGCACCAGGTGGGATTGACGGCCATAATGCCGCCCGGGCAGAACGGGTAGCCGGCCCGATCCAGTAACGTACAAACGCGATCAGCCAGTTTCAGGAAGTGCAATCGAATACTTTCCAGCTGTTCCGGTGGTTGGTTGTCAAATATCAGGGCGTTGTCCTGATCAGAAAACAGCGTCATTTCGTGGCGTGCATTACTGCCCAGGGTAAGCCAGGTGAATTCAACCTGGGGAGTATTAAGCTGGTCAATAGTGAGTTGAATAAAACGACGCATGGTGGCTTCGAAGATGGTGCAAACCGCCTGCCGGATCGTATGGGACGGGATGTTGGCTAACATCATCTCTTTGACCATACCGCCCTGGCGGTTGAGGGTGTGAATAATATGGCCGGAGCTTTTGCTGTTTTGAATTTCCCGGATGAGGTCTGCGGGCAGGTTTTCGTTTGGCCTGGGCAACTTTTCGCTGTGATTTTGCAGCAATGGGTTGCGGGCGGTTATTTTACGAATAGAAAGAATATGGCCATTTTTTTCACTGAAGAAGATCCGTGAGGTGCGTAAAATGACGTCCAGCGGAGTACCACTTTTGGTTATGATCTGGGCTTCAAATTCACCGGCAGTAATCTGACCAGCTAATAGTTGCTCGATATGAGCGCGCGCTTCCTGATTGACCGGAATATCCGGAAGAAGGGTGGACCAGATCCGGCTGCCCGCCAATTCCTCTTCACTGTAGCCCAGCATGCGCTGTAAGGTGAGATTGGAAAAGATGCTCTCCCCTTCAATGACCAGCAGATGGCCTTCGTTGGAGGCCTCAACCAGGGCGCGATAACGTTCTTTGGCTTCCAGCAGTCCGGCCTCAGCCCGTCGCCGGTCTTTTTCAATCCGGTGACTTTGAGCGACCACATATATGATGACCATGAACAGCAAGAGCGCGATGAGAACAAATATCTGGGTCAATCGGGTAGTGATACGGTCAATTTCTTCCTGGACGTCATGGATATATACCCCGGTACCGATAATCCAGCCCCAGCGTGGAATAGCCCGGACATAAGAAAGCTTGGGAACGACCTTGGTGGCATCATCCATCCATTGCCAGTGATATTCCAGGTACCCTTCGCCATGGGCGCGGACGATATTGACAAACTCGACGAACAATTTCTTGCCGCTACGGTCCTGACTATCCTGGTAATCCGAAAGATCCTGACCGACCAGGTCGGGGCGGTAGGGGTGCAGAATCATCCTGGGATGCATATCGGTGATCCAGAAATAGTCTTTATTGTCCTGGCCGTAGCGCATGACCTGAATGTCGGAAATGGCTTTTTCCTGCGCTTGGGATCGGGTTAGTTGTCCGGCGATTTCCTGTTCGATATAACGATCAACAATCGAGGTGGCGGCCAGGGTCAGTTCGCGGATCATCTCTTTTTTACGATCGACGATGATCTGGCGAAAGACCGGGATCTCAACCGTAAAAATAGCGACGACAAAGAGAATGATCGCAATCACGGTCGGCAATACGATATGAAAATGGAAAGTCGATTCCCTTTTTTTATTATGTTCTTTACGGTGAAGGTAGGCTTTGCCCTTAAAGTAGTCTTCCAGTTCGATCTTGCTCAGAATGGTTTCGCGGGCGGCGAGTTCTTCGTGGTCGTGATATTTTTCTTTAAAGGCGCCGTTGGTAAAATCACTGCGTTGTGGCAGATAACCGTTGTAATCATCCTTGAGATGCTGTTCAAACACCGATTGAATCTGTTCACGGGAATATTTGCCCTCAAACTCCGCGTAGGCATCTTCCAGCGCTTCACGACAGTGGCGAAATTTGCGATGCTCGTAAGGATTATAATGAGAGTTGCGGCCGGATTGCAGAAATTCACCCAGACTTTCCGATTCGAAGAAACCATCGATCCACTTATGGATGTCTTCGGCTCGGATACCGAAGAGGGCTTCGGTATGATCGGCATGGGATGAAATTTTCATGGTAATTCAGGATATTGATAAATAGTGATATCCATAAAGGCAGTACGTTTTGGTGTTCCCAGTCTGGTTTCGAGCGCCTGGAGCAACAGGCCATCCGGATCGCTGGTCTCGCCGTGGGATTCAACCAGCCAGGTCGGACTGCCAGGTGTCAGCAATGGTTCGATTTCAACCTGCATGGCTTTCGGTTTAGACAACTCGGTATGCTCCAATACTTTTTGGATGGGAAAATATTTCAATTTCAGATCATTGGAATGAGCGTAATAAGCATAAGGAAAATCCAGACAGTAGGCGGCATGAAACAGGATGGTACTGCCCGGCTGGGCATGGTTTTCGACATAGGCCACGGCGTCGCGCCATTGTTCTTTCTGAACTTTGGGGTAGTAGCGGTAAATTGGCACTAATGAAAATCCCAGTATCAGCAAGGTCAGGCACCACCGTCCCGGACGCACAGGGATATTGGATATCCCCAGGGCGATGAGCAGGTAAAGCGGGTATGACATGATGATGACATATCGATGCGAATAGTTTACTGAAAACAGATACGAAGCGATAAACGGCAGTAACAGCCCGGAGAAGAACCAGATACTGACAAAGAACAGTAACCCGCCGGGTTGGGAGGATTCCTGGCGCAAATGGCGCGCTCTGAAGGTGGGTAGCCACGACAGGGCGCCGGTTATCAGCAATAAAGCCGTAAAGGGGGTGTGATAAGCTCCGATTTTCAGAAAAACAGTCCAGATTTCCGCCAAACCGGGTTTGGGGGATACGGCATGGCCGGAATTGACTTTCTGGACAACGGTAAGGGCTTGCTGGATCCAGGGCAAAAACAGGATGATAAGCGCCGATTGCAGGGCAATCCAGCGTTTCCAGGATAACTCATGGGATACTCGGCGAAACATTAACAATAGCCAGTGGATGTTCTGGGTGACAATTGGAAAGATGCCATACGGATGGCTGTATAGCAATAAGGCGCTGCCAATCAGGTAAATAGTCAGCCATCGGCCGGAATAATTACGCAGGAGTTTCAGATAGGCCAGAATTGAAACCGCGCTGAGGCAGTTTAACAGGGCATAGGCCCGGGCTTCCTGCGCGAATCGGATATCGTACAAAGTCAGCGCAGCGATCAACGTTGCAATTAGGGCGATACTGCGGCGGGTAAGCCATGCGGTGATAAAATAAAATAGCGCAATTCCGGTGATACTGTAAATGACAGAAGGCATCCGAAGAGATATTTCGCTGATCCCGAAGAACTTGGTCCAGTAATGCAGGATGATATAGTATAGTGGAGGGTTGAAGTCGATTCGAAGTACCGCGGACAGTAATTTGGATATTGAATGCGATGAAATATACCAGGAAAAACTTTCATCCAGCCAGAGACTTTCGCCGCCCAGATCATAAATTCTCGGAATAGCCGCTGTTATCAGTACACCTGTTAATAACATAATTCCAATTTTGGGCGTGAGCCAATTGGGTTTTGCTTGTCCATTCGGGTTCATAGGCTTCCTGCTAATATGTTGGCAATTTGCTTGCCGGCTGTTCCATCGCCATAGGGATTGGTCTGGCCAATCATTTTCTGGTAGGCGTTCGTTGAATTCAGCAAATCTTCGGCCACTTTAACAATTTGAGCGTGATCAGTTCCCACCAGTTTTGCCAGGCCCTGGTCCATCGCTTCGGGGCGTTCGGTTACAAAGCGAGTGACCAGAACAGGTTTCTGCAGGGCGGGCGCTTCTTCCTGAATACCACCGGAATCCGTTATGATCAGGAAAGATTGTTTCATCAAATAAAGAAACGACAGGTATTCAACCGGTTCGATTAACAAAATGCGCGGATGATTACCCAGAATACGGCGGACCGGTTCCTGTACATTGGGATTGAGATGAACCGGATAGACCAGTAAGGTATCGGTAAATTTTTCGGCGATGTCATGCAGGGCCAGGCACATCTGCTCAAATTGCGGGCCGAAACTCTCTCGCCGATGGCCGGTAATCAAAATTAATCGCTTGTTGATGAGTCGATTGTGATCAAAGCACTCAATTTCCGGCTGACGATCTCCCAGAATATTTAATCCCAGTAATAATGCGTCCACGGCGGTATTCCCGGTAATATAGATGTGATCCGCAGGAATGCCTTCGTCTAACAGGTTATTCTGAGCGCGAGCCGTTGGCGCAAAACACCAGCGGGAAATAGGGTCGGTCAGGCGACGGTTCATTTCTTCCGGCCAGGGCGCCTGGAAATTGTGGGTGCGTAATCCCGCTTCCACATGCCCGATAGGAATGCCTTCATAAAAGGCGGCCAGAGCGGAAAAAAGACAGGTAGAAGTATCACCGTGCACCAGAATCGCATCCGGTTTGAGATGATGCAGGGTCTGTTGTACCCGCACCAGGACTTTTGCGGATAATTCTGACAGGGTCTGGTTGTGGCTCATCAGATCCAGATCAACGTCCGGTTTGATGGAAAATACCTGTAGTACCTGGTCCAGCATATGACGATGCTGGGCAGTGGCCAGCAGAACCGGTTCGGTTTCAGGGCGGTTTTTTAGCGCCAGATAAACCGGAGCCATTTTGATCGCTTCAGGACGGGTACCAACGCTTAAGACTATTTTTTTCTTATGGGACATGATATACGTCTGGCTCCGAATTATTCCTGACGAAAGCGTTCCTGGAACAACATTTTCAGTGTACTGATCACGGTCTTAACGACTTTCATTTTCGAGCCGCCGCCTTTATTGTCGTATCGCAGGATAATGGGTACTTCACCGCAGATAGCGCCCAGTCGGCCCAACCGCAACAGAATGCCGGCCATACAGGAAAAGCCTTCTCCAACAAAGAGCTCGCGCCCTTTAGATTTTAACGCTTGTTGTAAGAAGCCGGCCCGGTAGGCCCGGTAGCCGCAGGAATAATCTTTCACATTTTGAATAGGGTAGACCAATCGGAACAGGATCGACATGCCATAGGAAAGCAGTTGACGCGAAAAAGGGACGCCTCGTACGACGGCACCCGGTTGATAACGGGAAGCGATCACCACATCACGGCCTTCGCGCACGGCCCGGATCATACGGGCGGCCAGGCCGGGCAAGTGGCTATTATCCGCATCCATACATAAAATAATGTCACTGCCATTAGCCCGCTGAGTCGCCTCTGTTATGCCATGAATAAACGTTTCACTCAGACCCATGTTTCGTTCGTTATCAATGACGGTTACCGCCAGGGTGCCGGCGGATTCCAGGGCAATGGTGGCCGTTCGGTCTGTTGAGCCGTCATTCACGACCAGAATTTCAAGGTCCAGTTTATAAGTTTCATCTACCAGTTCCTGGAAACCCTGCATGATTGCGGGTAGATTTTCTTCTTCATTGTAAGCCGGTAAAACTACCCATACACGCATAAATACGAACTCCTCAGTTAATGTTTGCGGATTTTCTGGCCGCGAAATAAAAGGCGCAACCCGCTGGACGCCAAAGCCATTGCGGACGGGTCCAGTGGAGATAGTGTTTGTTTAAAATTAATTTTCTCAGAATTCCTCCATATTCAACCGGTTCAAATCCTTTTTCTTTTAATTTATTAATCCACCAGCCACGTGAGCATTTCCAGACATGAGTTGGATCGTGGTCCAGTATCCGCACCAGAATGCCCAATGGACCATCATATACCGGGACCACCCCCAGTAGAAATCCATTTGCGGGAAGGCGTTGAAAAATCGTGTCAAGCGCCCGATCCAGGTCGGGAATATGTTCCAGGACATCCCAGGAGACAATAGCGTCAATAGCAGATGTTTCTGGAATGGATTCATAGGATCCGGTAAAAAGGCTGGCACGGGGAACCTTCTGAGAGGTTTTTTCGACGGCGAATTCATTGGGATCGCACCCCAGACAACTATAATGGCTGCTGGCAACCTGTAGAAAGTTGCCCAGACCGGTGCCCAATTCAAAGACCGTTTTGTTTTCTGGCACCCATCTCCGCATTAAGTCAAGATAAAACAATAACTTATGAGAGCTGTTCTGGGCATCATAGTTGGGGTAGTTGGTGTCAAAGTAAACCTGGCCCGGATTATTCATAAAAAGTTATAGGTATTTGGTTTAAAATATGTTATACGTCAGTTGCCTGAATACGATCTGTACTTGAAATAATTATAATTTATACGTAAGATTTTTCAAAATCATTTATTTGGGATATCGACAAAAGCAATCTGGTGCTTTTATAATAAAGATTAGGCCAGTTTTGTGATTTAATAATAAACTTATATCAATAAAATGGGTACGCGCTTTGAATTCATTAGTACCGGATAGAACGACCTGGATGGTGAGAATCAGATTGTTAGCCATTGTGGCAGGTATTTTCTGCCATTTTCTGGGGGGGTGTTCTGTAAGCCGTGATGTTATTTTACGGAATTATACCTGCCTGGATGTAAGCCATTCGAATGAGGGACAGGTTTTCCAGGCTGGCGAAGCGGCGATGAGAAGTGAGTTTGGCCAGATAACGGTGAATATGGATGAAAAGAAGATTCATTCCAGGCCGAGAATGCTTGATCAGGGCAGCCCATCGTTGTCGACACGGCAACTTCGGGAGTCCGCTGAGATGAAGGTCGTGAACCATATGGGAAGAAGCTGGCTTTGTGTCAAGGTGGTTACTGAACGACAGGATAGCGCGGCCTGGTCGGCTTTTTCAGCGACGGCCACGGTAGCCAGACAAGATCAACGTTATGTGAGTCCCATGGAATCCGGAGAATCGCTGGATCGTTCTCGAAAAGAAATCTGGGTGGTAACCGGGCGTGATCGCCAGCGTGAAAAGCAGATTATTGAACGGGTAGAAACCTTGCTCAGTCAGGTTACTGGACTGTCGAATCTTTCCCATTAGTAAGTTTCTGATTAATCAGGACTTACAGTTATCGGTCGTTTTCCGGGCTACCTGGAAAAATTCAATAAACCATGAAGGGATGATAGTGTCTTTATCCTGTTTAAAAACAAAGGGTTATGGTGCCAATTAAAAGCGGCCAAAAAACGGACTTTATCTGCTAAAGATTTATAGGCCCTCTTGTCGATAAACTCTAACGCCCTTATGGGACTAGCCAAAAATAAAAAACCCATTTTTTGGGAGGCTCGAAACATAATGGCCGATAATTTTTTCGACCGGTAGCCCCGATGAGTACCGGACTGGTAAAATGGATTTGAAGCTAAAACCAGTAGTAGCCAAACAGGAAGTGAGGCTCAGGAAAGAAGATGGAATAAGGTTGACTGTGTCAGGCCACAGGATGTGGAGTGGCGCCGAATGTCAGCCTTGACGGTTCCCTTCCGGGATTATATAAGGTTAAACCCTTGCAGATACAAAAAGCCTTACATATTATCGTTGTCATAACGAGCCTGTTGGCTATCGCGGGTTGCAATCGGATCGGACAATGGAAGCCGGTAGAAGAAACGCCTGATGTCAAGCCATCGGTCCAATCGAATGTTTATGGTCAAATGACCCCATTTGAACCGGTGAGTTTTACGCCCCAGAACTTTTCCTCGCTGACCCAGCATAGTTTTTGCAAGGAAGGCGGAGATTTCGATCCGGATATTACGCGCGACGGGAAATGGATTGTATTCAGTTCATTGCGTCATTCACCGAATCCTGATCTGTATATTAAACGGGTGAACGGTTTTACCGCGACCCGGCTGACCAGTGATCCCGGCAGTGAAATTCATCCGGCCTTTTCTCCCCGGGGAGATAAAGTCGCTTATGCCAGCAACCGGGACGGCGGCTGGGATATCTGGGTGATCGGTGTGGATGGCACCAATCCGGTGCGGCTGACGGATGGATCCAGTAACGATATTCATCCCTCGTGGTCGCCGGATGGCAAGCAGCTGGTGTATTGTTCGTATGGCCCGCGTTCGAATCAATGGGAACTGTGGCTGGTGAGTACGGAAAATCCCAGTATAAAGAAGATGATAGGATACGGCTTGTTTCCCACCTGGAATCCCAATGCCGAGATTAATAAGATCGCATTCCAACTGGCCCGGTATCGTGGGAGCCAGTGGTTTAGTATCTGGACGATCGATATCGTTCAGGATGAAGCGAAATTTCCAACCGAGATTGTCAGTAATGTCGATTACGCCTGTGTGACCCCCTCGTGGTCGCCGGATGGCAAGAAACTGACTTATTGTACGGTTGACAAACGGCTTTATGAAAAGAACCAGAGCGCCACGGACGCGAATGCGCAAGCGGCCGCGCCCCCGGTTGCCGGCGAGGATATCTGGGTTGTCGATCTGGACGGCCGCAATAACAACCGGTTATCCGGCAGTGACGCATCGGATTATTCCCCGGTGTGGGCGACCGACGGTCGTATCTATTTTATCTCCGACCGTCAATATATCGACAATATCTGGTCTATCAAGCCGTATGAAGTAGATTTTACCGCGACGGAACCGGTTCAGTTGAGCAATCATCCGCAAAGTCAGATACTGGCAAATTAATCTGACGGCGCGGAGGTCAACTCCGGTTTGTGAGCGAGAAAATAAATGGCGTATTGCCAGAAAAAGTAAATAGAGCAGGGTGCCTGCCTGGGTATCGATTCGATATGGAGATTGAATCGCAGGCAGTAGCCACCAGTAATCTGTCGGAGACAAAGACATGCGATCCGGAATCGTAAGAACCTTAACCAGGACGCTGATTGCGATAACGATCCTGACACTACCAGGATGTAAAAGTCAGGATGCGGGCAGACCTAGTCATAACGGTCCGCCCTGGTCAGTGGCGATAGTGCCATTTACCAACCAATCGGGTTCCGAGGCACTGGATACGCTAGCGGTGACCGATGAGTTTTTTACCGAACTCCAACTGGCTGGAGATGGGGTTCAAGTCTTGCCGGTTAACCGTGTTCTGGCGGCAATGAGCAGCTTGTCCATGAGTAAAGTTGCCAGCCCTTCCGATGTCGAACTATTGGCCGATATGCTGATGGTGGACGCAGTGATCGTGGGAGCCGTTACACAGTACGATCCCTATCCGCCCCCCCGGGTGGGTATGATGGTACAGTTGTACGACCGCAAGAAGTGGGCGTCTCACGATCCCATGAAGCATGTCGATCCTGGCCAGTTGGCGCGGAGCGGCACGAGTTTCGATCTGAAACCTCCCGAGGAGATGCGGCCCATCGCCCAGGTAGTGACGATCGTAGACGCCGGCGACAAGGATGTTATCGAGCGTATCAAACTTTATGCTAATGAGCGCGCGAAAGAAGCGACCGCTTCGTGGCGCGAACCCTGGCAGAGATACACAACGAGCAGGAATTATCTTCGATTTGTATCTCATGAGGTGATTAGCGAACTATTTATGCGGCGCCAGAGTTATCTGGCGGGCAAACCTCTTGAGCAGAAAGACTAGAGGATGCAACCATGGCTGAAATGAAAGAGCTCACACTGCATAAAAATACCGAACGGTTCGTTTTTCGATACGAACCGGGCGATGAAGAAATGGTGCTCGATACCATTGTGAACATGGCCAATGACAGCGGCAACAGTTTCGACTGGTTTGACGCTGCGGTACTCAGCTTCCAGTTAAGCAAGAATCTGGTCGAGGAAGCTGATCGATTGCTCTGCCCCGAACCCTCACAGGACGCGCACTGGCAAAAGACAAGCGAACCCTGGAGTTCTCCCTGGTAACGCCGATTGGCGTTCAGGACGCTCCGCCTGGAGAACGACTATCGTAGCGATGGTCTGTATACCGACCCTGTACAGATTGTCAGACCGTTTGATTGTCTTGCTTGAATGTTGGTGTAGGTTCCCGATGGTGGAACCTGTTGGAAAATGGTAATGTTGGACCTTCGCCGTGAGATGCCAAGACCATGTATGATAACAATGTAAAACAACCGGAAGTCCCGGTGATCAA
Source organism: Sedimentisphaerales bacterium (assembly GCA_963663965.2). GTDB lineage: Bacteria > Planctomycetota > Phycisphaerae > Sedimentisphaerales > SM23-30. The sequence continues at coordinate 165,709 of CAXXFK010000025.1, forward strand.
GGAATTCATTGACCATCTGCAGTATGAAAAGCACTTTTCGTTTCATACGGTCAAATGCTATTCTGCCGACCTGAGGCAATTTGCCGATTTCCTCGTCCAATATCGAGGCGCGTCCCAGACGGTCTCTGAAGAAGGGACGGGCGGTTCAGACTATACTCAGGCCCCCGGCGCCGCCACCGCGGTAGCGACCGAAACGCAGCTGCAGACTCTGGAGCAAGCGATTCTCCAGGTAAATGTCAATACGATCCGGGCCTTTCTGGCACAGCTGTCGGAACAGAACTATTCAAAAACCACCTCGGCGCGCAAGTTGGCGACGTTAAGGAGTTTTTACAAGTTTCTGGTCCGGCGCGGTCATGTCGAAACCTCGCCGGTTTCGGCGATCCGCACCCCCAAGCAGGATAAACGTTTGCCCCGCTGCCTGGAACCGGAACAAATCGCCAATCTATTAAACTGTCCCGATACCAACACCATGTTGGGAGCGCGTGACCGGGCGATTCTCGAGACTCTGTACAGCAGCGGTTTGCGTGTCAGCGAGTTGGTGGCTTTAAATCTAAGCGATGTCGATTTCCTGGGTGAGGTCATTCACCTGCGCGGTAAAGGCAAAAAGGAACGGGTTTCGCCGATCGGTTCGTCCGCCCTGCAATGTATCCAGCGCTATCTGACCTTCCGAGATACCGATAGTCGCAAAGACAGCTTCGACCCGGAAGCCCTGTTTGTCAACAAACACGGCCAACGGCTCAGTACCCGTTCGGTGCGGCGTAAACTGGATAAGTATCTCAAGCAAGCCGGCCTTGATCCCCGGATCAGCCCGCATACCTTGAGACACAGTTTTGCGACCCATATGCTGAATAATGGGGCCGATCTTCGTGTGGTACAGGAACTGCTGGGACATCGTTCGTTAAGTACGACCCAGATCTATACCCATCTGACATCGAATAAAATGAAAAAAATCTATGAGAACTCCCATCCGCGGGCCCAGCAGGAAGATCAGGGCTTTGCGGGATACCAGGACCCTCGCAATGGCTGATTGGCGTACCGACGCGCTGTAAAGTCAATCTGGCATTATCCCTGCCTGTAGCGGCCTTGGGAGTCTGAGAATCTGCCCAATCCATCGATTGGGCTTTTTTTGTGCGCAGAACTTGAGATGATAAAAGAATTATCCTTCGGCGTTTTCTGATTGATCGCAGGAAGGCGGCGGTATTAGAAATCGATGTTAGTCATTCAGAGGGATGTTTATGGAGATAAGCAAGTCCGGCGTCAGCGGCTTTGGCCATATTGACGGGATCGATACCATAGGACCGTGCCAGGTTGATCGTACCGAAGATTCTGTCGTTAGGAGCGAGTTTGCGCTGAGGGTCTCTGGCGGCTCTTTCGATCGAATCATCCAGGTAAGGGTTGGTCATCCTGGCCAGTAAATCTTCGGCATAGGCGCGATAGCCGGATTCCGTGAAAAGTTCTTCGTTCAGATCGGCGTATTTCTGGACAAGGGCTCTGCCCGATTCGCCGATAAATGCCTCTCTGGCGATTTGCATCAGTTCTTGATCGTCGATTAGTTGCGACATTTTGGTATAGCCTTTGTCCGCTCCCAGATAAGCAAGCAGGGCATGGATGGCATTATGGCCGTATAGTTTGGCTTCTTCGAAGGGTAGGAGATCATCCTTTTCTATAAAGACCGGTATTCCTGGTTTGAAATCTGACAAATGGCAGCGGGACACCAGGATTTGATTGAAGGATTCAACCAGATAGGCGCGTTCCAGACCGGGGGTAATCGGAATCAGTTGTTTTCTGGCAATTTCGTGTGGATCTGCAATGACCTGGCTCATTTTTCCAATGACGGTATTGAGATATTGCACGCGAGGACAGGAGCCAATCTGTTCCTGAAGCATCTCGGCGGCGTGGTTGTGGTTTTCCGCGGCATAAATAATGGTAGCCGGAGCCTGACTGGATTCAAGTCCCTGTTTGATCAGTGAAACAACTGAATGCTCTCCAGCGCTGTAATATTGCACTGAGGGCAGGGAAGTGACAATTTCCGTCGCCTGGCTCAGGGCCTGCAGCAGGGCTTTTCTGTCAGAAGGATCCCCCGGGTGATAGGTTTCGATATTGGATACACTTTCGGTAACAATGCCGTCATGAGACGCAATGTTGATCGTATATTGCCCCCGGCTGGCCCGGAGCGCCGAGACCAGCTCTTGGTCAATCTCGGCAATGACTATTCTGGAAAAGTTACCGCTTTTAAAGGCTTCACAGGCAAACAATCCAGCTTGAATCGGCCCGAATCCGAAGCCAACAAATATATGATTTTTATCCATGGGTAAATGAGGATGATTATTCTGTTTGCTGATCGTTGGGCCCGTAATAGATCTGATCCAGTTCGGAAAAGCGCCAGTCAATTCCTCTGGTAAGCGGGTTGCGGAGCTTGCTGTTATCGTGAATGGCTTCCAGGGTCGATGGCCAGTTTTCGATGCCGGCGATTGAATCGACTTCCCTGACGCTCTGGGCGCCCAGGATATTGGCTGCTTTTATAGCGCTGATCGGGTCCATTCCCTTTAGAAATGCGGTAAGGAATCCGGCAATGGTGGCGTCGCCGGCGCCAACTGCTGAACCGAACCGATCCGCCTGGTAGGAGGGTGCCCAAAGTTCTCGATCAGACCAGTGATTGGTATTGTGAACGACAGGAGGCAGAGAATCGATAACCTGGCGTTTGGCAGTTCTCAGGTAAAAGCCATTGATCCCCGCTTTGATGGCAGCCAGTTTGACGCCTAAGTTCAGCATGGAACTGGATAAGCGGGAAAAATCCTCAGTGGTATAAGCCGTGACCGGATCGTTATGGCCGGTCTGGGCTTTGCGGCGATCAAACAGATTACGGTCGAGCATAAAGGCAATTTCTTCGATGCTGGGCAGGAAGATATCAACATAAGGCAGGACCTTTTTCAGAATGACAGGCCAGTTGGCCCGGCCCGAAGCGCTGTTTGGATCCGGTAAAGACATGTCCAGGCTGACAATAACACCCATTTCCCTGGCTCGCTTGACAATTTCGTAAAGTTCCCGGCCGTCATTTTGATACATCCTGCGCATCAGAGGCGGATAGCCAAAGTGTAACAGGTCACATTGCGACAAGGTGTCGTAATCGATATCATCCATGGAGAAGGTATCGTTCGTGCCGGCGTGGTGGAGGAACATGCGGTCGATACCGGGAAGGGCCAGAACGATACTGTATGATGTACCCTGATCCGACACGGTTTTAAATGAAGAGGCTCGATGCGGCCCGACGCGTTGTTTAATGATATCACCAAACGCATCATCACCGACTTTGCCATTGAGTTTGACATCCATGCCTAATTTTGCCATAGCCAGGCCGGTGTTTGACACGGTTCCGCCTGTGCCAATAACGGCTTGTTGCACGTCGATCAGTTTACCGGGCGTCAAAATATGGCTGATATCGCCCTGAGTTTCAGCCGGGAAACCAGGAGCGATATCCAGGCAGATGTGCCCGGCAACCATCGCTTTGGGAGTCGATTTATTCATCATGTCAGCCCTTAAAAAGTCCTTCCAGCAGTGGCTTTCTCATAATCTGCCGTCCCCGCAAGAACCAGTCTGTGGTCATGTCGGCGCTGCCCCTGGGGGGGATGAGGCCAGTGGCAAACTGGGGATCGGCAGGAGGCTTGGCGATGACCAGGTCCAGCGGAACCGCGGAGTTTTCATTAACGACGGCCAGTTGAAGGTTGTCAGGGTGGCAATTGCTCCAGCCATGCGCGCAGGGTCCAAAATCTTTGGTGGCGACATACAGCTTTTCGCCTTGATCCAGTATGACCGGTTCAAGTTCGTCAAATTCATCCTGTATGGCCGGAGGAATCATAAACTGGTGTGCCCATTTCTGTCCCCGCTCACGAGCAGCCTTAAGATAAGGTCTGCTTTGGTTAACGGGATGTTCGAACGCTTTGGATGAAATAAAAATACAAAGTTTACTGGTATTAAAATCGGTCAGTTGGGTAAAATCCTCAAATTTGGCGGGAATCATGTCGATATACCCGCGTTCCTGCCAGAGACTGGCATAGGATCGATCCGGATCCTGGATCATGACGTACGTCCAGTCAGGATTCCAGGATTCGTTGGGAGGTTCAAACCCAACCAGGATTGAACGGGCATCAACCGTGCCGGAGGGCACCTGTTCTCCACCCGGGTAAACAGCGGGATTAAATACAAAGACATTATTGTGCCCATGACGAGGTAAAATGGATGACACGAGTGCCTTATTACAAACCGCGTCATTAATCGCAATATAAATCGCCAGAACCGTCTCCGGGACTTCAGGGATCAAATGGGCCAACTCAAGACTGTTGATGTCTTCGATGGGCGAAAGATAATTCTCATGCTGACAGATCAAATGAAAGGCGTCTAGCAGGAAATCCTTATACTGGTCAGGGGTACAGGATAACCTGGCATAAGTATGGATAGCTCTTTTTATTTGTGTACGTGTCATAATATGCCAAACGTGATAATATACATATTATTGACAAATAATTAGCAACCATCAAGAAAAAAATCTAAGAGTTGACAAGGGGGTTTGTTTTTGATAAAATCATTAATTATTGCAGGAAATAAAGTTATGGTAGATAATGCCTTAAAAGGTTTAAAATATCTTCAGATTGTTGATTTTGTCCAAGGTAAAATTACGAGTGGGGATTATGCTGCGGGTCAGCAAATTCCGACGCAAATTGCCCTGGCCAGGCAATTCAGAACTTCTCGTCCGACGGTGGAGAAGGCGCTGGATGCCCTGGAATTAAAAGGATTGATTATCAGAAAAAAAGGGTCTGGTACCTTTGTCAGCGGTAATTCGGATCGTGGGGTAACTCAATTAAAAATCGGTTTTCTGGCGCCGCGCCCTCAGGTGGAAAATGATTTTGAACATCATTTTATTAATATGGTATTTTCGCGAATCTCTAATGAATCGAAAACGAATCGGTTTGCACTTTTGGGGGATACCGCGTGTTTTGGCAATGCGGATAATTTGCTTGGGCATGTTTTGGATACCTGCGATAAATTTATCCGGGAAAATATCAAGGGGGTATTTTATGTGCCGGTGGATTTCACTGAGGATAATGTGAAGATCAATCAGATGATTTGCGATAAACTGGATGCGGCAGGCATCCGGATTATTTTGATCGATCGAGATATCTGTCAGGCTCCTGAACGAAGCCGATACGATGTGATCGGGATCAATAATCGCCGGGCCAGTTATCGATTGACGACTCATTTGATTGAAATGGGCTTGAAGGCGATTTATTTTGTGGGTTGCCGTCTTCATTCCAATGTGGTCAGAGAGCGTATTGAAGGTTTCCTGGCGGCGATGAGTGCGGCCGGTTTGACTGGACGGGTGGTACTCGATTATGATTCCAAAGAGGTAGAGACTTCATCTCTGGCGCTCCAGAAACTATTAAAGCAAAAACCGCGCCCTCAGGGCGTAGTCTGTATCAATGATGAAACTGCCGGCGTGGTGATGCGAGACGCATTGAAGCTGAAGATTGAGTTGCCAGGCGGACTTCGTATTACCGGTTTCGATGATTTGCCCGCTTCCAGTTTGTTGTATTGTCCGTTGACGACTATCCGGCAGCCGGTTCCATTTATTGCCAGACAGGCCGTGGCGCGTATGTTTGACCGGATGGCCAATCCAGATTTTCCCGCAATGGATATCTATATTAGTGAACAGTTGATAATTCGTGAGTCCTAGCAGGGGGTATTATTCCCTAAGTGTTTATCCGGATTGATCGCAGCAGCAGTTCAATTGTCATTAACTCGATCACCGTTTAAAGGGGTAACAAATGGCTGTATCGCAAGAGTTTCTTGATTTTGTATTGGAACAATTGTCAGGTTGGGATAAGGTGGTGTCTCGTCGCATGTTTGGCGGTGTGGGGTTATATTGCAAAGGGATGATGTTTGGATTAATTGCCGATGATGTGGCTTATTTAAAGGTGGATGACTCTAAACGGGGCGATTTTGAGAAAAAGGGGTGTAAAGCCTTCCAACCCTTTCCGGAAAAAGCGATTTCAATGCCTTACTATGAAATACCTGTAGAGGTGTTGGAGGATCGTATTGCCTTGATTCAGTGGTGTGACAAGGCGTTTGGAGCGGCAAAACGAAAAAAGTTTAAAAAAGGGAAAGTAAATCGGACACCGGAATGATCTGAAGGGGTTTGGGCGGCCCAGGTGGCTGGGGTTATGATTTTTGCTAGAAATTGATGGATATTTCCAGATAAAACAGTTATAATGATAGTATCAATTTTGCCGAGTGTCGCTATAAGAAAATGAATTTTGTTTCTGTTTTTTAATCTAACTATCAAAGAATGCTCGTGTTATAACTAGTGTGGAATATTAACACCGCAGGTCTTGATGTTATCTTAAGAAGGACAGGAAGATGGGAATGTGTCAAAAAGCATTAATTATTAATGGCATGAATGGCGACCTGGTCGTCTCATTGGGATCGGTTAGAAAGGAGGTGGTGCAGACATAAAACGGGAATGATAAATCATGGAGTTTTTGTGTTGTGTGTTTGATGGTAAGGCCTGATTTTTCACATTAAAAAAACGGAGAATATAGTATGCGAAAGTTGTTGTTTGTATTGACGTGGTGTTTTTTAGTTACGATGGCTCAGGCCGGAACTATGGTGATTGATTCGGAAATCCCAAAAGATATTACTGCAGAAGGAACGGGCTATAGTTTGTGGGATGGCATGTTTGTCAATGTTCCTGAAATTACTTTGCCAGTAATCAAATGCATCAATGGTATTTTGCGCATGGAGTCAACTAATTCTAGATGGGGCGGCAGTGAGTCGCCTTATGGCCCGTTTGTCTATGTCAATGTTATGGGTGATTTTTCGGTCGAAGTCGAAGTGACTGATTATACTTATTTGAGTTCTGCCGGCGAAGATGGATGGCTGTATAATAATGACGGCGGGTTGATGGTGCGAGTACCCAACACCGATCCTTATCTGGAAGACAACATCCAAAACTGTTTCTTCCCGATCTGGTGGTGTGGCAACTTCCTGCGCGCTAACGATGACGGAGCAAGAGACGAAATCGAAACCCCCAATAATGCATGGGATGCCGGGCGCTTTCTTAAGATAACAAAGGTGGGAAACGCCTTTTATGCCTATTACAGCACTGACGGTAAAGACTGGATCGAATATAACAGTTCACCCTTGATTCGAGATGATTTAAACAATATAACCCTGCAGGTTGGTTTGTTTCATGCCACTTGGAGCGACGCCTTAGGCGGATATATTGAATACGATAATTTTAAAATCACCAAAGAAACGGAAGGCTCCACCTCTGGCAATCTGATTGTCAAAGAAGGAAACGGTTCATCGAATTTAAGTGTTGTCCTGGACCGGGCACCTACCTCCGATGTTATTGTTACATTGGATCCCAATGGCAATCCAGATGTCAATCTTGACATGGCTTCATTGACTTTTACGTCTGAAAATTGGAATGAGCCTCAAATCATATCGGTTTCTGCTGTTCAGGATGACGAGATTGAGCCAGTCGAAGCAGCTATTATTTCGTATGCCCTGACCAGTAGCGACACCAGTTTCAATGGCGGCTTGATCTTCCCCACTGAAGTTAAAATCATTGATGATGATGGCGCCAATTTTGTATTCAGTACGGAACCTGTGTCTGTACAAGAAGGTCAGAGTGTCGCTTACTCGGTAAGCCTGCTTAAGGCTCCCACGGCTGATGTGATCGCGATTCCGGATGATCCTTCCGATCCTAACCGACTGGAATTCGATCCGCCGACCCTGACCTTTACTCCCGAGAATGCACTCACTCCACAAACGATAACCGTATCAGCAATTGACAATGATGTCGTGGGTCCTGATCCGCGGAATATTGTGGTTACTTATCATGCCACCAGCGATGATCTGGAATACAATGAACTGGCAGTAACTCTGGTTCATAAAGTCTTGGAGAATGATTGCGGCGCTTGGGGATATCTTGACTTAGACTCCAATCATGATTGTATTATCGACCTGGAAGATTTTGCCGCGTTAGCCAACATATGGCTGTATTGTACTTATCCGAACGATCCAGCCTGTGTTGATGTTAGATAATTTATGTGATTGATAGTTAGATCAAATTAATCTACCGGGTCCGGAGTTTTTCTCCGGGCCCTTTTTCATTGATTGTTCTTGAACATTCAAAATTTAAATTGTGCTTGATCGCGATCGAAGATTGCATGGAATATTGGCTAAGGGTATGATATAGTCATACTGGTTTTCATCTACGATTTCAATTTTTAAGGTTTTATTTTGGAGAATGATATGAAGCTTAAAAGTCTGGTTGCGATTTTCTTGCTTATTTGGTGTACGGATATATTTGGCGTTGTTATTTCGATTAACGGTCAGGCGCAGGTTCAGATTGTAATGGATGAGAATGCCGATGTGCCCGTGCATTATGCCGCAGAAGAGTTGGCCCGATTTTTGAAAGAGGTGACTGGGGCTGACTTCAGGATTGGGACTCAGCTTGAGGACGGTTGGAACGCGATTTATGTGGGAACATGCGGACCGGCGCCACTGGGTGATTTTCAGAATGAAGAGATTGGAATTTTGACTCAAGGTGATGATCTGTATTTGAGTGGGGGCGGCCTTCGTGGCCCATTATATGCGGTTTATACTTTTTTAGAGGATTATATAGGCTGTCATTGGTGGAGTTCACAAGCGCAAACAATCCCAAAGCGGCCAACACTGGGATTTGTCAAGATCGATCATCGTTTTAAACCGGTCTTTGAGTTTCGCGAACCGTTCTGGACAGATGCCTTTGATGGCGCCTGGGCGGCGCGTAATAAATGCAACGGCCACAGCCAGCGATTGACGGCTCAGCAGGGCGGGCGGCATGTTTACGAAGGATTCGTGCATACGTTTTATTCGTTGATCCCGCCGGACCGGTATTTTGCCGGGCATCCGGAATGGTTCAGCCAGATTGATGGCAAGCGAACCCATGATCGGAGTCAGCTCTGTTTAACCAATGATACCATGCGAGTGGAACTCACTAAAAACCTTAAGGAACGTCTGAGAGTGAATCCGTCGGCTACGATTGCGTCGGTTTCACAGAATGACTGGCATGGCAATTGTCAATGCGAGGCCTGCCAGGCGATAGAGCAGGAAGAAGAGTCGCCGGCCGGTCTGGTACTGCGCTTTGTCAATCAGGTGGCGGCGGACATCGAACAGGAATTTCCGAATGTCGAAATCAGTACGCTGGCCTATCAGTATACCCGAAAGCCGCCAAAGATAACCCGGCCCCGGCCGAATGTCATTGTTCGATTATGCAGTATTGAGTGTTCCTTCAGTGTTCCGCTGGCTGATGAGCGAAACCAGAAGTTCCGGGATGATATCGTCGGCTGGTCACAGATTTGTAACCGGTTGTATGTGTGGGATTATACCACCAATTTCCGTCATTATTTCCTGCCGCATCCCAATCTGGGGGTGTTGGCGCCGAATGTGAAGTTTTTTGCGGATCATCATGTAGTCGGTTTATTCGAGCAGGGAGCCTATACCAGCCCGTGCGCGGAAATGGCAGAATTGCGGGCATGGGTACTGGCCAGGTTGTTATGGAATCCGAATCTGGATGGTGAACAGCTGATCGATGAATTTCTAGCCGGCTATTACGGCGCCGCGGCCGATGAGATCAAGGCGTATCTGACGCTGATCCATCAATCTGTGATTCAGAGCGGTGACTGGCTGGGATGTTTTTCGCCGGATGACGCTAAATTTTTAAATTATGATACCCTGGCTCAGGGCTGGATGCATCTGCAGGCAGCGGAGGCGATGGTGAGCGATAATACGGAACTGGTCCAGCGGGTACAGGTTGCCCAGTTGCCGGTGATGTATGCGGTGATGCGTAACTGGAAAAAATTCCAGCAGCAGGCTGCCGATTCTGATTTGATCTGGCCAATGGCAAAAACGCCCGATGAAGTCTATGAGCAATTTATGCAGATTGCCCGCGATAAAAAGGTCACCCGGTTGAACGAGTGGCAGGATGGATTTGCGCTGTTGGACGATGCGTTAAAAAAAGCGAAACAATGAGGATGATATTAATATGATCAATTATACAAGTCCCCAAAAGAGGTTTGCTTTCAGTTGTTTAATCATTGGGAGCAGTGTTTATTGTCTGGGATGTCTATCTATTACCGAGATATACAGGAGTCAAACGACTATGGAAGCACGTATCAGTACAATCACTCTTGGAGTTTCTGACCTGGAACGATCTTATCGATTTTATAAAGAGGGATTGGGTTTTTCAACAAAGATGACTCCAGATGGGGGAATCGTGATCTTTTCGATGCAGGGGACCTTATTGTCCTTGTATCCTTATGATAAACTGGCAGAGGATGTCACCCTGTCGATCAAAGACGGCCCATCGGAAAAAGGGCGATTCCCGGGATTTACCCTGGCCCATACCGTGCGAAAAAAAGATGAGGTCGACACCGTGCTGGCGTTGGCCGGGAAGGCCGGCGGAGCTATCATTAAACCGGCCCAGGATGTTTTCTGGGGCGGCTACAGCGGTTATTTTGCCGATCCGGACGGTTATCTCTGGGAAGTCAATTATTCCGAAGCATTTAAATTTAATGCCGATGGCAGTTTGTCGATAGAATAATCTGGTACTGTCAGTCATCCAGAATGATATCGATTTCTGCAGCAGAAGAAATTTCTTTCCGGGTAGCGGATTCAAGTGAAACAAATTTTAGAAATTGAGTTTCGACAGATTCTGGAAGCCTGATCATTTGTTTTGCGGCAGAATTTTCAAGTGTGCCGGAGGTGAGTGGTTGGCCCCAGTTGCGACCATCGTTTGAAGCAAAAATCTGGTAATGAGTGCACCGTCCGTTTGGCATATCCTGACGCGGGTAATAAGTGAGCGCCCGGATCGATTGTGGGCTGTTCAGTTCAATGATCAGTTCATGTGGAAATGGCAGTCGGGGTGTCCAGGGAGTATGCCAGATGGTGGAGAGATTGCCGTCGATGGCTTTTTCCGGTTGGTTGCCATCAGCGGCTGGAATATTGCTTTTAATCGTAGCGCCCAGTTTTTTCAACATGGACTGGATGGTAAGTGGCTGAGGTGTATTAGAGACCTTAAGAGTTCCATCTCCGGTGCGGGGTGGAGACATTTGCGCCTCCCACTTTTCGTAAAGACCGGTCAGTTCGCGGACTACTTCTGGATACTGGTCGGCCAGGTTTTTTTGTTCAGAGATATCCTGCTCAAGATCAAATAACAAAATACCTCCAGGATAAACTATTTCGTTTTCGTCACGAACGCAAACCTCCTCGACAATTTTATAATTGGAATGGCGCCAACCGATGTTGTGGGCGAGTTTCCAAGGGCCTTTTCGGACGGTCCAGCTATCGTTGCGACCGTAGGACCAGACGAGATGGTCATGTTGTTGAGTAAGCCGGCCTTTAAGCAGAGGGATCAAACTGAGACCGTCAACATTAGCCGGGATATCTATGTCAGCCAGTTCCAGGACTGTCGGGAAAATATCCATAGCAGAGACCAGCGCTTCACTGGTGTGGTTAATCGGCAAGCGCTTGGGGTAAGAAACAATAATCGGAATGCGAACCCCACCTTCGCCATACATATATTTCCAGCCGCGCAGAGGGGTGTTATTAGAATAGGTATTGATCGTACCGCCGTTATCAGAGAGGAAGACAACCAGGGTATCATTCCGTTGATCCGTTTGATCGAGTGTTTCGAGCAGGCGACCGATATTGTCATCCAGCGCCATGAGCTGGGCGATATAGCGTTTGCGGCCATCAGGAATCACTTCACCAAGAAGCCCCCATTTTTCATGGAAAACAGTGTGGGGTTCCCGGGTGGGCTCCCAATAGGGAAATTGCCATTGTTGGGCGTTGCGGTCAAAGGGAATAAATTCGACGCCGACCTTTTGGGCATAATGTTGCGGGACGACATAAATAGGAGCATGGACAGCGTTATATTCCAATTCAATGTAAAATGGTCGGCCATTACGGTCACGGCGTATCAGTTCGATCGCTTCATCAGTAAAGATTTCAGTGGAAAAACCATTTTCATAAGATACTTTCTGGTCGCGGCCGCGTATCAACGGGCCAACAACCTGACAACCGAAGTCCTTGACGCCTTTTTTTCGATAAGCTTCGACATCTTTTTCGCTAAGCCGGATATAATCCCAGGTATGAAACATGAAGCCAATGGATTCATCAAATCCGTGATCCAGCGGATGTTCTACCGGACCGCCGTTGAGGTGCGTTTTTCCGATTTTTTTAGAGAGATAACCTGAGGGCGCCAGAGCCTGAGGTAAGGTTAATTCGGTAGGGGGCAGGCCTCCGTCACCAAACCAGTAATTGCCCCAGCGTTGCTGATAACGGCCGGTGATCAGACCACAGCGACTGGGACTGCATATCGGGGAGGTGGCGTAGGCATTGGAGAAATAGGTACCTTGTGCTGCCAGCGAGTCAATGGCCGGGGTATGAACATCGGCTGGGGATTGCGACAGGAAACTCAGGTCGGCATAGCCAAGATCGTCGGCAACGATAATGAGAATATTGGGTTTGGTGGATTCGGCCATCAGTGGTATCGAAAGGATAGCTGTCAACAGCAAGTATAATGGATTAATTTTCATAATTTATACGTTCAATTTGAGTCTGGTAGGGGATTAACAGTTATTTAGATTTCAGGGAACCTTGACTATTCTAAATTATAATGGATTACGCTGACAGGTATTAACACAAAATTGTATCAAATTATCGCCATTTTGAGTATGGAAATCATTTTGTTAACAAGTTCAGAAAATTCGGCTTAGACCTCGAGTTTCAGTTGTCAATCCATTTTCATAAATGGAATTTCCCATTGAAATTCCAATTGGAATGGTATATTACATCGGATATGAACATAGAGACATCCATCGAAAATACCCGTGATATTATCCGGCAGGCACGAGTTAAAGGTGCGGCTATTGGTTTAGTTCCCACCATGGGCGCATTGCATGCCGGTCATTATGCCCTGGTGCAAGCGTGCCGGGAGCAATGCGGCTTTTGTGCAGTAAGTATCTTTGTCAATCCCACGCAATTTGGTCCGAACGAAGATTTAGATCGATATCCAAGGACCTTTGAAGCCGATTGCCGGGGATGTCGCGATTTGGGAGTAGATCTGGTATTCGCTCCGACTGTTACAGAAATGTATCCTGATCCTTCGAGTCATATCTGGGTCACGGTCGATACGCTTTCAGATTGCTTATGCGGAGCATCGCGCCCTGATCATTTTAGGGGTGTTTGTACGGTGGTTAGCAAACTCTTTCATATTATCCAGCCGGATCTGGCCTTTTTCGGCCGAAAAGACGCCCAGCAGCTGGCCATTATCCGGCGGATGGTTCGGGAACTGGATATTCCGGTCGAAATTATCGGGTGCCCGACAGTACGGGAATCAGATGGATTGGCACTATCCAGCCGTAACCGGTATCTGAATGCAGAAGAACGCCGTCAGGCGGTCTGCCTCTTTCAAGCGTTGCAATCCGCCGCAGATGCGATCCGGCAGGGTGTGACTGACTGTCAGGGTATTATCGCCAATATGCGTTCAATGATTGAAGCGTATCCGGCTTGTCGAATCGATTATATTGAGATGGTCGACAGCGAATTGCTCCAGCCGATCAGCCATCTGGACCAGCCGGCGCTTTTGGCATTGGCCGTGTTTCTGGGGGCAACCCGTTTGATCGATAATATGAGTATCGAGCCGCAAGGCACGTGTGGCTGGGAAACGGTTCTATAGCAATTTGACAGGTTTATTAAACCGGTTCACAGTCATCCCATAAACTTGCAGACTCTCCGCAAGAACTGGATTTATGAGTCAAAAACAGCCTTTCAGGTCGGTTTTTCCGGATAGGGAGTTATCACTTTTTTAGCCCTGGTCGCCAAACCTTTGCGGTTGATGCGATATGGCCCATTTTCTGCGGTTGAAAATTTCGTCTGGAAATTTAAATCCGCTCAAAACCGGGCAGATATGCCTGCTGAGGGCTTGCAATCATCCTGGGCGAACCACGTGCTGTCCCACAGAAATTCATCACGCTGTAAATATCCAGCCGGCTAAACATGACACCTCGCAATAAAGTAAACAATCGCTTGAATGTTCCTTTCCATTTACCGAGATAACCGACAAAGCGGATCAGAATGTACGCCAGCAGAGCCATCCAGACCTGCCAGAGAATAGCGTTCTGGCTATGGCCTACAAAGTCAGCTAACTGCAACGTCTGTTTAATCTGTTTAAAGAACACCTCCACTCCCCAGCGGCATTATATAGCTCACAAATACTGCTGGGAGCCCATATTATATTGTTGGTTATAAATGAGATGCGTTTTATCTTACCGTCAATTTCCACATCGGCAGTCACCATCCTGATAGGCTCTGGATACGCTTCATAGCTTTTGGGTGTTTCCAGTTCAACCAAAACATCGCTGATAATATTACCTTTAGGGTCGCTAAGCGGTTTGATGACTCGATAAGACATGTTGTCTTTCGCTCTGGTAACCCAGAATACCCCCCGACTATCAAGTTCAGCCAGATGCTTGAAATCAACGTATGCCTTGTCAAAAACGGCTACTTCGCCACTTTGAAGATTCCCGCAAAGCCGATAAGCTTCTGTCGAGTCATGAGTTGAAGCATTCTTGACAATAGCGAACTGAGGAAGAAAGGTTTGAAGATTAAGCTGCATGTGACATTTAGCGGCGGCTTTGCGTCTGCGATGTTTGGCCCAGTCCATACAATTGGCCACAAGCTTTATCGTAGTAGAGTCTACGGCATGAATGGTTCTTTTAAACCTCCTGGGCAAACCGGAATAGCGGGCATCACGACCAAAATCTTTATACTTGTTTTGGATATGGGACAGCACCTGCCAGAATAATGCCTCTGCCATAGCAGGGTCGCGCACTCGATTGGCATTAGACAGACCATTACGGCTTGGAGGGGTGGCATTACGGATCGTTGCCAGTGAACCGGCATGGTTCCGTAAGGTATCCGCCACATCATTCAGCGATAGGCTGTGGGCGATCTGAATATGCAGCATTGATACGACATGGGACCACGGCGAAAAGGAACGGGATTGCTTATCTATCCCATACTCACGTGCAAGTTTGGGAACGAGAAACGCTGGAATATGCTGGCAAATCTGTTTGAGTATGGTATAGTCATGTTTCATGGGTGACATAAGTTGCTCCTGTTTTTATAGTGATTACAGTGTAACTTATGTCATTCTATTTTGAAATAACTACTTGAAATTTAATAGCCTATGGGATGGCTGTGAAACCGGTTCAATAAAGTAACGGACCGGCTGTTTTTTAAATTCACATACTGATCTTAAAATGTCGTGCTGTCGGGGATGGAGATTCTCAAGCATTTGTCGGACAGTTGTTTCAAGTTGAAGGGTATCTTTAGTGTGGGTCATGGCAAACAGGGTGAACGGCCAGTCAGGTGCAGAAGGCCTGTGGTAACAGTGGCTTACACAAGGGAAGGCGGCCAACTGCCGGCCGGCCTGTTCAATTTGATCGTCGGGAAGATCAAAAACGACCATGGCGTTTACACGATAGCCCATTTTTTGATGTTTCATGCGTGCGGCCATACGCCGGATAACACCATGCTGAAGCCACAGTTTAATCTGATCGATAACCTGAGATTCGGTCTGGTTGATTTTGTTTGCGATCGATAAATAGGGCTGTGGCTCAATCGGCAAGCCGTTTTGTAATTGCCGGATCAATTCTTGCTGACTTTCGGAGATATTAATTTCTGAAGCTGAGTCGGCAACTTTGGGTGGTAAATGAGGATTATCCGGTTCCAGGGATTCAGATTCGTCTTCTGGATTATCTGCGATATTGAATCTTACTTTCAGCTTGAACATCTTGATAGTGGGTAAAGAATATACCCGATCCAGGTGGAAACGTGATTTCAGGTGCTGAATATAATCGTCTATGGCCTGCGGGGTGGGTACGGTCAGGGTAAACCAGAGATTCAAAGGATGATTTCGCTGATAGTTATGCGATACTCCCGGATGGGAACTGACATAGCCCGCCACGGTTTCCAGTTGGTCATCCGGGATGGAAGCGGCGATCAGCGTGCTGACATATCCCAGTTTACGTGGTTCAAAAACCGGCCCAATCTGACGGATAATACCTTGATGGAAACACTGATGCAAAAAGTCCATTATGCTGGAGGAATCCAGTTGAAATTCTGCGGCAAGCCTGTCAAAAGGCCGGGATTCCACTGGAAAACCATGCTGGATGGCATCAATCACTTTTTTATGCGCTTGAGATTGGATGTCGAGGAAATCATTCATAAGAAAGCCGCTTTACGGATTAGGCACTAACTAATTATATGACAAGATCTTGTATGACATTTTCTGGACAGTGCCGTTGCCGGGATTATAATATCCAACATGAAACAAGATGCATGTCACAATACAGGATGCTTTATTTTAGCAGGTGGAGGAACCGGAGGCCATTTATATCCGGGTTTTTCTGTAGCGGCAGCAATCAAAAAGCTGGCTCCGGAAGCGGAGATCCTTTTTCTTTGTACGGATCGTCCTTTCGATCAAAGCCAGATGCCAGGGTGTGGATATCCTTATGAGGTTCAGCCAGTGCGTCCTTTGCCTTCACCGGCGCGGCCGGTAACATGGCTGCCATTTTTGCGCGGCTGGTTTGGCAGTAAGGCTTTATGTCGAAAAATGATGACCCAACGACATGTCCGGGCAGTATTGGGATTGGGAGGGTATGCCTCCGGTCCGGCGATGAAAGTGGCGTCGGAACTGAAACTGCCGACCGCCATGCTGAATCCCGATGCCGTGCCAGGAAAAGCCAATCATTTTAGCGCGAGATTGGCAGACCGGATTTTTGTGCAGTGGGAAGAAACCCTTCCGCACTTTGGCCGTTACGCCTCCAAGTGTATAGTGAGCGGCTGTCCGATCCGGGATGATTTTTCTCATAAATTTGATCGTCACAAAGCCTGCCGGGAACTCAGGCTATCAACGGATAAAAAAACTCTGGTTATCGTTGGCGGATCACAAGGTGGGCGCAATGTCAACGAGGCAGCCGGCTGGTGTCTCAATGAACTGGGTTCCCGCTTTCTGGAAAATTGGCAGGTATTTCATATTACCGGGGCTAACGATCTGGATCGAACCAGGGAATTTTATCGCCAGTATCAATTAACCGTTCGTACTGAACCTTTTGTCGGCGATATGCCGCAATTGCTGGGGATTACCGACTGCCTGATCGGCCGGGCTGGTGCTTCGACACTGGCGGAATTAACCGCATTTGGGATTCCGGCCATCCTGTTGCCCTATCCTTATCACAAGGATCAGCATCAACTTTACAACGCACAGGTCCTGGCCCGAAACCAGGGTGCAAAGATTGTGACCGACTATTGTGATCTGACCAGGACCGGACCGGAACTGCTTAAAACAATGCGTCAATCTCTGGCTGGTGACTCCTTGGAGCAAATGGCAATCGCTGCCAAAAATCTGGCACGGCCTGGAGCCGCTGATCAAGTGGCCCGGCATTTGATCGGTCTTTTTGAATGAATACCTGCCTGGAATTCAGGGTTCAAGAATTTTCTGTAGAGCCCAAGTGTAGACTAACATATTATATGTAAAGGGATTATATTAATAAAAGCCTATATCAAACCGGTGTGCGCTAAATAATTTTATTTTGACAGGCTATTGGGCAATTTGATATTATATCAAGTATTGAGAAATTAATGATCTTTGAATCAAACAAAGGACCGGAAAATTGACAGCATTTATGGGAACTGGCGGGATTTAGACCAGAACCGGTCATTTTATTCAGTCATATTTCAAAAAAGTGTAATCGGATATTTGTTGACTATTGAAATGATGTCATAGGCAGAACAGGGATATTCCTGTTTGCATCGTCAGGTATTGATTTTTTACCTGATAACCGGAGATAAGGTTATGAACTCTATACGAATGATCTGGATTGGGTTAATGCTTCTGGTATGTGTAACAGTCGGTTATGGCGCCGATGGTTTCGCCCAGAATGTTACCGGCGGTGAGGGGGGGCTGGTAGTGAGTCCGGTGACAGCCATTGAATTTGAAAATTATGTCGAATCGGATGACCCATTGATCATTCAAGTAAGCGGAACAATCGATCTGGGCCTGGGTGACGGGAATGGCAAGGTTCATATCCGTCCCAACAAGACGATACGCGGGGTGGATCCAAACGCTACGATTATCGGCAACCTGGCATTTGAGAATGATTATCCCATCCAGAATGTCATTATCGAACGGTTGAATATTACCAATCCGGATGGCTATGGTGAAGGGGATGGGATTACGATTGCCCGGGTAGGCGAAATCTATGTCCATCATTGCAATATCTTCGACTGTGATGATGGTTGTGTCGATATCTCCCGCGAGGCGGATAACGTTACTGTGGCATGGTGTAAGTTTTATTACACCGGAAATAACGGCCATAACTTTGTGAACCTGATAGGAGCCGGCGACAGTCATACCGGCGATCTGGGAAAACTGCATGTCACATTTCATCACAACTGGTGGGGTATGAATTGTGTGGAGCGGATGCTTTCAGTGCGTTATGGACGGGCGCATATCTATAATAACTATTACAGTTGTCCGGGTAACAATTATTGCACCCGTTCCCGTTTATATGCCGAATGTCTGATCGAGAATAACTATTTTAATGGCGTGGATGAGCCGTATGTGCTTTATATCACCGAAGGGGATCCCGAAGGGAAGATCGCTGCTTCCGGAAATGTATTGATGAATACCACCGGTGAGGTTCATCCGGGCACGGATATCGTTTTTGAACCGCCCTATCCGTATTCACTGGATAAGGGAGAGGATGTTCCTGCGCGGGTACAACGGGGTGCGGGAGTGGATGGGATTGACAATCCGGATTTGCCGGCGCCCGGCCTGGGCCGGATCACCCGGCAATGGTGGGATAATATCTCCGGATCGACTGTCAGTGAACTGACTGGTCACCAGAATTACCCGGATAATCCAACCGGATCCCAGGTGATTTCTTCGCTTCTGGAACCGCATGATTGGGGCAATGCCTTTGGATCGCGGCTCATCGGCTATTTGTATCCGCCCCAAACCGGAGATTACACCTTCTGGCTGGCGTCAGCAAACCAGAGTGAATTATGGTTAAGTACCGATGGTGATCCGAATAACGCGGCCAGAATTGCGGTTGTGGCTGGATCGACCAATCCTTTTGCCTGGGAGTCAGGCCCCCAGGAATCGCCGGTGATTCTCTTGGAGGCAGGAAAGAAGTATTATCTCGAAGTGCTGCATAAAGGTGGCGATTCGGGTCTGGATCATTTATCGGTGGCCTGGGCAGGACCGAAACTGCCGCGTCAATTGGTTGCCGGGATTTATCTGTCTCCCTGGCCCAATCGATTTGCCGGAGATTATTCACAGGATGGGATGGTTAATTTCATCGATCTGGCCCGGCTGATGTCGCTTTGGCTACTGGATGATTGCCATTTGACCGCAGCAGTCGATCTGAATGGCGATTGTGTGTCAGACGACTATGAACTGATGAGTCTGTTGGGTAACTGGCTTGCCGGGGAGCCTGATCTGACTCCGCCGGCCGCTCCAACCCGAGTCTGGGCCCTGGGCGAAGATGGTCAGGTTAAACTGGAGTGGGATGATAACACCGAAGAGGATCTGGCGGGCTATGCCGTTTACCGGTCGGAAGATCCCAACCAGGGTTATGTCCGCCTGACTGAGACCTTAATCACCAGCTCATCTTTTACCGATCTGAATGTTGAAAATGGTACAACGTATTATTATGTGATTGCCGCCATTGATTTCAGCGGCAATCGATCAGCTAATAGTCTGGAAGTGTCTGCTACTCCTAACGGGGGGGGAATCCGGATCGTGACGTTCCAGGAAGATGCCATTGGATACTGTTATGTGGATGGCTTCATTGAAGATGAGCACGCCGGATTCACCGGAACGGGCTACGCGAATACGGATAACGCGACAGGTAAGGGGATTGTCTGGAAAGTGAATATCCCTGTTGACGACCTGTATCAATTTACCTGGCGTTTTGCCAACGGCAGTAGTGCGCGTTCCGCGCGCCTGTTAATCAATGGCATTGAAATCGTTTCCAGTCTGGATTTTCCTGCCACTGGAGCATGGACAACTTGGAGTGAAGTGTCTGTGGATGTCGTTCCCGAAACCGGGATTCTCGAAATTCGTCTGGAGGCCACTTCTTCAGGGGGACTGGCCAATGTCGATTTTATGCAAATTACCGGCGAGAATCCTCAACCTCTTAATTGCCAGTGATACTCTGGTACAGACCTGCCCTATTGCAAGGGATTTTCAACCTGCGATAATCAGGGCATGTATCTCAAGAAACATCAGCGAAAGAAGAACGGCAAATACCATACTTACTACAGTATCGCCGAGAAGCGTAAGGTCTCTGGCGGACGTTACGTCGAGAAGAGGGTACTGTATCTGGGGGAGATCTCGGATTCCCAGAAGAGTTGGGAGAAATCCATTGAGATTATCAATGAGGATAACCAGCCGGTTCGCAAAGCGTTATTCGCTTGCGATCCGGACAGCCAAACCCATCATGAGGTCGATACCATTCCGGTCAAGCTGTCAAAAATGAAGCTGGAGAATCCCAGGGCCTATGGGGACTGCTGGCTGGGCTGCGAGATCTGAGACCGGCTGGGGCTGGATCAATTCTGGTCTGCCAGAATCGACACGGCCTCATCACCAGTGGCCTATTCCCAAGTAGTCAAACTGCTGGCGGTGAACCGTCTGATCCGGCCGGGGGCTGAGTTTTATGTCCATCATCACTGGTTTAGCCAGACGGCGATGGATGTCTTGCTGGACTGTGATTTTGCGGTGGCGGAAAAGAACCGGCTTTACCGTTGTCTGGACCGGATATTGCCTTATAAAGAAGCGCGGTGTTCTTATTTGAAAGAGACCTGGCAGATGATGTTCAACCTGGAATACAACATTCTGCTGTACGACAGGACTCTGCTGCTGCAGAGATATACCGAACCGCAAGAGGACCAGAAACGGCTGCTGTACCGCCTGGGCCTGGAACTGCCGCCGCAGAAACCGCCGAAAATTCATCACGGCCAGATCAAAAAATGATCCCATTTTGGCGACAGACCAACCGCTCTGACAGGGGCAAAAAGCCACTTTTAACCCCCTATGTGAGAAATTTGGGCTAAAAGATTTGATTCATGGCCAGGTGGGCATTATCAATTGTAAGAAAAATAACAGCAATCCGAACTTGTCCACAATACTATCAATTCTTATTCCACTACCTCGAATATCCGGGCAGTTCGCCCCAGTGAAGTTTGGCGTTGAGGATCTGCCACTGGCTGTGGGCGGGATTGCGGATGAGGATAAATTCGGTGGGTGACGGTGTAATTTCGATAGTATCTTCGAAGTGCAGGGGGGTGTTAATCTGGCCGTCGATGGCGGCGACTCCGTCGTGAGGGGCGATCGGGCGGCCGGCACGGGCGCGGTTGTCGCGACACTGAACGGTGATGGGTTTATCCAGATCCACAACGATCGGGCGGAAGTTGAGAGAATGGGCGGCCAGGGGTGTAATGACGGCGCCTTTGATCGTGGGTGCGAGAATCGGGCCGCCGGCGGAGAGGTTATAGGCGGTGGAACCGGTCGGAGTTGCGATAATAAGGCCATCCCCGGCGCAGAGGGCCAGATGTTCGCCGCCGATCCAGACCGACACTTCGATCATGCGGAAGGGCGGCCCGGCGATAACGGCCAGTTCATTCACGATCATGGAGCGGAACGGCTCGCGATGCGGCCCTTGAATCACGGCTTGAAGAATAATGCGGCGGGTATAACAACTGCGGCCGGCTTCAGAGGTGATCCAATTAAAATGCTGTTTGAGTTCTTCCAGGGTAAACTCCGCCAGGAAGCCGAGTTTGCCGGAATTGACGCCAATAATGGGAATTTGATTCGTACCCATTGACCGAACCGTTCCCAGAATCGTGCCGTCTCCTCCCATGACCACGGCCAGATCGGCTTGTTGATAATTAGCAACTGAAATTCCGCCCTGAAAATTGTCCGCGACAATTTGAGCCCGGCCAGTCAACCACCGTTTTAAATCGTTACCCATTTCCATACTGGCCGGCTTTTCGTGATTGGCCAGAAGAACAACTTTAACAGGCTGGGGCTTGTTCATGGGCAAACGTTTCCAATAGAGGATTTTTACTCAAGCCGGACTGTCTGGGCACGATGTAAATGGGAACGCACACAGGCGGCTATCGAATCGGCATCGAGTCCGGCTTCGGCCAACTGGCCTTTGCGGCTGTTCTGAGCGATATAACGGTCTGGAATACCCAGACGGGTAATCTGTTCGGTGGGCCAGCCTCGATCACGGGCGAATTCGAGCACGGCGGCGCCAAAGCCGCCGATGAGAGCATGGTCCTCAAGCGTGAAGACCGGAACAGGATTATCGACTAATAAATCACGCCAGAGGGCCTCGTCGAGCGGTTTGGCGAAGCGGGCATTGACGACACCGATCTGCAAGTCATCGCGTTGTAGTTCGCAGGCCGCTTCGATGGCCTCATAGGCCAGGGTGCCGTAGGCGACAATCACAGCATCGCGTCCCGGCTGCAGCCAGACAGACCGGCCGGAGACATAAGGGGTTCGGGAATCCTGATGGGAGTCGGGCTTGACCACATCCCGCGGGTAACGGATCGCACAGGGTTTATTACCATTCAGAGCATAGCATAAGGCCTCTTTCATATCGAGATCATCAATCGGTGCGATCAGTTCCAAACGAGGCAGCACCCGCATAAAGGCGATATCGCTGAAGCCATGATGAACGGCGCCATCGCCCCCCACCAGGCCCGCACGATCCATACAGAAAACAACCGGCAGATCCTGGAGTGAAACCTCCTGGAAGACCTGATCGAAACCGCGCTGCATGAAGGTGGAATAGATCGCGACGACCGGTTTCCAGCCGGTTTTGGCCAGACCGGCGGCGATATTGACCGCACCGCTTTCGGCGATACCAACATCGATCACCCGGTTGGGAAACCGTTCTTTGACCCGGGCCAGGCCGGTGCCGTCGGGCATGGCGGCAGTAATCGCGATGATCTTTTCATCCTGCGCCATCAAGTGACTGAGATGGTCGGCAAAGGATTCGGTAAAGCTATGTCCGGGATGCTCTTCAAAGCTGGCCGACTCGCCATTGAGTTTAAACGGCGACGGGCTATGGAAGGTAGTCGGATCTTCGATGGCCGGTTCGAAACCGCGGCCTTTATCGGTATGGACATGCAACAGTACCGGATGTTCAATTTCGTGCAGGGCGCTGAAGATTTTGATCATGTTTTCCAGATCGTGACCATCGATGGGACCATAAAAGGGCATACCCAGTTGTTCAAACTGATGTCGACCCAGCAACAGGGTCTCGAAGCTGTCACGCAGACGGGCAATGGTATCATGAATCGCTTCGCCAAACATGGGCAACCGTTTGACCATGAGTTTGGTGCGACGGTGGAGGTCTTCATAGGAACGGGACACCCGCAATTTGGTCAGATACTGGGCGAAAGCTCCCTGGGTCTTATCGATGGCCATGAAATTATCGTTCAGGATAATGAGCATCTGACGTTTGATCAGGTTGATATTGTTGAGTCCTTCGAACGACAAACCGTTGACAATACTGGCGTCGCCGACGATAGACACCACCTTACGATCGCTCTGCTGCATCTGTTCGCCCAGCGCCAGCCCCACTGCGGTGGCGACCCCGGTACCGGCATGACCGACATAGAACTGATCATATTCGCTTTCGGCAGGACTGGGAAACCCACTGATCCCGCCGGCCTGACGCAGTTTATTGAACCGGTCCGCGCGTCCAGTCAGTATTTTGTGCACATAGCATTGATGACCCACGTCAAAGACCAGCCGGTCGTGGCTGAAATTAAAGACATAATGCAACGCTATGGAGAGCTCGACTACACCCAGATTACTGGCCAGGTGGCCACCGCTCTGGCTAACCGATAATTTTATCAGTTGGCGGATTTCATCGGCAAGTTGGTAGAGTTGATCCATACTCAACGTTCTGAGTTTGGCGGGAGTATCAATCGTTTTTAAGAGCGAATCTGTCATAGGTATTATTCAATCCAAACGGTCGAAAGAACCGTTTGACTCAATTATCTCCAAATTAAATTATTTTTGTTTATTTTAACAAGCGGTCAGGATGCATTCCACTCATACGATCAGCAACAGACAAACCGGCACCCAGCCAGTATGCCTTTTATTTATCGCGATTGACCAGCATTTCGGCCAGGAACTTCAGCGGCAGCCCAGCCGGCCCCAATGGTGCGAGCAGACTGCCAGCTTCGCTCATCAGTTCATCCGCCCGGATACGAGACGCTTCCACTCCAATCATGGATGGATAGGTCAGTTTGCCGGCCTGGGCGTCTTTCTGGGTTTGTTTGCCTAATTGTTCGGCGGTTGAAGTCACATCCAGTAAATCATCGACAATCTGGAAAGCCAGGCCCAATTTGAGACCAAAATGCCCCAGACGATCAATCCAGTCATTTTTGCAACCGGCACATATTGCCCCCATGCGCATGGCCGCGGCAAACATCATGGCGGTTTTTCGAGTATGGATATAATCCACCATATCGATATCGCCTTCGAGTTGTTCGCCTTTAAGGTCGGCGACCTGGCCGGCAATCATACCGGCGTTGCCGGCGCCTCGGGCCAGTTCACTGATCAGCCGGCGGGAGATTTCAGCATTTTCGACGCAATCCGCCAACAGGTGAAAAGCCCGGGTCAATAACGCATCGCCGGCGAGGATCGCGATCCCTTCGCCAAAAACTTTATGATTGGTGGGTTTGCCCCGACGGAAATCGTCGTTATCCATGGCCGGCAGGTCATCGTGGATGAGTGAATAAGTATGCACCATTTCCAGCGCTACCGCCGCTTGAATGGCATCATCAACCTGCCCGCCACAGGCCTGACAAGCCATCAGAGCCATCACCGGACGCAAACGCTTACCGCCGGCACGCAGACTATAGCGCATGGCATCGATCAGCAATTCGGGAACCTGGCCATCCTGATCAAGGTACTTTTCCAGGTTTTGATCGACACTGGCCGCTAACTGGGCGTAATCCTGTTGGAATCTGATTTTATCATCAAGCATTTCGGGCATAATCCATCATATTATCAGGAAATTCAGCAGATAGCCAATTGAAATTCGAAAAGATGCCTGCCCATCTATTGCTTTAATTGTTTCTTATTACTTGTTATATAATTAGTTATAATAAATTGTCTTTAATTATTAACATCTTCAAGGTAGAATGATCAAGCATTAATTATCTCAGCAAACTTTCATGAACCGGATTGACAACTTTGTTATAATTTCGTAAGATATTGCGTTCTTAGCTAACGAAGGTAATATTGAAAAATGGCCAATACGAGCCAGTATTCATAAAGCATTATAATTAAATAAGTTAAAAGGGCCGAGTGGCGGAATGGCAGACGCTGGGGACTTAAAATCCCCTGCCCGCAAGGGCGTATGGGTTCGAGTCCCATCTCGGCTATCTAGATAAAGCCCTGGATCGTCATGGTTCAGGGCTTTATTATTTCCGCCCGGTAATCAGGTATACTATTCAAGAAATGTCGGTTTTTCTCCCTATCAAAAGCCCAATCAGGGCGTCAGAGACCGATTCAACCTGGCAATGACCCTGATTGTCTGGCGGAATTCAGTAAAACATAAGAATGGCCTCGAGGGAGTCTTTAATTTTTTGATTTCAGCTTCGGTCAGTTTGCGGACGTTGAAATTGCGGATGGCGCCGCTGGTCTGCCAGGTAGCGACTCCCAGAGGACGGCAGGGTTCCATTTCATAGCGGATGGTGATTTTGCGATTGAGGGTGATGGCATCGACTTTTTGATCATTGTCAATCCAGGCCTCGATTTTATTTTCTGAGACCCGTACGCGAATATTGTACCAGCGGTTTTCTTCAAAGGTCATGGCCGTGGTTGTTTCGTTGTTGGCGGCATCGTAATGGTCCAGGTTGGACAGGCCGCAGAGGCTACCGCCCCATCCGCCACAGATAAATGAGCAGTGGCTCTGGGCTACCGGGAAAGTCAGGCCACAAAAGAAATCGGAACCGGCAAGCCGGCGCGCCTGGAGGGTTATTTCATAGTCCATGGTCATGACCGGACCGGGCCAGGTAATTCCGGTCATATCATGGCCTGCTTCCATGACAATGGACTCGTCAGAGAGATGAACGTTACCGCTATTCTCGAATTCGGCGATTTTCCAGGAGCCCATGGATTGGCCGTCAAACAGCGTGACAGTCTGGCCGGGTCGCAATTGGTCAAGTTTAATCAGGGTCTGCGATTCGTTAACGGAAGAGGCGGCGTCCGGTTGAGATAATTGGCGGAAATTGTTAATCCGATGGAAAGTCAGGTAGTTGGCATCATGGGCGTTATGGGCGCCTCCGAGACCGTCGTCGAAAGCCGTGCGGGAAACATAGATGATATCGTCACCTTCGAATTGCCAATCGGGATACTGGAAGCCGTGTTTGTCTACTTCGTCATGGTGAAGCAGCGTGGCGATGATTTTCCAGTTTTTTAAATCGGTTGAGACTGCCAGACTCAGGGTATTGCGGATGGAGGCGGCTTTACGGTTACCATAATCCGCAGTATCAACAGTGTTTGTCAGGGCAAAATATTGTTTACTGACTGGATCGAAACGGATGGAGAATTTCTTGGCGCCGCCGGGCATATCGATAAATCCTGTGGCCGGATCGAAACTGGCCGTTTTGCCATCATCGGCAATATTGACAACTGCGGCTTTATTGCCGGCTGGGGTATCGACCCGGAGGATATTGACCAGTTTACCGGCCGGAGTCAGGACAACATTGCCTTCCAGCCAGGCGTTGAATTGACCATCCAGCCAGGCGGGATCGCGTGGGACGAAATTGGAGACTTGCCAATTGGCTGAATCCAACAGATTGGCATCAACCGGGGCGCTGATGACCCCGGCCTGGAAATTGATCCCCCAGGGGCCGGGGACCTGAGTATTATACTCGAAAGAACGCCAGATCCGGCCGTTATGAATCAGAACCGGCATCGGGGCACAGTGGTATGTGCCGGTTTTGATGATGCCGGTATGGCTATCGACCGGCTCGGTCCAGTGGCGGCCGTTATCCGTCGATTTTCGGATCAAAATATGACTGTATCCTTTTTCAGTTCCCAGGAGATAGACCGTGTTTTGATGGACAAAGAGTTTGCCCCAGAACATTCCTTTGAATGCGGCCACCTGTTGCCAGGTGATCCCTTTGTCACTGGAAGCGAAAACTCTGGTCCGTTCCCCGGATAACACACTGGAACCGGGTCCGAAGATATCATGGGAGGCCAGATAGCTGCCGTCCGGCAGGATGGCGATACTGGGCGAACCAATATAGCAGCGTGAGCTTGCCGGGCTGTGATCGATGACGATGCCGGGAACTCTGGAGTGATCAGGGTTCGCGGCGGATAAGAACAGCGGTGTTACGAGGATATGGACTATTGGTAACAATCGTAACCGAAAATTCATGATGGTATTCTCCACTAAATAACGTAATTCATTATGACCAATCGATTTTAATTGAGAAATGAGGTTTTGGACAGATCAAAATTCCCAATTTGATATTTCGGTTATTCTATTAAAACGAAAGTGGAATCCATTGATAAACAAACTGGAAGGGTTCGAACGATTGCCGATATTATCTTATGGTTCGATCCATATCGAGAAAAGCACTTGCGTCAAGCGGGATTATGATATTTTGATAATGATGCGTCGATTTTCCCGGGTAAAGTCACAATGAATCGACTGCCCTGGCCTAAAATTGACTCAATGGTAATATCACCGTCGTGGCGTTCCAGAATACGCTTAACGATCGTTAAACCCAGTCCCATACTGGTCCGATCAATCTCGGGATTCAAGCGATGATAAATCTCAAACACCTTCTTTAAATAATCTGCCTTGATACCAATGCCATTATCTTCAACAGAATAGACACATTGATCGCCATGTCGCTGCCCCGTAATGTGGATTTGACCTTGCCGATCCGGATCCCGGTATTTAATCGCATTATCCAGGAGATTGGTAAACACCTGATTGATCTGACTGGGATCACCCAGACAATCCGGTAACGGATCAATGGTCAGATCCAGGGCTGCTTTGTCAATTCGAAATTTCATCCCATCGACAATATCCGTTATCAATCTATCCATATTAATCCGCGCCGGTTCAATCTCAGCAGTACCGATCTGGGATACTTGCAACAGGCCTTCGAGGAGATTGTTCATCTGTTTCGAACTGGACAAGATATAATGCAGATCGTTGGGAATCTCCTTAACCATCAAGTCGGAACATTGACCGGTTAATTCTTCGATTAAATCGGCTTTTGCAATTGAATCATGCAATAACTGACAGTGTTCTTTCAACATGCCGCAAAATCCGTTGATATTGACCAGCGGACTCCGCAGGTCATGAGACGAGATATAAATGATACTCTGAAGCTCTTCGTTTTTTGTCGCCAATATGCGCAACAACCGTTCACGATCCAGTTGTGCCTGTTTCCGTTCGGTGATATCTCGAATCAGGCCAAGATATCCGATAAGATTATCCTGAGTATCCCGAACCGCGGTTCCAACCATTTCACCCGGAAAGATATCGCGATTATTTCGACGAAATTCTATTTCAGAAGGTTCATGGATTCTTCCGGCCTCGGGATTAAAGCGCTGTTGCCCTGATTTGTCGAAATCATCCGGGTGGGCATAAAGCATACTCGTTTCCCGGCCCAGAACATCCTGGCGCGTATATCCAAAAATACGCGTAAACGAAGTATTGACACGTGTGATCCGGCGTTCTTTATCGGTATAGATCAGGGCATCCGGAACTGCCTCAAAGATCTGTTCCATCTCCGACTGGCGGTCTTTCAGGGCCTGCTCAGCTTCTTTACGGTCCGTAATGTCCTGTACGGTCCCTTTCATGGCGATCAGATCATTGCGATTGTCATAAACTCCCTGGAACGTTGAGAAATAATATCCTGTGCTGCCATCCGGACGGAGGAACCGTTGTTCATAGGTCCCTTTTTCATGGCTCTCAATGGCTCGCTGGATCAGTTCCTTGCCACGCTGGCTGTCTTGGGGCCAGGGCGATAAGGCCAGAATGGAGTCAATCTGGGGCGTGAACTCATCCGGATTAAGATGAAAGATTCGATAGACGTGATCAGACCATTCCACCCCCCCGGTTTTTACATCCCAGGACCAGTATCCCAGTTGAGCCATGTCCTGTGCTTCACGCAGTTTACATTCACTGTCATGCAACGTCCGAATATATTTTGTACGCTGGCGCTCGGATTTCCTAAACATAACCGTGATGAAGATACCCAGCGCGATAACAATAACAATCAGACTGTATTGAGTGGCAGAAACGACCATGAGTTTTTTTCTAATCGCCTGCTGCAAGGCGGTTTCGACTTCGTCCGCGCTTATTAAAAACCGTTCAAACGTCGCATCAAAACGCTGATCAATATCCGTGCCAATACCCACTTCGGATGGAGTGTTCCATCGTTCTTCGGCAATGGTTTGAAAGGTATCAAGACCGTTGAGTACCTCTTTGATCTTTGCGCTTAAGGTGTCGTCATCCAGAGGCAAGAACGTGCCTTCAGGATTTGTTCCGCCTTTTAGCATCGCTTGAACGTACCATCGGGCCTGGTCGATATGATCCCAAACCGTTTCAATATCAACCGATTGATCTCCACTGATCCCTTCCTCAAACCACAAATGCGCCATGGTCGCTTCCAGCTTGATTTCCATCGTCGCATCTACTAACGGAACGTAACGTGAGGTTATATTTCGTTCGATATAGGATGAATAATACATCACCCCGACAACCACCAGAAAGACAATACCCAGCCCGATGGCCGCCAGGTTATAAGAAATTGATGGCTTTGTTATTATCTGCATTCAGCGCCTTTACATCACTGACAATTTTAGAGCAAAAGCAGCAAGCATCTTTGGCAGAGACCACTCTTATGATTTTTGCCAGACAGGTATCTCCTGACCCGGGCCTGTTTGGAGTAATCGCAACAATGAATCGCGAATCGCCCGGATAAAGCAACACATATAATCCTGTGCGGATTTTATTAAAAACATGATAACTGGCTAACCACCTATCATCATTGGCCCCAAAAATTCCTTTCCGGGATTCTTCAGCTCGATACTGAAAGGAAATTAATCATAACCAGCTATAATATCTACACATATCAAGAACTTTGGGAACAAAAAATTTAACCTGAATATCAAGTATTTTACTCTGGACGGCGCCACTAAAAAAGCGCGAATATTAATAAATTCATGCTAATTGTTATGCCCTGTCAGCATACTATTAAAGGTCTATATGATTTATCGTTATTTTTGATCCGGGTTATCTGTGTTAAACCATGATGACAATTTTCAATATTTATCAGTCAAGGAATCATCATTATACTTTTATTAAAAAACATCATAATTCCTTTTAATGTATAGTTTTATCAGAATCACCAATTAACCTCTGTTGTTTGGATACAGATATGTAAAACTTTTTACGGATTCAATTTAAAATAACAGAATTACCTGCCAGGATTTATCGGACATGGTTTAAAATTAGATTGGTTTTAAATCCATGTTCATGATTCATGCAACCTTTAGAGATGTCTTTTTTATTTCAAATTTCCATCCCAGGTAAAAACCGTACCCAAATTTAAATCGCTTACCTGGCCAGCATACCCACCATAATGAGTTCCACATGGCAGATAAGAAAATTGTGCATCCGCCCAAAATCTTATATTGAACAATTCTGAACCAGTGGCAGTAGCAGACAAGTAATAATAGTAGAGCGTGTTAATCATCATGGAATCTGACATCAACAAAAAGGAACACGGCAAGCTATTTGACTATTCAATCTAATTATAGTAAAATTAAAATGTTACAGGAAACAGTATTGATGGCTAAGCGCTTTGAAACATTCTGGTTATTATTCCTTT
Organism: Sedimentisphaerales bacterium; assembly: GCA_963663965.2. Taxonomy (GTDB): domain Bacteria; phylum Planctomycetota; class Phycisphaerae; order Sedimentisphaerales; family SM23-30. The sequence goes on from CAXXFK010000025.1 coordinate 196,774, forward strand.
TATCGCTGCTATGGGTGATATCAGATGGGATTGCGTTCGGTGAAAATGAAACAATCCGGAAATCGGCGGAATTATTAATCCATTTTGGGGAAATAACCCCACCGGTGGTCGCACAACAAAATATCACGGTGCGGGCGCCGGTATCCAACCAGCAGACGGAGGACCGGCCATTGGAATGCAGCGGATTGGCCTGGCTGGATGGCCATTTGCTGATCAGCAGTGATCGGCATCAACATTTGCTCTTTTCCTGTAAGGTGGATATTAAGGAGATGGCCATTGGAACGCCCCAGCCAGAAGTGGTTGTGCGTAATGAACAAGATCTGCTGGATGATGTGGAATCGATTACCTTACTTAACCGGGACGGGATTCAATCATTGTATATGCTGTGTTCATTAAGTAACGCGCCCAATGAACAACCCCTGCCGCAACGCCGCCAGATGCTGAGGTGCCGGATTAAATCGGTATCGCCCTTTGAAATGGACTATTGTGAAGTTCAGTCGATGGGAACCTTGCGGCAGCAGTTGGAAGTCTGTTTTGAATCGATCCGGGTACAGCCCTATCATACCTATTATGCCGATTATCCGGGGAATGATAAGAACACCTACCGCTGGGGCAATGTTGAGGGCATCACCTTCGCGCCCGATGGCAAGACGTTATTATGCGGCTTGCGAAATCCGCTTTATGCCCAAAGAGCGATAGCCTTTGCCGTCGATGGCATAGAACCGGCGACCGAACCGATGGTGCTGAATTCAGTGAAAGTGACCGATTTTTTTCTACTGGATCTGGGCAATCGCGGGATCAGTGATTTGAGCTGGGATCCATTGACACAAGGTTACCTGATAACCGCAGGTAAAAGCAACGGGCCACGTCTGGATCCGGATCAGCCGTATCCTCCGAACAGTCTGGACAGCGCCCTGTTCTGGTGGAGTGGGCAAAAAAGTGACGCGCCTGTCATCGTCGCACGCATACCCGACATGACGATTGAGGCGGTTTGCCGGCTGGGCACGAGCCGCTACATCGCCCTGGGCAGCGATGAAGGCGATGTCAGTGAAGGGCGAACGGCCCGTCAGAGTATTATTACGATTTTGGAGTTTACAGGGATTCCCCAATAGCTGGAAAGCGATTTAAGCCGATGGAAATACCAAAATCCCAAAATGCCGGCCTGGATGATGAAAATGGTTTTGCTGAAACGCTGATAACGGAAGGCCAGGACCCGGAAGCGCTCACGGATATCCCGGGCACTCCGGTGTCGAAAGCGGAACCGGATAAAAACCGGCCCAGCTGGGCCGGCAAGATCATGGGGCATTTCAAGCTGTTGCGGCCGCTGGGCGAAGGGGTGATGGGCCTGGTGATTCTGGCGGAGGATACCAATTTAAAACGCATCGTGGCGTTAAAAGTACTGCGAAAAAAATACGCTACGGGTGAAAATGGCAAGAACGCCGTTGAACAGTTTTTACGGGAAGCCCGGGCGGCGGCCGCGATCGAGCATCCCAATATCGTACGGGTTTATGAGATCAATCAGCATGCCGGCTGGTGGTATATTGCCATGGAGATGGTGGCGGGTAACACCTTGCGGGAGATCGTCCGGGCGGCCGGGGCGCTCAGTGTGGCGCAAGCCTGTCCGATCATCGCGGATGCCGCGATCGCGTTACAGGCGGCTCACGAACTGGGGATCATCCATCGGGATATCAAACCCAGCAATATTATGGTTACCCGGAACGGGCGCGGCAAGGTCAGCGATTTTGGTCTGGTGCGCGTGGACGATCCGGACGACCCGGTTGACAATTATGAACATCAATCGGTGGGAACTCCGTTTTATATGGCGCCGGAGATCATTCGGCGCGAGGCGGTGAGCCCGGCGGTCGACATCTATAGCCTGGGCGCAACACTGTATTATACTCTGACCGGTCAACCTCCGTTTGGAGCGGTCAAAATCAAGGAATTATTTCAGCAGCATCTGCATGCCGAACCGCCCGATTTACGGCAGACGCTGCCGGGTTGTTCGGAGAAACTGGCGCTACTGATCCAAAGGATGCTGGCGAAAAGCGCGGGCGACCGACCCAATGCCGCGGAAGTGGCGGCGATGTTGCGCGCGGAATCCATTTCGTTTGTTGGCGATTCTTTGGGGACAGGAGGTCCGGGAGGGTCTACCTTAGGAACAGAATGGCAGGGGCTCCTGTCAAAAAGCCATACAGCAATACCCGATCAAACCGGACTGACGGGTATAACCGCCGTTTCTACCTGGCTGGGATCTTTAAAAACACCCCGCACGTTAATTCTGCTGGTAATCATGGGAGTCCTGGGACTGGGTGGATTGGGGTATCGATGGTACGCATCCCGCCAGCCAGTAGAGAATATTCAAGCCGTCGACAAATTGTTTCCGCAAGCGCCCATCCATTATGGTGTACGGGATAGCGGCACAGTACCAGATCCACAGCCTATTGAAACAACCCCGGATTTTTCGTGGGTGGGCAAAGTCGATACCACGGGCATCCAGTATGTCGCCAGCAAATCGGGACGTACCTATTATGCCATCAGCGATCCTCGGGCCTTACTGATCCGGGCGGATCAATTTATTGGATATGACAACGCGAACCAGGCGGTCCGGGATGGCAAGCAACCCGCCCCCTGAGCAGGCGGATCAATTAATCGGCGTCATCCTTTGCTTACTCAAGCTGAGCTGGATTCTTCCAAACGATAATCTGTCATCAGGCGTTTCAGTTCCTGTTTGAGGGCCTGGATTTTGTCCTGATAGGCGGGGTTATCGTATTGATTGTGCATTTCGAGCGGATCTTTTTTCAAATCATAGAATTCCCATTCGCCTTTCTCGTAGAACTCAATCAGTTTGTAACGCTGGTCACGTACGCCGCGATGACGGGCCACCGCATGGACGCCCTGCTCGTAATAGGTATAAAGGATGCTTTTTCGCCAGTTAGAGGGTGTCTTGCCACGGAGCAGGGGCATGAGGGATTCGCCCTGAACTTCCGGTGGGATCTCGATTCCGGCGGCTTCCAATATGGTGGGAGCATAATCGATATTTTGTACCATGGCAGTGGGATGGCTGCCGGGTTTGACAACATCCGGCCATTTGATGATCAAAGGATTCCGAAGCGACTCTTCATACATCCAGCGTTTGTCGTACCAGCCGTGTTCGCCGTTATAGAACCCCTGATCAGAACTGTAGATAACTATCGTGTTCTTATCCAGACCGGTCTGTTTCAGGTAGTCCAGAACCCGGCCGACGTTTTCATCCATGGCCTTGACACATTTGATGTAGTCTTTCATATAGGCCTGGTATTTCCAGCGGGTAAGATCGTCGCCTGAAAGATTCTGTTGACGGAAGTCCTGGTTACGCGGAACGTAATAACTGTCCCAGTCTTTTCTCTGTTGAGGGGTCATACGCTGAAATTCCGCGGCGGTGGACATATCGCGGGACTGGGTTTGAGGCGCCTGGGCGCGAATCTCTTCGACCGGCGTATCCGCTGCGGGCGGCGTGACTTTGACATCCATGGCAATATTGATATGGTCACGGATGGTCATTTCCTGTTCATGCGCGGCGGAAGTGCGGCCGGCGTAATCATCGAACAGATTGGCCGGTTCGGGAATATCAACTCCGTCCAGGAAGTTAAAATAACGGGGGTGGGGCATCCAGGTTCGATGCGGGGCCTTGTGCCAGCTACAGAGGAAGAACGGTTTTTGCGGATCGCGCCGGTTTTTTAACCAGTCGATGGTCAGGTCACCGATGAGATCGGTGCAATAGCCGGGCAGGCGGGTTTTGCCGTCAGGGGTGATAAAATCGGGATTGTAGTACTGGCCCTGGTCGTTGAGGATCTTGAAGTCATCGAAACCGGTTGGCAGTGTGCCCAGATGCCATTTACCGAAGAGAACCGTCTGATAGCCATTCTGGCGCAGGGCCCTGGCCACGGTCCATTGATCCGCATTGAAGCGGTTGCCGTTATCTTTGAATCCGTTGATGTGGCTGTGTTTGCCGGTGATGATGGCGGCGCGGCTGGGGCCACAGATGGAGTTGCAGACAAAGCTGTTTTCGAACAGAGCGCCTTCATCAGCGAGACGATCGATATTGGGGGTTATGTTATGTTCACGAACGAAGGATTGCATGCGAGACCGGTACGCCCCCAGGGTCTGGAGTGAATGGTCGTCGGAAAAGATGAACAGGATATTGGGATGCCGGGGTAACGGTTGGGACCATTGGGAACTCTGGCAACCGGCCAAAGCGAGCAAGCCAACACTTTGCAAAAACATTCTTCGATTCATGATAACTCCCTGTATAAAAATATCTGATTGAAAACAGAGTACACCGATTATCGACAGGTGACATAAACCTGATGAGGCCCTTGTACCTGGCCGGATAATTCGATATCAGCCTGAAGTTTCAAATTGCCGGTCACCACAGGTACCGCTTTGAAAGTATATTCCGTTTGTCCCTTTTGAGCCGATCCTGTCAGGATATTACCAGACAGGTCGAGACTGAGCCGGGCCGGTTGAGGCAAGGACGGGAATAATAATTTGATATCATAAAGCGCTTCTTTCCGGGCGTCGAGCAGCCAGAAACCATTGGAATCAGGCGCCCAGGGCCGGCCTGAGACATGACGCCAGTCTTCACGGGTCAGAACGACAGGATTTTCGTGTTCCGTGCCAATATAAATCCGGGGTGGATCGTAATTGTCGGGACGGGTGGAACTGACATCCTCAAACCAGGCTTCGTAGCGCTGTTTTAACGGCTCAACGATTTCGGGTTTTTCAGCGGCCAGGTTGTGTTCTTCCAGCGGATCAGCAATCATGTCGTATAGCTCAAACTGGGGCGGACCATCAGGTTTCTCTTTACCAAAACCCGAGGCGTTGAGCAATTTCCAACGTTGCGTGCGTGCGGCGAAATGGTGATATTTGACTGGAACATCGCCGCGATGACTCTGGATCACAATCATCCGATCCGGCCAGTCCACTGCCTGACCTTTGAGCAGGGGCAGGATACTGCGCCCATCCAGATTCAATGTTTCAGGCAATTGCACCTGACAGGCTTCAGCAACCGTCGGCAAAATATCAATATGGGCGGCAATCCGATCACTCTGATGACCGGCCTTCAACGTTTCGGGCCAATGCATAAAAAAGGGAGCATGGATCCCCCCTTCATGGACAAAAGACTTCCAGCCTTTCATACCGGCAACGTAGCGGTTGGTATTAGGGCCGTTATCGACCATGAACATCACCATGGTATTTTCGGTCAGATTCATCTGTTTTAATTTAGCCATGAGCCGTCCGACATTCTGATCGATATTGGTAACCATGGCGAAAATCCGGGCCAGGGTATCCTGATTCACCTTATCCGGCAGCTTATGCCCTTTCTCCTGGGGGAATTGATCGCTGGCCAGATTCATTGATTTATAATGCTGGTAGAGTTCCTCGGGGACATCATGGAACGGACCATGAGGCGCGTTGGTAGGGATGTAAGCGAAAAACGGTTTCTTTTCCTGCTGACAACGTTCGAGCCAGGCTATGGCCCGGTCGAAATAGATATCGGTGCAATAGCCTTTAAAGGATCTGACTTTACCGTTATCGACCAGCATGGGATCGGTATATTTGCCTTCACCTCCGACAGGATCGGAGGGTTGACCAATACCTCCACCCCGGATGACCAGCGATTCATCAAAACCCTGGTCCATGGGCCGCATGGGATAATTGTCGCCCAGATGCCATTTGCCAAAGATACCGGTACGATACCCGGCATCGCGCAGGATTTCGGCCAGAGTGGTTTCCTGAGGTTCCATCATCGCCCGGCCCATATAAGTATCCACCACCCGGGTACGATAATTATAACGACCGGTCATCAGGCAGGCGCGCGTGGGGGCACAGACCGGATGAACATAAAAATTGGTCATACTGGCGCTATGACGGGCTAAAGCATCAATATTGGGAGTTTCGATGACAGGATTGCCGGTAAAGCCCAGATCACCATATCCCTGATCATCGGTGATGATCAGAATAACATTGGGCCGGGAGGCCGGTTCCGCTCCCCACGCCAGACGCCCTGAATTTAAAGCGGCTAATGCCGCAGAGGCGGACAGTCCCGCCAGGAAATCGCGACGCGATACAGGGTATGCAAACATGATCGTGCCTTTCATTTGGATATCGGATTTGCGTTAGATAACCATCATCTTCGCCGATCAAGGCCCTGTTTTCAAGTATAATTGTCAATCTTCCTGAATGGGATATACCGCAACGCGCACGTCATCAGGAGCGAAGGGCTCTATTCTCAAGGTATTATTTCCCGATGTTACGTGTTGGGTGATATCCAATTGATAAGGTTTACCAATAAAACCGCCGGCATAATGGCCATTTACGGTGATGCGGGCAGCCGCCTCAACAGGAACGGAATCCATTTCGAGGATGAAGCGCGAATGGTAGCGGGATTGACCCTCGGATAATTCAAAGTCGCCCATAAAGGGATCGGCCCGATCGACAGGACTGTAGGTTCTGCGTTTCGCCGAGAGCAACCCCCACGGTTGCGTACCATAATCCGCGAAGGCAAATGCGGTTTGCCAGCGGCTATCGTTGAAATCGGGCGATTCCCAGCGGGAACTCTTTTGGGTACTGACACGACAGCCGGCATCGAGAGGAATAACGATAGTCTGGCCCGGCAGGGACACGATGAACTTGCCGATCAAGCCGGCGGGATTGCTGTTATCCGCGCCATTGACCGCCTCTATGGCCGCCACATTCCGGCCCGGGTGAATAAAATCGGTCACATCGAGATCGGCCAGCGCTGCCCAGGTGTTCATAATATTGGAATCTGCCGCGATGAGTCGGCCGTTGATCCAGAGCGTTAATTGGTTGTCGGCTGTTCCAAGGAAACGGGCTTCGGTGATTTTCTGCCCTGATGGAATCTGAAACGATTTACGGAAATAACAAGCGCCTGGTTCAACCTGGGAGGCAGGATCGCCGCCCGGCTTCCAGATCCATTGACAACCCCGCAAAGGATCAACCTGCGTTTGATCGTCTTTCACCTTATTATCGGCAACAGAAACCTCACGACGTATTACCGGGATTTTCTGTCTGGACTTTTCTTCAAGCGATTCGAGTTTGCGTTTCTGGGCGGCGAAAACCAACAGGACGCTTTCATTGGACTCCAGAACCATGTCCAGTTCAACCGTATCGCCCTGACGTTTGAAGGGAATAGAACTAATCTCACCACGTAAAGCGTCCCAGCGTTCCGGATAGCCGGGAGCAGTGATGCGGAACCGGAAATTCCGCCGGGTGTCATCTACGTTCTGGTTACAGATAAAGAAAATATCACGATTATCCTTTATCCGGTGCAGAGCATGCAGCCAATGTCCGGTTTCGCCCGAGAGGACTTCTAAAGTGGGGTGAATGCCGGCATCAGTAGTCAATACTTGCTGAATCTGTTCCGGAGTAGGATTGGCTGGCAACAGGTAGGAACGGCCGCCGGCGGCATTGGTTTGACAAACATTCAAGCCGGGAGTGGCATTCCCCCAGATAACCCGGCACAACGATTCGATATCGCCGTTATTCCGGCCCAGGGTCGCAGGGCGGGAGGGTAAAAAATCATAACCAACGACAATCCCCCCCTGCTGCCAGAATGCTTTGACTTTTAACAGGGTTTCATACGGAATCACTTCAATGGGAGGCACGATTAAAATCCGGTACCGTTCCTGATAGAGCAACAGATGGCCGGAATCGATCTTTGCATCCTTTTCGAATACTTCACGCGGCAGCCAGTCGAAATCAAACAGGGCATCCTGAAGCGATTCGCTGATCTGTTCGGGCATGACCGCCTTGCCGACATTGTAACTATTACCCACAAACAGCAATGCCACCGGACAGACATGTCGACCGCCGGACAGCATCATACTCAAGCGGGCAGTATAATCGGCATAGACCCGGTAGAGCGGCCAGCGCGGTTCTTCGCCGCTGTTATAGAAATAGGGTGGACAATCGGTATCATAGGGTGAACGGGGATTGAAGGAGTGCGGGATATGAAAATTGACTCCGCAGACCTGCATGTGGTCGGTCCACCATTTCATCTCGGGATAGGTCAGGTTCTGACCACGGGCCCCGAAGATCTCGACCATGGCCAGGTCATCTTTTTTGCCATAGGCATGACTGATCGAACTGGCCAGCTTGGGTGTCATCCAGGTTGGAACATCGTTCGTTACTCGTTTACCCATGGCAAACTGGCTGAATACAGCGTCGATACCGCCCATATCGCTGTATTTCTGTAAGCGGATCATATCGCCGGCACAGAACATCAGATTGCGATAGAGATAGCCATGCTCCATGAAGTGTCCGATTGAGACCACGCCATGTTGATGACACCAGTTGGTAATGCTGCCATACATGGTCCGGCCCCAGGTTTCGGCGAAGGCATCCAGATACTGATATCTGGCGGCAGTCTGGTCCGGGCCGTTTAATTCGAATTTATAGGCCACATAGGCTTTTTTCCAATCCACTCCCCATTCGGCCAGAGTTTTGTTCAACTCGGTACCCCAATCACCACGCGTTTCTGGTTCGTCATAGAAAAAACCGGGAATCCAGGTACCAAAGTCTTCTTTAAAACGGTCATAATGGGGTTGATACACGGTTTGAATAAACCAGTCTACACAATCCTGGCTGGCGCCATCGACACTGAGCTGGCCATTCTGGCCGAGCGGCGGGCCTTGTTTGTGGGTGAATTTCATGATGCGCCATGGCCCGGAAGGTATCTGCCATGAGAGTTGGCCATTGCGGATAAATTTTGCCAGATCAATCAATGAGTCGCCATCCACTTTACCATCGGCGGTTATCTTTCCGGCAATGGCGGCAATATATCTTTCGCCCCCGAAGCCCGGGGCGGTGTACTGTTTGGGGCCCGTTACCTCTTCTGCCTGGGCAACCAGCATTTTGGTTGCGTAACGAGGTGAAACCTGGCCGGCCACACCCTGACTGGGCCACCATTTCTCATCAAAGATCCACATCTTCAGGTTATGTTTTTTGGCGGCATCCAGACAAATCGCCAGATCCCGGTACCAGCCTTCGCCCAGCCAGTCATTATGAGGGCGCGACTCAGCGGTAAAGCATCCATTGCCGCCTTCGGCGACAATGGCCACATAATCACGCAATTTCTGTTCGCTTTCATCGCCATGCAGCCAGAAAAGCGGCCCGGTCAATTGGCGTGATTCCATCGGCAACTCGATGAAATGACTATGCCAGTCAGTCAGCGTATCTGCCCTGGCAATATTAAAAGGAGCACCAACAGCTAACCCTGCCAGCAACACGACACACCACCATGACTTTTTCATAAAGAACTCCATTCGCATGTTATGACACCATCGGCCCGATTGCGCCAGGTCAAATGAATAAACGAACATCCATTACCGGCTATTACTCATGATCAATTGATTTATTACCATGGCATCGCTTCGTAACTTTATATTTATGCCATAGTAACTCAGGTTTATTTTTTAAATGAATGCGATTTTTGTCAATATTTTTATGATATATGATATTTATAAATGTCTGATATTCATCCAGGTTCCTTGTTCACTCCGGTCAAATTTATTTGTTTTTAATTCATATTCCTAATTAATAGCTATTACGAATAATTTTCCAAAAATCGCCTTGCTCATTTGTCTTTTACCAAATCAACGCCTAAGATTTGATAAAGTTTAAGCAATGATTAACATGTAATGTGTCTAATAAATTGAAAGGATGGCAATTATGTCTGAATGTTGTAAACCTTGTTTGCAGGTAGGTGCACCGGCTCCTTCTTTTAAAGGTCGGGCTGTAGTTGGTAATGAGATGGTAGATTTGGAATATGAAAAAGGGGTATTAAAAGTAGGCGATGAAACGATAAAAGGGAAATATGTTGTGTTATTCTATTATCCACTGGACTTTACGTTTGTTTGTCCAACGGAAATACTTGCTTTTCATGATAAGATAAGCGCGTTTAAGGAAATAGGCGCTGAGGTTATTGGCGTTTCAGTGGACAGCCCATACACGCACTTGGCTTGGAAGAACACTCCGCGTAATCAGGGCGGACTGGGACAATTGGATTTTCCGTTATTGTCAGACCTGGGCGGGAAGAACGCCTCGGCTTATGAAGTGCTTTTGGAAGGCGGCGTTGCGGCACGCGGCGTATTCATTATTGACGAACAGGGAACTCTGCAAAGCTATACGGTTAACAATCTTGGTGTTGGTCGTAATGTTGATGAGATCATCCGCCTGATTCAGGGTTTCCAGTTTGTGGCCAAACATGGCGAAGTCTGTCCGGCTAACTGGAAGCCGGGGGCGGATACCATGAAACCCGATCCAGAAGGATCCAAGGACTATTTCAAAAAGGTTAAATAGCCTATCAATAATTGATCGATTTATATTCTGCTCAAACAGTTAAGCCGTATCACCCTGCAGGATTCTTCTTGCAGGGTTATTTTATTATAATGAAAGAAGTTATGACTACTTTATCTTCTGTCAACAAAATAATATACACTGTGTATAATAGAAAAAAGCCTGCAATTCATCCGCTGGCTCCGGGCCGTCCTGATCAAAAAGACCTCCTGGCCAGCCGCTGTGGATGAATTGAGGCCGCTCATGATGGAATACCTCCAATGAATTTACAACACCGTTCGAAAAAAGTATTTGATATTCATAAGAGGGGTCTGGAATTGACAGGGGATTATCAAACGCTATGATTAGAATTTGAAATAAGTTAATTTTTAAATCCAGTCCAGGAAGGAAAAACCGATGAAATTTCGAATGTACCTCCAGTGTAACCTGTTAATCGTATTGCTCTTTTCCTGTTGCCATATATTTGCAGAAACCGGGATAAGCGACCAACACGGATTTTCTGTTTATGACATGCTGGCTATGGATCGGATCTCCGACTGGCTGGTATCGCCGGATGGCCGGCAGATTGTATTTTGTCTACGGAAGACTGATCTGGACGCTAATCGAGGACGCACGGATCTCTGGCTTGTCAGCAGTGACGGTAGTGCTTTGCGGCAATTGACGACTGATCCGGCGAGTGATTTTAATCCACGCTGGAGTGCTGACGGCCAGTCAATCTGGTTTATTTCCACCCGGAGCGGCTCGGCCCAGGTCTGGAGGATTGCTGTTAATGGTGGGGAAGCCAAACAAATAACTGATTTGCCGCTGGATGCGGGCAATCTGGCTGTATCGCCGGATGGCAGTCTTCTCGCATTTACCCTGGATGTATTTATCAATTGCCAGACCATAGCCGAAACCAAACAGCGTCTGGACGAAATCGCGGCCCGGCCGGCTTCCGGCAGAATCTATGACCGTCTGTTTATCCGCCACTGGGACACCTGGAAGGATGGCCGGCGTTCTCATTTGTTTGTCATCCCGGCATCGGAGGATAAATATATCGGCGAGCCTGTAGACGTAATGGCCGGGTTGGATGCCGATACTCCCAGCAAACCCTTTGGCGGCCCGGAAGAGATCACCTTCGCACCGGATGGCCGCTCGATCGTATTTTCCACACGGCTGGCAGGACACTCAGAAGCCTGGAGTACCAATTTTGATTTGTATCAGGCATCGACCGACGGTTCTGGGAAATTGAAGAACTTAACCCGGGATAATCTCGCCTGGGATACCCAACCGGTATTTTCGCCCAATGGCGAAACACTGGCTTATCTGGCAATGCAAAAACCGGCCTATGAATCGGACCGGATGCGAATTGTACTGCGTAATATGCAGACGGGAACAACCAGAATTTTAACTGAGGACTGGGATCGGTCACCCGGCAGTTTGTGCTGGTCGCCGGATGGCAAAACACTTTACGCAACGGCCGGCAATATCGGACAGAATTCCTTGTTCGCAGTTAATGTTAAAGACGGTAAAGCCAAAACGATTGTAGATGAAGGCTGGATCGGATCGCCACAGATGATCCATGGATCCTCCCCACGGGATTACCGTATCCTGTTTGGTATGGACCATTTGAAATCACCAGTTGAACTTTATAGTGTTAAGCCGACAGGGGATGATATTCAAACGATTACCGCAATCAATGCCCATAAAATTGCCATTACCCGCCTGGGTGACTTTGAACAATTCAATTTCGCCGGATGGAACGATGAAACCGTTTATGGCTATCTGGTTAAACCGGCAGGATTTGAAACCGGCAGGAAGTATCCGGTCGCGTTCCTGATTCATGGCGGACCGCAGGGTTCTTTCGGTAACCATTTTCATTACCGCTGGAATCCGCAGGCCTATGCCGGAGCCGGGTATGCCGTTGTGATGATCGATTTCCACGGCTCCACCGGATACGGACAGGCCTTTACCGATTCGATTCAGGGCGACTGGGGCGGCAAACCGCTGGAAGACCTGCAAAAAGGTCTGGCCGCCGCGCTCAAACGGTATCCGTGGCTGGATGGCGATCGGGTGGGCGCGCTGGGCGCTTCCTATGGCGGCTTTATGATTAACTGGATCGCCGGCAACTGGCCGGACCGGTTCCGCTGCCTGGTCAATCACGATGGGAATCTGGACGAACATATGGCATACTATGATACCGATGAACTGTGGTTTCCCGAACACGATCATTGCGGCACACCGTGGGAGAATCCGGAAGGATACGAAAAACACAATCCGATTCATTTTATCAAAAACTGGCAAACGCCCATGCTGGTGATTCATGGCGCCCTGGATTACCGGGTGGTCGATACCCAGGGGATCTCGACCTTTACCGCGCTGCAACGCCGGGGTATCCCAAGCAAACTGCTTTATTTTCCGGACGAAAATCACTGGATAAGCAAACCCCAGAATTCGATTCTCTGGCATGAAACGGTATTGGGATGGCTGGATGAGTACCTGATGAAAAAGTAATATCCTGCCAAGATATCTAATAAAAGGAACCTCTAAAGCAAAAGCCGGGATCGTCAAATACGAATCCCGGCTTATTGTTTAGACGATTTCAAGGCGTCATGACGATCTTAACGCAACCACCACCATTTGCGGTGAATGATGCGGATGGTATCATAACCGGAGACGACATAACCATCATAGGTTTTCGCGCCGATTTCACAGACGGCTTCAATATCATGCTCGGCCAACTTACGGATATCGATAAAGGCTACCAAATCTTTATCGCCGTCGCCATCGATATCGCACAGATGCGCCATGACGTGTTTTTTGCGGCATCCCCAGACTTTGACGATGCCATCATCAAAACTGGCGCCGCTCAAGGTGATAGTGGCCGGATCGATCAGGGCGGCATCGAAATTTTCATCGGTGATAAATGCCACTGGAACAACCCCGCAGGAATGGAGCACAACCACATTATCATCGGTTCCGGGACGAATATCGATTGTCACATCGTAAATGCTTAATGTCACACTGGTAACCACTGTTTCGCTTACCAGACCGTTTTGATCAACGACCGTTAAGGATACTTCCGTCTGGCCCAGTGGGAATTCGCAATTAACCAGATCGGAATCGATATCGACATCATTGGCCGGATCGCCGTCGCCATCGGTATCATAGGCAGTATTCAAATCCCAGAGATACGAAACGATGGGAGTGCCGATGGGGCTTTCGCTGGCCGAACCATCCAGTAAGACAGCGCCGCCATCCCAGCTGGTCGCGTGGAACGTATAGGGTCCGCCGGGATTGGCAACCGGTTTAACCGCCGGGGAAGTCAGGAACGCCAGATCATCCATGGAATATCGCCAGGTATTGGTATCCATATCAGTCATCACCACATACCAGACGCAATTACTGAAAAGCGAATTGGTCGTCGCGTCAATTGCTTCCAGATATTGCGGTTCTTCGGTCAATTCCAATCGATCCGATTCACAAATGGGATTGCCCTGGCTATCATATCCAACCAGCCAGATTTCGAATGGCGTGTCAATATTTTCCGGTAACAGGCTGGAACTGGCTCTGGCAAACCAGGCGCCTAAAAGCTGCCCTTCTACATAGATCGCAGGATCGAAACCAAACTCGATGAAGTCCGAACCGCTATTGCCATAATTATAGGCGTATTTCTGGCCGGAATGCGGCATGGAATAATCCGGTGCGGCCTGCTCTACCCCCAGCCCAACTCGATCGGTTCCCTCATATTTCCAGATCAGACCGGCATAGCTGGCTGGAACAAAGGAAAAATAGGTCGGAGTTAAATCTTCAAAATCAATGATGATCTGCTGGCCGGGTTCGGCATAAGGATTGACTTGAACGCTGGCCGATACCGCCGGACTCACGGTTCCGTTGTCATTAATGACAGTCAGGCTGATGTCAGTAATGCCAACCGGGAAAAACGCAGATATAATTTCACCCACCATATCGACATCATCATCCGTGAATCCATTGTTGTCGGAATCCACCGCCAGATCCAGGTCCCAGCGCCAATCGACTATCGCAACCCCGGTGGAATCGTAACTTCCACCTCCGTCCAGAGTCACATAAGCGCCATCCAGAGTATCGGCGGGAATATACTGATAGGGTCCGCCCGGCACGGCGACAGGATTGTCGGATGGGCCATCCAGAAAATTGATATCATCAATAGAGAATTTAACAAATCCATCATTAACCCGAGGTTCGGCAACGATACGCGGGGCATAACCGAATGATTGGCCGGTATTCATATCAATCGCCATTAATTGCTGAGGTTCACTGGTCACTAATAAATAATCCGTCTGTGCTATAACGTTATCGTCGGTATCATAAGCAACCAGACGAACCTCTTCAGCGGCGCCCGTAGCCGCATTGGTCACCCAGAGATATTGCAAACGGGCATCGGGATATACCGCCGGATCAAAATCGATCTCGATATAAGGATAACTGACCGGGAAAATATAATTATTACCCGTGTGAGGTTCTGAATAATTGGGATTAACCGATTCCGACATAAACCGTACGCCAGGGAAGGATACCCCATCATATGGATATCTGATACTGGTTCCGGAACTGCTTGATAATCCCTGATCTTCAAAACCGATCTCAATCAATTCGGCGTTTGCCCAAACCACCATGAAACCCAAGGCTACCAGAAAAATTCCAGTCAATCTCTTACACATAACAACTCCCTTCAAAAACGAACTATCATCATGCCTGACAACCATTGTCAGGTCAGGTATCGATTAAGTTGTTCTCCCTGTGACGTTCATCTGAAACTAACGTCACCGTATTGTTATGAATGGTATAGAACCGACAAAGCCATTTGTTACCGGCTTGTTAGCTCAATCCCCATATATTAAGTTCGATTACTTTATAAACAAATGGGGGAATGAATACAAGAAAAATATCGGTTCTTATCTAACGTCCGATAATCCCACATGCTTGAGGGTTGTTTCTTTTTCGGTTAAACCTTACGAAACCGACTTATTCCAAGCCAAGTGTCCGCATCAACTCTTTTTCAGCAGTTGTCCGGGGATACACTGTCTTGTTACGTGAAAATGTGTTTTTGAAATAACTCAATAAATTATAGATATCGTTGTCTATCACTTGTAGAATAATCACATCAGGATCGACATACCTGGCGCGTTCGGTCAGCAATTCCAGTTCCTGTAAAATCGTATAGCCTCCTTTGCCGGCATTGACCACATCGTGAGCATGAAATTCATACAATAGATTGGGCCAGGTGTCCTGATCGTAAACCAGCGAACCAAAGGTAAATGAATCTCCCAGCGCTAAAATGCGTTGTTCAGTCTTGGGAAAGCTCACATCCCGCAACATGCGAAAACCTTGTTTATTAGTCCGTACCCGATAATGAAAATCCGGATAGGTTTCAACGCGCCGATCCTGACTGGCGGGATGATCTCCCATAACATCCGGTTTGGGTTGAAACTCAGCTTGCGAACGCCATTCGGATTGATGACTCAACCAGTCATGAACCGCTTGGCTCACCAGCCAGTTACCGTATCGGTTTAAATGAAAATCTCCCGGCTTGAAGTTGAGCGCCTCTGGAGAATATCCTGAAAACGTATCTGACAGATCAATCAGATCAATGTGATATTTGTCGGTCAATTGATGAAAGAATTCTCGATACCGACCTCGGTATTCCGTGGGAATCCATTCATCCTGAGTTGGGATGTAAAGCAGGGCCAGCTGGATTTGATATTGCCGGCAGAAATCGACCAATCGCTTGAAGTAGCTGTCATATTCCGTCTGTAACTCCGCCAACAAAACCTGTCCCATCGGTTCATGCAATGCCCGCACCAGTTCCTCCGCCTGGGATTCACTGATCATCTGCCGGGCGCGTCGCCACAGGATTTGTTTCTGGACGATCTCGATGGCATGCGCCAGCGCCAGTTTATGGCCGCTGCTTTTCTGGTAAAAGGCGCATCGCAATCCGATTTCCGCCAGAATCAACAACACCAGCAAAGGAAGCAGGGCAAAAATGATTGACTGGGTAATGGATCGTCGGGACATCATTATCCCATTTTAGAAACGCAATGTCAGACTGGCATAAATACCACGCTGGATTTCTGAATTAACTGATCCAATATAGGGATCCGCCCCAAATTCCGGATGCTGGTTATCCAGCAGATTCTGCCCCCAGATCGCCAAATCGGCATTGGGATTCATATGCCAGGTAACACCGGTATTCATGATCGTATGAGCCGGAACTCCAAGGCCGGCAATATTATCATAATAATATAATCCGGTATTCCATTCAACTTCAGGGGTGATATCCACCCAGGACTGCATTTTGACCTGGTTTGTAGGGACATCATCTTCAAAGCCCGTGTCAGGATCATCGTATTGGATATCCTGAATGGAATAACTCGACGCCAACCGCCAGTAATCGGTCGGTTGCCATTGAGTAGACGCTTCAAAGCCGTAGATATCGCCTGATTTGGTATTCGTCACCTCATAATAGAGAAATCCCACCTCTTTAAAGGCAATCAAACGATCATACTGATTGTAAAATGCCGCAAAATCGAATGTCAGATTCTGTCTGGGCATAATCCGGTACCCCAGTTCCCAGGCCAGCACTTCTTCGTATTGGATATCGTCCGAACCGCGAAACCTCATGACCACGCCAGGCATGATCGCCTGAACAGCGACCCGGCCATATTTCTGGATTGATCCGGGTAATCCTACCGCGCGGGAGACCGAGGCCCAAACCGTCTGTTTATCATCAGGCATCCAGGCCAGACGGGCGCTGGGTTGGTATTCCAAATCGGTATATTCATTATATTCTAATTTTGTACCCAATGTCAGATAAAGCTGTTTATCAATTAATGGGATCGTATCCTGAACAAAACCCGTATAGATATCAAACGCCATTTCATCGTCTATAAAATAGATCTTGCTGGAACGTTGAAACTGGTCCCATTCATGTCGATAACCCAGGCCGGCAACCAGTTTATGCTCCTCAGTAAACATATAGTTAAACTGATAATCAAAGTCTACGATATGGACCTGTGTTTCGAGATCATCTCCCGGTAAAGGGGTATGGGTGCCGGTATAATCGTAGTACATCTGCAAGGTGCCTTGAGCGACATCGGAATAGGTCTGATTCAATCGTCCCAGAAGATTCCAGCCTTCATTGGTCGCATCGATCGGATAAATCACGTTGGTTCCCGCAAGCACATCAGGCACACTCCAGTTTTCGCTGAACCGGCCCCTGAACGCATCGCCTTGCAAAGTGAACCGCATATTTTCCTGGCCATCCCAGTCAATACGGAATCCTCCCTGGCCCAAACCTGAATCATCACTATATCGCGAATTCATATTGGCGGTTTGGTCCGTCTCCATATATTTACCATATAGCCGAAACGCACCTTCATCCCACTGGCCGCCATAACGCAAGGTACTGAAACCGGAATATTCAGTCCCCCCTCCTATTTTGAATAGCAGGCCCTGAGTTTCGCGTGCCGGTTTGGAGACTATATTGATAATCCCATTAATCGCGTTAGAGCCCCACAGGGTGGCGCCCGGCCCCCGCACGACTTCAATTCGATCAATATCCTCCAGAACATAATCTTTCTCTTCCCAATAGACCCCGGAAAACAGAGGGGTAAATAACGTGCGCCCATCCATCTGCACCAGCATGTGCTGACTGAAGCGGCTGGCCTGTTCGCGTGCACTGATCGCCCATTTATTCCCATCGATCCGGCCAACAAACAAACCGGGCACCGTTCGAAGTTGTTCAGGGATTGTCAGAAATCCGTTGCGGCGGATATCTTCATCGCGAATAACATACAAGGCCGCCGGCGCACGGAACAGGGTATCGTTTTCACCACGCGTTACGGAGATGACTTCAATATTCATCAAGTCTTCCAGCGAAAGATCCGTTAAATCCTGATCCGAATCCGGAATATCCAGAGTTGCCTGAGACTCAACCCTCTCTATCGGATCATCTGGCTCTGTCGGAGTGTCATCCTGTACAGCGCCCGAAAGCCAGCCTGCCAATATGAGATGGATCCATAATGCGGTCTGATACCAAGCCATACCATGGGATTGTTGCATAATATTATCCTTGTATTGAACTTTATTTTTATGACCCTTTTAAAGGACAAAAATAATGATTTCCTGTCATTGACATCGTACCTTTTCTCATGCCTTTTTAATTCTATCATGATATTATTCTTATAATTTACCACCGTAAAAGCCGCTTTCATAAAATATTCCATACAATGCCATTTTTGCTCTTTTTATGTTGACCGGATGATATTTTTTAAAAAAAGTGTTTCATTTTCTGAGATTCCGGTTAAAATAGGAGCTTAGTTGGAATTCAATATAAATTGAGGGCAAGGTAATACCCTGTTTTCAGTATTGAAAAACCAGACTAGACGAATATCACCGATCAGGCCGGCGTATTGGTGGAAAACATCCCAAGGTTTATTCATGACCCTCTGGGCATGACAAATTGAATTTTGTTATGACAACAAAAAACTGCCGCGAAACTCTGGCATGCAATTTCCAGGGAAATGGCTTTCCTGTGTTATCAATCATGCTTGCAGATTATCGGGCTTTTTTAAGTGGAAATAAGGCAGGGATTCAAGTGAGTTGCGCATGATGTCACGCAGTTTTATTCGATAAACCAGGATTGGACCTGGTTTGCCTCTATTCATTAACACGACATCCCGCTTATGATAAAGGCTTGCGGATTGCCTTGAATCATATTCACGATTGTTTACTTTTCTCAAACGAAAAGTTTTTCCCGGGAACCGAAAAACGGTTTCATGCGATTTCATCCTTACCATAGAGAATTTTATGAGCAAAAAGGAAATTGAAGTAAAAGGCATTCTGGAAATCATGCCCAAGGGACACGGCTTTCTACGCCAGAAAGCGCTCGGATTTGTATTCAATGGCGATGACCCTTATATCAGCCGTGAGATCATTACCGCCAACAAATTGCGCGAAGGACTGGAGATTACCGCAACGACCAATGGGATTCAGGGCAACAGCCTGAAGGTCGAGAACATTCTGATGATCAATGGCCATCAACCGGGCGAATATATGGACTTGATGCCTTATGAAACCCTGACGGTGATCGATCCCAATGAATGGCTAAAGCTGGAAACTGATGGCGGCCCGATGACCACCCGGGTGATCGACCTGCTGACTCCCATCGGCAAAGGCCAGCGTGGGTTGATTGTAGCCCCTCCTCGCTCGGGGAAAACCGTCCTGATGCAGCATATGGCCAATGGAATCGTCAAGAACCATCCTGACGACTATTTGATGATGCTGCTGGTGGATGAGCGCCCCGAGGAAGTCACCGATATAAAACGTTCGATCGAAGCGGATGTGATTGCGTCTTCCAACGACAAGAACGTCAAAAGCCATGTCCGTACCGCCAAACTCGCCATGGAAATGGGCAAACGCAAAATGGAATTCGGACAGGATGTGATTATCTTTCTCGATTCCATCACCCGGTTGGGGCGCGCGTTTAACAGCTGGATCCGTTCCAGCGGCCGGACCATGAGCGGCGGATTGGATATCCAGGCGCTGCAACTGCCCAAACAACTGTTTGGCAGCGCGCGCAATATTGAAGGCGGCGGTTCGCTGACCATTATCGCCACTGCGCTGGTCGATACCGGCAGCCGCATGGACGAGGTGATCTTCCAGGAATTTAAAGGAACCGGAAACATGGAACTGGTACTGGATCGACGTCTGGCCAATCGCAGGATTTATCCCTCCTTGAATATTTCTGAATCAGGCACCCGCAAAGAAGAACTGCTTATACCGCCCCAGGATCTCCAGAAGATCTATCGCCTGCGCCGCCACCTCGACGGCATGCCTTTCGGTCACGACATGGAAATGCTGCTCAAAGCGCTGGGGCAGCATAAAACCAACAAGCAATTCCTCGCCGCGTTGCCGTAATCAAGTCTATTAATCCCTGCTTACCTTGGACACTTCAAGCACCTTTTAACAACACAGTGCACATTAAATACACAGTGTATATTATGTGGTTGACAGGGCTTTCGCTGAGTATGAATTGGGTGGGCAATTTGATCCGGCTCGACAATATCTTTATTGAAGTGTCCTGTGGTATGATCTGGGGTTGATATGGGCAGGGTATGATCGGGTCATCGAATTACCCTGCCCGGTGGGTATGCTTGGGATTTGAACCATTCTTTGCTGTGTTATGGACCGTTCATGCTCTGGTAAGAAGGTCGGTTGCCCGGCTGCTGGTTTTTGGGGCTATGGTTGATAGACACTGGGTGTGTTGCATTGATGGGATTGATGCAATTCGGGGGGATCGGATCGCAATTTTGCTGGCTGGGTGGTTGTCAACTGGCGTGGACGGCTTTGAGGGCGAAGAGGCCGGTGGTGGGGAGGGGGATGGGGTTGGTGCGGCGGTGGTATTGGCCGGTTTGTCGGAAGGTTTGGAGTTGCTGGCGGATGTAGGTTTCGGAGCCGATGGCCAGGCCGTCGATGAAGTGTTTGAACTGTTGCAGGAAGAGGCCGGGGTGGGCGAAGCCCAGGGAGCGTTCGTTTTCGAGGATGGCGGCGGGGATTGGGGGGTGCTTGGCCTGGGAGTCGGCGTCTGAGGGTGCGAGGTTGCCGCGGTAGGTGAGGCGGTGGGTGTAATCTTTGAGGGCCTGGGGCTCGGTGGTGCGCTGGTCGAAGAGTTGGTGGAGGGGTAATAGCCAGGCGGCGGCGTGGCGGTTTTGGGTGCGATGGTGGTAGGAGCAGAACTCGTAATCGGCGGGGTGGGCGGCCTGGCCGGCGCGGACGGGGTTGAGATCGACGTAGAGCATGCAGTCGCGGACGGCGCGTAAGTCTTTGAGAAATAGTGACTTGAAGCGCGTGGCCCAGAAGCGGCCGCGGCGTTCGAAGGTCTGGTTGTACCATTTGGCGAAGCGGGCCTGGAGGTTGCGGAGGAGCTCGGAGAGGTCGAAGAGGCGGTCGTTGAAGCGCTGCCATTGGGCCGGGGACCAGTTGGCGATGATTTCCTGGGAGTGGGGGCCGGGGTAGAGGAGGTGGGCGCGGCGGGCGAGTTCGGCGGGCGGGAGCTGGGATTTGGGGTCGAAGCGGAGAATGAGGTGGTAGTGGTTGCCCATGAGGGCGAAGGCGGCGACTTCGCAGCAGTAGGCGCGGGTGTAGTGCTGGATGAGGGCGAGGAGTTTGCGCCGGCAGTGGGGCTGCTGGAGCGGGCGGTCGGCGGGTGAGCCGGCGATGCGGCTGTAGACGTGGTAGAAGGCGGCGAACCGGGTCTGCTTGAAGCGAAGGCGGCAGGACATAACGTAACTCCTTTTATATAAATACGATATACTAATTAATGATTGGTATGAGGGCTTTGGATAGTTGAAGGATAATGGGTGAAGAAAGAGTTGTCAACAAATTAATATACACTGTGTATATTAAAAAGAGAAGATATTGCATTTTTAAATGAATTTGCTATACTAATTTATTAATTAAAACCGCACCTAAGATGGAGCACGATAAGTGTCTGTTAATACTGATGTTATAGAAACATTGCGTGAGCGTGGGTTTGTAAGCCAGCTTTCTGATCCTGAATTGGAAAAGAAACTGGCCAGCGAATCGATGATCATTTATGCCGGCTTTGATCCAACAGCGGTCAGTCTGCACATTGGCAACCTGTTGCAGATTATGCTGCTGGCCCAGTTTCAACGGCACGGCCACAAGCCAATTGCCCTGGTCGGTGGCGCAACTGCCATGATCGGTGATCCCAGCGGAAAAAGCGAAGAGCGAAACCTGTTGGACGAAACGACCATCCAAACCAATCTGCAGGGGATCAAGGCCCAACTTCAGAAGTATCTGGACTTCAGCGACGATCTGACCAACCAGGCCATACTTGTCAACAATTACGACTGGATCGGCCCTTTCAGCTTTATCGAATTCCTGCGAGATGTGGGCAAATATTTCCGCGTGGGCGAGATGATGGGCAAAGAGTCAGTACGCAAGCGTCTGAACAGCGACGCCGGCATGAGTTTCACGGAATTCAGTTATCAACTCCTGCAAGGCTATGACTTTCTGCACCTCTATCGCGAATACAACTGCCAGATCCAATGTGGCGGCGACGATCAATGGGGCAATATCACCGCCGGTATCGAACTGACACGCAAACTGGCCGGCCAACCGGTTTACGGCCTGACTTCACCCCTGCTGACCACTGCCAACGGCCAGAAATTCGGCAAAACCGAAAAAGGCACTATCTGGCTCGACGATCAGCTCACCAGCCCCTACGAATTCTATCAATACTTCGTCCGGGTCGATGACCGCGATGTGATCGCTCTGCTCAAACGGTTTACCTTCCTGCCAATCGAGCAGATCGCAGAACTGGAAGCCGAAGTCACCAACGCTCCGGAAAAACGGACCGCTCAGAAAGTGCTGGCGGAAGAGGTCACCCGGCTCGTACACGGCGAGCAGAAACTCCAACTGGCGCTTAACGCCTCCCAGGTATTATTTGGCAAGGAGATCTCCGGACTGAACGATGCCGACCTGAGCAGCATCTTTGCTGATGTGCCCAGCAAATCCATCGAACGAAATCGTTTGGAAGCCGGCCTGGAATTACTCGACGCCTTGTGTGAATCGGAACTGTGCAAATCTCGAGGCGATGCCAAAAAACTGATCAAATCCGGCGGTGTCTATGTGAATAATAAGCGTATTGACGTAATCGATACAATTCTTAAACCCGACGCGCTGGCCTCTGAAACCATCCTGGTTTTACGCAGCGGCAAGAAAAATTACTGTTTGCTTAAATTCCACTAAAAGGAGCGGCCATTGAATTTACTGATAACCGAACAGATCGAACCAATCCCGGGCTTGTATGTCGTCAACCTGAACGGCCAGAGCGCCAGCGGCCTGACCGCGGATGAAGTCGCGTTGCTGCTCGATTCCGAACAATACCGGGAAGCGAAAATATACCGGATCGTCCGGGTAACACCTGACGGGAGCATGGAACTGTCCGGAGTATCCCCGGAACGCTTTCAACTGGAAAGCGCCATGATCTTTCGCGGTCGTGATGAATCCAGTGTAGAGAACGCATACGATACCCTGATTGACAATGCCGCCGGCCACCCATTTCCCTGTCGCCTGAAATGTCACCTGGCGCGTCAAGACGAACAACGCTTATCCATAGCCCTGATTTATCCGGCCGAATACGAGCAGGAACTGGGCCAATGGCTCGCGGACATGAAATTTAAATTCGACGGACCGGTGGATGCCGGCGCCAGCGCCGCGGAACAATATTACCGCGACCAGTTGCCCATTATTCGTCAACAGCAATTCTGGCCGGCGTCCCAGTCCGGGCGCAAACTGGATATCTTGCAGACCCTGTTCAAAACAGCTTAACACCGGATTTCAATTTCAACAGACGATAACAATTACTATGTATCCACCGAGGAAAAAATGGCGTGGCTGGATCGCGGGGGCCATCATGCGGTTCACGCCAATATCACGCCGCCCCGGGCCAGACCGGTTGCGAAAACTCGATTACAGCGCCAATACCCGCCAAATTGGATTACGTATGACCGAAGGGATACGATCCGCCTGGCGCCGACGCTGGCTTAAATTACGTCCCAAAAATTAATTCCTATATCGATTACCTGGGACGCCACACCCTTTCAATAAGAAAATTATATGCCCATACCCACCGTAGCCATTGTTGGCCGACCCAATGTCGGCAAAAGCAGCCTGCTCAATGTCCTGGCCGGACGCCGGATCAGTATTGTCGAAGATACCCCCGGTGTCACCCGCGACCGGATCAGTGCCCTGATCGAATTAAACGGCCAGTATTTTGAACTGGTCGATACCGGCGGTTATGGTATCGAAGACCATGACAACCTGACTGAACATGTCGAAAACCAGATCCAGATGGCGCTGAACCGCGCCGACCTGGTCTTGTTTGTCGTCGATATCCGGGATGGCATCGTTGCACTTGACCAAAAGGTCGCCCAACTCCTGCGTAAGCAAAACCTGAACGTGCTGCTGGTGGCGAACAAGGCCGATTCACACACCCTGGATGGCCAGGCAGGCGAGTTTTTTAAACTGGGCTTCGATAAACCGTTGTGCGTTTCGGCCCAGCATGGCCGCAACCGCCAGTTGCTGGTGGAATATATCCTGAAACGACTGGAAGGACTGGATACCACCCGGCCGGAAGATGAAGTCATGAAGCTGGCGGTGGTCGGCAAGCGTAATGCCGGCAAGAGCACCTTCATCAATTCACTGGCCGGCGAACAACGCGTCATTGTCAGCGAGGTGCCCGGTACGACACGCGACTCGGTCGATGTCGCATTCGAAATGGGGGGGCGTAAATTCGTCGCAATCGATACGGCCGGTGTCCGCAAAAAAAACAAAATGAACGACCAGAATGGTATTGAATTTTACAGTTATACCCGCGCGCTGGAATCAATCCGGCGCGCCGATGTCGTTTTATTTTTCATTGACGCCACACTGCCGCTGTCACAGGTTGACAAAAAGCTCGCCCGCATTGTCTCGGACGAATACAAACCCTGCATTGTTGTTTTTAACAAATGGGATCTGGCCAAAGACCACGCCGACACGGATGACTATGTCGAGTATATGAACAAGGTCATGACCGGTATGAGTTATGCCCCGATCTGTTTTGTCACAGCCTCTGAAGGCAAAAACCTGCAATCGCTGGTCGATCTGGCAACCAATCTTTTCAAACAGTCGCGCACCAAGGTTGCCACCGGAAAACTGAATAAAGTCATCAAGGCCATTACGGACGAACGCGCTCCCTCGATCCGCAAAAAAGTGGGATTCCCCCGGATTTATTACGCAACCCAGATCGCAGTCGCCCCACCCACCATTTTACTGTTTGTCAATAAACCTCAGGCCCTGGATGAAAACTACCGCCGCTTCCTGCTTAACCGTTTCCGCGATGAGTTGCCATTTGCCGAAGTTCCGATCCGCCTGATGCTGCGTCATCATCGCGAACAGCACGAACCGATTGAAGCGTAACGACTCCGTTCCACATACCCCCTTATTCCGGCAATGCGATCGGGATATCAAAAAAACGGCGATACCGTAAACACGCTATCGCCAGATATCAACCATTCCTCCTTCTTTTTAAATTTATACCCATCGGGTATAGAAATAGCGGATTGCTCACGAGCTGAGTGTCACTCATAAAAGACTTAAGGGTACATTCAGGGCTGCAAACGGACATTTACCCTCGTCAGCAGTCTAATTGCGACGCCTTACCGTTAACGCTCCTCCCAATCCCAGTAATAATAAACTGATGGGCTCCGGAATGTAATTCAGCGCCACACCATTCTGATAACTTAATGAATAATCATAGCCGGCGCCATCATAATCCAGTGAGACTATCGCTCCTTCCAGCGCCGCGATTCCATTGATCGTATCAAACATGCCATCTACGTCGCCATCGATCAGGAGGATATCGGAAGCAGTCGGCATAGCCGTCAGAGTAACCAGCAATGCGCTTGTTGAAGCATCGCCACCGGAATCAATACTAATCGTTCCGGAGATTCTAATGGGACTGACGCCGGCCGCGCCAACCTCATAAGCAATGGTGCCAGTACCAGGATTACCCCCACTGGAATCTTTGGCGCCAACGTACATCCGGCTGAAATTTAATGCGGCATCTGCGCCTGAAATGGTCAAAGTACCGACGGAGCCATCCGCGCCGTTGCCACCGATATATAAGTCGCCATCACCAGAAACCATACCGCCACTTATTGTCATCGCGCCCGTTCCTGCTTTATAGCCCAGTATCAGGTCGCCACTATTGACAAGCGCCAGCTCGCCACCAGTCATATTTAAATATCCCAGATCACCGGCCCCGGTAGTACCCAACGCGCCAACTCGAATTTCTTTCTGTGAACGTAAAACACCCCCACTAACGATTTCGAGAGTCGCACCTGAATCCGGCCCGCTGGCAATACTGATTTTCTGAGTATGCACCGTTGCCAGATCGGTATCGACAGTACACACGCCGCCTTCTTTGGTAATTTTAATTTCCGTGGTATCATCGGGCACGATACCCGCGTTCCAGAGCGTCGGATCTGACCAGGAACCGGATTCACCCGTCCAGGAGATCGAAGCTGATACATCGCAACTGAATAACGCCACCAGACACACCAATCCAAAAAACAAATTCTTCATTACAACATCCTCCACATAAATGGAACACCATTAAGAATATTAAAATCAATTGGATACCTTATCCAATTTGATAAACTAATTTATTCCATTGCGTTCTCCGACACGCTCTCATTTCCACACCAAAATAAAAAACACAAAATGACCGCTTCAACGCATCCGCAACAAAAATCAACCAATTTTATTTCAAACCAAATTAAACTATCAGCCGATTTCAAAGACCAAACGAGCGCCAATTTGTTCATCCTATGACAATGGCCACTAAATATCATAATAACTCAAAACATGATTTATTTGCAACTCAAAAGCCCATAAATCAATAATTTTTTATAACACCTTCATAAGCCGTCAGTTACAAAACAGTACCTGTCCTTTTGTCAACATGGCCCAGTGACAATCAGGCCATGTTAAGGCAATTCCATCAGATGTTCTACCACCTCAATACTTGCCCTGGGATGCGCCAGGCGACGTGCGTTGGCCTGCATAGTAGTCAGACGGTCGGATTCATCCAGTAACCGGTTGATTTTGTAGGCCAGGGTCTCGGCGCTATTGCAGCAGATCGCCGCCCCTTCTTCCAGCAGATGATTGCTGTTACGCTGCTCCTGCCCCGGAATCGGGTTGACGATGACCATGGCCAGTTCGCGTGCCAGCGCTTCTGAAAGAGTTAACCCGCCGCTTTTGCCGATCAGGATATCCGCCGCTGCCATATATTCATCCATCTGATTGGTAAAGCCAATCGCCTTTACTGACACATGAGGGAGTTTTTGCAGTGGATGATCCGGGTCATTGATCTGACGGGCCAGTTTGTGATTATGGCCGCAAATCACGACTACCTGACAAGGTTGGCTGAGATTTTTCAGATCATTCAGCCAAAGAGCCACCGGCCCCCTTCCATGGCCACCGGTACTGAACAGGATAATGGTCTTGTCAGGGACCAGTTCCAGTTTCTCCCGCATCTCCATTTTGTGCTTTGTTTCAGCAAACACCGGATCGATCGGAATTCCTGAAACCACGATTCGTTCCGGATCGATTCCCTGGGCCTCCAGATAGATGCGGCTTTCTTCCATCGCGACAAAATAGCGATCATAATGATGACACAACCACCAGGCATGCGGATCGATATCGGTAATGACCACCGCATGTTTTGCGTGTAACCGGCCGCGTCCTTTCAACCATGAAACCACCTCAACCGGCAAAAAATGGGTACAGATAATCAGGTCGGGCTGACTGCGTTTCAGCATGCGAAAGAAGCGGCGGGTATTGAGCCAGGTCATGATCAGGCGCTGTTTTTCCCTTCGCCAGGGTTTATCGGACCGGTTGTATAAACTGCCAAAAAAATTGGGATATCGATGTGCCGCCAGCAGATAGCCCTTGGAATACACGGTCCGAAATACCGGATTGGCAAAACGCAAGGCATCAATATGCTCAACCTGACCGGCCTGGCCGCTGGCCAGCAGGGCCTTTTCGATCGCCTGGCCGGCGCGAATATGTCCCACTCCGGCCGAAGCCGATAAGATCATGACTTTTTCGTATCGCATCATGTGCCTCTATGAGCCGATATTGCCTCGCTATGAAAAAGACACTATAACGGTCTCTCCAACTGAAATCAAACGGTTTTCCATTGTGATCTCATCGAGCACACACTAAACGGATTTACTGGTCGTACGCCGGGGTGTAATCGAAAAAGGGATCGAATCGAAAAAATCGTTATCAGCGACAGGAACGTCCGTGCGATAATAGCAGGTCCAGTACTGATCAAAACTCTTCTTTAACGAACGTGATTCCGCATATTGACGGGCGGCCCGCCCCATCTGGCGCATCATGACCGGCCGGCTTATCATCCGTTTAATTCCCAGGTAGAGCGCTTCAACATCATCTCCTTTAACAATAATGCCCGTCTCATTGGGGATCAGATTTTCCTGAGGCCCGCCCACATCGGTTACTACCACAGGCAGACCGCTGGCCTGAGCTTCCAGGACCACATTGCCAAAAGTATCTGTGGTACTGGGAAAGACAAACAAATCACAAGCCGGATAGATTTCAGCTATTTCCCGGCCCTGTAAATAACCGGTGAAGTGAGTGGGGGTATCGGCCAGATGCCGCTTCATCTCCTTAAAATAGGGGCCATCGCCGGCAATGACCAGTCCGACATGCGGCATCTCCTTGTGGATCCGTTTAAACGCCGCCTCCAGAACAGGCAGATTCTTTTCTTTTGAAATTCGGCCGGTATATAACAAGCGGATCTGCCCGGGCAGTTCCGACCCACGGTACTGGTTATCCGGGTTGAATTTATCGGTATCGACGCCACGCGGCATCATGCGGATTTTCTCCGGTTTGATTCCCCTTTCCACTAACTCACTGAAGGTCGCACAGGATGAGGCGAAAATAGTATCACACTGATTATAAAACCAGATCATATACTTCCAGGCCAGGTCTTCGATCATCTTATCGCCGGTCAGGCACCCAACGTATTGCGGGAAGGCGGTATGATACGTGCTATAGAACGGCAATTTCATAATCCGGGCGATCAGTAAAGCACTTAATCCGATCAGACCGGGGGTCGCGCCATGGATATGAGTCAGATTTTTCTGATAGCAATATTGCAGCATTTCCAACAGCGGCGGAATGTAATTTTTCTGACCGGGATATTCAGGCATCTCCATGGAACTGATCGGCTGGAAATATTTGACATTGCCTTTACGATGAACATCAGTCATACTTTCGGCACAGGAGATCACGGTAAAGTCTTTTCCGGTTTCATACGCCATAACGGCCTGATTCCTTAAGGTCAGGGCAACCCCGTTAATATCATTCAAAGTATCAGTAAACAGCCCGACACGGGGTTGCTGGAAGAGCGCTTCCGGTATGGAAAACTCTTCGGCAACCTTCTCGCTGAAGCGTCGGGTTTTACTGTAAACGGCATGGGAAATAAAACAGGGAGCCATCAACGCGTAAAGCGACAGCGCCGAACTGGCGGTCTCGAAGAGTTCAAACAGACGATAGTGCTGTAAACGATCCAGGGCGCTGGCTCCCAATTGTTTCAGCAGATTATTACTGATCTTATTGACGAAACGAAACCAGTAACGTTCTTTTTCGTGAAAGGACAGCGGCTCTCGCATCATAACATCAGACAACCCCTTGTCCTGGGTAACAATCCGATAGGCTTCCTGATGCAGCATATCGATGACGCCGGTATCTTTTTCTGAGGGTTGTGGACCATTGCCATGCTTCCATTTATAAAAGAGGCGATGCAGTAACGTGGAGTTTTTCGGTCGCGACCGTTGCAGCATACGATCCAGAAACCTGACAATATCATGATAATCCTTGGCCCGGGACAGATTAAATTGTTTGTCATAAAATTGATAAGCTACTCCATATATGGCATGCGCCATGGTCTCTGGAGAGGATTCCGCCACAGTACAGGGAATCGTCCGTCCCTCCCGGAATCCCTGCCAGAAGCCGGCCAGAGTCGCGGCGTCTTTTACCTCGGTATAATGACGCGCGACATTCAACGAGCTATGGTCATCCGAACCACAAGTCAGATACTTGACCCAGGGCCGGTCGTCATGATCAGGAAACAGATCGTGTTTTTCCGCCAGATTGCGGATATCCTTGGCGGTCAGGTTCTGGACGATCGCCCGTAACATCTGAGACGTGTTGGGGTCTTCATCACCATTGAGTTCCAGATGCTTGAACAAAAGCAGGCATCGCTCGAAATGGTCCGTAGTCAGGCAGTCATTCACCGCGTAAAACGGATGCGCCAGCACATGACAAATATTCTCCCGGCGACAGAACGCCACCAGATCATACACATTTTCCCGCAAACGATCAATTTCACGATACTGGGCTTCGCTGATAGCATAAACCAGTACATGCAACTTACATTGGTCTTCCGGGAAATAAGCCGTCACTTCACAACTGATGAAGGTATCGGGTAGATTAGCGATTTCCAGGCATCCTTCAATCGAATTATGATCGGTAATGGTCACGGCATCCATACCCCGCTCTTTTGCCAGGTTATACAGATCGAGTGGTTCAGTGAAACTCTCCGCGCACCCAATTTTATTCAACAGCCAGATTGATGATCTGGTGGAATATTTCGAATGGACATGCATATCAATTTTCATAACAATCTCCAGTTCAAATTTTCCTGTTTACATTTTCTCTTTTCCCATTACTTACGGCTCCTCTTATATCACCTGTCGGTCGTATGCGGCCTTTCGATCGGCGGGCCGGGTTTCCGATGGCAATATCACTGACGCCTGCTTCATAACATCCTGAGCGTCATGTGTTTTTTTGTCAGATATTGGCTCATTTCTGAAAGCGGCCAGCCGCTGAGAATCTGCGGGTTTCCGGCCACAGAAATAATCACAAGCCCGGTAGTAGGCCAGATCGGTTCGCCAGTAACGGTAGGCCTCCGGATCACTCTTGAATTTCTTCCATGTTTGGATGGGATGACGCAATCCTTCCAGTAAAGGTCCCATCAATTCCCCCGGATCTCGAAAACATTCCCAGTCACACTGCCGGCAGAACGGTTTTTCTTTGATCGCCGACACATTCAGGTCCCAGAATTTGCCCAGATTATCGCCGCCGCGAAATCCGCAGGGATAGGTATCGCCCGATCTGGCATCCACAAAAAAATAATCAATCCCGCCGCGACAGGGATAGCCCGCACTCACATTGCCGCCATAAAATTTGCTTAGCGTATACAGACTGGTTTGCGGGGTAAAAATCCGAAGTCGCGAACGGTATTGCGGTATGGTATCCAATAACGCCTCGAATAACCGGACTTTTTCGGCGGCGGAAAACGACACAATACGATCGGCGCTGGAGGCGCCATAGACATTGCTTAAATCCTCCTTGTCCTCACTCTGGATACTCATGGGATAGCAGGCATTGGTAATGGTAAATCCCAGATTCGTGACAAACTCATAAAAGCGCCCGAATCCCTGACGATACAGATCGTAAAATAAATCCAGATCCAGCTCCGGCCGGTTCAGCTCTTCATACTCCTGACAATCGCCGATAATATTCCGATTGATACCCAGATTGGCGGCTGGATAAATGCCATATTCATGAAAGATGGGCAAAGCCCGTTCAATCCCTTTGATCACTCCCGGTAAGCCACGCATTTGTTCATGAACTTCCGGTACACACGAATCAATACTGATCCAGAAGGTATAAAGATCCGTTTTTGCCAGTTCTTCTGCCAGAACCCGGATCCGTTTCTCCCAGAGATGCGGCTGTTTTTCAATAAAGAGATACCCATTCGTTCCAGTCCGGATGTAGTCAATACCGGCCTGGCTGGCATAACGGATTAATTCGATAATTTCTTTACGATACAATAAGGGTTCACCGCCGGTAAATGATAGTGACTGAACTCCGTTCCGCACGGCGCTGTCAATCATACGTTTGGTATCTTCCATACCGATCTTCGATCGCACAAATGACGAAGTAACCCTTAATTCGCATTGAGGACAGGTTGCATTGCAGGCGTCAGAATATTGAATAATTAATTGGCCCGGCGAGCGCCCGCCCTGAAAAAGCATCCTGGTAAGTTTTCCACTGATATTATTTCCTTTTTTCAAAATCCACCTGCTGGTGACTCTTTCCTGTTGAACCAGTAAACCTGATTCAGACTGAGAAATTTTCACTTTTGTGCCAATTACTTTGTTTACATATTAACTATGCTGTATTCTTAGACGCATAACGGACAACGTATTACAAGAAAATCGTCCATATAACAAATGAGCCATCACCTCTTATAAGAGTATGCGCAGAAATTATTTACCGAAAATTTAATCTTCATTAAGATTTCGTTAGTGCTATTTAATTTATGTGTTTTAGAACCGACAAATCCAATTTTTTTACATTAATTTCATTTTCCTGCTTTTAGGCGACTCAGTGCGTAATTTGGGCTGAATTCGTGCGATTCGTGATTCATCATAACATGACATGTTTATTTTGGGTTGCGGCTTGACCGCCCTGAGTATTTCCCGGAACAGATAACAATCCCTGCTCGATGGACAAGATGACCTATAACCGGGCCTTCAGTTCCTGGGCAAGATATTCAGAAAAATCCAGCGCCGCCGCTTGGGTCAGATGAACGCCGTCATAGGTATCCCATTGCTCTTGAGGCACATTTAGCCAGACGCCTCCGGCCGCCTGAAATTGCGGAATAAAATCGTCGTACTGAAAACCTGCGAATTTATGGTCTATTTCCAATCGCCAGCTAGAAGAAGGCGGCCGGAATCCATAGACTCGAATCCCCGCCTGGGTAAAGCGTCTTGTCTCGCTAAGAAACAAGGCCAGTTTTTCCGGGCAGAATAAGGGATTATCAGCTTGCCTCAAATCCACTGGCTCCTCCACAGGGAATTTATTGCAATGAGTCAAGGATTCGTCCATTTCATAGACCCAGCCGTCGCGGTGCCATATCATGGACCGTGCGGTCAGCGGCAGTGTTAAATCGACCAGAAAGCCCAGGTTGCTTTTTATCGACCGGCTGAACCGGCTGGTAACAACCGGGGCGTCATCAGCCAGAAAATTCTGTGTCGTAACGCCAAACAAAAGAACCGGCCGGGCCGAGTTTTCATCCAATACCCGTTGTAGCGCGTTGAAATAATCTTCGTTGAATCGCAAACCGTCAAAGGCGTAATTCAAAATCCGCCCAGGCAGAAATTGTTGCATAACGGTTGGGCACAGGGCGCCATGTGCGCGTGAATCGCCTGCTATCAAGATGTCCGCGTTGTTTTGCCAGTGCTCGCGCATCAGGGAATACTGGCTGGCAGTTAATCCGTGCTGGGTGAGGAAATGGTGTCCGGTTAATAAAATCAATGCGACTAGAAAGGCGCCCAGGGTTCGTTCCTGCCGCCAGTGGGGTTGCTGTGCTTCACTTGCAGCCGGTAATTGAAGGGAGTGGCGAATGCCGCCCGGATAAACCATTTGATCTTTCAGAAGGGAACGATCCTCTGGATAAGTCAAATTCGCTGGCTCGTTATTGATAATCGTTTCAGGCATAGGATGCTTTGCTGATAGCTAAAACTAAAACTGAAAGTAAATAAATGAACTGCCGGGTCCGCGTAAGAGTATGCAGGCAAAAATCAGTACGCCCGTCATCACAACTCGTCCCCATGTAATCAGGTTATTTTGCCTTGTGGCTGTCGGTATCCGTTGACTGGCCAGGTGGTTAAGTAATGGCTGATAGCGGGATCTCAGGTGGCCTGCTCCCGCCAGGAGCGCCACAAACCACACCTGGCCTGGAATCGTTATGAGAGTGGGAGAACTGGCAAAGGGATTCAGGTGGAACATGGTAGAAATAATTTGAGCGGCTTGAGCCAGATTTTCTGCCCTGAAAAGGATCCAGGTAACCAGTGTTAGCAGAAATACAATCATTGTCGCCAGCAACGATCCGCCCGGCCATTGCTTGATCCGGTCAGGCCATTCGGTTAACTTTTCTACGCTGAGTAACAGGGCATGAGCCGCTCCCCACGCCAGAAATGTCCAGGCTGCGCCATGCCATAAACCTGAGAGTATCATAGTAATCCATAAATTGCGAAAGGTTCTCTGGGCGCTTCCCCGGTTTCCACCCATCGGAATATAGACATAATCGCGAAACCAGTTGGAAAGTGAAATATGCCACCTTGTCCAGAACTCCTGAAAACTGCTGGAAAGATAAGGATGATCGAAATTAAGCTTGTACTCATAACCCATCCATTTCGCCAGACCTCGGGCAATGTCGCTATACCCACTGAAGTCACAGTAAATCTGTACCGCGAATAACAAAGCCATTGCCCACCAGTACCAGCCATTGCTGTAGTAAGGATGCTCAAAAGCATTGTTCACAATCGGGGCAATCGAGTTGGCTATGGCCATTTTTTTGAAATAGCCCAAAACAATCAGCTGAAAACCGGCAAATCGCATCGGCTCATTCGTATGAGGGATGAACCGCAGTTGATCCAGCATATCGCTGGCCCGGATGATCGGGCCGGCCACAAGTTGGGGGAACATCGATAAAAAGGCAAAGAAGTGCAATATGTTGTGAGTGGGCTTTAACCGCCCGCGGTAAACATCGATCGTATAACTCATCGATTGAAAAGTATAAAAACTGATACCTACCGGCAGGATCCAGCCCAGTGGCTTAATGGACAGGTTCAATCCTGATAACGCGGATATCTGGCTGATACTCGCAATTATGAAATCCAGATATTTGAACGCGATGAGAATCCCCAGATTCCCGGATATGGATAAGACCAGCCAGCCCTTGCGCCAGCGCGGCAGATGGTTAATCGCCAGGGCGGCATAAAAGTCGATCAAACCGCTGATGAGAATCAGGATTAAAAACCGCCAGTCCCACCAGCCGTAAAATACCAATGATGCCGCAGTCAGGTATGTCCATCGCGTCAGATTATGCTGTTTCAGCCAGGGCCAGCCGATAAAAAAGGCCCCAAGAAATATGATGAAATCAACTGACGCGAATGACATTGGTACTACTCTTTCAGGATGAATAATCGTTTTATTCGTTAAAACTACTATCGACCTGCTAATGAGTACCATTTACTAAAAAATTGACCGGTTCATGATTCCACGGCAGTTGCAATGGGCGGCCCAGAAGGGGCCTGGACGATGGGTGACAATCTCGGTACAAAACGAACCCAACCAGGATTTTATCCGATTTAACATCTTATGAATGCGGGAATTACTGCTTTGTGAATTGCCTCGCTAAACAAACCCAATGAAATCATCAGGCTTCGTTTTATCTGTTCACCGTTAATATGGATGGACCATTAAGTTAAAAAGCCCATAGACAGGCTGTGTGTCTATGGGCTTTAATGAATTGATTTATACAAAAAAATTGGCACACCGCTCGCTGGTCGGTCGGGTTTTTAGAGGTGAAAAATAAACGAGCAGTATGCCAAAGTATTGGGCTAATTAATATTTAGTTGTGCAATAACATTATAATTATAATACATATATACGAACAAAGTGAAGTCAAAGCAAGAAAATTATTGAAAAAAATCATGGAATCCATGATGTCAGGGGATTGAAATTTTGTTAGTTTTCTGTTCAGAGGTCAGTAACACTTGTCGGCACATGAGTTTAACAGTAAGGGTGATTTTTTGCGGTTTTGTGTGAATTTTTCGCAATAATTCTACATTTATGGATTGTTCTGGCTGACAACGATGCAGATGACTTAACAGATCATCAGGGGTGTGAATCTCTGTTCCATCGATTTGGGTAATAATATCTCCATTTTGAATTCCCGATTCCCAGGCCGGAGTATTTGGTAATACCGAAGCGACGAGCACACCGGATAAATCATTCATCCCCATGGTGTGCCCAATGCCCTGAGAAATTGAAATCGGTTGAATACCGAGAAACGCATGTTCAATTGGAGTGCCCACTTTTAGCTGGTTGATACGATTACAGGTATCTGAATCCATTATTATCGCAAACCCGAATTGTTTGCCTGTTTCAGATCCAATCCCGAGGGCGGTGTTTAACCCGATCATTCGCCCGTTACTATCGATGAGCGGACCGCCGCTGTTTCCTGGCAAAGTTTTGGCGTCGGTCTGGATCATATTGTCATAAAACCGGTTATTGCGGGGATCTATTGATGAAGATAATCGCTGTCCCAACCGGTTGATCATCCCAAAGGTGACTACTGTTTGACCATCTGATGCCGTATCCAGCGGATTTCCCAGGGCCGCGATGGGGATTCCGGCCCCCAGTCCCTCTATATTGCCAAACTCGATGGCGGGCAAATCGTCTGAAGTCTCAATCTTTAATATCGCCAGATCGTCTCTGATAGACGCTCCAACCAGATGGGCCGAATATGTTTTTTTGTTGTACAAAGTGACACAAATATCGCTGGCATCATGAATAATGTGTTCATTGGTCAGAATATAGCCTTCCGTGTCAATGATCACGCCGCTGCCGGCCGAATCAATAGGTTCTCCCCTTGTTGTGATATTACTGGCCGAAATAGCCACGGTACATTGCATCGCATGATGTAAGCCTGACTGGTTCCATTGGCGGGTATCGATATAAGACTGATTTGATTTTTGCGATAGAAAATAACCTGTAAAAAATCCTGCCCCAAGACCAATCAGGCAGAAATTCATAACCAGTAAATAAAATATTGGACGTTTCACTGTTTAATTCCTTAATCAACAGCGCCTTATAACATTTTCTCTTCCTCTCTGATGTTCCTATTATACCAGAATCAGATAAACAAAATAAGAAATTTTGCTTACATCATCAGAATATTCACATGGCTGCGGCTACACAGTTCCATTTACGCACAATATTCAGCTTGGATGACCTGAAATACTTTTAAAGGTTCAACCCGTTTGAAGTCTTTGTAAAAGTTCTGTTCTTGACGGATAGATAAAAAGACGTAAACTATTTTATTCACTTGTTATATACTGCTTACAATTGAAAATACCCGCTGGGCCGTGATATAAGTTCTACGCGAGTAAAAACTTATCTTGCGAGCGATCGGGAATTTTCATACCCATTGGGTATAGATGAATAATTTTATGACAGAATCCGATAAATATAAACATATAGCTTCGTGGTCCCATGCAGGCATAATAGCTTTTATTATTGCCGGCTCTTATCTGGTAATCAGTTGCAGTTCGACCTTGTGGGACCGGGATGAACCGCGATTTTGCCGGGCAACGGCTGAAATGATTCAAACCGGCAATTTTTTATATCCCACTTTTAACGGTCAGCTTCGCCCCGATAAGCCGATTATGATCTATTGGGCCATGTCAATTCCTATGCGTTTACTGGGGCAGACCGAACTGGCTTGCCGGTTCTGCTCCTGCCTGGCGATGGCGCTTTCCTGTCTGGTCATCTGGCGACTTGGATGTCGTTTCTTTAATCCCGATACCGGTGTCTGGGCGATGATCATTTTGAGTACCAGTGCAATGCCATTGTTCATGGGTACTTTTGCCACTGCGGATGCCCTGTTGCTTGCGTTTATGATGCTGGCAATGCTTGTCTGGTATGACCGGGAGGGCCAGATATCAATGATTCGTATACTGTTACTGGGCCTGTTATTAGGCGGTGCATTGCTTACCAAAGGGCCGGTTGGCCTGTTACCGGTTTTAGTCATTGCGGTTACCGGTTTCATTAACCGGCGTGAGGTTGCAGTGACCAGAGCAGGCCCGTTGTCTGTACTCTTCGCTTTGCTGATTGGTATCGGTTTTTTTGTCGCCTGGGGAATTCCTGCCAATAATGCTACTAACGGAGAGTTTTTTCAGCTTGGGATTGGGCATCATGTGATCAAACGTTCGGTTAATCCCCTTGAAAACCATGGTGGAGATTTACTTTTATATCTGCCCTATTATTTACCGGTAATTTTGATTGGGTTTTTCCCATGGACAGTATTCCTGCCCGGAGCAATTTGCGCCGTTTTACGAAAAGAAATTGGCGTGGCAACTGGTCGCCGGACTTTAATCGGCTGGGCGTTGTCAGTATTGGTTTTGATGACTCTGGTTATGACTAAATTGCCGCATTATGTAATTTTTATGTGGCCGGCTTTGTCGCTGGCTACTGCTGCAACGTTAAATGCGGCCAATATGAAAAAAGTCGAAGAAAAAACCCGAAAGTGGCTGCGAGGGGGAATCTGGTTTCTGGTCCCACTGATTTTTCCGGCTGGGTTAGTTCTGATGATTGGCCCGTGGTTCACGCCAATTCCGGCGCTTAAGTTCCCGGGCCTGTTGGCTGGATTAATTATGATGAGTTTTGGAATCTTAGTGATCAGGAACCATCTCAAAGAACGATATCTGCTTTCTGCCCAAATTTGTACGGCTGGTATGATTCTGTTTATGACGGTGGTTGCGACCCTGCTGATACCGGCGATCGAGACCGTGAAAATCTCTCCAAAGATTGTTGATGCTATTCTCGATAGCTCATCTCCTGATGCGCCGGTGGCTTGTTATAGTTATAAAGAACCAACCTTGAATTTTTATCTTAATCGTCATATCGATTATCCGGATCGTGATGAACTGCAAGACTGGTGTTCACAACCGGAACCGGGGTATTTGATTATTCCAGCTGATATTCTGCAAAAATTGAATGATAAATTGCCCAATCCCATTCATCTAAAGGAATTCCGGCATATCGCCGGGATTAACTATTCTAACGGGAAAGAGCAGGAGATACTCATTCTCCAGCGGCATCAATCGGAGGGGTGATTTTTTATCGAGACAAAAAAAAATACATTATTATTTGAAATCATTTCTGTGGTACGCACTCGCGCCTGGGTGCGGCGTTATCTGTTGATCGGTTTATTCATTGTAGCGGTGGCCGCCTGGTGTCAGCTATTTATTGATATTCCATTATCCAAATGGATTTCAGATCACAAAATAAAATGGCATAAAGAGATATCCTGCATAAATTCTTTCCGTCAACTAGGTAAGGCTTGGGTTATCATCTGGTTGTTAACGCTTTGGGGATGGCTGACTCGCCGTTCGCGCTCATTTCTCATGGGTTTGATCGTATTGGCTGTCATCTCGCCCAGCATCCTTCCGATTAAAATTGCCACCCAGCGTTATCGGCCAGAAACCTCAATTCGTTACTCATCGATGAATATCAACCGCTTTTGTTTTAAGGCCGGAGACCTGTCTTTCCCTTCGGGGGATACGGCAACGGTGTTTGCCATCGCAGCGGTCCTGACCAGTGGGGCCGGTTGGGTAAAAATTCTGCGGGGTGCATTTTTCTTTACAATTGCCGGTGCCATTGGTGCGTTACGGATTGTTTCATTGGACCACTTTCTTTCTGATGTGATTGTGGGAGCGGCCATTGGTATTCTTGGCGGTCGCATTGCCCTGCAATATTCCCATATTGTATTTAAAAAAGATTTGACCTGGATGCAGACTTTCTGGGAGAAATACGCCGTATTGGTTTTGCTGATCGGATTACCGCTTTTAATTGCATTATGCGAAACCACCAGCCCCCTTAACACCTTCCTTCAGGGTTACGGACCCATTTTATTAATAATCACAACCATGACCCGTCATCATTATCGTCCCTGGTTGCGTGGCGCGGTTGAAGTTTGATACGCGTTATAAACCCAGGTGAATCATGATGCCACAGGACAGAATGGTTCCACCGGCCACGGCATGGGTATAGCGTTCCAGTTTTTTCATGGGTAAAAAGCTGATTCCGTAGGATGATAACATGACAACCGCCAGCATCATTCCAATGGTGCAGACCGAGAAAATAGCAGCGACCAGCGCTACTCCAGATGGGCTTAATTTGGCTGCCGGAAACATTAAGAGCGGGATCAAGGGCTCACAGGGGCCAAGGATGAATATGATAAAAAGCGCCCAGGGCGTAAGTGAGACTTTTTTCCCCTGGTCATGGATATGAGCGTGTTCATTGTGGTGGTTGTGTTGATGAAGATGGGCTTCACCATCGGTATGGACATGGATATGAGTATGAGGTTTATTCTTAATGGCTCGATGGATTCCCCAAATCATATAGGCGAAACCAAAAGCAGTGAGTATCCAGGCCGCCCAATCCCCGCGCACGCCTTCAAAGGCTTCCAGTTTTCCTACGGCGATTCCTGCAATGATGCCGATAGCGCCTAATACAACCGAACTGCCCACATGACCTATGCCGCAAAGCAGAGTGATCATAAAAGTTTTGAACATCGACCATTGGCGGGATTTTGCCATTACGATAAATGGCAAGTAGTGATCAGGTCCCATCAAGGTATGGGTTAGACCTATGCCGGCGGCTGCGCCACTTAAAGCAAGAATGGAAGTTTCCATGAAAGCTCCATATGGGGATAGGGTTGTTCAATAAATCACAGGAACACTCATGGTAGCATAAAATCCAAATTTTTGCTACCATATTATTTCCCGGCAGTTCTGATTTGTAGTAACTGATTTGATTTTCAAGAGTTACTTCGTTCCCCATGGAATATTCAGCCCTGATCCAAAAGCGGAGTTACCCCGATTATTGGCTTTATCTGTGCGTTTGTTGTCAGATGTCCGTTTGTTCTGTGAGGGAGCAGCCGCAGAACGATACGGTTTTGGGGAATCTTGCTGGCGATGGGTTTGAGGCGCTGTTTTATTGGAAGTCTGTTCGGATTTCATACTTAACGCAATCCGTTTGCGTTCAATGTCCACTTCAACCACCCGCACTTTGACTTTCTGCTGGACTTTCACCACTTCATTGGGATCCTTGACAAAGCGGTCAGACATTTCGCTGATATGTATTAAGCCATCCTGATGAACACCAATATCACAGAAAGCGCCAAAAGCAGTAATATTGGTAATGATGCCGGGCAAAACCATCCCAACCGTTAAGTCGGCCATCGCGTTGATACCCTCGGCAAACTGAAAAATTTCAAATTGCTGGCGTGGATCGCGTCCCGGCTTGCTTAATTCCGCCTTAATATCATTTAAAGTCGGCAGGCCTGTCGTGTCCGTGACGTATTTACCAAGCTCGATCCGGCCGCGTAATGACTCATCTCGAATCAGATCATTGACTGAACAATTCAAATCAGCGGCCATCCGGTCGACTATGCCATAACTTTCCGGATGGACGGCGCTGGCATCCAGGGGATTGCGGGCATTACGGATTCTTAAAAAACCGGCACACTGTTCGAAGGTTTTGGGGCCTAAACCTGACACTTTTTTGATTTCAGCCCGGGATTGGAACGGGCCATGCTCGTTGCGATGGGCAACAATTTTTCCTGCGAGCGTTGGTCCTACCCCGGAAACATAAGTCAATAACTGCTTACTGGCAGTATTGATTTCGACGCCGACATTATTCACGCAACTCATGACCGTGTCATCCAGACTGTCTTTCAGCAGATTTTGATCGACATCATGCTGGTACTGGCCAACCCCGATCGATTTGGGGTCGATCTTAACCAGTTCGGCCAACGGATCCATCAGGCGCCGGCCGATCGATACTGCGCCACGAACGGTTAAATCCAGATCCGGGAACTCTTCGCGGGCGACCTCCGAAGCCGAATAAATTGACGCGCCGGATTCATTAACCATAATCACCGGAATCGATAATTTTAACTGTCCCAGAAACGCTTCCGTTTCGCGTCCGGCAGTGCCGTTGCCGACGGCAATGGCTTCGATTTCGAATTTTTTGATCAGGTGCAGGACGGTTTCGGCGGCTTCGATCATTTTCTGCTGGCCGTTATGGGGATAAATCGCTTCATGATGCATCAGTTTACCCTGACGGTTCAGACAAGCCAGTTTACAGCCGGTTCGAAAACCCGGATCCAGCGCCATGACATTTTTTTCGCCCAATGGCGAACTGAGCAACAGTTGGCGTACATTTTCCGCAAAAACTTTAATCGCTTCGCGGTCAGCGGTCTGTTTGGTTTCCAGCCGGATTTCTGTTTCCATTTGTAAACTCAACAACCGCTTGAATCCATCGACTATAGCCTGCCGGATCTGGTCGGCAACCGGTCCATGGGTACGCAGATACATGTCTTCCAGTAAGTTGTGGGCCAGTTCTTCGGGGGCCAATATCCGCAAAGTTAATATTTTTTCCGCCGCGCCCCGTCGCATGGCTAAAATTCGATGGGATGGCGCTGATTTGACCGGTTCGCTCCAATCGAAATAATCTTTGTATTTAATGCCTTCTGCTTCTTTGTCGGACAGGACTTTACAGAAAAATTCGCCTTTTTCCCAGTAGAGTTTACGGATCTGGTTTCTTGCCTCCTGATCTTCACTAATCCATTCAGCAATTATATCCCGGGCGCCGGCCAGGGCTTCTTCGGGATTATTAACTTCTTTTTCGGCATGGATATATTTAGCCGCTTCAAGGGCCAGATCGCCCGCTTGCTGCTCGAAAATCCATTGGGCCAGAGGTTCCAGCCCTTTTTCTTTGGCGATGGTTGCCCGGGTGCGGCGTTTGGGTTTATAGGGCAGGTAGAGGTCTTCCAGGGCGGTCATGGTTTCAGCCGCCTGGATTTTTTCTTTTAATTCATCGGTAAGCTTGCCTTGCTCGGTTATGCTTTTCAGGATGGCATCGCGCCGTTTGTCCAGATCACGCAACTGGGCCAACCGGTCACGAATGGCGGTAACCGCTACTTCGTCCATACTGCCGCTGGCTTCTTTACGGTACCGGGCAATAAATGGCACGGTCGCACCCTCTTCCAGCAGGGCGGTTACGGCTTCGACATTCCGGGCTTTCAGAGTCAGTTCTTCAGCAATTTTTACAATGTATTGAGATGTGCGGGCTGCCAAAACGGCCGGATTCGCAGGATCGTTATCATCTTCTAAGGGATTAATTTGAGTAAAATCAGTCGGTTCCAATTAATGTTCCTTTGCTATTGCGTGTTTGTACTATTCCGTATATGATCTATGATAGCTGAACAATTAAAGGCAAACGATAATGAATTGTCAAGTCTCATCGACAAATAAAATCCGGTATAAAAGGGGGCTGTCAATGGTAGATACCCAGGCTCTTCGATTCATCATGCTGCTGTCACTAATGATCCCGCTGAGTGGCTGCATCTGTTTGCACCCCGATTCTGATGATGTCAAAGTTCAGTGCTGGCCGCTTTACAACAGCAACCGCGCAACCGTTTCTCATGAAAGCGGTTCAAAAACAACCCGTGAGCATGGCGACTGTCTGATATTGATCCGCTGGGATAATGAAACAGGCTATGATACAAAAAATGAGTTAATTGAAAAGAAAATCCATCGTATGTTTATCCCGTTTTATGATAGTCGTTATACGCTGACCGATACAGAAAAAGAAGGATCCGGCCGGATCCTGTTTTTCCCTTACCAATTCCATAAAGAAATCGATCACCCATGGCAGTGAAATCCCCGCAAGACCGGTTAATAAAATTCTGGATTGTCCAGTCGCTGACTTTCAGCCGTCTGGTATTCATTCTGATTTACGCGCTGATCGCGCTGCTGGCGCCCAAAGGGGGCATGTGGTTTGGTTTGGCGTTATTCCTGATCATTGCCTCGGCGCTGACAGACTTGGTGGATGGGCCCTTGGCCCGACGCTGGAAGGTATCCAGTCGATTTGGCGCATATGCCGATCCGTTTCTTGATAAGGTCTTTTATCTGGTTACGCTGCCTGTTTTGATTTATTTGTCCGGATTACAAGAGTGCCATACCCATACCCGGTTATTGGTGGCGTTTGCGATTCTGTTCCTGTTACGGGATATGTATATTTCCTTTCTGCGTTCCATCGGGGCGCTGTATCAGGCGGATGCCCGCGCCAACTGGTCCGGCAAGGCCCGAACGCTGATCTCTTTTCCAGTGATTGTTTGCGTGTTTTATCACTTGGAGGCGCCGGCCAACTGGAGTCTGCAACTGTCGTTGACATTCATTTATGTTCTTGAAATCCTGG
This sequence comes from Sedimentisphaerales bacterium, assembly GCA_963663965.2. GTDB lineage: Bacteria > Planctomycetota > Phycisphaerae > Sedimentisphaerales > SM23-30. Next base: position 240,661 of record CAXXFK010000025.1, read on the forward strand.
GGATTATCATTAATCTGATTTCGATTCAGGTTTACACTTCGTATTACTGGCCCTGGCTGAAAAAAGAGCTGGATTTCCATATCGACGAAAAAAATGACTGACCGTTCCGCATTTATCGATATTACTAATCTAAACGTCTCTTACGAGGGGCAACCACTCTATTCCAGTCTTAACCTGAAACTGGCTAAAGGGGAAAAAGTGGCGCTGACCGGGCGGTCAGGCAGCGGAAAATCCTCGTTGTTGCATTGCATTTTAGGATTGTATGCCCCCGACAGCGGACTAGTCCGGGTTGGAGATATTGAATTGAACAGCCAAACCGCCTGGAGCGCAAGGCGTCAAATCGCGTTTGTCGCCCAGGAACCCCGTCCCGGTTTTGGTCAGGTCAAAGAAATCATGCAACAACCGTTTGAATTGAAAGCCAACCGGCATCTTTCCGATCGGACACCGTTACGCGAACATTTGCTCAAGCGTTTCGAACTGCCGCTGGATATCCTGGAAAAACAGATAGATGATCTATCCGGAGGCGAAAAGCAGCGGCTTTGTCTTATCCTGGCTGCGCTATTGGAGCGTCCGGTCTGGCTGATGGATGAGCCAACTTCCGCGCTGGATAAGCATATTAAAAGGATCCTGTGTGACTATATCCGGTCACAAGCAGATTTAACCGTTCTGATGGTCACGCATGATCCGGAATTGCTGCCGGCGGCGAGTCGGGTGGTCGATCTGGCTGATTTACAGACAGGAGGCGCCGCATGATCGAGATCCAGCTATTTGATCTGGCGTTGGGGTATTTGCTGTTACTTATTCCGTTATCGATCGTGCTGGTCTATTGCCGACAGCTTTTTGGTAATATCCTGCTGGCGGCTTTGCGGATGACAGTACAACTGTTGTTTGTGGGATTTTATCTTCAAGTGGTTTTCAAATATAACAGCGCCTGGCTTAACAGTTTGTGGCTGCTGATCATGTTAGTGGTGGCGGATCTTTCGATTGTACGCGGGGTGAATCTGAGCGCCAAACGGTTTTTGCCGGCGCTTTTTCCGGCATTGCTGATCGGAACCATCGTCCCAATGCTGTTTCTGACCGCTCTGGTTCTGCGTCGGGATAACTGGCTGGACGCCCAATATGCCATTCCGATCGGCGGAATGATTCTGGGGAACTGCCTGCGGGCCGATATCATCGGGATCAAGACCTTTTATGAGGGCATCCGAAAGAACGAAAAATCCTGGGTTAACTCGCTCGCTTATGGCGCCACCCTGAACGAGGCGGCCCGGCCTTATATGAAAGACGCGCTGGAAGCCTCATTGCTGCCGAATATCGCGACGATGGCGACGATCGGGCTGGTGTCTTTACCCGGAATGATGACCGGTATTATCATGGGCAATCCAAATCCGGCCGGGGCGATCCGGTATCAGATTATGATTATGCTGGCCATTTTTTCAGGGACTGCCGCGACCGTATTCATTGCGATTCGACTGACGATGAGGACCAGTTTTACGCCTTATGGGGTGCTGGATCGAACGATCTTCAAAGGGGATAACAAACCGGCACCCAAAAAAGCCAGATCCTGAACTCTCAGGATAGGGCGCAAAGAGGCAGGGAAACACGGGTCTATTTCATGGAATTTGGCTGACTTGTGCGAGAGTTTAGAGGTTCCCTGCGCAAAAAAACAGCCCCGCGTCGCCTCACGCCGCGGAGCTTGGCATGTTAAGGTGATTTTCTTTCTTAGTGGTTTTGGACAACATCTGCTTGGATCACAAACAGGCTGCTGTCCAGATGACCATCTATATCAAGCACCTTAGCCAGGGCGATAGGGTTTTCTGTCATATCGGAGCGATACATGGCGACGCTGTAGATCACCGGCAGGCTCCGATCGATAATGTATTGGTAGCGGTAGTGGCCAGTGTCAGAAGAGACTTCCAGACACTGCTGGCCTTCAAACAGAATCTCGTGAGACGAGACCTGATTGGCTTGTTCTGTCATACCGGGCATGGCGTTGTAGCGACGATCCTGACCGCCAATTTCACCCAGAACACTGAGGATAAAGGAATGCGGACCGGGGCCGTCGTAATCCAGCACCCGTAATTTGCTGTTGGGTGATTTGATATAGGTAAGGTTACCGTCATAGGTATAAATCAGCCCATTACTGTATTCCATACGATAGCAGCCATCACTTTGCCACCAGACTTCAACGCTGGCGTTATGGCTGGCATTCTGACCGGGGGTCAAAAACGTAAAATGGATACTGTTAATGTTTTTGATAACCTGCATGGGGTCGGCCCATACCTGATTGGTACCGCTGCCGTCCGGGCCGGCCAGATTCAGGAAGGCCACCGTTAACAACAGGCCAAAAATAACGGCTGCCGCCAAACCGCGCCGCATGGCGTAGTTCAGGTGAATACGACCAGTCCACGGAATCTTTCGCGGCGATACATGGAAATTGACTTCCGGCAGCCGCGCCATTAACTCAGCTTTCAGCCGGTCATGATCCCGGCTGAAAAGCTGATAATGGTTGACTAGATTGTGTTCGGAATTAATCATCGTTTTCACTTTTTGCGGAGGTTCGATTATGAACTATTTGAGGTATTGTTCGAGTTTTTTGCGCGCTTTTTCCAGCAGGCGGTAAAAGCCGCTGCGTGAGGTATCCAGAATTTTCATGGCTTCTTCAATATCCAGTTCCTGCATATAATGCACATGAATGGCCAGCCTTTCCCGTTCGGAAAGATTTTGCATGGCTTCGTTCAGTTCGCCGCTGAGTCCCGGGTCTTCTGAGGTATTCGTTTCAATTTCGGGCGTTTCAAGGCCGACAAGCACATGCCGGTCGCGGAATTTGCTCCGGCGGTATTCCCGGCAGACATTGCGGGCAATACTGATGAGCCAGGGAGCAAAGACATCTGGATTGGTCAGTCGATCCAGCTTCTGGTAGGCTCTCAGAAAGGCTTCCTGGGCAATATCCTGGGCTTGGGTTACATCTCCGGTGGTGTCATAGCAGATCGAGCGTACCAATCGGGCGTACTTGTCATAAAGGCGTTCAAAAGAACCGCGATCACCGGCAAGTACGGCTTTGACCAGTTCACCATCGGCCTGACTCAAGCGGACTCCTTACTGCTGGATGGTAATGACTGAATAAGCGCGATACATTTTTCAAAGAGCACATTCACTATACCTATGGCCGAAAACCCGGTTTGCGTCTCAATATTTTTGGTTTTTTTTGTTATGATTTTGTAATGCATTGAAAATAAATTAGTTATATGCTGGTTGACTGTGCGTCAGGAACATCCATTCGGTACATGGACTGCCGCAATGAACAAGTACTTATTATCATCGGCAGAAAGCGATTTGGAAACCTATAGTTCCGCAATTAATCATGATAGCAGACACGGTCTTCGATCTAAGTGGTTTTATGTTATATTATTATAATAAATTACATCAATTATCGGATCAGATAAAACTTTTGTAAAAGGATAAGAAACAGGGGGTATTGGGTTTATTTTGCCATGCAGGGCTAGAACAGTATATATTGTTTAGTATAAGTAAAATAAATGAAAAATGTTTAGCAAATCAGGCTTGTTGCCGTGCTTTCACGGCAGACCAGGCAATCATATATGCCTAAGCGGGTAAAACAGGATTAATAATTGGCAAAAAAGCCGCCAAAGGGTTGATTGATCAGATCAAGATTCCACCCCCAATAAGAAGACTGTGTTTATGATTATTGTATTTGGCCATGAAGATTATGAATCAGAAAAAGTTTAAAATTATCATATTTATTATGGAAATAATCAAATAGTAAGTTAAACTAGTTTTATTGTCCAGTTAGGTTACTAGCCGGGATTGTATCGGACGAAATATAAAAACGGTAATATTAAGGAGACCGCCTGGGGGCGGGGTGTGTTGTTACAGGAGTTGTGGAAATGCAGGTTGGATTTACGAAGAACCGTATGGTTATGGTTGTGGTTATTTTTATGGGATTGAACGGGATTTGTTGGGGAAGGTATTCAGGAGGAACTGGAATCCCGGATGATCCGTATCGAATAGGAACCGTGTCGGATTGGAAGGATTTAACGGAAAGTCCGGGTGATTGGGACAAACAGTTCGTTTTGATCTCGAATATTGATTTTGGGGGGGCAGATATCACTCCGGTAGCGCCGGGTGTGGATCCGTTATCCAGCGGTTCTCCGGTGGTAAAGTTCGCTGGAACTTTGGATGGTCAGGGTTATGTGATTTGTCATTTTGTTATCGACAGGATCAATCATGATGCTATCGGCTTATTTGGCGTAATTGGCCATGACGGCCAGGTAATAAACCTGGGTTTAGAAGGTGGTATCGTTGCTGGCCGGTCTTGTACGGGAGGGCTTTGTGGAAAAAATTCAGGTCTGATCAGGCAATGTTATGTTAAGGGAGAATTGGCAGGTCGCGGTTCTGGAGTAGGTGGATTATGTGGGAAGAATACCGGTTCGATCAGCCAGTGTTACGCCAGGGGGGGAGTAACAAGTGATGGCTTTGAGGTTGGCGGATTGTGTGGGTTCAATGCTGGAACAATCAGTCAATGTTATTCAACGGTTTCGGTGACGGGCAAGGGATCCTCTGTTGGCGGTTTGTGTGGTCGAACCTGTTCTCTGGTCCAGGTGGTTACAATGAAAGATAGTTTCTGGGATACCCAGGCCAGTGGACAGACAAGGAGCGCGGGAGGGATTGGCTTGGGCACAGACCAGTTGCAATCCATGGCCTGTTACAGCGCGAATGGATGGGCAGGAAAAAGCTGGACATTGCCGTTAAATAGCTACCCCTGTTTGGCGTGGGAACTGGCAGGGGGGCAGAAGATTACCGAACCGGTTATAACGATGTCAGGCAGCGGTACGAAGGCCGATCCCTGGCAAATTGCCCGTTTGGATGATTTAGTACAAATTACCCCGGGTAGCTTTTTTGGGGATAAACATTTTCAGCTGAATAAAAAGCTGGATTTAAGTCAGGTTTGTTGGACTCGCGTCGGGTATGGTGAATATCGGTCCTCTGGGCGCGGTAAGGATAAACATTGTCATACTGATGCGAATCTGATCCTGTTTTTTCAAGAAAATCAGGAGAATGGAATTTTGGGCTATATGGGCGCCTATGGCCAGATAAAGCGTCTGGGTGCGGTGACGGTATCCATTCTGGAAAATACGGAGATGGGCGATCCGGATGGAAAGAAACGAGGTAACGCTCATCAGAGTTGTGTGATTGAAAGGATGGCAGGAAACGGTTACGCCGGCGGTCTCCATAAGGATAAATCACGGATTAAAAGTCAGTGTTATCCCATAACCGAAATGAAGAATAATATACCCGTAAAGGGCATGTATGGAGAGAATCAGCACATCATCCGTGTGAGAACTGGCAGGAGAACAGGGACAGAAAAAAGTAGCGGTGGCGGTGATTGGGTTATATATCCTGAAGAGAATGGATTCGTTAACTGCCGGGATGTTGTAATCGATAAATGGTCGATTGGGCCGGATGGAATGGGCCTGGTTATGACTGAGAGGCATGATAAGGCTGTTTTTAATGGTAAAGGTTGGAATTTTTCGGAGGATTGGCAAATTTCTAGCAGGACTATAAAAGTGGCTCAACCCGTGTTACAGAAGAATTGCCCTGTTGATGCGGCCAGTAAGTATAAAATGAATCAAGCGAAAGGTTCGGCTTTTGCCGTCAGCCATGTTTATCTCTCCAACTCGGTTTTCTGATGGAAAATAAAAAATTAATCAGCAACCCCGCTCCAACATCTTATGGACCGCTATTGCATAGCCAATAATTTTTCTGGCCAATTCAGTTATTTCAGGTTCTGGCTTCATATTGAAATCCTTAAAATCTTTTCACCGTGGAGTGACATTCGTGGAAAAAAAAGATTTTTGGATTTTCCGCCTTCCCGGCTGTTCCTCCACTTGCTTCACTGCCTCCACCCGCTTCAATAAAGTCGTTATGCCCTCTGTAAGCGCTTATCGAACCGGGTGAATAGTAGGAATGATACCCAATATTAGACCAGAATAATCCGCCGAGGCCAACCGGTCGATCTCTTATAACGACCGCCCGGTATGGCCTCCATCGGATTTAATCAATCATTACAGGCATCGCCGCTTACGCAGCCAGCCCATCAATCCCACACCCATGCTGCCTAGCAGCATAGCGCCTGGAGCAGGAATAACTGCCACCCGAAGACCAGAACCCTTATGGACACCTGCCACCGCTTGCCCCATCGGACCGGCTAACAAATTAGCCTCAAAGGAGGGGGCCAGTCCGTTTTTCAGGCTGAAGTTTTCAATGACCACACTCATTGCTACCATATTGGGTAAACTGGGATCCATGGCGATATCTAACCACACACCGGAACCAACTTCTGTATTACCCCATGCTGCCAATTCGTTAAAAGTGGCGGTAAGATAAGCCTCAGGAAAATCTTCAGCAGTCAATCGGTAGTTATCGATAAAATCTCCATCACCGGGGTTGTAAACCCCATCCAGGTTAACATCAAATATCACATCTCTGGTCCTGATTTCCAATGCAAACAGAGCGTCAGGATTGGCTGCCAGCATACCCAGAACATTTTCCGGATCGCTATATTCAAACACGGCATATAAAGCCAGATTACCAGAAATTCCCGCAGGATCGCCATCCCCGCCCTGAATCTGGAAACTAGTGTAGTTATTCACGGATACAGCGTTGTAATACGCCGTTCCGGAATGCACAACATTATTACCTGAAGCATCGTAACTGACTGCACCCCCCACCAAAGTGAGGAAGTCCGCCTGCTGCCAGGTGAGAGCGGCCTGTGAAACTCCGCATAATGACCAAATTAACAATAACCCAAACCATTTGTTCTTATACATTTTTTTCTCCTTAATAGAACGAAGTCAGTTATATAACTTTCCAGCGACACAGCTGCAATATTTTTTTAACAAAGCCCGGAACTCTTGAATGTTATACCGTTAACTATCGAAAATACCCACTGGGCCATAAAATAAGTTTTTACGAGTAAAAAACATGGCTTCCGAGCAATCAAATATTTTAATAACCAAACAGGTATAAATAAAGATAAATACCGCTCGCAATCAACCAATTGCATTATATATCTCTTATCATAACAATTTCAATCAACCAATTCAAGCGTGGTAAATACGGGTTTTCTCATTTTTTTTTAAATTTACACCTGATTTTTCCGTATGTTGATAGCAGCGACAAAAGTATTTCAAGGCAAAAATATCCATAAAATACTGAAAAATAATGCACTTATATTGATTTTGATATTGGCTTATCGATTTGGATGATTATGGTATAAGCTCTTACATTTCAAGAGCTTGGAGTAAATATGCGTAAAATAATCGATCCTCAACATAAATTTATGAAACACAGTGTGTATTATTTTGTTGACAACCCCTAAACTCAACATAAATCTTTAACTAATAGACCATTAAGAATAAGTCAGCCGAAATTTAACCTGAAACTAATTTGTTATAATAATATAAAACCATAAATATTATGTTATTTATAACAAATACATAATATTTAAATTGCCTTTCAAGAAAACACGGGCTATAATCCCAAAGTCGCCCCATTAGTCCCCGAACCCCCGGCGCGCCCCACACCCAACCGGCTACGCCCGCAGAGACTTTCTGCGCATGGATTTTGGCACCTTCAAGCGCAGCTTGTGGATGCATTCGTCGCCTGGAGTAACAAGGTGTGAACTGGAAATTAACCGGTCTTTATTAAACACAGTGTTTTTTATTTTGTTGACAAATCCTGAAATCAACATAACTAACTGATAAATTGACCTTTAAGAATAAGTCGGCCAAATTTTCCACCCGAAACTAATCTATTATAACAGCATAAATATGAATTTTTATGTTATATTTAATGTTACTAAATAATATTTTTGCTTTTATATACAACTCAGTCTATAATACCAAAGTCGCCTGAATAGCTCCCAAACGACCCGCCAACTCCCGGCGTGTCCCGTCCCAACCGGCCCACGCCCGCAGAGACTTTCTGCGCATAGACTGTGGCACCCTCAAAGCACAGCTTGTGGGTGCATGCCTGGCCCAGTGCAATAGAGTACGAACCAGACCCAGACGAGCCCAATTAGACATGGCTTTTATAACAATACGAATGAAATAGGATTCACAAATATGACACAACCTGATAACGCAGACATAAAAGGCCCGAAGGTCGAAGATCCGCCTCAGGAGGAGCCGACCGTTTCTAGCCGGGGTCGTAAGGCCCCGGTCAGCGATAGAAGCTTAATTTTTTTTAACCCACGCCTCGCAGAGGCGTACCGACAGGATTTCGCACCGAAGGCGAAAGATAAAACCAACCATGAGCGCAGCGAATAACAACAGAAAACAAAACAAAGCCAATGGGTTATAATATTGCCATAACCCTAACAATATATCGAGCTTAACGAAAAATAAAAACTCATCCGCCTCAAGGCGGATACAAATAATATCTCGAAGTGATCAAAAGCGCATAGCCCGCCAATTCATTGGCGGGAATACCCGAACCAGCGTAGAAAATTTTAAACCCACGCCTCCCAGAGGCGTACCTGAACAAAACGAAACGAAGCCAACATGAAAAAATATCACCCTAACCTGAACAAAGAACGAAACTTAACCAAAATAAAACCAACATCCGCCCCAAGGCGGATACCACAATTTTGCATTTTAAATTCTAAATTTTAAATTTCTAAACAGGAGGTACCAACCATGTCATCTTCACTAAGACGACTCAGAGCCAACCGTCGCAACGCCCAGAAATCCACCGGCCCCAAAACCCCCGAGGGCAAGGCCATCTCATCGAAAAACGCCATCAAGCACGGCCTCAGCGGCCAGGATCCCGCCCACCTCATTATCCCCGGCGAGTCTGAACTCACCTACCTCGAATTCCGCGCCGCACTGCTGCAAGACCTCAAACCAACCACCTATCTCCAGCGCCACATCGCCGACCAGATCGTCTCGGCCGCCTGGCGTTTGGAACGCCTCGGCCGCATCGAAGCCGAGATGATCGACGCCCGCGTCTATAAACTCCGGCTCACCAACGAAGAAATCCGCAAAGACACCGTCATCGACCAGCCTTTCGCCCACTCCAGTATCTACTTACCCCGCCATAACGAAGTCGGCACCGCCTTCACCCTCGAAGTCCCCGCCTTCAACTGCCTGGCCCGCTACGAAGCCCACCTCAACCGAACCTTCCAGGCCAATCTTAAGCTCCTGCAACAGTTGCAGTTACAACAAAAACCAAACGAACCCAATGCCTACCCCCCGGAGTACCCATTTCCTGAATTACCCCGCGTCCACATCCCCGACCCGCCAAAAATACCCACGCACCCCAGTGAAGCCAAATTAGCCCCCGAATACATCAAAGACCGACTCCCCGAATTGATGAAAGACCACAGCGTAACTGACGACCAGGTCTTCAGTTATGCCTGCAACCGCTACGAAGCCCTCACCGATTTCGCCAACCAGAACGGCGAAGAAGCCCTCCACGCCCTCGGCATCCCCACCAAACTACCCGCCGACATCCCCATCCAGGAGGATAAGAAATAAGGTAACCTCAGCGAATATAAATACTCCGATTCACTCAAGGATTAGCCCAACCAGCCAATCCGACCAATCCCCGTGCGCACTAATCAGGCGTAATCCATTAATACGTCAGCCATCTAGATATCCTGACCCTTGCTCTTTTCTTCAATTTGGAATTTATAATCCGGGTGCCTCACGGTCAGTACCGGGCAGGGCGACTTGCGCACCACTTTTTCCGCAACACTGCCTAACAGAATCGATGCCAGCGCGCCATAACCGTGGGTGGACATTACAATCATATCGATATGATGATCGTTGGCATAACGAACGATCTCAAGAAACGGCTTGCCGTTGGTGACATGACGGATAGTTCGGTCTTTGAACTCTGGCAGATTCTGCTCAACAAAACTATCCATCTTTTTTCTGGCTGCCGTCAGCTGGTCCTGAACTGCCTCCGTCATTGTCATAATGTCATCCTGGCCGGCGGTAAAATACTGATAGGTATCATCCACCACATGTAATACATGCACTGACGCATTGTAACGGCTGGCCAGATCCAGCGCGTAGGGCAAGGCCACCAGATGCCGTTCCGAAAAGTCTGAAGGATAGAGAATGTTCTTTATCTCATTCATTATTAACCCCTTACGATTCATATAGTCATTATTTATATAGCCATTTTCCTATCGCATGTCTCATTCTATTATAATTATTATTCGTGAACCGGGGACGGGCAAAAAAAAATCAAATTTTATAGTTGCAATGCCAAAATCAACGATATAAAATCCTGTGCAATACCTAACAAATACCTAACAGCCTGTATAGTAAGGAGTGTTTTCATGGCCCGAACCGTTAAGAAAAATGTGCAAGAAGCATCAGAAAGCAAAGCGCTGGAAATGGCGCTCAGCCAGATCGAAAAACAATTCGGAACCGGCACCATCATGCATCTGGATGAACACAGTTCGATCAATGTCGACTGTGTCAGTTCGGGCATCCTGTCGCTGGATCTCGCCCTGGGAGGCAAAGGGATTCCGCGTGGGCGGATTATAGAAATGTTTGGTCCCGAATCCAGTGGTAAAACCACCTTGGCCCTGATGTCCATTGCCCAGGGCCAGCGTGAGGGTGGGGTGGCCGCATTTATCGACGCCGAGCACGCCCTTGACCCGGCCTGGGCCAAGAAAATCGGTGTTAACCTCGAATCCTTGCTGGTCTCGCAACCCGACAGTGGCGAACAGGCGCTCAATATCGTCGAAATGCTGGTACGGTCCGATGCCGTTGATATTATTGTCGTCGACTCGGTGGCCGCCTTAACTCCCGAAGCCGAGCTTAAAGGTGAAATGGGCGATTCGCACGTAGGTATTCAGGCCCGTTTGATGAGCCAGGCCCTTCGTAAACTGACTGCCGCCATCAGCAAAACCCGCACCATTCTGATCTTTATTAACCAGATCCGCGAAAAAATCGGCGTTATGTTCGGCAATCCTGAAACCACCCCCGGCGGTCGCGCCCTGAAATTCTACAGTTCAGTGCGGCTGGATATCCGCAGGGTCAGTACCATTAAAGATGCCACCGAAGCCGTCGGAAATCATGTGCGGGTACGCGTCGTGAAGAACAAAGTCGCGCCTCCGTTCCGCGAATGCGAATTCGATATCATGTTTAAGGAAGGGATCAGCGCAGAAACGGACTTGATTGATCTGGCGGTTAATGAGAATATCCTGGAAAAGAGCGGCGCTTTTATCCGGTATGATGATATGGTTATTGGTCAGGGCCGCGAAAAAGCACGCCAATATCTGATTGAAAATCCCGAACTGGCCAATGAACTTCGCCAGAAGATTCTGGCGAAACACAATCTGGCCGAACCGGTTGCCGGCGAAGAATCGGATGTTGAACTGGAAGTTGAAGAACTCGAGCAGGAAACCGAAAAAAAAACCGACGCGCGCGCTACAGCCAAGAAAACACGAAAAAAATAATTTCAATAGTACGATAACACACGATAAGCGGGAATGCCTCATGCCGAAGTAATGGGGCATTCCCGGTTTATTGCTATGCCTCAAAGGAATAAGGCGTGACATTATTAACGGAAATCGAACTGTATTATCCCGACCTGCCCAATGGTCTGAATGGTTTGACGATTCTGCATATCGGCGACCTGCACAGCAGCGGTTGGGGCCGTTCGGAAAATATCCTCCAACAGATCCTGCGAATACCGGCTCCCAATCGAACCGAAGTCTGCGACCTCGTGGTGTTTTCGGGCGATATGTGTCATCAGATGCGGGTGGGGAATCCTTTTGTTGAAAAAAACAGTGAAGATCGCCCATTGCCAACCGGCTTGAGCCGTCATGGATTCGTTATGAAACCCAAATGGCGGGAATCATTAGCGGTCACGGATCGACTGCTAAAGGATTTTTCCTGCGCTATGGGAATATGCCTGGTCCAGGGCAATCACGATTGCCCGGAATTCATGGATGGTTTACAATCCCGCCCCGTTCATGTGCTGGATAACCAAACCATTCAAATGAATACACCCGGCGGCGCCCGAATGAATATTATGGGATGCTGCGGTTATGGCCGTGCCGGAACCGATATTCCCGATACGGTTGCCGGAGCAGAACCGGGATTGTTCAGCCTGGTGATCACCCATTTCCCGGAATTCAGCGAACCGTTGGCGGCCTTTGGCGCCGACCTGATCCTGGCCGGACATACCCACGGCGGGCAGGTCTGCCTGCCGGGTCGAAAGGCGCTCAAAACCCACAGCCGGACGGGTTCGGAATTCGTGTCCGGCCTGACCCGCCTGGGTAACGGATACCAGTTTACCACGCGCGGGTTGGGAACCAGCATGCTGCCGATCCGGATTTGCTGTCCCCCGGAAGTGGCGCGATTCACATTAAGACAAGGTGATTATCGAGCCACTACAACACGGGAATCAAAAGTGGGTTAAATCCAATTCCTCCAGAATACAAAATTGTTGTATCGTTATATTAGAAAATGTAGATTTATAATGTCAATAGACTCTGGATACTGCTGGTCATGTTGCTGTTAAGCGTGTTAAAAATCGACGCGCCAATCTCCATCAGCAATTGCAGGCGGGTATTATTGGCTGTTTCCAATGCGTAATCGAGGTTCTCGATCGATTCGATGGAACTCTGCAATGCCTCCTTGGTGTCATCCAGCGAATTGATGGTAGAATCGACAGTATAAGATTGAATAGCGCCTACCCGGCCCCGCGCGAACGAAACCTGACTGGACGCTTTGTCCAGAATACTCTGAGCGGTTGTGAAATTTCCGCTGGAAATATCATTGTCTCCACCCGATTTCAGACTGGCCAGATATCCCAGTTTGGCCGTGCCCAGGTTATTCGAATCCAAATCGGTCATGCCATACTCAATCGCATCGCCGGAACCCAGCCCCATACTTAAATTTGCGCCGCCTCCGCTCACCGTAAATGACGTTGTAACTACGGAGCCATATGCGCTGGCTACGACGGAAAAAGATCCGGATATACTACTGTTATTAAAGCTCACCTGGTAATTATCATCGATATCGAATGACTGACCATTAATCGTCACTCCCGGCGCCGTTCCGGTTGCGGTTTCGTTGGCGGTTCCGTTGCCAATAGACAGGAATTCCGAACCGCTGGTAATATTGATCGATACAGACTTATCCGAACCGGTTCCTGTTGTCGTGAAGACAACTTCACCATCCGTATTGGCTGCGGTCACCCCGGTTGTTCCCGATTGAGCAGTAACCGTTGCGGCCATGGCCGCGCGACCCGTCCCGGCCGCAAAGGTAAAATCATGGTTGCCATCCGGGCCGGTAACCGTCATCCGCACCTCGCCGGCGAGAACCGCATTGAAACCGTTCGTACTCAATGATGCTGCCCCGGCTTCGGACAGTTCCACATTCATGGTTATATCGCTGCCGTTCGAAGTCGTCGCCCGGTCGATCCTGACATCGGTTAAAACGCTGGAATTGATACCGGATACCGAATAGCTCATAGAACCATCCAGTAATTTTGTGCCGTTGAAATTGGTGGTATTGATCAGCCGGTCGATCCCTTTAATCGCTTCATCGATATTGGCCTGATAAGCGGCTTTTTCTTCCGCTGTCGCGCCATCATCCGAAGCATTGATTAAATTGCTTTCAATCTCATCCAGCATGTCTGAAATTTCGCCCAGTGAACCGTCGGCCGTGCTGAAGATACTGTTCAGCCGTTGCGCGTTGGTATTCTTGGCGTCGATCTCAGCCATTTGCGAGCGCATGCTGGATAGCGCAATGATGGCGGCAGGATTATCCGCTGCACTGTTGATCTTTTTACCGGTTGTCAACCGTTTATTCGAAAGGGCCAGTTGAGTACCCAGTTTCGTTAATTGGTTGGTGATCTGGTAAGAACTTGAACTGTAAATTGAAAATGCCATCTCGGGAAACCTCCTGATTTAAGCGCCTGGCTGTCCGGTCCCTCTGCGCAGTACCGGCCCGTCCGACATAAAAAAAGGCATTGCCGCAGCGTTATGCGACAATGCCTCTCAAGACGTCATCATTGGTTCCGGCCCGAATATGGGGTCCGGTTTGGCAGTCTGTTCAGACTGTCAGTATTTCTTTAGTTTTTATATTCTGGTTAGTAGAACTCTCCTGAAAAAGTTCCGGATTCAACAACAGTATCCAATTCAAATTAAAATTAAAACCAGGACCTGGCAAACCGTCGGGCCACCCAAATCCCAAAATCATTCCGGTAAAGTTCCCAATAGTTCAAATCAAACCACTTTTAACGATTATACCGGGATAAAACCGGGCGTTCCGGCCAATCATCAACGATTTGATTAAAGTCACCTATTAACTTTAGTCATCAATAGAGGCGCAATTTTTGCGCAATTACAGTATTTATCCGGGTTAACCCGGATATTTGCTGGTAAATATTAAAAAAACTCCAATCACATCCCGAATTTCTGGAGCGTTTTGTTTAGTAAAAATTATTTATTTCTAAATTTATTCTTTCGCCAAACAGCTACATATCTATCTGAAATTGATGATATTGCATCCTTTTGTCTTCAAGGCAATGGTATAAACATACGGTTTATGCAACATTTTTCGCTATTTACACCCGCCTTCATTTCGCCATTGGTTTTATAAACCGAGTTATGTCAACGCCCAATAACTTCTTATGGCATGAATCTTGCCTATGATACCCATGACTGATAGTGCGCCATGGATGACGCCTAATATAAGGATCAGCATGAGGAACTCATGGATGAGTTTGACCAGAATACCAGTCACCCATTTTTTGATTGCATATGGAGATATGCAAGCCAGCCGGGGTACGCCAACAGATCAGGAAAGGAGGTCGTGCGGAGATTCTCCGCACTGATTCAGGAATGGGTATACAGCTTGGCATAATTAAAACCCTGCTATCAACCGGAGCGGCCAAATCCGCTGTGGTTGTCACGGGAATTGTCGTGGTTCAGGTTGCGGTGATTACAACGGTTAAACTAAATACGGTGCAGCCGCAATATGCCACTGCCGATTCAACTTTTCAAACCAGTATGCCTGATAATACATTGTCTACCCAAATTCAATCCAATCAATCCACCCCAACTATCACTACACCTGTTACCGGCACGATTACTTCCATAGACACTCAAACCCAACCCACAGAAACAACACCAACGACTACAGAAGGTACCTCAATTGCTCAGGAAACAGACATTAATACCGACCAAACAACCGGTGAAATAACAACTTCTCCAATAGATTCTTTACTTAACGACATTCTCATTCCAGAGCGCCTGAGCATAAGAACACCTTATATACCATGAAATTTAATGTTATACCCCCAGAATAAACAGTCTATTTATCTGTCATGCCTGATTCTGATTATCAGCATTGGCTGGATCGGTTGTGCCAGTAAGACACCAGTGGATCAGGGCGTATGGACTCCGCGCGTTCCGGAAGAAACCTACCGGCCGGAAATACAGGATCCTTCAACCTTTTCACATGCTGGTCCGATCCATCCCCAATTGGATATGGAACGCATGCTGAAACAGAAAATCCACATGGGTGTTTATCAGATCGTGACGGGCGATGTGCTGGAATTACATATGCCGGGGGTCTTACGCACCCTGACAACCGACTATATCGACGCTCTGGGCCAGGTGGATAATTATGTATGCCGTGTCAACCCCAATGGCTCGATCCTGCTGCCCATTTTAGGCGAAATCAAGGCAGCTGGTTTGACCCTGGCCCAATTGGAACAGCGAATCGTTAATGGGTATTACCCTCAATTTTTGATCAATCCCCCGGTGGTCGTCGCCGCTATCAAAGAAAACTTTACCAGCCATGTCTCTATTCTCGGTGCCGTGGAGAATCCCGGTGTTTATGAATGCAATAGCAACGAAATGTCGCTGGTCAGCCTGATCATGAAAGCCGGCGGTATAGTGGATGGCGGCGCGCGTTCCATTAAAATCGGTCGCGCCGGCGCCAATGCCAATGGCGAATTAAAACTGGTTGACCAGTTCGTACTTCCGGTCAAAGGGCTGAATATTCCGTTTTCCGATGTTGCACTAAATGATGGCGATGTCATCGAGGTTGAGAAACTCAATCCGGAAGTCTTTACGGTAATCGGCCTGGTCAATCGCAGCGGATCTTTCCCGTATCCGCCTGGAGTCCGCTACAATCTGCTGCAAGCGCTGGCTTTTGCCGGCGGAGTGAACGACCTGGCTGCACCACGCTATGCCCGTATCTATCGCCAGACCCCGGATGGCAAAATTGTTTCGGCTTCATTCCGTTTGAAAGGATCCACCCCGCAGGACGGACCATCAGTGCAGGTCCAGCCGGGCGATGTGGTAGCGGTTGAACACGATTTCAGCACCCGAACCCGACTGTTACTGGCCCAGATATTCCGTCTGACTGCCGGTGTTAATGTTTATGCCACCTATAATCTCGACACCAAATTTGATGATGCGACAACAAGGTAAAATTGATGCGCCATTATGAATGTTAACTATAGCCATTTGAGTAATAGTAGTCTCCGTCCAGTTGATTCCGCCCCGGGGAATCGGTTGTCAGAGACCTTGTCTCATCAGGGTGGCAGTCTCTGGCTGGTCCTGTGGGAACGGCGCCTGATCGTCATCGCAGCACTGCTGATCAGTGTGGTACTGGCAGTAGTCTATCTGATCCAGTCCACGGCAATTTATTCCAGCGAAAGTCAGATCTACGTCGAACAAAAAGCACCCCGCGTTATCGCCGATGATGAAGGCTTGATGACCCAATCCAAGAATTACCTCAATACCCAATGCGAATTGCTGCACTCACCGGCTATTTTATCATCGGTTCTGGATGATCTTGATCCCGGTTCTGTCCACCTGTTCGATCAATTGCCTGATCGAAATAGTATGATTAAAACCCTGCACGATTCGACTCACGTGACGGTGGATTCCAAAAGTGATATCATTCATGTTTCGGTCCGCTCGCCCTGGCCCGATGAAGCCACTCTCCTGACCAATAAGATTGTGGAGGCGTATATCCGCTATCACAGTCAGGAGAAGAAATCACAATCACAGGACATGATTGAAATCCTCAAACGGGAAAAGGAAACACTCGAACAACAACGCCAGGCCAACAGTGAAGCCATCCTGGCTTTTACTCGCACACATGGCAGTATAGCCATTGACAGTCGCGATGGACGTGTCATCGATGTCCGCTTCGAACGCCTGTCCGAGGCCTTGACCGCAGCAGAACTTGATACCCTGCAAGCCCGCGCCGATTACGAATCACTCAACGCCATCATGGATGATCCCTCCCGCATACAGGAACTGGTGGACAGCCATAAGGCCAGCGGTCAATATGGCAATTTTGATGCGTCCGAAACCCGTTTACACAATGAATTAAATGATTTACACGGCCGGCTCGAAGTACTCAGCCAGGAAAGCACGGCCAGCCATCCCGCCGTTCAAGCTATCTGGGAACGTATCGCCCAGATCGAACGGGAACTGGAGTCCATTCAGCACCGGTACGCTCAAGCCTGCCGTAATGCCGCGATAAATAAATGGGTCGCAGCCATGCGGCGGGAGGAGCAAATCCGGTCCGAATGGCGCAAGCAACAGGACCTGGCGGTCCAGAACGATGCACAAGCGGAAGAATACGCCCTGCTGCAGGGCGAACGGGACCGCATCTATAAAGCCGGAGATACGATCGATTCCCGTATCAAAGAATTGAACATGTCTGATGATACCGGCGGTTTAAATATCAAGATCCTCCAGCGTGGCCAGGTGCCCTCAGTGGCCTTCTGGCCCAATAAGCGAAAGGTAGTGTCCAATGCCATGCTGGTTGGATTGTTTCTGGGTGTCCTTCTGGCGCTCCTGCTGGACTGGCTCGACCATCGAGTGCGGGATGCTGGTGAAGTCGCCGCCCTGTTGGGTATCAGCGTACTGGGTTCGGTTCCGGCGGTCAGTTCAAAACAAAAAATTGGCTATAATGAAAATGTCCTGACCCGTCATGGCACCCTGGTGCACCAGAATCCCGGCAGCCGTATCGCCGAGGCATTTCGATCCATCCGGGCTGCGCTTTTCTATGGTCTGGGACTGGGCGCTTCCGGCAATAAATGGCCCGGCCGGACCATACTGGTTACATCTGCCGATCCAGGCGACGGCAAATCAACGGTTGTCAGTAATCTGGCCATTTCACTGGCCCAAACCGGCCAGAAAGTGCTCGTTATCGACGCCGATCTGCGTAAGCCCGATCAATTCCGGATATTTAATATTTTTCGTGATAAAGATTTGGGTAGCGTTCTTACCGGTCGCTGTCAGGCAGTTGATGCGATTATGTCCGGCGTCCTTGATCAGGTTGATCTACTGCCGGCTTGCGCCATGCCGGAATGGCCCAAAGAATCACAATCCGCCAAACCAGGATTTCCGCCGGGTCCGGCCGAATTGCTCAGCAGTCCGGCGTTCGCCCTCATGCTCGAAGAGTTATCCGCTTGTTACGATTGCATATTAATCGACTCGCCCCCGATGCTACCATGTCGCCGACGCCCTGATTCTGTCATCGTTATGCGATCATACCCTGCTGGTGGTGCGGAGCGGCAAGACAACCCGGCGCGCCATTCAGCAATCCCGGGATGGATTACTCAGTGTGGGCGCCGTTATTGTGGGCGCGATTGTCAACGGGATCGCCGACCACCGCAAGCGGTACGGTTATTCAGCCTATTACAACTATTACGGATCATCCCGGCAGGAATATCATCAACCGCTCCGTTCTGAAAGGATCAGCTCTTCCGTAGATCATTTACAACAAACGATCGATCGTATCGAGGAATATCGTACGATGCAGGATCCGGGCAATCCCCGTGAAAGGGGACGACGATGAAAGCACCGTATTCCCAGAGGGAGCCATCCGTTCCCATCAAAGACTCGCATCCCCTTGATACGGCAATAGAAATCCAGTTGGCGGCCTTAATTATTTTTTCTCCACTGGCCTTTGGAGTGGTCCATGCCTGGAGCCAATTGGTCATAGTAACCGTCAGTTCCTCCATTCTGGGTAGCCTGCTGATTAAAAGTATTCTGCACGGGCGCGACCGAGCTTTAGGATGTGGTGGGATTCCGGTTCCGCTCTGGTTAAGCCTGCCGGTTGTCGCGTGGGTGGGCTGGACGTTGTTGCAATCCCTTGCGCTGCCTGCCGAATGGATTCGCTGGCTCTCGCCGGCAACAACTCAAATAAAACAATCCTTGGCCCTTCCGGACCAGACCGAAACGACCATGTCATTCAGCTTTTATCCCGGAGCGACCCGCAACAGTTTATGCGCCTTACTGGCGGTCGCCACTGTGTTTCTGGCCGTTCTGGACAGTATCCGCGAAGAACGCAGAATCCGGCGGATGCTCTGGACGATTGCCTTTACCGCGGCGGGTATCGTTCTGCTGACGTTCACTCAGGATATTGCCGGCAATGGCAAAATCTACTGGACGTTTACCGGACATGGTTTTCATGATCGGTCAGGTCCTTTTGTTAACCATAGCAATTTCTGTCAGTATATGAATCTTTCGCTGGGCGCGGTTCTGGGATTATTACTAATCGAACTGAATCGCCTGAACGGAACCAATCCATCTCGCCACACCGGGGATCTAGCCTTTTCGCGCGTCATCAGCCTGCTCAGTTCCTCTGCATCGGTCAAAGTCTGGTTTCTCATGATGACAGCCATTCTCAGCGTAACGGTTGTGTTCCTTTCGCTCAGCCGGGGGGGAATGATCAGCCTCTTAACCGCCGGGGGCATAACCTGTCTGTTATTAGTCATCCGTAATGATCTCAGAAAACATGCCTCCATTATGGCCATCCTGAACTGCCTGATGCTGATCTGTATCGTTTATTTCGGCTTTGATGCCGTTTATGACCGGTTAGCCAGCTTTGCCGACCGCGATACCTGGCAGGAACGCCTGTCCATGGTTGATAACAGCCTCAACCTTGTTCGCCAATTCAGCCTGGCCGGTACCGGTCTTGGAACTTTTTCAGTGGTATTTCCCATGGCCGACACAGGCAATAATCCCGCACGAGCCGCTCATCTTGAAAATGAATACATCCAGATGCTACTCGAGACCGGATCATTGGCATGATCTTTCTGGTGGCGCTGGCGGCCATTGTCCCTGCGGCACTGGCTCGCCTGTTTTGCCCCGCAACCAGCATCGATGCAAATCGCCGGGTATGGCCTGGGTTTTGGTTTGCTGGCGATCATGATCGGGAATTTTTTTGATTTCGGACAAAGATTACCTGGCAAACGCCTGTCTGACAGCCATTATTTGCGGATTACTGATTACCTGGTTCGCCTGTACCAACCCCAACGTTCTCCATCCAGTACATTCGCCGCCAGCCGGATCGGCTGGACTGCCATCATGGCTCTGCTCACGTTACTCGCCGGTCCGGTCCTGGCCCGCTCGGTACGAACCTTCCAGGCTGAAACCATCTGGAATCAGGCGCTCGAATGGGAAAAAACCTGTAGCGCCAGCAATCCAGAACAGTGTGCGGATTGTTACCAGGCCATAGCCGCCAACGCTGATAAAGCCATCCGATTCGTACCGGATATGATTGAATATCGTTATCAGCGCGAACTTAATCGTTGGCAGGCACTTCAGGCCAAGTGTCGAACCAGCGGTATTGGTCCGGATTTTTTGCCGGAACTTCACACTATGATCCATAACCTTCAGGCCATGAACCCGTTGTGCCCGACCTGGGGTTTTAATCTGCTGCTGGCCGGTCAATTACAATGGTCCCTGGTTCCCGAATCACTCCGGGCGGGAGAACGTAATATTATGACCGCCGGCGCCCTGCTGCCTTGTCAGCCCGAAGCCTGCGCCGCAGTCGGCAGGATCTACCTCAGCCAGGGCGCGCTCGACCACGCCGTCAGCGCTTACAAGCGGTATATTATCCTGGGTGGCGCAACAGAGGGAGGTTTTTTCATCAATTCATCGACCGCCTGCGCCGGCCGGATCTGGCGGTGATGGTTGCCGAAGAAAATCCACTCTGCCTTTATCAACTGTTATGTGATCTGGATACCAGGATCAATCCAGACGATCTGACTGAAAGTGAACAGGCCATTCTGTTTCGCTCACGCGTCTATGGCCGGAATTCTTTAAAACAGCAATGTGACGCTCCAGATATCTCGCCCTCAATGTTGGCGGCAATTGGCGGACACTTACTATCGTCACGGTGAACTGGAAACAGGCGGCGGCCTATTACCGCAAAGCGATAGCCAAGCGGTATAACCAGCTCAACTGGCATCTGGGTCTGGCCCGTGCGCTGGCCGACATGAACCAGCTGGATGAAGCATTCCGGATCGCCCGAACCTGCATGAAAATGTGGCCCGATTCGAAACCGGCCCGATCACTGGCCGAAGAGTTGAACAACCGGTTAACGGCATTGCATTAAAAAACCATCCGGCCTGAGCAAACTGGTTTTAAAAATGAAAACGGTGTCTGACACCGACAGGGACGGAGTGCGTCTGAAGCATTGTTGACAACCACGGTTTTTTCAAAGATCAAACGCTGAAATGATGAATTATAGTATTGTATATTGCATGACAGTTGGCCTGTCATTATTTATGACACCGATTATGATTGGGATCGCGCGTTATTGGAATATCTACGACCGTGATGACGCCCGAAAAGTTCATACCCATCCCGATTCCACGCATTGGCGGTGTGGCCATTGTTCTGTCCATGGTCGCAGCGATCGGGATCGCCATATACTGGTTTCCCCGCCCTCAAAACCATGCTGGCCAGGGAAAAATCCGTAATGCTCTGCGTGGGAGGCGCGGCGCTGATGATGTTCTTATTGGGACTGATCGATGATATCTTTCATCTGAACGCCTGGATCAAGCTGCTGGTTCAGCTGATCGCCGCCTGTGATGGTTTGCCTTTCTGGAGTTCGTTTCGAAGTCCTGACAATCTCGGATTCCCTGATGCTGCATCTGGGCTGGATTTCCTGGCCGCTGACGATCT
>CAXXFK010000026.1:0-103886 GCA_963663965.2 Sedimentisphaerales bacterium
GATGCCAGGATTCTTTACTGATGGGGCCGGTGACAACCGCATCGATTTTACGGTCCTGAGCGTCTTTGATGGCATCGGCAACAAACTGGAAAGAGATCTTTCCACCCGATTCAGTGGGACAGGCGTGATTTCGGGAATAAAGCGGCCAGTTTACCTCGTCATAATCGGCAACGAGAATATTATGAGGAAATATTCGGGATATGTTGTCATGCTGTTCCCGTCCCCAGATCATGTCCAATTCGGCCAGATCAGAAGCATAGCTGATGAGTTCATTCATGCCATAGATAACAAACCGGGCCATAGAACGGATAGCCGGATCGTTCAGGGCTTTGACAATCACTTCCGGCCCGATGCCGGCGGGGTCCCCCATGGTAATACCGATGACTGGTTTATTGGCTTCTTGTTCAGGCATGAAATCGTGGTTAGACAAAACCCTGGTCGCGGAGTTTGTCCAGAGTTAACTGAGATGGTGAAATATCTGGTGAGGACAATGCGTTGAGGCTGCGATTGATCCATTTTCCGATGATATCTGTTTCAAGATTGACGTGGTCTCCTTTTTTTCGTTCTCCCAGATTTGTTTCTTTTAAGGTGGTGGGAATTAGGCTGACGGCAAAACGATCGTTTTCCAGCCTGGCAATAGTCAGACTGATGCCATCAACAGCGATAGAGCCTTTGGGAATCATATAACTGATCAGGTCAACCGGAGGTGTAATCCAGATGGTCCATTGCCGGTGGTCGGTATCAATTTGTTCTATTTTGCCGATACCATCGACATGTCCCTGTACAAAATGTCCGCCAAAACGCCCATTGGCAGCCATAGCCCGTTCCAGGTTCACTTTGTGGCCGGGCCGCAATTCGCTTATCGTGGTCGCTTTGATCGTTTCGGTCATGATATCAAAGTATGCCTGCGCACCCTGTAACTGGTTGATAGTCAAGCAGACACCGTTAATGGCGATGCTGTCCCCGTAACGGGCATCCTCTGCAAGATGGCCCAATGGCAATCCCAGTCGCATACCGGTTGGGGTCGTCTGGATTGACTGAACGGACTGAATTGTTTCTATTATACCGGTAAACATCTTTAAAAAAAGAAAGCCCGCTACCTGGATGCAACGGGCGTAATATCTGAAAAATAAATTACGTTACCCTCGTTGAATAATCGGGACGATGGCGCGTTCATTTTCTCCAACATAAACCTGGCGAGGACGATAAATACGGTTTTCTTTGAAATTAACTTCACGCCAGTTGGCGATCCAACCGGGCAGGCGACCCATGGCAAAGAAAACAGTAAACATATTGGTGGGGATGCCTATGGCTCTCATGATCAAGCCGCTGTAGAAGTCCACGTTGGGATATAAGTTGCGTTCGACGAAATAATCGTCTTTCAAAGCGGCCTGTTCCAGTTCCATGGCGATATCCAGCAGAGGATCGGTATGGTCCAGACGTTTGAATAACCGGTCGCACGCTTCTTTCAGAATACGTGCGCGAGGATCGTAGTTCTTATAAACCCGGTGGCCAAAACCCATCAGACGGACTGGATTCTTTTTATCTTTGGCGTTTTTCGATGCAATCCGGGATACTGAAACCACCTTCTTTAATTTCCTCCAGCATGGTTAGCACTTCCATATTGGCGCCACCGTGTAAATGTCCCCATAAGGCACAGTCCCCGGCCGATATCGAAGAGAATACATTCGCGCCTGAAGAGGCTACCATTCGCACGGTAGAAGTGCTGCAGTTCTGTTCATGATCGGCATGGAGCATGAGGATCATATCCAGGGCAGTAGCCACTTCCGGCAGTACGTCGTATTCCTGATGAGGCACGGAAAACATCATATGCAACAGGTTCGATACATAACGGCGTTTCGGATCCGGATAAATAAACGGCTGGCCCAGCCGCATTTTATAGGTATAGGCGGTGATCGTGCGAATCATGCTCATTAACCGCGCCGTAACGTCGAGGAGCTGTTTGGGATCGGTGGGAGAAGCCAGATCCGGGTGATAACAGCTCAAGGCGTTGATTCATGGCTGAAAGGATTGCCATTGGATGCGCGTTGGTGGGAAAACCGTCGAAATGGTTCTTGAGATTTTCGTGAATCAATGCGTTATCCGTTAATTTCTCAGAAAAACGGTTCAATGAGGCCGTGTTTGGCAGTTCGCCAAAAATCAACAGGTAAGCCACCTCAATAAAGCGGCTGTGCTTAGCCAGTTCTTCGATGGGATAGCCGCGATAGCGTAGAATCCCTTTCTCGCCGTCAATAAACGTAATTTCGCTTTTACACGAGCCGGTATTGCCATAACCACTGTCCAGGGTAATATATCCGGTTTCGGAGCGCAATTTGCTGATATCGATGGCTTTTTCGTTTTCAGTACCAACAATAACCGGTAGTTCGTATTCTTTGCCTTCCAGGATTAATTTTGCGGATTCGCTCATGAAATACCTCCACAAGGTTAGGGGTTCATTCCGTGGGCCCGCGGGCATCACAGAGGGGCCAGATGCTAACTTGAAATCTAACGGATGATAAATCAAAGGGATGGCCCCTGGGGAAACTGGGGTACTAGGATTCGAACCTAGACTAAATGATCCAGAGTCACTTGTGTCTGCCGTTACACTATACCCCAATGTAATAGCATGTTCTAAGGCTTAATCAGCCGTTAGCCTTATTATTAATAACAAAAAATAATGTTAAAGCAAGAAAAAAATTATTCGAGCTGCGTTAATTTAACTTATTGTTAAAAAAGAAGTTCGGTGTCATCGTGGGGTTTGCCGGTGTTGGGTTGCCGGTCTATCCAGGTCAGGATTAATTCAATAATATATTCGATCTGGTTCCATTCTAACTCTTTGCCTGTTGGTATGTTATGCCATTTCTTCAGGCATTTTCGACAACAACTGGCCGTGGCGTGCTGCGCAACAAAAACCGGATGATTCCGCATGGGAGTCTGGCGACCATCATTAGGGGGATAAGCAGGGCCCAGTCTGTTAACGATGATATCCCTGGCATGGTTGCGTAAAGTCTCATGATCCAGTCGGAATAAAACCTTGATTTCTTTATTTTTAAGTCGAAATCTGGCTCGAAAGGACGATTTTGAGAGTTTTTCCAGAATTGTTATGATTTTTTGTTCGTCTGTAGTCATTTACTGGTCATAATAGCGACAATAGTAATAAATATCAAAAAGTTAACCCATTCAGGGACGTGGTAAAAGAAATGTAAAACGTAACTGACAAAGAACTTAGCTTGAACAGTGCCGTAAAAGTAAATGTGTTATGTGAAAAATTCATAGTTGAAGAAATGTTTAAATAGGAGATTTGATTATGATCCAGAAAAAAATGTCACCCAAAGCTCAATGTATGATTGCGATCGTGTTATTCTTGTCCTTAATTAGTGCACCGGTATTTGCCGCTGACGATAATGGCGTTGCCAGTTTGCGTAAGACATCTCAGGCTTTTTCCAGTGTGGCGAAAAAGGCCATTCCGGCGGTTGTTTATGTGAAAGTGGAAAAAAATATTCAGGTTCAAAGGCCGCAGTATAACAATCCCGGATTACGGGGCCCCTTTGACCAGTTTTTCGATGACTTCTTTCAACAGCAACCCAATACGCCCCAACAGTATCGCCAGGAAGGGCAGGGTTCCGGTTTTATTATCAGTAAAGACGGCTATATTTTAACGAATCATCATGTGGTGGGTGATGCCGATAAAATTACTGTGCGTCTGCGTGATGGCCGGGAATTCAAGGCCAAAAAGGTTGGGACTGATGAGAAAACCGATATCGCACTGATCAAGATCGAAGGCAACGATTTTCCAGTAATCAACCTGGGCGATTCCGACAAGTTGGAAATTGGTGAATGGGTCATGGCCATAGGCAATCCTTTTGGATTAACCGAAACGGTCACCGTGGGCATTGTCAGCGCAAAAGGCCGCAGCACGGTTGGAATAACCGATTATGAAGATTTTATTCAGACGGATGCCGCGATTAATCCGGGTAATTCCGGCGGACCGCTGATCAACCTGGATGGCGAAGTCATCGGCATCAACTCGGCGATTTTCAGCAAGAGTGGCGGTTATATGGGAATTGGATTTGCTATTCCCGTCAATATGGCCAGAAATGTCAAAGATCAATTGCTGGAAACCGGTAAAGTGCGCCGAGGGCAATTGGGAGTGATCATTCAGAATATCAATCAGGAACTGGCTGACTCCATGGAATTGTCTTCAACGAAAGGTGTGCTGGTGGCAGATGTCTTAGAAGATTCTGCCGCAGCGAAAGCCGGCCTGAAAACGGGCGATATTATTGTGGAACTCAATGGCAAAGAAGTTGAAGGGGTAGGTCCCTTGCGGAATGAAATTGCCATGACCACACCGGGCACCCAGATCGACCTTAAAGTCAATCGTAATGGCAAAATGATGGATATCAAGGTCAGTATTGGCGAATTGGACGAGAACGCGGTAGCGAACGCTGAACTTACCCCATCCGATTTTGCCGCGAAACTGGGACTCAAAGTCGATAATATCGATGAAAGCTACAAGGACTACTTCGAAGGAGATATGCCGGAATCTGGCGTTATCGTCACTCGAGTCAACTCTGGCAGCGAAGCGGAACGCAAGGGCATTACTCCCGGTACCGTAATCATCAGTGTGAATCGAAAGAAAGTCAGTTCTGTCAATGAATTCAATCAGGCCATGGCTGAAGCAGCCAAAAATAATAAAGTGTTACTGCTGGTTAAAGAAAAGCAATATACTCGATTTGTGCCACTAACACTCGAGTAACCTGATTTTCATAATTCCATCCTCCTGAAAGCCGCCCGAATACTATCGGGTGGCTTTTTTATAGCTATCGGTGATGATCATTGGATATTACCCGAAAGCAGCTTCACCTTTTGGCATTTATATGTTCAATGGCAAAACGATATGGCAATTACAGTGAATACTGTTGGCAAATGCGTAATAATTCCATATCGATAATGGTATTTACCCTGCCATTGGAAATATTGCCAGAGTGATGTTTATCTTTTCTTGATATCAAATGCCATCAGGCTTTCGCCGTGCCGAACATACAAAATGCCATCTGAAATTGCAGGATGGGCCCAGTGTTCACCGGATCCTTTGGTTATCCTGAATTCGCTGACGATTTCAAACCCTTTCGGATCGGCCTTAACCAGCGCGAAATCGCCCGTCCGTTCCGAGTAGCAATACAGCATCCCATCGGCATAAATAATCGGACCTTTCTCGTTATTCCAGGAGGTATCGTAGCTGAATGTCCCGGTTTTCCAGTCCGCGCACACCCAGTTTCCTTTGGAATTACTCAGCCAGTTCGATCCATAAAGATACCCATCATGATACAAAACCCCGCCATGATGATTATCGAATTCATTATTTCGCCAGACCTGGGTGACTTTCGTACCGGTCTCATCCAGCTTCAACAATGCCCCGAAATCGTTATAACCGCTGGTGACAAAGATCGACCCGTCATACCATACCGGACTCACCGGGTTGATATCTTTGCCTTCAAATGGGTAGGTCCATAGCGTTTCGCCGTTACGAATATCCAGTCCCGCAACCACATCATCCACGATCTGGACTACTTGAGGTTTCCGGGTATGAGGCGCATAGATCGCTGAACTGTAAGTTGCCTTTTTAGTCAATCCTTTACTCGACCACACCAGTTTCCCGGTTGTTTTATTGTAAGCCGCAACCGACGCCAGCGCTCCGCCTGGAGTACAGATTGCCAGATCACCTACGACCAGAACGCTTTCC
Organism: Sedimentisphaerales bacterium; assembly: GCA_963663965.2. GTDB lineage: Bacteria > Planctomycetota > Phycisphaerae > Sedimentisphaerales > SM23-30. The sequence continues at coordinate 5,744 of CAXXFK010000026.1, forward strand.
GATACCCCCCAGGCCACCCTTCTGCCATTTAAATTGTTGATTGGTATCCGCGTTCCACACCGGCTCACCGGTTATCGCATCCAGACAACACAATAATCCATTTCCACTCATGACATACAATTTATTTTCCGACAGGGTGGGGGTGGTGCGTACTCCCGGAAAACTCCCGGTCCATTCCGGCCCGTAAACTTGCTGCCAGAGCGGCTTGCCATAAATATCGAACGCGTAAACCACCCCATTTTTACTGTCTTTCTCCATCCCGGTAATATAGACCCGTCCATTACCAATCGCAGCCGATGACCAGCCAATCCCCAGAATATCCGTTGACCAGATCATCTGTGGTCCGCCCGCCGGCCACTCCTTCAGTAAACCGGTTTCATTGGATCGGCCGTCACGCAAGGTCCCGCGAAATCCGGCCCAGTCCGCCGAAAAAACTGGTGTAATGAATAAAAGCCCGGCTATCATTGAAAGGATAAAATTATTTTTTCTCATGGATAATGTCCTTATAATACATTCATTAGCGTTAAATTTTATAGAACGTGATTTGTAGACTATTTATTAGTAATCATAGTAATTGTTTGAAGCAGATTGGCAATAAATATGAAAAGAAGTATAACTCTTTTATTGGTCAGTTGGTTGCGTCGGGTTAATGTGCGGCATTTCCGGCTGTTCCAGACAGGACTCTGACTCTTCGCCCCCGGAAAAGCCATCCAGCCCCGGATTTTTCTGCCATGTCCTGGCCCATTTTCCGTGGGAATAAACGGCTGACCGGTACTTCCGATTGCACGATTAATATCCCTCTGGCTCTAAAATGGCGATTTAACGCTGATGCCCCGGTGAAAGCCGCTCCTGTCATCAGTCAGGGAAAAATCTTTTTCGGCGATTCCGATGGCATCGTTTATGCCGTCGATCTGGCCACTGGGAATGAGGTCTGGCGTCATCCTACCCAGGATGAAATCGAGGCCGCGCCACTGGTGATCGACGATCTGATCTATATCGGCAACGCCAACGGTGATTTTTTCGCGCTCGATATCAACTCGGGCCTGCCCGCCTGGACCGCCGCCACCGATAATAAAATTCTCGGTTCGGCCAACTGGTATCAGGCCGATGACAAAACGTTTGTCGTGATCGGCAGCTACGATTTTTGTGTTCATTGCTTCGACGCCCGTTCCGGCCAACCCGCCTGGAAAATGGAATCGGACAACTATGTCAACGGTACTCCTGCGATTACTGATCGGTATGTCGTTTTCGGTGGTTGTGATGCCATGGTTCGCTTTGTCAGTCTTGCTGATGGCACCGAAGTCTTTTCTTTCGACGCGATGACGTATGTGGCCGGGTCTCCTGCCTATGATAATGGCGAATTATTCGTCGCCAACTTCGAGGATAGTCTATTCTGTTTTGATGTCGAAAAGCCGCATATCAAATGGCGGTTTGAAAATCCCAATCGTGAAGGATTCTTCGCTTCGCCCGCCGTCACCCCGGACCGGATCGTTATTGCTTCCAAAGATAAAAATGTCTATGCCATTGACCGGAAAACCGGCGACAAAATCTGGCAGTTTCCCACCCGCCGCGAGATCGACTGTTCCCCGGTGGTCGCCCGTGACAAGGTTGTCGCGCCCGCCGGTGATGGGCGCCTCTACCTCCTTGATCTTGCCACCGGCCAACAACTCTGGTCCTGGGAAATCGGAGCTGAAATTGTCGCCAGCCCGGCCGTCACCGGGGGCTGGATCTTTATCCCCGCCACCGACGGTACCCTCTATGCCTTCGGCCCCTGATTGCTGCAAAGATTCATTCTTTTTCAAAATGTGAATGCCTGGAGAGAATCTAAGTGCTTTAACAAATCGGTTTTACTTTGTTTCGTCTCTTGCGAGTGAAATCTTGCTCAAAATGGCAAAGCAATCTCAACAGGGAGACAAATGCCGCTGTGACCCTGTTTGGTTCCGGCACTGCCGGATTAGATTCCTTAAATTGATTAGAATGTGTACAGACTGAGGGCGAGATGATCAAGACAAATTGATACAATCCTGATTGATTGAACTCCTATGCTTTTTTATTGTTCGATGAATAGCTGTCGAGTAATATGATTATATGAAAATCCTGGTTATAAACTATGAATTCCCACCCATCGGAGGGGGGGGGAGGGGCAATTTGTTATGAGCTGTGCCGCCAGTTAGTGGAGATGGACCATCGAGTCGATGTAGTGACAATGCGGTACAATCATTTGCCCAAATATGAAATTCGTGATGGTATTGCAATTTATCGGACTCCGGCATGGCGTCAGCGGCCCGATATATGCCGTACCCATGAAATGGGTTCTTTTCTGGCAGGGGCCCTAAATCCTACCCTTAAACTGGCTGCTGATAACCACTATGATGTTATTCATTGTCATTTTCTTATCCCAACGGGTCCATTAGCCTTGCTCGTCAGCCGATGGAAAAGAATTCCTTTTATTATCACTTGTCATGGGAGTGATATTCCAGGTTATAATCCAGACCGGTTTGGTTTCGTCCACCGGATGATTCATCCGATCTGGAAAGGATTGGCCCGCCGGTGTCCTTTGCTGGTTTCCCCCAGTCACTCGTTAAGAAATCTTGCCCTGGGCCATATTCCCTCCCTGGATATCCGGGTGATACCCAACGGCTTTCAAGTGCAGCAATATCCAAGTTGCCAAAAACAGAATCGAATCCTGATGTGCAGTCGCATTTTACCCCGTAAGGGATTTCAGTATGCGCTGCAAGCGATTGCCCGGATTCAAACTGATTGGGAAGTTCATATCATCGGTGACGGCACCTATCTGGAGGAACTGAAAACTTTGGCCGGTCAGTTGGGTGTGCCGGTACAATTTTATGGCTGGCTGGACAAACAAGACCCGAGGTTCATGGAGCTATACGCGACCAGTTCCATCTTTATTTTTCCATCCGAGGCAGAGAATTTTCCCACGGTATTGCTGGAAGCGATGTCCGCCGGCATGGCCATCATCACCAGTACGGCCGGGGGGTGTCCTGAGGTGGTCGGTGACGCCGCGATTCTGGTCCCTCCGAGGGATTCAGATGCCCTTGAAGAAAAACTTAAGCTGCTGCTGGAAAACCGTGCGGTTCGGGATGAACTGGCGCAAAAAGCCCGGGAGCGAATACGGCAATTTAACTGGGACGTTATTGCCAGTCAATATGTGACCCTGTTTCAAGAAGCGATGGCAAAAAATGAAAAAACCAGATAAATACGAAATGATCAGATATCGTGTGATTAACATATTATGAGGTAATTTGTGAGTAGAAATCAGTGGTCCCCTTGGGGGGAATTGAAACATGAACGTGCTGCGTATCAGCTGACTTCCCTGCAGGAAGACTGCCGGATCGATGCTATTCGAGGAAAACGGTTGCTGGAAATTGGTTGTGGCAATGGATTGTTCCTTCAGCATTGTCACGAAGCCGGCTTGCTCGCCAGCGGATTGGAGGTGGACCGGGAGAGTTATGACGCAGCCAAAAGGCAATATCCTCATCTGGATATCATACACTATGATGGCTTGAATATCCCCAAGGAAGATCAATCCTTTGATATCGTGGTGTCCTATCAGGTTATTGAGCACGTCGAAGATATCGAACAGACCCTTAAGGAATGTTCGCGCGTTTTGAAGCCCGGCGGTATGATGTACCATACCATGCCGAATTATCAATCCTTTTATGAAGGGCATTATCAGATTTTGTGGCTGCCGTTTTTAACGAAAAACAGCGGCCGCCTGTATATGAAAATGCTAAAGAAATACAATCCGTTTTATGAAACTTTAAATATTGTCAAGCCGCAACTGCTCAAACGGTTGATGAGGAAATTCGACCATCTGGAGATGGTCTCCTTAGGGAAACAGGAATTTGTGCGGCGTTTTACCTTGCAGCAGATATCGAAGATTGGCAATCTGCCGTTACGCAAACTGATCCAGGGGGTCTATCGTCTGTCCTGGCTGCGGAATTGTATCATTTACCTGCTGTTATGGACCAATATGTACTATCCAATAATATTAATAGCCAGGAAGAAGTAAACTATTGAAATAACTTAAGGTATGTCGAGACCGGATCGATCGCGCTCACGCAGTTTTCAGGCGGCAGTCACGCCAGAATATCCGGTGGGTCTTTCCGGCAGGAATATAAAATGATGGAGAATGATCGTTGAAGGATTCTGTGATACCTGTCTGCTTTATCGCTCCTAAAGCTTATCCGCTATTTGAACCGGAAAACCAGGGTGTTTTTGGCGGTGCGGAAGTCGATATTTTCCTGCTTGCCACCGAACTGGCAAAGGATAAGAATTATGCGGTTTCTTGTATTGTGGCGGATTATGGCCAGCCAGATGAAGAGGAGCGTCAGGGAGTGCGATTGATACGCAGCGTTAACTTCGGATGTAATCCCATCACCGGCGCCGTACAGGTCTGGAAGGCTTTACGGCGGGCGAACGCGGATATTTATTTTCATGAGGCGGCTTCAATGGGGACTGTTCTGGCGGGGGCTTTCTGCAAACTGAACCGGAAACGATTTGTCTATCGAACTGCCAGTCAGCGGGAATGTGATGGACGGTACCTCGGCGATAAACCCCTGGTCAGCCGGTTGTTTTATCGAACGCTTTAAAACGGCTGACGCAGTGATTGTGCAAAATCAGCAGGACCGGACATCGATGAAGGCCATCGCTCCGGTTGATGCCCAGGTGATAAAAAATGGTCATTATCTGAATCCGGTCAAGGCGGGAAAACGTCATGTTGTGGCCTGGATTGGCCGAAGTACACCAGTGAAGCGGGCTGATTTATTTGTGACCCTGGCCCGGCGACTGCCTGAAATTCAGTTTGTCATTGTCTGCCAGAAAGCTACTGGCGATACCCAATACCAGACTTTGCAGGATGAAATCGGACAGGTCCCCAATTTAAAGCATATCGAAAGAGTGCCGTTTGATGAAGTAGTCAATTTTCTGCAGGACACGGCAATACTGGTTAATACCAGCGATTCGGAAGGGTTTCCTAATGTTTTTATTCAGGCGGGTATCGCGGGTTGCGGATTGTTGTCACTAAACGTGAATCCCGATGGCTTTCTGGAGAAAGAACAGTGTGGCATCTGTGTTAATGGCGATTTTGAAAAGCTTGCCGAACAGGTCCATTTAATGATGACCAACCGGGGTTACGAATCGCTGGGAGCAAACGCCCGGAAATACGTTGAGAATCATCATAATATTGAATTGATTATTAATGACTATAAAGCGCTTTTCGAAAGGTTGATGACGAAGTGAAGACCGTATGGCAACGATGGATAAAGCGAGCCAGTTTACTGCCCATGGAAGGCGGTCCGGAAATCCTTTATGATCTGTCTCGCTTTCGAGAGCCGCCCAGGCGAATCCTGTGCACTACGGTTGCCGGTATGGGAGATTTGATCATGATCGCGCCGGCTATTCAGAGTATTCATGAGCGGTATCCGGAAGCGGAAATCAGTTTTCTGGCTCATTATAATCGCGGTGGTCATGAAGTGGCGTCCCCTGATACCGGCGATTGATAAACAGTTCGATCTGGGTTTGCAGAAATATAAATTTGCCAGCATTACTTATATGTTTGGGCAATACTGGAAGTTGCTGAAACGGCCTGCGAAAAGAAAAATTCGATCTGGCGATCTGTTTTATGCCCACTTATACCCTGCGCTGGGTACTGGCCGGTTTGAATTGCCCCAACTGGATCTATGGCAACAGTTTTCTCGGATTCCCCCTGGACCTGGCCATGAAGCAGTTGGCGTTACTGGGGATCGATCAGCCCGCATCGCAACCGGTTTTTAACGTTCCCAGGCCTGAACGGGCAGACCTGATAATCGATCCCGACTGGCCCCGGCCCTGGATTGGGGTCCATCCCTATGCCGGGTACACCTGGAAACACTGGCCCTGTATGAATGATTTACTGGAACGGCTCAAAAGCTTTCCTGGTACAGTGATTCAGATGGGCCGCCAGGCAAACGCTTCAGTTTACCCGGTTGGAATTGACCGTATCAATCAGCTGTCGATCCCTGAACTATTCTGGGCAATTGGTCAATGTGATGCCTTTGTCACGGCGGATTCCGGGCCGATGCATATTGCATTTGCCATGAATGTGCCTACGGTTGCAATGTTTTCCGTCATGAACCCAAAATATCTCGTATCACAGAAAAATCTCAGCAAACATACAATTTTGTATAAACCCACAGATTTGTCTGAAAGTCCGGTCCATGTTCGCTATAAAAAGAATCTGGATAATATGAAGGCCATTACGCTTGATGAAGTTTGGGATCGCTTATCAAAAGTGATTGATTTATAAGTTGCTTTTTTTTGAGTTCAATTTCTATCAGATAGGTTGCGTATTAAAAGTTAAATATCATCATTGATATAATTTAAAGGATAGTCCATTTTTCTAGTGAAATGGATTAGATTAAGTTTGACTAATGGAGAACAAAATGCTATTATATAGTAAATGAATAATAAGGGCCGGTAAAATATCAAACACACAAAGACTTAGTTCTTTTAAAATTTAATATCAGTCGAAAGATAGGGCGGCCTAGATTTGGATAGGTATATCGAACACAAATTCCAATGAAATCCAAACTCCTCAGCTCATGACATTCTTGTTATAATTCTTCTCTTGTCAGCTGCAATCTCCCTAAAAACGAAACGAACCAAAACTTAAAAAAACGGAATGTATCTTATTTTAATATATAAGTTTATAACAAATATGCTATTGTAAAATACAACATGCGTATCCCAGCAAACCGGCCGCTATCATCGAATATTATGTGTACTTATTCCGGTCACATATTCCATGTGGAAAGTTATTCAAAATCTCGAACAATCGAATAACTAATCTAAGGATAAGTCTATTTGTTAAACCAGGTATAAACAAAACGAAGCCAATTCTACCTATTTTAACATTGTGTAATAACTGTCATAATAAACAATATTACCTTATCTGTCTATAATACATAATGTTAGGAGCGTTAGCTTATTTTTTGATCGCCTCTTTAACCTGTTTGGGCGTGTAGCGGCGGGTGACCTCTTTTTTGAGTTTCAGGGCGTGTTTAAGGGAGGAAATGGCATTGAGCAGCCAGGCGGTCAACGGCGGGCAGAGGGTTAATATCCGGGCGCCCAGCCGGACATGGGGATCGAATAAGTCATTAAAATGCTTGAGGATATAGCGGCTGTCCTCACCGAGGCCATAAAAGATGGTGGTGCGCAGTTTCCGGGTCAGGAATTGCCTGATAAAGGGCAAAAAGTGATCCAGCATTTCAGCATCCCGAGCCAGTTGCAGATGTCTTCGTGTCAATTCGCATGCATCCCGGCCCCGGGTATCTTGTAATGAGAGTTGGCGGTTCAAACCTTTCTGGACATCGAGGTGCATGATCGAGAGCGGCTCGGCCAGGTAGCCCAACTGGGGAAATGCGTAAGCCCCGCGCCACCACATATCCAAATCGGCACAGCGCAGCCAGCAGTTGTCAAATAGGCCGGCGCGACTGAACAGGTCACGATGAACCATCATCACCGCGGATATCGGGCTGGGAATGTGGCGCAGGTGGGCGTCGAAGTAGTTTGGGAAGTATTCCTGTCCGCCCAGAGCGGTCTGAATCAATTGGGGATCGCCGGCGGGTTTCTGGATTTCGCCGTATTTCTGGAAGTAATTGGTTTCGCTCCAGCATAACTGCGGATGACGCTGCAAGTGGGCCCATTGGGTTTCAAGTTTATGCGGGAGCCATTCATCGTCATGGTCAAGAAAGGCGAGCCAATCCCCCCCAGCGGCGGCAATACCGGTATTGCGGGCGGGGCCGTCCCCGGTGTTTTCCTGATGGATATAGCGGACCCGCGGTTCAAACGCTTTGACCTGTTGTGCGGTATCATCGGTTGAGCCATCATCCACGACAATGATCTCACGGGGCTGCAAGGTCTGGGCGAAGACACTTTCCAGAGTCCGGACAATGACAGAACTGATGTTGTAGGCTGGAATAATTACACTGATATTTTTATTTTGCACCATAAGGATTTGCTTCTATAAGGAGCGTCAGGGCTTGTCGGATTTTTGATCCGGCAGTTGATTCAAGGAACCGCACGATTCTGGATTGACTGTATCCGGATTATCCTGGCGGACAATCTGTTTACGAAATTTAAATGTGCGGTTAATCCAGGATAGTATCCGGCAGCCCAGCAGGGTTAGTGGTGGATAGATAGTTAATATCCAGGCCAGGCGGGCAAACCGCCCGGTCAGGTATGGGCGATATTTATGCAAGATATGACGTATATTCGTTTTGTCGCCTTGAAAAATCATACCGCGCATCCGGCTGGTGAGCAAATAACGCACACAAGGCGCCAATTGATCGAGTTGGTGACAGGATATGGCCAATTCGATATGATGGTCCAAAAAATCATAGAAGATGGTCTGGTTCTGATATTTGCGGGTAATACTCTGGGCCACATCCAGATGATAAATTCCCAGCGGGTGGTTGATAAAGCCGATTTCAGGGTAGCGATAGGCGATGCGAAACCATAGTTCAATATCGTTGTACCGGGGTAGGCCGACCTTGAACATGCCGACCTCTTCCAGGATGTCTCTGCGGATAATGAATGTACCGGTCCAACTGAATACCTGATGACTACAGGCAAAGAAATAGCTGGGAAACGAGGTCTGGCCGTGAAGCAACTTGTCGACATGGGCCGGGTCGTGGCCGAGGGCGCGATAGTTTTCGTTACAGGAACAGAGTAGATAATTGGCCATGAACCAGACCAGATCGGGGCGATTGCGGATGGCCGATTCATGTTGGGCCAGGGTGTCAGGCAGCCATTCGTCGTCACCGTCGAGAAAGGCGATCCATTGGGAACTGGCGGCTTTGATACCCGCGTTACGGGCGGCGCTGGCGCCGGCGTTGGCCTGATGGAGATAACGTACCTGTGAGCCGAAAGATTGAACAACCTCAGCAGTGTTGTCGGTAGAGCCATCATCGACTACGATGATTTCATCCGCCGGCCGGGTCTGGTTGATAACACTTTGGAGCGTACGGGCAATGAACCTGCCGGCGTTCCACGCGGGGATGACCGCGGTGATCGTAATGGGAGATTTTGAATGGGCTGGTGAACTCATTGTGAAAGCCCCAATAAGCGTCTGATGGCCATTTTAAAACGCACCCAACCCGGCATAAACGGGCTGAAAAGGATATCGCGTTGGCACTGCCGGTATAATTGCTGAACGCGGGATGATTGCGCCCGTGCTGCACCGGGAAATTGTTGCAGAAACGAGACTGCCTCAGATTTCCGCCCCTGACGGGCATAATAGCGGGCCCGATGGATGGCCAGGTAATCGATGACCTGGGCCATGCAATCCCGCTGGGATCCCTGACAGTAATTCAGAATGACATCGGGATTCTTCAGGTGGGGCGGGAGCGGTTTTTCGGTCATATGCGACAGTTCGCTGTCCGAGCGATAATGGCAGGCGCCAATCTGCGGGATGATTAGAAAAGGTTCGTTGATTCCCAACCGCATAAAAAATACCGTATCTTCCGCGTAACGGCAGCCATTTTCATAATAACCACCGTATTTAAGCGCGCGGTCCCGTTTGACGAGGGTTGTGCCGACATGCATAAAGCTCAGTAGCGCTTCGACTTGAACGGGATCTTCACGGCCAGTCAGGTGGTAGCATCCCGCTTCGACACCTTTATTTTTCCAGAATGCCGTCATATTCATGCCTGATGGCTGCTCATCATAAAAAGAAGCAACCATCGTAACCTCATTCTGGTCAAATGGCTGTAAGCCATTATGCAAATAATCGGGATACCAGGCGTCATCACCATCAAGAAAAGCCACATACGGGGCCGTGGCCGCGCGAATGCCGTTATTACGCGCTGTGCCAGGCCCTTGATTAGGTTGAGTGAGGCAATCGATGCGGGGATCGTTTTGCTGAAATTGTTTTACGATGTCGGCGCTGGAATCGGTTGAACCATCATCCACAACAATTAAACGCCAGTTCTGGTGGGTCTGGGCCTGAATCGATTGGATGGCCCGGCCGATGGTGGCGGCTTTATTGTATAGCGGAATGACTATGTCGATAGGGCTGGTCATTAAAAAGTTGGATTGAATGCAAATTGACAACAAATTTAAAAAATGGTTTAACTCATTACATGCCTTACTCTTATCGAGTAAAATCAGGGGCCGGTTGAGATTATCATATTACTGCCGGTATTTCAAATCCAATTTTTTTGCCGTTATGTCCGATAATACCCGCCTGATGGTTCATTGTACTTGAAAAAATTGAGATCATATAATAGACTGAACTGAATGATTTTCATGCTATCGCCCAGTACTGGCTGGTGAATAGTGACCATGATGATATTAATCAGTCTGGTCTTGTGGATATGACTGATTTGGATGTATTAACTAACTTGTGGATACATACTGCGTTATGGTGTAACGAATAGGCTTTCACATAATATTGTTCATATTATGCCTGAGGCACCAATTGTAATTCCTGAACCTGAAGTGATTCCTGATCTGGATCCATTTACCGAGCCGGATACGGATGATGAGGTGAAATTGCAACCACCTTACGGTGTGATTTTGCACAATGATCCTGTTAATGGGATGGACTATGTGGTGGGAGTTTTAAAGAAGATATTTCGCTATTCAACAGTCAAAGCGATTGCTTTGATGTTGCAATGTCATTTCACCGGACGGAGTCTTATTTTTTCCGGGAGTTTTGAAGTCGCCGAGTTTAAGGCCGATCAAGTGAGATCCTGTGGACCTGATCCGGCAAAGAAACATCAAGGGGCAACGGTTTTAAGTGTCTCGGTCGAACCGTTAGGTTAGTATCGTTAATTGCTTCAGGTTATTTTTTCAAATACTCCATTCGCAACTGGACAACGTTATTTTTACTTATTGGGGTATTTTTAAGTGTTTCAAAGTAGTCCTGTAAATCAAAAGCATATCCTGGTTTGCCATCTTGCAGCAGGGTGACCGAGTTCAGTATTAAGCCTACTTCACAAGCATCCTGGCTGCGCTGGAGGGCCTGGGTTATATATGCGCGGGGATCGCCCAGACCGGTCAAACCTAAGAATTCTGCCGCGCGTATCCGGACCAGATTGGAGGGATCGGATTCGGCTATTTCCCGGGCCCGGCTAAGAAATTGTTTCGCCTGATTACCAAAGGTGGAGCAAACAATTAAGCCCCAATAGCGTTTCAAGGCATTGGTCGAATCAAGCGTTTGTTTGAGTTCTGATTGGATGGCGGCAAAGGGTTGCAAACTTAAATCCGCGATATCAATTAATTGGGCGATCATTTTTCTATTCTGCTGACCATAGGCTACCGGATTATCCATCGCTTCAGCCAGCATGATGGGTTCTGGGATGAAGCTTAGATCCGGCATGGACTTGACCTGCTGTTGCATTAACTGACGCATCTTCATCAGGATTTCGGCGTAAGCTGGATCTCCGGCCAGGTTGTTAACTTCGTCGGGATCGGATTCCAGGTCAACCAAGCATTCGGCCGGGCGCGGCTCGAAAAACTGTTTTTGTTTATCATTCAGTTTTCCAGCCAGGTAAAGTTCTCGCCATTCCTGGTAGGCGGGCTGGATATAGCGGTATCGGTTGTATAAACCGTCAAAATTGAAAGGCTGATAGTTGCGCGTGTAATAGTAGCGGCCTTTTCTGATAGAGCGAACCAGATCATATTTTTCATCGAACCGGTCGGCATAACCAAAGCAGGTATCGCGCTTATTCAGTTCGCTCAATTGAATCCCACGGCCGAGAAAGGGACGGCCATCGATTCCATTTGGCAGGGGAATGCCTGCCAGATTGAGGACTGTTGCTGACAGATCGATAAACTGGACAAAGCCATCAATCCGGCTACCGGGGGGACAAGGCGCCAGATGCTGCCAGTTTTTGGGGATGTAAACTACCATGGGAATCTGGATGCCGTTATTTGAGGCATAGCCTTTACTGCGGGGGAGAATACCCCCATTATCGCCATAAAAAAAGATAAAGGTGTCATCCAGGACGCCGTCAGCGCGTAATTGTTCGATAAACTGGCCTAATTGCTGGTCGACCTCCGTTTGTCGGTCGAGATATCTGGCGTAAGCGTGTCGAAAAGCCGGGGTATCCGGGTGATAGGCCGCCAGTTTTACCGTGTCCGGATTGGTTTTGGTTTCATCATAGTAGCCATTTTTATTCGTTGGATGTAAGCAGCTTTCATGAGTATAGGTGTAATTCTGGACATGAAAGAAAGGCTGGCCGGTCTTACGATTTTGATAGCTGGCTTTATTGGAGGAGGCATCCCAGACACCTTGTTTTTCTGATGGGATAAAGTTGTAGTCTTCTTTGCTGCAATTGGTGGTATAGTATCCGGCCTGCCTGAGGTAATAGGGGAACATTTTGATCCCGGCGGGCAGGGGGGCTGCGGCTTCCCGGCGATGATACTGTACACCCAACCGTGGAGCATAACATCCTGAGATAATGGTGCTGCGGGCTACTGAACAGACCGGTGCGTTGGAATAGGCATTATTAAATACGATGCCCTGTTCGGCAAGCCGCTCTATGTTTGGCATTGGGGCGCCATGCTCATGGTACAAGCGCAGCCAGTGGGCGGAATTATCTTCGGTGACCAGCCAGACGATATTGGGCCGATCCACCGCCCAGACAGTACCAGGCAGGCACAACAAGCCTGTTGCCAACAGGATAATTACTGAGGCTAATTGGTTAAAGCAAGAGTTGTTCTTATATAGCTTGTTTATATTTAATGATACGAATCTCGATAAATAATTTGTATTCATGAATAACTCCAGATAGTATTTGATTCAGCCGGTTCAATTGGGCCTCAGCTATTGGTAAACGGTTTCTAACTGATAAATCTTGCGGAGTCAACGAGTTGTTTTTGGCTCTGGGACACAAAACCTATGATATCTGTGAAATGATGTTTAATTGACTAGAGGAAAAAATCGGGGGTGAGAAGTTCGACTGGCCTGAAGGAACAAGTCATAAACCCATGTCTGATAAGGATTTTCGTTGACACAAGGTGTGTGGCTGAGTTATGATCTGGCATTTAGCGAAAATTAATTGGAGACCTAATCCATGGTAGTTACACGATTTGCACCGTCCCCGACAGGTTATTTACATATTGGCGGGGCAAGAACCGCATTGTTTTGCTGGTTGTTGGCCCGGCATAATGGCGGGAAGTTTCTTTTAAGAATTGAGGATACTGATCAGAAGCGCAATACCCCCACCGCGGCCGCTCAGGTAATGGCGGATTTGCGTTGGCTGGGAATCGAATGGGATGAAGGGCCGGAAGTGGGTGGTCCGAACGGGCCCTATAGCCAATCTGAGAGGCTTGATATCTATCAGATCTATATGCAACAGCTACTTAATAGCGGCAAGGCGTATTATTGTTTCGATACGGCGGAAGAACTGGATGCCATGCGCCAGGAGGCGATAGCACGTAAAGAGACTTTTTCCTATAACCGTCCAGAGGTATTTCCGACGACTGAAGAAGTTGAGCAGGCCCGTGCCGAGGGGCGACCGGTGATTGTACGATTTGCAGTGCCGCAGAATCGGGATATTGTAGTGAAGGATATAATCCGCGGCGAGGTGACTTTTGCGGCCGGCCAGGTGGGCGATTTTGTGATCCAGAAATCCGATGGTTTCCCCACGTATCATTTTGCGTGTGTGGTGGATGATGAATTAATGGGAGTGACTCATGTCCTGCGCGGTCAGGAACACCTGATGAATACGCCCGGTCATATGATGCTGCAGGAAGGGTTGGGATTCCGCACTCCGGTCTATGCCCATATGTCGGTCACGGTAAGTGAAGGCGGGGGTAAGCTTTCCAAGCGCGACCGGGCGAAAACCCTCAAAAAGGCAATTGAATCGGGTAGTTCGATCGATCTGGATAAGTTATCCGAAGCGGGCGGATTGTCACGCACTGAACTAGATACATTTCTAGCAGGTGATAGCACACCGGATGCCCCGCAAGTGTCCGCAATGGCTGAGTATCTGCATATTCATCTACCGGAAATTAATGTAGTTGATTTCCAGCAGAGCGGTTATATTCCGGAAGCCATGGTGAATTTTATTGCCTTGCTGGGCTGGTCTGCCGCCGATGGCAGGGAGATTATGACGGTGGATGAACTGATTGGGGCGTTTGATCCGAACCGTCTGAACAAGACCAACAGTCTGTTTGACCGCCAGAAGCTGGTTGCCTTCAATACCGAACACATGAAGCTGGTCGATCCAGATAAGCTGCTGGGGTATTTTAAGAATTATCTTCATCTGAATGAGTCGCCCATGGCGAATAACGATGATATAACCCTGGCTCATATTCTTAAGGCTTGTGCCGGAGCCCGGACTCTGGCGGATGTGGAAGCAAAGTGCGGGTTTCTGATGATCGATCAGGTGGAGTTCGATCCCAAGGCGGTCCAGAAGGTTCTGCGCAAGGAGGGCGTAGAAGTTGTTTTGCGGGATATTCATACATTATTAGCTAACCTGGCAGACTGGAACGTCGAAGCTGTTGAAACGGCAATCACCGATTATTGTCAGGCGAAAGAGTTGGGTATGGGTAAAGTGGCCCAGCCCATACGGGTGGCCATTACTGGCAGTACAGTAAGTCCGGGGATTGGTGACAGTTTGATTCTGCTGGGTAGAGAAGAAACGCTGAGGGCGGATTCAAAATGCAATAGATTTTATCCAAATGAATCCATGATCGTAGCGATGCCGACAGCGTAAAAAATTATTTATTGAGGTATTTGAAATGTCTTTACTAGTTACTGGTTCAATAGGTATCGATACGGTTCGTTCGCCTTTTGGCGAAAGCGTTGATTGTCTGGGCGGTTCGGTCACTTATTTCAGTATGGCGGCGAGTTTTTTTACCCGTGTGCGATTTATGGGCGTGGTGGGCGAGGATTGCCCCGTTCGATCTGCACGAACTGTACGCCGGGCGGGATGTCGATCTGGAGGGGCTGGAAGTCCGCAAGGGCAGCAAGACTTTTCGCTGGGGCCGGGAACCTATCAGGCCAATATGAATATCCGTAATACGGACAGTGTGGAATTGAATGTGCTGGCTGAGGCTCCGCCGGTCATGCCCGAGAAGCTATAAGGACAGCCGCTATGCTTTTCTGGCCAATACGCATCCGGCGCTGCAAATGCAATTGCTGGAACAGTTGAGCGATCCGAGGTTTGGTCGTGGCCGATACGATGGATTTGTGGATCAATAATGAGCTGGATACTTTAAAACAGCTCATCAGTAAGATTCAGGGGCTGGTGCGTGAACGAATGAAGAGGCGGTGATGATTACGGGCAAATACAACCTGGTGGCGGCCGCGCTGGAACCTGGTGAAGATGGGGCCGGAATTTGTAGTGCTAAAAAAGGGTGAGCATGGCGCGCTGCTGGTGACGCGACAGGACGAGCCGGTTTGTGCTGCCGGCCTATCCGACGGCCGAAGTGGTCGATCCAACCGGCGCCGGCGATACCTTTGCCGGGGGGATGATGGGCTATCTGGCGGCCTGTTGATCGGATCGATCTGGAAACATTGAAAAAGGCCAGTCGCCTATGGCACCAGTACGGCGTCCTTGGTGATCGAAGGCTTTTCGCTCAATCGCTGGCAGACGGCCGGCCGCGATGCAATAGAATCGCGCCCTGGTTGAGTTAAGATCTATGATGCAGTTTTGAGACGTTAATCTGGTTTCACCTAATAAAAATAGTAGAACGGAGACCAAAGTAATGGATAATCAAACACACGGAGATGGAGTCACTCGTCGCGGCTTTTTGAGAGCATCGGTTCTTTCGGCTTCGACACTGGCGATGGCGGGCGGCAGCGGCATCTACGCGGCCGGGAGGCGACAAGATTAAAGTCGGCCTGATCGGTTGCGGCGGGAGGGGAACCGGTGCAGTGATCGATTGCCTGAACGCGGATTCTCAGGTTGAGGTTGTTGCGCTGGGGGATTTATTCAAAGACCGGTTGGATGGTTGCCTGGCGAAGCTGAAGCAGGATTTTCCTGGCCGGGTGACAGTGACGCCGGAGACTTGTTATACGGGTTTTGACGCGTATCGCAAAGTGATCGATACGCCCGGTGTACAGATTGTGCTGGATGTTACGCCGCCGCATTTTCGTTCGATTCATGTGCTGGCTGCGGTGGAGGCGGGCAAGCATGTCTTTATGGAAAAGCCCGGTGGAACCGATCCGACGGGTGTCCGGCGGTTGATCAAGGCCGGGGAAGTAGCTGACCAGAAGGGGGTATGCGTGGTGGCCGGCACCCAGCGGCGCCATGATCCGAAATATCGTGAGACGATGAAGCGGATTCATGACGGCGCGATCGGGAATATTGTCGCGGCGCAAGCCTATTGGTGCGGCGGCGATATGCTAGGCTATTGGAAATGGTGGGACCGTAAAGAGTGTCAGGACGGATATGGAATGGCAGTGCCGCAGTTGGCCGTGGTTTGTCTGGACCAGCGGCGATCATGTTGTCGAACAGCATGTTCACAATATCGATATTATGAACTGGGCAATGGGCACGCATCCTGTATCTGCCCTGGCGATGGGAGGCCGTCAGGTACGCGACCTGGGCGTGATCTGGGACCATTTTGCCATAGAATTTGAATATCCGGGTGGTGTGCGGGTGAGCAGTATGGCACGCCAGATCAACGGCTGCTCCAATAATGTGAGCGAACGTATCGTGGGCGCCGAGGGCACAGCCATGGGCGACGGCAAAATCTGGGGCAAGCAGAGTTATCAATATACTGGCGAAAATGTAAATCCGTATGTGCAGGAACATAAAAACCTGCTTGCCGCCATTCGCGGAGGTAAACGGATCAATGAATGCAAACAACTGGCCGAGAGTACTATGGCGGCCATTCTGGGCCGGATGAGCGCCTATACCGGACAGGCGCTCCGTTGGGATTGGGCGATGAACAATTCTAAATTGGACCTTTCGCCGGAGAAATATGACTGGATTGATTTGCCAGAAAATTCAGTGGCTATGCCCGGTAAAACGCCGATTATCTGACCCGAATTTTAGCTGATTGACGCTTGACGATAGCGCAATCAGATGTTATATTAAGATTCTATCAAGAAAGACAGGATAGTTATCGACAGGCAGTGACCATCGTAACTATTTTAATAGCAATAGGATGGCGGCATAGCCAAGTGGCCTAAGGCGACGGTTTGCAAAACCGTTATCCGTGGGTTCGAATCCCACTGCCGCCTTTACGAATCGTTCGACTCCACTCTAACATGCGGTTTTATGGCAATATTTTGTTGGTTTAATCATCTGAAATTTGGATTTATCGAATAAAATAGATGCTGATAAAGACCGACTATACCCGGTCTTATTGTTTGCGGTTGGTTATATAAAATTTCTAACATTTATAAATATGTTTTGATTTCGATTTTTCCGGAGAAACACTCTGCAATTCAAAATATAGCTATTACCTGAAAAAGATGTATTAAACTGAAGAGCGTGTCACTCCAGAAAGAAATTAAAATTAATAATTTTAAAAATTAAGCGCAAGATACAGGACACTTACGAGTAAATAATAATTAGATTAAAGGGCTCAAAACATATTTAACCTGTTTAGAGTTATTTAAAAGGGTTAAGTGGATTTCAATAACTTAATTGTTAAAGTTACAGATTTGTCCAGATAATGGCATTAGTTTTCACCCATTCACAAAGGAAACGATCATGAAAAACTGTAAATTGTTATTATTAACAGCAGGGTTCATACTGTCTGTTCAGTGTGCCTTACAAGCAAAGAATTCAATTTCGAATGTTACGTTTACTCCAGCCTCACCGGCGTATATGCTCACGGCAGAATCGCCTGATGATGGTGACAAAGTGGAAATCACGTTTGATTATACCGCTGATCTCATAAAAGGTGGGGTGCGTATCTGGCTGTTACCCTATACCAAAGGCAATCCGTCGCCCAATTATGGTGTTAGCGGGTCGCCGCTTTACACAGCGCTCAGTGGCAGTGGTGATGGCTATGTCCGTATTCGATCCGGTAATGTGACGGTTGATCAGATCCAGATTCGGATGACACCCGATAGCGATTATACAACGACATTAGTGGAACAATTTTATAATGTAAGGTACTATTATGGAACCAATATTTATAATGTTAATTTGACACCCAGTTCGCCGGATACGCTGGCTCCGGGCGACAAGATTGATATCACATTCGATTACGCGCTCTCTGAAGAATCTGATGAGTACAATATCTTTGCCCTGCCTCTAACCAACGGATCAATCAGCCAGTCGACAGCCTATCTGGCTTCACCACCATATACGTTTGGTAAAGGCAGCAGTTCCACCTGGTTTTTGATCAATGCCCCCAATGTTCTGGTGGATCAGGTTCGTTTTCAGATAAAAAGAAGAGTCACTAATGAACTCATTTATGAAAAATTTATCAATGTCCACTACCGATTCTGTAATGGCAATTGCATCTGGCATGTTAAACCTAACACCTCAGGTTCTCAAACAGGCCAAAGCTGGCCCTATGCTTTCCATGACCTGCAGGATGCGCTGGCTGTTGCAGAAGCCGGCGACCAGATCTGGGTGGCACAGGGTACTTACTATCCCGACGAGGATTTCGATAATCCCGATGGGGATAACGATCTAACGAAATCGTTTGTTTTGAAAGATGGTGTGGGAATCTATGGTGGTTTTACCGGGACAGAAACATCCATCGATCAACGCGACTGGCTGGGTAATCCAACGGTATTATCCGGAGCGATTGGCGCTTCGACATCAACCGACAACAGTCTGCATGTGGTTCGCAGCGAGAACAATAGTTCATCGGCAGTGCTGGATGGCTTTACGATCACTCAAGGACACGCGAAAGGCAATTACCCTGAATACATTGGAGGTGGAGCGCTTATTCGTAATAGCAGCCCAACGTTCCAGAATTGCTCATTCAAATACAATCAAGCCGGTAGTGGTGGTGGCGCGGGAACCTGGTCGGGGGGAGAACCATCCTTTTTGAATTGTCAGTTTATCGAAAATTCTGCTACAGGGGCCGGTGGCGCGGTGAATATTCAGACCAGTGGACCGATATTCCGAGTCTGTACTTTTCTGGGGAACTCCAGCGAAAATGGCGGCGCCGTCTGGAGTATTAATAATCTGACCAGACCTGTTTTCCAAAGCTGTTTATTTAATTTCAATACGGCATCCGGAAGTGGTGGCGCTCTCTATACCAGCGCGACGGAAGGTACCAACGAAAACGCTCCACAGGTCGAAAATTGTACGATTGTCAATAATACGGCAAGTTATAACTGTGGGGGCATCTATAATTCCGGAGGCGCCAGTATTCCGGTTAATAGCAGTATTCTGTGGGGTAATACCGATGCCGGGGGCAGCGATCAGGACGCCCAGTATTATGCCAGCCATATTCCCCAGGTTGAATACAGTTGTATTCAGAATTATACCGGGGGCTTCAGTGGTATTGGTAATATCGATGATTTCCCTTTATTTGTTTATCCTGAAGGACTTGATAATATTGTTGGTACGGAAGATGACAATTATTACCTACTGCCCGGTTCTCCCTGTATCGATACTGGTGATCCAGCACCGATCATGAACGATCCGGATGGCAGTCGTAATGATATGGGCGCTTATGGCGGGCCATGGTCTGGTTTGTCTGGCGGTGTGGGTGTCATTCCCGGCAGTGGTTATGTCTTTACCACAATCGGCAATCTGCCTACCGCTTTTATTACTCAAAGCTCAGCCAATGCCTCCTATCTGCAGGGAACAGCCAATGTCACATCAAGTCAAGCAACGGACTATCAAATCCCTCAATACCAGAATTCACCTTTTGGATCCAAGATCTGGCTCCATGGCTTGTTTGGCGCCGATGATAATGTAACACATTATAAAATTCAGGCCGGAAAATGGAATGGCGACACCCCGCCTTCCAGCGGTTCGTTTTTTGATATTACAGATAGTTTATATAAGATCTATTATTTCTATAACATTATAACCCATGAATGGGTTCCGGTATCGACCAAGGTTGGCCCTAATACTGTTGAAGGGGTTTCCAATCTCTATACTTATACTTCGACTGGATTCTGGTCCCATCTTGATTTAAGAATGATCTGGAACACCCGCGCAGTAGCGGATGGGAAATACACCCTGCGAATTAAAGGCTATCATCAAGAGACCGGTTCCATGTCTGATGTTACCCCTGCGAACGCTCAGGAATTGATTGTTCTGGTCGAAAATTCGCCCTTAACCTGCGAAATCGAAGCCGTCAAGTACGATTCATCCAGTCCCTACTGGACCGTTGGAGATGATGGCGAAATTCAGGAATGTGCCATTATTAATCTTGGGAGTGTTCGCGAGAACCTGCGTTTCAAGATCAACGCCAGCCATCCTGATGGTTTTCTGCGGCAGTTCACTCTTGACGCGATTGCCGGGAAAAACGACCATCGCGGTACAATTAAGACCATGACTTACAATTTTGCTGATGGTCCCTTGTGGCCGGGTGTGACTGGTATGGAATTCGGTTCGGATGTGCCGACATTTCAGGATTGGAAACGCTGTGCCTATCAGTTCCGCTTACGTACCTGGTCACGGGTAAATAATGGATACTATTATATCTACTACCGTGAGTTTAATGACCATTACTTTATCGACCTTGGAGACAGTGGCTGTACTGCGGCAGATGTCAACAGTGACGGCATTGTCAATCTTGGCGACATTTACCAGATTAGTTTACACTGGATGGAGGAATGTAACAGTAACTAATAGCTTTATTCTTCTATTTATCCTAAAAGGTGAACACAGGCCGTGGATGACAATATCTGCGGCCTGTAATTTATTAATCTGATATGATCTCATCGTGGAATGAATAGATTTAAGACTGTTTCAGTTCAGAATTATGGTTGTTTCAGATTAGTTTAATGGAATGGCGGTAATCATTTAATAAGTGGGTAACCGCTAAATTCTTGTGAACAATACAATATTGTATCATTATTGTATCATTTCGATAGATTTCATAGCAATTTGTGTCCAGTCGTAACATTATACTAATAGCAATATTTTATAAATTTATCTCGTCTTAGAAAGTATTTGTATGTGTAGAACAATATTTTTTGGTGTCATCTGTATTGTTTTCTTTGTTGGGACAGATTTAAAGGCTGACATACAGGGCCGTCCAAATTTTGTTTTTATTATTACTGACGATATTTCGCCAGACGACCTTGGCTGTTATGGGAATACTCAGATCAAAACCCCTAATCTGGATAAGCTGGCCGCCAGGGGGCTGGTATTTGATAATGCCTATTTGACAATCAGTTCCTGTTCGCCTAGCCGTTGTTCGATCATCACTGGCCGTTACCCGCATAATACCGGGGCGCCGGAGTTGCATACAACCTTACCTGAAAGTCAGCATACTTTTATCCAGAATTTAAAGCAGGCGGGTTATTATACTGTAATTGCCGGTAAAAATCATATGGCTACTCCCCAGCAACTTGGGTTCGATAAAGCGGTTAACAGCAATCCGGCAGGCTCAGAGCGCTGGATTGAGATGCTGAGAGATCGCCCGATGGATCAGCCGTTTTTCTGCTGGTTTGCCTCGCATGATGCCCATCGAGACTGGCAATTGAATAATCTAGCGCCGAAATATTCTGCCGATGATGTTCCGGTGCCACCCATGCTTTATGATGGTCCAATGACTCGTGAGGACCTGACGGGATATTATCATGAAGTGAGTCGATCCGATTATTATGCGGGTGAGGTAATGAAAGAGCTAGAGCGTCAGGGGATTGTGGAAAATACCTGGTTGATCTATTGTTCTGATAACGGACGTCCGTTTCCCAGATGTAAAACTTACTTATATGACAGTGGTATTAAGACCCCGTTGATCATACTGGGACCAGGAGTGACGCCCGGGCGAACCAAGTCTCTGGTCAGTTCCATTGATTACGCTCCAACTATTTTAGAACTGGCTGGTCTGGATAAATCCGTAACCTGTCAGGGTGTCAGTTTTCGGCAACTGTTCAACGATCATAACGCCCGAATACGTGATGTGGCATTTGCCGAAAGAAACTGGCATGTCTTTCAACTTCATGAACGTATGGTTCGGATGGGGGATTGGCTTTATATCTGGAACGCCTATCCGGAGGATTATAATGTTTGTGGTGAGAGCGCGGCATTTCGATTTCCCGCTGTGAAAGAGCTTTGGGATATGGCTGAACAGGGTCGACTGACGGCGGCGCAATTACTGGTAACACAGAAACCACAGCCGGCCGAATTGTTATTCAATGTTACTAATGATCCGTATCAATTTAAAAATCTGATTGATGATGCCGGACATGGTGATGTGTTGAATCAAATGCGAAGTCTTCTGAAAAAATGGAAACAGCAAACAGGTGATAATGTTCCGGAGAAACCGACGCCTGACCGTCAATCGCTACATGAGCTGGGTGAACAAAGCAATGTTATCCGCGGTGATTTTCCGGGCGCGTTAAACCATGCCGAAACAATCAATCAATCCGGACCAATATCTCTAAACCCATAAAACAGGAAAGGAATTTAAGTCAATGGATTTAAAGAAAGTAGTTTTACCGCACTATATGGCGGTGATTCTATCAGGATTGTTATTGTTGGGGTTTTCAAGCCATGGGGTGGCTGGTAACAGTGAGTTGTATGCTTTTAATCGTGCACCATTAGTAGAAAAACCTTATACGGAGTTGCCCCTG
This sequence comes from Sedimentisphaerales bacterium, assembly GCA_963663965.2. Taxonomy (GTDB): domain Bacteria; phylum Planctomycetota; class Phycisphaerae; order Sedimentisphaerales; family SM23-30. The sequence continues at coordinate 28,440 of CAXXFK010000026.1, forward strand.
GGTACAATCCGGCCGGAAGGGTGGCTGCTGGATGAATTACAGCGGATGGCTGACGGGATGTCTGGTCATCTGGATGAATGGTATCCGGAAGTGGCCGGTCCCCGTAATGCCTGGCTGGGTGGGGATGGCGATACCTGGGAGCGAGGGCCTTACTGGATTGATGGGTTGTATCCGCTGGCTAGATTGCTTGACGATCAAAAACTGATCGATAAAGCGATGCTCTGGGTGAACTGGACACTGGAAAACCAGCATGATGATGGTTATATCGGGCCGGTTGAATTAAAAAATGAAGATCGGAAAGTGCCCCCCGCCACGGGGAGCACAAATTGAAAAACCGGATGACTGGTGGCCCCGGATGGTAATGCTGAAGATTCTGCAACAGCACTATCTGGCAACCGGTGATCAGCGAGTGATTAAGGTTATGACCAACTATTTTCGCTATCAGCTGAAGAAGTTGCCAGAGGCACCGTTACAGGCTCCCCGGGGTGGGGCGGGAGGCAGTTGGTGGGCCCGTCAACGGGGGGGTGATAATCTTATGTCGGTATTGTGGCTTTACAATATTACCGGTGAGAAATGGCTATTGGATCTGGGTGATCTGATTTATAAACAGACATTACCACATACCGATTATTTTTTGAAGGGGGATGTTTTGAAATTGCAAGGCAGCCACTGGGATACGATCTATGAAGACCGGGCGTTTCATTGTGTCAATCTGGCACAGGGAATAAAATCGCCGTTGATTCGCTATCAGCAGGACCATGACAAGCGTCATTTGCAGGCGGTGAGCAAGGCATTTCTGGATATTGAGACGATTCATGGTCAGCCGCATGGGTTGTATGGGGGTGATGAAGGATTGCATGGCTGGGAGTTGCATCGTGGGAGTGAATTATGCAGCGCGATTGAGATGATGTTTTCGCTGGAGAAAATGCTGGAAATTACCGGAGACATCGATTTTGCCGATCGCCTGGAAAAGGTGGCGTTTAATGCATTACCCACCCAATGCACGGACGATTATTACGCCCGCCAGTATTTTCAGCAGGCGAATCAGGTGCTGGTGACCGATCACGCACGGTCTTTCTTTGACGATAACGGGTATCGAATTGTTTATGGGCTATTACAGGGGTATCCGTGCTGTACTTGTAATTTACACCAGGGTTGGCCGAAATTTGTCCAGCATCTCTGGATGGCCAGCGCTGACCGTGGATTGGCGGCTCTGGTTTATGGCCCCAGTCGGGTGACCGCTCAAGTTGCCGATGGCCAGCAAGTGACTATTATTGAAAAGACCAATTATCCATTTGAAGATACGATAACGTTTATTATTAAATCGGAAAATCCAGTTAATTTTCCTTTGCATTTACGAGTGCCGCGATGGTGCCGTCAAGCCAAGATTGTCATTAATGGTAAAGAATATTCCCGGCCGGATGGTGGTCAGGTGGTCGTCATGAAACGATCCTGGAAATCAGGCGATCAAATACAGCTTACATTACCAATGACCCTGCGGAGTTCACACTGGTTTGAACGAAGTGCGGCAATTGAGCGTGGGCCGTTAGTTTATGCATTGCGAATTGAAGAACACTGGTCTGAAGTTGAGTTATCCGCTCCCAAGGGTGTACCGAAGGATGCCATGCACCGGGGATACCGTGAATGTCTGCCGGGTAGCCCTTGGAATTTTGCTTTGATGGAAACAACCTTGAATGATCTGAACAACAAAGTCAAAATAATTGATCATGGTGTCCAATCAGAAAATCCATGGAACTTAACTAACGCTCCGATCGAATTGGAACTGCAGGGTGTTCGTTTGCCGGAATGGACACTGTATAATCATTCTGCAGGGCCGGTCCCGCGGAGTCCGGTGCGGATGCCAAACCATGGCCACTTAGAAACAATCCGGTTGATTCCCTATGGTTGTAGTACTTTAAGAATTGTGGCATTTCCATGGGTGAATGATCGCCGTTGAACTTACAATCATACAGACGAAAATATAGAATGGCCATGTTATCATTCCAATAAAGTTGACCAGAATGTTCATAAAGCATTCTGGCAACTTTATGTAATTATATAAACAATTCATTCGTGAGCTGTTTTAAACATCCAGATAGAAATCATACGGCGCCGCAGATTCGTGACAGTAATATATGAAAAAACCCGCGTTTCAGGCACGGGTTTGATGTTGTGGGCAAATACTTCTGTTCTCAAATTATCTCTTCGTTTTGCTGATGAAGCACAACATGATAGTATTGCCAACTGACCGGAAAAGAAAATCCCGATAGAATGGCTCTCATCATTCAGCTATATCGAGTTATTGCCACACAAAATTATGAGTTGAATGGATTCTGAATACAGATATAACTATAACGAGTTCATGATAACAAGCAATATCTGAAACGATTAAATTATCATAATTCTTTTGAAATTTTAAATTTTACAAAAATGATTTAAATAATAACCCTGAGAAAATGGTAATCTTAATAATCTTGGTAAGCCAGTAAACTCATATGTCAATGTAGGTAATTTGAGAGCCCGTTATGGATGTTTATTTTTATGAAGCTTTTGAGGAAGAAGCCAGACATTTAAAGCACTGGCTGCCAACTTCGGTTTCTGCAGGTTTTTTTACTGATACAATACAGGAGTCGGAAGATCAGAAACCGCCAGCCAGAATCATATCGATTCGTACTCAGTCGAAAATCCCACCGGAGTGGTCTGACCAGATTGATGCTGTGTTGACTCGAAGTACTGGGTATGATCATATCTTGGATTATCGTGGACTTACCGGAACGAATCTACCGGCAGGTTATTTACCATTGTATTGTAATCGTGCCGTGGCGGAGCAGGCACTTATGCTTTGGATGGGATTGTTACGCAAAATTAAAAGGCAGATATCGCAATTTAATCAATTCTGGCGCGACCATTTGACCGGACAGGAATGTTCTGGAAAAAATTTGTTAGTTGTTGGGGTGGGCCATATAGGATATGAGGTGGTCAGGATTGGTCGGGGTCTTGATATGACCGTTTTGGGTGTTGATATTGAACCCAAACATGATTTTATTGACTATGTTGACATTGAGACTGGGATTGCAAAGGCAGATATCATTGTTTGTGCTATGAGTCTGAATCATGATAATCATGGCTATTTTGACAGGATACGCTGGTTAAAAGCCAGAAGGGGAGCCATCTTTGTCAATGTGGCTCGAGGTGAAATGGCACCAGTAGCCGATTTAATCTGGGCGCTGGATCAGGGAATTTTGTCAGGGGTGGGGGTGGATGTTTATGATAGAGAATCTGACCTGGCAACTGCGATGCGAACGGGAGTTGCATCAGACGCTCTAAAAGAAATTGACTTGTTTCTTGAGCATCCCAATGTGATCTGTACGCCCCACAACGCCTTTAATACATTAGAAGCAGTAGAACGCAAGAGCCAGCAGAGTATCGAACAGGTAGTCTGGTTTTTAGAAAAAGGACATTTCAAATGGCCGGTACCTTGATAGCGCCTGCGTTGTATATTCATGTGCCGTTTTGTGTTGCCAAATGCCCATATTGCGCGTTTTATTCTGTGCCTTATTCTGAAGATTTATTTGAATCTTATTTTCAGGCACTCACCCTGGAAATGGAACAGAGGCGAACCTGTTTTCCGGCACGCACAGTTTATATCGGAGGCGGCAGTCCCAGTTGTCTGGCCAACAGCGCTCTGAAACAATTGCTGGAAATGATTGTTCGGGTTGCTGGTTCTGGTGAAGAGTTCTCGGTAGAGGTTAATCCTGGTCAGGTTAATGTGGAGCAATTGAACCTATTGTGCGAGGCCGGGATTAATCGCCTGTCCATCGGGGTTCAGGCTTTTGATGACAAATGGTTGAGTTGTCTGGGGCGGCCCTATTCGGTAACAGCCATTTATGATACTATCAAGATGGCGCGAGCGGCAGGACTTATTAATCTCAGTGTCGATTTGATTTTCGCGCTTCCCGGAATGGGGCTTACAGACTGGAAAAAACAACTGGATCAGGCTATAGCTTTGGATATACCGCACATGTCCGCTTACAGTTTGACCTGGGAAGAACAGACTCCTTTTAAACAATGGGCCCAAGAGGGGCTTTTACATCCGGTGAGCGAAACAGAAGATCAGTTGATGTACGAGTGGACGATAGACCGGCTAGAAGCCGCCGGCATCCATCAATATGAAATTTCCAATTTTGCCAGGCCCGGTTATGAATGCCGGCATAACCTGGTATACTGGCATAACGATCCCTGGATCGGTGTTGGGCCGGCGGCCGGCTCGTGGTATGGTGGACAACGTAGCATGAATCATAGCGATTTGCAGCATTATATCAACGCAGTAATGGCCGGAAATAATCCTGTCGATGAGATTATAACGCCAAACACCGAAGAACAGGCACGTGAAACAGCTGTTTTAATGTTGAGATTGACAGATGGATTGCGATATAAAACCTTTTATGGGCAAACAGGGTTTAAGGCCAATGAACTTTTTGCCGGACAAATTTCAACATTAACCGAAAAGGGGTTGCTGGACGCAGATGAACAGGGTTTTCGCCTGGCGCGCCATGCCCGAGTGATTGCCGATTCGGTTCTATGTGAGTTTGTCTAAGATGGTTTTCAAGTGGTTATCTTCTGCAATCGAATGTTTCTGAAGCTGACAACCGATTTTTCATCGTGATTTTGAAATCCGATGTAGCCAATGCCGGTTCGATCTAATTGGGTATCGACAATCTGCTTGTGATTCATCTCAACGATGATCCGCGAGCCTTGAGCAATGATCGTCACGGTATTCCAATGGCCGGGGGCCCGGGCGGCGTTTTCCTGAGGAGCAATGACGTCATAAATTGCACCGGGAGTGCCATGTTTATTGGGGGTGGGATTCTGGCTGGAGGTGATTTGCATTTCGTAACCGGTAAAAGCGGGATTCTTTTCCAGTTGTGAACGGAACATGACGCCACTATTGCCGCCCTGATTGATCTGGTATTGGAATTCCAGGCGAAAATCCTGAACCGGTTGATGGTAATGGATCCAGGAACCGCTCACTTCAGGGTTTGTTGACCAGTTCTGCCCGTTTCGTCCGGTTAATACACCATTTTCCACGGTCCATTCGCCACCTTCAATGGAGATCCAGCCATCCAGGCTCTTACCCAGAATGACAGGCGTCTGGATCCATTGTTCACGAATTTCTTCGAGCAGGGCTTTGGTGAGTTTGATCGCTTCCATTTCACTGATGCCTTCGGTGGCTGCGGATTCGATGCCTACGTATTGGTTCCACCCCGCGTCCCGGATAATCCGCATCATCTTATGATAGTCCACGGTCAGGCATTGCCCCTGTTTGTTGAATGCGGCTTTGGCACTGACCCCTCTGGCATAAGGCATCAGTTGTTCAACACCAAGGTAGGGGTTGTATTCGCCAAAATTACCGAAATCAGGCAGAGTGCCAACATTAGGCAAGCCAACCTGTTTCATGATTTCCGTAAGCCATGATGGATCTGAAGAAAGACCGCCGTGATTTTCAACGATTACATTCAATCCGAAAGATTGCGCTTTCTGACATAATATGCTTAATCCATCAGTAACCAGTTTAAGCTGCTCTTCCCGGCTCCCTTGAGAATAGGCATTTACCCTGATGGAATGGCATCCCAGGTATTTCGCCGCTTCCAGCCATTTGATATGATTATCCACAGTTTGATTTCTGTTTTTTTCAACCGGATGTCCTAAATCGCCTTCGCTATCACACATGATCAGTAATGACCGGCAACCGAAACCATCCGCCCGCTTCTTCAGCTCTTTCAGGTAATTTGAGTCCCGGGCTTTATCCTTGAAAAATTGATTGACATATTCCAAGCCGTGTATGCCAAGTTTGTTCGCAATACTGGCAAAGTCCAGGGGATCCAGTTGAGGTTTGACGGTGCCGAAAAATCCTTTATTTAAGGACCATTGAGCCAGAGAAATTTTGAATGGTAATTTTGGTGATTCTGATTCCACAGCCAAGGATAAATGTGGTGTTAACAGGCTTCCGGCCGTTACGCCCAGACCCAATTTTAGAAAAGAACGGCGATCCATAATCATACTCCAGTTGATAGCAAAGAGCACCGTCAGGCACTCCTGGTTTCGAAGGTTAACTTACAAATTAGTTATCAAGTTTCACTTACTAATTTAACGATCGATTTTTTTCTCAAAGCCGCCGCGTTTAATTCTAATGCTGTATTCTTTGGCTTCTACAGAGAAAGCAGGAACTTGATAATACTCAACCGCATTTTGAGGAATAATGATGGATTCCCAGTTGGTTGCGTCTCCCAGGGCCATGTTGTTGGCATCTTTGAATATGGTTTGTACCTGTACGATAACGGATTTACTATGGTTGTTCCTAATTTCGGCATAAGCAATCAGGCGGCCATCATCCGTGTATTTTTTAGTCGCGGTATTGACACGAATCCAGCTTTCCAGTTTACTGTCCATTATTGTTACCTTGTCAGTTTGTTCCAAGGGATATTGGTCCGATTTGGCTTGATAGGGACCTGATTTACAGCCGGATATAACAAAAATCGTACAGATAAGCACAGATAAAGATATCATTGTCTTTTTCATGGATTTTCCTTTTCAGTTATGTAATGTAATGATTCATTAGTTAGAGGTTACAGGTTGAATTAATTTGCCTGAACGAATCAGATAAGTATTTTCACGATTAGCCTGAATATTGACTGAAAAAGTCTGGGAACGGCCGGATAATACCTGGTTATTATTATTTAAATAATCCAGCGTTATAGTTTGGGGACCATGAGGTAATTGAGCGGAAATAGCATGAATCTCGCCGGGAAGGAACTCCCAATATCGAATATCTGCCTGCGGGGTGGTTACGGCGCTTAGAGCAGCCAGGGCCAGGCCACTGGCCAGAGCAATATTCCCCGCTTTCTGACCATCAGAATCATAAAGAATATCCGCCGCTGCCAGAGAAGCCATAGCCGCTACTTTGGTGACATCCTTGAGTATGGCTTTGCCTTTTAAAAAATCATCCATGGAACGGCCACCTCGAGTACTGCACTGGTAGTATAAATCATCCAGTTTGAGACTTTCAACGATCTGGCCATCGGGCAGCTGGATGCGACAGACGCGTTCCTGGTAAGAACTCCGGCCGTAGCTAAGCCGGCTACCATATTCTCCGGTGCGATATTTATAAGGCCCTTTACCCATTTCAATAATTAATAGCAGGTTATTCTCAGGTTGTGTCATTTTGTCAAGTTTTGCCGCGTACTGTTCATATTCCGATTGGCGACTGGAAACATCGACACTGCTGAGCATGTCTTTGGCTTTCTGTTCCATTTCAAAAATTAATTTGATCACTTTTTGCCGGTTTGGTTCGATTTTTCGCCAGGAAGACGGTTCATCGCTTTTTTGAGGATTTTTAGTGTAATACTGGATGGTTGCTTCGGCTGCATCGGCTGCCTGTTGCAAGGTAACTGATGCATCCAGATGGATCCAGGCGTTGGCACTGATTTCGCGCAGATACAATTCTTCCGCCAGTTCTACTAAAGAGTCGGTTGATCGGCCCATAGCCAAGGCAGCTTTCTTGATAGCCTTCGAAGCTTGTTCAAAAACGACATGGTAACGGAGCAGGTTTTTGGCATCGGTAAAATTCTGACCGGCTTGTTTGGGCTGATTCAGATGAAGCTGGGATTTCCCAAGCAGATATAAGACCAAACCGGAATCGGCCCGGTAGCGCTCTTCTCTACTGCCGGTGTCGGCTAAAAGGGCGGTTACCAATGATGGACGCGCCAGATCATAGCGACCTTTCAGATAGTCCAACAGGCCGACATAATAAAATGCCATCATCTGTTCGTAAGGATCGCCCAGATAATCCTTGGATTCTTCGGTTGTTAAAATGGCTTTAAACTCGCCATCAGGTGCAAAGTTTTCCAATTGCTCGGTGGCTTTTAAAAAAGCATTCTGGGCAGAATCAAATTGTCCGGCATATAAGGCACAAGAGCCGTATCTAAGCAGGTTTAAAGTATATTCCGGCGATTTTGATTTATCGAGGCGGTCATGAAGTTGAGTCATTACCGCCTGGTAATTCTGGTGGTCAAAATCAGAAATCAAGTAGGGCGCCAGGACGGCATCTTTGGAGGTACAGCCTGTTAAACCTAATCCTGCCAGGGACAGGGCTAATATGATCGCGATTGTTTTCATAATGAATCGCTCTAGCCAGTCTGGTATGCATTAACGATAAACTACGCCAAATTCGCCCTGTTTCTTGGTTTCGTAACGGCCAGACCAGACCATTTCGCTGGATTCAGTATCGACCAGGCGGAACATATAAACGATGTAATCATTTTTGCCTTTGTCTGATGATTTAGTAATACTGCGCAGGGTTCCTGTCAGGAAATAATCAGCCCCTTTAAGTTTTTTGCTTTGTCCGGATTCAAATACACCGGCCTGCTTGGCTTGTTTTTCACTCTGGATATCTGTCAAATCTTCACGAGCCAGAAAACGTACTTTGCCTCCGGCATTATTGATCAGTTCATCACGAATCATTTCTGTTAAAATGGTCACGTCAATTCGGAAACGGGTGTTATTTTCGATATCGGTCAGCGCTATGGTTGGCCGTTTTTCGGCATTGACTATTTCAGGAGTATTAATAATCGCCCGGCTCATTTGCTGGCATATAGAACGGATATCCTGAGAATCCACCCCTGTTCCCCCGAGTTTATCTTCGACATCCGGATCGATATAGGCGGTTTTTTGAGAGCAACCAATTAACTGAAAAAAGAAGCATATCGCCAATATCCCCCATAGTTTATGCTGGTAATTTCGATTTTTCATAAAAGACTCCTGTTTCAAGAAGGTTAATAAATAGAATTCTGATAGAAAGTACGTTAATATCGGTTAGTTATTACTTGAGTATAGACATAATTATCGTATCCGATAGAGTCTGTCAAGATGTAACTATCTTTATGACCTAGAATTATGCATTTTACTTTACATAACTTTTGCATTGGCAAATGGGCCTGCCATGTTTTTTGTTTTAAAGAACTTTTATCAATGAAGCCTGGAGCAGGTTAGAAAAGTTGCATATTTATCTGTTTTTGTACCCTTCATCAAAAGGGTTTAAATGAAATCTCATACAGTGACGATATAAATCATTGTATTAGCAATATATAATAAATTGTAAGTTTTAATTTGGAATTAACTGACTTGATTAAAGAGGAAACTAAATGACACAAGATATGGAAAAATTTTTACGTGACATTCTCAACGCTCCCAGCCCATCAGGTTATGAACAACCCGCCGCAAAAATCTGGAGAAATCGTGTTAAGGACCATGCTGACCAAATGATTCAAGATGTGCATGGAAATTCCATTGCCATATTGAATCCCAAAGCCTCCTTCAAGGTTATGTTAGCCGGTCATATTGATGAAATTGGCCTGATGATTACGTATATTGATGATAAAGGTTTTCTTTATGTCGCTCAAGTAGGGGGGATGGATCCTTCATTATTGATTGGCCAACGAGTCCGGATCGTAACAGCCAAGGGAATCATTCCCGGTGTTATCGGTCGAAAAGCCATCCATTTGATGACTCCGGAAGAGCGCAATAAAGCCGTCACGATGGATAATATCTGGGTGGATATCGGTGCCAAAGATAAAAAAGCGGCAGAAAGAATTGTTGCTGTTGGTGATCCTATGGTTGTCGATGTGGCATTTCAGAAAATCAATGACGATATTTTTGTCGCTCGTGGTTGCGATGATAAGGCCGGAGCATTTGTCGTTGCTGAAGTGATCCGAGCATTGTCCCATCGAAAACTTAATGTTTGTCTGGCCGGAGTTGCCACAGTTCAGGAAGAAATTGGATTGCGTGGGGCAACGACCTCAGCTTATACCGTCAAGCCAGACGTCGGGATTGCGATCGATGTTGGATTCTGTACGGATCACCCTGATTCAGATCCCAAAAAAGTTGGTAAGGTAGATCTAGGCAAAGGGCCTATATTACATCGAGGGCCTAATATAAATCCAGTATTGGAAAAAGACCTGTTTCGAGTTGCGAAAGCATCGAAAATTCCGTATCAGGTTACTGCAGAACCGCGCGCCACCGGTACAGACGCCAATGCAATTCAATTATCACGTGGAGGGGCGGCAACCGCTTTACTCAGTCTGCCGAACCGATACATGCATTCACCGGTTGAAATGCTGTCTTTGCAGGACTTGAACCATACGATAAAACTGCTGGTCAATTTGATAGCGAAAATGCCTGCGCAAAAAAGTTATCGGCCCTGATTTCGGCTTCAAAATACTAAAAAATACGATAAGTCCGTAAAAATACGGGCTTTTTGCATCAAAAGCCAATTCAGTGCTTAAGTTGACTGAATTCCCGTCCGATTTTCTAATTAGAGTTTGAAAAAGAACTAAACAGATAGTATTTACGGACAAGGAGATAGCCGATGGCTGTTGCGACACTAAAAGAGATCAATCCTTCCCTGATCAAGGCATTCATGCAATCCGTGCAGAATGTACTTGGAACGATGGTTGGGATTGAATGCCGTATTGGCAAACCCACCCTGAAACATGAGCCCAAGCCCTCTTATGATGTATCCGGTATAGTTGGTTTTTCCGGGGAAGTGGTTGGATCGGTAGTTATCAGTTTTACGGCAGAAACTGCCGGCAGCTTTGTAGAATCCTTTACTGGTGAAAAATTGCCTTTAGAATCTCCTGATTTTGCAGATGCGATCGGAGAACTATCCAATATGATTGCTGGTAACGCTAAGAAAGATTTCGGTTTGAATGCCAGTATCAGTATTCCAAGTGTTATTATCGGGCATGATCATACAATTGCCCGTTTAACTGATGTGCCCTGTGTGATTGTTCCTTGTGAAACTGATCTGGGGCTATTTACCGTCGAAATCAACATCAAACAGGTACCTGGTGTCTAATTAGATAGAAGGGATAGTGATATGAAAATTTTATTAGTTGACGATTCTCGTACGATGCGAAATATCTGGAAGAAGGTCGTCTCCCAGTTACCGGATACTGAAGTTGTAGAAGCTGGTGACGGATTGGAAGGACTGGCGGCCGTTAAAGATCATGGCCCTTTCGATCTAATGCTAGTCGACTGGAATATGCCGAATATGGATGGTTTATCAATGGTGATGAAAGTTCGCGAAAGTAATAAAAGCAGCTTAATCATTATGTGTACTACTGAAGCCGAGAAACCACGAATTATCGAAGCAATCAAAGCCGGTGTAAATAATTATGTCGTTAAGCCATTTACTCCGGAAACTCTTCTGGAGAAAATTCAGGAGACGATGAAAAAAGCTGCCCAACCAGCTTAAAAATAGTTGGCTCAAAGACAATCATTTTATCAGAAAACAATCAGCATATAAAGCCGACCGTATGTGTCGGCTTTTTCTGTTGGCTTCTATAGGGATGAACAGATTAACGGGTGATTATTAGTGCTAACATTAGTATACTTTATGATGGTCTATCAAGAAATCAGGGGCCTAGAATACGTTTTACGGCATCGAGATAAGCCGTGCCATACTCCTTTTCAGGTTCAAGGCAACTGCCTTCGGGCCATTCGTTCCAGGCATTGATCGTAATGATTTTGGGTTGGGTAGGCAACGCCAGGAGCCGATCCTTAATGATTTGACATGATTCGCCGAACGCTTCAGGGGTATTGTTGATTATAACGGGATTTACCACATGAGGGGCCGGACCCTTCCAAGATGCATCCGGATGAGCACGCGGACTGTTATCCCAGTTAATCGTGACATTAGGGTAATAAGGGATTGAAAACTTATTCGAAGTGTCATCCCAGAATGCAAGATATTTCTCTCGTCCCCAAAGATAATCCGATACCGGAAAGGTCTGGTAGTTTAAAGACCCATGATGAACCCAGGTATAACTGGTCAAACTGTCGAGGCCGAGATCCATACTTAATTGCGGCCAGTCTGGCGGGGTCTGGCCGCCGGGAAGGTTGGGTCTTCCCCAAAGAATCGAGCTAATATGTAATCCTGGAAAACCGGCTGCAATAGCCCGGGCACGGAATTTATCAAGCGCTGAACGGGCTTTTTCAACGGATTCAAAGCTTTGAAGGAATAAACTGATTTCGTATATAGAAAAGTATGGTTTTCCATCTATTTTCCAATAGCTGGGATGTTTGAAATAGCGATCAATGACAAGATCGGTGATTTTGTCCCATGTTGCCGGTGTGATTTTCCCTGGATAGAGTAGTTTTAAGGGATCGGCAGGATTATAGCCTTGAATATCGTACCAGTCATGGTTGGCCCACATCAAGGTGAACTTGATACGGTTATTATTGGTCGCTTTCAGATAGCCATTTTCCAGGGCTCGTTCCAGATAGGGGCCATCATTATAGTAATACCAATCAAAGATAAAAACATCTACTCCATGATCGGCGGCAGCATCAATTTTCTTAGACATTACTTTGGGATCTGACTCATCTTCATAACCCCAGACTGGAATTTTGGGCTGTTTATGGCCTTCGAATCGTGGTTTAGCACGTTTTATTAAGTCCCATTCAGTAAAACCGGGGTATTTCGCCTTGTCCCATCGAGGATCAGGATGGGTGCAGGGGTAGTAATAGGCTGCTACAGTAATATCATCCCGGGCATTTTCTGCCATCGTTGAACCGGTAAGATTTGCCAGTGCAGCATACGACACCGACAGTAGTATAATCATTTTTCCCCAGTTATTCATCGATTCAGGGTTCCTTTCTATACATTTTAATGGTTCTTCCGAAAAATGAGTAGTTAATGTTGCAAAAAGAGAGACATGACTTTACTGTTTGAGGAAAAAAATAAAACCTCATATTAGGAGCTAAAGTCATGTCCACAAGTATGTTGTATCATACTTTTGGTGTTCGAGGTGTTCAATACCAAAAGACAGAATATTTTTGCGGGCAAGAGCGTGATTCACGGCATCTTGCCGGCGGATAGTCTGCGTTGCCCTTGTTGTAACTCCCGTAATTTCATTTACTTCGGTCACAAGGCCCGGAGGTTTGCCATGGTACCCGCCGGTCTGCGTCAAATGGAGTTGCTTGTCACTATTCCCCGATTGAAATGTCTGGCGTGCGGGGCCATTCGTCAGCCTCATCTGCCATTTGCCGACCCCAAGAAGCATTACACCCATGCGTTGGAACGGTATGTCATCGATTTATGTCAGGCGGCTTCCCTGCAAGAGGTGGCCCGACGGACCGGCTTAAGCTGGGATACCATCAAATCGATTCATAAGTCCTGGCTAGGTCGACGGTACCGAAAGATTTCCCTGAAAAAGGTTCGTTATCTGGGGATTGACGAATTGTATCTGGGCAGGAAAAGCAAATACATCTCGCTGGTAACCGACCTGGAAAGCGGACAAATCTTGCATATCGGCCAGGGCAAAGGCCAAGAGGCCCTGGTGGGATTCTGGGGGCGTGTCCGACGCAGCCGGGCGGTGATTGCCGCGGTGGCTACCGATATGGCCAGTGGTTTTATGACCAGTGTCCTGAAAGAACTGCCGCAAGCCAAACTGGTGCTGGACCATTTTCATCTGGTCAAATGGTTTAACGACAAACTGACCAGTTTACGCCGGGATTTGTACCGGGAGGCCGATACCATGGGCAAAGCGGTACTTAAAGGCAGCCGCTGGCTGCTGCTCAAAGCGCCGGAGAACCTTAAATCCCATGCCGATAGCGCCAAAGATGAACGGCACCGGTTGCAGGAGGCTCTGCAACTCAACCAGCCGCTGGCCACCGCCTATTACATGAAAGAACGGCTCCGTCTCCTTTTTGATGCGATCACGGCTCCGCTGGCTGAACAGGAACTTAAACGCTGGATCAGCCAGGCGCAAACCAGCGGGATTCGGATCCTGCTGGATGCCGCCAAACAACTGCAACTCTGGAAACCCTTCCTGCTCAATTGGTATGACCATCCCATCAGCACCAGCAAAGTCGAAGTCAATAACCGTAAAATCGGCCTCCTGCAACGAATGGCTCATGGCTACCGCGATCAGGAATACTTCTATCTCCGGATCCATCATATCCATAACCAAAACTACTCATTAACCGGATGAGCCATTTTAATGACTATTTCGATGAATAACGGGTATCAACGGGTATTTATTGCCCTGGTGATGGGGCAGAACCCATCCAGTTTTCATGATCGCTACCGTAAAGGTTGGGATTCAGCCGTTGCAGGCTATCTCCTTGTCCATCAGCTGATACCGGCCAGGTACCATCTGGTTTATAATCGATACGTTCGAGATCAACATAATAACGATCTTTGCCCCATTCCTGGTCACCTGGGAATTGGATGGCGATCTCTTCTCCGCTATTATCCAGTTTGCCGCACGGTCCGTAAACTCGTGTTCCTACCGGCAATAACGAATCGTAGGTTTCGTGAAAATCATCCGGATCACGGGCGACGATGATTCGTTCATCTGGATTTAAGGTAATATTCGAAGGGAAGGTATATCCTATGCCTTCGATCCGCCAAGGCAATGGCTGGATAATCGTTTGTGACTCTGAAATAGCTGTTGAGGCATCTGACATTAATAAAAGTGTCTGGCTGCTTCGGTTCAGTAATTCAATAAATTCATAGTCGGAACCATTCACAGGGTTATAATGGATTTCCGTGATTACCAGTGGAGACTGGAGTGGTGCGCTGTTTGGTAAACCGGGGGTTGCTGAAGCCAATGCGACGAAGTCATAACCTTTGGAAAGACTGGATTTTTCGAAACGCCCCAACACCATATCTGTGGCTGATGCTCCAAACTTCTGGCTGGCCTGGTAGTAACCTGTGACTTCACCGGCATCGCCTGAGTATAAAAAGACCGTTTCACCCGCTTCGCTCAATCCGAAACGTCGTTCCGTGGGCAATTCAGTGCTGCCAAAAGTATTGTTTTGATAAAGTGTCAGATACTGGTATGCTGCAATATAGGTATTGGAAGGGAATTCATACTTACGGATGGTATCCGATGTACTGTCGTCATCAGTCAAAAACCAACCGCCAATATTAATTGCCTGGCTGGTTTGATTGTGCAATTCGATCCAATCGGGTTCGTTGCCGTGAGAATGGGCTAACAATTCATTAATCACGATACTGTCAGGCGTCAGGGCCTGATCCTGCCCACCGGGCGAACCACCCGAAAGCGTGCTGGCTCGCCAGCCAGATTTACGATCCCATTCTGTCAGATCATTGCCGGCCGGATCGGTCCTCGTCAGAGAAAAACCATCTCCATCGGTTATGGGGTACCAACTGTCATTGTATGTAAATGTCTGAACAATGGCGCCTGCCGCATCGGTTACCGTAATGGTTTCACCACTGTTATCCAGCGCTCCATCAGACCATTGTTCAACCGCAATGGATTCTGACAGGTCAGGATATAGGGTATTAAATGCATCCAGATTTTTTACCAGTATTATATATTCATCCGGCGCCAGCATATGATCAGTAAATTGGTGCCGGATCCCTTCGGTTATTTGTACCTGACTTAAATCAATGGATTCCGATCCGATATTCCTGAATTCAATAAATTCCGCCAGGGAGTCAATAGGATGGTACATGATTTCACTGATGCGTAAATTCTGGCGTACTGTGCCATCTGCGAAAATAGCTGAGGTAGCTGGAGACCATTCATTGCCATTAAAAATGCGAGCCCGAAGCACGGTGGTTCGCTGAGGGGTAATGGACGATTCGTAGTGTATGGCTGTAGGAGAGATAGAACCAACAGGTGGCAATGAAGCGGTCAATTCGGCGGTTACGATGAAATCACTACTGGTGGACATAGTATTTAAACCCTGAATTGCCAGCATATTAGCACCATTGCGTAAAACGGGTAAAAAACTGGAAATATCATAGTTGACAGGCTGGACCGCGAGAGCATCCGATCGGTTATCTGCTGACGGCGAGTTCCAGAATAACTGGCCGTTGCCGGCATTATCACGGACAACTTCAACCCCATTCATCCAAACAGCGATCCCATCATCATAGCGGAGCGACAGGATGAGTTTGCTAAAATTCGTACCGTCATACTGGAATGGAATGCGAATATAACAGGTTGGATTTTTGGTGTACATAA
Source organism: Sedimentisphaerales bacterium (assembly GCA_963663965.2). Classification (GTDB taxonomy): domain Bacteria; phylum Planctomycetota; class Phycisphaerae; order Sedimentisphaerales; family SM23-30. The sequence continues at coordinate 44,498 of CAXXFK010000026.1, forward strand.
CATTTTTGACATTAATACCGTTGGCAATAAATGGGGTATAATCACCCGTACTCTGTTCGTATACCACTGCTCCGTTTCCAGATATCCAACCAGAATGATTGTAATCAATCTCTGTCCATGGGTAAAGACTGGACAGGTAATTACCAGGAATCAGTTTCAGATTGGAATATCCGGACGTAGACCAGGCAACTTGTAAATGATCTCCACCGCCTTGTTCTTTTTGGAACGCTTCGATATAGTAGGCCTGTCCGGCAGTTAAATAAATTTGAGAAGATTGTTGAGACGAGTATTGATTCCAGGTATTGGCAGGAGTCCAGCCATCGATATACGCGATTTTCTGTTTATTGGTTTCGGTAGAATCTGTGCTTAACCAGAGTTGACTGGCATCATCGGAACATATCCAAAATGTGTAATAGGCACTACTGGGTGGATAAAACAGCCCTCGCGCCCAGGTCCCGTATTCATCGCGGGAATCAATAACCGGCATGGAAAAGCTATGCCAGTATTCTACCAGGTCAGGCTGGGCAGGGTATTTAGTTGCATTGAGCAGGTTATCAACCGATGTGCCACTTATTCCAGTGTAATAGCTGGCAACAATCATTCCGGTAGCTTCTAGTATCGGTTGTGTGGGCACTTTCACATATTTCAAGGCGGATTCTTCGATCAGAGTAACCTCTATGCCTTGAGTATCAGAAGCCGGAGGTATCCAGGGATCACTGCCATCAACCGTATAATAAATCTCACCACTGGTGTTAGGATTTGACAATGTCACCGTTTGCCCGGAGGTTAAATATCCTCCATCTGGTTCAAATTGGGGTCCAACCAATGAGGGAAACCATCCTACCGAACGTAATTGAGCTAATACCCGCAATTCACGGGGGATGTTATTTCTACCAACACCGTTGATATAATCATGCAGCCAATTCTGAGCCCAATACCAGGTATCCCTCGTCAAGCTACTACTGCCCCAGCGAGCGGATTCCGCAATGATTGCCACATCGAGAGCGGCAGCACGACTCATCATTTGTTGCCATACTCTATCGGGAGTCAACAACCCACCGTTAAAGAAGTGCTTCTGGACCGTATCGGCAAAATGCATTCGGTACAAATCGCTTTGCCGGCACAACTGTTCATGAAGCCATTGAGAGTTGAAATGATCGAAATTGCTGCCAATCGTTGTCAGGGGGGTAACGGTATTTTCGCCATCGTAGGCTAAGCCGAATGAATGCTCTGAATCATGTTCAAACCATTTCCAGCCATCTGGATTTGACCGGTTGTAGACCGCAAACAAGTTATTGGTGCCATAGCCCAGAAATCTTGAACTGGGGCCATCCATATCGGCCGTATAGTACTGAATGATTATGTGAGCGATCAGATTATCCACATCAAGTAATCGTTCATAATCCGAATTACGCGAACCATCCGGATTCATGCCCTGAATACGATAGTAATCGGCAGGATCTTCCACGCCAGTAATGATTGCTTCGTACAATCGACGGTATGCGGCCCGGCCATTCCAGCCATCATTAAAGATGCCGTCAGTGGCAACGAGTGCATAACCGGCGTTGATATCAACCTTAACGGCATCGTAATCTTCCTTTGTTCCGTCCATGTACGAGGCGGCGAAACGACTGTCCACCCGTTCCTGTGTCATATACAATCCCCAATACTGGCCATTGATGTATAAATGGTAGTAGCGGCTTCGGGTATAGGGTTGTCCCATCAGCCCCTGCATGTCTCGTGAAAAGACCTCTCGTAAAAAGGTGTTTTGGTTGTTGTTTTCGAATGCCCAGGAATAATTCTGGCTGGTGCGCAGGTCGATTTTATCGAATTCGTCGGTCCCTTCCTCGCCGAATAGAGGATATTTCAGTTTGCTATCGCCATATTTACTGCGGAAGAAGAAGCGAAAGGCATGCTTGGGATTATTGCTACTGCGACTATATCCCCCACGAATGCGCATGCCGCAATTGATCTGAAATCCATCGGGGTCATCGCTGTTAATTAATTCGAGAGAACAGGGTTTTTCTTTTTGAATTGTCCAGAAATCATCGTCCCGTCTTGAGGCGGCAGCATTTACATAAATCCCGGTGGACGGATCAAATAAATTGGGTAGATCAGTAACCAGAGAAAGAGCCGGAAGCGCAAGCAAAGCGTCCTCCATTAGTGGACCATAGGTTGAATGATTGACAATTGCTGGTGTCATGCCGTATCGCATACGCTGACTGTTAATGGCTCCACTGGCTGGCCAGCGGGAATTCGGGCGTTCGCCATTAGGGGATTGGCGTTTGATGTCTTCCAGGAACAGGTAAGTTTGAGTATCGATATTGCTGGGCAAATGATTGGAAAGGAAAGAACGAGCGCGCAGTATGGTGGTTTTTTCGATACGTAAAGGATGGCCGGCGATAAACAGACTCCCATTATCCCAATCCGGTTCTGAACCATCGAGGGTATAACGAATCGTGGCGTTGGGATCATTTGTGGAAATGGTTAAGTCGAAGGCGCTATTATAGTATCCACGATCATGGCTGAAATGAGTATCCGGGGCGATACCCATTGAGATTCCTGTGTTTAACGTACCTGGTGTCGGTGGAGAGAAATAACGCTGAGATGTATAATAATCGGCATAGCCATAAGAGATATTGGGTTGTTGTGCCGGATAACCCCAGAAACCCGAAACGATGTCCCCATGGTCATTGACTAAGAGCAGCGATTCATTATTAGTTCCAAGCGAGAAATTCGTATGAATGTAGTTCCCGACGATGGTATTTCGGCCGGAGGCATAAATTATTTTGTAGGTATTGGGCGCCATTGACAACGTATTAGGAAATGACCATTTTCTCAGGTTGCCTGGGTCATCTGTCAAACTCCAACCGTACAAGGTGACCGTTTTTGAAGAAATATTCTTCAACTCTATCCAGTCCACCGCATCGCCGGCCTCATCAAATACTTCCCAGGTATCTCTGGGCTGGTCCGGGTTATCGCTGGCGTTATCACACATAAACTCATTGATCACAATTGGTCCCAATCCTTTGAGCCAAGATATTGTCATGATCGCATAATCATTCAAGTTGATCACATCATCATCGGTCAACATGGCACAGTCAGGACAGTCACTGTCTGTTAGCCATTGTTCAGCTAGAAGGGATAAGTCGGAAGCAGTAACCCAGCAATCGCCATCAATGTCGCCAATGGGACATGGATTAACGACGAAATCAGTGATCTGAATTTTTATGGGGGCAATTCCAGCGCCATTGTAATCCGGATCTGAACTGATCATACTGTTCCGGATTAAGACTTGTTCTGTATTTTCTTCAAGATCATCGATTGAGGCGGCGATTTGTACCGTTTGTGATTGTGACCAGTTTTCCGGTGTGAATATCAGGGTCGTCTCATCGCCTCCAAATGCACCATTCAGTTCCAAGTCGTCACTTTCGGGAGTGAAAGTAACCTGCACATCAGTTTTGGGCATGGTTGATAAAGATACTGAGATAGACGTTGATTCTCCTTCTGCCACAATAACAACGCCCTGAGGAATAACTGAAATCAAATTGGTGGGCAGGATATCCGGTCCCACTTCGTAACAATCCGATATTTCCTGATTAGTCAGAGCATGGTCCCAAATCCTAAATTCATTATAAAGGCCACTAAAACCCTGGTCTATCCATTGAGACCGGCCTAACCAGTTGTTAATGTCTGTCAGATTACTTAAAAGCATATTGGTAGGCGTTGAGGCAACCAACTCACCATTGACAAACATTTTGTAAAGGCCGGTATCAGAATTCCAGGTAATTGCCACAAAGGCTTCGGTTCCCACATTAATCGATTGATTCCAGAGCAGCGTTTTAACGCTTGAAGAATTTTTGGATTTGGCCTGGGAGAGCAAAAATCCGCTACTGTTTTGTGTAGTCAGAAAAATAAAATCAACCCAATCCTGACTGGCATAAGTGCTTGAAATGTCTTCTCCATCACTGCTGACACCAAAATCAAAGATCCGGCACCAGGAACGATCGCTATAACTGGTATACCAGATACCAAAGGTGGCCTGGGCGCCTAATGAGGAAATCAGGCCGTTGGGTAAATCAACATAAGAAATTCCCGGATCGTTACAGATAGCAGTATTGACCATTTCTAACTGACCATCAGGCATAAAAGCCAGAGAACCGGCATTTTCCCCACTTCCTTGTTTCAGTAACCCATGAGCTGAACCGATGGAATCCTGTATATTGCCATTAAAACTATACCGATGAACAAGCTCAGCTTTGCCGGATAGAACAGCACAGCATAAGACGATCCAAACTGAAAACGGAATTCTCATAGGCTCACTCCAATTATTTATATTTCAATTTATATATAATTATTTATCGTAGTAAATATTTACGATTATTATTTGAAAGTTTTATGAGACTAATATTTTATGAATAGCCGTTAAAAAATTTTGGCATAAGTTTATGTGTTAGTTAAAATGTTATGTGAATAGGTTTCTTTGCACCAATTAGTATGGATGCTAACGTGCTGAAAATGAACTTGTTATGGCGATAGATGGTTGGTAAAGCGTTGCAAGTGGTGTTAGAAATATAATGAAATTTTAATTAATTGCCCATTCAAGTCTATTATTTTATATTATTTAACCATGCATATTAACTATGATTTGTATTTAAATGAAAAATATAAGCCAATTTTAATACAAAAACAATAATCCATTATACCGTAAAGCCTCATCGAATCTAACAGAAATCTAATAATCAAAACGTTGATTTCCTGATTTGTATACCAAAGATGGGATGTAATTATTCAATTTATAAATTTCCAAGTCGAGAACGCTTATATATTTATTTATGATGAACGGGCAATCACTTGGTAGAATTTTTGGGTAAATATAAAATAACTAATTGAATGACAGATAGTTATGAGTATTTTTGTTGCATTGAAAGCTATGTGATAGTCTATATAGCCATGACATTGAAATATAATCCTAAGCGTAAGCTATACCCAATGGGAATGCGAATTCCTAATTGCTCGAAAGATAACTTATTACTCATCAAGTATTTATCTCCCGGTGCAACGGGAAAATTCAATTGTAAAGGGTATAAAATTTATTGATCATAGAACTCCCAATCGTTACTGTTACAAACAGAACCAAGCTCCGTGTTTATATTTGCCACCCCATAACAATCAACAAATGACTGTTAGCGTTCAATTAATGTAAACTTGGCGATTCTCAAGAAAAAATTGAAATATCTGGATTATGAAGAGTCGGGTGGCCTGGCCAATTGAGGAGATGGGTTTTCTGGATAATTCTATGATATGACTGCAGATCCTGACGAGACGAGTTAATCAATATAAAATCTTGGAATATCAGGTGATTGTTATTGAACATAATAGGTTGTTGGAATAGTATCAATCACACAGTTTTCAGCAGATCAATATAATAGGAATCAATATGAAATATTCACGTCGTGATTTCATTGGTGTATCGGCTATGGTAATTTCAGGAGGATTTCCCTCGTTATTTTCACAACAGTATGGCGCTCAAGCAAAATCTGATTCGTTATGCAAGCCCAATATTATTCTGATTATGGCGGATGATCTGGGGTACGGCGATCTGAGTTGTTTTGGCAGCCAAACGATCCATACCCCATGTCTTGACGAGTTGTGTGCTAATGGGATGAAACTGACCGATTTTCATTCCAATGGCGCGGTATGTTCACCTACTCGCGCCGCTTTGCTCACAGGCCGGTATCAGCAACGAGCAGGTATCGGTGGTGTCATAACAGCCAAAAACCATCGCAACGTCGGTATGAGCTTAAGTGAATTCACTTTGGCTGAAATGTTTAAGACCATTGGCTATCAAACAGGTCTTTTCGGGAAATGGCACCTGGGGTATGCCAGTCAATATAATCCCACTCAACAGGGATTTGATGAATTCAAGGGATATGTCAGTGGTAATGTGGATTACCATAGCCATGTTGATCAGGAAGGATACTTTGATTGGTGGCAGGATAGTAAACTGAAGGATCAACCCGGCTATGTTACCCATTTGATTACAGAAAACTGCCTGGATTTTATCCAGAGACATAAAAATGAACCCTTTTTTTTGTATGTTCCCCATGAAACCCCTCATTCGCCGATTCAGATACCAGACGATCAGGCATTCCGCCAGTCCGGAGGCGGCAGAATACCCGGAGCTACTTATAAGCCAAGCGCTGACAAGTATCAGAAGATGATCGAAATCATGGATGGCGGGATTAGTAAGATAGTTAAAAAGATTCGCGATCTAAAGCTGGAAAAAAATACACTTATCATATTTTGTTCTGATAACGGGCCGGTTACCAATTATGGTGGCAGTGCCGGCGGCCTTCGGGGTAATAAAGGCACGTTATGGGAAGGGGGGCATCGAGTGCCTGCAATTGTTTATTGGCCTGGTAAAATAAAACCTGGAATATGTAGTGACCAGACGATTATGACTATGGATATCATGCCTACATTGGCAAGCATCACCCAAACTGCTTTACCAGATTCACTTAGACTTGATGGCATCGATATCTCACCCGTCCTGTTTTCAAAGTCATCGCTGTCTGCACGTACACTGTTCTGGCAGTATGGCAAACAAAAAGCTGTTCGCCAAGGAAAGTGGAAATGGCTTAACGATGCAAATGAAAATTCGCCTGATAAAATGAAGTTATACAATTTGGAAACTGATAAAGAAGAAAATTATGACTTAAGCCGTAATTTTCCTGATATTACTCAGCGGATGCAGGTTCTATTTGACGGTTGGTACGATGAAGTAACCCATCGTATTAACCAAGTCTCTTGAATTCGATGTCACGATGCTGAGGAGAGATTTATCCTTGATCCGCTTTGAGATACAAAGGATATTTTAAGGTAAAGGGGAAAATAGGTAAATTTTCAGATTATGTTTTTTATTGAGGTATCAATATTTCTGATTGATTAAGGGACCGTAAATAAATAACACCTTCATTTCCCATCCCAGATTGCCGCCATCTTCAGCTGCTTCTCAATCGCGAACTCCTCGACATAGAATAACTATGCCTGCGGTTTCACTCAATCGGCGCGACTGAAACTGACGATAAGTTGGGCGATCAATGCAGCATTTATTTATATACGGACCCTAATGAGCAGATTCTGGACTTTGGTAAACGTATTGGACAAATTTTTAGACAGGTTGATTAATCAAGATTGAATTCTAGATAATAGACAATATAATGTTAATTGTACTTAAGGAACGAAGTGCTATAACCTGTTTGTTCACATAGAATTAATTGTTTTATGGAGACTATCATGAAAAAGAAGCATTTTTGTGGATTACTGGTCGCTTTATTCGCTTTCACGTATCCAGTATCCGCCATGCAGGATTATCCTATTCAGCCGGTGTCTTTTACTGACGTGACAATCATAGGGGAGTTCTGGGCAGATCGAATTGAAACGAATCGAAGTGTCACAATTCCAACTTCGTTTCAGAAGTGTGAAGAATCCGGCCGAATGGATAATTTTGAACGGGCCGCAAGAGTACTAAAAGGTGATGAGTCACTAACGGATCGTCAGGTGCGTGGCTTATCCTTTGACGATACGGATCCTTATAAAGTTCTGGAAGGAGCATCCTTTGGTCTGAGTGTCAAGTCGGAACCTGAGATGGATAAATACCTTGACGATTTGATTGCATTGATTGCATCCGCTCAGGAAGCGGATGGTTATCTGTATACAGCCCGAACGATCAATCCTGAGCAGCCACATGAATGGGCTGGTTCAAAACGTTGGCAAAATGTAAAAAGACTCAGTCATGAACTTTATAATATGGGGCATCTTTATGAGGCGGCTGCGGCTCATTATTTAGCAACCGGAAAAAAAACGTTGTTAAATATTGCTATTAAAAATGCAAATTTGTTATGTAATACATTTGGCCCAGGAAAGAATCTCGATGCACCGGGACATCAGATCATTGAAATGGGATTGGTCAAACTTTACCGCGTTACTGGTGAAAAGAAGTATCTGGATCTGGCTAAGTTTTTCCTAGATACCCGGGGACCCGGTGATGGCGAATATAGTCAGGCCCATAAAAAGGTTGTCGATCAGGATGAAGCGGTTGGCCATGCCGTTCGAGCAACCTATATGTATAGCGGGATGGCCGATGTGGCGGCTATTACGGGGAATACCAGCTATTTAAACGCAATTGATAAAATCTGGGAAAATATCGTTAATAAAAAAATGTATGTCACTGGTGGTATAGGGGCTACCGGCAGCGGTGAGGCATTTGGCAGAAATTATGAATTACCAAATATGACTGCCTATTGTGAGACCTGTGCGGCGATCGGGCATGTTTATTTGAATCAACGACTTTTCCTGCTCCATGGTCAGGCTAAATATATCGATGTTATGGAAAGAATTCTTTATAACGGTCTTATTAGCGGGGTGTCTCTGGATGGCCAGACTTTTTTCTATCCCAATCCACTGGAATCTATTGGTCAGCACAGCCGATCGCCATGGTTTGGTTGCGCCTGTTGTCCGGGGAATATTGCCCGCTTTATCGCTTCGGTTCCTGGATATATGTATGCGATTCGAGAAGATAATTTATATTTGAATTTGTTTGCTGCCGGTAATGCAACGGTTACTGTTAATGGTAATAAAGTTGAGATTGTTCAGGAGACAGATTATCCCTGGAAAGGTAATATCAAACTGACCATAAAACCTGAGACCGGCACGGTACCATTCAATTTCCATGTGAGAATACCTGGTTGGGCGCGTAATGAATGTGTCCCGGGAGATTTGTATTCTTTTTTACATGAATGTAGTGAGTGTCCTGAGGTTAAATTGAATGGCAGAATAGTGCCTGACAACTTGATTGATGGTTATATATCGATAACCCGGTCATGGAAGAACGGAGATACCGTGGAACTAGAACTTCCCATGCCGGTTCGCCGAGTAGTGGCCAATCGTAAAGTTGAAGCCGATCAGGGAATGGTTGCAGTTCAGCGTGGTCCGATAATGTATTGCGCGGAATGGCCGGACAATCCTGACGGGCATGTTCGCAACTTGATTCTATCAGATGAACAAGAACTGGTTGCACAATGGCGGGAGGATTTTATCGCTCATCGCAATATGATGTTGATTAGCGGAGAAGCAGACGCCGCTAATAAAGACGAAGCAGGAGAAGTCGTCAAGACAAAACAACAGCTGTTGCTGATTCCATATTATGCCTGGGCTCATCGAGGCCGGGGAGAGATGGCAGTATGGCTGGCTTATCGTGATGAGGCCGTTCGGCCTTTGCCTGGCCCAACGATTGCATCTAAAAGCAAGTTATCCGCATCGGCAGGGAAAGGATCTCTTAAGGTGATCGTTGATCAGGCCGACCCCAAAAATTCCAGCGATCAGTCGATGGGGATATATCATTGGTGGCCTGACAATAACTGTACAAAGTGGATTATGATGGAGTTTGAAAAACCGGCGACAGTATCAGGGACTGAGGTGTACTGGTTTGATGATCGCCCTCATGGAGGATGTCGGGTTCCTGTTAGTTGGCGTTTGCTTTATCGAGATGGTGATACCTGGCGACAAGTCAAGGATGGCAATGGGTATGGGGTTGAAAGAAATATATATAATCAAACAGCATTTGAGGCCGTAGCAACAGATGCCTTGAAAATTGAATTGCAACTCTCGGAAAGATTCTCAGGTGGAATTCTGGAGTGGCGAGTTGATTAACGGATAATTGATATGATTCTCGACTGGAGTTAGTTATTGACTTTTTGTTGCTCTGAGCTATAGTGTGCGCCATGTGTTCTGTGTGATTTAGAAATGTATCTGAAATACAGACCTGAATGAAAATTGACAGTTGAGGTATAAGCTATGGAAAACAAGCGAATCAGCCACAGGAAGAGATCCCGTAAAATGGGATTCCTCGCTCGTGCCAGGCGCAAAAAGAAAAGACGCTAGACCAGCAAGATATTTATAAATTCAATAGTCAATCATCCAAATTTAGTATATATTTTCGTTCCATATATTTGTCCGCAACTTATTCTCAGCATCAAAAAGTTGGTCGGATGGGTATTTGAGATAAGTTAGTTCTGGTATTTATTTGTATTTTACCGGACCCAGCAACTGTTAGTCTGATTGACATACAAGCGCAGTGTGATTAGTGTTGAATATTTATAACTATTTTTACCGTAATAGTTTATGACTTATTTTGCTTGCATGAAGTCTGTTGGTTTTATGCTCGATTTTTATGATTCATATTTTTTTTCATTTCAAACTGGAAATTGTTTTGTTTTGCAATTATAAATTTCAATTGAGCGTCTTACAGTTTGCTATTAAGATATTATTCGTGGATTGTAGAAAGAGTAGAGACGTAGTTTTGTATGACCAGATAAAATGACGGGATCCTATAACTGAAAGGAGATCGCCATGGTAGATATGGATTCAACCATTAAATCAAATCCTAATGACGCCAGAAAAGCCCCTTTACATCGCGTAATCGCAGAAAATCTCAGCCATAAAATCAATAATGGCGATTTGAAAACCGGGGAAAAATTGCCATCCGAACGGCAAATCGCGCAGCAATACAATGCCTCACGTGCCACGGTCAGAACGGCTTTGCAGCATCTGGAACAGGAAGGCATAATTACCCGAAGAGACCGGCGTAGTGCTATCGTGACTCTTCGGCGTGATGTTAAGCCCAATTTACGCATAGCGGTCACCAGTCACTCCCTTATGCGGGCAATGCGGGTATTAAATGAAAAACAGCTATTGCCAGCCAGAACGCAATTGCAGGCGATTAATATCGCGTGTCCCAATGCGGTCAGTAATCTGGTGACTCAGCCTGCCAGTGGAGCAGATATTCTTATTTGCGATATCGATTTTATCAATTGCTGGCGGTCCAATGACGGTTTGTTCAATTCATTAAAGCTGACGGTTACTGGTGATGCTGAAATAGAAGAACAGCTTTTGAGTGTTTGTATGGATCAAGGCCGGCTTATGGCCGTTCCGCTGGGGGTTTCCCCGATGATTCTATATTATAATCGAGCCATTTTACAAGAGATTCAGGCATTTATTCCACAAGGAGACTGGCATTGGGATCAATTAATTGATTATGGTTCCAGGATTTCTAAAAGTGGCCGATTTGGGTTGCAAATGAAGCCAGGATTTGCGCAGTTAACATCATTGTTCACTGGTTTTGGAGGGCAATTGTATCAATCCAACGGAAAACTTGCCGTTGATTCCCAACCTACCTTTGATAACGCAGTCCGGTTCCTGTGTGAACACATCGGCGGCAGTGGAATTATCGCCCCGATTACTTCTGAATTGCCGATAGATTTATTTGCTGATGGCCGTTGTGGCATGGCGATTGACGGGTATGATAAATATACTTGTTATCGGGACAAATTAGGCGACAATCTTGGAATTGCCAGTTTGCCGGGAGCCAGGTCTGATGGCCGCGTATCTCGAGCGATCGTAATGATGATATTAAAGCCTATGGAGGATCTGCAACCCGTCGAAGATATGTTACGAACTTTCTTAAGCAATAATGTTCAGTCTGTTATTGCAAGTGAAGGCTTAGCCGCACCAGTACGCAAGGATCTATTGACAAAAGATTTTATGGTAAATGCTGGAGTATCCTCTGAGATGGCTGAATTGCTCGTGAAAGAACTGGGCAGTATGAAACCGGTAGCACTGCCAAGTGATGACCGGTTGACGGTCGCAACGCATCAACTATTTACAGAGTTATGGTTAGGAGTGGATTGCGAAGAGAATCTTATCAAGCGTTTACATGGCTTATAATTTAAGAAGACATAAAACTATCAAGGCCCGGGTATTACCGGGCTTTTTTATTTAGGCGGTTTGATGACTTGATTTGTTGAACTGACTACTTTTATATAAATTTAATCAAAACGACCGATAAGAAAACGGTTGACATCTGACTCTAAGTACTTATAATTCATATCATTAGATGACTTGTCGACCATATGCTGAGGACTCAATCATGCTTGAACGACTAAACGATCCGATGATCGAATCAGATATGAATCCAATACGGATATATAGGAATCAATCCCTATCGCAAGAAAATACTTACTTGAAAAAAATAGCAGGGAGTTGGTGTTGGGTCTATATATTAAGTGTCATCTTATTGTTTAGGGCATCTTCGCTGGCTGATACGACCGTTGTCATCATTCATACGACATTGGGAGATGTTACCGTTGAGTTATACGATGATAAAGCGCCAGTAACTGTCGCCAATTTTCTCAGTTATGTGAATGATGATTTTTATGATGGTGTGATTTTTCATCGTGTAATTGATGACTTTATGGCTCAAACCGGTGCCTATACCGAGGCACTTTATGATGCCGATTTCACGGCATCAGATTTTAATATCAAAGATACTGATTTTTATCGTGAACCCGAGGATGCGATTGATTTAGAGATTACGGCAGGTTTATTAAATCTGCGCGGAACGATAGCCATGGCCCGGACATCTGAACTCAATTCAGCTACTTCACAATTTTTCATCAATGTGGTTAATAATTCACATCTGGATCCAGGCACCTCCTCACCTTATGCCGTCTTTGGTAAAGTGACCCAGGGAATGGATGTTGTTGACGCAATTGTGCAGGACATAGTGGATAATGGTAATTTTGCAGATGCAGAAGACTATTTTGAAGATTTGCCACTTAATCCAATCGTTATTAATGATATTGAGATTATAAGATCGTTTGATGAAGACAGTGCGGACTTTAGCGATGTGCCATATTTTAACGCAAAAGATGGTTCAAACAGATTATTTCGGGGGCAGGGAACTCTTACCGGTTCTGTTCTGAGGCATAATTTTTCAATGATTGAGCGTCTGGACCCACCGGTTAAATGTTTGAAATGGTCTCAGGCTGTGGCATCGGATCTTGACATGGATGCGTCGACTCTGGTATTGGCAAAAGATACTGATGATGGATTATGGCTGGTTCAGCATATTATCAATGAAGGAACTGATTCAGAAGAAATTTTAGTGGATGCTAATTCTGTTGTGGACCTGACCCCCATGGGAGATTTGGCGGATCAAAGCATTTATTATCGGATGATGCTCGAATTGACGGTTTCTGATGACCTGGAAGATCCTAACAACATTATTACAATCGGCGAGGGCGAAAATCTCTATATCGAACAGATTGCGGATTTCGATGCGGCATTATTACCTGAATATTCCGGCAATTTAGTCGAAGTTCGTAAGACCTATGGCCCCGTCGATACTCCCACTAATATTGACTGGAGTTTCTACGATGAGGAAAATGGGCTGGTATTAGAATTGTTTGATGACAACGAAGACACTGTCAATGGTGATGGATGGTTGCTAAGTCAGCCCTCCGTACTTCCTAATGCCCTAATATCTGTCAAAGTGGACACTCGTGAACCCAATAGTATATATCACGATGATTTTCTGGTGACAGGTTTACTGGCGGCTGAGGCCGAAAATTTCGATGATGGCTATATTTATATTCGTGTTGGTATCTGGGAAACAACCATTAATACGTCAGATCCTGAATTAAATGCTTATAGCAATGGATATATCTATCAGGGTGAATTAGAGGATGGTTCAATGGCCAAACTGAAGTTTGATTTGAAGCATGACAAATTCGTGTTTTATGTGAAGAGCACAGATTTATCGGGATTGGCTGAGCCGATTCAAGTTGAAATTGTCGCGGGATCTTATAGTACCTCCGGGCAAGCAACCATCAAGGGTGGGAAAAAAATTCCAGTGCGATTAATGTCGGGAGTTGCGGATACGGTTTATCATGGCAGTTATCGTCGAATTATTGATGATGGTCCACATCACGATTCGATCACCCTGGTGGGTCAAATTGCGGCAGAAGATGGGTGGATCGATCTGACCGAAACAGAATTCGCTGCCATCTGGGATAGTAAAACCTATACCATTAGCAGTGGGAAATTTCAACGTGTCGGGAGACGCGATCGGTATTATTACAAAAACAGTTCGGCGTCCTTCAAATATGCCGTGGTTGACTGGAACAAGGGGGAATACAAAATTATCCTGGCAAGAACCAGTATTGCCGCACCGACTGAAGATCTTCAGATAAAAATCACAAATAGCGCTGATACTGTATTATTCGATCAGACCATAGAAGTAAAAGCCAATTAGTTAAGTTCTGTGAGATATCTCACAGAACAGATCCTGTGAAAGTGGCAATTATGCAAATGTTATCGAGATATAAACTTACTCAATCCAAAACATTCATATATCTGTTTTCAGGCATTGTCTGGTGGTTATGGATGTTTGGAATCGTCTCCGCTCAGGAAGATTTGTTTCATAAGGTTCCAGATTTAGAATCGGTGATCAACGACGAACATTTGTTGCTGGAAGACCGTGAACGTAAACCGATTGATCTGACGCTGGAAGATTGTATTGCCGCAACTTTACAGCATAATTACAGTGTGAAGGCGGGCGGCTTCGATCCGGCCATCCGGCTATCAGATATCGTTCAGGCTGAGGCCGTTTTCGATGCGGTTTTGTATGGATCGGTTCAGTTAAATCATAATGAAAGTTATAATATTGATACCACGTATTATACGCGAACAAAAGATAACAATGGCGATGTGACGGTAGAGAAAATTCCAACAGATCTATTTAATAGTAATAGTGACGATAATTATACGTTGGGATTGCGTAAACTCATACCGTCTGGCGGGGTTGTTCAGTTAGCACAAAGTTTGCGGCGTTATCAAGACCATATTGAAGAAGGATTGTATCAGAACCCTTTTTATGAATCGGCCATCCAAGTGCAATATCGGCAACCATTGCTTCGCGATTTTGGCGTGGATGTCAATCGGGCGGGAATCCTGGCTGCGCGAAACAGATATAAAACTTCACTGCAGCAATTCCAGCTTTTAGTCATCAACTCTATGACTGAGGCAGAGTCGACCTACTGGAATTTGTTTTCAGCGCGTCAGCAAGTCAAAATTCAGCAGGAATTGCTCAATCGGGCGGAACGGACTCTGCTGATGGTTCAGGCCAGGGTGAATTATGATGGCCGAAGTATCTCTCTGGCGCGAACCCAGGCAGTTATTGCCAAGGCGAAAGCCGATCTGTTGACAGCTCAAAACAGTGTTTTGCAAATGCAAGACCGCCTTTTGAGACTGATGAACGATCCGGAAATGGATCTGAATAGCAACATCGAATTGATTTTATTCGATAAGCCTTGCCGGGAACATTATTACGTCGATAGGGAAAAGGCTATCGAAACCGCCTTAAAAATACGCCCGGAAGTTGTAGCCCAGCAATTGACCGTTGATACTGCCGGTCTGGCATTGGGTGTGGCGCGCAATCAGAAATTGCCTCGATTGGATCTGGTGTTTCAACATGAAGTGTCCGGCGCGGAAGGGACTTCAAGCTCTTCGGTTGAAGAAATGTGGGAAGGTAAAGCGCAAAGTTATGCCGTTGGTTTGAGTTTTGAAACGCCATTCGGTAATCGGGCATCAACGGCGGCTTTTGAACGAGCCCGCAAACAGTATCAACAGGAAATGGTGAGACTAAAAAGCGTCGAGCAGGATGTGCAAACTGAGCTCAGTATTTCGTTGCATAATTTGGAAAAGGCTTGGGAAGAAACACAGGCTCGCCTGGAAGCCGTTGAGTATGATCGCAATGAAGTATTGAATTTTCTGGCATTGCTGGACACAGAAAGGCAAGATACGGTAACCCCGGAATTTTTAAATATCAAGCTGAATGCTGACCAGCGACTGGCCTATAGTCAAGCCGCTGCCCTGCAAGCGATGGTGCAGTATGATCTGGCCATTATGAATCTACAAAAAGCCCAAGGCGCATTGTTACGCTATAATAATGTTAAACTGGCTGAACAGGCAGATTCAGAATGACCCTTACATATGTTGCCAGTATTAAGGATTGAGCAACTCAAGTTGCCGGAATATTAAATGGGGTTTAATCACCGACTGGCGATAGTTTGCCCTTGTTTCATTGTATGAAGCGCCAAGCCGGCGGCCCCAACAAAGCCGGCATCCCCTCCAAGTGAGGCATACTCAATAGCCATGGGTTCCGGCTTTAGATTCCAGACCAGCTCCTTAAAATAAGATCGGATCATATCGAGTAGATAATTGCCGGCTTCAATCATTCCACCTGCAAAAACCACCAGTTGAGGCTCAGTTGTGTGTAACATATTCACGCAAATCAAGGCCAGATATTGAGCTGTTTCTTCAGTAATTCTTTTTGCTGTTGGATCCCCATTAATGGCATGATCGAAAACGTCTTTACAGGTCAGTTTGCCATTAGTATCCCAGATTGTCTTTAATGTAGACGTTGGATTATTCCGGATCGCTTCTTCAGCTCGTAATGCCGTCTGGTTAGCCGAGGCATAAGCTTCGATGCATCCTTTTTGACCGCAATTACAAAGGCGTCCATTATGGATGATGATAATATGACCCAGTTCAGCGCCGTTGTCATCACTTCCACGGATAAGCTCTCCATTATATATAATGCCGCCCCCAATACCCGTACCCAGAGTAAACATGACCATGTCAGTGACATTTCGACCGGTTCCCATCCAGAATTCGCCCCAACATGCAGCATTGGCATCGTTGTGTAGTACGGCTGGTTTTTTCAGGGCTTTAGAAAGTTTAGCCCTCATTTTAAAGTTGTCATAACCCGGAAGATTGGCGCATTTGTAAAGCTGCCCTTGGTCGACGGATAATGGGCCTGGGCTGCCAATTCCGGCACAAAGTACTCTATCGATGGAGTACTTATATTTCTGAAGCAAATCAAAACTGTGATGAGCTATTCTTTCTATCAGATCCTGAGGGCCCTGTTCTACCTGTGTTGGAAATGAGCGGCTTGCGATAATATTACCATCAACATCAACCAGGCCCAATTTTACATTAGTGCCACCAAGATCAATTCCAATGAGTAGTTCTTTCATATTGGATTTTCCTTTTGTTTATAGCGTTTGAGGATTCCCTCGATTAATTTTTTCTCAAGTATGGAGTCGCTTGAGTTGATGGATTCCCAAATAAATGAATCAATATTTGAATGATAATAGATTTGACGGGATGCCATAAACGGGCTTGAATTCGACTGGACGCGTTCCTGAGGTAAGGATGAAAGGCATAATTTTTCAACTGAAACTTTGCAAACAACCGGCTGTGACGGCGAATTGGTTAACGAGCATTGGACCGAACGACGAATGGTATGCAGACTTGATTCAATAATGGAGGCCGGATCGATTATGTCATTCCGCCAGAATTCAAACCATTGTTTGCCAGTCAGTGGAAGGGTAGACACCAAACCCATTCGATAATCGATGGTATTAATGGTGAAACCATGCGATTTTAACTCAGCCTGGCATGCTTCGATAAGCAGATCCCGATCCAGAGATGTGTCAATATCGTCCGGAATTGATGACTGACATCCTACTAAAGCCAATGTCAGGCCTAAAAATAAAACAGCAATGCAATATTTCCAATTTGTTAGGATGTTATTCATATTGGATGACCTAAATGGGATACTTTTCAAACAATTTTGCCCATTCTGAATCTGCGATCAAACGCATTCGACGTTTGCCTTCGGTGGGCCACCAGATATAATCGTGATATAGAAATGAACCAAAAATAAAAAAGTAAACAATCGGCGTATGGAACATGAGATATTGAAGGAATTTGAAAGGCCCAAACCAGAATTGTTTCCCAACCCGACTTACCGCGTTATCTGTTTGATGGAATTGAAAATTGACCTGGGATATATCTTCACCTGAAATTTCTATTTCATCAATTCGACCGGTTCCGAGTCCCTGTTCATGAGCCATACGGATGCATTTGATGGACATGGGATCAAACCCCATTAATTTAGCAGATATGGCATCAATGGCAACGCTATCGTTAGATGCCAGGATGTAATCTTTGATCATAGGAATCATGGTTCGCGGCCCCGCACCATTACCGGCGACAGTGCCGTCCATAATCGTGAAAATACCGCTATGGATCTCTTTTTGAACAGCCAGCAAATCGACCAGGGTTTCGTGGATTACACTGTGGGTATAGTGGCGTTTGGTATTCAAGAGGCCACCAAAAGCGTTTTTCATGGCGCCAGTCATTGTTGTATAGATATGACATTTGACGGTAGGAAGATGAATAATGTTTTTATCAAAGAAGAAATCTGGTATCTGGATGCCTTTTGGAAAAACTTTATCGAGGACGAGCATTTTTGCTTTGGGCTCATAAGTGATCCACTTCATGTGCCGGGGATTAAAATTAAACCGAACAGGCACTTCATGTTTTCCCAGAACTTTAGTATACCGATTCAGGCGTTCCCCTTTATAAGGATTGGTAACTACCGTACGGTTTTCCACACAAACAATATCCTGATAGTTACGTTTTTTAAGCGCCAGAATGGTTCCTTCCAACTGCCATGGAGTCGTATTGGCGCTTAAAAAGGGCATATGCCAGGAAATATTATCTTTTAGAATCGTGGTTTTGTTTACCGGCAAGGAGGGTTCGATCTCAGCCAGTTGAACCAGTTTGTCTATGTCTTCCAGTACGGTTTCGGCTTTAGTTTTGAGAACAGCTACCTTGGAACAGGCCATAATAAAAATCTCCCAAACATTGAAAATTATCCAACGGAAGTTATTACACCGATAGAAATTTGTTATTTGTGAAAGAATGTTTCGATCAGATAGTGGTCGAGCTTGTTGCCATTATTGACGACGACATAAGCCAAGACTATCCATATCAACAGATTCAGTAATGATGGTATATCTCTGATAATTGACTGGGTAGGATCTTCGCCCTTTTTGAGATGGTACATAAGATAAAGGTATCTAAATATGCCATAGATTACAGAGGGAACTGTAATGATCATGGTTCTGGTGCCGAGGACTTCCTGGCTGCAAGTGCGATCGTCAACCGTGTAAAGTGCGTAACAGATTATGGTCGCGCCAGTCACAATCGCGATCAATTGATCAAGGAATTTTATACTGTAATCTTTAAGGACATGACGGGTGATGGTTGTATCTGATTCCGTAACAATCAATTCGGCTCGACGTTTGGCAAAACCAAGAAACAGGGATATCATAATCGTACAAAGCAAAATCCAATGCGACGGTTTGGTGGCAATCGCAACGCTACCGGCCAATATTCTTAAGAGAAATCCAGCTGAAATCGTCATAATGTCGAGTATCGCCACATATTTCAATATCATTGAGTACGCTAGGCTTAAGAAAAAGTAAGCGAGAATTACCCAGATTAACACGGTATTTACCAAAAGACTAATACCAAGACTGCTGAATAAAAAAATGATCAGCAGAATAATCGCATCACGTGGCAGGATCGTTCGATTCGCGAGTGGTCTTGATTTTTTTATGGGATGATTGCGGTCTTCATTTTGATCGCATAAATCATTGAAAATATATATGGCACTGGAAATCAGACAAAAACTTAAAAAGGCCTTGATCGCTTGAATATCCGCATTGGCATTTAAATATTGTCGAGAAAAAAGTAACGGTGCAAAAACAAATCCGTTTTTAAGCCATTGAACTGGCCGTAACAGCTTAATCATTGCTAAAAGCTTATTGTATGGTTGCTCAGTTGTCATAACTTTGAATGCAGGTTTTCAAGAAATTAAACTATTCTTATATATGGTTTTAATGAGACGTCAGTTATAAAAGAAATTCATGTTAAATTATCGTCCAATTTCATAATTTGAATTTAAAAGTTATTCGTACTTATAACTGATAACCATTTGGATGACTTAGGTGCCATTTCCAAGCTGAACTGATAATAGCATCTAAGTTATCATATTGGGGTGTCCAACCCAGTTCATTCCGTAATTTAGCGGAACTTGCCACAAGGTGAGCAGTATCACCTGAACGCCGTGGCAGGATTTTATACGGGATTGGCTGGCCCACCACCTTTTCAGCGGTCTGGATAACTTCAAGCACTGAATGGCCATTGCCTGTGCCAATATTGTAAAAATTTCCTGAACCAGGTTTGACAGCCTCAACGGCACGGATATGGGCATCAGCCAGATCCTGAACATGAATATAATCACGTATACAGGTTCCATCGGGGGTATCGTAGTTATCACCAAAAATGCCAATAAATTCTCGTTGTCCCAGTGGTACTTGCAAGACAAGTGGAATCAGATGAGTTTCCGGCTCGTGTGCTTCACCATATTGGCCGTCATCTGATGCCCCACAAGCGTTAAAGTATCTTAAAATCGTGTATCCAAGGCCGTAGGCTTTGGAGAAATCCTGTATCAGGCGTTCAATGGCATATTTGCTAAATGCATAGGGACTATCTGGATTCTTAGGTGAGTCTTCATTTAGCAGTTGATTATCCACTACTGGAGCAAATACGGCAGCAGTACTGGAAAAGAGCATTTTCGAAACTCCTGTGTCCATCATCGCACTGAGTAGTGTCAAGGAGTTGTTGATATTATTGTAATAGTATTCTCTGGGAATATCGCAGGATTCGCCTACAGCAATATAAGCGGCAAAATGCATTACAGCATCGATCTGCTTTTCCTTAAAAACCTGTAATAATAAATCATAATTGCCAATGTCGCCCTGAATCAAGCGATCTGGAGGAACTGCTTGGGAGTGACCTTTACATAAATTATCGTAAGCCCAGCATTGGTGGCCACGATTAAGCAATTCGCGTACGACAGTACTTCCCACGTATCCGGCGCCTCCTGTAGCCAGAATCTTCATAAAAATCCTTTCGAGGTTGATTTAATCATTTATTATTGTAATATACTGAAAACAAGACTATTATAAACAAATGGGCCCAAATGTCTATGATGTTTTGCCTGTAATTTAAGAACTCAGATCTGTTAAATTTATAGTAACCATGTAAGGTAGCATTAAAGCGTTGTAATGTGTAAATATATATGTATTAGACAGTTATCATTTTGATATTTACTCGTATGCAATTTGGGTCAGATAGGATGAGACTTTTTTTGCATGATCTGCCAGCTTATATAGGAGATTTCGCAAAGTCAGATGAATGATGCATTGTATGTCTAGAGGCTAATGAACAACGAATTAAATTCTAACGTTAATGCAATTTCAATTATCTTGATTGCGTTTATGATAAGATGCTCAGCGTTTTCTATTTAGCATCTTTCAAATACATGGAGTTATGTATCATGATGAATTCAAGAATGTCTTTAGTGGCTTCGATTGTCTGTATTATCACAGTGGTAAGTTATGGCGAGAATCGGAAAGATATCCGGATTCCGGATTTGCCCGAATATGTTACTCTCAAGTGTGATTTCCATATGCATACCGTCTTCTCTGACGGTGAGGTTTGGCCAACAGTAAGAGTTAAAGAGGCCTGGCGTGAGGGACTTGATGCCATTGCTATTACTGATCATATTGAGTATCAACCTCATAAAAACGACATTCCAAGTCAGCATAACCGATCTTATGAAATTGCCCGTCAGTTGGCTCATGATATGGATATGATTCTTGTTAAGGCATCAGAAATTACCCGTTCGACACCTCCTGGACACTATAATGCCTTATTTCTGACAGATAGTGAAGCTCTAGCCAAGGTGCAGGATGATTTTCAGGCGATCATGGAAGAAGCCGGCAGGCAGAAAGCCTTTATTTTCTGGAACCATCATGCTTGGAAAGGTGAAGATAAAGGGATGTGGACGGATATCCAGACTCAACTGGTTCAGAAGGGCTGCTTGCATGGCATGGAGGTTGTTAATGGAGGGACATATTATCATTACGCACTGGATTGGTGTTCGCAAAAGAATCTGGTTATGTTAGGGGATTCGGATATCCATGCTCCTTCGTTGGAACAGGATAACAATGTTGATGGACACCGTCCAATTACCTTGGTATTTGCTAAAGAGAGGAGCTTCGAATCGCTGAGAGAAGCAGTATTTGCAGGCCGGACAGCAGTATGGGGGGATGATATGATCTATGGTCGTCCGCGCTGGCTGAGCGCATTGGCAGCAGAAATCATTCAAGTGGGTAAGCCTTTCCATATCAAAAATAATACCTGGGGGATTTATGTATCGAATAAATCCTGCATCCCTATCGAATTGACACGAGATGGCGAATATGGGCCCAAGAGTATCTCCCTTTCTCAGGATGCAACGACGCTGGCTAAATTTGAGGTGGAGGGAGATCCAGAGGATACTACAGTTAGTTATAAAGTAGATAATTTCTGGGTTGGTGACCAGAAGCCTGTTGTTATTTATAAGACAATAACCGGTTTTAACCGTAAACATGCTGTTTTAGCGCCGTAATCTCTGAATTATCTATGGATCGGCGCTTATTGCATACAGTAAAAAATATTTCAGGAGTTTAATATGATCCGTCAGCTAAAATGTCTCATTGCGTTAATTGTAATAATGGTGGCCGGTACTGTATTGGCAGAAACAGTCCGTCTGTCTGAACTGGATCTTTCTAAAGTCCAGCAGGGGTGGGGATGGCCTCGGGCGGATAAATCCTGTGATGGGAATATGTTAACAATAGCCAATGAGACATACCAATATGGTTTGGGTACCCATGCGGACAGTGTGCTTTATATTGAGTTAAAAAACAGCGCGAAACGCATCCGAGCCAAAGTGGGTGTGGATGATGAAGTTAAACCCAATACCGGTACTGTTATATTCAAGATTATTACTGAAAAAAAGGAATTATACAATAGCGGTACCATGAAAACTGGTGATCCCGCCAAATCACTTGATGTTGATATTTCTGGTTGCGAAACGATTATCCTGATGGCAGCCTCGACTGGCGATGGTATTAACTATGATCATGCTGACTGGGTGGATGTGACCATTGACTATGAAGGGAAACGCCCGGAAACAATCGATGCCCCCAAAGAAGAGGCTGTTATCCTGACTCCGAAGCCTGGGCCTGAACCCCGCATAAATAGCGCGCGTGTTTTTGGTGTACGGCCGGGAAGTCCTGTTCTCTATACTGTTGCTGCAACCGGTGATCGCCCGATGACATTTTCTGCAAAAGGATTACCAGATGGAGTTAAAATTGATCGTCAAACAGGCTGCATTTCGGGAGTTATAAAGTCAAAGGGTGAATATTCTGTCGAATTAATCGCGACGAATAAAAATGGTGATGCCAAAGCGAAACTATCGATCTGTGTTGGCGATACGATTGCATTAACACCGCCAATGGGCTGGAATAGCTGGAATTGCTGGGCTTGTGCCGTTGATGATCAGAAAATCAGAGAGAGCGCCAGAGCCATGGTAGAGTCCGGCTTAATTAATCATGGATGGCAATATATTAATATTGATGACTGCTGGATGCGTAAACCTGATCAGGATCCGCGTGATTCTGAAGGGATGCTGTTAACTAATGAAAAATTTCCGGATATGAAAGGACTGGTCGATTATATTCACAGTTTGGGATTGAAGGCAGGCACCTATATTTCTCCGGGACCGACAACATGCGCAGGATATGTTGGAAGTTATCAATACGAGATGAAAGATGCTATCCAGTTTGCTCACTGGGGCTTTGACTATCTTAAATATGACTGGTGCGGCTACAGCAATGTTGAGAAAAGCCGTTCACTGGAGGCGTTAAAAAAGCCATATCAGGTTATGCGAGAATGCCTGGATAAGGCGGATCGCGATATCGTTTATAGTTTATGTCAATATGGAATGGGCGAGGTATGGACCTGGGGTGAAGAGGTGGGAGGCAACTGCTGGAGGACAACCGGTGATATTACTGATACCTGGGGAAGTATGAGTGGCATTGGGTTTTCCCAGGATAAATGTGCACCCTATGGTAATCCCGGCCATTGGAATGATCCAGATATGCTGGTCGTGGGTAAAGTTGGGTGGGGGCCCAATCTGCATCCATCTCGCTTAACCCCCAATGAACAGTATACCCACATCAGTTTGTGGTGTTTGCTGCCCTCACCGCTATTAATAGGTTGTGATCTGGCTGACATGGATGAATTTACTCTCAATCTGCTTACAAACGATGAGGTTTTAGCCATCAATCAGGATCCATTGGGATATCCAGCCAGGCGGATTCCGCGCGAAGATCAGGCAGAAATCTGGTGGCGCAAGCTTCAGGATGGAACACTTGCCGTTGGATTATTCAACCGATCTGAGTTTGAGCAGGAAGTTAATATTCAGTGGAGCGAGCTTAATCTAACTGGACGTCAACCCATCCGTGATCTATGGCGGCAAAAAGATCTTGGATCATATCGCAATGAATTCAAGGCATCCATTCCGCGGCATGGTGTGACATTTATCAAAGTTGGTAAATCGCGTTGATTGCAAATCAAATTCGTTAAAAAAACCGGATTTGAATCAACCAATCCGGTTTTTTAAATTATATAATGTTAGATTTTTATACTTTATCGTGACGGTAATCTCGATAATTGCGGGTTAGCCAGCTGGGATCACCAGTTCCACCGATAAAGGTGAATTTAGCCGGATCCCATTTGATTCTGGCGTGATTATAATAAGATTGGTTCATCAGATGGCAACAAATAGCCGTATGCCCACCGACGCCTTCATGGGTGATGGGTTTTTGTCTTGATTTTACGGAATTCAGGAAATCGCCGGTATGGTCACCACGGGTATCAACCAATTTAATTTTGGCATCTTTGAGATAATCCCGCGCAGTAAGCAGGACTGCCGTATCCAGCGATCCGCCATCTTCACGCTGGGTAAATTTGGCAATGGTTTTACCATTTTGAATGAACCAGAATTTACCACGGTTAACCATTATTTCACCTTCGCTGCCATACATGTGAACGCCAAAACCATCTTTATGGATTACTTTAACACCATTTGCGTAAACCAGCGTTGCACCACGTTTGGCTTTGGGATCCTCCGGGGGAAGCACTTCAACTGGACCACTTTCATCCATTGCCAAAGCCCATTGAGCAATATCCAAATGATGAGCGCCCCAGTCTGTAACCATTCCACCACCGAACTCGCGGTAATTACGCCAATCCGGGAAGTGATCGTGTATACCCCGTGGGCTTAGTATCGAATTGTAGGGACGTTTGGGAGCCGGGCCCAGCCACATATTCCAATCCAATCCTGGTTCCATATCTTCACCAGGTAGATCGCAGGGCCTGCCAGGGTCACCAAAGCTGCATTCAATATGACTGATTTTACCGATCAGACCGTTCTGTGCCAGTTCACATGCGACTCGGAATTCCTTTGAAGATCGCTGCATTGAACCGGTCTGTAATATCCGATTATTGGCGGCAGTTGTATTCATCACGGCTACCGCTTCTGAAATATTGTGAGTCAGTGGTTTTTCACAATAGACATCCTTGCCGGATTTTAACGCTGCAATAGTTACTTCTGAGTGCCAATGGTCGGGAGTGGCGATACAGATTGTATCGATATCTTTACGGGCAATCATTTCAGCATAATCAACATAGGCTTTACAACCGGCGGAGCCTTTATCGGGAGACTTGGTATAAAAGTCGTCCACTCTTTTTCTAGCATTTTCACGTCGGGTGGTGTCCACGTCGCAAACAGCCAGAACTTGAGTTCTACCCAGAAAATTACCCAGCAGGCCACGGTTTTGTTTTCCCATACCGACAAATCCCATTGTAATCCGCTCACTGGGAGCAGCAGATAATACCGATGAAGGGATGATTAAGGGGGCAGCAGTCAATACAGCACTTTTTAAGAAACTACGGCGTGTTGTCTTCATAGGATAGTCCTTTAAAAAAAATGGAATTTAAATCAAACAATCATTCAGATAACGGGATACAAAAAAATATATTACTGTTTTTCTTTGTCTTTAGGGCTGCCCAGTAGTTTGTCTGGATCTTTTAAAATAGAATCAACTGCACCCTTCACTCCTTCAGTACCGCCTTCCAGGGCTTTGCCAGCTTTATCAAGTACATCTTTAGATATTTTTTCTGCGTTTTTCAAAGCTTCCTGAGTAGTTTTTCCTAGAGTAATTTCCATCATTTTGACTGAAGTAGTCAAATTATTAAGCAGGTTGGCTGGTATATCTTGCGGATTTGCATCCACGGTGGCTTTAGTAACAGCTATCAGAATTTCCCGGATTACTTCAGTAGCAAGAACTGCATTGCTTTTATCGCCACCAATATCAGTTAATACTATCTCGCCCAATTTCGTTTCAACCATGCCTTTATCGCTTCCCCCCAGTCCTTGAATGAGTTTAATGCGGGTACCGGCATTTTTGATTGCAATTTTTTCAATCTTTAGTTTTTTACCAGATTCGGCCTCTTCTTTATTCTTTTGAGTTTCTGTTTCTTCCGGGGACATTTTGCTAAGATGATCCAGAATTTCCTGAACATTCGTTGTTAACCCTTTCTGTTCAATGGTTAATGTCAGGCCATCAATGAGAATACTTTTAACAATAACCGTATCGCTGGTTAATGAATTGATATCGACGGCACAGGAGGCGAGATCAAGATCAAGCATATCGGGGGTTTGGTAATCATCAGGATTCGCTATCTTCATATTTTCCAAGACTACCTGGCCTTTTAAAATTTGAATATCGGCTTTTTCCAAAGTAGCCGAAGTTCCCAAGGCCATACTACCGGCCGTTTCTATACCGTTGCGGGCAATCTGATCAATGAAGGTTAAAATTCCAATAACAATCAGAACAAGTAAAATTACAATCAGACCAAGTATTTTGAGCAGGATATTGGCTTTCTTTTTGGGTTTGTTTTCCTTATTCATTAGTAGTCTCCATTCAAATTTTACGATGTTATGATTAAAATATTCCTTGAAGTCCCAAGCAACTGTTGAGATAGACATTTATAAAAAATGACTTTGTAAATGTTTATAAATAGATCCTACCTAAAAAGCGAATAAAAACTTAGTTAAGCTTGGTAAAATGGATTGGTTTATCGAGAATTGTCTGGGAGTCAATAACACTACAATGGTTTGGCTGCTTATAGCGTGGAATCTATCATGTATGGCAAAGATAAGTATATGTTAGATAATGAAGTTAGCAATAATTTAATTGCAATTGGCTTCGTTTGGTGGTGGCATAAGAAGCAGTATGAAGTTTTCAAAGAACCATGCAATTATTAAGTAACACGATATTCAAGAAAAAAATATAACGCATTTTGGGGTGATTAGTCTTGAAGGGCTCAATGGGGTATGATCTTATAAGACACTGTTAATAAAAGAGTAATGATGCTATATGTTTGATAAAGATCTGGGCAATTCCATTCTCGAACTGAGCGGCCCTTGGGAGCAGAGAAATCACTAAAGCTAATTAAGAAATCTAAACCTGACTGTGAAACAAATAACAGGCTTTGTGGTTGACAAAACCAGGCTTATCTGGTTTAATTCTTTTGTTTGGAGAAAGTTACATTCATCAGGGCCTATATCACACAATAATAAGTTAATGCGCATATAGACTATAATATGTCTAAGAATTGAACATGATATATAACCTGAGGAATATTTTATGAATGAAGTTAGCGTAACGCAAAAAGCAGTTCAATTGGTTGGTCCAGATGAATTGAGATGTAACCACGAAAAGGAAGTATTCCGGCCGGGGCCATACCAAATTTTGGGTAAAGTTGAAGCATGCGGATTGTGTTTTTCTGATTTAAAACTGTTGAAACAGTTTTCAGGTCATGTACGAAAAAGTGATGTACTGAAAGGCGTTGATCCAAAGGTGTTATCGGATACGCCTTCTTATGTGCCAGGGGATCTTCCAACCGTTCCCGGCCATGAGGTGATTATAAGGATTGTGGAAATTGGTGATAAGGTTAAGAATCATCAAGTGGGTGAACGCTGCCTGGTTCAGACGGATTACCGGTGGCTGCCAACGGCCAATTCTAATGCCGCTCTAGGCTATAATTTTGAAGGAGGTTTACAGGAATACGTCTTGATGGATGAGCGGGTGATTACCTCGCCAGAAGGCCAGTCGTATCTATTGCCCACTCGTGAAGATCTGTCGGCGGCATCCATTTCTCTGGTGGAACCCTGGGCTTGTGTTGAGGATGCCTATGCCGTACATGAACGGGCACAATTATGTTCAGGCGGCGATATGCTGGTTGTTGCCGATGAAAGGGTGGATCCAGATAAGCTGAACCGATTATTTGAGCAATATGGTCGTCCACAAAGTTTGAGATGGGCAGGTCATATTCCAGATGGCCTTAATGTTTCAGCCCAGTCGATAACCCTGGATGATCTGGGAGAAGATGAGTACAACGATGTAATTTATTATGGCAGCAACCCTGAGGTAGTAGAACGATTGTTTAAACACGTCAAGACCTCCGGGTTGTATAATATTGTGTTATGCGGAGGCCAATTGGGCCGTGATGTAACCAGTTATGTCGGCAGAGTTCATTATGGCAATATCCGAATCATCGGAACAACCGGAAACGATCCTGCTGAAGCCATGAAGTCCATACCAAAGACGGGTGAGATCCGTACTGGTGATATCGTAGATGTAATAGGCGCAGGAGGCCCGATGGGAGTTATGCATGTGGTGCGTGATTTGTGTCAGGGTGTGAATTCGATTACCGTATGTGCGGGTGATCTGGATGACCAAAGGCTGCAGCTGTTAGATAAAATCGCTCAACCTCTGGCAGAGAAAAACGGCCTAATTTATCGTTCTTATAATCCCAAGAAAGAGGGTGGTCCGGAAAAGGCAACCTATATTGTCCTGATGGCCCCAGTACCAGCGTTGGTGGCCAATGCCGTGAAAAAGGGGGGCGCCAAGGCCATTATAAATATATTCGCTGGTATTCCGGCTTCCGTAACTGCACAAATCGATATGCAGCGTTATATAGAACGGGGGATGTATTTTATCGGGACAAGCGGTTCCAATCTAGATGATATGAAGACGGTATTGAGTAAAGTTGAAGCCGGTACATTGGATACCAACATATCGGTTGCCGCAGTGTCTGATCTGGATGGCGCGATAGAAGGGATCAGGGCTGTTGAAAAACAATTAATTCCTGGGAAAATCCTGGTCTATCCTGCTTGCAAGGGATTGGGATTAATGACGCTTGCTGATTTGATAAAAAAGCATCCAGAGATTGCCGGATTGATTCCGGATGGGATCTGGAATCGTGAGGCTGAAAAAGTGCTGATGAAACTCTATTCATAATATATAGAACTTAAAAATAACAGACTAGATAAAAGGTAAATAATGGATACTGCATTAAACGAGCTAATTGCCTTATCACAGAAGGTAGGGAATGATTTAAATATGGTGCGCGGATCGGGAGGAAATATTTCAGTCAAATCAGACGATGGCCAGTATATGTACATCAAAGCCAGCGGTGTGGCATTAAAAGACCTGCGTGAAGATTTTGGCTGGCGGCGGTTGCAACTGGATCTGGTACGATCCATTCTGACCGACAAGCGTCTGATGGCTATGAATACACTGGAGCAGGAAGAAGAGGTTTATAAAAACCTGATACTCTCCTGCCGGGATGAAATGCCACTGGACTGGGCCCCCTCGATAGAATCCCATCTGCACGCTTTTCTGGGCAATGTTGTAATCCATCTCCATCCACTGGCGGTATGTTCCCTGGGTAATGCCCGGAATGGTACGACAATTATCAAGAAATTGTTCAAGGATAACAAGAAACCTCCGTTGATTTTGGGCTATTGCAATCCTGGCTATACCTTTGCCCGGAAACTGGCAGGAGCTATTCAGACATACCAGAAGCAGTATGGCGGCATGCCTGAGGTGGTATTCCATGAGAAACATGGGATATTTGTCAGCGCTGACAGTGGCAACATAGCGCTGAATCTGCTACGAAAAGCAGTTAAAGTGTGCGATGGAGCATTGCCGAAACTGCTATTCAAGGCTACAAGGATAGTAGAGGAAACCACGGTAAATGATATAAAGCTGGCTATTCGCAGGGCTTATTTTGAAGTTACCGGGAATTACGTGCCAGTAACCTATCATCACAATGAATTGATTGACACCTTTTGTCGGCGTCAAGATGGAAAGGCATTGATGCGTTTACCACTGGCGCCCGATGAAATTGCTTATGCGGATGGCCCTGGCATTATGGGTGTGACAAAAAAGATTCCTCTGCGATCCAGAAGCAATTGGTTGCATTGGTTGATAAAGGATTTATGCCGGCAGCGGCTTATATAGTTCAGAATGTCGGATTATTCTTGGCAGGGGAATTATCGCGTGTCAACACGATTAGATCTATCGCGGAGAATTCCATGCTGATTCGCAGTTATGCCGCGAAATTGGGAGGTGTCACCGGCTTGACTCCTCAACAGCGTGGCTTTGTCGAAATGTTTGAAGAGGGGGGACATGCCCATGGTTGTGGCTGTACCCCGTTACAGAATCGTATTGCCATTGTCACCGGGGCCGGAAGTGGTCTGGGGCGTAGTATTGCGATAGGATTGGCGCGTGCCGGGGCCATGGTGGCACTGGCAGATATTGATGAAAAGGCGATTAATGAGACTGCGGCAATGATAGCCGAAGAACTTCCGGATAGCATCACCTTGGCGCTTCCCAGTAATGTAACCAGTGAAGAATCGGTTAAAACAGGATTTAATAAGCTGATGGCTAACTGGGGGGGGGGTGGACATTATGGTAAACGCGGCAGGAGTCGCGCCAGCTTACAGTTTGGTTGATTTCCCGGTGGATAAATGGCGATTTGCCATGGAAGTTAATCTGACAGGTTATTTTCTGATGACCAGAGAAGCCGCCCGGATTATGATTAAACAGGGAATGGAGGGGGCTATCATCAATTTGAGCAGCAAATCAGGTTTGGATGCCAGCAAAAATAATACCGCCTATAACGCAAGTAAATCGGGAGAAATTCCATATGGCGCGGGGATGGGCATTAGAACTGGGGCAATATGGGATTCGGGTAAACAGCATCTGCCCCGGTAATGTGTTTGAAGGATCTAAAATCTGGAATCCCACTTATATCGAAGAGTGTGCCCGAAAATTATGGTATCAAACCAGAGGAAGTGATTCCCTATTATGTAAATCGTACGACGTTGAAAAAGGAAATAAAAGGTCAGGATATTGCCGACGGTGTGGTATTTCTATGTTCCGATCAGGCACGTACCATTACGGGCCAGACGCTGGTAATCGATAGTGGACAAGTTATGGTAAGATAAAATTTAATGGAAAAGGCTTTGAGGTTCTGACTCAAGCCTTTCCGTAATTTGTATCAACCAGAAGAAATCAGTCGAATTAATCATTTAACTCATTATCTTTCCAGTATTTAGTTCCTGCCAGGGTTGCTTGAAGAGCGATACCATTTTTGGTGAATTGATAAATTTCCATATCGGGATTTATGTCACCGGCAGTATTGGCAGATGCCCCTTTATCATCAGCCTGGATAGCTGCATCGGCGTGGCCGCCAAATTCCCAGCCTTTATCAATAAAGCTGTTAAGCGTTTCTTTATTTTTAAAGATAATGACTGCTCTGAAATCTTTAACACCGGCTCCCAAGCCTACACCTGCCATAGCCATTTTCATATAAGTTTTCTGTTGGGTTTGATTATCAATAACCGCCCCAAATCCATTTCCTGCACTTAGCAAGATTACATTGATATTAACATTGCTGAAAACACCATAACCTGCCGATTTCTGGATTTTTTCTTTAGTTTGAGGGTATTCCAGGTAAAGCTCATTCAGGGTTTTGTCAACCATTTCATTGACATAACTTTTTTTATCAGAGGTGGTTACTCCTTTCGGACCACTGCAGCCAGAGACGAGGATAGACAAAACAAGCAATGATCCGACAGTAATAATTCTCATTATATAATCCTTTCAAAAGTTGTTATTGCATGTAACTAATTATAGGATTATAGGAGGGAAAACTCACATTTTCAAAGATTATATTTAATCAATTTTCACTTAAATCCAAGGGGATACTATCGAGAAGATGATTCATGGCAATCTTTATATCCGCATATAAAGCATTTGCTTCTTTGGCGTATGGATCGTAAGTGATATTAGGAGAATTTTTGACAGAATCTGGTGTTAAGGCAAAAGCAGGCATCAGGTCATCAGTGATTATTGCCCGGCAGGTCTGGTACACATGGTCCAATCCGGGATTCTTGGGATTTGGATTTTGCTTGTTTATAGTTAGAACGCTTCCCAGTAAAATCATTAAAAGAGCCGCTACTGCAATCAGGGGGCGTGTTCGGTCAAAAAGTGTCTCCTCCCGATCAATAGCAATCGGCTGTGATGATGTGGCTTCAATTCGTTTCATAACACCATCAGCCATTGAGCGATGAAACGCTTCGCTGGAAACGGGTTGATCCTGAATTAATCGGCGCGTCAAGCGGCGGTTGGACTCGAGGAAATCACGACAATCTGAACAATGAGACAGGTGTTTTTTTACAGAGGAATTCAGCTTGGAGTCATCATCCAGAGCCTTCGATAGCCAGATTTTATAGATGAAGCATAACATGATAAGTCTCTTTATAATTCGATTGGATTACCCGATTGTATATTCCGATTATTCGGGATTGAATTGTGATTAAATGTGTTTTCATTTAAACCTAAATTTCTGGTTTCAAACAGGTATTTTAATTCTGTTCTGGCGCGGTGAAGCAGAACGCGGACATGAATGGATGATTTGTTAAGAACGCGAGCGATTTCATTAACAGGGAGTTCTTCTACGTAGCGAAGCCACAAGACCGCATAACGGTCTTTTTTCAGTCGGCGCGCCAGACGCCATAAATTCAATGTCTCTTCACTTTCAATCAATTGCAGTTCTGGTTGACGATGATCGATAATATCCGGCAGTTCTTCGACCACTATCGCACCACCAAATTTCTTGTAATAATTAATCATGAGCCGATAAGCAATCGTGAAAAGCCAGGTTGAGAATTGAGCGCGCGCATCAAAGCTGCTAATATTATGGTAGGCGCGTAGCAGGGTTTCCTGGGTCAG
Organism: Sedimentisphaerales bacterium; assembly: GCA_963663965.2. Taxonomy (GTDB): domain Bacteria; phylum Planctomycetota; class Phycisphaerae; order Sedimentisphaerales; family SM23-30. Next base: position 77,362 of record CAXXFK010000026.1, read on the forward strand.
ATCTTCAGCATCTTGTTCGTTATGCGTTTTGTAACGCAGGAAATGGTATAATCGCCCACTGTAACGTCGAGCCAACTCCGCAAAGCTTTCGCGGCAACCTGAGCCTGCGTTAAACAGGAGTGCCGATTCATCCAGGGAATCTTTTTGCGGTAGTTTATGGGGTTGCTCTGGCATTTTCTTTACAATCAAACCTTAAATACAATTACCCGGGTACTTTATATTGGAAATACCCGGGCAGTAATGCATCAATTTTCATGGGCTAATTCTGGGGTCTATCATGAATGTTTTTGAGTTTTTTCATAATTTCGACTAATTGATCGACAGGATACTGAAAATGAATATCCACCAGAACATTGTCGCAGGATACTGTGATGGCGCCGGCTAATTTCGCAATTTGAGGTTGTTTGTCAGCATGTAACTGACCAAAAGCCAAAAGTCCTTGAATCACTTGGGTAATCTGCTGAGCGGTTTCCGGCGAACTCATCGTCAGGGCGCCGTGTACTGACAGATTATCATCCGTTTCACCCATAATCAGGCCGATATCTTCAACATGAGCGAGCATCGCCGCATTAGGAGGCATTTTGATTTCGCCAATGCCAGTCGCGCTAAGGATAAGAAATGTTCCATTCGGGCTATTGGCAAAGACTGCAGGAACAACCGAATCCGCCATTGATTTTTCCTTGCCGGATACTGTATCAAGCGCCGATTCTATTTTTGACTGGTGGCTGGCAACGATCAACATGTCAGGAGCAGCCGAGCCGAAAACTTCATGTTTGTGCTTTTTCTCGTACCACTTATGGATAGTTGAATTTTCGTAGGATATTGTTTCATGGCTATCATCAAGATTAAGTATGCCTTCAATTTTTTCAGTATCGAATCTACCTTGTAATAGCATGATTCCATTGTCGGGCACGAAAGAGTTGTTATATAAACAGACACTATCTACATCTTCAACCGGATTGAAACCAATAATTTGTTTAAGGGCGACCATCTGATTGGTGATTTTTTCAGCTTTCCCTTCGTTTTTAATGATATTCCAGATGGCATTACGAATGGCACTATTCTGAATCGCATTCACGTCGACGTGGACGGCCCATTTTGCGTCTGATGGGATCAGTGATGGATCTGCAGGTTTAGCAAACACAAGTCCTGACAGTATTAAAATTCCAATTAAACTAAACTTGACAGCATTCATTTGTAACTCCTTTAATAACTATAAGTAATGATGTTTCAATTTTTTCTAGGTCGGTTAACCGTCTTCAATAGGTAATACAACAGAAAATTATGGATGTTACAAAATAATATTATTGTTTTTTTGGGGGTGCATGGTTATTGCAAGCCTTATTAATCATTAAATTGATAATTCCAATGAATGTGGCACTGAAAATTCGGATAAAAGTAATTCCTGCTATAACGAAAGAAACTAATCGTCCTGATACTGATACTTTTAAGCTACTATAATTGAGATAACAGGGAGGTTAATAACAGCCAGATTTTGTCTACAGAGGCGATTTCGACTCTTTCAGTCGGGCTATGTGCTCCTTCGATATTCGGTCCAAACGAAATCATATCCATACCTTTGATTCGTTCACCAATAATTCCGCATTCCAGACCGGCATGAATCGCCACAAGTTGCGCTTCTTTCTTGAACAGCTTTTGATAGACTTTCTGGCAGCGTTTTAACAGATCAGATTCTAAGTTGGGATTCCAACCGGGATAGCGATTGGAATTTTTAATTTGTCCGCCAGCCAGCTTTGCCAGAGAATTTATACGGGCAGTGATCCAGTCAAGGCTGAACGGATTAGAACTTCGTTGAGAGGTTTGAATGTGTAATTCATTGTCAGCTATTTTGACAATGGCAAGATTGGAAGAGGTTTCGATCATACCCAATTGATTATCAACACGATATACACCGTTTGGGATCGCACAGATTAATGAAATCATTCTGTTAAGGTCTTCAAGAGCTACAGGCATTAAGTCCGCAGGATGATTATCAGAGGGTTTCAAGGTTATCCTGATATTGGGATCCGTATCCGCATAGAGGCGTTTTATCTCTGTTTCAAATTGATTAATGGCTTTCTGAATATCTTCGATTTCATTTGTGTCAATGGCCAGACAAACCTGACAGTCACGGGCAATCGCGTTATGGACTGTTCCGCCTGAGATATCAATTAAATGAATCGAATTATGGGCACTTGCAGTCAGGCGATCGAGTAGAAATCCCATCATTGATAGAGCATTGGCGCGCTGGCGATGAATATCTACTCCAGAATGGCCTCCAGTTAATCCAGAAATTGAAATTGAATGAACGGCGCAACTGGAAGGAAGGTTATCAAAACGTTGGAAAGCAAGAGTCATGTCCGTCAATTCCCCACCGGCACAACCGATGAAGATTGAGGAGTCATGTTCGCTGTCCAGATTGATCATTCGATTGGCTTTAACGAATTCCTTGTTTAATCCCATGGCTCCCACCAGGCCGGTTTCTTCATCGATGGTAAACAGTAATTCCAGTGGAGGATGTTGAATGTTTTTATCTATTCCTGCGGCAAGAGCCAGGCAAAGTCCCAATCCATTGTCTGCCCCCAGTGTGGTATTCTCTGCCGATATCCAGCCATTGTGTTCACGTAATTTGATTGGATCACGATTGAAATCATGATTCGAATCCGGTGTCTTCTGACAGACCATGTCCATATGTGATTGTAAAACTACCGGCGCATGCCCTTCGTAACCAGGTGATGACGGGACTTCAATGAACAGATTGCCAACGGCATCCTGCCGATACTGCCATTTATACTTTTGAGCGATCTGAATGAGCCATGTTGCCACTTCAAGACAGTTTCCAGAAGGCCGGGGAATTTGTGATAATTGATGGAAAAAAGTCCAGACTGATTGACAATATGCTTCTTTCAGATTCAAGGTTGTCTCCTGCAAAATTTTAATGTTATTTCATAGTGATTTATTATGAAGTTTAGACGAACAGACAAAATGAAATTTTTAATTTATAAGACAACAATCAGTGACAAATCCGAAAAACTTCCCTAGTAATGAAAGGCGGGAATTTTCTCCAAGGTGTTTTGCTTGTCTTAAGCTGTCATACTGATAATGTTTGTATCATGTCTCATTAAAAGATCATATATTTTTTTACTCAAAACACTTAATTATACTTCTTTGTGAGTTAATGATATAAGGGTAATGTAATATCATAACCCAATTTATTGTAGAAAATTATAAAATAATGCGCTAGATTTCGTTTTCGATATTTAAAAAACGCTTGCGCAGGGCAGCCCAGATAGATCGTGTGATTATTTTTAACGGTCTATCTAACATTTGATTATTAAGAAAAATCTGTATATACTTAACCCTGAATCAGAGTCCCTGACAACGTGATACTCAACTATGGCCAGTTGTATAACCTGGTGGGTGTGCCGTTCTGGGGTGTGTCTTTAGTTAATATTTGTACTTTAAATAGTTATATCAGGTGCACAAACCTTATTGGGAGTCAGGTTCTCCCGGGCCATTAAAAAGAGTTGTTATTAATCTTTTAGAGAGCAATGGAAAAAAATATAAGCAATAGTTCTCAGTCGAAGCCATTATTAAATTCGACCGAGATTAATATGCACCGAATATGCGGTTTGGCCTTCGCTATGCTGGCGGGCAATATCTGGAAGTTGATTCGTCACATTCTCATTTTAAGTGATTATTTTGAAAATATTCTTCAAAATTATAAATCAAGGTCGGAATTTTTAGCGTTTGTCAATGACACAAATGAAAGTGGCAGTAATTCACTTTCTGGTGATTTTTCCCAGAAATTTCGATTTTCCGATGGCGCCGCTTATCAGCATAGTCAGATGATTCGTCATCTATCATGGTTTGTCAGTCTGGTAATTTATGCCTGTTTAAATAGCTTTTATTTGCGAATTGTTTCCGGGAGTTATTTTCAACTAAAAGGTCCATATGAATCACGGTATTTAATTGATCAATTACAATTTCCTCTTCATATTTTTCAGTTTCCATCCTGGATTGTGATCAGCGCGCTTTTCATGTGTCTGCTTTGTGCCATACCGATCATTATTTCCCAGTTGTACAATTTAATTTATACGATCCCGTTTGTTCTTTCGATTATGTTGCTAGGTCATAAACCCGTATTGTGTTTTTGCGTTTTTTTCAGTTGCGCACTGGTGAGTTTTGAACCACTTCGATTTAAGTCAAAATATGTTGCCTCATTATTAAGTTTACTTCCTGTGGTATTATTCTGGTGGTTATATAGCGGTTCCAATCCGGAACAGGATGTGTTGCGCTGGGCCGTATTTTACGCACCCTGGGGATTTGCTTTTTTGTTTTGTCTGATATTTCTGGGTATTGTGGTTATCGGCGGCCATTTTACCAGGTACTGGCCCGGCATTCTGCCGCCGATTATTCTGGTCGCAGTTGGGCTTACGATTGTCTATTTTAATCATGCGATCGGTTTGGATGAACGGGATTTTCAGGCTCAGGTATATCGATATCGTCCGGACAAAAATACTGATTTTAAAAGCGATAATATTGTCCCCTATTTAATGAAAGAGCTGAAGGAAATCAAAAAAAAGCAGGAATACCTGAGCGATGAAGCGATTATGACTGCTTTGCGTACGGAATGGAAATGGACCTTTAATTACAATATTCTGGAGAATACCAGTCCAACCTCAATAGCCCGGAAAAAACTGGTTAATTTTGAACAGGCCCGATTAAAAGCGATACAGCAGATTGACGTATTTATTGAAGAACACAGCAGCCATTTGCTGCAGGATAGCCGTTTGGTTGACGCCATCTATTTCAAGGGGCTTCTAAATGACTTAAGACCCGATATTCGCGCGATCAGCGATGAGGATATTTTGCGGTTTTATTACGATAGTCCCAGTTCATTCAGTCAGCCCATCTGGCAGGAACTGGTGGATCGTTTTGGCGATTCAATCGTCAGTATTGACGCACGCCGGCGACTTGCCTTACTGGCGGCCATGCGTCAACCCCAACGTCCTGATGAAATATTCGGATTTGACGAAGCGACGCGATTGCTTGATGAGGCATTATTAACCCTGGAAAGCGCAAAACAGGCGACATCGATTCGTTATCGGTCAGATCAATTCTGGTATGAGCGGTTTAAGACCTTGTTCACACCACCAAGTCCCAGCATTGGTCATGATGAATTGATACGGTTGGAGACAAAAATGAAGGCGTTGAAGGGATTAATCAGTTCAGAGAATCGTACCGGGCACCGGATACATGATACGCGATTAGCGGCATTCATTGGGCTGGATCCGCATCGTCTGGAATATGAAGAGAAACTTTTGGAACTCTTAAACAATTCTCCCAATCCGGATCCATTACGTGATAATATCGAGTTCGCCCTGGCACAATTGAAAACCAAAGAAGAAGACCGGATTGCCCGATTCAAAGAGATTATTCGGGAATTTCCTGATAGTGACGGCGCCCATAATGCCGCCTTTTTACTAGAAACATTGACAAACTTAAATGGAAAGTAATATAAATTTTATGAGTCGTCCTGATCACCCGTGGTATAATGAAGGTCTGGCATTCATCTGCCAGGGATGTGGCAACTGTTGTTCGGGACCGAATGAAGGTTATGTCTGGGTGGATGACGTTGAAATGGAGGCCATTGCAAAATATCTGCATATACCACTAGATCAATTAAAAAAAACCATGATTCGAAAGATTGATAATGGATATAGCCTCATAGAGAAAGAGCCCAGTAAAGATTGTATTTTTCTATCATGGCCAACCAATGGCCAGAAAGGTTGTGAAATCTATCCGGTGCGCCCGATGCAATGTCGAACCTGGCCATTTTGGCAGGAGAATCTGAAAAATAAGAAAACCTGGGAAAAGGCTGGAAGGGCATGTCCGGGGATTAATCAAGGGAATTTATATCATAGCGAGCAGATCCAATCCATTCTTAACAGCAATTCAAAAGGAGATTGTGACAATCCCATAGATATGGAGCATTGCGTCCTTTGGATTCGTTCTCATCTGGATTGGGATAATGCAGACGCATCTCTGGAGCAGATCTATCATTTTATTTACGAGCGTTTAAGCACCCAGGGCAATCAATGTGAGAATTGCGGCAGTTGTTGCCATTTTAAGGCTTATGGCCACAAGCTCTATGTAACTACCGTCGAAGTACTTTTCTTTCTTCGACATATTAATAATGATAACAACTGGTTACTTGACAATCTTAGTCCACTAAAATGTCCAGCGGGGTGTGCTGATGGATGTCGTGAATATGATCATCGTCCCGCGGGATGCCGGATATTCTATTGTCAATCCATTTCGAATGATTATCAATATGAACTGACCGAACAAGTGTTACGCAATTTGCGTCAATTACATAATGAACTGGACGCGCCCTATTTATATGCAGACTGGATGGCATGGTTGGGCGCCATCCGTTCAAAGATCAGCGGTGGGTAATTCAATGCTGAAACAACTGCCCTGTCCGGGTTGTGATTTGACTGTAACTCGGCCATCCAGACGGTCAAGGATTCTACGGACTGCGCACAATCCAAGGCCATCCCCTTCGTATTTTTGGGGATCGATTCGATAAAAAATATTGAAAATAACATCCTGATGCTCTGGGGCAATGCCAATTCCATTGTCAATGACTCGATAGATCGCCTTATCATCCAGGATTTCGCCTTCGATAGAAATGAGACCGGGCTTTTCAGAATCCAGATATTTGAGGGCATTATCAATCAAGTTAGAAAACACTATGGATATCTGGCTGGCATCCGTTTGGCAGGGAGGCAGAGGGAATATTTTAAATGCGGCCCCACGGTTTCTTGCACGGTAAGAATGTGATTTGAGAATGTCACCGATCAGTTTATTCATATCCACTTTTTCAATATTGCAGGCATGATGGCCAAGACGAGTGATTTTGAGAAGGCCATCTAATATCTGGAACATTTTATCTACACTTGGCCGGATATAGGACAATATCTCATCAATTCCCGCGAGGAATCCGCGGGTATCCGTCGGATGGCTGTTCTTAACGAGGTGGGGTTGTTCCAATTCAGATCGATATTGAATCAGATGGTGGGACAACTCCTTGAAAAAGCCATCAATGTTAACCAAAGGGCTTCTCAAGTCATGTGAGGCAATTTGTATCATACTTTCCAGTTCGGCATTACGAGCCTGCAATTTTTCATCAAGATAATTTCTTTCCTGTTCGCTTTCAATGGCACGGGTAATATCATGGATACTGGATCTGATCCCGACAAATATACCATCAGAATCCAAAATAGGATTCCATGATGCTGACATCCATGCTATTTCACCATCTTTACGAATGATTCGAAAAGGAATATCCTGCATCTGACGGTGGCTGGCAAAAACCATATTGCGGGCTTTGTTATAATATTCGCGGTCATCCGGATGAACCAGCGACAAGGGATAATCATACATTTTCAGGCATTCTTCAGGCGTATAACCCGTTAAGGATTGCACGGAACTATTCAGCCATTCAGGTTGCAGATCCGTACCAATCCAATCTTCCCAGTTTGAAGTATAATCCGCAATGGCCCTGAAACGTTCTTCGCTGGCAATCAGCGAGGCTTCATTGTCTTTATATCGTTTAAAAATCATCTCATACGGTTGTGTTAAACATCTATGTACTAAAGCCTTATAGATGTAATAATAGGAAAGTAATTTGAAATAGTGTGGCCAGAGATCTAATGGATTACCCCTGTTATATAGTACACCAAAGATGAATTCTCCAATTAGTGTGGCCAAGAAAGAAACCAGCAACAGGATGAATTGTTTTTGTTCGAAATATTTACGTCTGTAAACTAAAGCGGTTATTGCGAAAATAAGCAATATACTAATAAGAAATTCGGACAATTTATGAAAATTCGTTATTCCCTTATCTGTATGGTAACTCGCCGGGAAAACAGCGGTGACAATGATTCCGAATAAAAAGATAGCGGTCAGGATAGTCAGAATAGTAAAAATGAGCAGAGGGGATATCCGTTTACGGTAAAACAGAAAGGCTGCCAGCAGACAGATGCAATGCATTTGTCTGGCGGCAAGCCACAATTGGTTAGTAATATTCGTAGAATCGTATTCAACCGACGGTACTTTGAAACAGATATAGATATTTGTCAAATCAAGAATTGCTACAAATAGGCAGGAAATCCCGATGAAAAGTGGAACACTATCCGTTTGAATATGTCGATAATTCCAATAAAGCAAAAAGATGGAGACACCTAGTATAGAAGCGAAACATTCTATGGCAAAATGACAAAAAAATGGATTTTGGTTGTGCAAGATTGTAAATAACACCAGAACTGGCAGAACAATGTGCATATCAAGTAATTTGACTAAGATAAGGAGAAAAGAGTGCGTTTCAGATTTACGATCCCAGAAGCTCATATCTTTATTTCCTGTTTGGTTGGTGATATGGTCTGAATATAAATAAAATCTCCAATTTGGTTAGTGAATACGATATGTCATTCACTTGATATCTGAGTATAAGATAATCGAAAGGCTCAGGCCTGTCTAGTGTTAGTGTAACCGATTGCAACATAAGGAATTATGGGGGTTTATTTAAAAAGTTGCATTCAATCTCTCTTTTAAGGTATAATACTCAAAGTCAAATTACCAATTAGCAATATCAGGTCGTTAACCTGAGAGACCGAGGCGAATGGATCAGGCATTAAACGGTTATCAAGTAGTAGTAGTGGATGATGATACTGGGTTTTCATCATTAATAAGTCATGTCTTACATTCACACGGTTATCGCATACTCTGTTTTGAGCGCGGTCAGGAAGCCATCGAATGGCTGGGAAAAAATGAAGCGGATCTGATGTTGCTCGATTACAGTCTGGATGATATGACCGGCAGGGATGTTGTTGAGCAATTGGACCGATGCCGTCGGCGTTTACCTTTTATCATGGTGACGGGAGATGGCAATGAACGGCTGGCTGCGGAGATGGTTAAATTTGGAGCAGAAGATTATCTGGTCAAAAATCAGGAACTCATTGATCTGCTACCCCTGGCTCTGGAACAAACATTGGAATTAGTCAAACAGCGTAAGACGTTGGAACTGGCTCAGAAGAACTATCATAAATACGAATCGCTTTATCGAGAATTGTTCAATTCTGCAGCAGACGCCTGGCTGATGGTTGATGATCAGGGCGTGATCATGGAAATCAACCAGAAAGTCAGCGACATATTTGGCTATGCGCCTCAGCAACTGCTGGGCGCCAGCCTCGAAAAGCTCTGTCCCAAAGAAACCCGGGCCATCATGTCTGAGATTGTAAATTATGTCAGGCAGGGACAGTCAATTGTGAAGGAAACACTGGGGGCCAAACAGGATGGCACTATTTTAGACTTAGAGATCAAGGGCAATCAAATCGCCAGTCTGGAAAAACCTGCCGCAATGTTTATCATACGTGATATCAGTGAAAGAAAATGGGCCGAGGAAGAATTAAAGCTAACCAACCAGCAGTTGCGTGTCAGCGAACAGGCTGTTCGGGAAAGAGAACGCCGTTTACGCGCAATTTTTCAGGGATCTGCGGTAGGTATTGTCTTGTATGATCTGGAAGGCAAGGCAATCGAAAGTAATCATTTTTTTCAACGATTGACAGGATATTCTAATATTGAGTTGCGAGCGATCCCTTTCCAGGATTATTTACATCCAGAAGATCGCAGTTCCAGCCAGACAATTTTTTCAGATTTGAAACAGGGCAAGTGTTCCTGTTATCAAATTGAAGAACGCTATATCAGTCGCATGGGAATTGTCTGCTGGGTTCGAGTGACTGCGTCAATCATGAAAGGAGATGGAGGCCAATCCGATTATATCATTCATGTGATTGAAGATATCAGCGAGCGGAAACAGGCAGAAGAGTCATTGCGTAGAAACGAGAAAAAATATCGTCTCTTGTTTGAAAATATGCTCGATGGATTCGCCTATTATCAGATTATCTTTTCGTCTAAGCAAGAACCGATCGATTATATTTGCCTGGAGATCAATGGCGCTTTCGAAAGATTGACCAGTTTGAAACGAGAGGATGTGATTGGCAAAAAACAATCCGAAATGACAGCCGCGAATCTGGATGATACTTTTGATTGGAAAGACCTGTGTTCCATGCTGGCCAGAACGGGCGAAGTTCATCGTGTAGAAAAATATTCCGAAAAAATGAATCGGTGGTTTTTAATATCTGCCTACAGCCCGGTGAAAGGTCATTTTGCCACAATAATTGAAGATATTACTTACCGACGGCAAATCGAAGAAGAATTAAGAGATTTCACCTCGGAATTAGAGACGAGCAACCGAGATCTTGAGAACTTTACCCGCCTGCTAACCGGTGACCTGCAGCATCAACTTGAAGCGATTGATAAGGGTTTGGAATGTTTTAAAGATCGCTATACGGATTGTCTGCAAAAAGAAGCGCAAGCTGAATTAAAACAGATATCCAGCCAGTCACGACGCATTAAGCGTGTTTTAGGTGATGTCATGGTGTGCTCCAGGTTGTCCTATCATGGTTCACCCTTTGAAGCTGTCGATTTGAAACACCTTGTTCAGCAGATTTTAGAAAGATATCGTACACTTCTGGAAGATGTCGATGCCAATATTGCATTGCATGATTTGCCCATCGTTTATGGTGACCGGCAGCAACTGTGGCAGATGTTTGAGAAATTATTGGATAACGCAATTGATTATCGAAGCGAGCGAGAGTTAGTTGTTGAAATTTCCTGCCAAAATGGAGAATCCATGTGGGAAATCTGCTTTAAAGATAATGGGTGTGGCATCGATTATGAACAGCAGGCACGAGTTTTTGACTTATTCTACAGCGTTAATAATCCTGAAGGTACCGGGGTAGGATTATCCGTAGTAAAAAAAATTGTTGAGCGTCATGGAGGAAATATTCGACTGCAGTCTCATCCTGATCAGGGAACGGCGCTTTATTTGTCATTTCCGAAATAAGATCTTGCTATCGCCGATGCAGGGGGTGGTCGGCCCAATAATTCCTGTTTTTTTAAAAATCTGGTTGCAATTCGAGCCATATTCATAAAATATTAATATATTGAATGTTACATAGACTATGGTGACAAAAAGTCCAAATGAATTGGAGTAAATGCCATGCCGATAGAATCCGCAGAAAAAATGACATTATCGCTTGATATTTCTGAATCAGAACTAGACTATATGTTAGAAAAGGAATGGTTATTAACCAATTCAAGGGGCAGTTATTCTTCCGGAACTGTGCTGGGATGCAATACACGCAGATATCATGGATTGCTTGTCGCGGCATTGCATCCACCGGTAGAACGCTATGTGACATTATCTAATATGCTTGAAACAATCGAATATCAGGAAGAAACAGTAGAAATTTCAAGTTTTGAGTTTTCCGACCGTCTCCATCCCCTTGGCTATAAGCGCTTGAAAAAATTTCGCAGAGGATGTGGTGTTCACTTTGGTTATAAGTGGAAAAACATCAACATAGAAAAGTCCATATACCTTGATCATGACCGTGATGAGCTTTTAATACGCTATCGTTTTGAGGGGGTTAAGGGACCTTTGCATTTCAAAGTGATCCCGATGATCGCTTTGCGAGATTTTCATAGTATGCAGTCATCGTCAGCTACTTTTCAAACCGACCGGGAAGGTAGTATTATCAGTGTCCGGGTATTAGATCCCAACGGTCCGGCAGTACATTTATGCGCTCCACAATTCCAATTCGATAGTGGCGCGGATTGGTGGTACGCAATGCATTATCGAGGTGAAACGCTCCGCGGCCAGCATGATTATGAAGATGTCTGGGCTATGGGGGTTTTCCATACGACTATTGAGAAAGACGGTGAACTTGCTCTCGTTGTCCATGCCACGCGTGCCATGGAAAGTCCCAAGGATTTGGATTTTGATATCAATCAATGGGTAACTAAGCAAAATATGCGTCTGGATGGTTTGTTCAAAATAGCCCAGGTTAGTGATGAGACGAGCAGGGATCTGGTTCGAGCTGCGGATCAGTTTGTCGTGCGGAGGCAGATCCAGAGCGGTAAAGCATCAACCAGTATTCTGGCTGGGTATCACTGGTTTGCGGATTGGGGCCGAGACACCTTTATTGCTTTGCCTGGATTATTGCTGGATACGGGACGTCATACCGAAGCATTAGAGGTATTGCTGACTTTTGGCTCAGTATTAGATCAGGGGCAGATTCCGAATCGATTTGACGATTATGGCGGTGCGCCTCATTACAACAGCATTGATGCTTCATTATGGTTCATCAATGCGGCATGGTCCTATCTGAATCATACCGGTGATCAGGAACAATATCATCAACACTTGCGTCCGATGATCGAAACCATCGTCAAACATTATCGTGATGGAACTCGTGATGGCATTCGTGCGGATGAAGATGGATTAATTACCGGTGGAAGCCATGAAACCCAACTGACCTGGATGGATGCCAAGTGTAATGGCGTGGCTTTTACTCCCAGGTATGGCAAAGCAGTTGAGATCAACGCGCTCTGGTACAGTGCGTTAAGAATTCTGGCGGAAAGCAGCGCATCCGAAAAAGAGCAGAAACACTGGCTGGATCTGGCGAACCAGGTAAAGAGCAGTTTTATTCAGGTGTTTTGGAATGTAGAAGGCCAATATTTAAATGATTGTGTTTATCCGGATGGAGGTATCGATTGCGGTATCCGTCCCAATCAGATTTTTGCCGTATCACTACCATTTTCCTGTCTAAAACAGACTCAGCAGAAAGGTGTGCTACAATGTGTTGAACAGCATTTATTAACTCCTTATGGTTTACGCAGTTTGAGTCCTCAGGACAATCGATATCGGGGATGGTATGGGGGCGATCAGTTCCAAAGAGATTCCGCCTATCACCAAGGTACGGTCTGGGCGTTTTTAATCGGGCCATTTATTGAAGCCTACTTAAAAGTACATAAACATAGTAAAAGATCTCTTGCGAATGCATCCGGTTTTATCCAGCCATTGATTGAGCATGTTATGCGTGAAGGCTGTCTTGGCAGTATCTCGGAAATTTTCGATGGCGATTTTCCCCACTGTCCCAAAGGTTGTGTGGCGCAAGCCTGGAGTGTGGCAGGATTATTACGGGCATACCGGATGATTTACGGGATTTGATAAATCGGATTAATAAAATATCACTCCTGCCTCATGACAGACTCCGGATTGCGTAACCATGGTGAGCCTTGCCAGCTATAAAAGAAGATTCGTATTTGTTTGCGTCTATCTGGCGTTTGGCATAATGGGAAATTTGTACGCATTGCTGAATCAGATGTACCAGATAACAGGGCATTCTATTGCCACGACACAAATTTTCATTATCGTTGCTGTCATTTCTATATCGGCAGGATTACTCAGCCCGCAGTGGACGATTCAACTGGTGTCAGGCATAACCGGCCCGATTCCCTTGCTCTGGTTCCGTGGACAGACACATGGTCAATTGTGGTTACCCCGTGGTCGAACAGATCCGTTAGCGGTCAGTATGGTGCTTTCGGGTTGCAACATCATCATCACCGCGTTAGTGGTGCTATTGACCATAACGCTGGATTTTTATTACAGTTTACACATCTGGTTTCAAAGTCGATTCCTTTTTAGCACGTTAGCCGTCTATTGCCTGGATATTTTTATGATTTTATTGGCGTTGTTTCCAGTATTTTATCTGACGGGCCTGCTTTTAGCGTTGTTATACCGACTCGCATTGTCATTTACAACAACCACAGGAAAATATCAGGAATTTGAGACTAATATTCCGGCCTATTTATTGCTGGGAGTTTCTTTTGGAGTGTTGACCTGGTCCATGATTGTACCCGATCATCTGAATAGCCGTATCGCACTTTGGTTGATCCAGATATTACAGCTGTTCGCCGTATTTTTTATGATGCTGGCAATTCCAAGATTTGCACTTATCGGGAATCAGAAAAGTTTTGAACATACTACTGCAGTGCTGGACCGTGTTACGACTAATAATATTAATCCTGATTTGTTAACATTTTTTCTTGCCGGTTTAATAGCAGTCATAACAACGGTTGTTTTACATACGGCACTAATCCTGTCACAAAGTATTGTTATACGCAAATTCCTGATATTTTTCATTACGGCGTTTCTTTCTGGCGGTATGTATTATTCATTTCGCCGATCCGGCAGTAAGCGGGCACCCTGGTTGTCGGTGGCGGACAAATGTATCATTTTAACGATTGGTTTATTGATTTATGTTTTGCTATTTTCCCGACTCTGGGATTTATATGTGACCAGACGAATGAGTCTGAAGTGGATATTGGGAATATCCTGCTTGATGGTTGCTGGCGTGTCATTTAAAGGCGGATATTTATTTTTTATTATGAAAAAAATTACCCAGGAAAGTATTGTAAGCCGGTCTTGGGGATGGGCACGCTGGTTGAGTTTGACGTTATGCGGCTATGGCATTGGCATTTTTTTGGCCATTACAGCATTGTTGCCGGTTTTAGGGTCATTAAAAATTCTGGTAATCGTCATGACCTTGATTGTTGCGTTATGCCTGATGATTGTCTGGAAAAATCACAAATTATCACCCCAGTCGTTAACATCGAGAGTCATTATATCCGCCTGGGTGTTATTTCTAATCTGCCTCTGTTACCTGCATTTAAAAAATGGCTGGCTTTCTGTCTCATCAGAATTTCCCGGTATGACAGTAGAACGTTTTGGCGATGCTATTGATTGTCGATATCATCGAAGTACCGATGCCTATTATACCTGTTCACTGGGTGAAAAAATCACATTGCCGATCAATACGTCTTGTGAACTGTTGATGGCCCGGACACAAAATACCATACGAAGATTAATGGAAGCCAGATTAGGCCAATTATGCATATGGGGGATGGAAAGCGGAATATGGGATTCATATTTATGGGAAGATTTAAGTGAAGTTACTTTTTGTGGTTTTAATCAGTTTGGAAAATTAGTAAATTTTAACAAGCTAAAGCCGGTTATTCCGTTACAAGATAATATCCCCGATTCACTTTTATTCCGTCCCAATAGCCGGCGTTTCGATCTGATATGGATACAAATTACCCCTGATGATATTTCGAGTAATGATATTCTATTATCTGACAGTTGGTGGCATGCCATATCATTGAATCTGCAATCAGAAGGCATATTGGCAGTAAACTGGTCAGGATGTCAGAATGAGTTAAATAAAGTAACCTGTATGAAAGAAATAATCAGAAAGTATTTTCAGAAGCCCGTCAGGGGGTACACTTGCAATCCAGGATGTCCGATCCATATTCAGGTTTTTTCCCGGACGGACGATAATCAAAGACTAAGCCGATTGATTGCGGCAGTTCATGAATTATTCCCTGATTTAAAGTCAGAATAGTCCGGATGGAAATAGTTGACTTTTCTAAAAAATAGTATTATGATCGAAATATGTAACAGGTTAAAATTAAAATAGTTATGAGGTTAAATATGAGCGATATGGTTAAGCTGGAAGCGCAGCTCAATAGTTTTGATTTGTATGAGCGCCTGTTGGCGTTGAAATCGCTGGTTCAGTCAAATATTTTATCAGATCAATGCGGATTGAATATCAATATGCATTTTCATTCCTTTTTTTCCTATAATTCACATGGCTGGTCTCCAGCTAAAATCGCCTGGGAATCAAGAAAAAACGGTTTATATGCTGCCGGTTTGTGTGATTTCGATGTCCTAGATGGTATGGACGAGTTTTTGAAAGCAGGCCAGATACTTGGATTGCGGACTTCGGTATTTGTTGAGACCCGGGCATTTTTGAAGGAATTTTCACAGGGCGATATTAATTCTCCTGGCGAACCCGGAGTTACTTATATTATGGGAGCTGGATTTACTAAGGTGATCAATACTGACATGGCGCAGTCGGGCACACTTAATATGCTTCGGAGAACGGCGGGAGAGCGAAATCTGGCATTAATCGGGAGAGTTAATTCGGCACTACCTCGCATTGCTATTGATTATAAAAATGATGTACAGACGTTGACACCATCAGGTGCGGCTACTGAACGACATATCATTTCCGCCTATGTAAATAAGGCAGAACAAGTTCTGTCGGATTTTCACGAGAGGGTTACTTTCTGGGCCGAATTAATGGAGATAGATCCAAAAGAAACCGAGCGCCTATTAGAAGCAAGACCTTTACTTGAAGAAAAAGTACGATCAAAACTGGCTAAACGTGGCGGTATCGGATATATCCAGCCCTCGTCTGACCAATTTCCAACAACCGATAATTTTATCGACTGGGTTAAAGATTGTCAGGCTATTCCGATGGTTGCCTGGCTTGATGGTACCAGCCCCGGAGAATCAGATCCGGATGCGTTGCTCGATTGTCTGGCAGGGAAAGGGGCAGCAGCATTGAATATAATTCCAGACCGTAACTGGAATTATAAAGATGAAACTGTGGCTAAGGCAAAACAAGATCATCTCAAGAAGATTGTTCAAGCGGCTGAAATTCGTCAAATGCCAATTAATATCGGTACAGAAATGAATAAGTTAGGACTCCCATTTGTTGATAATCTGGAATGTTCTGCCTTAAGACCTTATAAGGATATATTTTTAAAAGGCGCCCGGATTATGGTGGGACATTCGATTCTAACGCAATTTGCTAATTTTTCTTATTGTTCAAGCGATGCGGAGAATGAATTTGCTGATATTGGAAAGAAAAATGAGTTTTTTGAAAAAGTGGGCGCATTACCCCCTTTAACAACTAAAAATATCGAACAGTGGGAAGCGATTGATATAGAGAGAATCTATAGTAAAATTGCGAATTCGGTGACAGCCGGACGCTGGTTATAAAATATAAGGATCTCGTTTATGACATTAAAAGTTGCAGTATTAATCCCGGCGGCGGGTTCGGGAACTCGTTATCAAGGCACTAAACGCAAACAATTTGACGATCTGAACGGTCGCGCGGTTTTTGTGCGTACGATTGAATGCTTTGCGGATCGGGCGGATGTGGTTCGAACCATAGTTGCCATACCGAAAGAGGAAGAAGAATTGTTCGATATCAGATGGGGGGCTAAATTAAGTTTTTATGGAGTCAAAGCAATCGTTGGTGGCGCAGAACGATATGAAACGATCCGCAAATTGCTTGATGAAGTTCAAGATGACACACTCGATTTGGTCGCATTACATGATGCGGTTCGTCCTTGCGTTACACAGGGACAAATCGATGCAGTTTTTCAAGCCGCCTTTGAACATGGCGCTGCCATCCTGGCCAATCCAGTCGCCCCGACGCTGAAAAAGGCGAGTAATGATGGGTGTATTGAAGGTACGGTAGATCGGGCGGGGTTATACGAGGCTCAGACTCCTCAAGTATTCCGACCGGATATTATTCGAAAAGCATATGAAAATATTGTTAAAGTTCAAGGCTCGGTTACAGACGATGCTCAGTTAGTAGAAGCCATGGGGTTACCTGTCAAACTAGTGGAATCTGATGCCGGCAACATTAAAATTACCACGGCTATTGATATGGCGATTGCATCGGCTGTTTTAAAGGAACGTGAAAAAGAGAAAAAGCCTAATAAGCCGATCCACCCATTTGCAGAGGATGGCGGCTGGTAGCACGGGTTCTTTTCATTCAAGAAGAAATCCAGAAGATAGATTCAAATTTTATGATTCATTGATTACATCTGGCCGCTGATAATTTTCCAGATATCCTGAAAGGTTACAAAGAGGGCAAAACTGCCTAATAGCGCCAAGCCCGCATAATTGATAATCTCCTGGGTTTTTATGGACAGTGGGGAACCTTTAATTTTTTCAATAATCAGAATGACTACCAGTCCGCCATCAACAATGGGAAGTGGCAGGAAATTGAATACCGCAATGGCCATGCTGATCGTCGCCATAAAATATAAATAATAGACCAATGGCCGTTCCGAGGCGATCGTATAGCTCATCTTCAATATGCCAACAGGTCCGCTGGCCGCTTTCATGCCGATAGTGCCGTGGATCATCCCCTTAATCATGACGTAGGTTTGTGCGATAAAGGTCCAGGATGTTCTCAGACCCAGTTCCAGGTTTTCTTTAATGGATTGACCTTTAAAAGTTAATTCCAAAGGTTTAAGTGGCAAAGCAGAAAGTTTGCCAAAATCGGGTTGTAATGACAAGCCTATCCACTTTTCATCTGACGGGACTGAAACCGTTAACTGGCGAGGGGTTTCTTCGCCATAAGGGATCCAACTCAGTACGGTATTCTGGCCTTTACATTGGCCCAATTGAGCGATTAAGTCGCGGTAGTTTTGGACAGGATTATCACCAACAGCAACGATCTTTGCGCCACGTGGAAGATCTATCGAAGCATATAGATTCTTATTATGTGGGAGGTCTTTTTTGTCAAGTTCCGCAGAATTTTCCGATTTTATGCATGTGCCAACGATAGGATGCATCGTATCCGCCGGTGCATAAATAATTCCGATAATCGGTTTTCCATTTGAGCCTGTCAAACGTTGTCTCAGGCTTGGTTCACGCCACTCTGGTGTTAATGCCA
The DNA here is from genome assembly GCA_963663965.2 of Sedimentisphaerales bacterium. Taxonomy (GTDB): domain Bacteria; phylum Planctomycetota; class Phycisphaerae; order Sedimentisphaerales; family SM23-30. The sequence continues at coordinate 95,874 of CAXXFK010000026.1, forward strand.
ATTCAATTTCGCTGGAATCACCATTGACATCGGTTCTGAGTAATTTTAAGGGTAAAGATTTGCCGCCATGGGTAACGACAATCTCGCTGAATTCAGTTTTATCCGGATAAAAAATGGTGCCGGCCTGTAAAACAATATCGCCAGATTCGATTCCTGCCGTTTCAGCCGGGCTACCGGGCAGTACTTCGATAACCTGCAACCTAGGCACGATACCTAATACTGCGGAAGTTTCAGAACTACTGGCCAGTTCGATTTTTATCGGGACATTTAAAATAGTTTCACGTTCCTGATCTTTTCTCTGAATAGTGACATTTACTTCTGTGGTATCGACTTTATTCGATTGGGGCGGCTGGTATAAAATGTCTAATAACTGGTCGGCTCGCTGGATAGGGCGGCCATTCACCGCAACGATCTTATCACCAGGTGCAAATCCAATATTTTTAAGCGCTTCGATTGCCTGCTTTTCCTTCGGACGGGCGATTGTTAACGATTCTGATTGTGCGACACCAAGCATCTGTATGCCCATTTCCGCATTCATTTCTGGCTTGATTTCGAAATCTTCAATGCTGCCGTTCGGATGAGAAACTTTAAGCTTGACTGCTTCATCTTTGTCTGCAAATGCGGCAGCCATCATTAATTCTGTAAAAGTGAATAAATCTTTTGATTCTCCATTTATCGCGATCACCTTATCGCCTGCCTGTATGCCCGCTTTGGCTGCGGGAGAATCCGGCAAAACTTTACCAATCACAGCCGGTGGAAGATCGACTCCGTGAGCGAATACGGAAATAAACAGTAAACCGCCACTGACAACATTCATGATAACGCCGGCAGATATGACCCAGATTCGTTGCCAGAAGCCTTTATTAACAAAAGAGCGGGGGTTGTTATCGTGCTCGACGGTTCCCATATCTTCCTGGCCAAGCATTTTAACAAAACCACCAATTGGTAGAATTCTAATTTGGTATTCGGTATCACCTTCAACTTTTTTTGCTGTCGGGATGGTAATACATAAAAGACCCTTTCCTTCAGGACTATTTACATCGGCACCCATGCGGGGCAGAATACGGAAACGGAAACCATTACCTATCCGTTTTACGCCCACTAAAACAGGGCCCATCCCGATAGCAAAAGCTTCTACAAGTATACCAACGGATTTTGCTGCCAGAAAATGTCCAAGTTCATGGACCAGAACAACACCACCAAATCCCATCAAAACGATGAGAATATATCCGAATCTTTGCAGATCTCTAAAAACAAATGCTAAACCTGCAAGGATTAGAATAATGATAAACAACGGTGAATTGAAAAAAGAGGATATTGTATTCTTTTTAGGCGATTCAATATTGGTATTATTAATTTCGTTCTCAGTCATTGAGGAATCCTGATATGGTATGAAAACTGTAAATTATTGGAGGTTTTACATTAGTAAAATCGGTATAACTAGCTATAAGAAATAGAATTATCTATTATACATTATAAATAGAGTAAATGTTCCCACTAAAATAGGTTATTTTGCGATAGACTTTTGGATATAGTCCCGCGCCCATTGGTCTGCAAGGATTAATTCGTCGAGCGAAGGATGGGCAGACCAGTCATGGTGTTTTACGCAAACTTCAGTTAGTTTGGCTATCTGAGGGAAACTGATCTGGTGATTTCTGAAGGCGTTTACAGCTGCTTCATTGGCTGCATTAAATACGGCTCCGGCAGTACCGCCAGTTCTGGCGACTTCAAAACCGATTCTGATGGCGGGAAATCGTTGGGGGTCGGGGGCATGAAAAGTTAATTTTCCTAATTCTGCCAGGTTTAATCTGGGTGCGGGGCAAGGAAGGCGCCGTGGGTATGTCAGGGCGTATTGGATGGGTAACTTCATGTCAGGCAAGGACATCTGTGCGATTATAGAGCCGTCGACGAATTCAACCATTGAGTGAATAATCGATTCGGGATGGACCAGAACCTCGATTGTTTCAACGGGAAGATCATAAAGCCAGCGGGCTTCGATTACTTCCAGGGCTTTATTCATCATGGTGGCTGAATCTATGGTGATTTTGGGTCCCATATTCCATGTTGGGTGATTGAGGGCGTCTTCCAAGGAAGCGTTTTCGATTGTCGCGGCGCTGGCATTACGGAAGGGGCCGCCGGATGCGGTAATAATAACTTTTTCGATATCTTCGCGGCGGCCTGCGTGCATGGCTTGTAATATGGCGGAATGTTCACTGTCAATTGGTAAAATCGTTGCACCCGTTTTCCGGGCTAATGGCATTATAATGCATCCAGCTACAACCAGAGATTCTTTATTTGCGATTGCGATATGTTTTCCAGATTCTACGGCCGATAATACGGCTGGAAGGCCGGCGGCTCCAACAATGGAAACGATCAAGATATCGCATAGCGGATCATTGGCCAGATCAACGAGATGTTCTGGGCCAGCCAGAATTTCTGTCGAACAGTCTTTGAGTGCATGACGTAGTTTATCTGCCTGAGTGATATCTGTGATGACGACTCTGGGCAGATTAAATTGACGGACCTGGGCTGCCAGTTCCTGCCAGTTGTTGTGGCCTGAGATCGATATCAGCTCAAATTCATCTGAAAGCTCTTTTATAACGGCTATACTGTTTTGCCCGATCGATCCGGTTGAGCCTAAAATGGATATTTTTCGTTTCTTTGTCGCCATTGGGGGGATTTTATGAGAAATATTCTATTAATACAATCAAAAATAGAGACTGTATTGGCCGAAAGGTATAATATTAAGAGGTTTGCAGACAGGATATTAATCTGAAACATACAAATTTGAGGTATATAAGTGAGTTTTTACGAACGCAATTATTATCGTGGTGACGGCAGTGGTTTTGGGGGAGGTGGCGGAGGATTTCGTGGCGGGTTTGGTCTGCCCAAGCCATCGCCGATGGTAACTAAGCTGCTAATTGCCAATTTTGTGATCTTTCTGGTTCAGATAATAACCAGAGGAAAAATTGATGAATATTTTGGAGTGGTCGCTTATCAGGGGGGCTGGATTATGCTATTGCAGGTCTGGCGATTGATTACTTTCCAGTTTTTACATAGTGTTCATATGGTCACCCACATATTTTTTAATATGATCGGGTTGTATTTTCTGGGGCCGTTGCTTGAGCGACAATGGGGCAGTCGACGTTTTCTGATTTTCTACCTGACTTGCGGGGCTGTTGGCGGTTTTCTTTTTACATTTTTGGGGACGCTGGGAATCGGTAAATTTATGGGATTGCTGGTTGGGGCTTCCGGTGGTGTATTAGGATTGCTGGCGGCGTGCGCGATTTTGTTCCCGGGAATCACGGTGATTTTGATTCTGTTTCCGGTGCCTATCCGGGCGGCGGCAACGATATTGATTGTCATGTATACGTTGAATGTATTAATCGGTGGTAACAATGCCGGTGGTGATCTGGCTCACCTGGGCGGGATGTTTACCGGTATTGCCTGGGTAATGGGGAGGCCCTATTTAGAACGTTTGAAGGCTAAGCATCAGGAGGGGGCTTGGGAGCGGAAGGTGGAGGATGAGCGGTCGTTTCAGTTTGAGGTGGACCGGATACTGGCGAAGGTACGTGAGCAGGGGATTCAGAGCCTGACGAAGAAGGAGAAACAGATGCTGGCGGAGGCGACGGCCCGGCAGAAGCGGCAGGGGATCGTTTAGAGTCTTGGGCACTCTTATCGTTTTTCGGCCAGGATTACCGCGCGGACGGGGGCGGGGTAGCCTTCGATGGTTCTGGTGGGATCGGAGGGATCGAGAAAGTCGGGTAGTGATTCAAAGCGCATCCAGTCGGTGCGGCGTTGTTCGGTTGAGGTGGTATGAGTCAGATCGGCGACGTGGATGTTGGTAAATCCAGTTTGTTCGAGCCAGTGGCAGGCGGCCGGGGGTGAGGGGATATTCCAGACATTACGCATTTTGGCGTAGCGATCTTTGGGTTTCAGGACCTGATGGTCCTGGGTATCGAGGACGAGGGTTTCGAGGACTAGTTGGCCGGTGGGTATTAACTGGTTGGCCAGAAATGAGAGATGCTCCAGTGGGTCTTTGCGATGGTAGAGGACGCCCATGGACAGGACGGTATCGAAACATTGGGTTTGTATTGGAAAGTCTTCGATTCCGAGGGGTAAAACGGCGGCTTTGTCGGTCTGGATGTAATGGTTGAGGGCGTGAAACTGCATGACGTAGAGCAGGAAGGGGTCGATACCGACGACAATGGCGGGGTTTTCTGCCAGCATGCGGAACAGGTAATAGCCGTTGCCGCAGCCGACATCGAGTATCCGGCGGTTGGTGAGTGGGGCGATCTGGTCCTTGATGCGGCGCCATTTCAGGTCTGAACGCCATTCGGTGTCGATTTTCAGGCCGGCAATTTCAAACGGGCCTTTGCGCCAGGGGTGAAGATGCATGAGCTTGGCCTGGAGAGTGAGACGAGTCTGGTCGCCGGCGTCTTCGGGGTGGCCGATGGTGACGGTGTCTGTGGATAGATTGATTGCGCCGGTGGGGAGGTTGGGCAGGGTATTGATGGCCTGTTGCCATCTGGGATAGTCGCCATGGTCGATCCGGTCAATGGCCTGGCGGGTGGCTTCGATCAGCGCTGAGGCTACGTTGGCGGGCAGGGTGGTTTGCAGATGGTTATAGAATGAGTCGTAGTTCATGGCTGACAGGATACTGGAAGAAGTTGAATTTGGCAAGCGCTGTAATCGTCTATTAGGTAATGACTTGAAACGATATTTTTGGTCATTGGGTTCGTTTGGATTGGGTGGTTATTGGATAAGGCGCTGGTGGCAGACAGAGTTAATATTAACAGCCATATTTTACCATGTAGATAGTGAAGGTAGTGAAGAGAACGGCCAGGAGATTCGTAAGAGGAAAAATTGGGACCACGAATTCACACTAATTAATACTATTAATAGTTTTGGTATTGATATAACAAAATGAAAGCATATAAGTCATTTATAAGTAATGGGATATAACTGATATTTGATTGATTGGGTTCGTTTGGATTGGGTGGTCATTGGATAAGGTGCTGGTGGCTGTCAGGGTTAATATTAACAGACATATTTTACCATTAAGTTAGTAGAGGGAGTGAAGAGAACAGCCGGAGAGATGAAAAAATATAACAGCCGTACTCACCACAGAGGATTTAGAGGGCGCAGAGGGGAGCATGAACTGGCATGGGAAAAATTAAACGGCTGATTAGTCAGGGATATAGGATTTGGAGTTTTAATATAACAGCCGATTTAATCGCAAATGGACGCAGAATACGCAGGTAAGACATGAGTAAACTATTGATATATAAGAAATTATAACCACTGAATACACGGAACACACGGAAGAAAACATGAGATTTTTAACGGCCGAACTCACCACAGAGGATTTAGAGGGCGCAGAGGGGAGCATGAAATGGTATGGGAAAAATTAAACGGCCGATTTAGTCAGGAATACAGGACTAACATGATATAAGAATAAGGATTTTGGATTTAATATAACGGCTGATCTAACCGCAGATGAACGCAGATACAAAACAGATTTAAGATGTTAAAATAAAAGAAGATAGAACCACTGAACACACGGAACACACGGAAGGAAACAGATATAATTTATTGCTATAAAACAGCTTATGGATAAATGGCAGATTCTTGTGAATGCGGTGAATTTTGGTTTTTTATGTTAAAATGGGTAGGATTGGGTTCGTTTGGATCTGGGGGGTGATTTAGAGAATTGTTTCACACGAAGTCAGGAAGCCACAGAGAAGAAGCAGCCAGAAATACGGACCACTAATGGACACCAATATTAAAAAGGGTAAGAAGTCAAGAAGGTGAGAAGGTGAAAAGACAAAAAGACAAAAAGGCGAAAAGGCGAAAAAAACAGCGGATTGAACCACGAAGCGTTCCGCCTGAGGCGGATCTACGACCTGCGGCGCTACACGAAGAAAGGGTAGCTGTCTGATAAATGACTATAACTAATTTATTATAAGTAAGATACAGGATATTTTTTCTTCATTGGGTTCGTTTGGAAGTTGGGGTGAATATGGGAATACCGGAAGGGTTTGGTGTCTGCATTCATTACCAGCAAGATGCTCGTTCCGGCTTTGGTATTCTGTTGTCAAAGAGCGGGTGGGTTTTTGCTTTTTTTCGAAAGCGGCGGCCGGGGGTTTGTTGGTGGTTGGGTTTACCCGTTTGTTGATTGTAGTCCGAAGTTGTATGAAAGTCAAATATGAAATGAAGTTTTATTTCTGGTAAACCTGGTGGGGTGGTTTTTTGTGTTATGGGCGGGTTGGTAGATTATGGGAGTGGGGATTGCACTGAAATTTCGGAGTGTGGCTTCGAATGTTCAGGCGAGAGGTTTTTGCCTGGGGAGAGAACGTCGCTTTTGAGGAAACGGTAAGAAAAGTGTTGAACCACTGACACAGGGCGGTCAAGCCGCAACCAAGAAAGAAAACGTTCACACAAAGCCACAAAGCCGCAAAGGCTAACAGCCATTTAGACAGGATCACAGGATTGACAGGATAATAAGTTCAAGGTCATGATCTTGATGTGTAAGAAATTATCCAGATCACCGGACAGAGCTACCGCCTGAGAAACAAAGCTTGCCAAAAGGAAAAATCCTGATATTTTCTACCCAGAGTGGTCGATTTGATTCGCCCCTCAATAGTCGATTTTGAACCGCCCGGTGACATTTCCCCCTATGAGAGTATTATGCTGTTGATTACTTGTAAACTAGAGGCAGTCACTGATTTTCTGTTCCATGATTCTTGCCCCTTGCCATTTTTATTGGTGACTGTCCCTAGTTTTCCCCTATTATGAAGAGGCTTTCAACCGGCCCTGTCTGGTGGAGACGCGGCGGGCGGGTGTGTCGCCGCAGTATCATGTCCTGCTGGGGGAAGACCGGGGTACGGTGGTGGGAGTGGTGGATGGCCGTATCGACATTGATGAGGGCGGCCCAGAGTTGGGGATTGATTACGGCCGGGTGATCGAGCGGCTGTATTACAATTCGACCGGCTTGTGCAAGGCGTTTGAGTATAATCCGCTTGATGGCGACTATTACCCCAAGATCCGGCCGAATACGCCGTATAATATCGGCATGTCGGATTATTCGCCCTTCGGCTGGTGCGGCATGATGCGCGATCCGTTTACCGGATTGTACCATACCCATTTTCGGGAGTTCAGTCCGCTGCACAACCGCTGGCTCAGCGAAGACCCGGCCGGATACGCCGACGGATTGAACCTCTACGCTGCTTATATGGGGGTGAATGGGGTGGACCCGCTGGGGTTATTCCTCTCACCATGGTCAGTTGGCGAATATAATAGTAGCACGATAACTGGTGAAAAATATGATCATTTTCACTATACGAAAGAATTACTGGACTATTATGAACGAGATGAGAATGCGCAGGAAGAAGTTAAAGATTTTACCCGGGGTTTCTTTGAGATGTATTTGTTCTATCATGATACATCAACAAATATGATTTCAGCAACAACGGGTATAAATTGTGGTACAACTTATTCTTATGCCTATTCCAGGGGTGGCTTCATTGATCGGATTTATAATATGGAGCGGGCTTTCCGGGAATCCGGGGATTCTGCGTTCATAAGTTATATGTATGCCGGTAATTATGCTTGGAAAGAAGTATATGGCATTGTAAACTTTAACAATTCTATTAAACGTGAAAGGATTGTATTTGACTGCAATGGCCGCATGGCAGGTTTGCAGGATTTGTCCGGATGGGAATCTTTGTTGGAAGCTGGGGCCGGTTCGGTTAAAATGGCTGGAACTACTGCCGCGGGGATGAAAATCGGTAGTATATTTAGGAATAGAATTAATCAATTTATGATAAGAAATAGAAATGGCTTATGGAGACGTAATGGTCGCCCATTATCAACAGAGTGGGATAATGTAAGGCGTCGCCTAAATCGTCAAATCCATGGCAGGCCGACCAATCCCAATATATATGATCCGCATTTTGGAGATATGGTTCCGGCTGAATGGCATCACGGAGTGATAGCTCGTAGATACATTCG
>CAXXFK010000027.1:0-65235 GCA_963663965.2 Sedimentisphaerales bacterium
GGCGAAGGCAAGACCCTCATGGCCCCTCTGGCGGCATATCTGCACCATCTGGGTCATTATGATAAATGTTGCCATATCGTTACCGCTAATGAATACCTTGCCGAACGCGATGCCCGCTGGATGGAACCATTTCTCAAAGGGTTGGGACTCTCTACTGGATTTATCGTCCCAAATCAAAGCGGCGTAGAAAGGGCACGCGCCTACCAGCATGATGTAGTTTATGCCACATCACGTGAAATCGTCTTCGATAGCCTGCGTGAACCCGTTCGAAAAAAACGAACTCATAGTGCCGACGCCATACTCCGCCCCCAGATCGATCAGGAGTTAAATCCATCTTATGACTTTGTCATTGTTGATGAGGTTGACAGCGTTCTGGTTGATCAGGCCCGCAGCCCGTTGTCGCTCGGCACTGACAGCGGCTCGTCGCCCCAGATTGAATTGTATCGTCATGCCGACACCGTTGCCGGCCAACTGGTCCGGGGCCAGCATTACCGTCTTATGCACGATGATCGCAGTGTAGAATTAAAGGATGAAGGCAAAGCTGAGGCCCGGCGACGCGCCGGTAACGCCCTGCGACTGCTGCCAGTAGGCCACAAATGGGAACGATACATCACCTGCGCCCTGGCTGCACGCTATATCTATAAAGCCGATAATCATTATGTCGTACGTAATGGCCGTGTTGTGCTGATTGATGAATCCACCGGACGCATGCTGCCCGGCCGCCAACTGCCTGACGGAATCCACCAGGCCATTGAAGTCAGAAACGGCCTCAATCCCTCCATTGAAGTCCGCGGTGCTTACCAGACCACATTTCAGACTTTTTTCCGCAAATACGAGAAAATTGCCGGCATGACCGGTACGGCTACTATGGCTTCAATGGAATTCCTCTCCGTCTATAATTTGAAAATTGTCCCGATTCCACCCAACAAACCGACCCAACGCAACTATCAGGGTGATCTGGTCTACCGTAACCAGGAAAACAAGCACAAAGCATTGTTAGATAAAATTGCTGAAATTCACGATACCGGCCGCCCGATTCTGATCGGTACCGGATCGGTCAAAGAATCGGAATTAATCGGGCAAATGCTCGAGGCGCGCGGACTCAAGCACGATATCTTAAATGCCAAAAATCATGCCCGCGAAGCCGAAATCATCGCCGACGCCGGCCAGTACGGCCGCATTACCATCATCACCAACATGGCCGGCCGTGGTGTCGATATCAAACTGGGGCCCGGTATCGCCGAAATGGGCGGCATCTTTCTCTTGAGTACCGACCGTCTGCCTTTCCGGCGACTGGACTGGCAACTCATCGGCCGTATCGGTCGCCAGGGTGATCCCGGCGATTGCCTCTATTTCCTCTCTCTGAAAGATGACCTGTTACGCAACGCTAATCGCAAAATGATTACTCGTCTGCGCAACGCCTCGCGCGCCCATCGGCACGCACCCGTTGAATCCCCCAAAGCAGTCAAAGTCTTCGACAACATTCAGAGGCATTACGAAAAAGTCACCACCCGCCAACGCAAACGCATGTACCAATATGAAAAACACCGCGAAAAAATGAAAGACCAGGGCCTTTGGGAAGATTGGATGGATATCCGCTAAATCCGATGATTAGCTCATACGGGTTCGGATTCATCGGATTAACAGCATGAATCTAATCCGCTTAGTGCCCGGTCAGGCGTCGATTCGAATATCATAAATCCGCATCTCAACCGAACTATTCCCATTAAAATGGTTGATCACCGGCTCGTATACCAACGAAAAACTCTCCGCGTCGATCAGTTTTTTCTCCCACTTGGACAGATTGAATCCCACCGCTCTCAGCATGGCATTCCCGCGCGTCTGCATCGTATCCTTAGCGGTAACAATCAACGCCAGATGGTCCCCCCGGGCGCCCATCTTTTGAGGTGGTTTCACCAGTTTTAAACCGCTTGACATCAGTAAAACACTAGGATTCCCCGCACCAAATGGCCCCAGATTGTAAATCGCCTGCACTGTAGCCATATCCAGATCTGCCAGTGCCACCTGGGCATCTATCGACATTATCCGTGTCAAATCCCCTTCCTCAAAGTGATCGAGCGCATACTGATTAAAGGAGTGTCTCAATGGCTCAATCTGATCGGCGCGGCACGTCAGGCCGGCGGCCATGGCATGCCCCCCGAAACGAATCAGAAACTCCTGACAACTTTGTAATGCTTTAAAAAGATCGAATCCCTGCACCGAGCGCCCCGACCCCATGCATTTTTCTGCACCTTCCGCAATCACCAGGGTCGGACGGTTAAACTTGTCCACGATCCGACTGGCCACAATTCCGATCACGCCCGGATGCCAGTTTTCTCCGCTGACGACATAACCACGCCATTTACTTTGGTCCATACCCAGCTTCAGAATCTGATTGATCGCCTCATCGGCGATATCCTTTTCCACCTTCTGGCGCTGACGGTTCTGGGCATCAAGATACGCCACAATTTCGGCAGCACGATGTTCATTGGATTTCGTAAACAGCTCGACCGCTAATCGTGCGTGCCCCATCCTGCCCGCCGCGTTCAAACGCGGCGCCAGCTTAAAACCGACATCCTCGCTATTGATCTTTCCATTGGATACCCCCGCCCCTTGCAGTAAAGCCCGCACACCCGGATTAGCACTGTTCAACAAGGTCTGCATCCCAAATGAGGCAATAATCCGGTTCTCCCCCACCAAAGGCACCACATCGGCCACTGTACCCAGCGCTGCTAATCCAGTGGCGAATATCAGGTATTCCCGAAATTCATCGGTCACCTTATCCCGTCCGCAAAAGTCCTGGCTCAAGGCCCATGCCAGCTTGAGCGCCACTCCCGCGCCGCACAAATGCGGATTGGCGTATTTCTGACCGGGCAAATCCGGATGAACCGTGATGGGCGCCGCGGGCGTCTCCTCTTCCAGTTTATGATGATCCGTCACAATAATATCCACACCTAATTCCCGGCCCCTGTCAATCACTTGCCGGGCATTAATGCCGCAATCGATACTGATGATCAATTGTGCCCCCTGGCCGGCCAGATGCTCGATCGCCTCCAGGTTCAGGCCATAGCCCTCATCGATACGATGTGGCACATAATAATCGACATCATAACCCGCCAGCTTAAAACATTGCCACAGGATCGCCACCCCTGCAATCCCATCCACATCGTAATCGCCGTATAGTACCACCTTCTCCCTGTCAGTCATGGCCTGGCGGATCCGTTTTACCGCCGGCCGGACCCCGATCAGACACTCCGGATCGATCAGGTTCTTGAAACTCGGACGAAGAAACTCCCTGGCCCCATCGACCTCCGCAATACCCCTGTTATAGAGCAGTTGGGCCAGCAAAGGCGATACCCGCAATTGTCTGGCCAGATCTTCGCGTTCCTCCCACGCTGGCATGACCTCCCAGTTGCTGCTTTCTTGCGATTTCTTTCTCATTCTTGCCATCATGGCCGATATCGATCCTCAGGCATCCTGCCTGCCTTGCGTTATACGAGCTACTGTCTTCCAAGAGATTGGCGGCTATCAGTTAAAATAATTCACGGCATTCTCAAACAGGGTAAGGCCATCCGGCTTCTCGATTGCCTCCCGCGTCCAGCGGGGATGGTTGGTGCGATGGACAAACCGCTCCGGGTGGGGCATCAGCCCCAGTACACGTCCGGTCGGATCACACAATCCGGCAATATGATCGGTTGAACCATTCGGATTTACCGGATAACCTCCTGACTGTCCCTGACTGTTGACATACTGAAATGCCACCTGACCGGCAGCTTTCAGCCGGTCCAGTACTTCAGGTGTCTCAAAACAGACTTTCCCTTCGCCATGGGCCACGGGCAAATAGATCCGACGTTTCTGGTCGATAAAAACGCAACGATCCGTTTTCGGCTCCAGGTATACCCACCGGTCTTCATACCGGGCCGAATCGTTATGAGTAATCGTCGCCTGTTGCCGGCCCGCACCATCGGCCTCTTCTAACGCCGGTAGCAATCCCGCCTTGACCAGCACCTGAAAGCCATTGCAAATCCCGATAACCAGCTTATCAGTATGGATAAACTCTTTCACCTCGTCATGAAAATGATGCACCAGCTGATTGGCAAGGATACGCCCAGCGGCAATATCGTCCCCATAACTGAATCCACCGGGAATCGCCATCACCTGATACTGCTTGAGAATGGCCGGCTCTTCAATCAGCCGGTTCACATGATAACAATCAGCCTGCGCGCCTGCCAGTTCAAAGGCGTAGGCGGTTTCCATATCGCAATTCGTCCCGGCTGATTTCAATATTAATGCCTTTACTTGTGCCATAATTCCTCAAATTTCTAACAAGTCTGTTTTACCAGTTCAATGGCGCCTGCCATTTTTCTTTTAACGTTTCTATCGATTGGTTGACCACCTCGCTCTGACAATACCGAATGACCAGCCGGCCGCTCTGATCCACCTGCCCGATCGTCGTCATCGGCACTGCACCACATAAACAGGCAAACATATCGAAATCCTGCGGATCGATTTCCAGTAAATACCGGGAGGGCGTCTCACTGAAGAGCAGTTGATCCACGCGCCTGACTGTCTCCGCAGCCGGCGCCTGTTCCAGCTCGACCTGCAATCCCAGTCCGCCGGCGAACGCCATTTCCGCCAGCGCCACTGCCAGCCCGCCTTCACTGCAGTCGTGACACGACAACACCAGACCCTGGGAGATCGCTCGTGCGACCGTCTGGGCAGCCGCCGGTCCCGTCAGGGTATCCACCCTGGGTACATTGCCACCCAGCTGACCTTGTTGCCGATAATAAAGACTGCCGCCCAGTTCGTTGCGGGTCTCGCCCACCACTACCAGCAGATTGCCGGGCTTTTTCAGATCCATCGTCACACAGCCATTTACATTATTGACCAGCGTCATGGCGCTGATCAGCAATGTTCCCGGAATACTGATCGTCTCACCGGTCTCTGTTTTGAATTCGTTATTCAGCGAATCTTTACCGGAGACGAAAGGCGTCTCATAAGCCATCGCGCCATCGTAACAACCGCGCGCGGCCCGGACCAGACCCGCCAGCCGATCTGGCTTGTCGCAATTCCCCCAGCAGAAATTATCCAATATCGCAATCCGGTCATAGCGTCCACCCACACAGATCACATTTCGAACGGCCTCATCGATCGCCGCCATCGCCATCCAGTAAGGATCGATATCGCTGTATTGCGGACAGATCCCACAGCCAATGGCCAGTCCCAGATCCTTATCCAGCCGTGGCCGAACCACCGCCGCGTCACCCGGCCCGTCATTGGCAATTCCCACCAACGGCTTAACCGAAGATCCACCTTGCACCTCATGGTCATATTGACGGATGATCCATTCCTTGGAAGCCACATTATAATCCCCCAGCATGACCGCCAGCTCATCGTTGTAATTGGTCTTCTCCTCCAACTCCGGTTCGGCATAATGCTTGTTTCGCCAGATTGCCTTACGGGTATAACGCGGCAAGCCCTCGTGCAGAAATTCCATATCCAGCTGCCCGACAGTCTGACCTTCATAACGCAACTCAAGCTTGCCCTGGTTGCCAAATACCCCGATCACAGTCGCCTCGACATCTTCACCGGTAAAAATCGCCTGGATGCGTTCCAGTTGATCCTGAGGAACCGCAATCACCATGCGCTCCTGCGCCTCGCTGATCCAGATCTCGGTATAGCTCAAGCCATCATATTTCAGCGGCACCTTCTCAAGATCTACCACGGCCCCAATCTTGCTGCCCATTTCGCCAATCGCGCTACTCAAACCGCCCGCGCCGCAATCAGTCACTGCCACATACAGTCCTTCGTCCCGCGCCTTTAACAGGGTGTCCAGTACCTTCTTCTCCGTAATCGCGTTACCAATTTGAACCGCGTGCGAAAACAGATCTTCATGCTCATGGGTCATCTCGCCGCTGCTGAACGTCGCCCCATGAATCCCGTCTCGACCGGTACGCCCCCCCACTACCATAATCAGGCAGCCTTCCTGCACTTCGCCAAAACACTTATCGCGCGGCATAATTCCAATATTGCCACAATACACCAGCGGATTGCCCAGATAGCGATCATCGAATAACACCGCGCCATTTACCGTCGGGATTCCCATCCGATTGCCGTAATCGCGGACCCCACTGACCACGCCCTTCATAACCCGGCGCGGATGCAGAACGCCCGCGGGCAACTCATGGATGTCCATATCCGGCGGGGCGAAACAGAAGATATCCGTATTGGCGATCGGTTTGGCCCCTAATCCGGTTCCCATCGGATCACGGATACAACCGCCAATTCCCGTCGCTGCCCCGCCATAAGGCTCAATTGCCGAGGGATGATTATGCGTTTCCACCTTGAAACAAACCGCGTAATCCTCATCGAACTCCACCACCCCGGCATTGTCTTCAAATACCGAGATCGTCCAGGGCTTGTTCAGGTCAAAGGTCGCCTTGGCGATATAACTCTTCAAGATGTTCTGGACCGTCTCCGTCGAAACCACATTACCCTCGGCGTCCAGAGTCGTCAACTCGATCGTACCGCGAAATGTCTTATGGACACAATGTTCACTCCAGGTCTGGGCCAGCATCTCCAGTTCCACATCGATGGGATCACGCCCCAACTTGCAAAAATAGCTCTGTATCGTTTGCATCTCTTTCAGATTCAGAAACAGGTCGTTCTGCTTGCTCAACGCGAGCAATGCCTCATTGTCCAGATCTCGCAGTGGAACGGTAATAATCTTGAGTTGATAAGGTTCGATATGAATTTCCGGCTCATCAATATCACTGTCATACATAACCGTTTCGATACAATCGTTGGCCAATATCTTATTGGCAATCAATTGCTTATCCAACTCGCTCAATGACCCCGTTACAAAATATTTTCGACCGGTACGCACATAATCAACCTGTATTCCCATATCGGCAATCGCCATGGTTGCCGATTCGGCCACCGGATCGGTCACACCCGGTTGTAAATGAACTTCAAACAGGGTCACAGGATCCTTCGTATTCGAGCACTCAGACTTGCCGGTTACATAGGTTTCATTGACCGGATCGGCCAGCAATTCCGCCGCGATGCGATCCAACTCCGCCGGGGTTAAGTCTCCCCCAATAAAAAACAATCGTACCGATTGTACGTCAGTCACGCTATGAATGCCCAGTTGCTGAATATTAGCTAATACTTCATGACCCTGGGCATCGAAAAATTCCGGTTTATAGGTAACTTCAATGCGATAGTTCATCAGGTGGGTAATTCCTTACGTTTCATTTTCTGCTCTACCAGATGGTCGCGTTTGATACGCGCGACTTCCAGCATCTGGTAGATTGATTCCGATTTGCGTTCTTTTAACACAGTCTGTACTGCGACCAGTTCGGAGATCAGTTTGTCGATTCCTTTGGCCGTATTATCCGCGTTCGCCATCAGGATGTCCCGCCAGACATTAGCCGGCCCGGATGCGATACGGGTTGTATCCAGAAATCCCTTGCCGCAGAATAATGTCTGATCCGGCATGGAGATATTAATCAAGGCCATCGCCAGCACATGCGGCAAATGACTGATGTTGCCAACCACTCGATCGTGAATTGACGGCGTCATCTCACTCACACGCATCCCCAGCAATTCCCAGAACTCCCACAACAAAGCAACCGCTTCCGGAGATGATTTGGGCGTGGGTGTCAAAATACAGTTTGCATCCTGAAACAGATCCGCACGCGCGTAATCCACTCCCTGCTGTTCAGAACCCGCCATCGGATGCGATCCGACGAAATGCACCTCCCTGGACAGGCTCTGCCGTGCCCAGCGAACCGGTAATACCTTGGTACTGCCCACATCGGTAATCACCGCGCCGGGTTTCAAAACAGGGGCGATAACTTTAAATTGTTCTGAAAAAGTCCCGATCGGACTGGCTAAAATTACCAGGTCCGCATCTTTGACTGAGTCAGCCAGTTCGTCAAAAACCTCATCCACGGTATCTAGACTTAACGCCTTGTCACGGGTCTGCTTACGATGACTCCAACCCAGACGCCGGACATGGGGCAACACACTGTCTATCGCAAGTCCCAGCGATCCGCCCAGTAAACCTAAGCCTATTACGGTAATATTTTTTAAGCCTTTACATACCAGCATGTTATATTTTCTAATTCATTACATTACTTTTGCTGATAGACTAGTGTCACCCGGGCCGAAAGTCAATTTTTTTCTTGCTTTAGCATCTTGATTTCGCTAATATTACCTTAACAATAATAAAACAGAATGGTTGGTTTCATCATAAACTCCTATACATTATTTTGATGAAACTGATTCTTTGAATATGCCGACATGAGTGATAGAATGTTTGGTACCGATAATACTATATCCCTTTGTCTGTTAATAGACGCTGGATTATTTCGTTTAACCAACCTGCGTTAACTCAAACTGCGGAAAAAGAAAGATGAAGAAGAAGCAGCGAAAATCGAAAAGCGAATCCGTCATTGACCAGCAACCGATTCCTGAGGAATCGCCGGCTAAAAAGGTGCAATATCTTGAGTTCGAAAAACCACTGGCGGATTTAAACAAACAGATCGAAGACCTGAAAAATCTGCAAAAAGCCAAGGGTATCAATTACGCCCCCGAAATTCGCGAACTTTATAATAACCTCGTTAAACTCACCACCAAAATTTACGATCACCTCACCGCCTGGGAGATCGTTCAGGTCTCCCGTCATCCCGCCCGGCCGTTAATGACCGACTATCTGGAATTGATGGTCAAGGACTTTATGGAACTGCATGGTGATCGTACCTTTGGTGATGACAATGCCATTATTACCGGCTTTGGCCGGATCGGCCGGGAAAAGGTCCTTGTCGTCGGCCACAACAAAGGCCGCGACACCAAGGAACGTATCCGCTGCAACTTCGGCAGCGCCCATCCTGAAGGCTACCGCAAAGCGCTCCACAAAATGAAAATCGCCGAAAAATTCGGCTTGCCCATTGTCTGTCTGATTGATACGCCCGGCGCTTATCCCGGTATTGGCGCTGAAGAACGCGGCCAGGCCCAGGCCATCGCCGTCAATATGATGGAAATGGCCCGGATCCGTGTCCCGATTCTCTGCCTGGTGATTGGAGAAGGCGGCTCAGGTGGTGCGCTCGGCATCGGTGTCGGTGACCGTACCGCCGTCATGCAATACGCCTACTATTCCGTCATCTCCCCCGAAGGCTGCGCCGGTATCCTCTGGAAAGACGGCGCCCAGGCCAAACTGGCCGCCGAAGCCCTCAAACTCACCGCCAAGGATCTCCATCGCCTGGATATTATCGACAATATCATCACCGAACCACTCGGCGGCGCCCATCGCAACCCACACGAAGCAGCCCACAATCTGGAAGACTATGTCATCAGGACCTTGCGCGAACTCAAACGGCTCAAACCCGATGTCCTGATCGAAAAACGCTATCAGAAACTCCAGAAAATCGGCAAATTCACTCTCGAATCACCCAAATCAAAACGCGTCCCCACCATCGAAATCCCCGCCGCCCCAGCAGAAACCCCTGCCGCGGTTAAAAGCTAGACTCTCACTAATAGTATTGCCACATAATACCAGCGGGCATATTGCGGGATTTGTCCTTAGCATGATATACTGATTGCAGCACCTCCTCTGGAGCGATTCACAAGGGTAACGTTTTTTCTCATGAATCAAAATCTGCTTTAAAGCCAGTTGATGGCTGTTGTTATAGCTATATTTTTTGACGTTGGCTTCGTTTCGTTTGGTAATGGTATTCGCTGCGCTCATGGCTTTTTTCCTTTCTCTTTTGCGAGAAAACCTGTCGGTACGGCTCGGAGAGGCGGGGGTTAATTTTATCACGCTGAACTCCGTACGTTATTATTGAGCGTGGGCGGTGGCCGGCCTGTGTTTTAGTAGTGACGGCATTGGAGGGTGGTGTCGGTTGGGGTGTCCTGGGAATTTTCTGCCAGCGTGAATTGTTTTAAGTCATTGTTATAATTGTGGTTATAGTCGTAAATGCCGACATTGGGTTCGTTTCGCATTGGAGGGTAATCGGATTGGGTTTCCCGATAGATCGGGATTTCGCTGTGCTCAACGTTTAGTGTTGGTGGGCTTTCGGGTTCGTTGTCTGGTTCGGGGGTGGCGTTGGGGTCGCATTGGATGACGGGGGTGATCTGGTAGCCGGCTTCGAAGAGGATTTCTTTGGATTGCTGGATGATCTGCTGGTATTCCAGGTCGGTGGGCGGGCCATCGGGGAGGCAATCTTTGAAGGAGTTGGAAACGGTGATGAATTGCTGGATGAGTTGGGCAGTAGCGCGGCGGGCGGTGACGTTGTTGTCGGAGCGGGACTGGACGACGAGCCGTTGGAGGGCCTGGTGGCCGGCGCGGGTGGCGCGGAGTTTGTAGTCGCGGCGGTCGTAGGCGATGAGGCCGGCCAGTTCGCAGTGGTAGGAGTGGGTGTCGATGATATATTGATGCTGGCGGCGGGTGGTATTGATGGTGGCGAGGAACAGGTTGTTGATTTCGGGGCGGTGGTAGTATTGGGCGCGGGCGAGAATTTGCATGGAACGATTCATGGATTCACCTCTTATTCTGTAGAACAAATTAAAAAAACATTCTGAGTTTGACCGTTGGTGGCCGACTGTTGGGATTATAGGTTGTATTTCAATAATAGTCAAATAAATAATAATATTAATTGCAATAAATACATAATATAAGAAAATTTCACCGTGAAGTAAGTGAAGGGAGTGAAGAAACAGCCGGAGAGATGAGAAATATATAACGGCCGATAAAACCGCAGATCCCGATGTACATCGGGACAGATAGACGCAGATAAAAAACGTGGTTAAGTAATTGATAAATAATAAGATATAACCACTGAAAGACACAGGGCGGTCAAGCCGCAACCAAATAAGAAATAGTTCACACAAAGCCGCAAAGCCACGAAGATAAACAGCCATTTAGACAGGATCACAGGATCAACAGGATAAAAAGTTCGGGACCATTAAAATATCTTGTAAGATGAAGTAATTACTTCGCTTATAAAACATAAGAACAAAAAGCTTGCTAAGAAAACAAAGAAATAAAGGATTGTAGTACAGAGGGTGCGGATTTTACTGATATTATTGCCCGGTTGATCTTCTCAATTGTTCATAGTATGATCAGGTAGGAACCGCCGAATGAATACGCCCTGAAGCGGGAACTCTGAACGGCTTATGAACAGGTACCGAGATGTGGTGGTTATGGCGGGAAACCCATAAGGAATTTCACTATTGCTGATTGATATTCAGATAATAATGCCATAAAATATTTCTTTAATTGTATATGACACCAGTGAGCGGCGTTTTTGGCCGTAAACTCACTAGAAATTTATCATTGATTTAACGAGTGGCAACATAGCAACCCTATTCTATAAGATCACACCTTCGTTTTTACGAATGCCCGCCAAAAAGCTGTTTTTCTGGGGCAGGAAGCGGTATTGCCCGGTCTGCCAGAGCGGGGTCAGGCGATTTCTGGATTCGGGTCATCCGCCCCGGCCCGATATTCGATGCCCGGTCTGCTTTTCGCTGGTTCGACATCGGTTCGAATGGTTGTTTTTTTTGAAGCGCACCACTCTGTTTGACGGCCGCCCCAGGAAGATTCTGCATGTGGCGGCTGAAGAAAACTTCGAACGACAATTCAAGCAGTATCGCCAGTTCGAGTATCTGACGGCCGATCTCTACCAGGCCAATGCCATGCTCAAAATGGATATTACCGATATCCAGTTTCCCGATAACAGTTTCGATGTTATTATCTGCAATCATGTCTTTGAACATGTCGAAGATGACGTTCAGGCCATGCGGGAGTTTAACCGGGTGATCAGGCCGGAAGGCTGGATTATCATCTCCGTGCCGATTACCGCAGAACGCACCTTTGCAGACCCCAACGCGAAAACGCCCGAAGATCGATTGCGAATCTATGGCCAGGAAGATCATGTACGCCAATACGGCCTGGATGTGGAAGAGCGGCTAGCGCAGGCCGGCGGAAAGGTACAGGCCGTCTATCCGGCGGACTTCCTGACGCCCCAAATGGCTGAGCGGTGCCGGACGGGTGGAGAGCCGTTGTTTTTCTGTAAAAAATGCTGAATGATATTTTGGGTACCAGGTTGGCCAATTGACGCAGTTAGTATTGATTGATGGTGGCGAGGATAGTATTGGCCGCGGGCGAGAATTTGCATGGAACGATTCATGGTTTCACCTCTTTGTCTGGAGACCAAATTAATAAAAAAATACTTTGAGTTTGACCGTTGGCGGCCGACTGTTGGGATTATAGGCTATATTTCAATAATAGCCAAATAAAATATAATATTATATGGAAATAATACGTGATATGAGAATATTTCACCATGAAGATATTGAAGGGCATGAAGGGAAGAGGAAGAATTAACAGCCGGTTTATCCGCAGATGGACTCAGATGGACACAGATAAATAAAGATATAAGTTATTAAAAAAAAAGAAGATATGACCACGGAACACACGGAACACACGGAAGAAATCAGGGATAAGTTATTGAATTTGAAAAGAAGGTATGGGCAAGAGATTTATTGAATAAGCGAATAAGGGTGGCTGCGCCACGATTTAAATTATTAAAGGCAGGGGTTAACCACGAAGCGCCTGCGGCTTCACGAAGGGTGTCCTCCTGAGGCGGATCTTTCGACCTACGGCGCTACACGAAGGTTAAGAAAAAAATATAACGGCCGTTTGAACCGCAGATGGACGCAGATGAACGCAGATAAAAAATGATTTAAGTAATTATAATAAAATAACTTAGAACCACGGAAAAACGCGGAAAGACACTGAAGAAGAAAATAAAATACATTATCACCGTGGAGTAAGTGGAGGGAGTCCCGATGAATATCGGGATAAATTCCGGAACGGGTGGGGAATGCTGGGAGGGGGAAAAGTGGCTGGGGTTGGGTGGGGAATGGTGTGGGGGTTGGAGTTGGGGTATAAAAGAATTGACAGGAAATGCTATCGGTGTAAGATTTTATTTTGAATGGCGTTATGGAATTGAGTGTTTTGAATTGGAACATTTTTTGGAGTGGATGGCATGGTTAAGAGTGTTTTCAAACAATCGGAAAAGACGGCCAGCGATAGTATCAGAGGGGAAATCAATAAACCCAATATCAACGTTTCAGTCATGGGAGGAATTTATTGTTTCACTCAATGGCAGGTGTTTATTTCGCGTTTTACATTTGCCTCCTGTGGATTCATGATATATACTATGGGTAACACACCTGCCGCACCGCTCCCCGTATTGGGTGACGTGCATCATGGGCAGGTTTTTTTATGCGCAATGGGGCGGAGGCCGGTATGAAGCAATATAAGCAAACTTATTCCAAGCCCTGGCTCTCTTTTGCCGATCAACTGCAATTATTACAGAGTCGCGGTCTGGTCATAGCTGACCATCAACAGGCGGAAGCGTTTCTGGCGCATATTAATTATTATCGCTTCAGCGGTTATTGTCTGGCATTTGAATCGAAACGGCATACATTTCAACCCAATACCTGTTTTGAAAATATCGTTGCCGCCTATGAATTTGACAGGCGACTACGGAGTCTTATTGCCCAGGCTACGGCTGTCGTCGAGATCGATATCCGCACAGTTATTGCTCATCATTTCGGCAGTCGGTACGGCGCTTTTGGCCATACTCAGGCAGGGAATTTCTTTAAAAAATTTGATCATGGGCAGTGGATTATAAAACTTCAAGAGGAGGCGGACAGGTCGCGAGAACCCTTTGTCGAACATTTTAAAAACAAATACCAAGAATATCCGGATCTGCCGATCTGGGTTATTACCGAAATCATGTCCTTTGGGTCACTTTCGAAAATGTTCAGCGGCATGAACAGGGCCGATCAGCGATCTATTACTCAGCAATATCGACTTCAACCTTTTGTCATGAGTTCATGGCTGCATCATCTGGTTTATATTCGCAATATCTGCGCCCATCACAGCAGACTCTGGGACAGGATCTGGGCCATTAAGCCGGAACTGCCCGCCGGGAAGAACTGGCAGCCGCCGAGCTTCAATAACAACAACCGGGTTTTCACTACGATCGTAATTTTAAAATATCTTCTAGATAAATGCCCGGTTATGGCCGGCTATGCTAATGACTGGAAGTTGGATATACAGGACTTGCTGGGCAATCTTCCGGCGGCCCGTAACGCCGACAATCTTCTGGGATTGGAAACAAACTGGCTGGAACATCCGCTCTGGAATTAAGGGGAATCATTTTGACAATCAAAACGATAAATAATGGGCTTATCATCAATAACCCAGGGCGGTCAAGCTGATTCAAAGAAGAAATAGTTCACAAAAAGCCGCAAAGATATTTTGAAGGTTAACAGCCATTTAGACAGGATCATCACGATAGATCGGGACTTTCAGCCGATTGACAGGATTTAATGGGAATTTATATAAAATATAACAGCTGTTTGAACCGCAGATGAACGCAGATAGACGCAGATGAAAACTGGTTTAAGTAATTATAATAAAATAAGATAGAACCACGGAAAAACGCGGAAAGGCACGGGAGGGGGAAAAGTGGCTGCGCCACGGGTTAAGTTTTTTAAAGGCAGGATTTTACCACAGAGGTTAGGAGGGCACAGAGGATGGCTGAGGGGTTATTATGGAACAGGGAAGAATAAAGCATTTTAGACAGGATCACAGGATATACAGGATTAAATGGGAATTCATATAAAATATGACGGCCGTTTGAACCGCAGATGGACGCAGATGGACGCAGATAAAAGATTAGTTAAGTTATTGAAATATAATAAGATAGAACCACGGAAAAACGCGGAAAGACACGGAAGGGGAAAATAAAATTCATTTTCACCGTGGAGGAAGTGAAGGGAGTCCCGATGAATATCGGGATAAATTCCGGAACGGGTGGGGAATGATGGGAGGGGGAAAAGTGGCTGGGCCTGGAGTTGATTTTTTGAAGGCGGGGATTTACCACAGAGGTTGGGAGGGCATAGAGGGTAATGGCCGGGGGTTATTAACCGTATCTAAACAAAGCTGCAAGACAACTGATTTTATACATAGTCAAAATGGATATAGTCAAATAGTCGAATGATCTTGGGGGAATCTGAATTTCGGTTTATTATTAGTAATGAAAAAAATGAGATTGAATCTAATTTAAGTTGGGTTAAAATATCTTTATGAAGGTTATTTCAATTTTTACGAGAATCGATTAATGAAAGGAACTAACATATTGGTCGCAGACAATTTTAAATATCTTAAATATTTACTTATCTCGATAGATTAAATAAGAGGTAAATAATGCCCAATCATTGGGATGAGGAAATATTTCATAAAGTTTTAGATCAACTATGCAAAGGTGATCTATATTTATTTGCTGGTGCTGGTCTATCAATGATAGCAGGAATGCCAAGTTGGAATACTTTAATTGGGAAATTCGCTGATGCGTACATAAAACAAGCTGTAGATCAGGGGCTAGCTGAAGATATTAAAAGGATGGCTAAGGATGATGGTTTGGACACTAGGGATCGTTTGGGTATTGTCTCGCATCTCATAGGCCTCGGCAATAAAGGCCAAGACGATTTAGCCAATATTTTAAGTGATTCTTTAAAGATTACAAATTATCAAGCTCTTGAAATTCATGAAAAATTACTTAAGCTACCTTTCAAAGGGTATATTACCACGAATTATGATTTATGTTTTGAAGAAGCAACAAAAAAATATAATTGCCAGTATGAATTAATTGGCAACCGTTGGTTTGTATATCCGAAGCATCAATGTGCAAAAACTGATATTGAGGATCTACTTGCTAGCGAAATGTCCAATTTTCTCTTGCATATGCATGGTTGTCTTGAACATGAAGGTAGAGAAGATTTCGAAAATATTATTTTATCACCCGAACAATATTCGAAGCACTATATTCGCGAACCTATGATAAAAAGAATTTTTGATCAAATGTTATTAAAACACATTTTGATACTTGGATGTAGTATGTCAGACCCATGGTTTATGCATGAATTTCTAAGTATTAGAGGTGGAGAAAGTTTAAACAATGTACCCCTCCCCATTGTCTAGACAAAAATATTGACTTTCTTAGATGGAGTTATCGCCACGGTGGGGGCTGTCGCCCCGGAAGGAGCCCGGAGGGCGACTGGAGGGGCGACAGCCCCGGCGAACACCTCGGCCGGGGTAAGGTATCCCAGGGCCTCGTGCAGCCGTTCATGATTGTAAAACTCAAAATAGCGGCCCAGGCCTAACACCGCCTCGGCCACCGTCTGGTAATCTCGCAGATAGACCTCCTCCACCTTGACCGAACGCCATAACCGTTCGACAAATATGTTGTCAAATACCCGGCCCCGGCCATCCATGCTGATTAAAATCCCGGCATCTTTCAAGGGCCGGATAAAATCCACTGATGTAAATTGGCTGCCCTGATCCGTATTGAAGATCTCCGGGGTGCCCTGGCCCAGCGCCTGCTCCAACGCCGATACGCAAAAATCGGCCTCCAGCGTGATCGAAACTTCCCAGCTTAACACATAACGGCTGAACCAATCCATGACCGCCGTTAAGTACACCCAGCCCTGAGACATGCGGATATAGGTAATATCGGTCGACCAGACCTGGTTCGGCCGGGTAACCACCACCCCATCAAGCAGGTAGGGATAAATCTTGTGGGCCGGGTCCGGTTGGCTCAAATGCCGCTTAACGCGCGGATAAATCGCTTCTAAGCCCATCAGCCGGAGCAAACGGCGCACGCGCTTCGGATTGACGATGTGGCCTTGACGACGCAGCCACTGCGTCATCTTGTCAACCCCGTAACAAGGGGTTTTGAGGTATTGTTCATCCAATAGCCGCATCAGACTCTCATGGTACTCCGTGTCCCGGCAGGGACGATAATAGTAACTACTGCGGGCCAGGCCCAGCAGTTCACACTGACGATCGATCGGAATCCGGGGATGGCCCGGCTCTATCGCCAGGCGCTTCTGCTCAAGTGTCAAGCCCGGATTTTTTTTTAAGCCAGTCCAACTCCATCGTGAGTTGGCCGATCTGCTGATATAACTGATCCACCAAAGCCTGCTGCTCGCGCTGATCCTGGTGGCGCCTCAGAGAAAAGATCTCCGGCAAGGCATTCAAAAGCTCCTTTTTCCACTGGGTAACCTGAGTCGGGTGTACCTGGTAAACCTTGGCCAACTCCGCCAGCGTCTTGTCGCCCTTCAGGGCGGCCAGGGCCACTTTCGCCTTAAACTGGGCACTGTGATTTCGCCGTTTGCCTTTCATTAAAACTGTCTCCTGAATACGAATTATTCAATCGGTTCAGGCGGCAATTCCATCTAAAAATCACCGTTTTTTTGTCCAGTTTTTGGGGAGTATTATACAATAGGAGAAATAGAAAAGAATGCTATATCGTCGAACTTTGCCAAGAAAATACTAACCTATATGAGAGGCATAAAGAGATTACTTATGGAATTAAATATCAGAAAATACAAGACAGAGAAAATGGTTTAAAAAATATGATCAATGAATTATATGATGAATACGCAAAAAGAACTTCAGGTATAAGCAAGGGAATTGCTGATGGCAGCGAACTACTTTAATAGGCTATTTAAACTTTTTTCGCTATCAGAATTGGAAAATCCAACACCAGATAATTCAACTATGTGGTTTGAGTTATTGGATGATAACCCCAATTTACAGCGAGAAGCATATTCGGCTAATAAGAATCCAGCCTGGTTAAGTCATTTTGTTGAAGCCGGTCTTTTTACGCAAATCCCAAATGCAGAAAAAGAGGGTGACAATACGATTTATCGTAGATATTTACCTTTAATTTATTTAAAGAATATTGCCAGCCAAGAGCCAGAGGCCGTTGTAGAGATTATCAATACGATCAAAACCGATAATATTCTGGATCATAAAACCTGTTTGGAAGCGATTAATGAAATGCCTGCGGATATTGCCATAACGGCTATGCCATTTATTGACAGTCTTTTTTCGAGTTTAAATAAGATTGATAATTTGTTTCATGGAGATGAAATAAATAAATTGATAGGAAAGTTGAGTTCTGATTATCCTGAGGTCGCATTTAAATTAGCAGGTTATCTGATTCAATTTAAATCGGAAAGCCACAACTGGTATGAAGATAATACGAAATTAGAGAAATACTGGATTAAAGAATATATGCAAAAGCACTATTCCAAATTATGGCCAGTTGATCCAGTCAGAGGATTTGTGCAACTGGTTGATTTGATGTACGGTCATATCATTGATAGTAAGCAGACCGTTGAAGATGGGGATAAAACAACTTATTCTAATGCTTATATACCAGATATAACAAACTCTGAATATTACAAAGATAACCCGATTAATATTATCATCAGCACTTTACATACCATCGGTGAAAGTTTGATAGCAGATATTGAAAAAGGGTTGTTTGCAATTGGTTATTTACTTTCGAAAGAAAAAGTGTTGTTTAAAAGGATTGTATTAACGCTTTTGGCTAAATCGCCCAACCATGATTTATTTAATTGCCTATTAGATTCCCTGATCATTGAACTGCTTGATAAAAATCGGCTTCGCCGATTTAAAAGAGAGCTATATGAGTGTGTCAATCAAAAACATACGGTTCTGAGGCAAGAAACTTTAGATAAGATCAAGAATCAGATCAATATAATCGCTTATGACGACAAGGATCGAGAGCGTTATATTAATAATATTAAAGAATATGAGAGAAGAGATGTTGCCGATGAAGAATTACTGATTGACGAAGGGCGTTGCAGGGCACGATATTTTTATCCATTCAAGGAGGTGTTTAAAGAGGAATATGAGAAATATAAAACGATGGGGCAAGGTTCGGATGATGATTTTAAACCCAGGCCTCCATTTTCGAGTGGTATACGAGCGGTAAGCGGCGATGAATTCAGTCCTATTAAAAAGGATGATTTAATAGATAAATCTTTTTCAGAAATTATAAATATTATAAGTCAGTCCGAAAAGTGGCCTGAACCAAGAATGGTCATAGGCGATTCTTCTACGATTGAATTCGTAAGACGAGTTTTTAATAGTGTAGTCAGTCAAAGGGCAGATGAATTTGTTAACCTTAGTCAATCAGACATCGAAAGCATTCCATCCGATTTCATCTCGAGTTATTATGATGCGCTAGTGTTTTGTAATACGCTAGATTGGAAGAAAGTTGAGGATCCGGAAAAATTTATTAATTTAGGATTTATCTGTTTAGACAAAGATGAAATAAAGTTAGAAGATGTCCTGCTGAGCTTGTTTAGGATTTATGATAAAATTATTGAGGGTAAGGAGCCCGTATTGATTTTGGATCAAGAAAAAGCAGTATCTATGCTTGAATTAGCACATAAATGTTTATCATTAGATTACAAACAGGTTGAATTTGATGATGCTTTGGCTACCGGTCTCAATGACGCGAGAGGGCGGGCGGCCAGCTTGACTATTAAACTGGCATTGCGATTAAAGAACCAAAATCCGAATGATTATGAAAAAAGCAAATTCAGAAGTAAACTAATAGAAATATTGGATTTCATATTAAATCAATTGGGCGATCATGATGAAATCACGCAGAACTTCGGTCAGTATTTTATCAATATCTGCTGGCTGGAAGAGGATTGGGGCAGGGAAAATGCCAATAGAATATTTAATGATTTGGCAAATGCCGCATGGAAAGTTCATTTGAAATATGGTCGTTGTTCCCGGATCACGTTTGAGATAAATAAACAGCGCTATCAGGAAACTTATCGAATTATGAAATTGCACGATAATGGATTCAGCCATGACGGAATAGAGAATCATATCATGCAAGCTTACTGGCAAGGATGGATTGATGTTGATGATCCAATCATTGCAGATATCAACCATTTACCGGCTCAAATGCTCAATAACTGTGCCGATTATCTAGGGACTGGTTTTCAATTTATTAACAAGGGTGAAGCGCCTGAAGGGGCTTTAGAACGAGTTAAGAAATATTGGGAGTTCCGAATTGGTGAGTTGGAAAAAGAAGCCGATCATGATCGCTTAGTTGTTGAACTTAAAGCGTTTATGGAATGGCCAGAGAATAATCCATTTGATGTTGATTATTTATTCGACATGCTGAATAAAACGATTGTTTTGTGGCATGAAGATATGAAAGACATGTGGGGAGCGCGGGCCTTTAAGGATTATCTGATAGATCATTTTGAAGAGCATCCAGAAAAGAGCATAGAATTGCTGTTAAAATTTGCGAAAATAAAACAGGGTTGTGATAATTTGCGGATGAAGACGATTGAATTACAAGAGATGCTGAATGCGATTGCTGATCATCCAGATAAATACGGTCCGGTAGTGGTTGAGAAGGCATTAGAGTTGTGTGATCGGATGGGAGAAATGGAAACACAGGCGTATATGGATATTTATAAGAGACTATTACTGATAGTTGGTAGTGAAGAATAGAGATACAGGATTGTATTGGAAATTGTAAGTTTAAATCACTACGCAACTGGCTTTTACCCATGTTAATGAATGGACAAGTAACTGTGGTATGATAGAAATAGATAAAGAGGTGATACGATGCCAAGAAACATCAGTTGGGATTTTCAGGAGTATGAAACAGGATAGTGAAAAAAATCAGGAAAGATGCCAACGAGAAAAACGAGTTAACCGAAGCCGAAAATGGATTTAAAACGTAATCGATTGTTGTTCTGATCGAGATTGATATGGTTAAAAGATGGATCGTCACGGACTTTCACGGACCGACACGGACTTTCACGGACTGGCACGGACATTACCCGGACGAACACGGACAGTTGCGGACGGACGCGGACTGGTACGGATATGCATCGGTTGGCGTGGGCCGTGATTAAGAGAATTGGATGAGGTGATGATGGCTGGCGATGAACATGGATTTATATTACCCCATGGCGGGTATCGGAAGTTGAAGAGTTTTCAGATTGCCCGGCTGGTTTACGATGTAACGGTGCGGTTCTGTGAGCTTTATATCGACCGATTCAGCCGGACGAAGGATCAGATGGTGCAGGCGGCACGGAGCGGGGTGCAGAATATCGCCGAGGGTAGTGTGGCGAGCGGGACTTCGAAGAAAACGGAGATCAAACTGACCCAGGTGGCACGGGCCAGTCTGGAAGAGTTGCGGCTGGATTATGAAGATTTTCTCAGGCAGCGGAATCTGCCGAAGCTGGAGGCGGACGATCCGATATTGATGCGTTTTAAAGCGATGCGTTGCGCGACACTGGAACAGATACAGGCGTGAGTGGCGCGGGAGTTAGAGGGAGCAGGGAAGGACACGGACGAAAACCTGTCCGTGCAGGTCGGTGAGAGTCCGTGTGGGTCGGTGGGATCGGCGATGCTAGCGGCGAATGGGGCGTTGTCGCTTTTGAACCTGGTTGACCGGTTGCTGGGTCAACAGATCAAAAGGCTGGAAGAGGATTTTCTGGAGCATGGGGGTTTGCATGAGCGTATGTAGAGCCTGTCCGTAGCTTTAACCCTATAGATTTCAAAAGATTATGTAAAAGAGTCGGAGTTATAGCGTGCTATTTTGGGTCAAAACCGTAAAATAGGTGTGTTATAAAATGTTTTGCGAATCATTTTTCCTTAAAAAAGGGAACACACCTATGCCAGAGATTTTACCCGTTCAGCAGTTGTTTGACAAAGGTATTCCGGAAGAATTTGGCTGTCTGGAGTATCGCCAGGAACGCCAGCAGTTGCTGGCCATGGACCAGATCATCCGCCACAGCGATCTGGAGCAGTTGTTTCTCCAGTATTTTCTCGACAAAGCTTACGCTGAAATGGCCATCGAGCACTTTGGCACTGACACGCCGGTTAAATTAACCCATACGGATCGCATGAATATTCGTGCCCAGGCCGTTTGGGCGTTACGGATGTCGATCCTGCGTAAGCGGCTGGGTTTGTCGTTGCGTAAATTTGCCGTGGCCTTGTCTCATAGCGAACTGTATCAGTGGTTTTGCGGCATTAACCGCTTTGATCTGCCTCGGATCCCCGGCAAAACCAGAATCAACGAGTTGGAAAACGCGCTTTCGCCTCAGTTAATCGCTCAGGCGGAAGAACTGTTTTTTCAAGTGGCCCAGGGTTCGGTTGTTTTGGAGGCCCCCCTGGATTTCAGTCAGGCTTATTTTGACTGTACCTGCATTGGCGCCCACATTCATTATCCGATCGACTGGCTGCTGTTTAGAGATGCGACCCGTACCTTGATGAAGGCGACGGCCCGTATTCGTAAAGCCGGGATCCTGTGTCGCATGCCTTGCGAGCCGGCTAAGTTTATTTCAAACATGAATAAGCTCTGCATGGAGATGACCTATGTTAACCGCAAAAAGGGCGCGAAAAAACTGCGTAAAGCGGTTTTGCGAAAGATGAAAAAACTGATCCGGCGGGTCTTGAATCATGCGGAAAATCATCTGAAAAACCTGGAAAACCACTGGAAAAAGGCCGATATCGCTCTCGGTTCCGTCCGGCAAATCGTCAAACAGATTACCGGCGTGACCTGTCAGTTGGCCGCCGTGGTCAGGCAGGCTCACGAACGCATGATCGGCGAACGCAAGGTTGCCAATCCAGACAAGATCTTGAGCCTTTACGAGCCGGATATCCATGTGATCGTGCGCCGCAAGGCCGGCGCGGAGACGGAATTTGGCAACCAACTTTATCTGGCCGAACAATCCAATGGCTTAATCATGGACTGGAAGTTATTTCGTCAGCAAGGTCCCAGCGATGAAAAAATGCTTAAAGCCAGCCACCGGCGTATGGAAGAGAAGCTTGGTAATCAAGTCAAGCTGTTGGCCGGCGATCGGGGCTTCGACAGCGCCGGGAATCGCCAATACATGGAAAGTCACGATATTTTTAATGCGGTTTGTCCGCTCAGCCCGGCCTTGCTGAAGGAAAGGCTTCAGGAAGAGCCGTTCCGGCAGGCTCAGACTCGCCGCAGTCAGACCGAAGCCCGAATCAGCATCCTGAGCCATGGTTTTTGCGGGGCGCCCATGAAACAAAAAGGCTTTGATCACCGCCAAGTCCATATGGGCCTGAGCATTTTATCGCACAACCTCTGGGTATTGGCCAGAATTAAGCTGGCTCAAGAGGAAGAACGGGAAAAAGAACGACAAAAAGTGGCTTAAAACCACCCCGGCTTGCCCTGTTTATGGGGCTACTATGCGCAGAAATCGGAAAATCACCCGCTGAACGAAAATAACCTGGACACCAGCCGTCATCTACTGATGATACGATTCAAAATCAGTCCTCCCAAAACCGCGGCTCACAAAATCCAAGAATTGCGGACAGGCTCTATGTATCAGGCCAGAATCGCAGCGAGAAACCGCCAAAACCAACCCAAAAAGTAATTTAACCGAATCGGTTATCAGCAAGCGGGACGTACATTCTTAACTAATACTTGAAAGCAAGGAATAAAAGCGGTTATACTCCGTTGTGTATGGATAGCGATATGTTAAGACTGGTTAAAATGTGATCATCAAGCAGAAGGATAGTGACATGAAGGTATTGAGCGGTTGTTTGTTCGTGGCGGGACTGGTATTGACGCAATTGGCGAGTTGGGGCGCGGCGGCGGAGGGCGCGGGGTTGCGGGTGGTTGATTTGCGGTGTGAGCATCTGGTTGATCCGCTGGGGATCGATAAGGCGGCGCCGCGGTTCAGTTGGAAGGTTGAGAGTGACCGGAACGGGACGACGCAGGGTGGGTATCAGATTCTGGTGGCGAGCGAGCGAGCACTGCTGGATGAGGATCGGGGTGATTTATGGGATTCGCAGCGGGTTGAATCGCGGGAGTGTGTGTTAGCGCCCTATCGGGGTAAAGCGCTGGGCAGCGGGCTGGCGGGATACTGGAAGGTGCGGGTGTGGGATGGCCAGGGAGAACGTTCGGGCTGGAGCCCGGTTGGACGGTTCAGTATTGGATTGCTGCAGGAAACCGACTGGCGGGCGGACTACATCGGGTTTCCGACGGAGGCCGGACAGCGGGAGTGTCCGCAGGTGAGGCGGGCGTTTGAGATTGAGCGGTTGGGAGCGCCGCTATTCCTGTATGTGAACTCGCTGGGGTATCATGAGGTCTATCTGAACGGAGTAAAGGTTGGGGATGGGGTATTGACGCCGGCGGTTTCGCAGTTTACCAAACGGTCGCAGGTGGTGTGTTACGATATCAGCGGGCAGGTGAAACAAGGCAGGAACGATCTGATGATCTGGCTGGGCAGCGGCTGGTACACCGAGGGTGTGCCGGGCGTGGTGCACGCGGGGCCATTGGTGCGGGCGCAACTGGAGCGGGTTGCGGGCGGCAAACGGGAGATGCTGGTGGCGACCGACAAAGACTGGTTTGGACGGGTGAGCGGGTATCAGCGTCGGGTGAACTGGCAGCCTCCGGTCAAATTTGGCGGCGAGAGGCTGGATGGGCGGCTGGCGCGGATGGATATGAACCTGGGGGAAGCGGCCGGACGGTCGTGGCGGCCGGTGACGGTGGTGTCGGCGCCGGAGCATCAGGCAACACCGCAAATGGTGGAATTGAACCGGATCAGCGAGACGATCCGGCCGGTAGAGATCAAAAAAATTGGCGATGAGATGTACCTGGTGGATATGGGGAAATGCCTGAGCGGATGGTTTGAGATGACGTTCGGGCCGCTGACGAAAGGGCATGAGATTACGCTGGAATATTGCGATCATCTGGAGAGCGATGGCAAGTGGGTGAATCAGAACCAGTGCGACAGTTATATCGCCGCGGGTGAGGGTGTGGAACGGTTTAGCAACAAGTTCAATTACGTGGCTTTCCGGTATGTCCGGATCAGTCATCTGCCGGAGGCGCCCCGGGCTGAATCGATGCAGGCTTCGCTGATTCATACCGGGTATGAAGCCGCGGCGGGGTTTGAATGTTCCGATCCGGAGATGAACCGGATCCATGATATGATTTTTTATACGCTGCGCTGCCTGAGCCTGGGCGGGGATCTGGTGGATTGTCCGCATATCGAACGGCTGGGCTATGGCGGCGATGGCAACGCCTCGACGGAGACGGCCCAGACCCTGTTTGACCTGGCGCCGCTGTATGTCAACTGGCTGCAAGCCTGGGGCGATTGCCAGCGGGACGATGGCGGGATGCCGCATACGGCGCCGAATCCATGGAAAGCGGGCGGCGGGCCGTACTGGTGCGGATTTATTATTACGGCTTCGTGGCGGGCCTATCAGCATTATGGGGACAGGGGTGTGCTGGAACGGTTTTATCCGGCGATGCAGAAATGGCTGGGGTATGCCGAACGCTATTCGCCGGAAGGGTTGCTGAAGCGCTGGCCGGATACGGATTACCGCACGTGGTACCTGGGTGACTGGGCGACTCCGACGGGTGTGGATCAGAAGGCGCAGGATTCCATCGATCTGGTGAACAACTGTTTTATGGTGGTCTGTTACGATACCATGGCGAAGATCGCTGCGACGCTGGGAAAAACAGCAGAGACCGATGGATATCGTCAGCAGGCGGATACCCTGAAGGAACTGGTTCATAAGACGTATTACGATCCGGCGTCGAAAAGCTACGGGACGGGAACCCAGATTGACCTGGTGTATCCGATGCTGGCCGGGGTAGCGCCGGGGGAACTGGCGGCGGGTGTCCGGGATAAGCTGATGGCGGATACGCAGCAGAAATGGAACGGGCATCTGGCCTGCGGGCTGGTGGGGATACCGGTGTTGACGGAATGGGCAGTGACCAACGGGGAAGCGGACTGGATGTATGGGATGCTGAAGCAGAAAGGCTATCCGGGCTATCTGCATATGCTGGACAGCGGCGCGACGAGCACCTGGGAACACTGGAACGGGTCGCGAAGCCGGATTCACAACTGTTATAACGGGATCGGGTCGTGGTTTTATCAGGCGCTGGGCGGGATCCGGCCGATGGCGGATGGCGCGGGCTATCGCCGGGTGCTGATACAACCTCAAGCTGCAAAAGGAATTACATGGGTCAAGGTATTTAAGGAAACGCCTTATGGCCGGTTGGGAGTTGACTGGGAGATGGAGGATGCGGCCATGGCGCTGAGCGTTGAGGTTCCGGTGGGGATGGAGGCGGAAGTGGCGATACCGGCGGGCGTGGGCCGCTATCGGCTGAATGGGCAGGACTATGAGGCGGGCAAGGATGCGAAAATGATCGGCGTGCCAAGCGGGAAAAACCGGATCGAGTATCGAATGCAGGAATGATAGGTTAGCAAAAAAACAGCAATTATTCATTAACGCCATTATTCCTATTGGGTATAATAGAAAAAGACGGCTGAAATCCGGAACTTTTTCATTTGATCCAACAGGAGGTTTATGATGATGTTACTACGCGCGCAGGTATCGATGGTTGTGTTGGCTGGTATGGCGGTGTCATTAAGCTGGGGCCAGGGGATGGTGGCAGATCACCGGTGTGTGGATATCAACCGGATACCGCAGGCGGCGATCGATCTGGCGCGGGAGCAGCTGCACATTGCTTATGGGCATACATCACATGGCTCGCAGGTGACAGACGGGATGAGTGGATTGGTGGCGTTTGCCAATAATGGCGGACGAGGGTTGGAACTGGCATCGAACAGTTTTGCCTGGAATAATGGCGGGAACAATGGCGCGCTGGATTTGCATGACTATGCGATGAGCGGCGATGTAGGGTACTGGCCGCAATGGCGGGACGCGACGGTAGCGTATCTGGATAATCCGGTCAACGCGGATGTGAATGTGATCCTGTGGTCGTGGTGCGGGCAGGTGACCAGTAAATATACCAATGGCAGGTTATATAGCGAATATCTGGCCCCGATGGACACATTGGAGAAAGCGTATTCGGGGGTGACTTTTGTTTACATGACCGGGCATGTGGATCATGATCAGGACGCGGCGAATAAGGCGGCCAATCAGGCGATCCGGGATTATTGCGCGGCCAATCATAAGGTGTTGTATGACTTTGCCGATATCGAGTGCTGGGATCCGGATGGTAATTTTTACGCGTATCCGGCTGACAGCTGCAATTATTACACGGCAGAGGGTGTGAAGCTGGGAAACTGGGCGCTGGAATGGCAGGCGAGTCATATTGAAGGCGGAGACTGGTACCGGTGCGGTGCGGCGCACAGCCAGCCTTTGAACGCCAATCAGAAGGCTTACGCGGCCTGGTGGCTGCTGGCGCGGCTGGCAGGCTGGGGTGGCTACAGCGATCAGAATGTGGATGGCCGAACGGACCTGGAAGATGTGGCGGTATTGGCAACGAACTGGCTGGGTGGCTCCCCCACCGCTGATATTGCGCCGGAACGTCGCGATGGGAAGGTTGATACGCTGGATCTGGGTGTGCTGGTGGAAAACTGGCTGACTGGTGGTAATTAAATCGAAAAACAGTACAATTCTGATTCCGTTTGAAAGGATTCATTATGAAAGCGTGTTATACGATTATCATGGGTTGTATGATGTGCGTGGCAATCGGATGCAGCAGTTCGAACGAGCCGGGTTCGACGGCGGGTCAATGGCAGGAGGATTTTGACCTGAGTAACAGAACGCTGGTGAGCAGCGGGCGGAACCGGTATTTTATTCTGGAGCCGGGCTTTCAGCTGGTATTGGAAGGCGGCGATGAAAAACTGGCGATCACGGTACTGGATGAGACGGAGGTGGTGGATGGGGTGACGACCCGGATCGTGGAGGAACGGGAATGGAATGATGGAAAGCTGGTGGAGGTATCGCGTAACTACTTTGCCATGTGCGAGAAATCGGGCGATATCTTCTATTTTGGCGAGGCGGTGGATGATTATCAGGATGGCCAGTTGAGTGGCCATGGCGGCGCGTGGCGCGCAGGTGAGAAAGACGCCAGGGCCGGCCTGATCATGCCGGGAACCGCAACGGCAGGCCAGAAATATTATCAGGAGATGGCGCCGGGCGTGGCGATGGACCGGGCCGAGGTGATCCGTGTTTCGGAGACTTTCAAGACACCGGCGGGTATCTTTGAGCAGTGTCTGAAAACCCGGGAAGGGACCGCGCTGAATCCGCTCGAGAAAGAATATAAATATTACGCGCCGGGGATTGGATTAATCCAGGATGGGGATATGCTGCTGGTCAAACAGGGATTTGTTGGCCAGTAATGCAATATCTAACCAATGGGTAATTGCCAGTTACCCTCCTATAGATGCCAGGGGGCACGCATCGGAGTCGTGAGGTATTTGGCGGCCATGGGGTGATCGGTGATCGTTTCGGTTTTGGGATCCCAATGGAACCGGGCGCCGCCAAAGCGCATGGATATATTGAGTAAATGGCAGATAATGGCGGTATGGCAACCGACATGCACCGGGGCCATGGTTTGGGCGCGGGACTTGACGCAGTCGAGGAAATTGCGATGGTGACTGGGAGTGCGGCCCAGGTGGATTTCGCCGGGCATAATGGTTTCGTTCAGCAAGCGGGGATCGCTGGCTTCCAGGTTACCGCCGTGGATATGGATGAAGACCCAGCCATCGTCACCCACAAATTTGATCCCACGCGGTTCATCATGCGTTCCGATCATCTTAACGCCGTTGGCATAAGTGCATTCAAACCGGAAATTAAAATAGGTGTTGTACATATTGCTGTCGGGTAATTCTCCATAGGCCTCGTATTCCACCGGAACGGTATCGTCCGTATTGTTGCCAAGTTGTCCCAGGTCGATCACGTGCGCCCCGCGGTCCGTCATCTCGCCACCGCCGTAATCCATGATAAAGCGCCAGTAAAAATGACAGCGCTTGGGGTGATATGGCTTATACGGCGTCGGTCCCTGCCAGAAATTCCAGTCCAACTCGCCCGGCGGCTCCGTTGATACATATTCGCCCAGATCATTCAAAATGGCAAGATGATGAGGTTCCGTCGTGGGCAGATTGACAATCATTTTGCGCAGCCGGCCGATGCGGCCGTTGCGAACCAGTTCGCAGGCATAGCGGGCCATGGCGCGGGAACGTTCGTGGCTGCCGGTTTGAAAGACCCGTCCATAACGCTGAACCGTATCGCGTACGGCGATGGCTTCGGCGATGGTGTTGGTCAGCGGTTTTTCGCAGTAGATATCCTTGCCGGCCTTGGCGGCGGCGATAGAGATCAGTCCATGCCAGTGGTCCGGAGGACAGATGCAAACGGCATCGATATCGGAACGGGCGATGATCTCGCGAAAATCACGGCAGGTCTTGAGATCTTCGCTATGATAATGATCGCGAACCATGACGCGGGCCTGTTCAAGGTGCCCGGCATCGACATCGCAGAGAGCGACCACCCGGCAATCGGTGTGCGGAAGGAAATTGCGGATATTGTTGCACCCCTGGCCGCCCAGACCGATACCCGCCAATTGGATACGGTTGCTGGGGGCATTGGCGCCGAAAACAGTTTGAGGAACAATAGCAGGCAGACCGATAGCTGCCGCGGCCGATGATTTGAGAAATGTTCTGCGATCAATCATGGTCGAATCTCTCCAATTGGAGTTCTTGTTTTTAACCAGATACTGAAACTTGGAACGCTTTTGATAATATACCATACGCAATCCAATGTCGAATTATTTCATTAAATGGGCTAACTGATTGAATCAAAAGCAATACGGATTTCTGATGTATCGTCCGACAGATCCAGTAATTAGTTGTTTTGGGATTCGTCTTAAGATATAATGCTACTTTGCGGTGTCGGCCTGCGGCACTGTTGCTTCTGTAATTTTATATTTCACAGACATTTACATTTAACAGAAAGAGTTTTGCCGGCATGTTTATTCCGATAGGCACCGACAACCCGCTACGTAAGAGCCCTACCGCCAACTATTTCTTGATATTCGCGAATTTCGCGATCTTTTTCATTACGTACCATCCACATCTTGACTCGATGGGCCACTTGTCATCAGTCAGAAATTCGGTTTTGCCGTTTGAATTGAATCCGGGCGCTCCCATGCTGCATCAGTATATCACCTATGCCTTTCTGCACGCGGGCTGGATGCACATCATTGGCAATATGCTGTTTTTGTATATTTTTGGCAATAATGTGAATGACAGACTGGGACACCTGGGATATCTGCTGTTGTACCTGGGCGGCGCGGTATTCAGTGGTCTGGGCCATTCACTGGTCAGTGACAGTCCGGTGCTGGGCGCTTCGGGGGCGGTGGCCACGGTTACCGGGGCCTATATGGTGCTGTTTCCCAAGACCTATATTAATGTACTGTACGTACTGCTGTTTATCGGAACCATTGAGGTGCCGGCGGTCTATTTCATTTTGTTTAAGCTGATTATTTTCGATAATGTCCTGCCGCATTTCAGCGCGGAAAGCTCAAATATTGCCTATAGCGCGCATCTGGCGGGATATTTATATGGCATCACCATTCCTCTGGCGTTACTAATCTTCAAACTCCTGCCGCATAGTCATTATGATCTATGGGCGCTGGTGAAACGATGGAAACGCAAGAAGGAGTTCAATAACGTCGTGAGCAGTGGATACGACCCATTCCGGGGCACGTTTGGTGTCCGGAAGAAGGTCAAAGCCAGGATCAGAGATGGTTCAGCCGAGTTAACCGAAGATGAGTTGCAGCAACGCAGGGCGGCGATATCGGAATCGCTGACACAAACCGACCTGGAATCGGCGGCCCGATTGTATCTGGAATTATTGACTCTGGATGATCAACAGACCATGCCGATGCAGCAGCAACTGGATATTGCCAACAAACTGGCCCAGAATGAAGATTACTCCAACGCGGCGCGCGCTTACGAGCTGTTTGTTGGAGCGTATCCATCCTATCCGAGAATGGAGCAAATCCATTTGATGCTGGGGTGGATATACAGCCGGTACCTGAAGAACAAAGCTGACGGTTTGAAATACCTGAAGCAGGCAGTGGAAAAACTGTCCGATTCCAATCAGATCGCAATGTGCCAGGCAGAGATCGAACGGCTGGAAAAATAGTCAAGCCGCTTTCTGAGATATGAATAGCCCAATCATTAAGATGAATGATGAGAGCGTTTCCTTAATTCCGGGAAGCACAACAACGGGGCTAATGGATTTGATTCAAGCCATAAAACTAACACCCATTTGGAGTAACGATATATGCAGGTAGCATTGTTCGGATTGTCCCAATCCGGTAAAACAACACTGTTTACAGCGCTGACCGGACACCATCCCGATCCGGTGGCGGCGGCGACACCGGGGCACATCGAAAAAACCATTGTCAAGGTGCCGGATCCGCGCCTGGATAAACTGACCGAGATGTATAAACCCAAGAAGACGACCCACGCGACCATCGAATTTCTGGATCTGCCGGGCCTGGACTTTACCAGTGAAGGCGGCAAACAGGAGTCGCGCCGCACCATCGCCCAGGCGCGTCAGGCGGACATGCTGGTGGCCGTGGTGCGGGCATTTGCCAATGATTCTGTCATGGCGTATAAAAACCGGATCGACCCGGCGGGCGATCTTGACGAACTGCAATCGGAAATGTTGATGGCGGATATGGAATCGGTTGCCAATCGCATCGAAAAACTGGAAAAATCGGTCCGCAAGCCCTCCAAAACCCAGGATAAGGAAAAGCGCGAACTGGAACTCATGATGCGCTGTAATGAGAAGCTGGAGAAGCTGGAGCCGCTGGCCGGTGTGATCGAAAACGCCGATGAAGAAAAAATCGTCAAGAGTTTCGGATTTCTGACCATGAAACCGCTTTGTATCGTATTGAATATCGGCGAAGATCATTTGCAGGAAGCGCCGGCAGTGGAGATCCCCGGCAATATTCCCATGATCCCGCTGGCGGCGGAGATCGAAGCGGAACTGGCTTCGCTGGACGAGGCGGATCGCGGCGCGTTTCTGGACGACCTGGGAATTAGTGAAATCGCCCGGGATAAGTTGATTAATCATTGCTATACCGATTGTAAGCTGATTTCGTTTCTGACCGCCGGCGAAGATGAAGTGCGTGCCTGGACGATTCCTTACGATTGCCCGGCGGTTGAGGCGGCCGGCGCCATCCACAGCGATATCCAACGCGGCTTTATCCGTGCGGAGACGGTCAGCTATGAGGATCTGATGGCCTGCGGTGATATGAAAGGCGCCAAAGCGGCCGGCAAAGTACGCCTGGAGGGCAAAACCTACCCGGTAAAGGATGGCGATATCATTAATTTCCGGTTTAATGTCTGATAGCAGTCAGGAATCAATTTCAGTTATGATCGTTCGATATCTAAAATGGTGTACTCCATCGGGATTGCTGAACTGGTATGGCAACCTTAAAAAGCAACAGGCCGTCCAGGCGCAAGATCGTAAGGCCGCCAGATTGATTGAAGCCTATCTGGCCGGACATGATGAAGCCCGGCTGCAACTGGGCTGCGGCCCGAATCTGATGACCGGCTGGCTGAATACCGATTATGATGACCGGGAAGAATCGGTGGCATTTCTGGATTGCACCCAGCCGTTTCCGTTGCCGGACAATCGCTTTCATTATGTGTTTTCCGAACATCTGATCGAACATCTGGACTATACCGACGGTTCTCATATGCTGCGGGAGGCGTACCGGGTGTTACGGCCGGGCGGCCGGTTGAGAGTAACGACGCCAAATTTCAACTTTTTGATTGCGTTATGTCAACCGGATAAAAGCGAGCTGCAGGAACGGTATATTCAATGGTGCGCGGAGAAATGGCCGGGCGTTCATCAGCCGGAAGATGTGTATGTCGTCAATAACTTTTTCCGGGACTGGGGCCATCGATTTATTTACGCTCCCCAGGTTTTGTGTCAGGTCTTGGAACAAATTGGTTTCAAAGACATCCAGATTTTACGAGCTGGGCAAAGTGATGACCCGAATTTAAAGAGCCTGGAAAAACATGGCACCATTATCGGTGATGATTTTAACGATCTGGAAACGTTTTCCGTGGAAGCCGTTAAATAAGCCCCCCTTTTGCCAATCACAGGGATAGTCATTTATGAAAGCAACCATCATCGGCATAGGCGATGAACTCATACTCGGCCAATCCATCGATACCAATTCGGCCTGGCTGGCCGGCCATCTGACCGCGATGGGTTTTGACATCACCGAACATATTACCCTGGGCGATCATCTGGCGGATCTGGTTGACACCTTGCGGCGTTGCTGTGCCTCTTCGCAAGTCGTCATCGCCACGGGTGGTCTGGGCCCCACGGAAGATGACCTGACCCGCTTCGCGCTGGCGGAACTTTTAGGCTGTGAATTGAAACCAGATCCGGAAGCGCTCCGTCAGATCGCAGCCGTATTCCAGCGGATCGGACGGCCCATGACCCAGGCCAATCAAGTCCAGGGTTTGATACCTGCTAAAGCCAGTATTATCGCTAACCGTAACGGGACCGCGCCGGGATTGCAGGCCCAATGGCAGGATTGCCGGCTGTATTTCATGCCGGGGGTTCCCGCGGAAATGAAAGAGATGTTCGAACATGCCATCCAGCCGGACCTGACTGACTGGATGAACCGACAGGGCCGGCCTGATATGCTGGTTACCCGTCTGCTCCATACCTGCGGCGAGGGCGAATCGAATATAGGCGCCGCGCTGAAAGATCTGATGCGACGCGGGGCCAATCCGACCGTCAATACGACCGCTAAAGAAGGTGTCGTCACCGTCCGGATCAACGCACGGGCTAACAGCGAAGAGGCGGCCCGTCAACTGATTCAACCGATTGAAGCCGATATCCTTCAGCGGATCGGCACGTATGTCTTTGGCTTCGATCAGCAGACCATGCAAGAAGTGGTCATCGACACTATGCGCTCCCGTAACCTGACCCTGACTGTGGCGGAAAGCTGCACTGGGGGCTTCCTGGGACAAACCCTTACCCAGGCGCCGGGCAGCAGCGATGTTTTTCATGGCGGATGGATCTGTTACAGCAACACACTGAAAATGAACCTGCTGGGGGTTAACCCGGATGACCTGGACCAGCATGGGGCTGTCAGTGAACCGGTGGTTTTACAACTGGCGGCCAATGCCCGTTTAAAATCCGGCGCTGATCTGGCGCTGGCCATCAGCGGTATCGCCGGACCGGGAGGCGGCAGCGAAGACAAACCCGTGGGAACGGTGTGGATCGGTCTGGCCTCGCCGCAGGAAACCCAGGCATACTGTTTTCATTTTATCGGAGACCGGGAACGGATCCGAATACGGAGTGTGAATATGGCGTTACAGCTGCTTTATCAATATCTCAACCGGAAGCCGGTGAATTGATCCGCATCTTACCACCATGATACCAGTTAAAGAAGCGGTTCATTCCGGGCAGGCGAATCCGGCTGAAATATTCGATTTTTTCCCGTAACGATAGATAGCCTCGATACCGACGATACAATTCCCAACCCCGATCCTCCTGATTGGACCGGCACAATTCTTTGATATAACTGCCAATCCGCCTTAAGGTAAAATGGATGATATCCGACCGCCAGGGCTGATCTTGCGAGTCTTGCAAGTGTTCATCCAGCATCTGACAAATCGTATGGATCCGGTCGCTGAACTGCATGATATCGTTGGCGCTGCCGGAACGGCCAAAATCATAATGCACCAGGGGCGCCGATAGGTATCCGATCCGGGGATCGGTTCGGGCGATCCGCAGCCACAGATCGGTATCTTCGCCAAAGTGGCGGCCGACCCGAAACCCCCCCACCTGATAAAACAGATCTTTACGAATCAGCAGGCAACTGGGCAACACTACCACACCCTGATCATCCAATTGGTAAAAAGTTAGAATTTTGCCATCACGGGGCGATTCGGATCCGGCCGGATGGCCGGGCAGTACATAAGCACAGGAAATCCAGTTGAGATCAGGTTGTTCTTTAAGGAAATTCAGCTGGGCCGCTATTTTTTCCGGCAACCAGCTATCATCGGCATCCAGAAAAGCGATCCATGTTCCAGTGGCCGCTTCGACCCCGGCATTGCGGGCAGCGCTGACACCGCTGTTTTCCTGGTAAAGATACCGAACCTGATCGCCATAACCTTTTGCGATATCAACGGTTCGGTCGGTCGAGCCATCATCTACAATAATGATTTCATCGACCGCCATCGTTTGACTCAAGATGCTATCCAGCGCCCGGCCAAGATAATCCTGAACATTCCAGGCAGGCACGACAACGCTGACAGGGAGATGATCACTTTGGGACTTCATAACCTCTCATCTTATTGAAACTTTGGATTTTTTCCAGCCATTTCCGGCTTTGCGATGAGCCGGGCGCGATCAGACGGGTAAAAACCGCCATGGCCCAGCGATACGACCCGGGTAACAGGCGGCGATAGCGTTTTAAAAGCTGCCGCATTTTAGCCAGTTCACCCGCCTGATAATATTGACTGACAAACCGCCGGATATTTCGATCTACAAATCCCCGGACCCCATCATAACAGCCATGCCGGCCGGCCAGTTCCAGATGTTCATCAAACAGTTCGCACATCACCCGCACTTTTTCATCATCCTGAGTCGCCACGGTCAGGCTGTCGGGGCGGAATTGATGGTACAGGACCAGTGGTTCACAAACAAATCCAAACTGGGGCCAGCGATAGGCAATCCGCCACCACATCTCGATATCTTCGGCAAAACGCAGGCCTTCCCGAAAGAGTCCAACCTGATCGAAAACCTGGCGGGCAATCATCATGGTGCTGGGCGGCCACCAGATATAGGATAGGTTGGCCAGAAAAAACGATTCGAACCAGTCCTGGCCGCGGGTAATCGCCCGGCAATAGTCTACCGGTTTCATCAGGCTTCGGTCGCCGGTCGCCACATTCAGCATTTCGTGATTACAACTGCCCCAGACCAGATCCGGATGAGCCAGCAGGCTGGTCAGTTGTTTTTCCAGCCGCTCGGGAAACCACTCATCATCACCATCCAGCAGCGCGATCCACTGACCGCTGGAAGCCCGAATACCAGTATTGCGGGCGCCGGGCAAACCGCGATTTTCCTGATAGAGATATCGCACCCGGTCCGGGTCGTAGTTTTGAATAATCCGGGCGGTTTCATCCGTTGAGCCATCATCCACCACAATAATTTCCGTATCGGGCCAGGTCTGGGCCAACGCGCTTTCGATCGCGTTACCCACATAGGCCTCGATATTATAGGCAGGGATAATAATGCTGACCCTGGGATACTTATTCAAGCGACTGCCCCCCTTTTTCTGCAAACGCTTCACGTTTTTTCCGCTCATCACTCAAGATGATTTTATTTATCCAGTCACCCATTTGCCACAACCGCTTTTTACCCAGCGTAAACTGGATTCTCAGGTTGATCAGGAATGGAAAGATCGCCAGCAGGCTTAACAGGCATTTTACTTTGAAAGAAAGCAAGTGACCAAACCGGGCATGAAGCCGACGCACCCAATCCCACCGGGATAATCGGATACACTCACAGAGATTATGCCCGATCAACATCGTGAAAAACTGACGAATAAACTCGGCATGTTCAGGATACCGCCGCGCCATCCAGAGGTGTCTGCGGTACATCGATGTCATATGAGGAAGCCGGCCGGCAATCGGCTGGGAGGAGATATTGGCCTGGTGAAAATGATAGACTGCCAGCGGCCGGTTGATATAGCCGATTCGCGGGGCCAGATAGGCCAGCCGTAGATAGAGGTCCAGATCATGATTACACTTCTGAGTAACGCGAAACAAGCCGGTCCGCAATAATAACGAACGACGCACGATCAGGACAATGGTATAGGCCCAGGCCCGGAAATACAAGGCTTGAAATACACTGTCAAAATAGTCTTTGCCATTCAGCAAAGCCGCGGCAATCCGGGGATCCAGATCCAGT
This sequence comes from Sedimentisphaerales bacterium, assembly GCA_963663965.2. Classification (GTDB taxonomy): domain Bacteria; phylum Planctomycetota; class Phycisphaerae; order Sedimentisphaerales; family SM23-30. The sequence continues at coordinate 36,692 of CAXXFK010000027.1, forward strand.
GACCCATCCTGACGTTCCAGGGCGCTCGACACCCAGTCCAGCTCCGGATATTTTCGTAATAAGGCCATCTGGCATGCCAGTTTGTCCGGCTTCCAGACATCGTCGGCATCCTGATAGGCAATCCATTCATAACGGGCGGCACAGGTTCCGGTATTGCGGGCGGCGGCGGCGCCACGGTTGGATTGATAAAGATAACGCACCCTGCCGCCATAACTTTCGACGATGGACCGGGTTTGATCCGTCGAGCCATCATCGACGACAATCACTTCATCAGGAAGCAAGGTCTGGTTCAAAATACTATCGAGACAACGGGCGATCGTTTTTTCTCCGTTGTGAACCGGCACGATGACACTGATTCCAGTTTTGTCATTTTTATTCATCATTTGGAGACATTCAGTTACTAGTTAAAACAACGGAAGTCAACTCCTTCAGTTGGAGCCCCTAACAAAATGAGTTTTCTACTACGGCCGGCTGCAAAAGTGGTCCGCGGCGTTCTCGGGACCCAACATCCTCGACAACCCATATGAGGGTTGCCTGCGGGTGTTTGATCCCTGCGGCCCACCTGAGGCGGATCTTCGACCTTGCTGACCACTTTTTCGCTCGGTCTCACCACAAAAATCATTTTGTCAGGAACTCTTGGTCTTATCGGCTATCTGCAGTAAAACGGTTTCCAATTTGATCATCTGTTTTTCGGCATTAAAGTCCTGCTCGATTTTTAACCGGGCGGCCAGCCCAAACTGCTGTCTCAGATCGGCATCCCGCGCCAGCTGTGCCATACTATCTGCCATCGCCACACTATCGGTTTGTTCCACCAGAAAACCGGTGCGGCCATGATCGATCAGATCCGGGATCCCTCCGCAATGGGTGGATACCACGGGCAAGCCACAGGCGCATGCTTCCGCGATGGACACCGGCGACCCTTCGCGGACCGTCGAATGCTGCAGGAAAACATCCGCATATTGCAATGTTTTCTTCATCTCCGGATGGGGAAGCATCCCGGTAAAAATAATCCGGTCTGCGATTTGGAGCTGATGGGCCAGTTGTCGCAGGTTATCCAGTTCCGGTCCTTCCCCAATCAGGGTCAGTTGAGCGGAGACATCCGCTTTCTGCATCATCAACGCAAAGGCTTTCAGGGTATAATCCAATCCTTTGATGGGAATCAGACGCGACAAGGTGACAAACCGGATGGCGTCGGTTTGAGGTTTGTCAGCCACCGGGCAGAATTCCTGGATATTAACGCCATGCGGCAGGCAATGAAGGCCTTGTTCCTGCGCGCCCAGGTCCCGCAGAATGGCGCGATGATGCATACCGGTATGAATAACAGCCTGGAAATATTTCAGATTGTGCCGTAAGGCGTCCTGATACCGGGGGTCTTCCCCGGGCATCCGATCGACATCATGCCCCAGGAAATAGACCGCTATCGGGATCTTCAGGCTCCGGGCGGCCGGTAAAATCCTTAATCCGATCGGACCATACTGACACAGGATCACCTGCGGCCGGGTTTGTTTCAGATAGCGCCGGATAGCACGATGATCACCACGATATCCCCAGGGATTACGCGTTCTTTTAATCTGCCATTCATCGATCTTTCTCTGCCAGCGCGTTCGATCGGGCAGTTGGTTCATATCGATAAGCTGGGTGGGTATCCCGTCCAGAGGGTATAGCTGCCGGTTTTTGCAGGACCAGGTCAGCAGAGACGGACTGAGTTGACGAAAAGCCAGCAACTGCCGCCACATCCAGACTTCGGACACCTCTCCAATTGTATCACAGATAAAGCCTAATTTCATTAGTACACATCCACCGGAAGAGCGATATCGAATCTCCCCTGCTCTTCCTTATATCTTCATCATTCTTCGGAACAGCCATTCCACCGCCTTAGTAACTGACCGCTTGCGTCTTACAAAGCTGATATCGATACCGGTTAAGACCGCATCGAACGGAAACAGGATCAAAATCAACATCAGTGCCTTTTGCATCATACTGGTCGCTTCCGGATAACTGGACAGTAACGAACCCACCCCGCGATAGAAGCGATGCACATACATGATATACATGAATTGACGGATTTTTTTCCGGATAAATCCTTCAAATTCTTTGTGCTTGTCAAATGCCTGCGAGAGTCGGCGATGCCGGCGAATCAGAACATGGCGTTTTTTCAGGTCGAAACGATAAACCCGGGTAATCCCCCCCGTTGTCAGATGGCGATAAATTGCCAGGGGCCGGTCCAGATAGCCAATCTCAGGATAACGATAGGCAATTCTTAAAAACAGATCGGTATCGTGAGCCCATTTCTGGCCGTGACGGAACAATCCGGTTTCATAAAAAATATTGCGTTTAACCATCAGGGAGGTGGTCAGCGGGTAGATTCCCGCGCTATAGGCCTGGAAAAAATCAGCGACTTTTCCCGATTCCAGCGCGTAACGGCCGGCCAGTTCCTCCTTGAAAGACCGCTGGTGATTATCCCTGGAATACTGGATCGTGTAATTGGTACAGATCCATTTGAGATCGGGATATCGCTGAAGGGATTGAATCTGACAGGCCAGTTTATCCGGCAACCAGAGATCGTCGGCATCCAGAAACGCAATCCAGTTACCGCGAGCCAGTTTGATCCCGGTATTCCGGGCGGCGCTGCCACCGGCGTTTTCCTGGTAATGATACCGTACCCGGGCTCCATAACGCCGGATGACCGCTTCCGAATCGTCCGTGGAACCATCGTTCACGGCAATAATTTCCAGCGGCGGCGCGGTCTGATTCAATACGCTTTCAATAGCCGAACCGATCGTGCGCCCGGCGTTATAAACCGGAATCACCACACTCACCTGAATGGAATTTGAATTCAAAACTGACATATCAATACACGGTACTACATAAAACTGGTCGGTCTGATTCCTTAAGGATTGGGTTCAAGTTCTGGATAAAACGCCACCCAGCCTACTCAAATCCCCGGTCGAACTGAAAACCAGGCAATCGTCAGGATTTCCTCAAAATCAGGGTATAGGCATTGTGAATTGTCCATTTAATTTTCAGCCATTTATCGATACGGCGCGATACGTGAAGCAGGAAATCCACCATTTTTACCTCAGAGGTTCTGAAAGGTTCATTATGGTATTTACCGTAACGAAAAACCAGTTTTTCGACGCGAAACCGTTCCGAAATAGGATCAAAACTGGGATTGGCCATTTCCTGGCAGAGACAATTGATGATAACCGTTGGATTATACGGCTTGATATGATCCATATTATCGTAAAAGCCATCCCACAGAATGGGAGTACTCACCATCAAAATGCCATCCTGATCCAGCACCCGGTCGATCTCCTTTAATAACCGGATTAAATCCGGATATTTCAGATGTTCAATTAAATGGCTGCAATGAACCATTGAGACGCTGTGATCATCGAAGGGCAAAGGTTCCGGCGCGATATAATGGACCGTTTCAGGATAGCGTGTTTTTAACGCCTCCACCGCAACGGGATTACCTTCCAGGGGATAAAGCCGGGTGTACTTATCCCTTAACTTCAAGTGATCCAGAAAACTGCCATCACCCGAACCGATATCCAGAATAACCGCCTGAGGATCCTTTGGCAGATAATCCACCGCCAGTTCATAAAAAGAGTCGCGCGGCCGGCTGAATCGCTTTCGATACTCCCATTCAGTTTTCCAGGTTTGATACCAGTTCTTCATCATTTATAAACCAAATTTAGAAATCCAGAGAATAAAACAATTCACCCGGATAGCGGGCGGTCCCACTGATCCGGATTAAAATAACGATTCCTCAGGTTCCCGAACCGGCATTCAGTTGCCATTGCGTATCGACCCGGAATAATCCTTTGGAGATATAAATACCCAGGTTGGAATTATCCACCATGAATTCCAGGCAATTTTTGACAAAATCATACGCCGGATTCTTTTCATTATTACCCACCCAGACCGAGGCATAATATTTCCCATTATTGAACCGGTTGTTGGCCAGTTTCACCCGGATTCGATTGACGCCTGCTTTCAGGTGCATCACCTGATTGTCATCGGTACTGACCATATGCACAATGCGTGAATCGTAAAGATCTCGGATTGAAATGGCAACCATACAGACGATGGATTGAGAAGCCTGAATTTCGACATCAAAGACAATGTCGTCCCCCCCTTTAAAAAAGCCGCAATTCCGGCCTTCGGCATCCCGGATCGCCGCCTGACGCACAAAAACAACCGGCGGACGCTCGACAATCTCTTTACGATCACCCAGAAAGACTTCGCCCTGCCGCGATTTTTCGATCATACTGGAAAGGTAATTCGGCACGATATCGCCGGTTAATCCCATTTCTTTCACCCGGCCCTTTTCCAGCCAGACACAATGCTGGCACAGATTTTTGATGGCAGCGATATTGTGGCTGACAAACAATACGGTTCGCCCTCCTTTGACAACATCTTCCATTTTTCCCAGGCATTTAGCCTGAAACTGGATATCGCCGACCGCCAGCACTTCATCGATAATAATAATTTCCGGTTCGAGATGCGCCGCCACGGCGAAAGCCAGACGGACTTTCATGCCGCTGGAATAACGTTTGACTGGCGTATCCAGAAATTTTTCGATCCCGGAAAAGGCGATGATATCATCGAGTTTTTTCTCGATTTCTTTCTTGCGCATCCCGAGAATGACGCCATTGAGAAAGATATTTTCCCGGCCGGTCAATTCGGGATGCATCCCGGTTCCAACCTCCAGCAGGGAACTCACCCGCCCCTGAATCCGCACCTGGCCTTCGGTCGGGGTGGTGATCCGGGACAGAATTTTTAACAGGGTGGACTTACCGGCGCCGTTGGCGCCAATAATGCCAACCACTTCGCCGGAGCGGATTTCCAGATTGATCTCTTTCAGGGCCCAGAGCGATTGGCTTTCAAAGGCGTCCTGGTCCGGATTCGCGGCGCAGGCAGTAGCCCTGCGTAAAAGCTTTTTTGGAAGATCACTGACGACCTCGCGGAAGTTCCGGGTCAGGTTGGCCATCTCACCCAACCGGTATTGCTTTCCCAGATTTTCTATTTTTATGACTATCGGACTTTGCATACTTCTCGACAATATCTCATGATCAACAGGTAACGATTTTCAAACGATATCGGCAAACACCTGTTCGGTCCTGTTAAAATACCATAATCCCAGGCTTAAAGCAACTACCGTAAACGGTAAGCCCAGTAGAAACCCTTGCCATGGTATCGTCTGCCATTCGGTTGTGTAGGGGCTCAGAAAACACCAGCGGTGCAATTCGATCAGGCCGGCCATGGGATTGAGATGATACAGAATCCGCAGGTTTTCCGGGATTTTGCTGGAAGGCGCTATGACCGATAAGAACATCCAGATTTGTACGATAAAAGGTACTACCACACTGATATCACGGTATTTTACATTGAGAGAAGCAAAAAACATCCCAATCCCCATTGCGTTAACAAAAATTAACAGATATATGGTGGGTAATAAAAGAACCAATTCCCATTTTTGCGGGTAAAGTTTCAAACCCATTAATATCACAAACATCACCAGCAGGGAGATCAGATAATCGACCAATTTGGACATACTGCTGCTCAATGGCAGAATAATCCGGGGAAAATAAACTTTGGTCAGCATCCCGGCGTTCACTACCAGAGAACTGGTTGAGGTGACCATACAATTGGCAAATAACTGCCATGGCACCAAACCAACGATATAAAAAGCAAACGGATTGGTACCCGCCGGCGACAGTTTACCTATTTTGCCAAAAATCGCACCAAATACCAGCATCTGGATGACCGGGACCAAAACAAACCATAAAAATCCAAAAAGTGTCTGTTTATATCGTATCTGAATATCACGCAGTGTCAAAAAATACATCAGATCACGGAAATGCCAGAGCTCTTTAAAATCAAAAAAGCGATTTCCACCCGGCTTAATAATCAGACTGGTATTTTCCATCAAAAAAGAATAATCCGTATAATATTGTTAAATATATAGTTACGTTACAGACAGAACGATAGTAACAACAAAAAACTCTAACCTATGTTTCCATACATTTCTGTCGAGTGATAACTGACATTATATAACATACGCTTTAGTTTTATTATCACAAAATAATTTATTCCTTAATAAAACAGGTTATATCTTATGCAGGCTAATTTACTAGAAAAAACGTGAAAAAACGTCATTTAGCCTTGACTATAAAGGGTGTATCGTTTAATTTGGACCCGATGATTATTAAGCCATGTTGTTTTTTCGCAAACATGGTGGTATAATATAGTAGAAAACCTGCTATTATCATCATTCCTTAAAGTTCGATCGCTCTGGCGAAAGTCTCTGTGTTAGAGATTTATGCAATTATACAATTCCTACTTATATTCGCTCGCCAGGGTAAAATTGTTCCATTATTTTTTTGGAGGTCTTATCATGAGACACAGAAAAGGTTTTACTCTTATCGAGCTGCTGGTTGTTATCGGCATCATCGCCCTGCTGGTATCTATTCTGATGCCCGCATTGGGTCGCGCTCGCGAGCTGGCCAAGCGTGTACAGTGCGCCAGTCAGGTGAACGGTATTCTGAAATCCATGGTTCTGTATGCCAATGACAACCGTGGCGCGTTCCCGCAGGCCAAAGGTAATGTGCTTGCCAACCATTTCTTTGGTAACTTTGTGAATCAGGCAGTCAGCCAAGATGCATCGGTTAACAACGAGCCCTACAGCCCTGGTTATGCCAACCTGTCATGGGGTAGTTGGGGCGCACACAGTCGCGGTACCGTGAGCGGCAGCTTGTACCTGCTGATCAAGTACACCGACCTGGTGCCCAAGATGTTCGTTTGTCCCAGTTCCAATGACAAACCGATGAACATGGAAGATGCCATCCGTCTGCAAGTTGCTGGCCCGGCCGGTGAAGTCGTTGAAAACTGGACCGACCTGTGGGATTTCAAAAACCAGGACTATCTGAGTTATTCTTACAATGACCCATGGTATCGTTCTCTGGATGACTCTTCTTCCTCGGCCCTGGCCGTATTGGCCGATGCCAACCCCGCGTTTGATACCACCACCGGCGCATATGATCCTGATGCCGGTAATACCCCCCGCTGGTGGCCCAACACGGATCTGCCCAGCGTTGGTTCCTGGACCGACAATGAAGGCGGCAATATCCGTCATGGTAACACCAACAGTCACAACACCGAATGCCAGCAGGTTGGTTATGCTGACTCGCACGTGAAGAAAGAAGAAAAACCCATCGTCGGTATTGGCGAAGACAACATCTACTCTTCCTGGGATGCTGCCAACACCTATCCGAAGATGGTCGGATTCTGGGCCGTTGCCGGTCAGGCCGATATGTATCGCGGCAGAACTTCTGCTGATATGAACGATTCGTTCCTGGGTCAGTAATTACTGAACTGACTTTTTAACAACAAAAAACCGGCGGTAGATTTATCGCCGGTTTTTTTTTATTGCTTCATTTTAGAGAACTTTATGACGACACGGATCTGGGCAACAATATGTCTCGTACTGGCGGTTATCGTTAATCCGTATACGGTCAGAATCGTTTTTGCCAGCTATTGCGGAGACGATTTGGAGACCAGCCGGAAAGCAATCATTCTCCTGTTTCAATTCATGACAGCTTTGTCAGGATTGATGCTGATACGCCCGCAAAAGACCCGGTCTTTTTTTGTCAGGCATAAAAAACTGTTTTTTTCGATCATCCTGCTGTTCCTTATCCTGGGGCTGTTCGAACTGTTTTCCATGGCCGCTTTATATGTTTTCAGTGAATACAAGCATATCCATTTCAAACCGGTTTTAAAGAACAGTATATCCGAAATAACCCGGACATATATTCAAAAGGCGCTGGCGGACGATTCCAGCTATTACCGTTACGATCCCTATCTTGGCTGGTCCATCAAGCCCATGGGCCAGATCCGTTTCGACGCCGATGACAATGGCGAACCGGCTTACGATTACCATGCCAATTCGATCGGAATTCGCGCCAATCGGGAGTATCCCTTACAACCGGAACCCGGTAAGATTCGCATTTCGACGTTTGGTGATTCATTCACCCATTGCGATGAGGTAGATGACTTGAATACCTGGCAGCAGCAACTGCAACAACTGGACACCTCCCTGGAAGTTGTCAATGCCGGATGCGGCGGTTATGGACTGGATCAGGCCCTGTTAAAATACTATTCATTGAGAAAACTTATCAAGAGTGACATCGTGTTGATCGGGTATATGACCGAGAATATCAACAGAAACATCAATACATTCCGGCCCTTTTATTACTCTGACACCAACATGCCCTTTTCCAAGCCAGTTTTTACTCTGGAAGATCATCAGTTGCGCTACGTCAGGAATGTCCTGGACAGCCGGGAGAAATTAATCGCCTTTTTGGACAATCCCACCCCTTTTCTGGTTGAGTTAGAAAAAAATGATTATCATTATCACTGGCGTAGTGAACATACCTGGCTGGATGCTTCCTCACTGGTCAAACTGGGTAAAACCCTTAAACAGGAATTTGGCGATGACTATATTTACCGATCCACATCACAACCCTGGCAATTGACACTCAGTCTCTTTCAGCAATTTTTCACACAGGTCCATCAGGATAACGCCTTGGCGGTGGTGGTTATGATCGCCAGCAAACCGGTTTTTCAAAGCCCCAGGTACCGGTCCAGATACGCCGCGTTTTTCAAAGATTTCGAATCCCGGGGCATTTTATTCATCAACCTGGCCGACGAGATGCAATCCATGGCCGATCAGGACATTGACGGTCTGTTTCAAAAACAGGGGCATTACTCGAGTCAAGGCAATGCCCTCGTGGCGCGTATTATCCATAACTACCTGATCAATAAACAGTTACTGGATGAAAACGCACGCCGTTTATGGATTGAAAAATCGCAATCGGCTCAAATCAATATCAGCAATCTCAACGATATTTTAGCAGACGTCTCCATTCCTCCGGCTTCAATCGAATCGGCCGGCAATCAACCTTGACGGCCAGGGCACTGCTAACGATTCAGTTATAATCCCAGCACATCCGCCATGTTATAATATCCCGGTTGTTTTCCGGCCAGCCACTGGGCGGCGCGGAGGGCGCCCCGGGTAAAAGTGTCGCGGGAATGGGCGCGATGTCGAATTTCCACGGTTTCTCCCAGGGCCGAATAAAGGACGGTATGTTCCCCGACGATATCGCCGGCCCGCACGGCGTGCATGCCGATCTGACCGGATTGACGCAGGGCGTCCCGGCCTTCCCGGCCATGATCCAGACACCCCGGCCAGGGACGATCAGTCGCGGCGGCGATCTGGCGGCCCAGTTCCAGCGAGGTGCCGCTGGGGGCATCCTTTTTAAACCGGTGGTGGGCTTCGACAATCTCGATATCGTAATCCGGACCCAGACTGCGGGCGACCTGGCCCACAAGTTTGAACAGCAGATTAACTCCTAAACTCATATTGGCGCCCAGCAGAACCGGAATCTTTTCCGCCGCCTTTTTCAGCATCTCGATATCGGCGTCATCCAGTCCGGTCGTTCCGATTACCACAGGGATCTGATTGTCAGCACAATACGGAATCCATTTGCGGGTTCCGGCAGGCAGGGAAAAATCAATCATGACTTCCGGCTTCGATCCGGTAATCGTATCGGTCAAGGCAACTCCAGAAGGACCGATTCCGGCAAGTACGCCGGCATCCTGTCCCAGCAGGCCGCCCTCAGCACAATCCAGCGCGGCAACCAGTTCGAAGTTACCCGACTCTTTGGCAAAGGCCATGAGTTTGCGGCCCATTCGGCCACCCGCACCATTTATGGCTAATTTTATCATGATTTGCTCTCGGTTATTTTTGGGTTAACACTTTAATAATGGCGGCCAGATCGTTATCGACCTCGACCGGTTTATTGGAAAATTCAGTTCCTTTTTCAATATGGTAGTTTACCGTCGCACCGGGATCTTTCAACTGATGGCCGGTCAGAATACAGACCACCCGTTCATCCGGGCCGATAATCCCCTGTTGCCGCAACAGTTTCAATCCGGCAACCGACGCGCCCGAGGCCGGTTCACATCCCAGGCCCCAACGCCCCACTACCGCTTTGGCATGGAGAATCTCTTCATCGGAAACCTCACGCACCACGCCATTGCATACCTCTAATGCCCGCAGACATTTTTTCAGATTGACCGGGCGGGATATCTCAATCGCCGTGGCAATCGTATCAGGTCGATAGCCCCGGGCATCCAGATCGGCAAAATAAGCGTCTATCGAGGTTTTGTCAACACGACCTTGATTGTATCGAATTTTTCTATTTTCATAGAGATCAAACAGGGTATTGGCCCCGCTGGCATTAATTACTGCCAGACGCGGTACGCGATTGACCAGACCCAACTCTTTCAGTTCCATAAATGCCTTGCCAAAAGAACTGCTATTGCCCAGATTGCCGCCGGGAACCACAATCCAGTCCGGCACTTCCCAGTTCAAACCTTCCAGCACGCGGTACATAATGGTTTTCTGACCTTCCAGACGGAATGGATTCAATGAGTTCATCAGGTAAAGTTTTAAATCCCGCGCCACATCTTTCACCTGACGCATACAGTCATCAAAATCCCCGCGAATCTGGACCGTCCGGGCGCCAAAATCCAGCGCCTGACTCAGTTTACCGTAGGCAATCCGGCCGGATCCAATGAAAACCGAACAATCCATCCCGCAGGAATGGGCATACACGGCCATTGACGCGGAGGTATTGCCCGTGGAGGCACAAACGACATGTTCTGCCCCCACCATACGGGCATGCGAAAACGCGCCCGCCATACCATTATCCTTAAAAGAACCGCTGGGATTCATGCCTTCATACTGCAAAAAAACCCGTGCGGAATTACTGCCGACATACTTGGCCACACCGTCATTGCACTGCAGCAGGGTCTGGCCTTCGCCGATGGTAACGCAATAGCGTTCATCACAGAAAGGCAGCAGGTTGCGAAAACGCCAGACACCGGAATGATTCAACGGAACCCGCCGGGTACTCCAGCGATTCTCAAACCATTTTAAGTCTTTGGGTGGGGATAACTTATCCCAATCGTAAGCGGCATCGAGCAGATCACCGCACTTCGGACAGGCAATATGCGTCTCTTCAACTCCGTAAGTCGATCCACAATCGATATTTATACACTTTTGCCAGACTGCCTTATCGTTCACGAGTCTTCTCCATGGTTATCTTTAATGTCCTATCAGGTAATAAGTTGGCTATTTTAGCATAAAACCCAAACGCGTCAAATCATCTCTTGAATCTGTTATAATTCTTCAATATCTTGAATAAAATTGTAACAGTCTCGCATCTTCTCCGTCTAATAATTAAAGTTCTCCCATAATATCATTAATATAAAAACAGCCGTCAGACAAGATAACCCATCAAGTCATAACCTATTTTTGGAAAAGGATCTCATCATGAAACGTGTTAGTCGCATCCGTCTTCTCGTCGCCGTATTGATTATCGTATCCTGTTGCCTGCATCCGGTATGGGCTCAGGTCAGTCCGGCGGAAGAATTGATGGCCGGCCTGCCTGAAGATACTTTGGCCGCCATTGCGACCAGTGGTGGACACGCCCTGCAGGCGCCATTTGAACAAAGTTACCTGGGAAAATTCTGTACCGATCCCGGTATCAAAGCCTTTAAACAAAACCTGTTTAATTCGGCCAAATCCTTCATTCTTAAACAAGCCGCTCAGGATGAACCGCAAGCCATCGAAATGAAAATCAGCCAGGGCCAGGCGATCCTGAAAAAAATACTGGAATATCCGATAGCGATTGGTTGCGGGCAAAACCCTGCCAATGAGACCCTTCCCGTCTATCTTTATGCTATCTTTGAAACCGCTCACGATCCGGCAGGCTTTCAAGACATGCTGAATCGTCTTTATGGACTGGTTGGCCTGAACGAACAGGCGCTGACGGAATTAACCACTCAAATGGAGATCGGCGGCAATGCCTTTACTGTTTTTGTCAAAGATGAAAATGACAATTTTCCCGGACGATTGAGTTATGGCAAAATAGGCAGCCGGTTTATGATTGCCCTGGAACCGGAACCGGGCTTTGTCGCCACCAAACTCAGCGGCATAACCGGCCAGCCATTAAAGAAAAAACTCTCGGTTTGTAAAGGGGACAACGATCTCTGTATGGTCTATCTGAATACCGCGGATATCCGTAATTTTATCTACACCCTGGTGGAAAAAGAAGCCAAACCCGGAGATTTCAGCAAACTGAAACAAATTGTGTCCATGCTCGGTCTGGACCAGACGGGCGACATGGTCAGCCGAAGCGGTTTCAGCGGCAAAAGTCTGGTCAGTGATTCCAGCTTTGAAATCCGCATGACTGGAACGGGCCTGACCGGTCTGCTAAAGCCTGTTGATGACAGCCTGTTAAATTATATTGATGAAAAGGTAATGGATGTCAGCCTGATCAATATCGATCTGGCTCATCTTTATCGCACGGCCGATCAAATCATAAAAACGGTTGCCAGTGAAGCCGACTATCAGGAGTTTCGAAATGGCCTGGCAGAAATCGAAACCCTGACCGGGATCAATGTCGAAGCCTTTCTTAAATCAGTATCCGGTCCCATGATGGTAAGTTCTTATAGTATTGGATCGATCCCGGAGGCATTCAGTGGTGGGATTGCCGCCGTGATTCAATTAAACGATCCGGTCACTTTTGAAAAAACCATGAATACCCTGGGCAAGCTCATCCAGACGAAAGTCGCGGAAGAAAACCAGCAGATGACCTTCTTGATGATCCAGGACCAGGAAATTAACGGTCACGTTTACCACAACTGGACCATTCCACCCTTAGCCATGGCCCAGGTCATGCCCTGCTGGACCATTGTCAAGAACCGCATGGTCCTGGCGAGCAACGCCGCGCTCTGTCAGATTACTGCCGAACAAATCTCCGGTGATCGCGCGGTTGAAAAGCCACTAGTGCAATCATCTAAATTCAAAAATGCCACGGGCAAATTGCCGGCCAACCTGATCTCATTGAGTTATACCGACAGCCGGCAGATGATGCGGAATATGAAAGATGTCCTGCAAATGATACTCCCAATGGCCTCCATGGGACTCTCCAAAGAAGGGATCTCCATTCCGGCCGTCTTACCCGTCATTGATCATTTAATTGTCGATTTTGAACCGATGGTCTCTTATAGCTGGATGGATGCCAATGGCGTTTATTCCCGCTCGCGCGGCCCGATCCCAGCCAGTGACGGCCCGGTCCTGATTGGCGGAACGGCCATGGGGATCGGCATTCTGATGCCGGCTTTGGGGCGTGCCCGCGAAACGGCAAAAACTGTCGTTTGCATGAATCAATTAAAACAAATTGGCATGGCCAGTTTCATTTATGCCAACGACCATCAAGGCAAATTTCCCCCTGATCTTAACGCGTTGGTTCGGGAAGCCGACCTGAGTCCCAAAGTGTTTATCTGTCCCGCCACGAAAGATGGTCCTGATGATTGCTCTTATGTCTACCGGGGCGCTGATCTGGATGATTCCAGTTCGGCAATGATGATACTCGCTTATGACCGGCAAGGCAACCATCGAGACGGAAACCGCAATGTCCTGTTTGCCGATGGCCATGTACAGAAAATGACCGAAGCGGCATTTATTCAGGCGGTCAATGAAGATAATGAAATTCGAAAAAACAAAAATCTGGCCGAAAAACCGGCAGATTAAGCTCTTTTTTCTTTTTTTATCCAGAACCGCATGGGTGGACTATGCGGTTTTTTTATGGCCTGAAGTGATTAGCCATTTCATGCGAACCCATGAATCCGGACAAGGGGTATTCATCTGCCGACAGGAACCCTGATGAGCCAGTAACCGTTAAAATCGAGTTGATCAAATCTCTGAAACTGACCTATTGACAAGCATGATACCGGATGGATATGATTTCTGCCTTGTTTGACAATAATCTATTTTTAAGGATCACTTGTATGCTGTCGTATTGTCTGAAATGTGCGGCACAGAATCGATCCTGCTGCCAGCATGTCCATGTTTATATCACCCAGCACGATATCGATCGTATTAATCAGTGGGGTGAAACCGGTTGTTTTTCTACCCTGATGTCATTATCCGGTGACTATGCGGATGACAGCGATGATCCGGGTTGGAACCGTTTAACCACCAACCAGTCCGGTCAGCGCCGGGTCATCTGCCAGCAATCCAATGGCGATTGCTATTTTCTCACCCCTGTCGGCTGTCGATTACCCTCTGCGATCAGACCGCTGCTGTGCCGGATATATCCTTATTCCTTCCGGGCAGGCCAGCTATGTGGTATCAGTTTGGATTGTCCGGTATCCTTGCAGCCAGACTGGCAGCAACTATTGGAACTCACTGAAATGAAAAGAGAAAACGCCATTCAATGGCTTGCTCAACTTTATCAGGAGATTTATGATCAAAACCGGATGTTGCCGGTTTAACAGATCCACTGCGCAATTTTCCTTTAAAAAACCGGTAATACCGCTATAATGATGTACTTTGAATATTTTCACCCATAGTCATGATTTAACTTGAGGTATTACAACGAGTTGAGTAAGAAGAAACTGCCAGAGCCATCCCAGACCGGTAACCCGCCGGAAGAGACAGATCAAAACCTTGATGCCACCGAAGGGCCTGACCGCTGTACCGATATGGAGGAAAAGGTTGAAGATCTGAATGATTCTCAATCCCCTGATCTGGAAACATCCACTGGCCCGGAATCCAGCGATGATCAAAATAATCAGCCCGTCTCACAGGAGAATCATCCGCTTGAGATTACCATTCAATCGGTCATAGAAGCGGTTTTATTTGCCACTGATGAACCTGTTACCCCCCATAAACTGGCCGAAATTGTGGGAGCGGGCGGTATTCGTGATGTCAAAGACTGCATTAAGGAACTCAATAAGAAATATGAAACGATTGGCTCCGCTTTTCGAATTGAACATATAGCCAATGGTTATCAAATGCTGACATTAAAAGAGTTCAATCCCTGGTTGAGCAAATTGATTAAAGTCCGCAGTGAAAGTAAATTGACCCCGGCAGCCTTGGAAACCCTGGCAATTATCGCCTATAAACAACCCATTATGCGGGCTGAAATCGAAAATATCCGTGGGGTAGCCGCAGGTGAAATGGTTCGTCAACTGATTGATAAAGGGCTCGTTAAAATTACCGGTCGAGCCGAAGAATTGGGCCGCCCTCTCCTTTACGGCACAACTAAAAAATTTCTTGAGATTTTCGGATTGGGTTCGCTTAAAGACCTGCCTAATCCAGACGATTTTAAACAGGCGCGCAAGGAATTGAAAAAGGATCAAGAGACTGACACCGAGTTTTCCGATAAATCAGATAATGCTGATGAGGACAAACCAACCGATATCCGGCCGCGCAATGCAGAGGATCAGACTCAATCAATCGCCCCTGTCGAAAGCAATCATCCTGAAGAATAAGCCGCCTGGTTATTATAAGTGTATTATATTGGAGTGGTTATATATGTCTAAACAAACCTGCCCCCTGCCGGGCACGCTCGGAAAACTCAGTCAAACACTGTTCGTAACGCTATCCTTTAGTCTGATTTTGGTTCTCTTATCCGGTTGTACCCACCCTTTACTGACAAACCCGTCTGCTCCGGATACCGTGTTGAATGTCCAGCTTCAGGTTCGCGTTCAGCAGGTTATCACATCAGCAATCACCCTTGACGATCCGGTATTACGATGCCATTGTCTGGAAACACTCGGCGCCTGGAACGAAATTGACACCCATCCCCTTATCCGGCGATACCTGACGGATACTGTTCCGGCGGTGCGCTATAGCGCGGCGATTGCCTGTGGCGATGTCCGTGACTATACTGCCCGCCCGATTCTCACCAATTTATTACAGGATGAAAATATCTCAGTCAAACTGGCCGCCGGTTATGCCCTGGAAAAAATGGGGGACGACCGGTTCGGCGCCTGGTTTGACAGCGTTTTATTTGGCAGCGATGAACAGTTTGCCTGCCAGGCCTGTCTGCTGCTAGGGAAACTGGGCAATACCAAATCCCGAATGAACAGTCAGGCAAAACTCTGGGAATTACTGAAGAAAAAAAACCTGATCGCCCCGGTTCGCTTGCAGACGGCTGAAGCGCTGGCCATGTTAAAGGATGAAAAAGTCATCGAAAATCTTCTGGCTTACGCGAGTAGTGGTTATGCCGATGATCGGATGATTGCCATATCTGGATTGTCTCATCTGCGCCATATGCCCGAGGCTTACGCCATGTTAACCGTTCTGGCGGAAGACACGCAAATCGAAGTCCAGCTGGCGGCGATACGGGCGCTCGGCAATACCGCCACCGAAAAGGACATCCAAACCGTTTTAAGCGGGTTGGAATACATCAGCGCCGACAATGATCCGGCTTCCACGTTACGTGTGCGCGGTCTGGCTTTACTGGCGCTGGGCAGTCTCAATCGTAACGAAGACAGCGGCCGGTTGTATCAGGCGATGCTGGCCAATGATTCTTATCTACGCGTCATCGCGGCGCGCGCTACGGTTGACTATCTTATAAATATCAACAAACCCGCATTTATTCCCCCCACCCCCTGACATTTAAATCAATGTACTCTAAACTGATTCTATATGTTGCCCTGGCGCTTTCGATCTCGTTTCTGTGTTCCCTGCTGGAATCGATCATTCTGAGTGTCAGCCATGCCTTTGTGATGGCAAAAATCAAAAAACACCCCCATGCCGGTAAAATCCTTAAAAAACACAAGGATCACATCGACCGCCCGCTATCAGCCATTCTGACGATGAACACAATCGCCAACACACTGGGGGCTGCCGGAGTGGGCGCGGAAGTGAACCATCTCTGGGGCAACCAGGCGTTTGCTATCGCATCTATTATTTTAACCGTTGCCATTCTGGTTTTTTCTGAAGTCATTCCCAAAACCATTGGAGCGGTTTACTGGAAGCGTCTGGCATTACCGGCTGGCTATGTCATCCAGTTCATGGTATCAATTCTGGGCATACCTGTAGCTTTATTAGAAGCGATCTCTCGATTGATATCCAGGAACAGAAGCCGTATCTATTTTTCTAGAGAAGAGATGATGGCAGCGGCCGAACTGGGTGAAGACCAGGGCACCCTGCATATGAATGAAACGAGAATTATTCATAATATTCTGTGTTTACGCAATATACGCGTCAAAGATATTCTGACTCCCCGTTCTGTTTTACTGGCGTTTCAAAAAGACAAAACGATTATGGAAATCGTGAAATTCAACAGCCCCATTCGTTTCAGCCGTATTCCGGTTTATGGCAAGAATCTTGATGACATCACCGGGCTGGTGCATCGCTATAAAATATTGCAGGCGTATTATGAAGGGCGTGGCAACCATTCTGTTGCGACACTGGCGCGCGATATCCACGCTATTCCCGACACAAAATCTGTCGCAGACACTCTGGATGAATTTATCAAACGCCGGGACCATATGTTCCTGGTTATCGATGAATATGGCGGTACTGCCGGCATTATTACACTTGAAGATGCCATTGAAACCCTGCTGGGAGTTGAAATCGTCGATGAATTCGATACAGTTGAAGATATGAGAAAATACGCATTGACCCAATGGCAAATACGGCAAAAACAGCGTCGTGAATAATCCACCCCCTTACCCCCGCCCCCTTGCACTAAGCAGTATTCCAAAAAAGCATTAAATCTCATATTGGGACACCCAGTTCTCTGTGGATAAAATGTGGATAACTTATTCCGACATTGTGGAATATTGATATTTATTAAAGTTTTTTAAAATCTCACATATCAATAACACGCCGCTAACATTCATAAACTCAATATTTAAATACAGTTAAGACTTCTTTGCTGATAATTTTCGTTTATCGGACGGATATTTTACTCCGATAATTGTGGAAATTTGGATAAGGGAAAAGATATCAAGATTCAGGAAAAATGGAAAAAGGATTGTGGATAACTTCTGAATAAGTCACCTTGGATGGCCCTGTTAAGGTCTGTCCAGAACAGGCCGGTCTTTAATAATTAACGATTAACCTCTCAAAACGCCACTTTTTTTTTGAGCAAACCTCAATTTATGACTATGATGTTTCTAAAGAAAATGTATTGCATCTACTACAGGTATTATAATTAACAATAACCGTAACGGATACTGCTGGTTATTTGAGGATAAATAAAGATTAGATATGAGTCAAAAAGGATTTACTCATCTTCATGTCCATAGCGAATACAGTTTGCTGGACGGCGCGGCATCGGTCAAAAAATTAGTCAAACAATGCCAGAGCCTGGGCATGGAATCGCTGGCCCTGACCGATCATGGCAATATGTACGGCGCCACGGCCTTTTACAGCGCCGCCAAGAACGCCGGGATCAAACCCCTGATTGGCATGGAGGCATATATTGCCCCCGGTTCACGATTCGATAAGGATTCCAAAGGCATTTCCGAAGCTGCGTATCACCTGCTGCTGGTGGCGAAAGACCTGCAAGGCTATCAGAACCTGATCAAGCTGTCGACCCAGGGATATACCGAAGGCTTTTATTACCGGCCGCGTATCGATTTCGATTTATTAACCGAGTATAAAGAAGGATTGATCTGTACCACCGCCTGTCTGGGCGGAGAAATCCCCTCGCTGTTATCCAATGGCCAGTTCGAACTGGCTGAAGAGATCGCCAAAAAGTATCTGCAACTCTTCGGCGACGAGAACTTCTTTATCGAACTGCAATGGCACTGCGATGACCAGAATGCCATTACTCCCCTGCTGGCGGACCTGGCGAAAAAAGTGGGCGCGCCCATGGTCGCCACCAACGATGTCCATTTTCTGGAAGCCGCCGATTATCGCGCGCACGCGGTCCTGACCTGTATCAGCACCGGCAAGACTATTGAAGATGAAAAGCGGATGGTCTATCCGCCGGAACTGTACCTGAAAAGCCCTGAAGAAATGCGGATCATGTTTCCTCAATGGCAGGAAGCCTGTGATAACACCACATGGATTGCCGAACGCTGCAATGTGGAAATCGACTTCAAAACCCGCCATGCCCCCACCTATCATCCGCCCAAGGGCAAGACCGACGATGAGTATCTCGAAGAACTGTGCATGAAGGGTCTGAAAAAACGTTATGGCAAACTCACGCCCGAAGTCAAAGACCGCATCGAACACGAACTGAAAGTCATCAAGGCCAAGCACTTTTCCAGTTACTTTCTGATCGTCTGGGATTTTGTCAATTTCGCCAGGCAGAACGGTATCCCGGCCAATCCGCGCGGCAGCGGCGTCGGCACCCTGGTGGGTTACGCCCTGGAAATCTCCCACGTCGATCCGTTGCGTTATGGGCTGCTGTTCGAGCGGTTCATGGACCCGGAACGTAACGAAATGCCCGATATCGATATCGACATCTGTCAGGATGGCCGGTCCCAGGTTATCGAATACGTCCAGAAGAAATACGGCCACGTCGCCCAGATTACCACGTTTGGAACCATGAAGGCCCGCGCGGTCATTCGCGATGTCTGCCGGGCCATGAATGTACCGCTGGCCGAGGCGGATAAACTGGCCAAACTGATTCCGGAGGATCTGGGGATCACCCTGGAAGAGGCGCTGGAAAAAGAACCGCGCCTGAAGGAATGGTACGATGGCGACTCCAAAGTGCATGACGTGGTGGAAATCGCCAAGCGGCTCGAGGGCCTGACCCGGCATTGTTCGGTTCATGCCTGCGCCGTGGTGATTGCCGATGAACCGCTGACTAAATTCCTGCCCTTGTATGTCATGCCAGGCACCAGCGACCTGATTACCCAGTTTGACGGACCGCTGGTGGAAAAAGTGGGCCTGTTGAAAATGGATTTTCTGGGACTGCGTACGCTTTCGGTTATCGAACGCGCCCGGAAACTGGTCCGCGAAAACAAAGGCATCGACGTCAACCCCTATGAGGTTGATTTAAAAGATCCCAAAACCCTCGAACTGTTCTGTGCCGGCAGAACCCGCGGCGTATTCCAGTTTGAATCCGGTGGCATGCAGGAACTGCTCCAGAGCATGAAACCGGACCGGATCGAAGATCTGATCGCCGCCAACGCCCTGTACCGGCCCGGCCCGATGACCCTGATCCCTGACTACAACGCCCGCAAGCACGGCCAGCCCTGGTCCAGTCCTCACCCGATCATGGAAGAGGTCCTGAAGGAAACCTACGGGATTATGATCTACCAGGAACAGGTGATGCAGATCCTGAACCAGCTGGGCGGCATGCCGCTGGCCCGCGCGTATAAACTGATTAAGGCGATCAGCAAGAAAAAAGAAGACATTATCAACGCTGAGTCGGGCAATTTTATCGATGGCTGTGTCGAAAAAGGCATCAAGCGCGCCAAGGCCGAAGAGTTGTTCGCCCTGATCCAGCGTTTTGCCGGTTATGGTTTCAACAAAAGCCATTCAACCCAATACGCCATTCTGGCGTTCCAGACGGCCTATTTCAAGGCCCACTACCCCACCGAATTCATGGCCGCCCTGCTGACCTATGAAATGGGTTCGATCGATAAAGTGGCCGAATACATCGAAGAGAGCCGCCAGCTGAATATCCAGGTTCTGCCGCCCGATGTCAACGAAAGCAATACCGACTTCACGGCCATCTATAAAAAGGCTCGGAAAGGCGCCGATCCGGAAACAACAGAAACAGAACCATCCAGCAATGGTTTTAAAGCCAAAGGCGAAAGTATCCGGTTTGGACTGGCCGCGGTAAAAGGCGTGGGCACACGGGCCGTGGAAGAATTGATCCGGGCGCGCGACGAAGCCGGGCGATTCGAAAACATTTATCACCTGTGCCAGTTTATCGACACCCGCGTGATTAACCGAGGCGCATTGGAAGCCCTGATCAAAGCCGGCGCCATGGACAGCCTGGGCGGCAGCCGGCCCCAACTGCTGGCAGCCCTGGATGACGCCATTACCGCCGGCAACAAAATCCAGCAGGACCGGAGGATGGGCCAGATGAATCTGTTTGAAATCTTCGACTCAAATGCTGAGATCAAACAGGATGCCGTTAAAATGCCCAACGTGGCGCCCTGGCCCGAATCGCTCATGCTGCAATACGAAAAAGATGTATTGGGCATGTACGTCACCTCGCACCCACTGGCTCAATATGCCGAACGGATCCACTATTACAGCACGGCCAATACCGGCAATCTCAGCGAAAAACCGGCCAATACCGAAGTGATCATCGGCGGCATTGTTTCACGGGTTCGCTACACCTTAACCAAAAAGGGCCGCGGCGCGGGCTCCCGCATGGCCATGATTACGATGGAAGATCTTAACGGTACTGTGGATGGCGTGGTATTCCCCGATACCCTGGCGCTATATGACCACCTGATCCAGCCGGACAAAATGGTTTTTCTACGCGGCATGATCGATACCCGCCGTGAAAATCCTTCCATCCGGATCAACGGCGTTTACGACATGACCCGGGCGGCGGAAGAACTCACCCATTCGGTCTATATCCAACTGACCGATGACCATATCCATAATCCGTTTCTCCACAAAATTAAGACCCTGATCACCACCCACCCGGGCCGCTGTCCGGTTTATGTCGGTGTCAGTACCGACCAGAATCTCCGTGTCATCATCCAGCTGAAAAACGGAGTCATGCCGGACAACGAATTCTGCCGCAAGCTGGACAGCCTGGTCTCTCATGACAATTACCGACTGCTGCGACCCCATGACAAACTGAACGGCAATACTCTGCTGAAAAATGGAAACGGGAAAACAGACAAGTCACAATCCGCAAATCCTGAACCACTCGAAGCGGATTCCCCGGAAACCGTATTGATGGCTGATGATACTATTCTGTAATTGAGGGCAATTCGCCCGGTAATAACCACGTTTCAAGGAGTTTTAACCCATGCAAAAAATGATCCTGCCTTTGTTGTTCCTCGCGTTTTTCATTTTCATCGGAGGCTGCCAATCGGTAAAACCATCCTGGCCCGTTGAACCCGGCCAATACGCGCTGCAATTTACCGGCGCCCAGGACTACACCTACAATTACCTGCTCCACCTGCCGGCCGATTACGGCAAAGGCAAAAAGAAATGGCCCCTGATGCTGTTCCTGCATGGAGCCGGCGAACGCGGCGACGATGTAAAAGTGCTTGAAGTCCACGGCCCACCCAAACTGGCCGCGCAAGGCAAGGATCTCCCCTTTATCATCGTCTCCCCGCAATGCCCCACCGGCCAGTGGTGGACGGCCCGCACCGAATCGTTAATGGCCCTGGTAGATGAAATGATCGCCCGTTATAACGTCGATGAAACCCGTGTCTATGTCACCGGTCTCAGTATGGGCGGCTTTGGTACCTGGCAGCTGGCCAGCCAGTATCCCGACCGGTTTGCTGCGGCGATCCCCATCTGTGGCGGTGGAAACGCGTTCCTGGCCCGCACCTTGAAAACCGTCCCGATCTGGGCGTTTCACGGTGGCAAAGACAGTGTCGTACCGCTATCCGGCTCAGAAACCCTGGTCGAAGCTGTTAATAAAGAGGGCGGCGACGCTAAACTGACGGTTTATCCCGAAGCCGGACATGACTCCTGGACCGTCACCTATGAAAATGATGAAATCTATAAATGGTTATTAAGCCATCATAAATAGATTCCTTTGGGTAATCTGTTACAAAGCATTCAGGGCGCCTCAGGGAATCATATGAGGCGCCCTTTTTTATTCTGAGAAGGGATTGGACCATGAAAAAATACCTGACGCAATTGTCGTTATTTTGTGTAATCGTTGCAATTTTTTCGACCTCGCAACCCTGTTGGTCAATCCCATCTGAATATTTCGCCATTCAGGTCGTCGATGACACCACCCGCCTCGGCATCCCCCTGGTCGAATTGCGCACGGTGAACGAGATATGCCATCTTACCGACAGCAACGGCTGGGTGGCGTTTCTGGAGCCGGGCCTGATGGATCAGGAAGTATTCTTCTATGTCTCCAGTCCCGGCTACGAATTTCCTGCTGATGGCTTTGGTTATCATGGTAAACGACTCAAGGTCCGGCCCGGCCAACAGGCCACCATTGCCATGAAACGCATCAATATCGCCGAACGGCTCTATCGCGTCACCGGACAGGGAATCTATCGCGACACGGAACTGCTGGGCCACCCCACCCCGATCCCTCATCCCCAACTGAACGGCCAGGTTGTCGGTCAGGATTCGGTCCAGAACGTCTGTTATAGCGGCCGGTTGTTCTGGTTCTGGGGCGACACCTCCCGGCCGGCCTATCCCCTGGGTCAGTTTTCCGCTGCGGGCGCGACCACCCCCCTGACCATCAATCCGGCTGATGGCATAGATTTGAGCTATTTCGTCGATGAAAACGGCTTCAGTAAGAAAATGTTCCCGCTACCCGGCGGCGGTGTTGTGTGGATCGACGGCATGATCACCGCACCGGACGACCAGGGCAAACGTCGCATGTTGTGCCATTTCTCCCACCGTGAGAGCCTGTCCAAAGAACTGGACTCCGGTTTTGGTGTTTTTAATGACACAAAAGATATCTTCGAACCAGTCTATCAGCAAAAGGAGCCCTCACTGCCATTCGATGCCCTGGGCCCCGCCATTCCCATGCAGGTCAATGGCCGACGCTACTGGTATTTCACTGTTCCATTTCCAGCACGTGTTATAGTACGCGTTCGTGACACTCTGGCCGAGGCTGCCAATCCTGACAGTTACGAAGTCTTTGTTCCCGAACCATTTGCCCGGACCGGCGCCACCGACCGATACCAATGGACCAACTGGGGTGACATGACGAAAAAATATGCCGGCCGCGACTCGGCCCGTCAGGCCCTGCAAGGCTTCGTCAAACCTTTCCGCCTGATCGATATCGAAACCGGCAAACCCATTACACCCCACGCCGGATCGGTATACTGGAATCGGTACCGCGACAAATGGGTTATGATCTTCAACCAGATCGGCGGCGAGCCATCCATCCTGGGCGAAGTGTGGTACGCCGAATCCGATACCCCAACCGGCCCCTGGGGTTATACCCGGCGCATCGTAACGCATGATAAATACTCCTTTTATAACCCAAAACACCATCCATACTTTGATCAGAATAACGGCCGCAAAATCTATTTTGAAGGCACCTACAGTATCACCTTCTCCGGTCGGCAAGGCCCACCCACACCGCGCTACGATTACAATCAGGTCATGTACAGCCTGGACCTGGCCGATCCCCGGCTGGCGCTGCCTGAAGCCATTTACGAAATCACCAAACCCAACGGGTCCGCCGCTTATCTCAATGGCCGACAAGTTCGCAAACTGAAAAAGTTCAACGAAGTCACCCGGGTCGCCTTCTATCTCTGGCCGGCCAATCGCGATACCCATTCCAGCCGCGAGCATCTGACCGCCCTTATCCAAACAGACCCCACCGGCCCCCTGGCACTCGCACCAGTAAATAGCCAGCCACCCAAAACTCGATTCATCGGCCATGCCCACACCCTCGAAGGCGACCATCCCTCCCTCCGCCAACTCTTCCAGGTCAATACCCAATCGAAGGCCGCCGTTTACCGCACTGACAATGACCTCAATGATACCACCACCAACATCGCTCCCCACCCACTCTGCAAAGTCTTCGCCATCCCCGGCGATCCGCTCCTGTTCGACTGGGCGCCTCAACAAATAGACACAGAATAAACAACATCCCAGCAATCTGATTCCGGTGCCACGCTAAGTCAGCTCATACGATTCTCCGGTTATTGTAAGCGTGCTCTATCTTGCGATAGCCTTCAATCGTCTCAACCTGAATTCCTGCCGCCCCTCATTCTTTTGCAGCATTTTTTAAATGGCTGATATAGTCATTCCGAAAGACAAAAATCGCCCCGGGTTCCAAGTTCCGGAGCGATATACACGCATGGTACAACCCGTATTACTTTACTTAGCAGGTATATTTTTACGGACACCAAATTCCAATTGAACCGGTCCGATCAGACCCGATTCAACCAGCGGCGAATTTGCCTTATAATGTTCCCAGGCGACAAATGTCTTCCGCTGCGTCTCTGGGCGCGGTTCGCCCTCCAGCAGCCAGTCCGGAATGACCTTTAATCCCCCACCCTGATTCGCCGGGTTGCTCCATACGCAGGTATCAGGATATTGAATGTCGCCAATCAGACGATTCACCCACAGGTTCGTCACTCGCACTTCAAGTTGGTTGCCTTTCGCTTTGAGCAGACCGGAGACATCAATTTTGAAAGGAGGCTTCCAGAAAATCCCCAGGTTTTTCCCGTTAACGATCACCTCGGCCATCACCTGAACATCTCCCAGATCCAGACACACGGCTTTGTCTTTGCCCAGCCTGCCCGCAGGCACATCAAATTGCTTGCGATAAACGGCCGTCCCAGAGAAATGCTTGATGTCAGGATGAGAATGCCCGGTCCACGAGATCAGCTTATCCAGCGTAACTTCGGACGGGGCGCCCCAGCCGTCTGGAAAATGCAGCGACCAGTTTCCGCTCAGATCGATCGGTTTCGGCACAGATGCCACTTTCACAGTATTCTGCTTCCCATCAGCGCTTACCAGTTCATAGTCGCCGGCTTCCCACGCCGTCAAAAGGGCCCCGTTCTTTGAAACGGCCAATTCAGCCGGTGGAGCCAATGGCGTGACAACCTCAAAATCTTCCGGCAGGATCAAAGTTTCTTTTTCGTTAACGATTTTGGTAAATTGCTTCTCATCCAGTGAATAGGTAATCCGCAACTGTTTAGGGGTGCCCCGGGCCGGATCGCCTGCCAGCTCGTTATTGGCGACTACTTCAAGGCGATTATTGACTACCTGTTTTTGCAGTTGTTCGGTCACATCCACCTGTTTATCCTTATCGCCGTCAGCAGTTCCGTACACCGCCTGATGGATTTTCAAGATTTTGGGGGTTGGAGCGGATATTTTTTTACCGGTTCCCTTATCCAACCGGGCTACCTCTGAATAAGTCATCATCTTCAGCGACTTGTCAAAGACCACAAAGCACGAATCCGCCGGCCCCATAAAGAGCTTAACGGCCGTGCGTCCGTCTGGGGTAGCATAGCAAAGCGGAGCCTGCTTGATGGTCCCATGATACGGATCCCACAGTTGCGGCGTTTTTCCATCGTTACGAAAAATGGCTTCGACATACTGCGGGATCTCCTGCTGGTTACTCAAGAAATAAACATCCACAGACCCGGCTTTACGATGAATCCATTCAAATCCATTGCCCGGATAGAGCGTTTGTGCCGTGACTTCGCCGATGTTCAGCTCCACATCCGGCTGGATTCGCATCGACGCCAAAACCGGCTCCAGCGTATCGGTCCAATAGACGGTTCCTTTTCCAAAAGCATGTTCGGTCACATCCTCGCCGTTACAGGGGCCCCACATCTCATCGGCCAGTTTTCTGACCTGTTGGTCGCATTGGGGATAGTTCTGCAAACCGGGCGCGTGGGAGGGTTTTGCCCAGACAACATGTCCCCCCTGGCGAACCAGGTCATACACCTTTTTCAATACTTCCGGCCGCACCGGTTCATTCGGCATGACCAGCAGGCGGTATTCCATCAGTCCCGGCAGGATCAGCCGTCCGTTTTTCACGGTCAGTTTCATCAGTGTCTGATTCGAGCAGGTATCATAATCATATCCAGCCGGCGGAACCGGTTTCATGTCTTCACGATTGGTGAAAGACTGTGGCGCATTTTCGCCGGCATAATAACATAAGTCCGCCTGGAAGATTCCTTCCTGCAGCATATACTGGCAACGAGCCAGATAGGCCATCCATGCCCGGCCCTGTTCGTACCAGGTATTGTTGCGATTATTCTGGAATCCGTGCGGCCCCATCGTCATACCCGGCAGCACATCCATCCACGGTTGATGAGCATAGGTATGGAAGATGAAACGGTTAACACCCTGACAGAAGAAATAATCCCCCTGCGCCTTTAAATAATAGGGATGATTGACAAAAGCGGCCTGTGCCTGACCGGCGGTGAACGCCTCGGCGCCCACGAAACGGTTGCCATGCGTATGGGCCGAAGAAGCCGCCATTTTACCGGAGGCATGATGCCATCTCATTTCGCGCCGGGCCCACCATTCGCCCATGGGCACATCGGCCCATCCGGCCACATCAAAATCATCAAAATTGCCTGATTTCCCGCCATAGGGTTCGATCGAAAGCAGCATCCCGTTTCGGTGACACATTTCGGCAAAATGGCCGAAGTAGTTTGTGGACATCAGATTCGCGATCACTCGGCGAAAATCCCAGAGGAAACGCTCAGTGATATCCAGGTTCTCCACCACCCGACCCGTCAGGGCCGGCAGATACCCTTTCAAATCATATCCCATCTGCTTTTTGAATTCGTTCTGAAATCCGTCGGTCCGGTTCTGCTGGCCCACTTCATAGCTGTCGATCAGCACATTGTTAAACACTTTACCCGCCAGCGGCCCCACATCATCGATGACTTTTTGCATCGAATGCTTCCAGTGAAACTCTGCGGCAGCAATACTCAGTTTATCACATTCAAGACCGACTCCTTCCGGCGGCGCAGGACGATTGGTTCTTCCGGTAGGGGTATAACCAAACCGAATAATGGTCCATTGGCCGTCAGGAATCTGCCATTTGAGTCGGCCATCGGAGTCAACATATTCATTAAGATCGACAATTGAATTAAAATCAATTTCATCTCCTTTGGCCACCGTTCGAGTATCCGGGGTCAAAAGATCATTTCGATCAAAACCGGCCTTGCCTTTCCAGTTGTCGATCCGGAAACCTTCTTTGCCGCCCTGTTCCGATTGAGGGGTTGGAAAGGCCAGCACGGCAATATCACGATAGTACTCAAACCGGCTATTCGGCTGGGCTAGCTTGGTTTCGAGCGTTTCTGGACCGGTCACCTGCTGTTCGGACCAGACCACTTCCTGCATGGCATATTCCGGCGTGATCCACGGCCCGCCGCTGCTGGACCATCCGGCGCAGTTGTGCAGACAGACTTCCAGGCCCAATCGGTCGGCCTCAGTAATCGCGTGTTTCATGAGCCGGGCGCCATTCATCACTCAAATAGCCGACAGGCCCCGCCGGAACACCATCCGTAACATGAAACGCCTCAAATCCACCCACACCAACCCGCTGCATCGCTTCCAGGTCCGCGGTGATTCCCTGCTTCGAGACATTGCCGTTCATCCAGTGCCACCAGGTTTGGGGCTTGGCCGAATCCGGCGGATTAAGAAAGTTCGCCTGCAATGACTCATCGGCCAGTAAATTCAGTGAACAAGCCCAGCCGCTCACAAGAACGATCAGGGTGAAAAAATAGCTCGATAATCCTTTGATAAAGTTCATTGCATTTCCTTTCATAGCGAATATAAACGGATTGATACCCTAAAGGGCTCGTATGAGCTTCTACAAGCTTTATTACTGTTTGAGTCCAACGATTGAAACGCCAGTCAATGGCATTTTATTGTATCGATATCCGATTTTCATGCAAGAATTTGATTATGCAAATTTCGCCATGAAAATTTTAAGAGCGACCCCTGAAAATCAATGAAGCGGCATCCCTTATCCCCCTTTTTTTAATCATACCCGCAACCTTCCATTTTTTCAGAAGCTTGGAACGAAGTGACACGATGGGGGTCAATTGGT
>CAXXFK010000028.1:0-653211 GCA_963663965.2 Sedimentisphaerales bacterium
GGTACATTCCCGGGTCCATGTCGGTAGGAGCTTTTGCTTTGTCCAGAGTGAGATAATAAATGAATATCTGACCGAGCCCGGTTGAGACAGGCCCAAGCTTTGGTGGTTCGTGCATCTCTGGCAGAGATGCTTGAGCCTGGTTTAAGGCTTCTGATACTATCTGGCGGGCAAAATAGATATCAGTATCATCTTCGAAGTATACATATACTGCAGATAGCCCAAATGCTGATGTCGATTTGACCTGCAGAACGTTCGGTAGACCGTTCATTGCTGTTTCGATAGGGTATGTGATAAGTCTTTCCACTTCTTCCGGAGCCATGCCGTGAGCTTCCGCGAAGACGGGCACCATGATTGGTGAAATGTCAGGGAAGGCATCAACCGCAATTTGCGGTACTGCTGGATACCGAGTGCGAAAATAGCAGCTATAGCCAGTATAACAAAAAAGCGATACTGTAATGCTGCTTTTACAATTTTTGTGTGCATATTAAAACCTCGTAATAACCGGGTAGATCCAGTTAGAGTTTATATATATTTGTTTGGATTAGTTTTATACTATCATTAATGACCGTGTCCGGCATGGCTGCCAAGGTTGGCTGTAACGATCTTCGACTTTAGTGCGAAAGCTCCTTCGGTTACATATTCAGTGCCGGCAACAAGGCCTGAGAGCACTTCCGCTGTACCGTTAACAGTTGGTTTGTATTTGATGAAAACCGCTTCGTAGCCGTGATCTACAACAATGAAAACACACTTTTTGTCACCTATTACCTGTATGGCATTTTGCTCAATAACTACAGGTGCCTGCCTTCTGGCAACAGATATTAAGGCCGATACATAGCTTCCAGGAAGAAGGTTATTGTCAGAGTTAGAGATTATCGATCTGGTCATAACCGTTCTGAGCTGATCGTTGATCACAGGTGAAATATAATCCAGTTTCGCATGTATAGCCTGATCTACTGACCTGTTTGTTGCAACAACTGGTTGTGATAATTCCAGTTTATGTGCATCGGCGGCATTGATATTTATGTCTAGCCAGACAGTTGAAAGGTCAGCAATGGTAATTACCGGCTCACTGTCATCAAGTGCCTGGCCTATATTGATGTCTTTCTCTATGATCTGTCCGGCAGAAGGTGACTTTAACAAATATTCGGCAAGGTTTTTTACTTTTCCTTCCTGCAGGCTGGTAAGCTCTTGAGAACTAATACCCATTGAAATCAGGTTTTGAGCTGCGAGCTCCATGGTTATTTTTGCTTCTACGGCTGCTTGTCGGGCTTCAATGAGATCTGCCTGTGAGGCTAGTTTTTCCTTAAATAAAGATTCTTCGCGGTCTAAAGTAACCTGTATAAGATTATGACTCTCAAAGGCTGCAATGTATGCGGTTCTGCATTCTGCAAGTTCGCGACTGATGATAAGAGCTACTGTCTGGTCTTTAGATACTGAGTCGCCCAGTTTGACATAAACATCTTTTACTATGCCGCTGATAACAGGAGTAATGTATGACATTGTGTCTGTATTTAGTGTTATCTGGCCGGAAGCTGTAATTGTCTGATCTATCATGCCTGGGGCAGCTATTGCTGTTCTAATGCCTATGTTAGATTTTTCCTGGCTGGTAAGTTCGATAAATTCAGAGTGTTCTTCATGTTCATGCCCTGCATGTTCATCATGACCATCGTGCTCTTCATGCTCTTCGTTCTCTATGGTGTTGTCTGAATGTTCTTCATGGTCGTGATCACTGTGGGACGATGCTTCAGTTTCATGGTTTGAGTGCTGAGCTGATGTTTTAGAGATAAGCCAGCCAGCTGCTGCAAAAATAGCTATTAGTATAATTATTTTGTATTTCATTTTATTTCATTACCCTTTTTAAATGTTTATTGAAGGTTTGTTATGGCAATTATATCTGCTTTAATGTTGTGATATTCAGCGAGAGACTCGAGATATTGTGAGCGGCTGTCAAATAGGGTTTCCCTTGCTTCCAGAAAATTCAGGAATGATATTTTCCCAAGCTTATACTCTTTTTCAGCTGCAGAATAAACCTCTTCGGCCGCAGGTAAAAGCTGTTTTTGTATATCTGTTACAGTTTCGTAAGCATTACACCATTGCAGGTACAGGTCAGAGAGTTCATAATCAAGTTCTGCTTTTGCTGCAAAGTAGTTTTGCTGGCTGACCGCCTGGGATGATGAAGCCTGTTGGATTGCGGCTTTATTCTTTTTACTGGAAGATATAGGGACAGCCATGCCAATGATAAAAGCATTGTCATTCGATTCTCTAAAGTATTGGACACCGGCCGAGATAGAGAAGTCATTTACCGATTCTGCATATTCAAGGTTTACCCGTGCTTTGCTGAGCTGAAGCTCAAGTTCCAGCATCTTGAAAGCCGGGGTGTTTTTTGCTGAATTTTGCAGTTCCTGCCAGCTTACCGGCTCAGATATACCTTCAAATTCACCTGAGGCGATCTCGAAATCAGTATCGCTACTGTCCCATAAAGTCTGGAGTTTTGCTTTAGCTGATTCCAGTTGATATTGTGCCTGCTTAAGCTGGCGTTGAGCGTTAAATGTATCAGTCCGGGCATGGGCTGTGTCTGTTTTTGTTCCTTTGCCTAGCTCATATTGTCTCTGGGTAAGGGAGTAGGTATCTTCTGTGTTTTTTAAGGAATCTTTCGCCAACTGTAGCTTTTGCTGGCAGAAAAGGATGTCATAAAAAACTATTGTAGTTTCAGATGTAAGTTGCTTGATAGTGGCAGCCTGATTAGTTTCAGCGATGATCCTCTCAAGTTCTGTTGTTTTTCTTCGAGCTGGTTTCTTGCCGCCGGTTTCAATTGTTTTGCTGAGAACGATTGCGGTTTCGGTATTATCTATGCCGGAATCATCAATACCTTCAACTTCGATTTCCAGTTCAAGTTCAGGAGAGACCTCAGCAATTGTTTTGCGAGTTTTTGCTGTGTCGATCAGGCTGTCTACTGCCTTGAGTTTGGGGTTATTGTTAATTACTAATTGTAAGGCCTGGCTGTAGGTTAGCTGCTGGAAATGCCTTGTGGTAGTATCGTCTGCATAGCAAAAGAAATGCCGATTATACATACAGACATAATGACAGATATATATCTATTGGTTTTAGTCATATTTTATCCTTAGATACTGAATATAGACATTGTTTGGTATATGCGCGCATACATATGCGGATATATATAATTTAATCTGTGGATAAGCCTCCGGCCTGAACGACGGGAAGCGAGAAAAGTATTCTATGTCAGTAGAATTACACTGCGCAGTGGAGTATGGAAAGAGTTTCCTTTGAATGTGTCAGTGTATATTGTATATAGTTGTGAACTATTATCAGGGGTTCTGCTAAGCAGGCTGGTCATAATAAGGCACAATTGTTTTACCTGATTTACCTTTGCTATCTGCTTAACTGGTAGGTGTTTAGTCTCGGAATTCTGGCTGTCGTGACAATGATTATGCTTGTCATTTACTGCAGTTTCATGGTCATGGCTCTGCTTTTGTACCGTTGTTTCTGATGGGCAGTGACAGTGGTTGTGAATGATTGGCTCCAGTTCCAGCTTGCCATTGTCCTTTTCGCATACTACTGTAAATAATGTACTTACAGTACCTATGCAGTACAGGAGGATCAGGAAAATTGTATGTTTATACTTTACCATGCTAAACTATTATACACAAATAAGTCAAGTTAATCAACCAGCTATTGTTACGTCTGTTTAGCTAACTGGTTCAGCTGTCTATCGAGATGGTGAAATACACTTTAAATTGGCTGACAATTAAATATAATATACTACTTGGTTTACAGTTGATCGCTGTAATACCGTTTGATAGAAAATGCCATAAAAATGAAGCATATTGTTCAGGTGCCAGATCAAGCTTTACATTGTAGTAAGTATTGTTGTTTATTTGTGTTAAAGATGGCAAGAGCATTTGGATAAAATTATTGATTAGTGAGATAAATATTTAGAATATGACAATGTCAGAAAAAGAAATCGTAGGTAGTATACAGGAATTGATCCTGCACGAAGGTAATGCTGTTAATTCAATGGCTGGCGTGGTAGATGAGGGCTATGTCAAGGCTGTTGAGCTAATGCTTAATTGCAAGGGTAATGTTATTATTAGCGGTATCGGTAAGGCCGGGATAGTTGGCGAGAAGCTGTCAGCGACATTGGCGTCAACTGGCACGCCCAGTTTGTTTTTGCATGCCGCTGAGGCTATCCATGGTGATCTTGGCCGTGTTCAGCCGAATGATATTGTGCTGGTATTGAGCTATAGCGGTTCGAGTGGTGAGATAGTGACACTGATCGAACATTTGAAGCAGCTGGGTGCTACTATGGTTGGTATGACCGGTAACCGTAATTCTCCATTGGCTAAGTATTCTGATGTTACTGTTTGGCTGGGTGACCTTACTGAGGCATGTCCTCATGGGCTGGCACCAAGTACAAGTACTACCTGTATGATAGCCGCTGGTGATGCTTTGGCTTTAACTGTTATGAAGTTGCGAGATTTCCAGCCGGAAGATTTCGGTAAATATCATCCGGGCGGAGCGCTTGGTCGCCAGCTGATAACTGTTGAGCAGGCGGCCTTGTTCAATACAGGAAAGCCGCTGCCTATTGCCCCAGACAGCTGTAGTGTACAGGAGGCATTGAATACGGCTGAGAATCAGGTTGGCATTAGGCATGGTTGTATTATGCTGGTTGATGGCAGCGGTAAGCTTACCGGGCTGCTGACAGATGGCGATCTGAGACGCGGTATCGAGAATAAGCAGCAGGAGATCCATAATCTGCCGGTGGCTGATCTGATGACTAAAGGACCAATAACGGTAAAGGCAGATACATTGGCTAGTGCTGCGATGGCTATATTCAAGGAAAAGCGTATTGATGAGATCCCGGTTGTTGATGGAAATGGTGTGCCGGTAGGGCTTATCGATATTCAGGATGTGCTGGCGTTAAAGATTAATGATTAGTAGTTAGTGGAAGTGATACTGTGACGGCGATAAAGATAACAAGTTTGAAAAACGACCTGGTGAAGAAGGTTATTGCTCTTTCTGAGGGGAATAAACGTCGGAAGGCTGGTCAGTTTGTGATCGAAGGGCGTAAGGAGATTGCTCATGCTTTGAATGCTGGGATACAGATCACGGACTTCTTCTATTGTCCGGGTATAATAGCTGATGATGAGGCTTTAAGTGAATATCCGGGGCTGCTGGATGCTGTGTCGTGTTCGACGCATCGTGTGTACGAGGTTACGCCGCAGGTTTATAATAAGATCGCATATCGTGGTAAAGTTGAAGGACTGGTAGCGATAGCAGAGTATCCTAATTTTGAACCGGACTTTGAAGGAATGGGCGATTCGCCGCTGATTCTTGTTGTTGAAGGTGTAGAAAAGCCAGGTAACCTGGGTGCGATATTGCGGACTGCTGATGCGGCCGGAGTAGATTTGGTGCTGGTAGCTGATAATGGTGGGACAGATATTTACAATCCGAATGTTATTCGCTCGAGCCTGGGGTCTGTGTTTACGCTGAAGGTGTTTGCATTATCTATTGAAGGTGTGATCGATGTGCTGAAGACCAATAAGGTTAAGACTGTGCTAACCAGTCCTGACGCGACCAGGAGTTTCTGGCAGGCTGATTATACCGGGCCGACGGCGATTGTGCTGGGAAGCGAACATGATGGGCTGCCGAAGTATTGGCTGGAAAGTGAAAAAACGTCTGTGTATATTCCTATGGCTGGGCTGATGGACAGTTTAAATGTTTCGGTGTCGGCGGCGGTTATGCTGTATGAGGCGAGAAGGCAGCGAAGCGTTTAACGTGGTAATTGGGGTGTTGTGTTTTTTTTTGGGGGGCTTGACACATTAAAAGCATGTTTGGGTAGTTTTTGTGCCGTTTTTGACAGCATGCATGATGTCAAACTGGATGTTTGGCTTTCTTGCGTTTTTGGTATTTATAACAAAAAGATGGGCAAAAGAATTTGCCCATCCTACCTTTTTCAGTCGTGCATGTCCTGATATTTAATTGGATAATAAATTAATATTTTAGTGCATAAAACGACAAAGTAAATGGATTATGATGATAAATATATCACCATTTTGCGAACAGTTATTGTGGGAGTGGCGTTAGGTACGTTTATATAATAATTTCGCATCTAAACATCCATATAATAGATTTTTTGAACTGCGGGCAAAATATAGGCGTAATGAATTTGTAAATAAAACCACTGAGTTTATTAATTGTAACGTTTTTAATATTAAGAGTTTATGGAGATATAGATGCTGCCGCAGGAAGTACTTAAGCAGATTAAGCGTATTCAGATATATACAAACCGGAAGGTGAACGATATGTTCG
The DNA here is from genome assembly GCA_963663965.2 of Sedimentisphaerales bacterium. Lineage (GTDB taxonomy): Bacteria > Planctomycetota > Phycisphaerae > Sedimentisphaerales > SM23-30. Next base: position 6,331 of record CAXXFK010000028.1, read on the forward strand.
CCGGGGAGTATGAGAGTGCGTTTAAAGGGCAGGGTATGCAGTTTGATGAGGTGCGAGAATATGCACCGGGCGATGATATTCGCTCGATCGACTGGAATGTGACGGCCAGAATGGGTAAGCCATATATAAAGCGATTTGTGGAAGAGCGTGAGCAGGTCGTTATGCTGGTGGTAGATACCAGCGGGTCGGTGGACTTTGGTACTATCGAGAGAACTAAAAACTCATTGGCGGCAGAGTTCTGTGCTGTGCTGGCGTATTCCGCGATTAAAAACGGTGATAAGGTCGGGCTGATAACATTCAGTGATAAGGTTGATAAGTATATTCCTCCTCGTAAGGGAGCTCAGCATGTATTGCGTATAATTCGCGAGCTGCTGTTTGATAATAAGCCGGGCGGGAGAACTGATATTGGTGAGGCACTGGAATATATGGCCAGGGTGCAGCGGAAGAAGGCGACGGCATTTATTGTCTCTGACTTTGCTGGCGGCGATGTATCCAAGCAGTTAAGGCTGGTTAGTAAAAGACATGACCTGATAGCTGTTACCGTTCGTGATCGGTATGAAGAGATGTTGCCAAATTGTGGTCTGGTACAGTTTCAGGACGCAGAGACCGGTGAAATTGTTGAGGTTGATACTTCATCTAAACGGTTCAGAACTGCATTTGCCGCTAATGCCGTAGCAGAAGCCGACAGGCTTGAGCGTATGCTAAAGCAGTCTAGGGTTGATCGTATTCCTGTTACGACAGGTAGAGATTATTTCCCTGAATTGGTGAAGTTCTTCATGATGAGACATAAGAGGCGGTAATGGCAGTTTGCAGTGAAGCAGTAAACTGTTAACAAAGTGGTTTTGCACAATATATTTTTTAGTTCGTTTTATGCCTTCTTTGGGAAATTTAAATTACGTAAGGGCTGAATGTATGTGTTTCAAGTATTTGTCTGGTGAATTTGTAGAGCAGGGCGATGTCGTTAAGACAGATATTCTAGGGCAGGAAGAAGAAGCTTTTGTCTTTTTTGTCGCGAAGCCGCATAGCAGGAAAGCTATGGAAATATCTCAGGATGAAGGCGGAGTAATGTTTTGTATTGGCAGTGAACACAGCCTGATGTTGGTTGCTGAGCTTAATGAACATTTCGTTTTTGTTAGCAGAAAAAAATGATGTAGGCTAGGAGTGTTCTTTGGGTTATTGTCAGCTGGAAGCCGATTCCTGTCTCAAGTGAAAATTATTTTTCCCATATTTCAGGAGTCATGTTGCTTGGGTTTATAAATTCTATGCGGTATGGTTTTATTATCATTACGCCATAGCTCGGGTCGTCGGGACCATCGAATACTGAGTTTAGCATTTCAAACCAGGTTAGGTGCTTTTCCTGAATTTCATCTGAAACTTCGGCAGTACCCTGGAGCTGAACATATGGTTTATTCATGTCTTTGAACAGATTGGTAATGCCAAAGGTCAGGTGAACTTCAGGGTTATTTTTTACATGCAGTACTTTTCTGGAGTCGAGTGAGACAGCAACGCGTATGGTAAGCTCGTTATCTGAACGTACCATTACGTACCTGGTCCATGGCTTGCTGTCATTGGTTATAGTAGCAAGGTTTGCCAGTTGAGGTTCACGCAGCATTTCGATAACGGTATTTCTTATGTCTATCACGATCGACTCCTTTTTTTAGTAATTTACTTGTAAACAGTAAATAATTATAGGCATGTTACATTGTCCAGGCAACTTATTTACTACAGTTACGCCAGTTTATCAGTTGCGACATGCCAGTGTTTCAGGTCTTCATATATCTGGATATCAATAAGATCTCCGGCATTATCGATAAGCTGGGTGCATTCCTGACTCAGGTCTATTAGGTGCAGGGTTTTGCCCAGTTTGATATATCTTTCTGCTAGCGAGTTTATGGCCTCTATGCCGGAGTGGTCAAATACACGGGCGTAATGGAAGTCGATGATGACATCGGTCGGGTCATCTGCAGGGTTGAAAAGCTCAGCAAAGTTTCTGACAGAACCGAAAAATAGTGAGCCCCTGAGTCTGTAGACTTTTGAGCCTTTCTGGTCGATCTCTGAGTGAAACTCGATCTGGCTGCCTTTTTTCCAGGCGAAGGCAAGTGAGGAAACAATAACACCAACGAAAACGGCAGTTGCCAGATCTTCAATTACAGTTACCGCAGAAACCAGAACGATGATAAATGCATCGGTTCTAGGAATTTTCGGTATGATCTTGATACTTGAGAAGCTGAAGGTGCTGATAACGACAGTTATCATTACGCCAACCAGGGCAGCTACAGGTATGATTTCAATAAGTTTGGCACCGACAAGAACGAACAGAAGTAGGGCAGAGCCTGCAACTATGCCTGACAGACGGCTTCGGCCGCCGGAGTTTATATTGATCATACTCTGGCCGATCATCGCACATCCGCCCATAGCTGAGAACAGGCCGCAGATTATGTTGCCAAGCCCTTGTCCGATACATTCCTTATTGCCGCGACCGCGAGTTTCTGTTATTTCGTCCACCAGGGTGAGTGTCAGCAGAGACTCGATCAGGCCGACAGAGGCCCCCAGGAACGAGTACGGCAGAATAATCTTCAGGGTTTCGAAATTCAGAGGTACGGCCGGGAAATGGAACGGCGGCAGTGATGCTTTGAGTGATGTCATTTCCGGATCGAGCAGCTTAACATAGTCCAGCACACTGCGATAGTGGAATATGTCCATCTTACCGCCAATGATACAAATGATCGTGACGGTAACAATAGCGGTTAATGATGCCGGGATGGCTTTGGTTATCATTGGCAGAATATAGCAAATGGCAAGGGTTATACCGACAAGTGCCAGCATGACGTACATGTCAGTACCTGCCAGCCAGGAAGCATCCTCTCCTACACCGGTTTTGAATTGGCCAAGCTGAGCCATAAATATGACAATTGCAAGACCGTTAACAAACCCCAGCATAACCGGGTGCGGGATAAGTCGGACGAATTTCCCCAGCTTAAGGAATCCTGCGGTTATCTGCAGTATTCCCATTAACAGAACGGCGGCAAATAGGTACTCTACGCCGTGTTCTAAAACCAGTGAGCCTAACACTACTGCAATAGCCCCTGTGGCACCCGATATCATCCCGGGACGACCACCAAGAATGGCGGTAGTCAGCCCCATGATTACCGCGGCGTACAGACCGATTACCGGTGATACATGGCAGACGAATGCGAATGCGATGGCTTCCGGCACAAGTGCCAGGGCAACGGTTAAACCTGATAAAATATCGTTCTTATTCTGTTTTAAGTCAAATTTCATTAATCTACTTTCAGTTATTTTTTCTATCTATATCTATTAGTTTCTATTTTTGGTGTTTTGTACTCTTGGAATGTGTAAACAGGGAAATACCATGAGTTTATATTTGTGAGGGTACAGAATAGTATCTGTAATTTGGGTTTGTGTCTCCCGTTGCTACCATAACAGAAAAAATATTATAGCAGAAATGACATATTTGTCAATAGGTGCATTTATTTCGTGAATATCAAAACGTGTGACAAAAAAGTGTATATATTTGAAATTGATTGAAAGTGGTATGTAGTTTAAAGTTATACGGTTATTTAGGTAATAATTGTATTGAAAGTGTTTAAGGATTATTTATGAGAGTAATATTAGCAAGTGGGTCGCCAAGGAGAGAGCAGCTGCTGCGTGAGCTGGTTGAGAAGTTTGAGATAATACCAGCTCAGGTTGATGAACCTGGTTACTATGGTCAGGCATTGTGTCCGGAATTATGGGTTGAGTCGCTGGCATATCTTAAAGCTGCCGAGGTTGCTCAGGGTAATCCAGCTGCTCTTATAATAGCAGCTGATACAATATGTGCCCATAGTGGCAAGATAATTGGTAAGCCGAATGATGAGGCACATGCCCGGTATATTTTAACCAATTATTTTGCCGGTGTTGGCAGGGTCATAACCGGAGTAACTATTTTGAAGCCGGATGAGGGGGTGCGGATAGTAGATCATGTTGTGACAGAGCTAACTATGAGAGCAATGACGGAATGTGAGCGTGAAGAATATCTGGCAAGCGGCACATGGCAGGGCAAAGCCGGGGCATATGCATATCAGGAAGGTGGGGATAGGTTTGTTGAGACAATTAACGGTAGTGAGTCAAATGTTGTTGGGCTGCCGGTAGAGTGGTTGCAGGAGAAATTGCATGGCATATTGAAGTGAACAGGAGTGTATCAAGGAAACGAATATAAAGAAAAAGCCTGTCGGGGTGACAGGCTGTTCCAAGATCTCCTTTTTCTAAAGCCTCAAAATGCTCTAGAAAAATACAAATACACATATGTCCAGAAACACTTAATTCATTAATGAATTAATGTACTTGCAAAAATACTCTCTTTTTCTCCTAAGATTCAAAAAGCAAATACAGCAATGAAATCGCTGAATAAAAACAAATAAAAGATATCAAAAAATAACAGATTCTCTTTCAGAGATTTCATATTACCAAATTTCAGTAGGGAGTGTCAAGCTACAATTATAAAAAAGTAGTTAGTAATTTAGTAATTAGCCGTTAGTAAAGAATTTCCATGAGACAAAGCCCCTGAGGGGGGGCTGGTTGCGGGCAAAAGCGGTTATCGTGGGCGTTTAGAAGTTGGTCAATATAATCCGTTGATTTACGGCCCGAGCCGATTTCAACAAGTGTGGCTGTAAGTGAACGTATCATAAGATAGATAAAGTTGTCGCCCCTGAAATCAATATAGATGTTATTCTTTTCACAGCTGATATTGCATTGGAAAATAGTTCTGACGCAATCTTTCCTGCGGTCTTTAGATTGTTTGATTCCTACAAAATTGTGAGTTCCGACAAGTTTGTCAGCTGCTGATTGCATAGCCTTTATGTCAAGTTTTGTGCCAATGTGCCAGCTTGTATTATTGGTATCAGTGTTTGATATTGTATAGCGATAGTGCTTTTCCAGGTTGCCGCCAATTGGGTCAAACCCCCGTGGAGCTGGTGTTATTGATTTTATCTCGATATCGTCAGGGAGCAATGAATTTACCTGTTGCCTAAATGCCTCGCAGTTAATATTGCTACGGATGACCAAAGCGGCTGTCTGCCCGATTGCGTGTACGCCAGCGTCAGTCCAGCTTGCGGCGTGGACATTGACTTTCAGGTCAGTCATTTTTCTAAGAGTTTCTTCGATGACCTGCTGAATGGTTTGCGGCTGGTCTTTTTGTCTACGCCAACCGAAATAGTTAGTCCCATCGTACTTGATAATAGCTATGTAAGTCTTTTTTTCCATTTTCTATGACAGTTGATCGATTAGATTTCCATGCCGCAGCAGTAACCGCTGGACCAGGCCCATTGCAGGTTATAGCCGCCAAGCTGCCCGGTAACATCTAGTACTTCACCGATGAAATATAGCCCGGGTACTGTATTAACTTCCATAGTTTTTGACGATATCTGTTTAGTGCAGATGCCGCCGAAAGCAGCTTCAGCTTTATTAAAACCGGCATCGGAGCGAGGTGTGAATTGCCATTTATTTATGCTGTCGGCTATGGTTATTATTTGTTGTTTCGATAGGGATGCTATTGGACCGGTGCAATCTGGAAAGTATCTTTGCTGCCATAGGTTTATGAACCGTTGTGGCAGATTCTTGTGTAGAAGTTTTGCTATTGTCATAGCTCCATCTGTCTGGCGCGTGATATTGATAATATTTGCCAGATCATATCCGTTAAGCCAGTCAATAGCAATTGTGTCACCCTGTTGCCAGGTGTTTGATATCTGTAGGATTGCCGGTCCGCTCAGGCCGGTATGAGTGAAAAGTACATCTTCTATGAATGTGCTGTTATTACAGCTGACGGCTGCGATAACGCTATTTCCTGCTAAGTCTTCCATATGTTCCAGGTCTGTCTCATTGTACATTAGAGGAACCAGGGCAGGTTTGGGTTTGATTACTTCCAAACCAAATTTTCTAGCGATCGTATAGCCTGTATTGGTTGCTCCGCATTGCGGCCAGGCAGGGCTGCCGGCGGAAACTACAACCTTCTCGGCGGTGAATGATTGGCTTGCTGCTGAAGTGACTGTGTAAATACCATCGTTAAATATTACCGAATCTACCGGGAAATCACATTGGATATCGACGTTGGCTTCTTCGCACTTTTTTATGAGTATCTTGACGATGTCCAAAGCACTGCCTGTGCAGAACAGTCTTCCATAGTCTCTCTGTTCCCATTTGATATCATTTGAATCGAGCAGGTCAATAATGTCCCATTGAGAGTATCTGGCCAAAGCCGATTTGACAAAGTGTTTGTTATTGCAGTAGAAATTTTCTGCAGAGCAGTCAATATTGGAAAAATTGCATTTACCGCCGCCAGAGATTGGGATTTTACCACCTGGCTTATAGGCTTTTTCAAGTATCAGTACTTGCTTTTCTCTGGCAGCTGCTGTTGCCCCGCAAATCAGCCCGGCAGCACCGGCACCAATAATGATTATGTCGTATTTTTTCGTTATTTCTGTCATCAAAATTATATCTTAGCTTTTCTTATTGTTTAGTTGAAAGCAATATATCTTAAATGTATATGTAGTAAAAGGATATTTTAGAAATCATTGTAATTGGTGGAATTTGAAGTATATTTTATTTAACTATGTGTAAAATTGGGAAGTTTATGCCTTTTGTTTTAGTCAGTTAATATATATATAATAGTTATTTTATATTATGATTCATTTATATTTTAGCAAGATAGTGATAAGGTTAGAGTATAGAATAGCTCAAGTGGAATAGCTATATGTATATTTAAGTTGTTTTATTGTAACCTGTTATTGGTTTTAGTCTATTATTTTAGTGCAATGGCGGTAAAATAGGTAAAGAGTTTTGGTTTCAAAATAATAGATCAAAATAATATCATTCAATTAAATTTTTTATGGTATAATGCGTTTTTATTTTGTAAGTGGTAAAATGTTATGCAGTTTTCTTGTACTGGTTCAGCGTGAACTGGACAAATCCGTTTCCAATTTAATAGACTTTTCACTTTGATTATAACAATTGTTTTGCCTTCGGCAAGGCTTTATTTTACAGGTTTTTTAAGGCATTGCAAAGCTCTGAATAGTTGAAAATGGTGGCAGCATATAACCGCCACCATACGACAATTCGTCGCTTAGTTCCGGCTATCCCTGGCAGGTTGCGCCTCCGCAGAGCCTGCTTCCGTTTCGCCGGACAATTTCATTATCTGCAACTAACACAGTCAGTCAAGCTGATTTTCGTTTCTGCTTTCGGGCTTCCCTTGCTGCCTCCAGCTTTCTATCTCGTTCGGCATGGATCGCTTCAGCTCTACCTTCAAGCTTGTCTATTGGAGCAATATAACCTATCGCACTATGCAACCGTTTATTATTATAATGGTCAACAAAATCAGTTACCAGACGACGACCATCTTCCAGAGATAATGGCGTTTTTGGTCTGATACAGGTACTTTTGATAGTTTTATGATACCTTTCAAGCTTGCCGTTACTCTGTGGGTAATACGGTGAGGTTCTTACATGTGTCATGCCGCTGAGCCTGATATATTCCTTGAAGTCTTTCGATATAAACTGCGGTCCATTGTCAGAGATAATCCTCGGATTTTCATCCGGGAACTTCTCCCGGGCTTTCTGTAATATTATTTCCACATCGTATTCTTTCATTGCTTCACGGATTTCCCAGTGAACAATATAACGGCTGTAGCCGTCCAAAATACTGCACATATAGTAAAATGTTCCGCAAATATTGAGGTACGATATATCTATATGCCAATGATCGTGAGCCTGTATCGGCTGAACAAAGCCGGTGCCTTTCTTACTGGCTTTACGGTTCCATCTGTCCATATATCCGGCATCTTTCAATACCCGATATACACTCGATGGACTTACCGCCACAATATCGGCATCCATCATCATATAACACAAACTGCGATAACCTTCTTCCGGATACCGCCGGAAATATTCGATTATTGCCAGACGTTCAGCTTCTGTCAGCCAGAAATCTCTCGGTATCAGACCATTATGGTCATTTTTCATACCGTAACGCTTCTTCCAGTTGTAATACTTACTGCGGGATACCCCCAGCCATTTTATCATATTTTTGGCAACAATCTCAGTTTGGTCTGTCCAGTAGCCCACATAGTCAATTACTTCATCACGAACATCAGGTTCAGCCCAGGAACCGTTCAATCCTCGCCAAGACTTTTTTTTAGCATAATATGTGACTCCATGATCTCAGCAATCACTCCGTCCTTATGTACAATTCTAGTCTCAAGCTGAGAGATTTTACGCTCTAATTGCTTATCATAAGCTACCTTACGGCTTTTAGTCTCTTTAGTGAAAGCCGCAGCCCCATTTTCAAAAAACTGCTTCTGCCATGTGTAAAACACATTGGGATTAAGCCCCGTACGCTCACAAACCTCCGATACCGCAACCTTGTCAACCAAGTGCTCTCGAAGTAACTTAACCTTCTCGTCCGCTGAATAATTCTTACGCTTTGCCATGTTTATTTCCTTTCTGCCAGACTATACTAACAGTAATTCAGGAAATGTCCAATTCCATCTGAAGCAATACATTCTACTGTGAGTTTGTTGAAATAAATATAGAAAAGTGGATTAATACGAAAAAATAAGAAGGTTTTGTGGTTATGAAAAAGTTACTAGCTATTTGTATATTATTATATATTTCTTGTGCTTCGTACGGAGCAAATAGTATACGTCAGATATACTCTTTTGAAGATATGCAGACGTATTTTCCAGCTCAATATGTTTACGGAGCTGTTACAACAGGTGGTCAGACTTACTGCCAATTGTTTGGAACTTATGTTTCCGGCTTAACATCAGTTTCACGCAGTAGTGATGGAGTTCTATCTAACGATACACTTATTGACCCTGAGTATTGGAATGTTTTTTCCAAAGGAAAGGAAAGGATGAACTCATACAATAGCATGTCTACCGATGGAAGGTACTTGTATTATATTGAAATGAGTACTGACCAGATTCTCAGGACAGACACTTACGATGGAAGTACTTCAGTTTTTGCATATGCTAGTGATATAGCTGCTGCTACAGGTAATACTTCTGCTATATTAGTTTCCTATGGTGATGAGTATAATAGTGAATATTACTTTTTTGATGCAAGCAGTAGGAGTGTTGTAAAGGCAGCTGGTTCTGGGGTAGATGTATATCTCTCTAAAACAGAACTTGAGTCATTAACTTCTTATGATGGTTTTTCAGGTTCGTCTTCAGTTGCTGGTGGTATTACATTTGATGATTCAGGTAAAATGTATTGGGGATGTAATTCAAATCACAGTATATATTCATGGGATGGTACAGATTGTGAAGTGGTTATTAGTGAAAGTGATATTTCCGCTATTACAGGTCAGGATGTTTTGAGTTTGGGTGATATTTTTGTTGCACCTGATGGCAATATGTATTTTATGGACAATGGATTTGGAATCTTGAAATATATTTTTCCTGATATTGATAACACAAAAGGGGCAGTTGAGGTCATTCTAACAGTTGAAGAGTTACTTGATCTTGGCCTTGATACTCAATATGTTTTTTGTTTTGACTGGTGTGATGATAGTTTGGCGTTTATCGAAAAGACATCTGGTTATTACGAAGTGGTAACACCAGAACCTATGGCAATGACTATGATTAGCTTGGGAGCTATGTTAGTTGCTCGCAGAAAAAGGCAATAAACACTAAAAAGAGTTTATTAAGTCCAATTCGGAATAAAATTTATATGTGATATTAAATATAGAGGCAATAGTGACTTTTGTGATTGTTGCCTCTATTCTTTTGTAATTGGGGTATTTATACTTGTGTGTCTGGAACACAGGTGATTATTTTCTATAAAATGCTTGTAGAAAAAGATTTACTGGCTATTATATTTATGTCAGAGTTTGTCTGATAATGTGGATATCTGTCAACTATCTTAAAACAGCAGAATAGAAATGGATGAGTATGAGTGTGTGTAAGTTTACATTATTCCTTAGCTTATGTCTTTTTGTATGTTTAGAGACTACAGGCATAGGGAAAACACCAGATGTTTTTGAGGAATTAGTGCCTCAAAATCATGCAAATTATGATGAAAGATCAGGAGATCATACAGGTGCTTTTGCATATAACCCTGTAAATGGTCGTTTTTATGTTTCGACATATGAAGAAGGTGCAGGCATTCGTTGTTTTATGCCTGGAGAGGCTGAAGAACCCAATTATCCAGAACCTTATAAGCCTAATAATATTTTAAAAGATGAAAAAGGAGTTTCCTGGTTGTGTGCGAGCAGTTCCACTTTGGCTACTGTAATAGGTAGTCCTGACATCGAAGAAGGATTGTATAATCCAGTTTCTTATTTTATTATTCACGGTATGGTACTTAATCCTAAACCGGTGACAGTAAATGGTACAAATTATGGTGTTGGGGAGCTTGCTATTTTATGTGACGGCGGAGAAGCTGAAAAATCAAGTTATACAAAGAGGATTTTAAGCTGGGATTTACGAGAAGTCGGTTCTCCTGCTGGTTGTGTTGAAGGTGAAGATCCGAATCTTTGGGATCCGAGCTCAGTATTTTATAATCCCGATAATCTTCCGGATAAAGCTAATGCTTATTTTGATGTTGACGTCTTGGATATAGAGAAGTTCGGTCAGCAGTTCGGTTATGGCTGTACAAACTGGAATGATACATTTGATTCTCTGGTGACGCTGCAGGATATGGCCGATGCGATAGGTCTGGGAAATGTGCCAGCGACAAACTACGATAGAGCTGGTGATAAAAGAGCTTGTTTTTCTAGTGATGGTAAAACGCTTTTTTGGGGTTCAAAAGATTCGCGAGAGGGAACGTGTTATGTTAATCCTAAAACTCATGTAAGAGTTTGTCTTGGTGATAGGAAGTTTTCTGGTATCTGGTCCTATGGATTGGAGACGGGTGAATTAAGGAGGATTTTCGACGATACCAGTTCGAGTCGGTATACTATTACCAGTTCAGAGATGGCGGTAGTTCCTGTTGGAGTAAGGAATTTGTCCGGTTTGCCTTATGATGATTCTGTTGATCAGTTGCTGTTTGATGGTTCAGAGGCTAGTGGTAACTTATCTGGTGTGAACTGTATGATGGTAGATGGTACTAATGAGCCGCCGATCTACCCTGTGGTAAGCGGGACGGATTTCCTGGATTTTGCAGAAATAGATGTTTATTCTTTAGAGTACTATGGAATAGATCTGAATGAACCAAATTCTTATCCAAGTGATGAGTTTGATCCAGAATCTTTCGATTTAGAAGATTATGTAAATATTGATAAATGGCCGAAGGTCTGGTCTATTACGACTGATGATCAGGGAAATGTTTACTTTTATATGCGTAAACCTAATTCAGTTTATATGTATGATACTAAGGGGCGTATGGTCTGTATAGAGAATATGGTTCAGGATATTGCTATAAATTATGAAAAGGGAATAGATTCCTTTTATTCCGAGAACCTGAGGCTTGAAAATAGGAAAGTTGAATATAAGCCAGAGGTTGGAGATAAGTATGAAATAGTTCAGCTTATGTATAATGCCAATGGATTAAATAGTATATATGGGTTAAATGTATTTAAGCCATGTGATTTTGATCGTGATGGTATTATTACTGAAGCTGACCTTGAGTTTTTTGAAACACAGCTAAATAGGACAAAGGCTGATGATATTCCATTTATAGAGGATGAAGGTTATCATGATTACCTTAAGGCTGACTTGAACGGCAGTGGTCGAACATGCAAGGTTCTAATGGAAAGTGAATGTCTGCCAGATAGAACGGAATTTGAGCTTGGTAATGCCTCTGTTACGGAAAAAGACGTAGAGGTGCTATATGATTTTATTATTCCGGGTAATCTTAACCTGGATGATAGAGTTGATATGGCAGATTTTAGTGGATTTGCTAAGAATTATCTTACTGAAGATATGGCCGGCTGGTCTGAAGGTGATTTTGATTTTGATGATGATGTTGACCTGGATGATCTTATGTGGATGGCTGATTCCTGGATGATGTATGATGATTAATTATGGAGCAAAGCTTGAATCTCATGGTAAGTCTAAAGGCTTTACCATAATAGAGCTTCTGGTTGTGGTAACCATAATAGCGGTTCTTGTTTCTATTATGCTTCCCTCTATGGCCAGGGCAAGAAAGCAGGCACGGCTAGTAGTGTGTAGCTGCAGTTTACGTGAGATTGGCCGTTGTTTATTTATGTATGCGATGGATAATAATGATCACTATCCAGATAGTGAAACTCTGGGCGGCTGGAAGTTCAGGGCCGCCCCAGGCTATGTTGATCCGGATGATCCATGGAGTAAGTATGAGAGATTTGGCCTGGCGGCAATGCTTGATGGCAGAGATCTTGATTTACTCACTGGTAAGTTCCAAAGCAATAAGCCCAAATACCTGGATAGCCAAAGTGATATATGGATTTGCCCAGATTGCCAGCAAGATTGGATGAGGGAGCTGGGGAATACTTATTCGTTTTATACAGGGAGCCTTTTAAAAGAAAAAACAGCAACAGATCTGCAAAGAGCGTCAGTTGCAACTGGCGGGCTTATGAATAGTAAAAGGTGGTTTGTCTGGGATAATATATCTCAATTGCCATATATTTCAGGTGTTATTTTACCTGAAGGTGTAAGTCCAACGGGTTATGTTTTTAAGCCAGAGAATAAAAAGTATCCTCATTTATTTGGGGGTAAATACAGGAGTGCAGCAAATGTGTTGTACTTTGACCTTCATGTCGAACATTATCTGACTCCGGAATAATAAGATCAGACCCATGAATAGAGTTTGGAAGTTATACTTTTTATCTGCACTTTACCTGCTTATGCTAAATGCAATAGCACTTAGTTATGATAGTCTGGATATTATTTACCCAAGCGGCAGGGTTGCAATTCCATGCACTATAAAATGCAATGGGCAGAGTTATCCTGTTAATTTACTGTATAATGCCAGTGTAGGCCAGCGTGTAGTGCTGCATTCTGAATTTTTAAAAGAACTAGGCTTAGAAGAGGGAGACAGCCTTGTTTTCAAATTTAATGACAGTGTTGAATTAGAAGTTAAAGATCGTATGTCTATGGATCTTGCTAACATAACTATGCTGGCTAAAAGAGATAGCCTGGTAAATAAGATGGATCGTCCTTTTATCGGAATCATTGGTCCTGGAGTCTTTGATTGCTATGATATAATAGAGCTTGATATTGCAGGTAGAAAGTTAAATTTGCTGGACGAATATGAGGTTCAGCCAGATAGTATTAAGATGAAATTTCAAGTTCAGGATGATATTGCTTATGTAAACTTTGAGCCTGTCAGGGATTACAAGCTCAAGGCGATGGTTAACACAAATTTTTACGAGACATCTATTGACAGAAGCTGTGCTATGGTAGCCGGGGTAGATAACGCTGATTTTCCCAGCTGCTGGTTAGATGGTATTGATATTGTGCCTTATACTGCAATAAAACCAGAAGAAAATTTAAGCTATTATTATTCTGGTTTTGATGGTGTTATTGGCAATAGCTTCTGGCAGAATTTTAAAATGATAGTGGATTATCGTGAAAATATTATTATTCTAGATGAAATAGCTGCAGCAGAAAAAGATCTTTATAATAAAGAATATTATAATGCACTATTGCTTGAAGATTATAATTCGATTCTGAAGTATCTTGAAAATAATCCTGAATCAAAAATAGCTGATGATGCTGCCTTATATCTGCTAAAATATATAGTATCGGGTACTGATTTTGATATTGATACCGCTTACAGGGTATGTGATTGTATCTTTTCTGTGTATTCAGCCAAAAATGCCTCTCACATAATTCTACAGTATATCAATAGTAGTTCAGATGGTGATTTATATAAACGTATTTTGCAGATACTTAAATATGTGAAAGATAAGCTGAGTGCGACAGGTACTTATAATGATACTGCAATGGCTATTGATGCCAGGATTGCTGAGCTTATGCTGGATCATGAGCAGGTTGAAGCAGGATATGAATATCTTCTGGCAGCGGTATTCAGGGATCCGGAAAATCCTGAGATCAATTACCAGTTAGGTAGATATTATCAGTCCAAAGGGCGGATAGTCAGAGCGTGGTACAGGTACTTTAAGGCAGCAACAGGCAGAAATTTTTCAATTGATGCTGTGAAGAAGTTATGTGAGCTTCATAATCTGGAGAGCTTTCGTAGTGAATATGATATAGAAGATTCCGCAGAACTCTTTCGCAGTACTCAAGTGGCTTTTTATCCTGCACTTGGAGAAATGAACTGGAATGAGGGTGGTTTTGGTTTGCTGGAATTCTTTATTTTTACAGATAATAACGAACTGGAACAGCTTCAATCAGCAATTGATATTATTAAACGGTACAACAACCGTTCGAAATTTAATGCCATATGTTACTATGTGGATAATCCTGAGATCTCTCCGCTTGCCAGTAAGTATTCGAATGAAATATTAGAGAGATATCGCGGTTATGGCAGGCCTTCTATTTATGTCAATGGTAAGTCATATGGATTCAGCAATAAAGAGCTTAAAGATCCGGTTGCGATCATACAAAATCTTTATGAAATTAAAAATATCAGAAGTGTTGAGAAGTGTGCCCTTAATGCTATTTGTCATGATGGGATATGCCAAATGGAGCTTTTAGTCCCAATAGAGCTGGTAGGGAGTAATTATGAAGTTGTTCTGGTAGAAAATAATGTATTATATTATGATAAAGAGCTGAAGTTTTTGGATCATATTTGTAGGGGGCTTGTCTGTAAAGGTGAGGTGAAAAGCCAGAAAATCAAAAAGATAATATCTCTGGATGAGTTTAGGAATATCTTTACTGAAAGCCGCGTGTTGAATAATAGTGTTTCCGGTGCAGGAGTAAACTGGGTATCGAAATATATAGATCTAAGGCAGTGCAGCCTTATTATAAAGTTTTTTGATAATGAAGGTAATGTGACAGGTATCTCTAAATGCTGTCTTAAGGAAACAGGAATATAGATATTGAAAAACAGTATTGCTGACAATTATTTAGGATTGGCCCAAAGGCAAGTTAAACAGTCAAGGCTGGCATATGCTAGAGACTCTGTGGTAAAATGGTATAATCGTGTATTACTTCCGACTGGAATAATAACTGTTTGTTGTTCTGCAATTATTTATTTAAATAATATAATTGTAAATTCACTGTACTTTATCCTGATCATTGTATTGATGGCAGTTAGCAGTGGTTTAGTCGTTTTATGTAGAAATTACATTAAAGCTGTTAATACTGTTTATGTTCTTAGTTTGATAGACAGAGTGACAAATGAGCACAATGTTATTGTTAATTCATATGAACTAGCCATGGGTGGCTGCCAGTCTGTTTTTGCCAGGATGACTATTGACAAAGGCCTGGCAATACTTGGTCGTAATATGGATCTGCAGTTAGCATTTGACAATGTACGGATCTCAAAAAACAAAGTAGCTTTGGCTGTCTTCTTAATAATTGGTTCATGTCTTATTGTAGAGTTGGCCGGTAATAAAAATAGTGAGCTTTACAATATAGATAATATGTATTCGGTTGAATATGATCATTCTAATGTTGACAATAGTCTGCTTTTGGAAAGTGACAGGTACAATACTTTTATTGATAATGAAAAGTTTTCTTACAGCCGGTCAAATGCACAGGATGTTTATGAGGCAGCGTCGGCTGACAATATGCCTGATAGAAGAATATTAAACGGTAATCGTAAGCATAGCTTTGCTTCAGAAACTGAAATTGCAAACCCGGTAACCACCAGTGCAGGAAATTCCTTGTTGATGCCTGAGATCGATGTTACTTCTGGTTTGCTGGAGTACCTTACAGATTCAGCTGAAGCGGAGCTCGCTGAGGCTGCCAGGCAGGTGCATATAGAAAATGAGAAACAGGATGCGGTGGTAGGTTTTGGCCAGGTTCATAGCAGTCAGGTTAAGTCAAATAATCTTGTTACAGGTGGGATTGGCGGCGTTAATAGTGAATTGTCGCAAAATCCAGTTAATTCCAATGCGTTGACCGGTAGAATTGCTGTTGCACCTGAGGCATATCTAATTGATAGATTCAGAGACCCTATTCGTGAGATTGGATTCTTTCCAGAATCCAGCAGTAATAATATTGGATTTGGCTTATTTGGAACTGATAAGAGAACCAGATCTAAGTCACTAGTGGTTATGAGTGATATTATTCCATTGTTTATAAAAGGAATAAGGCAGGATGGCAGGAATAAGGTTTATAATATCTCATTGCCGTCAGGAGCTGCAGGTGTTGATCATAAAATAATTCCTGATAATGTCGAACAGTATCATGGCAATATCGATAGATATGATCTGCCAGACAGGTGGAAGGCTAGTGTTTTGAATTTTTATAGTGAGATTCATTAAGAAGTGGACAATAATATTCTAACGTTCACAAAATAAAGACATATGATATAACTGAAAGATTATTTTAATGCTTGATAATCAATATAAAGAAGCTGAAGCTGTTATCGCAGAGTTTCAGGAAGATTTTAACAAGTTAAGAGCTGAGATAGGTAAAGGCTTTATCGGTAATGATGCTTTAGTACAGGATTTGCTTGACTGTATATTGGCTGGCGGTCATATCTTATTGGAAGGTGTTCCAGGTACTGGTAAGACCGTTTTAGCTAAAACTATTGCGTCTTCCATGGGGCTTAGCTATCAGAGAATCCAATGTACCCCTGACCTTATGCCGACAGATGTTACCGGTCACTATGGCCTGGAAGAAGATAGCCGTGGCAGCCATAAGATAATTTTCAAGCCTGGGCCTGTAATGGCAAATTATATACTTGTAGATGAGATCAACAGGGCAACTCCAAAGACTCAGTCTGCTCTTTTGGAAGCTATGCAGGAAGGGCAGGTAACAGTTGCAAGGGAAAGTATAAAACTGCCGCAGCCAAATATCTTTATTGCTACCCAGAACCCGGTTGAGCATGAAGGTACTTATAACCTTCCAGAGGCGCAGCTAGACAGGTTCATGGTAAAACTTAAGGTTGGTTATCCTGGTCTGAATGATTATAAGACTGTTCTGCTGAATACTACAGGAGAGAAATCTGCGTCAATAGAGTGTGTCTGCAGTGTTGATAGAGTTTTGGAAATGCGTGAGCTGGTAAAGAAGGTTGAAGTTGCCGATAGTGTGCTTGAATATGCCGTGAGGTCTGCGATATTGTCAGACCCTCAAAGCAGTGCTCTGGCAGCTGTAAAAGATTTTGTTGTATTAGGTGTCAGCCCTAGGGGTGTGCAGGCATTGATAATGATGGGGAAAGTAAAGGCACTATGTGATGGCAGAACAGCGGTATCCTGCAAAGACCTTGTAGAGGTAATACCAGTTGTATACAGACATAGGATCTTACTTGCTTTTTCTGCAAGAAACTCGAAAGTAGTGCCTGAGGATATAATTGAAAGTATTATTTCTGAGCTAAATAAATAATGTAATGTTTACTGATTATCCTGATCTGCAGGCAGAGACAATAATATGCTTTTGACAAAATATGAATTAGATATGCTGGCTGGTTTTAGTGTTGGCATGACGGAAAACTATAGCAGTGCCGTACTAGGCTGCCAACCAGGGCGTAATTATGGAAAGGGAACTGACTTTTTCGAGTATCAGAATTATAGCTATGGTGAGGATCTACGCTGGGTTGACTGGCATAGGTATTGCCGGACAAGGCAGCTGGTAGTTAAGTCATTTGAGCGTTTTGAACAGTTTGAATACCTGTTAATCATAGATCTTTCAGACTCTATCATGTGTAATGGTCCTCAGAAGACGGAATCAATATTGAGACTGGCTGGGGCACTTGGGTTCATTTTGCTGAATAATAATATAAAAGTATGTCTCTCTTTTCTCGGACGGGCTGAACAGACGGTATTTTCTCATATATCACAATTTGGTGATCTTAGTAATACACTGGAGGGAGCAGTTATTGGCGGTAAATCTGAGATAACAGACCATTTCCAAACAATGCAGGTTTTGCATGGCCATGCTATTGTTTTGTCTGATTTTATTGTTTCTGCTGGTGTTGAACATCTTGAAAGTGTTTTTAATGATTACTTTGGGGACTTATCATTATTTAATATAAGCACAGAGCAGGAAAGGAAACCTGCACTGGACGGTGACCTGACGCTTGTAGATATTGAAACTAAATCGAAAGTTGCAGTTAATGTATCTGAGGATGAAGTTAAACAGTATATTAAGCTAAGAGACAACTATTACCAGGGCCTTAAGGAATATAGTGAAAGTCGTGGCTGGATGTTCTATGATCATCATTGTGAAGAACTACTGCTGGATTTTTTGACTTGTATCGTGCATAACAGAAAGCTATATCTGTAGGAGAAGTGTGCATGAGTTTTATTGGAATACCGGTTATTTTTGCTTTAGCCTTGTCTATGTTGGTTGTGGTATTGCTTGTAGTCTCACATATACTGCATAAAGTTAATAATGAGGTTATAGTCCCAACAACTCTGTTCTGGCAGGTATCTGTCAGAAGGAAAATGAGGTCTGTATTAACCGGCCATTTTAAGAATATCTTTACCTTCCTTTTTTTACTACTCATTAGTCTGCTTTTTATTATGGCAATGACAAGACCAGTATATGATAAAGGGAAAGAACATTATATATTCGTATTTGATCTGTCAAACAAGATGGCAGAAATGGATAATGGCCGAACCAAGCTGAGTAATTGCCAGGAAGCAGCTTCTGCAATAATTGACTCATTGCAATATTCAGATGATGTGACGCTTGTTTTGGCTGGTGAAAATATAGAGATTGTTATGGCTGAAAGTAATAATAAGGCCATGCTGAAGAGTAAGATTTCTGAGTTAATGACATGTAGTTCTACTGCTAGTTCTTTAATAGAAGCTTTTTCTTTTGCTAGTAATATATATGCTGAAGAGGGTAATTCCAGTATCATTATTTATTCAAATATTGTCTCTGAATATCTTGCTGACAGTGTTAATGCTAATAGTGACTTTTTCTGGTATCGACCGGGTTCAGGATATGCTGATCTAAAAGATGTGGTAGATAAAGTCTACATACAGGATACCGTGCCGCAGGTAGTTGAATTATTCTTTAAGAATAACCCCGGTATATGAGATTACAAAGGATCTTAGTGATGCAGATCTGGTCGTATGTTCAGAGGTAATTGGCAGAGGGGAACTTCCCTGTCTGGTGATAGCTAAAGGTGACGCTGAAATACAAGCAGAAGGCAGAGTTTATATATCAGACTATATGTACAGTTGTTTTAAGTATAATCAGAACCTTGCAACCGATCTATTTGCCGGCAGTGGAGATGTTTTAACTCAACCAGACGGCCAATATTATCCATTGGTCCGAAGCAGTGCAGGAGAATTGCTCGGTTACTTTTCCGGCGAAGTCATTCGGCTGTCAGATGCTCTGTTTAGTGATGATGCCACTTTTTGGAAACAGCCGCAGTTTTTTCCGCTTATAAATGATATGGTGTCTTTATTGTTAAAGGAAAGCCACAGCTTACCTGCTGGAAACTATATTGTGTCACCATCTGTAAATAGTGTGTCTGCTGTATTGCCGGAAAATTGTATCGGTCAGCTCCCAAATAATACATTTTCGCTTGCAGCCTGTATTGAGCCATATATCTTTATAATGATGACAGTTGCTTTAATGATCGTTATAGATATTTTTCTGTTTTTGAAAGGTTTTCTGGTTTAATGCTTCATTTTACAGATAGTTTATTTTTGCTGCTTTCTATTCCTGCAGCAGTATTCATTCTTTTATGGATTAGAAAAATTGGGTTCAGGTTGACCGCTGAATCAGTTGCTGTATATTCTTTTGCCTTGACTATTATCGCTGTTATCTTGGCTTTGGCTGGTCCATATGTTATGATGCAGCATAATGCTGGCTCTGTTGTGTATTTGATCGATGTGTCCAGCAGTGTGTCAGATGAAACACTGGATGAAGTTGTACATGATATCGTTCACAATACAGATATTTCAGATAATAAACATAATATTGGATTTGTTGCATTTGGCAGTAGTTGTATTGATATTGATTATGCTGATCTAAGAGGATTAGTAAATGGCAGGGGCAACAGGACAGGAGTTTTTGCAGAAAGTAGTATAGATCTCTTTGATGGTACTAATATTGAACAAGCTATATCCTGGGGTATCTACAGGTTAGGAGGTTCAGGCAGACTGGTATTATATAGCGACTGCTGCGAAAATGCAGGTAGGACTAGACTTCTAGAAAAGGTTCTTAGCCAGGGAAATGTTGAACTTGAAGTCAAGCCAGTATCTTCAATCCGTGATGAAGTTGTCCTGCAAAATGCTTATTGGGGGCAGTTACCTGGCAGTAGTTGGTGAGGCAACTCTGTATATTAGCATTGAGTCAACCGTGCCAACTGAAGTCAACTTTATGATATCGTATGAGAATGGCCAGGTACTGCAAACTGGTTCAGCCAGAGTTCACGAAGGTAAAAATACTATTGCAACGGTTTTGGCTGCAGGTACTAAGCCGATAGAAAACTATGTTATAACTATTAGTTCAAAAGATGATTCTTCAAAGGATAATAACCATTATCTTCTTTGCAGACAATCTTCTGGTAAAAATAGTATTTTTACAATTGGAGCCAATCAGGAATATTTACAGACTCTCAGGTTGGTATTGGGTGATCAGGTTGAAGTAAGTGAATACGTCGAAGGTTCAGATGTAAATAGTTGTAGTCTGATGATCATCGTAGATCCATCAGTTTTAGGTTCTGGGTCACAGGATGATTTTTGGGAGCAGGTCAGGGAAAATGTTTCCGATGGAATGGGAGTGTTGACATATTCATCTGATGGGATAAATAATTTAAAAGAAAATGCAGGTAATATATTTTATGACCTGCTGCCTGTAAAGGTGGTGCGTGATAATAAAGGTTATAGCTCAGACAATGCAGTTGTTTTTATTATTGATACCTCTGGTAGTATGGAACAGGAGAGAGTCTCACTGGCTAGAGAGGTAGTTCTGCATTCGCTGGCAAGGCTGGAAAATAGCGATATGCTTGGCATTGTAGAATTTTATGGCCGTAAGAATTGGGCCGTTTCACTTCAGCCGGTATCGAACAAGCTTGCGGTAAACAGGGCGTTGAGTAAATTGACACCTGGTGGAGGTACAGTATTTTTACCTGCACTTGAAGAGGCTCACTTCGCGTTACTGAACTCTGATTGTTCTGTTAAGCATATTGTTTTGATATCCGATGGTGGTCTTGAACAGGGTGATTATAAGAATGATTTTATAAAGGTTAGAGAAGATAATATAACAATATCGACTATTTTAGTTGGTTCTGGATTAAATCTTAGTTTTATGATGGAGCTGGCTAATATAGGCGGGGGTGCTTTTTTTCATATAAAAGATCGAATGGAACTGCCTGGTGTTAATTTTAAGGAAGTGTTCAATGATCCTGGTGATATGGAAGCTAAGAATATTGGACAGTTGAAGTATCAATATGGTTATGAGTTGCTTGAAAATATTGATCTTAATGGGTTAAAGAAGGAAATGAAAGCTGTTAAGTGTTTACCATATCCAGGGTCGCAAACGTTGCTGAGTTACGGTGACAATCAGCCATTATTGACATTTTCTCTGTATGGTCTGGGCAAAAGTGCATTTTGTGCTTCAGATATGTTTTTGAATAATCTTCAAGATTATAATACCGCTAAACTCTTTGGCGGCCTGTGTAATATGCTGATAAGAGACCCAGGGAGGCCAGATAATATTCAGTTAAGAATGAATAATAATATTCTTGAGCTTGAGTATTATAATCCCGTTTTGTCGAAGGAAGATGTCTTAAACTTCGATATAGCAAAAGGCGGAATGTCGCAAAGGTACAGGCTCTATTATGTCGACGGTTTATGGCGTGGAAGTGTAAAGATTAGTCAGTCAGGTATCTATGAGATCTCTATAGTAAATGAAGATGTGGCTATTGACGGCATAAGTTCAGCAGTAAATGTTAAGCCGGAAATCAATTCTGTTGGTTTTAATGAATTAGTCCATAGGAAGTTAGCTGATTTTGGTATAGGTGAAACCACTAATAGCCATGTCGTAGATGTGATTAAACCACTCTGGCTATACTTCGCTATAGCGGGGTTGATCTCCTTTATTGCCGGTGTTTTTCTTCGCAGAATATCATATGGTAATTTGTTATCTAAACGCTGTAATAATAGTGCTGTATCTCTGATTATCCTTGTGATATTATTGTCATCATCCTCAATGTTTGCAGCTGATAATACTGAAAATATACAGCCAGATGCCAGATCTTGTAATGCTATTTCGTTCATAAATGGTGTGAAGCAGAATTTAGATGATAATGGACAAGTAATAGCAGTAAACAGTTATGTAGATGCGATGCTTTATGGTTATGAACTGTATTTTAACGGTCAATATGATACAGCAGTAGATATATTCCACAAGAGTGCATTGCTGGCAGTTACAAGCGATGATATGGAGTATAGTGCAGCCTGGGCGTTTACTGCTGCTGTAAAGTGCGACCGCAGCAGAGAATTGATCAGTGAAATATTAACTGAACCAAAGCTGGCAGTGGTAGCGAAGGATCAATTATTGCTGATCGCATCGCTTAATGGCTGGGTTAAAGAGCTTGAAACCTTGGAGTATTGGGTTAGCGAAAGTGATATCTCTGATAAACAGCGTAAAGAGTTTAGTGATAAAATATATAGAGCCAGGCTTGATCTTGGTGTTGAAACCAGCCTTGATATGTCTGCTGATCGATTTATCAGCTCGCTTAAATATTGTATAAAGAATAAAGGAAGAGAACAGGCTGCAGTTTTATTGAATGATTTTGTGGAAAATGAAGGGGAGGGGCTTATTCTTATTGAAATTGCAGAAGAAATATCTCATTTTGGTTTTATTGATGAGGCATTTAAGATGCTTGACCTGATAATGCCAGATAAAGCATGTTACTATCAGGCACAATTATGTCGCAGCACGCTCAAAGAGAGAGCGGGCGACCCAGATGGTATGCTGAAATGTTTGTTAGAACTTTCAGAGAATGATAGTATTGCTCCTGGTCAGATGGCTAGTATTGCAGATATTCTAAGGGGGAAGGGCTATAATGAGCAGGCTAAGAAAGTATTAGAAAGTCTGTATAAACGGACCCAGTCGGTTGATCTTTTAATTAAGGTAGCAGAAATTGCAGATGATACAAATGATAAGTCTTCGTATGGACTTTGGCTTGATCTATGGCGTAAATCAACAGATAAAAGCCGGCTGAACTATCTTAAACCCCGGCTTTTAGCTTCAGCCTCTAAGACTGAAAACCTTACTAAGCTTGTATTGTGGTTGGAAGAGCAGGTCTGTACTGGTAAAGATTCTGATAAGTATATTGATATGTTAGTTTCAATATATGAGTCAGTTGGTGATCCTGTAGGTGTAATAGAGATTGTCAAAGAATATTACGGTACTGACAGTCTTCGATCATTACAAATGCAGAATCGCATATATTATCGTACAAGGCACTTCAGCTACTGTATTAAGGTTCTGGAAAAACTGCTGGAGATAGATCCGGAAAATTATGATAATTATTTGTATCAGCTTGCTCTGGCGACCCTGGAAAATAACAGGCCTGGTGATACATATGACATTATTGAGTACCTTCAAAATTATGATGATGGTAGTGTTGAAAGAAAATTATTTATTGCTGGATTGTACAAGATATTAAAAATGTATGGTAATGCATGTGATATTTTTCAGGAATTGATAGATCAAAAGTATGAGAGTTATGATCTATGGCTATCATGGGTTGAAACTGCTCAATTGGCAGGCAAACGAGACGCTGCTATGAAAGTACTATCAGAAAATCTGGATTCGGAGCTGTCTGATACGATGTTTTGCGTGACTGTTGATTCATTATTGTTGCTTAATGCTAATGAAGATCTGCTGTCAATTGCTTATGATAAAACTGTTCAGAGGCTGGCAGGACATTTAAATCAGTCAGTATATTACAAACTTGCTTCAGATATTCTATGGGAAATGAATAGAAGTTTTGATGAACGGGCGTTACGCCTTTGCCTTGTATCTGCGTTAAATTGTCCGAGGCAGAGAATTACTAATCTGAGGGATATGTTATTGACATCTACAGAAATGCAGGTGTGTGATCTTGATCTGCTACTGTTACTGCTAGATTGTGAAGTAACTGATAAGTATTTATTGCAGTATGGAATGGATTTTATTGATGGAGGTCAGTATGAACTGGCATCGTATTTTATTTCAAGGAATATAATCCCAACTTGTGATGTTGCTAAGATAATTGAAACTATTAATTCTTTGAACAGAGCTGGGCAGTTCGATCTTTCTATTGATGTCATCAATGAAGCATTAGTGTTCCATCCTGATAATATTTTATTGCTAAATCAACTTGGAATGGTTTATGAAATTCTTGGCAACTTTAAGCGAAGTTTCCATGAGTATTATAATTGCTATTGCCTTCTGGCGGCAAGGAGTAAATATGAGTTTGATGCTGGGCTCATCCGAATTGTAGATGCGGACATAACAGAGAGATTGTCTGCATTAAGGGGTATGATCGATACCGGTGATGCTAAAGATATCAGTGATTTGACAGTGTTTATTTCTGCAAATATCTCAGAGCTGGTAAAGGAATATGAAGCAGTCAAACAGAAAGATCAGTTGTATTCTTATTTGTATGATCTCGACAGGATCTATCTGGCTTCGGGTGATCTGCAAAGTTCAATTACCTTGTATAAGAGTTATCGATATTTATTTAATGAGCAAGATCATAAATTTAAACAGAAATTACTGGAGCATAGATTTGACTTTAATGTTATTGGTGATACCAGCTATGATGTAGGTAAAATGTCAAATGTAGATGTTGATGAATTGCTGCTAACTAATGATATCAGTATATTGGATTGCAGTTGTAGTAAATTAAGACATATTGATAAACTGTATGCTCAAGGTAAGGCTAATGATGCTTCGGATCAACTTAAAGATCTAATTTTAAACAATAAGATTGAAAGTGAATCTGTGTTTTACAGGTGTGTTGCTTATTGTGTTATCCTCAATAAAAAAGAATATGTTTTAGAACTCATTAATAATTATATTGTTAATTATGTTTATAATAAAATACAGGCAAGCCAGGGTAAGTTGGAGGATACTTTGCTCGCAAGTGTCTTCAAGATATGTGATATAGAGGATTTTAACGAGATATGTGCAAAATTAAAAACACAATACTATGATAATCCTGAATTGCTGAATATTGTTGAACTGTACCAGGCTAAAAAGGATCCAGATTACTTCTATTCATCTAAACTAGCTCTGGATTATATTTTAAGTCAAAGTGATATTGATTACAAAGTGTTAGCTAGTATTGTTCCTCTCTGTAACTCTGCCGATAGGGGAGGGTTGGTAAAGAAGTGTCTGGATAAACAAACAGAGGATGTTAGGGGGACCTTCCTTATTAACTATATAAAATATCTCCCATATATCATTTCTGGCAATGAGCTTCTATCATATCTGGGGATTATCTCTGGATTATCTGAGTTGAAGCCTACTGCTAATAATTATTATGGAGATCTTGTTAAGAAAACATCTGTGTTCTTCCATAATTATTCTATTGTTAAAGCGGTGTGTGACAAAGCTCTTGAGTTAGAGCCTGACAGGATGGATTATTTGTGTTTTGCCCGAATTGTAAGTAGGTATGACCCATATGAACCTCAGTTAGATGAATCATACAATATCGAAACAGTTGATATGTTATTCAATCTGGATCCATCATCCGGGGTTATGAGCTTTTTAAAAGCGGTTGAAGATATTGTAGGATTGCTTTCGCAGGAAACAGCTAATGAACTCTTAATTAATTATGAGTCATCTAAAGTGTCTACAAATATGAACATTTTTCAGTTTGCTATTTTGCTCGAACTATCGTATCAGTGTGGTGATATGGAAAGGTTGAGTAAATATGCATTAGAATGTTATAATATCATGCCGGAGGACCACGTTGTTTTTCAGTATCTGAATGAACGTATGGCTATGTGTGGCAGGGTAGATTTACTTGTTGATGCGATGAGTAAATATTTAGATCAACATCCAGAAGGAAATACTTTTTTCTGGCGTTATCTGTTTCGTCTTTCGTGCAGTATAGGTAACTATAAATTAGCTGAATATGCCCTAAGAGATGAAGCTTCTACTCTTTATGTATTAAATTCCATTTACCTCGAGTATGCCAGGGACGATCGTGACAAACTTAAGCAGTTATTCAGAAAAGCGATTGTTGACACAAGGTGTTCTTATGAAAAACGGAATTACAAATGGGTAGATTGGCAGGAGAAAGGTGGTATATCTGGTTATCTTGACAGCAAAGAATATAAACTTTTTGGCTTTCTGGCTACCTGTCAGTGTCTAAAGGATGATTTTCTTCGTTATGCGAAAGGAATGAGTAATGATCTTGTTTACGATGAAGTTTTCAGCGATTTTATTCAGAATGAGAAAATTCCCCCAGAAGGTAATAGTTTTGTTGATATAATGGAGATGTTGATAAAGTGGAATGGGGATAATGATGGAAGTATCTATCAGTCTTTTTCCAATTGGTTAGAAAGTAATCCTTCACAGGAAGAAAAAGCGGCTGTCGTTAGTATTATATCATCTAGTGATTCTATACTCTTTGTTGATAAATTTTATGAGTTGAAACTTCGTCTATTGTATTTGGCTGGCGATAAAGATGGTGTTGCTAATTGTGTGAATTGGATAGTTTCATCAATATACAGTGAGTATAGCCCAGACTTGTCAGTGCAGATTATTAAATACTACCTTATGGTTGGTGATGAAACTGGCTTGGAGAGAAATGTCCTAAGATTGCTGACTGCAAATGACTTAAAAATCCCGACGGTGAAGCCTGGTAATCTATTGCAGATAGAAGATGAGTTAGTTAAGAATAAGGCTGATCTGATCGATAGAGCTGCTGAAATTACCCTGGATTATTATAATAATAACCCGGAATCAAGCAGCAGAGCTGTAAAGTATTTATCAATGCTTACTGTATTGAAATATAAGGCTGGCGGCAGCTGTTGGGATCTTTTAGATAAGCTGAATGGCCTTTCTGGTGCTTATGTTGAGTTGAGACTCTGGTACCTTGATGTATTGACATTGTGCGGCTATACCAGGGAAGCTGAAAATGAGTATAATTCATTACGTGCCAAAGGAGTAATGCCTTATAGCCGGTTAAAAAATGGAGGCATTAAATAGTTCCATTTTTGTTTTTCCAAAACTAATCAGAAAACTGCTGAATGTCATTTAATCTGTCTTTAGCGGTATCTGGCTGTTGCGGCATTATGACAGATTGAAGATCTTTCGCCAGAGTGTTGATCTGGTCAATATAATTGTCCAGCCGCTCAATAGTATTTTCGTTAATGTTATTTTGTTCCTTCAGCAGGTTTTCCAGCTCGTTTAGGTTGTCCTTTATGTCACATGCACCTATATTGCCCATACTACCTTTTAAGGTATGGATGAGTTTGCTTGTTGTTTCAAGGTCATATTCGTGAGCCGCTTTGTCTAGTTCATTTAGTTGAGAAGGAGTTGATGTGACCATTTTTTCCAGTATCTTAATAAATCTTTCCTTGTCGCCGCCTGCATATTTTATGCCGTCTATGGTATTGATGCTGGGAATTTTAGCCAGGGAATCTATTATGCTTTTATCTGATTTTTCCTTGTTCTTATTATTCAAATGCTTTTCAAGTATCTTGTAAAGCAGGTTTGGATTTATAGGCTTTGATAAATGATCATTCATCCCGGCATTGATACTGTTTTCTATGTCTTCTGGCATGACATGTGCCGTCATGGCAATGATAGGTACGATCTTGGCCGCATCATTGTTACTATTTCTAATGTTGTTTGCAGCCTGGTAGCCGTTCATTTCCGGCATTTCAACATCCATTAAAATAATATCAAATTCGGACTGTCTAAATTGTTCCAGTGCCTCAATGCCATTTTGAGCAGTTGTTATCTGTATACCGGTTTTAGCCAGCATATTGATGATGATCTCCTGGTTGAGTTCCTGATCTTCAACAAGCAGCATTTTGTATTTTGACAGTTCAGGTATGACCTTCTCTTTTTTAGCCGGTTGCGTATATCCTGAAAGGTTGAATGCTTTTCTGATCTGAGAGATAAGGTTCTGTGGTATTATTGGTTTATTCAATACTGCAACAAAACCGGCATTCAGACATTTCTGAATTACACTGTCCTTATTGTAAGATGTTACTGCAATTAGAATGGGTTTTTTATACTGGGTTGATTCCTGGATTTCAAGAGCAGTTTCTATACCATTACGTTTTGGCATATTCCAGTCAATAATAGCCAGGTCATAGATCTTTTCGCTATTAGTAAGAATGTCAATTACTTCATCGCCATTTTCAGCAATAGTAACATTGAAACCGGCATCGATTACCATTTCGCTGATAATTTCAAGTGAAGTGTGATTGTCATCAGCGATAATGGCATTTTTGCCGGTAAGTTCCGGAATCTGGTTTGAGCTCTTTGGTTCCTGGTTTTCCGGTATTTCAAAAGGCAGCTCAACTGTGAAGCATGTACCTTTTTTAACTTCACTTTCAACCTTAATTGTTCCACCCATTAGTTCTGTGAGTTGTTTGCATATGTTTAGGCCCAGACCAGTTCCTCCGAACTGTCTGCTGGTTGATTTTTCGGCCTGAATATATGGTTGGAATAGCTTTGCGATGCTTTCCTGTTTAATACCGATTCCTGTATCAGTTACTTTGAAACATATGTTAATAACAGTATCTGTTCTGCTGAATACCTCTGCTGAAATCGTTATGTCGCCATGAAGAGTGAACTTGATAGAATTGCTTAATAAGTTTGTCAGGATCTGAGATATTCTCAGTGGGTCGCCAATAAGCCTTTCTGGTATACCAGGTTCGATCTTAACATGCAGCTCAACGTCATTGTCTTCTGTACCTATTGCCAAAATAGAAGCGTTATTATACATTAGATCTGCAATAGAAAACTCAATATTTTCAATTGTAAGCTTATTTTCTTCTATCTTGCTGATATCAAGTATATCGTTAACTATTTTAAGTAGCGAACTTGAAGCATGTTCTATTTTATGTAAGAAATTATGTTGGATCTCATCCAGGCATGTTTCCTGCATAAGGTGTGTCATGCCGATTACTACATTTATTGGTGTTCGGATCTCATGGCTCATGGTTGCCAGGAACTGGGCTTTAGCCTTGGCAGCAGCCTCGATCTCTTTCTGCTCAATCTCTTTCTGTTCTCGTTCTTTAATATCGGTTACATCAATCGCAATCCCAAGTACGCTTTCCAGACTGCCATCTTCATTATAAAATGATTCCCAGCTATTATTCATGTGTTTAATTTGGCCATGAATGATGGATTTATGGTAGATGTTCCCTGTTGGCCTTAGACCGCTGACTACCTGTCTGAACATTTGGGTCATCTTCTGATGGTCATCTGGGTGGGTAAATGATAAAATATCTTCCAGAGTCAAAATTCCATCAATATGATTTTCTCCCCATATTGACCTGGTGTTTTGGATAATGATCTGTTTTTGGTCTGCATCGTACTGCCAATAGCATATATGGGCAATATTGGCAGCCTGAAGAAGAAGCTGTTCTCTGCTGGAAAGTTCATTTTCCAGCTGCATTCTTTCTGTTATATCCTGTATTACACCTATATATATAGGATTGTTATTTTTGTCCATTGTTAGTCTGGTTGTACTGGATATTGTTTTTATTGTTTTCCCATCCTGGTCTATTATGGTATTTGTGTCTTCAATATGGTCGCCTACAACTTTGAGCCTTTCAATGTTATTATAGAAGTATTCTGGATTACCCAGTTTCGCCAAAATAGTTTCAACATTTGTCAGTCCCTTTTCTGGATATGGCAGGTTGAATATGTCAAAGAATCCTTGTGATGCTCTACCGATATTATTGTCTGGAAACAGCTGCCAGTTGCCTATCTTGGCCAGTTCCTGTGCGTCTATTAGCTGATCATTTATGTCTTTAAGCTCTATTTCAAATTCTTTCATCGTAGTTATATTTGACATAAATACACCAATACGAAGGACTTCTCCTGATAGATCTTTCTCTAATATATTGGCTCTGGCGTAGAACCATTGAGGAATGTCTGAAAATTGTAATTTGATTTCAAACGATGATGAATCCTGGTACTTATATAGTATCTGGTGCAGTTCAAATTCAGCATCATGTTTGTCAAGCTTTGACACATACTTCCAGAAAGAATCAATGTCAATTTTTGTTTTCTGGTTATCATGCATTCCCTGGCATTCCCAGAAATGTGAATCGACTTCAATACACTGTTCTTTAATGTTCCAGCTCCAGTAACAGCTTTTGCCTACAGACAGAGCTATGTCCAAAAGATTGTTTTTTTCTTTTATCAAATTGGATGTTCTGGCTTTTTCTGTTATGTCTACTACAATAAAAACTGATGATGGAATTTCGTAGATATTATCCTTTAGTGGTTTTGTAATTCCAACATATTTTTTACCCTCAAAGTCAAATTCCAGTTCAATGATTCTGTCGTTCTGCACTGAATTGACAACAGCTTCTATGATCTTTTCTTTATTTTTTGTGATCGGATAATTGAGGTCTCCGCTATATTCACTATTTGATACAAGTATTTTACCGTTTGAGCCTATAATGCCGCACCAGAGCGGCAGGGATGACATGATGGCAGAGCTTTCTTTGCTTTGCTGTATTTGCAGGTTTTTTACCTTTTTATATCTTTTTATATATATAGTTATAGCAAAAAGAGAAATAGATAGTGCTGCAATAACAATTGATAATATCCATATTAAAACAACAACTGGTTTTGGTAATGGTATTGGAGTATTAATAAGCAAGGCATTATTTGGGATGTTTTTGGGATTTATTTTCCATTTTTTTAGGGTTTTATAATTGAGTTTAGCGATTTGTTCCGGCACAATAACAGGTGGTATTGATTTATTGTTGGATTCTAATATCTCGACAATTTGTTTTACAACAGATTCTGCCTGAACATCAGCTGTTGCTATCATTCCGCCTGCCAGACCAAATTCAATTCCAAAGTCTGTATTTGTAAATATTGGAGCATTGCAATTCTTAATTAATTTAGGGTACATCTTACTTTGGCTAAAATATGTCCCAGAACTATCGTATAGCCATACACCAAGTATAACAATGCTGTCAGGAGGTATTATACTTACCTGTTTCAGCATGTCATATGTTGTTATAGATGAACCATTTATATTATGGAAATTCAGGCTTTTGTATTCTGATCTTAACTTAGGAATTACAGATGTTCTATATATGCTGCCAATTTGAGAATTGTCCGTGATATATATAATATTTTTCGTGTTTGGAAATAGATTTAAGGCAAGTTTGATCGTAGGGTTTATATTAACGCTTTGAACAACCCCTGTAATGTTTGGATAATCCTTAATGTCATATGGTTCATATCCGCTTACACCGCAAAATACAATTGGTATTGATAGTGGATTTTCCTTTAGGTATTCAAGTATACCTAAATAGGCGCCATCGTCATTGACAATAATAGCATCTATGTGCAGGTTTAGATAATGTTTTAATATTGACCTGATAACATTTTGTGAGCTCTGAGTGTTTTTAACTCTTAGCGTGTCAAGGTTTGTAATGTATATTTCGAAATCAGTTTCGTATTTATTGAAGTTTCGTTGAATTGCACTTGTGAGCATATCGCTCCACTCAAAGCCAATATGGTAAGAGTTGATGATAAGTATTTTTTGAGTGCTATCGTTGTTGTCATTTAAGCTGTATTTGGTATTAAGATCACTTACCGTTATGTTGCTTGCATTGCTTACTGCATAAATAGCCGTATTGACGGCATGAAGCAGTATGAAGCTTAATAATAGGATGTATTTATATGTATATTTCATTTTCCACCAATGACTAATATTAATTAATTCTGTATAGCTAATGTCGACATTTTTAGTTCTTGGGGAAAATATAATTCGGCGTGCTATTATTGTGAAAGATAATAAATATTTGCTATATTTCGTTAGTATTTATTATTTAATGTCTTATAGAAAGTATTGTTTTATATGATTTGGCACTAGAGTTGAAATATAGATTATTATTGGACTGAAAATATGAACTGATATAATTGTTCTGGCACATATAGCACAAAAAAAACCTGTAGTTTTAGCTACAGGTTTTTGCAAAAATAATTAACTACAATATTATTTTTAATACTTTTTATGAAGCGAAATATTCTTTGAGACCATCGTTATCTGGCTTCATTGTTTTATCACCTTTGGTCCAGTTGGCCGGGCATACTTCGCCATGAGCTTCAAAATGCTGCAGGGCATCAACAACTCTGAGAGCTTCATCAACACTTCTGCCAAGTGGAAGGTTGTTTACTACCTGATGCTGAACAATACCGTCTTTATCGATAAGGAAAAGGCCTCTTAGGGCAACGCCGGCATCTTCCAGCAGTACATCATAATCACGAGAAATGCTCTTGGTGATATCAGCTACCAGCGGATATTCAACTCCTTCGATTCCACCCTGTGATTTCGGTGTTGTTACCCATGCAAAGTGAGAAAAATGTGAATCTACACTAACGCCGATAAGTTCAATGCCTTTGCTCTTAAATTCAGCATATTTGTCCTGAAACGCATGTAGCTCTGTTGGGCAAACAAAAGTAAAGTCAAGCGGCCAGAAGAAAAGAATTACATACTTCCCTTTATAGTCAGAAAGCTTTACGTTTTTGAACTGGCCACCAACAACAGCTTGTGCATCAAAATCCGGTGCAGGCTTGTTAACTAAAACACCCATGTTAATTACTCCGTTTCTTTTAAGTTATGTTATTAAATTATCTATTACGTACACAGTGTTCGTTTTATTATAGATGTGCAGAAGTTAGGAGGTCCAAAAAAAAATGTTTTTTTTATATTATTATATTTCTTTTGGTATCTTCTTAATTAGTAGTATCTTATAGTTAATTAAGGTTAGGTTTCTAAGTCTATCTGTTTTTGTAGACATGGAAGAAAACTGCAAAATCAACTTTTGCCTGGCTGTTGTTTTTCATGTGTACCTTATTGTGGTTATTTTAGGAGCTGACTGTGGATATAGTCTATTATTCTTGACAAATAATAGATTGGTACTACAATCAGTAGTATTAATGACGATACACAATTTTGGACATTGTTGCAGGGTTGTTGGTAAAAGAATAGCAGAGAACTATGGCAGTAAAAAATAAAACAATAAGTGACCTTGGTGAGCTTCAGCGGACAGTTATGGAGATAATCTGGGAGCAGAAGCAGGCTACAGTTAAGGATGTTCTGGAAGTAGTTTCCAGCAGGCGGAAATCGCCGCCTGCTTATACGACGATCTTAACTGTAATGCAGAAGTTGGAAAAAGCCGGTTTTATCAGGCATATTAAGCAGCGAAATAGCAGTAGCGATGATATCGCTGTTGTTGATGCCGGCAATCAGTCTGCCAAAAAGAGGGCTTATAAATATGAGCCGGTTAGAACCAGGGAATATGAGCAGTCTCGAGCCTTGCGGGACTTTATCGAAACAGTATGGACGGAAAAGGAGCTGCTCGAAAGTGATGGTCAGTCTGGAGATTCGCTGGAGTCGTTCTCGCGTTTAACTGCTACCAGGGCGAAAGTTCTACTGTTCAAGTATTTGTTGGACGATGAGTTGTTAAGTAAAGAACAGCTTATGGAAATAAAGGTAAAACTGGATAGGAAACTGGAAGGCAAGAAGTGAGCTTGTCCACAGATTCGCATAGATTAAAATAGTGATTTCATAAATTATAGAGAGTTAAAATGGCAAAGAATAAGAGCTGGCAGAGCCGTATGGCTGTTGAGCAGGATAAACTGGCAATACAGTTTGTAGAGTCGATCAGTTATGATAAACGTTTGTATCGGTATGATATTGATGGCAGTATCGCTCATGCCCAGATGCTGCAGGAGCAAGGGATTCTGACTAAAAAAGAATTTGGTCAGATAAAAAAAGGGCTGAATGAGATAGCTGCTGAGATGGAGTCTGGCAAGTTCAAATATGATATTACCTGTGAAGATATTCATATGGTTGTTGAGGCTGCCCTGATCAAGAAGATAGGTGATGTAGGCAAAAAGCTGCATACTGGCCGTAGCCGTAATGACCAGGTAGCACTTGATATGAGACTATGGGCCAGGGATGAGGTCGATACCCTTTGTGAACTCCTTAAAGACTTGCAGAAGGCCCTGATCGAGCTGGCGGAAAAAGAAGGCGAGATCGTTATGCCTAGCTATACGCATCTGCAGAGGGCTCAGCCTGTTGTTTCCGGGCATTACCTGCTGGCATATGTAGAAATGTTCGAGCGTGACCGTCAGAGGCTGCTGGATGCTCGTAAGCGGATAAATGTTTCACCAATCGGAAGTGGTGCCGTTGCCGGCAGCACACTGGCTCTGAATCGTAAGCGTACTGCCGAATTGCTTGATTTCCCAGCGGTGACAAGAAACAGTATTGATAGTATAAGTGACAGGGATTTCTGTCTTGAACTGACATTCTGTTGCTCTACAGCTGCTATGCATTTATCGCGTATTGCCGAAGACTGGATCATCTATATGACAGAAGAGTTCGGCTTTATTAAGATATCTGATGCCTTTTGTACCAGCAGCAGTATGATGCCGCAGAAGCGTAACCCTGATATGCTTGAGCTTATTCGTGGTAAGACAGGTCGTGTTTACGGTGCTCTTGTTTCTCTTTTGACTGTGATGAAGGCACAGCCGCTATCCTACAACCGTGATATGCAGGAAGATAAAGAGCAGATGTTTGATGCTGTAGATACTCTAAGGGCATCACTTACTATTATGGCAGCTATGGCGAGAAATACCAGCTTTAAGGCAGAAAAGATATCTGATGGCCTTGATAGAGGATTTCTGGATGCTACTGCTTTGGCTGAGTACTTTGTTTCATGCGGTATGCCTTTCAGACAGTCACACCAGGTTGTAGGTAAATTGGTGGCTAAGTGTGAGAATGCTGGTATTAAGCTGGCAGAACTGCCGCTTGAAGATTTTACGGCAGAGTGGAAGAATGTGACAAAGGATGTTTACAAGAGCCTTGATCCGGTAAATGTTGCAAAGTCATATAAGTCTGATGGTGCCGGTGGTGTTAAGCAGTTGAATACGCAGCTTAAATACTGGAAAAAGCAAATGGGTAAATAAGTTACCATTAACAAATAGATAATTAGTATAAGGGTAGTAGGTTTTGCCTTCTAACCTTATACTAAAGTTTAGCAAAGTAGTTAGTATTGTGACATTGATTGTTTAATATTATCTGGAGAGATAATAAATGCTTTTTGATCCGGAAAAAAGGGAGCACTTTCTCAATATAACCAGTCACCAGCGTATTATTTTGATGACATATCCAGAGCTTTATAGTGACCCGGAAGTGTTTAGGCATGTCAGTATTGCCCTGAAGAATGTCGATGGTTATAAAATACTGGTAAGTTATTTTGACCTGGAAGAGCTTGAGTCTGTAGCTATTGATATTATCCAGCGGGTCGATGACCATGAGATCGCAGTTGAAATGGATAATCTTATCGAAGCTGTGTGGAATCGGGAAAAGTGTGTTGACCCGGATGCTGATGAAACAGGTAAAAGGTAAAAGTTGATCCTCCTGATGATTTATCTGGTTATTAGTTTTGGATTCACCAGCTGGTCATCGGTTAGGAACAGATATTGTCCACGGTAGGTTTTAGCCAGTTCAATCAGGTATCTTTCATTTTCCATTGTTCCGCAAAGGATGATATTTACAGTAGCGGGTGTTTTTCTTCTCTTTTGTATGCCTTTGACGGCCTGATCTATGATGGTATATTCGAAATCACCGTCGGTGAAGAGGTATATCATATTAGCTGATTTCTGATCGAAAGTCTGGCTGTCAAATCCATCACGAAGTGCCTTTAAGATCGGTCGCCATGATTCCATATTTGAAGGCACGGCCTGAACGCTTATCTTATTGATAAACTCTATTGCATTTTTACGGTTATAATATGATGCCCTGGTAAGAGAGCCTTCTGCAAAGCAAATTGGAATATCTGAAGCATAAAATATTATCTGGAAATACTGATTGGGGCCAAGTTTAGAGATAGATCTAATTAGTTCAGCCTTGATATAGTCGATCGCCATGACCATGCTGCCAGAGATGTCTACCACATAGCATATTTTATCACCCTGGCCAGAAGTACCAAAGAAGATGCTTTTAGGTGTAGTATTTGACTTAACTACCGATGGCAATGTTGTTTTTACCGCGGTAGCCGGAACCACTACAGGGGCAATTGAAGCCTGAAATTGATCAAAACTGGCTTCTGGAAAATCCGGCATCGGCACAGCTGCTGAGTATGGAATATCGACAATCTCACTTTCGATCTCATTTTCTAGTTTGATGTTTTCCTGGGTAACACTTGCAATTCGTGCTGGCGGCTTATCATTATTGCTGCTCGTCAGTGTTTTGCTTGTAGTAATGAGCAGTACAGCAATAATAATCCCGTGCAGGATAAATGACACCAGCCAGCTGGTGCGATTAGCATTATTGTATTTTGAGGCTAGTGCCATAAGTTTTCAGTGAACGATTCCTTTATTCCTCTGTTTTTTCCAGACTCTTTAG
Source organism: Sedimentisphaerales bacterium (assembly GCA_963663965.2). Taxonomy (GTDB): domain Bacteria; phylum Planctomycetota; class Phycisphaerae; order Sedimentisphaerales; family SM23-30. Next base: position 42,972 of record CAXXFK010000028.1, read on the forward strand.
AAGTTCTTCTTCTGCTGAAATCTCCTGGGTGTCATCTATTGAATATTTTGGAGTGACAAGAGTGTCCTGTTGATCCAGGGGTTCTGTTGATCTGTCATCTCTTCTTTCGCTGCGAGAGCGTGACCTGTGATCATTTGTCATTCTGAGTGACTCGTCAGGTGTTTCCAGAATATGCGGAGTTAGGAAGATGATCATTTCGATCTTTTCCCGTTTTTTAGTTGTATGTTTGAAAAGGGCGCCGAGTAGTGGTATATCACCAAGAAGAGGTACTTTTTCTTCTACATCGTTGATTGTATCACCTGTAAAACCGGCAAGGCAAACTGTCTGCCCATTTTTTATTCTTAGGTTTACCTTTGCAGTTCTTTTGTTGATGATCTGCGGGTTAAAGTCTTCTGTGATCTGGAAAGTCTGGGCACTAATATCATCCACTGTCTGTTCAATATTCAGAGAAATAAAATCGTCTGGATGAATCTGAGGTGTGACTTTAAGTGAAGTGGCAACATCTTCATACGTGACTTTACTGATATATGCTTGATCGTATCTGGTTTCAATGCTTTCAAGTTTTGGAACTTTATTACCCAATGAGATTTCACCCTGAACATTATTCTTAGTAACAAGGTGCGGCCTGGATATTACATCGATATTTCCTGAGGTAATCATTGCCTTGAGACTTAGTTTGAAATCGTGGTCAAGTACTTCATATGATAATCCAGAGATATTGTCAAAACCATCAAAAGAAGTTCGGCAGAATAAGTAGCCGTTCTGTCGTTACGTAAATATTCGCCAGCATAATCCAATTGAACACCCATTTCATCAGCATTACTTTTATTAACCTGGGTGATGAATACTTCAATATACACCATTTGTTGTGGCTTGTCCAGCTGAGCGATCATCTGCATGATCTTAGGGAAATTTCCTTGAAAAAGTATAGATTAGAAGAGAATTTCTTATTTTATCTGCAACAATTGTGTATTCATTCTGGCTAACTAGTGCAAGTGACTGGCTGATTCTCTCTGCGAAGCTATTGTCTTCAATACCTGCACGAGAGAGAGTTCTTTTGATCTTTTCTGCGGTAACATCCGACTTGTCAGCATTTGCTTCTGCTTCCAGTAGTTCCTTAGGGGTTTCTGCCGGGGCCTGCTTGTATATATTATTAAGAAGATTGGTAATATCTTCCGCTTCGGCATATGAAAGTGGTATATACCTTAATTCCTTCTTGTCGATATCAAATTTATTTTTCAATTCATCAATAATAGGGAAAATAGCTTCATCCTGAGTTTCAATAACCAGGACATTATTACGTTCTTCAGACGATACGTATTTGTCTTTCAGAGATGGATTATTTGCCATTAATCCCTGAAACGACTCAACGCTGATATAGTTTAAGGTAATATATTTCTGGATAACTGGAGGGCCGGGAGGGGCAATATCCAGCTCTTCTTTGATAACTTTTTCCATCTCATCGATAACAAAGTCAGGACCTTCTACTACGATCTTACGCTGCTTTGGATGTTTGTGTATTTTGTAAACTTTTCTGGCTCTTTCTTCAACTGTAGCATTAGGAGAAACCAGGTATACTTCTTTAAGATAGTCAAGGATCTCATCAGAAACAGCATTTTTCAGGTCAATACTTCTGATAACAATTTCCGGCATATCATTCTGCAGGAGTTCAGCTACATCGCTTTTAGGTATATCTGTTTTGGGTGTCTGGTGAGGGCTAAGGGCAATGTTTTTTACTGGAATATCGATTTCGGCCAGATAGGTCTGAATTTCCTTTATTACTTTTTCAGGGCCGCGAACGATAATAGAGTCTCCGTTTGGATGAGGTTCTATCATACTTGGCTTTTTACTCTTATTGTCACCTTCTGGCCCTGGAGGCATGAAACGTTTTTTCAGGATCTGTACCGTTTCTTCCGGCTTAAGGAATTTCAGCTTTATAACCTGGTCTATATCCTGAATTTGAGTAATAGTTATTATTTGCCCATTGAGTATTGCTTTTCTGTTCTGTTTGAGAAGAACTTCGTTAAGTAGTGAAAGCATACCGCTTACGTCAACCTTTTCCCGGCTTATCAGAGTGATAGGGCCAGAAACAAGCTCTACCCCGTCAAATTGGACATGGTATGTTTCGGACAGCATCTGGAATAACTGTTTAGGTTCCAGGTCCGGGTAATAGCAGCTAGCCTTAACAACATCATCTTTTGGAGCTTCCTGTGCGTAAGTTATTGTTGGTAAAGCGAATATGAGAAAAAGCAGGGCAAGTAACAATCCATTATTTTTCATTTTTGTCTCCTGATTCTGTAATGTAGCACCATGTATCTGGTCTGTCCGAAAATCATTATGAAGTCTTTAATGGTTCAAGGAGCTATTAAAATTGCTATTGAACGGACAAACTTAATGGTAAGTATAATATCTTTTACCATAAAACCGGAGAATTTTCAAGATATTTGTATGTGCATAAGGTGTTGGTTTTTAAAGGATTACAAAGTTAAGAATGGAGGTCTTATTTCGAATGCAGAGTCTTATTGGCATATAAAAAAATATTCCCGACAAAATCATTTATAGTAGGATGATTTTGCCAGGAACTAATGCGTGAATAACACAAGGTTATTGCGTTTAGGAGATCTCATCAAACTGTAATGCACACAGTTGTTTTAAGATACTGCGATTGTGTTATTTTATTTATCCAGCGGGAAATTGCTGTATAGTTTTTTTATTGCTTCTGGTTTCAGGGCATAATCCCATATAGCCATGTCGTAGATGTTGCCATAAAATGGATAGCTGAGAGAATTAGATCTTACGCCAAGATGTATCTTGATATCATTGCTCAAATCCATACTTTTAGCGATAGAATTGTCCATTTTATTTGTTATCTGGAATTCGACATCGCTTTTCTCCAGCGTGTCTTTGCTGGCAGAGTGCCAACTAATATCACTGCCATCAAGGTATCCTTTGAATGTGCCGGTATTACGGTCTACTACCATTGCTATTGAATGCCAGTTATTGTCATCAATTGTGATATCAGACGTGTACCAAAGCTGAATAAGTTCGCCATCCACATGGCCGGAAAGTCTGACAAAAGGTTTGTTGTCAAGTAGTCCCATACGCCAGCCTTTTTGGCCAACGGGCATAAATCTACTTGCAATGAACTGTTTATTATCTTGAGGGTTGGCATCAATGTCAGTCTTGAACCATAATGCAACAGTAAAGCTGTTTTCCTCGTATACCGGGATTTTGTCAAATATCACATAACCTGGATTATCTATATCAGGAGAAAAGTATGCCGAAGAGTCAGCGATACCTGCTTTGTTATTATTCGCAAATTGCTGGAATAGTACATTTGTGTATTCAATATGATCTTTAAGATCAAAACTGCTTAAGTACCTGTTTACCCAGGATGCCTTATCGTTGAATGTATAGTAGGTTGAGACATTACTGATTTCGATCTGTTTTTCATAGCTGGAAAGTGGACGGTCCATAACACTATTTTGGATAAATGGTATATCTTCCATTACTCCAAAATTATCAACAGATTTTGCAATACCAGCTTTAAGTATCTCTCTACTGCTATCGTCTTTGCTATTGGAGATTACAGCGGAGCCTTTATACATTTGCACTTCAGTAGAACGAAGATACCTGTCTACGTTTATACTAAATTCAGTACCTAGGTCAACGATCATTGCATTTGGCGTTTTAACGGTGAAGCCTGTACCTTCTTTTTGAACTTTCGAGTACATTTTACCATAGCTGAGAGTCAGTTCAGATTGTGTTTTGAACTGGAATCTGGCTGGAGCTTCCATGACAATGCTTACATTTCGATCTGTTTTTAGTTCTATTATGCCGTTTGCGAGAGTTATGACTTCGTTCAGGTAAATATTGTCACCCTGGTTTAGATTCTGAACATCGCCAGTCCATTCACACTTGTATGTATCTGCAAGAAGGGCAGCCCTTGGACTTGGAGTCAGAGGGTTGAATTTTATATAAACAACAAGAAATATTATTGCTGCTGCTGCTGCTGCTATGGCTAGCGGAGAAGGTCTTTCAGCCTTGGCTAAAAGTACAGGTCTTTCGATTATATCAAGATCTAGCTCAGTCGATTTGTTATCAGATGGTATATTTACAACTGGAGCCTGGTTTTCATATTCTGCAAATTTATGAAGTATATCACAGTCACAGGAATCATTTTCCAGCTCTGAATCTGAAATCGATGAGAGTATATCGAAAACAGCCTGTTCTTGTTTATGGATCATTACAAACTTTTCGACATACTCCTGTTGCATGAGGTATGCCTTGAGGATGGCCGCTTCATCTTCAGTAATAGTTTCATCCTGATATTTTTGTACAAGAATATCGAAGTCGCTGTCAGAGATATCTGAAGTCTGATTGTAGTTATTATCAGTCATTACTCTTCCTTGATAGCCTTTACCTTCTTCTGCATGCAATTATATAATGAACGGTGGGCACGGCTAACTGCGACATACACCGATTTGACATTTCTGTTAAGAGAATTGGCTAGATCTGCGCCGGTCAAATTATACTTATACCGTTTTTCGAGTAATTCTCTAACGGGTTTAGATAGCTGATCGATGCATTTTTCAAGAATCGTCAATGTTTCAGGATTGTCCAGGAAGGAATTCTTCTCGTTTTCATACTGAATCAGAGTCAAAATGTTATCGTCAATTACTAACGGTCGCTTTTTCTGTTCGCGCAAATACTTTAGGGCTTCATTTTTGCCAACAACCCAGACCCATTTCAATAGGTGGCTGCTGTCCTGAAACTTTTCTTTGTTTTGCAATGACTGTAAGCAGATCTTTTGGAAAATATCTTCTGCGATATGGAAGTCACAGACAATTGACCTAAGAAACGACAACAGTTTAACTCTGTTTTTCAGTACTGCCTCTAAAACTTGTTCTTCTTTAAGGGCCATTATTATCTCTACACTTTTATAATCCAGAAGTTTAATTTTCTTAACATGGAAAATAATAAAAAACATTTAAATGATCATTATTGTCATCGGCTAGGAGTGTGTATGAACATAAAAGTTTTAGCCTCAATAACTTATAATACCATTGCAGATTCTTATGACGCTACTTCACTATGAATAATATCTGGTTGGTAAATTATTTTAGCACTTTATGGAGGGTAAATCTAGATGTCTGCGTCTTAAATATACATTGAAATGTTAATATGGGTATTGATTATGAAGAAGTTGTAATTTACAATTCAGAAATGACTTATAAAAAAAGAAATATAGCAGTTGTGACGGGAACCAGGGCTGATTACGGTATATTAAAGCCGGTGATCGAAGCTATAGATGCTAACAAAAAACTAAATCTGGGCGTCCTGATTACAGGGCAGCATATGCTTAAAAGGTTTGGTAGCACCTGTAAGGAAGTAGAAGCTGACGGCTGGCCGATCATTGGTAAAGTCAGGCTGCAGGGAGAGAATTATGATCTCAGATCTCAGGCTGTATCCACCGGCAGGGCGATCTCCAAATATAGCCAGATATTTATAGATAACAATACTGATATAGTTGTTGTTTTAGGCGATCGCCTGGAACAGTTTGCAGCGGCAACTGCGGCAATTTCAGCTGATAAGTTTCTGGCTCATATTCATGGCGGTGACAGGGCAACCGGTATTACAGATGACAGTTTCAGACATGCAATTACTAAGCTGAGCCATGTTCATTTTGCTGCCAGCGAGATGTCGGCCCAGAGAATTAAGCGGCTTGGCGAGGATGATTTCAGAATTTATCGGACCGGCTCGCCTGCAATTGATGGAATTTTAAAAAATATTTGCCGGGATAAAAAGGTACTGTCTGAGTATGTCGATTTTGATATTGAGAATGATTTTGTGATCGTTCTTTATCATCCTGCTGGCGGATCAGAGAAAACAGAGCAAAGCAGAATGGCTGATATTCTCAAAGTTATGAGCTGTAAGTCACTGCATAAAATGGTGTTATATCCTAACTGTGACCAGGGGAGCCCAGGTGTTATTAAAGCTATGAATAGCTATAAGGGGCGCAAAGGCTTTTCTATTGTAAAGCATCTGCCAAGAAGTATATACCTTGGTTTGTTGGAGAGATCTAAAGGGTTAATAGGTAATAGTTCTGGTGGAATTATTGAGGCGAGCATCATAAATGTCGATGTTATAGACGTTGGCAGCAGGCAGTCTGGCCGTGAACGCTCTAAAAGTGTAATTCATTCTGAATATGGCACAGATAATATTGAAAAAGCTGCCCAAATGATGGTAAGACGTCAAAAACGTTCGTATAAATATACTGATTGTGATATTTATGGGGACGGACGCAGCGGAAAAAAAATTGCCTCGATTTTGACTAAAATCAAGCTGAATGACCAGTTAAAGTTAAAAACTATAGTATATTAATATCTTTAACTTAACTGGCACTGCAATTATTCCGATATGCTGGATGGAAAGAGGCCTCCTGTTCAAGCAGGAAAGGTTCAATTGTCAATTTGTGCGAAGGAATTATTTATGAGTGAAACTGAAGCTCTCAAAATAGCGAATAATACAATCGAAATTGCTACATTACCTGAAGTTACGATGAAGATCATCGAGGTCGTTCAGGATCCGCGCAGTACCGCTCATGATCTGCATGAAATTGTGAAGAATGACCCGGCCTTGTCTTCAAGAGTTTTAAGAGTAGTAAATTCAGCGTTTTATGGGTTGCCTGGCCAGATCGGCAGTATAGACAGGGCAATTATGCTTCTTGGGTTAAATGCTGTAAAAAACATTGCTATAGCTGCTTCATTGAGCAAAATGTTCAAAGGTGGAGCTGTTTCTGATGATCTTACAGGAAAAGACTTATGGACTCATAGTGTAGCTGTTGGAGCTGCAAATAAGCTTATCACTCAGGCAATCGGTTTAGCATTGCCGGATGAGGCATTTCTTGCAGGGTTGATCCATGATATTGGTGTCGTTGCAGAACTTCAGTGCTGCAGCAGTGAAATACCAAAGGTTGTAGATGCTATTCGTGCAGGGCTGCCATTGCTAAAAGCAGAAGAAAAAGTGCTTGGCGCAAATCACCAGGAAATAGGTGCTTTACTGTCTTCTAAATGGAAATTCCCTAGATCATTCCAGTTTGTTACCGGCTACCATCATACTCCATTTGAGCTGGCACCAGAAAACCGCCTGCTGGCATGTGTGACATATCTGGCCGACTACGTCTGTACCAAGAAGGGGCTTGGAATTGTTAAGACCCACGGTCAGGAACAGTCAGAAGAGCTGGATATGGATGTGCTTAAAGAGATCAAGCTTTCTGAAGAATCTCTGGAACATGTTATTGATAATATCGATGAAGAGCTCGAAGTTGTAAGAACTCTCATTGAATAGTGCGAATAAGGCATTAATTGCCATTTAAGCATAAAATAATATCAATTATCAGGGCTATTGCTGATAGTATGAAAATTGCAAAATAGTTGAAATTCTCTTTCGATTTTACAATAGAATTCAATAAATATAGCAATACAGCTCTCTGGTCATCAGTCATGCATTTAGCTTCTTTTACTGCTTCTATCAGATTGTAATCTTTTACAGCCAATCTTCTTTTGTTAGATATCTTAAAACGATATAAAAAAAAGAAAATATATCCGATCACTCCAAAGTACCATACTGGCCTGACAAATGATGGTGATAATTCTGACAAAATTGTAAGTATTCTGAATGATATTGTGCATAAAAGACCAAGGATAAAAAAACTGTAAATGATCCATGGGCTTTTGGTTTTCGGGATTTCAGCCATTGGCGGGTGTTTCTCTCTTAAATTCAATATTTCTAATGCTCTTATCTGTAATATTTTAGCTTAAAGAACTGCTTTAAGTCAATATTGCATATTAAAGATATTTCCGTTAGAATAGCGGTCTGAAAACATTGTCTCCCTTTGCTTGATAAGGAAAACTGATGCAATTTGTAGATACGCACGCACACTTGACATTTGAGCAATATGAAGGAAAGCTCGATCATTTTGTTACTCAGGCTGCTGAAGCCGGGGTTGGCAGGATTGTCACTGTCGGCACAGACCTTCTGGACAGTCTTAAAGCCGTTGCTATCGCAAAAGAGTATCAAGATGTCATTTATGCCGTTATCGGCGTACACCCGCATGATGCCGCATCTAACAGCCCACAGGATATCGACGATATGGGGCGAATTATCGAAGATGGCTCTGTTATAGCAGTAGGGGAAACCGGTCTTGACTATTACTACGATCTTAGCCCCAAAGCCGCTCAGCAGGAGATATTTCGCAGTCATTTGACATTAGCGAGAAAGTATTCAGTGCCAGTAATAATTCACTGCAGAGATGCTTTTGATGACTGTATAGGGATAATCAAAGAGTTTGGTCCACAGCCGGAAGAAGTGATTTTCCACTGTTACAGCGGTGGTTTGAAAGAGACAAAAGAATTAATGGATTTGGGTGTGATCTTTAGCTTTTCTGGTACAGTGACCTTTAAGAAATCCTCTGAAATTCAGGAAAGTGCCGTCTATCTGCCAATGGACAGAATTATGCTCGAAACAGACAGTCCATATCTAAGTCCTGAACCTAAGCGTAATGTTAAGCCAAACGAGCCAGCATTAGTAATTCATACTGCTGCTAAACTTGCAGAGCTTAAGGGCTGTAAGCTGGAAGAGATCGCCTCAGCCACAACTGCCAATTTTGAAAGAGTTATGCTGAAAATAAGTTAGTTGTTGTCTAACCTTACAACGCTTCGATCTAATTCGGCTTCACTCTTAGTTTTCAGTTTTTCTCTATTGTCCTCAGACAGGCAAAGTTATAGTAAAGATACTACCGTTGCCTGGTGAACTCTGGACCGATACATTACCTTTATGTATTCTCGCAATGTGCTTAACGATAGCAAGGCCAAGCCCTGTCCCGCCCAGTTTTCTACTTCTGCTTTTATCAACGACATAGAAGCGTTCAAACAGGCGTTCATGGTGATCAGCAGGTATGCCGCAGCCTTCATCTTTTACACTGATATATACATCAGGACCTTCCTGTACTGCAAATATATCAATATTACCTGATTCTGGACTGTATTTAAGAGCATTGTCTACCAGATTTCCCAGAGCCTGAACAAGCAAAGCTTTATTGCCATGTATTTTCAGGTGCTCATTACAGTTAATACTGATTTGAATATTCTTGTCATTTGCCCTGGTTTCAAAAGTGTCTAAAATGTCTTCAAATAGTTCTGAAATGAACACGCCGTCAAATGAGATTTCGTCTGATGTTACACTGTGCTCCAGTCTGGAAAGGCTAAGCAGATCTTCTATTAGAGCGTGCATTCTTTCCGTCTGGCGAGAGATAATGTCCAGGAACTTCTCCGCCTGTTCTTTATCATCTATTGCACCATCCTGCAGAGTTTCCACAAAACCGCGAATTGCAGTAATAGGTGTTTTAAGTTCATGTGACACATTTGCAACAAACTCTTTGCGGATATTCTCAAGGATCTTAAGCCTGGTGATATCTGAAATAACAATGATAACACCAGCTTCGTCGCCTTTTATGTCATATGCGGCACCTCTTAACAATAGGTGCCGGTCAGATTTACCAGGAATAGTGATTTCTGTTTCAGTTCCTTCGCCGGAATTGAAAGTATGTTCTACAAACTCTATAAGCTCTGTTTTCCTGATAACAATAGCGATATCATTTTTTAGGACATGTTCAACATCAATGTCAAAAATATCAGCAGCCGCCTGATTGATATTGATCAGCTTTCTTTCATTATTAATAGCCAACAGGCCTTCAGACATATTGTTGAAAATGGTTTCTGTTTCATTTCTCTGCTGTATTATCGTTTTAATTCGACTGTCAAGTTGAGATGCCATATCGTTCAGGCCAGCAGACAGGTCATTTAGCTCGTCAATCTCAGATTGAGGTGCACGGCTGGTAAGGTTACCATTAGCAAAACTTCTTGCTACCAGACATATTTCAGCAAGAGGCTTTGTGAATTTATTTAGTATCACGATACTTAGTAGTGCCATCGTGACAATAGCTGTAATGGCGCCAAGAGAAATTTTTGTAAGGATATTTTCAAAGATATTGCTAATGGTAAGGAGAGTAAGGCTGGTTCTCAGGACAGCACTGTCTCCATCATTATAATCAACCCTGATAGCAACATACATTGTCTCAGCGTTTTGGGTACCGCTTTGGCGTGTGCTGGTACTTTCACCAACCTTGAGAGCTTCGACTATTTCAACGCGGTCTTTGTGTGAAGCCATTTCTCTGGGGTCACGTTCGGATTCAGCAACAACAGTACCTTCAGGCAATACTACAGTTATTCTTAGTCCTGTAAGTTTCCCCTGACGTTTGCAGTAAGCGTCAAGCTCACTGTATCTGTTTTCAGACAGGAAATTTTTTACTGGTTCTTTTAGAATTTTGGCACTGCGAGACAGTTCATTGTTTATCTGGTTATAATAGAAATTCCGGATCGAACTAATAGAAAATCCGGCAAGTGCTACAAGTACAGCTGCCATTAAGACAAGTAACGGCAGGTATAGCTGAGAAAATAACTTTTTTTTAGCCATTATCGATAGTGTCCTTCATGCGATAGCCAACACCTCTGACAGTTTCAATGTATTTACCACTTTTGCCCAGTTTCTTTCTGAGAGAAACGATCTGAACATCAACTGATCTGTCAGTAACCATATGGTCGTTGCCGTGAACTTCGTCAACTAGCTGGTAGCGGGTAAAAACAACTCCTGGTCTTTTTGCCATAACGCATAGAATACCAAATTCTGTATATGTCAAGTCGATCTTTTTGCTGCCAGCAAGTACTTCATGCTTCTGGGCGTTGATCTCAATGTTATGAACATTGAGAATGTCAGTTGTAATAGATTTGGTTTTCTGTCTACTTAAGCTGCGTCTGATCCTCGCGATTAAAACCTTTGGACTAAATGGTTTAGTGATATAGTCATCAGCACCTAATTCCAGTCCGGTGACAATGTCGGCCTCTTCGCTTTTGGCAGTGGCCATAATAATAGGGATATCAGATGTTTTTTCGTCGTTTTTAAGCTTTCTGCAAACTTCCAGGCCGTCTATTCCCGGGAGCATAAGGTCCAGAAGAATAAGGTTGGGACGCAAAGATACCGCTTTGGCTATTGCCTCTTCGCCTGTTAATGCTGTTTCAATACGATAGTTTTCTTTTTGAAGGTTATAAGAAACCAACTCCAGTACATCTTCCTCATCGTCAACAACAAGAATTAATTCTTTAGCCATAACTGTATCCTGTAACATATTTTATATTAAATAATTACAAGTGATATCCATATCACATATAACAAATCATAAATTATTTATGATAATAATAAAAGATAATTGTTAGAGCAATGTTAAGGTGTTGTTAATATTGGATGCAGAATGTGATCGGTTATGATTATTTGATGTGAAAACATAGGAATTTTACTGAAATATGTTAAGGAATAATAAGGAACAAAGGTAGAAATAAAAAAACGAGCCAATACTTCAGGAGTACGGCTCGTAATTTAGCACTGACTTTTGTGAGCATATCAATCGTCGGGGCACTCTATAGACTACTCAAAAAGAAGCTAACTCTATAGTTCATCCTGAACTAAAACGTTAGGCTACTCATTTGTGGGAGCACACTTAACAGAGATATCCGCAAAAGCCACCGACGCGAATATGCAAGTTGACAGACATTATTTGTTATTGTCTGTTTCTTCTAACATCTTGCGAAGATAGCTGTTTTCACGGCGAGTTGCTTCCAGGTCAAACAACAAGTATTTGATGCTCAATCTTAGATAGTCCAGCGAATCCTGTAGTGAAGATACGCTTTTCTTTAGTTGAGCATGACGCTGTTTTGTTTCTTCTGCTAAAGACTCGAGCTTCTTTCTTTGAGAAGCTGGGAGTGTACCGATTTCCTTGACTAGTTCACCAAGTTTCTTTTGAAATGTTGCTTCGTCCATGCTACTGCTCCTATGGCATATAAAAAATTTAGTAATATGAATTTCTCTTATTTCTCTTCCTGATTTCGACCAGAAAGCTCTTATGATTTCATTATAACAGATAAAACATACCCCATGCAAAGTAATTTGAAATATTGTCGAATAAAGTGTTGTTAAATAAGGTGTTACGTGTTTTTTGTCCTGTTTGTATAATGTGGTTTGATTGTGCAGTTTTTAACGAATGTTTATTTTAATAAACATTATATGGGTGAATATATCAATGTATTTTATTGCTATAAAAGGTCTTATAATATTTATCGTATCAGTATTATTGAGTTTTGCAATTATTTGCCAGGGTGGCTTATTTGGGGATAGATGATATAATAATTTAATGAAAAAAAATAAAAATGAAAATGAAAGGCTGCCAGAATGGTTGAAAGTCAGGCATTCGGCAGGAGGCAGTTTCAATAAAGTGAATGATCTGATCAAAGGTCATGGGCTGGCAACCGTATGCGAAAGTGCAAGTTGTCCAAATCGTGGAGAGTGTTTCAGTTGTGGAACTGCCACATTTATGATAATGGGAGATGTTTGTAGCCGGAACTGCAAGTTTTGCGGGGTGAATAATGGTAAATTGTTGCCATTGGATGGAACCGAGCCGGATAGATTGGCTGAGGTTGTAAAAGAGCTTGGTCTCAAGCATGTGGTAATAACATCTGTGACCAGGGACGATCTTCCGGATGGTGGTGCAAGGCATTTTGCTGAATGTATTAATAAAGTTAAACAACTTTCTATGAAGCCTGTTGTTGAGGTTTTGACTCCAGATTTTAATTATGACACTGATTCACTTGATATTGTAGCCGGGGCAGAACCAGATATTTTTAATCATAATGTTGAAACAACCAGGGAGTTGACCAGAATGATAAGAAATAATGCTTCTTATGATAGAAGTCTGCAGGTTCTCAAGTATATGTCCGATAAAAAACAGGATTGGGTTGTAAAAAGCGGAATAATGGTCGGGTTGGGTGAGAGTTTTGATGAACTTATAGCTACTATTGAGGATATTCACGCAGCAGGAGCTTCAATGTTAACTATAGGTCAGTATCTAAGGCCATCGAAACAGAATATTTGTGTTGAAAAATATTATCATCCAGATGAATTTGATGAATTAAAACAGATAGCTGAGCGTATAGGTTTCAAGCACGTAGCCTCTGGACCGTTTGTCAGAAGCAGCTATCATGCAGAAGGACATTTCAACCAGAAGAAAAAATAGTGAGTTCTGGTAGTACCTGTTTGGTTTTTAGGTAGAAAATGTTAACATTATTTACTATATTATAATCTAATCTTAATTATATCTTTAATAAGTTTTAGTCAAATATTAGCTTTTCAGTGATCGATTAATGATTGTTGAAAAGCTATTTTATTTTGATCTTCAAAATAATATGGTTAGTTTGTGTCTGAGCTGAAGTGACATCAGTATAATGGAATAAAATATTTTAGATTTTTGCTGTCTAATACGTGTTAAAATAGGTATAATTTTAGCTCGAAAATAGAGATTACTATTATACTTTTCATATTAGTTATACATAATTGTTAATTAGATTATTTTAACGTTATTATTTGCCGATAAAGGACATATGTTGGTATTATGCTGGTCATGATATTGATGTGAAGTTGTTTGTGCAACTGACAGGGACGGAGTGCGTCAAGAGATTCTGTTATAAAGGTAGCACCAGATTATACAAGATTACGTTAAACTGATACGCCCGAATCAATGGATCAAGAATGTTTTTGTTCTACCCGCTTTGCTTTTTGGCGGGAAGTATTTTGATCCTGATGCAATTAGTATGACATTACTGGCATTTCTAAGTTTTTGTATTATTTCGTCAGCAGTATATGTTGTGAATGATATATCTGACTGTGAAAAAGATAGTTATCATCCTGTTAAAAAGTTCAGGCCGATCGCCGCTGGTAAGATCAGTAAGTTGCAAGGATGTGTTTATTGTTTAATACTTATGATAAGCTCATTCATTTTGTCTTATACTGTTTCTGTTCCTTTTCTTTGTGTTATTGCTATCTACCTTATATTGCAGATGTTATATTCTTTTATTCTAAAGAATATTGTTCTTCTCGATGTAATAATTATTGCATTTGGCTTTGTTTTAAGAGCAATTGGTGGTGCGATTGCAATTAAACTGCCGTTTACTTCCTGGCTTGTAATGTGTATCTTCAGCTTATGCCTTTTTATGGGTTTTTGTAAACGGATGAACGAGCTGATGGTATTAGGTAAATCTAAAAGTAGTATGCATCGAAAAACCTTGCTGGAATATTCTCCGCAGCTATTGAGCCATTTAATCTCTGTTTCTGCAGGTATTGCAATAGTAACATTTATGCTTTATTCATTAAGTGACAGGGCTGTAAATCAGTTTGGAACCTCAGCTTTAATTTACACTGTGCCGGTAGTGATATATTGTATTTTCCGTTTTGCCGCTTTAAGTATGACTCCAGGCAGTACGGGGCAGAGTGAAATGCTTACCGGAGATATCCCGCTAATGACAGGTGTAATGATCTGGGTTATAATGGCGGTACTGATAGTGATTAAAGGCAGAGAGTTAAGTGACTGGTATGGCTCGTTTTACATTTAATATAAAGTGGTGGAAATATTGTTTCTGTGAATCTGTTTAGGTAGAGTGTATAATATATATGGAAACGAAGGAAAAAAGTAAAAGCAGTAAGAATTTTGGCCTTATTATCATTGGGCTAGCAGTGCTGGCAATGGTGGCGATAAATTTAACTGCAGGCACGGCTTCTGTTAAGTGGCTGGAAAGTATTGACGCTGCAAAAGAGAAGGCTAAAGAAAATAAGAACCCTGTTTTATTATATTTTATGACAGGTTCTGGCAAAGATGCTGATCAGTGTGAGCGAATGAGCTATTCGACTTTTGGCCAGGTTGATATTGCCAGATATGTTAATAAACATTACAATCCAGTAATCATTGATGCAAGTAAGGAGCAGAAGCTGAAGTTAAAATATAATGTTAAGCAGCTGCCATCAATGGTTTTAATTATGCCTGGAAGTGATGGAAATATACTCCTGGAAGGGTATATAAGCAGTAAAGAATTTATGTCTCGAATTACTGGGGCGATGAAGACATTAAGTGGTAAGTAAAATGAAATCATTATTCACAATTCTTGTATTATTTATGATGAGCAATGTGATATTTGCTCAGGAAGATACTGATACGGCCACGGATACAACTACAGACACTGTCGTAGAGTCTCAAGATTATGCAACTAGTCCAGTGTTTGGCAGTAGCTCTTCGAGAGGTGTTAGTATTTTTAGTGTGCCTGGTCGTGCAAGTATTGGTAGTACTGAAGTCAGGCGTTTTGCATATTATGCTACAGGGCTTGACAGAGTAAGGTCTCCAAGGACTATATATCAAGCTAATCCTTTGGCCTACCAAAAGAGACTGCCGATTTCTGGTACTGGGGCTATTCCTACACTCAACGATATGGTTCGATCACGATTGAATGAAAAGGTAACCGATCTTAAAGCTGATGCATATTTTAGAGATAGTTTACATAGTAAGTCTCTATATTCATCTGGCCAGAATAGCGGCAGACCTGATGATGGCAAGATACAAAGCTGGCTGCTTGGTAAAGGCGGATTTTATTCCTTAAGGATACCGAAAAGTACAAAATCTAACGCACTGCTAAAACAGCTTGAAAGCGATAATTATAATGGCCTAAGCTCAAAGAATAAAAACTTACTACTAGATGGACGAAGCGGCAGATTGTCGTATTCCAGAAATACTATCGATAAATCACTGGCTAATAAGGCTGGAAATATTTATGGTAAACGTTTGCTTAATGATATAAGTATTTCATCGTTGTTAGGAAGTAATTAGCCTTATCTTGTTTCTTGATAGTAGTTATTATATCTAATCTTATCTCAAAATTATATCTATGAAAATTTTAATAACCGGAACTGCGGGATTTATTGGTTATCATCTGGCTAAAAAGCTTATCGCTCGAGGTGATGACGTTTTGGGGCTAGACAATATCAATGATTATTATGATGTTAACCTGAAGTATGGCAGGCTTGCTGAAACAGGCATTACTAAGGAAAGCCTTGAATACGGTAAAGTTTGTCAGTCAGAGAAATATAGCAACTATAAATTTATACAGCTTGATCTTGAAGATAAAGAGCAGTTGGATAAATTGTTTGCTGAGTATAAATTTGACCGTGTTTGTAACCTGGCTGCTCAGGCAGGGGTTCGTTACAGTCTGGAAAATCCTTCAGCATATGTAAATTCTAATATTGTCGGCTTTGTTAATATTCTTGAAGCCTGCCGATATAATGAAGTTGAACATCTTGTTTATGCGAGTAGTTCCAGTGTTTACGGATGTAATGACAAGATGCCTTTCAGTACTGCTGACAGCGTTGATCATCCTGTTAGCTTATATGCTGCAACTAAAAAATCGAATGAACTTATGGCACATTGTTATAGTCATTTGTTTAATGTGCCAACTACAGGATTAAGGTTCTTTACGGTTTACGGCCCTTGGGGCAGGCCTGATATGGCACCAATTCTTTTTGCCAGTGCAATATCAGAAGGACGTCCTATCAAGGTCTTTAATCATGGTGATATGAAGCGAGATTTTACTTACATTGATGATATCGTTGAAGGTGTAATGCGAGTAATAGATAATCCACCTTCCGGTAATCCTGACTGGTCTACAGAGAATGATGGGCCTGGCAGTGCCAGGGCCCCATACAAGATTTACAATATCGGTAATTCCACACCAGTTAATCTTATGGATTTTATTACAGCTATTGAAACTGCTATGGGTAAAGAAGCTGTTAAGAATATGCTTCCAATGCAGCCGGGTGATGTTCCTGTTACCTGGGCAGATGTAAGTGACCTGACGGCAGACCTCGGCTATAAGCCTGACACACCAATACAAGCTGGTGTCAATGATTTTATTGAGTGGTTTAAAGAGTATTATGTTTAAGCATGGTGCTTTCATTTAAGATACTATCAATGAAATATAATGGTATAATTGCTAAAAAGCTTGCTCAATTATCAGATGAGTATTCAAACTTAACTGCTTTTCTTGAGGATATTTCTGAGCAGGAATTTATTTCCAGCTGGAGTGTAAAAAGTGCAACAGAACGTTCACTACAGGTAATGATTGAGATCATTATTGACATAGCTGAGAGGATAATCTCTCTTGAAAATATCGGGCCTGTAACCAGTTCTGCAGATGCTATAGAAAAATTGGTTATTTTGAAAGTATTAGAAAAAGCAGAGCCATTTAATGAGATGGTGCGATTCAGAAATCGATTGGTTCATATGTATGATAGTATTGAACCTGAAGTTCTTTACGAAATTGTAACGGTCTATATTAAAGATATTATTCGTTTTAAGACAGCTATTGAAACGCTATGAAATTTGATATTGAACAACTTGGAATTGCAATAGAATCTACTGTTCCAGAAGTTGATTTTGCTATACTTCATGGTTCTTCTAGAGACGGTGAAATTCTTCCAGGTAGTGATATCGATATAGCTCTCTGGCTTAATAAAAAAAACAGTTTAGATGTATATAATAAGATTTTCATTGCGGTTGAAAAAGTTGTTAATTGCAGCGATATTGATCTTGGATTTCTTAATAGTACTGATATTGTATACCGGTTTGAAGCGTTAAAAGGGAAGTTGCTTTTTGCCAGAGATATAGAACAATATCAAAGTTATTTTTCTTTGACCTGTAGGTTGTATGAAAATCAGATGTATCGTTATGAATATCAGAATCGCATAGTTCGTGAGAAAAATGGTTGTTTGTGATTTATTGCATAATTATAGATGAGAAGTAGTGAATGAAAATATTAGTCACAGGCGGCGCAGGTTTTATCGGATCTCATATTGTAGAGCATTATCAAGGAAAAGCCGATATTGTTGTGCTGGATAATTTACGTACTGGCAACATGAGAAATCTTGACGGTTTGGATCATCAGTTCATCGAAGGGACTATTACCAATGTTCAGGCAGTGGAACAGGCTATGGAAGGTGTTGACTATGTATTTCACCTTGCAGCTATGGTAAGTGTGCCTGAGTCAATGGGTAATCCGTTGGAATGCGTAGAGCTAAATGTTAATGGAACATTGAATGTACTGGAAGCTGCGGCTCAGGCAGGTGTCAAAAAGTTATGTTTCAGCACATCTGCAGCAGTGTATGGCGAAAATCCTGAATCTCCAAAGCTGGAGACTTTTACGCCGGAACCTAAAAGTCCATACGCAGTGACTAAGCTTGACGGCGAGTATTACTGCAGTATATATCATAATGAAGGGCGGTTAAAGACTGCCTGTTTACGTTATTTTAATGTATTTGGACCAAGGCAGGATCCTAAAGGACCGTATGCAGCCGCAGTCCCGATTTTTATTGAAAAAGCGGTTGCTGGTGAGCCGATCACTGTTCATGGTGACGGTGGTCAGACACGCGATTTTATCTATGTGAAAGATATTGTTAAGGCTAACGTTTGGATGGCTGAAAACGAAAATGTTTCAGGTGTATATAATATTGCCTATGGCATGAGTCAGACAATTGGCGAATTAGCCGAAAAGATCGTTCGTTTAGTTGGTTCCAGCTCTGAAATAGTGAATGGGCCGGAAAGAGCTGGAGACATTCGTCATTCACTGGCATCGGTGAACAAGATGAATTCAGCTGGTTTGAGTCTTCCGGAACGATTTGATGAAGGGCTGACTGAAACAATAAAATATTTCAAAGAACTGGGAAGCTGAATAGAAGTCAGCTAATTATATATAAAGAGTGAGGTTGTTATGAAGATTGTTGTTACCGGCGGAGCTGGTTTTATTGGTTCCGCTCTTGTTAGATATCTTATCGAAAATACAGATCATACTGTCCTTAATCTGGACAAACTTACCTATGCAGGAAATCTTGAATCGCTGAAAACTGTTGCTGACAGTGACCGGTATTCCTTTGTACAGGCAGATATTTGTGATTTGCCGGCAATCGAAAAGATCTATAAGGAATTCCAGCCCGATGCGATAATGCACCTGGCAGCAGAGTCTCATGTCGACCGCTCGATCGATGGACCGGGTGAGTTTATTATGACTAATGTTGTTGGTACATATAACCTGCTGGAAGCTGCCCGCAAGTACTGGCTGGAGCTTTCTGATGAGAAGAGAGATACATTCCGTTTCCAGCATATTTCGACGGATGAGGTTTACGGTTCACTGGGCGAGACAGGCTTCTTTTACGAGACTACGCCGTATGACCCGCGTAGCCCTTATTCGGCATCAAAGGCATCGTCTGATCATCTTGTGATGGCCTGGTATCACACCTATGGTTTGCCGGTATTAATGACAAATTGTTCTAATAATTACGGCCCATATCATTTTCCTGAAAAGCTTATTCCACTTATCATTCTAAATGCATTGGATGGTAAAGAGCTGCCGGTTTACGGCAAGGGCGAAAATGTTCGGGACTGGCTGTTTGTTGATGATCATGCTTCAGCTTTATATACTGTTTTAGATAAAGGCAAAGTGGGCGAAACCTATAATGTCGGCGGCAATAATGAAAAGCAGAACATCGAAGTTGTAAGAACTATTTGCGGTATTCTTGATGAGCTGCGTCCTAAAGAATCTGGGAAATACGAAGATCAGATCAAGTTTGTTATTGACCGTCCGGGCCACGATCTGCGTTATGCAATCGATGCGACAAAGATCAAGAATGATCTTGGATGGGAGCCAGCAGAGACATTTGACTCTGGCATTAAGAAGACCGTTCAGTGGTATCTGGATAATTCCTGGTGGTGGCAGCCGATCAGGGAGAGTAAATACAGTGGCGAGAGACTAGGGAAGAAGTAGGCCTTAATAATGGAAAAGAGTTCTAAGATATATATTGCTGGTCATAGAGGCCTGGTAGGAGGGGCTATTTATGATCTTCTTAGCAGCTGTGGTTATACTAACCTGATCACAGCTACCCATAATGAAGTTGATCTTACAGATCAGGTGGCAACATCTGAATTTTTTCAATCAGAAAAACCTGACTATGTTTTTCAGGCAGCAGCAAAGGTTGGCGGTATTGTTGCTAACAATACATACCCTGCTCAGTTTTATTATGAGAATATGATGATACAATGCAATATCATTCATAATTCATATTTAACCGGTGTGAAGAGACTTCTGTTTTTAGGTTCTTCGTGCATTTACCCTAAAATGGCACCTCAGCCAATGAAAGAAGAGCACTTGCTTAGCGGCTATCTGGAGCCTACAAACAGGCCGTATGCCCTGGCTAAGATCGGTGGGATTGAGCAGATATGGTCATACAATCGTCAGTATGGTACAAAGTATATTGCTGCGATGCCAACTAATCTTTACGGTCCTGGAGATAATTATAATCTTCAAAATTCACATGTTCTCCCTGCAATGATTCGCAAGATGCATATAGCGAAAACATCTGGAAGTGAAAATGTTACTTTATGGGGAACTGGTTCTCCGTTCAGAGAGTTTTTGTTCAACAGGGATCTTGCTGAAGCTTGTGTTTACCTTATGAATCTGGATGACGATATGTATGGCAAGTTTGTCGGGCATGAAGATATTGCACCGCTTGTTAATGTTGGCAGTTGTTCAGATCTTACGATCAAAGAGCTGGCAGAGACGGTTGCCAGGGTAGTTGGTTATAATGGAGAGCTTATCTGGGACACATCTAAGCCGGACGGTACGCCAAGAAAGCTAATGGACTCTGGAAGAATATTCAGCCTGGGATGGAAGCCCAAGGTAAATCTGGATGAGGGAATATCAATTTCGTATCAGGATTTTATGGATCGAATTGAGGAGTTTAAAGACTGAGTATGAATAAGTATGCGGTAATTATGGCAGGTGGTAGTGGTCAGAGATTATGGCCGTTAAGCCGTGAAAAGCAGCCTAAGCAGATAATTAAGGTTGTGAATGGTAAATCTCTGCTTGAAATTTGTGTTGAACGGATCAAAGAAATATTCCCACTTGAGAATATATATATAGTTACCAATCAGGAATATAAAAGTGTTATCCATGACCATCTGGCAGATATTCCGGTAGATAATATTCTGGGCGAACCAGTTGGTAGAGATACATCAAATGCGATAGGTCTGGCAGCCGCTGTAATAAGCCTTAGGGACCCTGATTCTGCCATGGCAGTATTTAGTGCAGATCAGCTGCTTGAGCCGGTTTCAGAGCTGCAGGCAGGAATAAACCAGGGATTTGACTATATTGAACAAAACCCAGAAGTCCTTATGACTTTGGGTATCACTGCCAAATATCCGCATACAGGTTTTGGGTATTTGAAGCATGGCGAACAAGCTCGAGGTTTTTCTAAGGTATATCGAGTTGATCAATTCAGGGAAAAGCCTGACATTGAGACAGCCAGAGAGTATGTAGAATCTGGCCAATACAGCTGGAATAGCGGCATGTTTATCTGGAAGACCAGAACGATCCTTGCAGAGATTGAAAAGCTTCTGCCGGAAAACTATCAAGGTCTAATTAAAATTGCTGATAGCTGGCAGACGGAGCAGAGAGATACTGTTCTGGCTGATATTTTCCCTCAGTTACCTAAGATCAGTATCGATTTTGGCGTGATGGAAAAAACGGCACAGGTATTTATGTGCAAGCTGGACATAAGCTGGCAGGACGTTGGTTCCTTTGAGGCTTTGTCCGATAATATTGGGCTGGAAGATGAAAACGGCAATATTGTTGCCGGTGATGTAAAATTCAGCCAGATTGGGTCATCAAATAATATTGTCATTGGTGGTACCAATAATCATTTAATTGCGACTATTGATATGGACGATATAGTTGTAGTACATACTGAAGATGCAACTTTGGTGTGTCCAAAAGGTGAGTCTGGCAAGTTGAAAGAACTGCTGGGTTTGATAAATAGTAAATATAAATAATGAGAATTATAAAATATTGAAAATGGTTTGGGGAAACTCATAAATGAAACGTGCATTAGTAACAGGAATTACCGGTCAGGACGGGTCTTATTTAGCGGAATTGCTGCTTGAGAAAGGCTATGAAGTATATGGCATAATTCGCAGGAGTTCATCTTTTAATACGGCTCGGATCGACCATTTATATCAGGATCCGCATAAAAAAACAGCATTGAAGCTGATCTATGGTGATTTGTCAGATGGTAGTAATCTAAGCCAGATATTGAATGATGTTAATCCAGATGAAGTTTATAATCTGGGAGCTCAAAGTCATGTGAGAGTGAGTTTTGACCAGCCGGTTTACACTGTTGATGTTGATGCACTTGGTACATTGAGACTGCTGGAGGCGATACGTACTATGCCGAGACCGGCAAGGTTTTATCAGGCTTCAACTTCTGAAATGTACGGTAAGGTAGTTGAAACACCTCAGACGGAAAGTACTCCATTTTACCCTCGTAGTCCTTATGGCTGTGCCAAGGTTTACAGTTTCTGGCAGACCGTTAACCATCGTGAGGCCTATGATATCTTTACTTGTAACGGGATATTGTTTAACCATGAATCGCCAAGACGCGGCGAGACATTTGTGACCCGCAAGATTACCAGGGCGGCGACTCGTATTAAACTGGGCTTACAGGATAAGCTTTACCTGGGTAACCTGGACTCGAAACGCGACTGGGGCTTTGCCGGCGATTACGTTGAGGCGATGTGGCTGATGCTGCAGCAGGATAAGCCGGACGATTACGTCGTTTCGACTGGTGAGACCCATTCTGTACGTGAGTTTCTGGATGAAGTATTTGGCCATTTGGATCTTAATTGGAATAAATATGTTGAGATCGACCCAAGATATTTCCGCCCAACCGAAGTTGACCTGCTTCTTGGCGACTGTACCAAAGCGAAAAAACTGTTAAACTGGGAACCAAAAGTAAGTTTCAAAGCACTAGCCCAAATGATGACCGACTCCGATATGAAGATAGCCGAGAAGGAAAAAGTGCTGGCGGAGTGTGGATCACAATTTTAATGATAATGTTTTTGGAATAACACTAATTGAAAAAGATTTCATTGAAAAAAAATTTTGGATGGGCGTTTGTTGGTAATATTATAAATGCTGCTGGCCAGTGGGTTATGCTTTCTGCTCTTGCTAAAATCTGTAGTGTTGAAGTTGTTGGTCTTTTTGGACTTGCGATGGCAGTAAGTACTCCGATAGTAAGCTTTACAAATCTGCAGTTAAGTTTAGTGTATGTTACTGACGTTAATGATCAATATAAATTTAGTGAATATCTTGCTTTGAGGTTACTTACTATAATATTTGCATTTATCCTGGTTTTAAGTGTAGGTATTTATAATGAGTATAAGCTGTATGTTATAATGTTGATTGCTTTCTGGTGTTTGGCTCAATGTGTGGTTAGTCTGAAAGATTTTTATCAGGGAGTTATGCAGAGGTATGAAAGGATGGATATCTCATCACATAGTAAAACTCTGCAGTCTGTTTTATCTGTTATATCATTTGTTGGTTTTTTATATTTTACAAAAGAATTGTTGTGGTCAATTATAGCAGTTTTATTAGTCAGAGTATTTGTTCTTGTGTTTGTGGACATTCGCTATGCTAAAAAGCTTTTATTATACCATAGTAAATGTAATAGTGTTAGATTTCTACCTGAATATGATTTTAGCAGACAGATTGCTTTGCTGAAGCTAACAATACCCTTGGGGATTGTAATTGGCATGGTTTCATTGAATGCTAATATGCCAAGATATCAGTTGGAAAAATACCATGACGAAGCTGCGTTGGGGTATTTTACAGCATTATCAAGTTTTATTGTAATTGGTAATATGCTGGTATTGGCAATTTCCCAGTCTTTGGCCCCTCGTCTGGCAGTTTATTACAAAGAGAATATTAAAGCTTTTGGTAAAACTCTTGTTAAGATGTTTTTTATGGGGTTAACAATTGGTCTTCTTGGAATTGTAGTTTCCGGGACTATAGGCGACAAGTTGCTGGCAGTTTTTTTTACCCAGGATTATGCTAAATATCATAATGTTCTTGTGATGGTTATGTTGGCTGCAACTCCATACTATATATCTTCTTTTTTGAATAATGGTTTGATGGCAGCCAGGAGGCTGAGTATCCAGGTGCCTCTGAATTTGTTGTCGTTGCTAACTGTATGGCTGGCTGGTTACCTATACATTCCAAAATATGGCCAGATGGGGGCAGCGTTAGCTATATTTTGTGGCGCTATGGTTACTATGATTGGGACCATATTTTTGAATATTGTTGAATATAGAAAAAAAATCATCGTTGAAGGTGTATTATGCATTTAATTGTTTTTTCATTTTATTTGATCATAATTATTTTGTCTTTATTTAGATGTAGGATAGGAATGAATTGGTATTGGTTGGCGATGCTATGCTATCCGTCATGGTTACTTGTTAATATGATGCCAATGAATATCGGTATGGATGATATTTTAATATCTGTGGTATTTATAAGTGCTGTTTGTTATTCTAGAGGGATACTGTATATAAGATATCCTGTCTATATGACGGTAATATTTTGTATACTTCTTTTCTTGGGGGATTTTAGTACTTATATTGTTAATAAAGAGTATGACAGTGAATTTATTGGACTGTTAACAAAAAAAATGCTTAAAAGTTTTGCTTTGTTTTTTACAGTATATTCGATATGTTCTAATGTGTTTTATGATGAGAGACTAATAAAGAAAAACATTAAATATTTGTTTGGTGCAATGGGTGTGTCAGGTTTTTTTGTTTGTTTTTACTCTATATTTAAAGATGCGTATAACCCTTTTCAGTATCCTTATTGGGTACTATACAATAAGGAAGAATGGGGATTTAAAGCTTTAGGACCATTTTTAGAGCATGATATAGCGGGTGGAGTCTTGGGTTTTCTCGTCATAATTTCTTATTTTATAATTAAGAAAGGTGGAGTTGCAAAAAACCTATATTTTGCTGTTATTGGTATATTGGGGTTTGTCGCACTTCTCGTAAGTGGATCTAGGTCCGGATGGTTGTTTGTTATGACCTCAATTTTAGTTAGTATTATTTTTGATAATAATAGATTGAAGTCCATTTTGCTTGTAGTGTTAGGATTGACACTATTTATTTGGGCTTATAGCTCATTCGATTATTTTTCAAATCGGTTGGAAAAAACTGTTGATCAGTGGCAAGCTGGGACAATGCAAGAAAGAACTTCTGGAAGGTTTAACATTTGGCAAGAGCATCTTGATAATCCAAACTTTTTATGGCTTATGTTTGGAGAGGGTTTTACTAAGGAGGAAACGCACCCACATAGTAATTACATTGGAATGCTTGTTGACATGGGGGCAGCTGGTATAATATATTGGTTTTTTTATTATATGATGATATTTAAGATGTTAAAAAGTGTTATTAAATATGAATATGATGAGTTTTTGGCAAATTTCTTTATAGGCACAAAGTGGGCATATATTGCATATTTTGTATATTTTATTACATGTACACCTATAATGTGGCCAGCGGTAAGAGTTATAGATTTTGCACTAATGAGTTTTATCTGTCTAAGACATAAACAGTTAAGCTGTACTCAATATACTATTGATGGAGATATGTGTAATGAGGAATGTAAAGCATAATATTGCAGTATTTATCAGTGATACCAACCCTGGTGGAACAGAGGCTTATTTAAGGTCATATATTCCACATATAAACAGGGATTTATTTAATGTTTATGTTGTGGCGACAGGTCCTGAATTGTTGGCAGATGAAATTGGTAAGTTAGGGGATAAGTATTTTAATATCAAAACCGGCAGCTTTCCAAGAATGCAAAAATTAGTCGTTGGTAAACTTACACGGGATTATATAGGCATTTTTTTATTGCCTATCTGGTTTTTTCATTCCGTTTTTAAACTTTTATTATTGGTAAGAAGAGAGAGGATTGATTTAATACATTCTCATGGAATACATTTTAATATGGTTGCAGCTCTTGCATGTAAAATTGCGAATATACCATCTGTTTGTCATGTCCATGCCCCACCAAAGTTACGAGGAAGATTTAGTGAGTTTGGAGCAAGTGGGTATTTATTAGCTTTTTTAGCAGACAATCTGATTTCTGTTAGTGAGTTTGCTGCATCTCAATTCCATAAATCTTGGAGAAGGAAAACTACTGTTATTCCGAATTCTGTAGATTATAATTATATAAAGGATAACTTGAAGCATAATGACTTGCGGGAAATGGCTAACTTTTCGCAGAGTGATTTTGTTGTAGGTAATGTAGCGGTTGTTCAAGATCGTAAAGGGTTAGATAGATTCTTTTTGTTGGCTGAAAAATTTCAGGATGTACCTCAGTGCAAATTTCTATTAATTGCTGGAGTATATGACGATGTTTCAAGGTGTTTGCTTGAAACATTAAAGAAAAAGTTTGTCGCACTTCATAACATTCTAATTATAGAAAACCTAAAAGAGGCAATGTTGTATTTATGTGACCTTGATGTTTTTTTTATGTGTAGTCGTCCTGGGACAGAGACGTTTGGCTTGGTTGTTGTAGAGGCTATGGCGGCTGGCACTCCAGTTATTGCTTTTGAAAACGATGCTATGCCGGAAATTATTATAGATGGTGTTAATGGTTATTTGGTCCCGGAAGATATGGTTGATAAGGTTGCTGGTATAATTTCAGAGATGATTTTAAGAAAAGTGGATATGGTATGTTTAAAATTGGCTGCTGAAAATAGTGTACATGATTATTTCGATGTAAAGATTATGTGTAGGAAAATTGAAAATCTCTATTGTAAAGTTTTAGGTATATGAATTTAATTATAACATTTGAAGCACGTTTTGTTAAGGATTCCAAAGGAGATTATTATGCCAGAGGGCCAGTGACGTATGAGTTTTTGAAAAGATATTTAATGGAATTTGAACATGTTTATGTTTTTGTCCGAGTTGAGCATATTGATATGCCTGATTATTCTCAATTAACAATTGCTAGTGGTGATAAAGTATCATTCATTGAAGTTCCTTACTATGTTGGGCCAGTTAATTATCTTAAGAAAAGATTTGCGATTAAAAAAGTAGCTAGGTTAACAGCTGAGATGGAAGGTGCCGCATACATTCTAAGAGTTCCAGGCCAGATGGGGAATGTACTCGAAAGTCAGTTGAGGAAAATTGGCAAACCATATTCATTAGAGGTGGTGGCTGACCCATGGGATGTACTTTCTCCAGGTAGTGTGAAAGTTTTAGGTAGGAGTGTCTTTCGTGTTTTGGGAAGGAATAACTTATACAAACAGTGTCAAAGGGCTAAGTTGGTGTCGTATGTGACTCAATTCGGACTGCAAAATAGGTATCCTCCGAAGAATGATACTATGTTTTGTTCAGATGTTATTTTGCCTGATGATTGTTTTAGGGACGATTCTTTTATTGATATAAGGCATAATCGACTGTTGTCGAAAATCAATAAAAATGAGCCAATTAAAATATGTTTTGTTGGTGCCATGCAGTATTTATATAAGGCACCTGATATTCTGATTAAAGCAGTGGCTAAGTGTATCAATGAATTTGGATGCAATATCAGATTAACAATTATAGGTGATGGACAGCAAGTGTCATATCTACAACAGTTGTCAGGCGATCTTAATGTTTCTGGCTGTATTGAATTTCCCGGTAAATTTCCACCTGGTGATGCTATTTTTCAACAATTTGATGATACAGATCTATTTATTCTTCCTTCTCGTCAAGAGGGCATGCCAAGGACATTGCTTGAGGCGATGGCAAGATCTACGCCGTGTTTGGCTAGTAATGTTGGTGGAATTCCAGAATTGCTTAATGATGATTATTTAGTTAAACCAGATGATGTTGATGCACTGGCAGATAAGATTTTAAGGTTTATTGAAAGACCTGCAATGTGTATTGAGATGGGTGTTGCAAATGTAAAAATTGCTAGGCAGTTTTCATTGAGTAATTTAAAAGCTAAGTGGAAAGAATTTTATTGTAAGACAAAGAACTTATATACTGAAAGTTCAGGAAAGTAAAATGGCATCATTTATTCAAACATTGTATAATAATTCTCCTTTATCGTTACAGAATTGTTTCGTAAGTCTTCGTGGTTTGAATTTTGTACGAAAAAGGTATGGGAAAGTTTATAATGACACTTTGAACTTTTTAATGCGATCACAGTGGTATTCTTCTGACGAGTTCAGAATGTATCAACAGGAACAATTAAACAATCTATTGTTAAACGCAAAGAATAATACTAATTATTATAGAGGAGTTTTAGAAAAGTATGTTGCTGGTAGTTTTTCTCTGGAAGATTTATCTGAGTTACCATTTCTTGATAAGAAATTGTTAAGGGAAAATACTGCAGATTTTACGGATAAATCTTGGGAAAAATATGGATATTTGGAGGGACATACAAGCGGTACTTCTGGTGCCCCAATGGTATGGAATTATGATTTACATTCAATGCAGTGGGCTATGGCTTTGAGAGCTAGGCAGTATCGATGGGGAGGTGTTTCTGAGCGAGATTTGTCTGCTAGATTTAGTGGCAATGTGATTATGGGTAAATCGAATTTATCGCCATTTTGGCGACATAATAAGTCAGAAAATCAGTACTTATTTTCTACTTATCATTTAACACAAAATAATATTGAGTTGTATTACAAAGCATTAATGGATTTTAATTTTCGCTTTTTAGATGGTTATCCTTCAGCGTTTTTTACCATAGCTAGATGGATCAATCAGAATGATTTATCTGGAAAATGGCGGCCATGGATGATAAATACAACAGCCGAGACTTTAACTGATTACTATAGAGCTGAAATAGAAACAGCTTTTGGATGTAAGATATTTAATCACTATTCAAGTTCAGAAGGCGCTCCATTTGTAACTCAGTGTCCTGCAGGAAACATGCACCTTAATCCGGAGTCTGGAATTATTGAATTCTTAAGGTCTGACGGCAATCCTGCAGATTTAGGTGAAGAAGCAGAATTAGTTGTTACAAGCTTTTTTCAGAAGTCTTTGCCGATAATAAGGTACAGAATTGGAGATATAGGGGCGTTAGCTGAGGAACAATATTGTCCATGTGGTAGGAAAATGCCTGTTGTTAAATATATTGGTGGAAGAGAGTCAGATACGATTTATACGTCAGAGAGAGGAAGAACCGGTAGTGCAGGGATCAGTACAGTGTTTTATTCTATTCCATCAAGAATGAAATCATCTCAATTGGAGCAAATTGATAAAGATAAATTTATTTTTAGGTATGTTAAGCTTGATAGTTGTTTAACTGAACCGGAAAAAAAAGTGGTAATAGAGCGTTTTCAGGACCGCCTAGGAAAATCGGTTGAAATACAAGTAGAGGTAGTTGAAGAAATTAAGCCTGGAGCTAATGGAAAAATACGGTTAATCGTTGGTCTTAAGGAAAAGCTGAATGATTAAAGTTGCACATACAGTAACATCATACCAGTCTGTAGTAACTATTTTAGATAGTAAACTCAGGAGTTTGAGTGAATTTCCTGATTTGGATATATCAGTGATATCTTCCCGATCCTCGGAACCGGAAACAAGAAGGCCGGCAGTTCGACATATTGAAGTTGAGATAGCTAGAAGTATTAATGTGTTTTCAGACTTAGTAAGTATATGGAAGATGTACCGAATTTTCTTAAAAGAAAAATATGATATAGTTCATTCGCATACAGCAAAAGCTGGGTTTATAACGGCCATTGCTGCAAAAATGGCAGGAATAAAACATGTTTACCATACTTCGCATGGGTTACCGTTTTATGAAAGGCAGCCAGAAAAACTGTACAGAAGATATAAAAAACTGGAAATTCTGGCATCAAGATTCCGCGGTCATTTGTTCACGCAAAATAAACGAGACTATGATTCTTGTGTTAAAATAATGGCAGGCGATCCCTCGAAAGTTTCCATAGAAGGCAACGGTGTAGATGTTGACAGTGTTAATCTTTCATCTGTTATTAACCAAAATGCTGTGTCAGGTTTTTATCATGATAATAACGGTGTCAAAATAGCGATGCTTTGCCGTTATGAACCAGTAAAAAGAATAGAAGATTTTTTAGCCGTAATGCTTGAATTGAAAAAAAGAAATTATGTTTTTTCAGCGATTATTACTGGTAAAGGACCTTTGGAAAATGAATTGAATGAACGCGTTACTAATTTGGGGTTAGGCGATTGTGTTTCTGTGACAGGTTATTGTGAGTATCCTCATAGTTTGCTTGGTTTGGCAGATATTGTAATGTTGTGTTCAGAAAAAGAAGGAATACCAAGGGTTCTTATGGAAGCTATGGCACTTGGAAAACCAGTTGTTGCTACTGATGTTCTTGGTACACAGGAATTAGTATTGAATGGTGTCACTGGTTTTCTTGCTCCATTAGGAGATATTGATAAACTATCTGAATCGATTGCTATGCTAATTGATAATTCTGCGTTACGTGCAAAGATGGGGATGGCGGGTAAAGACAGGGTTATAGCGGATTTTAATGATATAAAAATAGCTAAATTTTTACATGATTTTTATAGCAGGGCCGTAAATGATTGTTAAACTGGATAATACCAATTTTGCAGTAGCATCCCAGTTACATATTGAATGTATTTCATCTGGTTTTATTAGTTCTTTAGGGTTGGATTTTGTACAGGAGTTGTATAAATCAATCTCAGAAGATAAAGGTAGCTTTGGTTTTATCTCGTACGGAACTGATTGCTCCGTTCTTGGTTTTGTTGCTTTTTCTAGTAACTTAAGTGGATTATATAAATATGTTATTAAGAGAAAATTTATCAGGTTTGCTCCAATTATTTTTCTTAAAATGTTGAAGCTATCCGTCTTAAAAAAGATAATTTCAAACCTTCTTTATCCGTCAAAAATGAAGAAAATGGAGCTGCCAGATGCTGAATTGCTTTCAATTGTAGTTGCTTCGGCAGGCAGGGGAAAGGGAATAGCGGGCGATTTGGTCATGGCTGGGTTTGAAGAGTGTAGAAAGCGTGGAATTTCCCGGGTAAAAGTACTCGTAGCAGCTGATAATCAGTCAGCTAACAAAATGTATATTAAATGTGGTTTTGAGCTGTTTACTCAGATAGACAGTCATGGAGTTTTGAGTAATATATATATAGCGGAGATATAGTTGAAAGTTGTCGTATCATTACATCATCATTTCCGTAGAACTCCTGATGGTACTGTTTATCCATATCATGTTTTCAGTTACAATTTCTGGAGACCTTATTTAGAAGTTTTTGATGAGGTCGCCGTTTTTGCCAGGCTGTCTGATGTCTCTTATATTAGTTCTTATGATTACCTGGAACCAGCAAGTGGTCCTGGAGTCAGTTTTATTGGTTTACCTGATTTTCAAGGGTTCAAGGGATTTTGGAAATCCAAACAATTTATTAAAGGGCTGGCAATTAGGACTTTTAGTGACTCTAATGCTTATTTATTAAGACCGCCAAGCGTAATCTGTGATGTTATTTGGAAGGAGTTATGTAATAGAAATTATCCATATGCTCTTGAAGTTGTTGGCGATCCGTGGGATGCCTATTCTTCAGGAAGTGTTAATACACCGTTAAGGCCAATTATTCGAAGAATAGCAACTAACCGGTTGAAAAAACAATGTAGACTTTCGCCTGTAACTTCATATGTTACAGAGTTTGGGTTACAAAAAAGATACCCCCCTGGTAACTGGAATACTAATTTTTCTGATATTATTCTTAAAAATTGTGACATTATTGGTGAAGATCAACTTAATGCCAGGCTATCAAGGTATAGCAATTTTAAGACTGGTGATCGTATACGTTTATGTATAGTAGGCAGTCTATGGCATCTTGCAAAGGCTCAAGATGTTTTAATTTCGGCAGTTGCACAGTGTGTTAAAAAAGACTTAAACCTGGAATTAGCAATAGTTGGTGATGGTTGTTTCAGAGAGCAGCTTCAGCAGCAGGCAGTTAAGCTGGAGATTGCTGATAGAGTTTTTTTTGTGGGCCATTTGCCACCCGGAAAAAAAGTGTTTAGCGAGCTTGATAAATCAGATATTTATGTGTTGCCTTCACGGCAAGAGGGCTTACCAAGGTCTGTAATTGAAGCAATGGCTCGAGGTTTACCTTGTATTACAAGTAATGTTGCTGGGCTTCCAGAACTTGTTGAAAATAAGTGGTTAGTTGTTCCTGAGGATGTTTGCCAGTTAGCTGACAAGATTATGAATCTTTGTAGAGATATAAATGAACTTATAAGAGTTTCTGTGTTGAACCATGGAATTGCTCGCAAGTTTCAATATGAAATTATTCTTAAAAAACGAATTGAAATGTATAAAAAACTAAAGCAGATTACTCAGGATTGTGCAGAGAAAAAATAAGAAAATTTGTGTGATAATAACGTCCGCATTGTCGTTGAAGTTATTTAGGAAACAGTGGACTTATTGGCAGGATAACGGCTGGGATGTAAGTTGTATTGCCGGCCCAGGAGATAAAGAGCATGAATTAGTCAGGGGGCTAGGTGTTAAAACACATGTAGTTCCTTTCGAGAGACTACCATCAGTATTTAAAGATATTTATTGTTTGATTAAACTTTGGCGGTTTCTTTTATGGAACAGGTATGATGTTTTACATATTTCTACCCCAAAGGCATCTTTTATCGCTTCCTTAGCCGCTTTTTTAAGTGGGCATCGGAGGGTTTATTACCTTTTGAGAGGGCGTGCATATGAGAATATGTCAGGTCTCAAGCGAAAAATTATGATGTTGTGTGAATGGATTACCTGCCATCTTTCGACAGTTGTTGTTCCAATTTGTAAAGAAATGGGAGAAACTGTAGTGAAAGAGGGGTTATGTAATAAAAGAAAAATAAGATTGGTTGGTAGTGGATCGAGTGCAGGTGTTGATTTATCCATTTTTTCCCTAACTAATGAAGTCAGAAAAAAAGCTGAGCAAATACGTAATGATAATAATGTGTCAAAAGCTGACATTATTTTGCTTTACGTAGGTTGGTTTAGACGCGATAAAGGTACAAATGAACTTATATCTGCTTTTGAAAAAATCGTTAACTCTTATGATAATGTCAAGTTAATGCTAGTGGGTGAATTTGAACCTGGCGATCCTCTTGAAGAAAATGTTATTAATTCAATTAAGAACAATCCTGATATTATTCATATTCCCTGGCAAAAAGATATAGCTCCTTATTATGTTACAGCTGACATTTTAGTATTTCCAAGCTACAGAGAGGGTTTTGGAAATGTTGCAATTGAAGCATCAGCAATGGGTATACCTGTTATTGCAAGTGACATATCTGGGTGTCGAGAGGCAGTAGTTGATGGTATTACTGGTGTATTGGTACCTAAGCAAGATATTGATGGTCTGGTTTCGGCAATCTCTAAGTTGATTTCTAATAAAGAGCAAAGATTGAAATTGGGGGAATGCGGAAGGAAAAGGGTACAATGTGATTTTTCAGAGACTGTAATTTTTTCTGAAACAGAAAAAATATTGGTAAGTCTTTTGAGAGTTTAAGGTTATTGTAAAAAACTAGATTTCACCTTAACTCCTACCTCTCTTTTCAAATCTTATTGAAAAATCCCCATTTTACTGCTAAAATTAACTATTTGTAACTTAGTTTATGAAGTTGTTTGGACTAATGAGTCTTTTATAGTACTCGTGTAACAGGTAGTGAGCGAAAAATATGGAAAATATTGTACCAATAAAGTTTAAGCCGGTATTGAAAGAAGTTTTGTGGGGGACTGACAGGTTCAAAGAGCTGTTTGGCCGTACTGATATTGAAGGGCCGGTTGGCGAATGCTGGCTGGGGGTTGATACTGACGTTGATCAGTCTGTTGTTGAAGGCGGTGCTTCTGACGGCAAGACATTCCGTGAGTTTCTGGAGACAGAAGGCGAAAAATATGGTTTTGCCCCGGTTCAGTGTGAAAAATACTATAACCTGCTGAACAAATATATCGATACAAATGATGCCCTGAGCGTGCAGGTGCACCCAAATAAGCTGGACAGCACATGTCCTCAGTTCCGTCCTAAAGATGAATGCTGGTATGTTATTGACGCTCAGGAAGGTGCCTTTGTCTATGCCGGGCTTAAAGATGGTGTTACCCGCGAACAGATGGCCGCTGCAGTAGAAACCGGCACAACATCTGAGCTGCTGCAGACACACGAAGCTAAGCCAGGCGATATCTTTATGATCCCAGCCGGTATGGTTCATGCCCTGGGTAAAGGGTTGCTGGTTGCGGAAATTGGTACAAGATCAACCACAACTTTCCGTCTATTTGACTGGAATCGTGTTGACAAGAACGGCAATGGTCGTGAGCTTCATATCGAACAATCGCTTGAGAGCATTGTTTTTGACCCTGAAGCACTGAAGACCAGGATCGTAAGCGGCGGCGATGTAACTGCTAAACTGATGGAAACTGCTAACCAGATGGGTACAGGTAAAACCCTGGTAGATTGTCAGTTCTTTACAGTGGCTGAGATCACAGCTAAGGCAGGTAAGGCTCAGTTTACACCAACTCAGCCGCTTATGGTTTACCAGGTGAGCGGCTCATCTAAGATCTACAGCCAGGCTGCGGCAGACCAGGCTATCGAAATGAAGCTTGGCTCGGCGGTTATTTACCCTGCGAATGTGGCCGGTGAGATCGAATTTGATAGTGATTCTATTGTTTTGATCACAACTCCTGGAACTGAGAAATACTAATTTTTTTGACAGTATATCAGGATCTTTGGCAGCTTGTAGTTAGGTGGTTTTTACCTCTGGTGCATTTCAGGCTTTCCGAATTTCCGGTAAATAGTAAAATAAAGGCAATTAAGGCTGATTTGGGCTTTAATTGTCTTTTTTTTATTAATATCTGAGCCGAAAGCCGTTATAAGTATAGAGTAAGTGCATATGTCCAAAGGTGAAAATGTACAGAAGTAATAAATATGATATGGAGTGCTGGAAATAGGCATGGCTGATAAAAGTAAAAGTAAAGTAGTAGTTTGTGTGATTGGGCTTGGGTACGTTGGTTTGCCGCTGGCACGGGAGTTTGTCAGGGGCGGGGCTGCTGTAATTGGTTACGATATCAACCCTGACTCTGTGAATCGCATAAATAATGGGTATTCGCCTTTGAAGCATATTCCAGACTGTGATATTAAAGAGATGGTTAAGACTGGCTTATTCAAGGCAACAACAGATGATCGGCAGATGGCAAAGGCCGATGCCGTGATATTGTGTGTTCCTACGCCGTTGACTGAGAATCGAGAGCCGGATATGCAGTATGTTGAGAATTCCTGTCGTACTGTTGCCGGTAATCTTCAAAAGGGGCAGCTGGTGGTGCTGGAGAGTACGACATACCCCGGGACAACGAATGAGGTTATGAAGCCGATATTGGAAGAGGCTGGTTTGAAGGCTGGCAAGGATTTCTATCTGGCATATTCACCTGAGCGGGAAGATCCTGGTAACATTACGTATTGTACCAGAACGATACCTAAGGTTATCGGTGCGATAGATAAGGCTTCGCTGCAGAAGGGGCTGGAGGTATATAAGTATGCGATAGATACCATGGTGCCGGTTGACAGCTGTGAGACAGCTGAGGCTATCAAGATAGTGGAGAATGTCTATCGTTGTGTGAATATTGCGATGGTTAACGAGCTGAAGCAGCTGTTTGACCGCATGGGTATTGATGTCTGGGAGGTGATCAGAGGTGCCAGTACCAAGCCGTTCGGCTATCAGCCGTTTTACCCAGGTCCGGGACTGGGTGGTCACTGTATTCCGATCGACCCATTTTACCTGACTTGGCGAGCTCGTCAGTTTGGTATGCCGACACGGTTCATTGAGCTAGCTGGTGAGATAAATACCAATATGCCGCATTATGTGGTACAGCGTACAATGGATGCTCTGAATGACCATAAAAAGAGCCTGAACGGGGCGAGAGTTCTTGTTCTTGGCCTGGCGTATAAGAAAGATATTGATGACATTCGTGAATCGCCGTCGCTTGAGTTGATCGAGCTTCTAAGAGAGAAGGGGGCGAAGGTAGACTATAACGATCCATATATCCCGGCGACTAAAAAGACTCGAGAATATGATCTTAAGATGAAGTCTGTAAAGCTGACACCTGCTAAGATCGCCAGCTACGACTGTGTGCTGGTAGCGACTGCCCATAGTGAATATGATATGACTATGATCGTCAAAAATGCGAAGCTCGTGGTTGATACCAGGAATGCGACCGATGCGGTCAAGGTTGGCAGGAAGAAGGTTGTTAAGGCCTGATAAAGTGCAGTTGAAATTACTTCAATCTTGTCGGCTGCAAATCTGCCAAAGTCAGTGGACGCTGCAGGCGGTTTTTGCGTTTGGCGCATAGGTAGATGAAGAGCTCAGAGGTGATATATGTGTCACCGGTAGCAGTGTGGCGGTCTTTCATTGATATGTCAAGATGGCGGCATATATCGTCAAGCAGTGGTGGACGCTGGTTAGCATAGCCGGTTTTATGGAACGCTTCGATTTCCTTGGTAGCCATTAAAGCAGTGTCTATAAGCTGGTTTTTCAGGCGAGCTCCAAAGATACGGTAGAACGCTTCATTTAGCATTCTGGCATCGAAATGGATGTGATGACCGATTATGATCTTTCCAGCCAGGTCCTGAAGCAATACTCTCACAATATCAGCTTCATCTGTTCCTTCCAGTGTGTCAGAGGGTAATATACCATGGATCTTTACAGCTTCGTTTATCACTCCTTCTTTGCGATAGAAAATCATGCTTTTCATTTGTGATGGAGTGATAATATCCGTTGTGACTGGCAAGTAGGCAATAGACAGCATTTTATCTGAACCGACATTAAAGCCGGTTGTTTCTGTGTCCAGCACAACGAAAGATGCTTCAGAAACAGGGGTAGAGCCAGCCAGTGGTTTACCGGACAGATCATAATATTCTTTAGCTTCAGGTGTAAGTTTTTTTTTCGAGAAAAAATTCAGCATATACTAGAGGCACCTTATTTCATATCCAGCTGGAATTCCAGACGTATCATTGTCTGTACCATGCGAACAACATCGAACACATTTGACAGCTGTGCTTTTTGCAGTTTTGTCAGCGAAGATGGCTCAATGTATCTTCCCGAATTCCCCTTATTCAAGCCGTTAATGGTCCTCATCTTTAGTAGGACGTCATAGCTGTCTTTAGCCATCAGGGCCAGGTCGGCGTGTTTCTCGACCTTTTCATGTATCTCATCCCAACGCCCGCCAGTAGAATGGTGAGCGGACAGATTGTACTTTAACGCAAGTATTTGTGCTGCTCCACGTATTGGTGATAGAACACGTTTCTTGATATCGAATTTTCCTTCATTTCCACCTTTCTTTTCGACGACAAAACGGCCGAAGAAGTTTAGTGGTGGTGGGGTAGCAATAATGATTTCAGCGAGTCTTTTCTGTAGTTGCGGGTTACCGGCAACGTTCTTATATATCTTTGTTTTTAACTGGTCACAAATAGTCTGCTCGCCAGCAACATAACGCATATCATACATAATGATAGCTCTGATAAGCTTGTCAGAGTCAGTGATCTTACTGGTGTCTGCTATTTCCGTTTCCCATTCATTCAGGGTTCTGCACCATTTTGGATTAAGTGCCATAACGCCACCCTGGCACTTTGCGAAGCCGCAATTCTGCATTTTGTTAATTACGTATTCACCCAAAATTGTGAATTTAGCCCTGAAATTCTCGATTGTTTCTGCATCATCGTCAGGGGTAGTGAAGATAATCGCATTGTCCATATCGGTACGGAGCAGCTGCTCTCTTCTGCCATCACTTCCAACAGAAAGCCACGCCCAGCCAGAAGCAGGAATGCTAATACCTTCATCCATCAATTCAACAACACTCATATCAAGAAAACGCTGAATAAGCTCATCGTAGAGCTCAGCACATAGCTGGCCAACGAAGATTGCAGATACGCCAGATTCCAGGTATCCTTTAATAATACGTTCGATATCATCGCATATTTCGCGGAACCTGCCAGGGGCACGGGTATAGCGAATCTCACGAAGGATACCAGCCGGGTGCAGTCCGCTTTGGGTGAGCAGATCTTTCTCTGAAAATATATCCAGAGCAGGTGAATTTGGGGTGCCGTCTTCAGTTACGCAAACCTGGCCAATTCTTTTCCTTAACATGAGGATGAGGGCAACGGTTGAGCTGGAATACGCTTTAACAGTTACAACAGGCTGTGACATGATTGTGTCTATAGGCAGGTTCTCATCGATCTTTTCAACAATAACCTTTGAAACCAGGTTTGAATGAGTAACTATGCCGATAGGGTGTTTATCTTCATCTACTACCAGCATTGATGGAATGTTAAGTTTACCCATCTTACTGGCAACTTCGTGAATTGTTTCCTTTGGGCTGCAGGTAACCAGTCTGTCAAGTCTGCGGGGCTGGATAAGATGTGCTCCATCGAGATGTGCCTGCAGAATATTTTTAGAACGGCCACCGACTATCGTATCTGTTCGTTCAGGCAGTTTAACGGAAATACCAAGTCTGGTAGCCCAGAACAGATGCCTGCGAACATAGTTGCGTGCATCGTCATTATTCTCTATAAGGGACAGCATCTGCGACCATGGAATAGCATAGAAGAAGCTGTCTTCAATAACCCTGGCTGTAATGATAAACGGCTTGTTTTCATAGAAAGCCGTTAGACCAAGCAGATCACCAACATCTCGTATATCAACCAGTTCGTTTTTGCCATTATCTCCAGCAAGATATTCGACTCTGCCTCTTGCCAGGAAATAAAGGTATTGGCCGGGGGTATCGCCCTGGGTCCATAAAGTGTCATCTTTGACCTTTACGCTGACAGATACCATCTGGGCCAGCTTTGCCACTTCGCTCTTTTCAAGCATTGAAAAGGGAGGGAAGCGAGTCAGGTTAGCCTCAATTCTTTCTGGGATAAGGTTTTCTATGGCCATGGTGTCTCTTTTTATGACAGTATAAATATCTATTAACAGATTGATATGATAACGGCAGGGAGTTTACTTTCAAGGATAATATTAACGGCAAAGGGGCAACTACTAAACTGCGTAGTATTTCCTTTGCCGTTTTGTTTGTGAATTTATATTGTTGTTGGCTATTGTGGCTTAAACCTCAATAGCAAGGTCGGGTGGAGACACTTCTTTAGGCAAACCGTCAATTGTAATAGTAAAATGAATGTCCGCTACCGAGAGAATGTCTCCAGCATGTACAGTGGTTGGGATCTCGATCTTTTTGCTATTTACGAATGTCCCGTTAGAGCTATGCAGGTCAGATATAGTCAATTTATCTTCTTCGCAGCTCAGTTTACAGTGTCTGCGTGATACAGCAGATTTCAGGACGCGAATCGTACAGTCTGGCTGTCTGCCTATAATGGTATCACTGGTGGTAATAGGTATATCTTTTCTTTTGCCGTTTTTCTTAAATAGTACTAATGTTGTGTTCATCCAGACGCTCCAATTAAAATGCAAAAACGGTTTCTAACTGACAAATATAGAACAAAATTTAGATATTTATAATGAAAAAGATATTTCACTTAACAAAGTAATTATCGGTCACATTGCGGTGAATAATTATTAATATTTCACAAAAATACAAAATTGTATTATTTGGTATTTTTGTAACTCGTTTTAGTGATTGTTGTGTATTTTAGTTATAAATATGACTAAGTAACCGTCCTATATTTAATTGCATGTTTCATTGTGCCTCTTGCTGCTAGCTTCTTATTATAGAGCTGAGCTTGCCAACAGCCTGATTTTGAATTTGCCTGATACGCTCCTTGGATAGGCCTAATTCCTGGCCAATGTCTTTTAGAGTCATTTGGTTTCCATTGTATTCGCCGACAGAGAATCTCATTTTAAGTACTTTTTTTTCCACTTCAGATAGATTGCCTCTTTCACCCAGAATGTAGTATCTGATCTGGCGAATTGAGTCCAGCACTCTCTCTTCCCTGAGCTGCTGACAAGTAGTATCGATTTCCAGTGCAGGGTCGTAATTTACATAGCTTATCCTGCTGAGTTTATACTGTTTTTTAGCAAGTCTTGAGAAGCTTTTACCGATTGCCCGGCAGGCATAAGTACTGAAGTGGAACCCAAGCCGATAGTCATAGCATTCAGTAACCCTTAGTAATGCCATAGAGCCTTCGCTGACAAGCTCGCCATATTCCAAACTGCCGTATTTGCAGTTTTGTGCCATATTCAATACCAGGCCCATATTGCAGGTTGTGATATAATCACGTATCTGCATTTGCTTATTATCCCAGGTTAGCATAGCAGTTATCAGTTTTATGTTTGCCTGTTCAGAATTGCATATTTTCCGCCTGATCCTTTCAATTATGAATCTGAAATAATGAAGTTGGGCAAATAGAACTTTGTGCTGCTTGTGAGAAGGCGGGTAGCCCGGTTCGATCTCAACGATATGTGACTTGAGATCCTGTACCCAGACAGGGTCTGTGAAATTAGTATCAAACTGGTATCGAATCCCTTCAACCAGTATTTTGCCGATACGTTTAATCTCTATCTGGCTGAACCCATTATTCGCTAATTGAGTCAGCAAATTACGGTCAATCCGTACTGTATTCTGCGCTTCCTGCTTCATGCTGTTTTCTCCCATGTTGGTGAATACCATTTCGAATAATCTTTCTTTATTTGAACTTAACTGCTAAAAAAAAGCAATAAGACTAAGTACTGTATTGTGCATGTGACTTAACCATTAAAAAATAGTAGGTAAAATCCCTTACATGTTTTTTGTTAGATTAAAGTTAGTGTGGATAAAACTGAGAAATATTTATATAATTCATGGTATGCGTAAAACTAACGGAAAAATGACATATAAGTGCTTTTTGGCAGTTTTTTTACTGCTTTCGTTCTGTACAGTGCTTTTTAGCGCGGAGCGTCAGGCAGTTGTTTATTATTCTGATGGAACTGTTCTGGAAGGCATGCTTATTCAGGGGGAAGGCAAAGATCTTAAACTGAGTATTCCTGATGGTGGGGATATTTATACTTTTGATATGGTTTCACTTGAAAAAGTTCAATATGACAAAGTTCGTAAGTTTGGTATAGATGTTCTTAAAAAGATCACTTTTTTCCCAACTAAAGAAGAGCTTTTAAGAAAGTGGAAGTTTGTTGAGCAGACGAAGTACAATGAAGAGACCGCTGAGGCAGATTATACTCCTGCCCAAAAGGAGTATTACGGAGAACTGTATCCTGTAAGGCAGGTTGCTGCTTCTGTTGAATTTAATAGTGGTGAAGTGCTTTATGGTCATCTATATTCTACTTCCGTTTTACTAAAGAGTGAGGCTGGTAATAAGAAGATAGTGCTCAGGTCAAAAGATAGCGGCAGGGAAGGGCAGGGTCTTGATGATCTGGTATATGTCAGCTGTATTAACTTTGTTGATGAAGGTGTTAAGATCTCGGCAGTGAAGAAGATCAAGCTTCCAGATGCTGTCATAGAATCTGTTGATGAGGTCTTTGCGATTACAAAAGATACTCTTAATCCGGTGAAGGCTACCTTAAACGAGTTTGACCATAGTGTGACAGTTGAGTCCACGCTGGGGGAAGATGTGTTTCTGGCGGTCAAAAAAAGTGATGGTTATTTTGTCGGATGGCCATGTATCTGTTATAAATATTACAAAGCTATGGCTGATGAATATGTTAGTAATGCCAGAGACTTCTTTAACGATAGAGAGTTGATCAGCGTTTGGCCTGACAATGATAATAATTACCTGTATGGATTAGTCAGTTTGAGAAGACGTCACGCAGATAGTAATTTCGGTGAGATTGGCGGCGAATGGGATAAAAGTAGAAACGGCATAGTTGAACCGTGGCGGTTAAGCATATGGCGTTGGCGGATAGATAGTAAAAGTAGTGAGTTGGCATTAACTGGCAGGGGAACATTTGTGAGGTTGATCTTTGAACCTGCTGAGTTGACGCCTTTTGTAGGAATAGAAGGTAAATTATGGACTATACCAGAGAAATAGAGATAGCAAAAAAAGCGGCACGCAGGGCTGGTGACTTTGCTCTGGAAAATATTGCAGCTGAAAGTAGATTAAAAGCTTGTGATAATTCCATTGTGACTGATATTGATGAAAAGTCACAGGAAATGATAATAGAGAGTCTAAAAAGTGTTTTTCCTGAATATGGTATTATTGGTGAAGAGCCAGCCAGTGAAAATGGTGAAATGCTGCTGAAGGTTCCGCCGACTGGCGATCTGAATGCATGGTGGGTTATTGACCCGATCGATGGAACTCGTAACTTTGCCTGTGGGTTACCATATTTTGCTGTGAGCATTGGTTTGCTGGTTGATGGTATGCCGGCAGGTGGCGTGATATATTATCCTGACAGGAAGGAAATGTACTGGGCCAGCGATGTTAATGGAAATGCTTTTTGTAATGATGAAGTTATAAATGCAAAAGTAGATACGATCCACCACAATACCCAGATATGCGTCTCTGGGCTGCTGCATGAATTCTGGAGTTCTCAGCAGGTTGAGGGAGTCTTTAAGAATTGTGTGCATATGAATCTTGGGACTGCAGCGTTGCATATGGCGTACCTTGCCGCTGGTAAGTATTCTGCCGGTGTTTTTCTTCGTACTAAGCTTTGGGACGTGGCAGGTGGTGCCGCAATCCTACAGGCGGCAGGGGGGAAGATAGCTGATTACTATGGGAAAGATCTTTTTCCTGTAAATTGTGCTGAATATACCGGTAGTCAGGTGAGATGTCTGCTAGGCTGTGAGTCAATAGTTCAAGAGATCGCCGATTTAATTAAGTATGATAAATAGAATGCCTAGTAATCAAACAAATGGTTGCTTAATATAAAATGCTTCGTTGAAGTAAAGAGAAAAGCGTTATTGGAACTAAACGCTTTTCTTTATTGCTTCCATTTTACGATATTGAGCTGGTGATATTCCGATCGTCTTTTTGAACTGACGGGAAAACGCACTTTGGTCGGCATAGCCGCAGTCTAGAGCTATGTTGAGAATAGGGTTGGTTGTTTCTCGCAGTTGCCAGATAGCTTTTTCGATTCTGGTCTTTTGGATGAACTGACCAGCAGTTAGTTTGAAGATCTTTTGCATACGCTGTTCAAACTGATAAGTTGATAAATTAGCCATTTTGGCCAGATCGTCGATCATAAGAGATTTTCGATAGTTCTCTTTGATGTAGTTCACTGCCTGGGCAATGCCGGTAAAATCCTTGTTCTTATCGGTGTATGGTTCCAGGTCGCGTGATATGCCGTGTATGCCAATGATATTTCCATTTCGGTCGTGTAGTGGCACTTTTGATGTTATACACCAGCAAAGGTCTGGTGAGCCTGAAATATGCAGTTCAAGTTGGTTAAGAATAGGGCTGCCATTGGTTAGAAGGGCTTCGTCCTGTTTGCGGTATTCTTCGCCAAGGGGATTTGGGTAGACCTGGTCAGGTGTTTTCCCTATAACTTCAGATTTGTCAGAGAGGTTTAGTCTGTCTACCATCGTCTGGTTGACTAGAACATACTGTCCTTCAGAGTCTTTAATAAAATAGACAATGTCCGATAACTGATCGAAAAGGTTTGTGCCGGTAAATGGTTCAGCCAGTTGGTTAAAAAACTCTGTTTGGAAGGATTTAATATTCATTTTTTGTCTCATTTATCAGTTTTTAGCTGAAAAAACATGCTTAATTCATTAGTTGCAATAGTAACTTTCTGTTTTGTAATATTTTATATAATAA
This sequence comes from Sedimentisphaerales bacterium, assembly GCA_963663965.2. Lineage (GTDB taxonomy): Bacteria > Planctomycetota > Phycisphaerae > Sedimentisphaerales > SM23-30. The sequence goes on from CAXXFK010000028.1 coordinate 86,521, forward strand.
CATTCGGCAGGGTTTTCAATAAAGTTGAGTTTATATTATACAAAGTGAATAATATACCCAGAAAGCTTGTTAATTAACTAATTGTACTGCAACTATTTATGTCACTCACTTATGAACTGCCTCATTTGAGCCAAAGACCAGTTCAAGCTGTATGATATTATTTATTTTCTCAGTGGTAGCAAGCATTTTGTTAGACAATTTTGATAATATTTGATATTCTGATATATTCGTTTGTAATATAATAAGTCGATATGGCTTATTGAATTATTATGTGGTATTTTACCATTAAATTCAAAATTACGGCGTTTGACGAGAAGTGATATTTATTTTTGAAAAAGCAAGGTAGATTATGAAAATTGGTTTCATTGGATGCGGTAAGATAGCTCAAATACTTATCGGCTATTTTGTTGAAAGTGGCATTGTTGACTCAGATCAGATCATATGCTCTGATTTGGATCAAGGTGCTTTAGAAAAAGCTGCAACTAAGTATGGCATAAATGTTTGTGTCAGTAATAGTGAAGTCTTCGATAAGGCTGAAATAGTTTTTCTGGCTATCAAACCTCAGTCTTTTAGAGAGGCAGTTTCAGATTGTGCCGATAGAATAAATGAGAAACATATATTGGTTTCTATTATGGCTGGCGTTACATCTGATACTATCAAGTCCATACTGAATGCACCGGTGATAAGGGTTATGCCGAATATTCCTTGTCAGGTAGGACAGATGGCTGCCGGCTACAGTGTATGTGATGATGTGCCAGGTATCTATGAAATGTTTGTTAAGCAGCTGCTGAATTGTGCAGGTGTAGCTATAAAAGTACAGGAATCTGAGCTGGATGCCGTTACTGGTGTCAGTGGCTCTGGTCCAGCATTTGTGGCATATTTGATAAAAGGTTTTATTGATACAGGTATCAGTCTTGGGCTTGAAAGTGAAAATGCAAAGGCATTGGCTCTACAGACTTTTATTGGTACAGCTAAGCTGCTCAGAGAGACAGAGCTTTCTCCTGAAGAACTGATAACTATGGTGTCTTCGCCAAATGGTACGACAGTTGCCGGTCGTGAAGTACTGGAAAACAGTGATGTGAATTCAGTTATTGCCGGCACGATCAAAAGGGCAACAGAACGCAGCCAGGAGCTGTCAAAATAATATATGGAATTATTCCCGGTAAAATTTAAGCCTGTATTTAAGTCAAGATTATGGGGCTCTAACTTATTCAATAATATATTCAATCTGGATATAGTTGAACCAGTTGGAGAGTGTCTTCAGTTTATTGATTGTGATGATGCGCAAAGTATCGTTGATGGAGGCAAGTTTAACGGCAAACCGTTAAGGTGGCTTCTGGAAGAATATGGTGAAGGTTTTGGTTTTACCTCTCAGCATTGTGAAGACAGTTTTGGCTTATTATGCAAATATCTGGATGTTAACGATGTTTTAAGCGTTCAGGTAAGTCCAGACAGTAATGTGTGTGAAAAGTATTCTTTGCCTGGCTCAAGAGTAGTCTGCTGGTATGTTATAGAAGCAAAGCATGATGCATATATTTATCTTGGGCTGAAAGATGGAGTGCTCCGGGCTGATATGGAAGAGGCGGTAAGATCAAATACCGTAGCTGAGCTTTTGAATAAGCGTCCGGTAAAGAAAGGCGATTTCTTTTACGTCCCGGCTGGGACGATACATGCTCCGGGTGCAGGACTCTTAATAGCAGAGATCAGCACATCCAGTACAACCACTTTCAGACTGCATGACTGGGGCAGGGTAGATTCAAAAGGTAAAAAGAGGGAATTGCATATCGCACGAGCCCTGGACTCAACCTATTTTGAAGACACTGTGATGGCTGACGATATACAGTCATCGTTTATGAACCAGAATCCCCTGGAGTCAATAGCTGAAATGTTAGGTGATTCAAGGGTGCTGGTAAATTGTCCATACTTTAATGTTTATAAGGTAGAGTCTGGAAGCGGTAAAAAGAAATTCAAGACTGCAATTCCTTTGATGATAATACCTGTTTCGGGACGAGTTGTTTTTTATAATGATGAGCGTCCGGATGAGAAAGTTGAGTTGTCATTGGGTATTGCCGGTATGGTACCAGAAATGCAGCATGGGGTGGTAGAATATAGCTGTGATTCAGTATTGCTGGTGTGTTGTCCAGGACCAGTAAAAATGGGGTTAAATGACTAGCAGTCATTTATTATTTATATTACAAGATTATTTATTAACACATTAACCGTAGCGATTACAGGTTAGGAGAGTAAACATGGAAAGATTGCAGAAAGTTATGGCTGAAGCCGGTGTGGCTTCAAGGCGTCATTGTGAAGAAATTATTGCTGAAGGTCGTGTAACCGTTAACGGCAAGCTAATCGAAAAGCTGCCATGTCTGGTAGATAAGTTCAAAGACAGGATCATTGTAGATGAACGCAAGCTGCGTTTTGATAAAAAGGTCTATTACCTGCTAAATAAGCCTAAAAGGGTAATATGCACCAATCATGACCCTGATAATCGCAGAAGAACAGTAGATCTTCTAAACGATGTCAAGGAGCGGGTGTATCCTGTCGGACGGTTAGATGCAGATTCTCAGGGGCTGGTGATAATGACAAATGATGGTGAGCTGGCTAATGAGCTTACTCATCCACGTTATGGTGTGCCAAAGACATACATTGCAGAGATAGCAACCTGTATTGAAGCTGAGGATGTTGAAAAGCTTAAACGAGGTTTCTTTATCTCTAAGGGTGGAAAAGCGTGTATGGATAAGGTAAGAGTTCTTAAAAAGGACAGAAAGTTCTCTCTGCTTGAGATTACCCTGCGTGAAGGCAGAAACCGTCAGATCCGCCGTATGCTTCAGAGATTGGGACATAATGTAAAAAGGCTTACCAGAGTGTCTTTTGGCCCGCTAAGTATCAAAGGCTGCGGTGTAGGCAAGCATCGAATGCTTAAGCCGCAGGAAGTTGAACTGCTGAAAGAATCGGTAGAAAAGTATAAGGCTATTGCAAAGGAAGATGCTAAAAAGAAGCCAAGAAAAGTAGTACGCAAACAAACCGTTAGTACTGCGGAGGAAACGCCAGTTCAAAAACCTGTAGTGAAAAAAGTTAAAAAGGTTAAAAAAGTATCAGCATCTTCGGGGAAAGTAGTCAAAAAAACTCAGAAGAAAGCTGTTGTCAGTCAAGACAGAGTAGCCAGAAATACAGTTTACGGCAAACCAGCTGCTCCAAATGCTCGCGGTAAAAAAGTAGTAAGAGCTAAAGCTGCCAGAAAAAGCAGGTGATATAACAGTTAATAACCGTTATTATGTGGTTATTGCTTAAACGTGATCGGTATTCTGAAAAGCAAATGATGATATTGCAAAAGGTTACATAAAGAGTGGGTACTTCCACCATGCTGTAATTGGTATATAAATCACTTGCATGTATTTGTAATTCAGGTAAAATAGCCGACATAATAGTATTTAAATCTGGCTCTAAAAGCTTGTGGCTTAACAGGATATAAAGATTTGGAACTTACTTTAACATTAGATAATCCTTCTCAAAGGGTTAAATTATTTGGTTCTGCTGATTGTAATCTTCGTCTTTTGAGGGATTTATGTGAGGTTAGTGTAACTGCCAGGCAAGACAGGGTCATGATCTCCGGCGGTAAGGAAGCGGTGCAGAATGCTGCGGCCTTATTCCAGAAAATGCAGGATTTTGCTGATACTGCAGCTGAGATCGATAAAAGTGATATTGTTCTCATGCTGAAAGATATTGAGTCGGGCGGTTCATCTGAAAAGAGTTCCAGTCGGTTAAATGTTTATCTTTCCGGTAAATTTGTCGAAGCCAGAACTCGTGGGCAGCGTAAATATATAAAGACTATAGAGGAAAACGATATGGTCTTTTGTTGTGGGCCTGCCGGTACCGGTAAAACCTATCTCGCAGTCGCTGTTGCTGTGGCAATGCTGAAGCAGGCCAGGATTAGAAGGATTATTTTGGCCCGTCCAGCTGTAGAAGCTGGCGAAAAGCTGGGCTTCTTACCTGGTGATCTACAGGCAAAGGTTAACCCGTACCTGAGACCGCTTCTGGATGCTCTGAGCGACATGATGGAATATAGTCAGATAAGTCGTTTCATGCAGAATGATATTATTGAGGTAGTACCACTTGCTTTTATGAGAGGGCGAACTCTTAATGATGCAGTGGTTATTCTTGATGAAGCTCAAAATACTACTGTTTCGCAGATGCTAATGTTCCTTACGCGTCTTGGAAATGATTCAAAAATGATCATTACCGGCGATGTTGGGCAAAGTGACCTTGCTGCAAATGAAAAATCTGGTTTATCTGATGCTTTAATACGGTTAAAAGGTATAAAAGGAATTGGTACTGTTAAACTTTCGGAGTCTGACATTGTCAGGCATAAACTGGTGCATAGCATCGTTAGAGCTTATGCAACTTAGTTTCTGGAGGTTTGGTCTGGGTATAGGGGATTGTATTTATTTCATTAAATTGAAATAGATGCCACAGCTATAATCAAAAATATGTTTAATAAAAAAAAGACAAAAAGAGTAGATTCCAGCAAAGTTAAAGAATCACAATGGGCTCAAAAGCGAAGAGACTTTATGGTTTCCGGAGCTCCGTTCTCGATATTGATGCTGCTTGCCTTTGCATTATTTGTCGCTTGTGTAATGTGCCTTGGCAGTCAGAGCGGCGAAGAAAGAGCATTCTGGCATATCCAGTCTTTTGGGCATTTCCTGATCGAATATGTATTAATGCTGATCCTGTCGCTTGGCTTTGCCTTGTATGCCCTGGCTAATCTGCCAAAGCTTATGAAATGGCATCTTAAGACATTTCATATACTTATGACCATGCTGGTTATGGTTTTGGCGGTAAGGATAATAGTTTATCAGCAGTGGTCTCCATATCTGATCTGTGTGCCGGTTATGTTAACTGGTATTACAATGACTATAGCCTATAACCAGAGATTTGCTCTCGGTATAAGCGGCTATCTTATTATGCTGTCAATGCTGGCTTTGGCAGATAGTATAACAGAGTTTCAGCAGGGTTTAGGTGTATTACTGGCTTGCGGGTGCAGTGTCGGTATTTCTATTATGATGCTGAAGAAGATCCGGTCATTTACCAAACTGATCGAAGTTTCTGCAATATCTTCTGTAATGGTATTCCTGGTTGTTTTTGTCTTTGGTATGTGGATGCATATTAGCATTAAAGATACCATTATAGACTGTCTATATGCATCTGGCGGAGGGTACTTGCGGTTGGATTCCTTATGCAGGGACTACTGCCTATTATCGAAAAGATATTTAAGACAGCAACTGATATGAGCCTGCTGTCATATGGAGAGGCGACACAGCCATTATTAAAACGTCTTGCAGTTGAAGCTCCTGGTACATTCAATCATAGCTGGCAGATCGGTATGCTCTCAGAAGCGGCTGCCGAAGCTATTGGTGCTAATGGTCTGCTATGCAGAGTTGGGCTGTTACTATCACGATGTAGGTAAGCTGAATAAGCCAAGGTATTTTATCGAGAATCAGCAGGACAGCTTTAACCAGCATAAAGAGCTATCACCTACTATGAGCCGTATGATCATTGTTGGTCATGTTAAGGATGGTATGGAACTGCTGGAGCAGTACAAGATACAAAGATACTGAGGCAGTTTTGTGAGTCTCATCATGGTACAACACTGGTACAGTATTTTTATCATGCAGCAACTCAGAAGAGCTCTGAGACTGGCGAAGTGGTAGAAGAAACAGATTTCAGGTATCCTGGGCCGAAACCACGGACAAAAGAGTCTGCTATCGTTATGCTTGCTGATGTGGTTGAAGGTGCTACCAGGGCAATGAAAGACCCTACTCCTAGCAGGATTGAGTCGCTGGTTCATAAAATGGTTATGATACGTCTGCAGGATGATCAGCTGAACGATTGTGATCTGACAATGAGAGAACTTGGCCAGATAGAGCATTCGCTGGTTAAGAGCTTATGTGCTATGTATCATGGCAGGATCAGCTATCCTAGCGGCAGTGACGGCGATAAAGATAAGAAATAGTGCATACGTGAAAAGGTGCACAAGTAGAAAATATTGATATGATTGAAATAACTATTGAGAATACTGTACCTGAAGCTATAGAAGCTTTGGATGTGAACAAACTGGAGAAAACCGCCAGATTTGTATTGGAAAAAGAAGGCTTTACTGATGGTCAGCTTTCAATAGTTATCGTTGGTGATGAAGAGATCACTACATTGAAAAAGGATTATTTCGACATTGACAGCACTACAGATGTCGTTAGCTTTAATCTTGCCGATGATGACTGCCCAGATAATGTTATTGATGCCGAGATCGTGATAAACGCTGAACTGGCATTGAGAGAGTCTTCAGAACGCAACACTTCGGCAGAGGCAGAGCTTTTCCTGTATGCTGTGCATGGCATTCTCCATCAGGCTGGTTACGATGACCATGAACCGGATGAATATGAGCAAATGCATAAACGTGAAAATGAACTAATGACTGAACTTGGCTATGGCCAGGTTTTTGGTGATATAGAGATGTGATTTGTGTATGCCGAGTACTAATCAGGCATACATTGTCCGGTGATTTGAAAGCTATGGAACGCTGAAACGGGCAGGCTCAGTTTTGAGTACTATATTGTTTTTTTTGAGAGGTGAAATTTAAGTGGATGACCCTGGCAGTTTATACTGGTTGCTAACTGTAATTTGTGTATTTTTTACAATGTACTGTTCGATTATCAGTAAATCCTTACTTAGGATATCCTGGATCAGGTTAGAGGATGCTTTTGAGAGTAAAGGGCACCCTGAGAGATTAGAGTATATTCGCAAGAACATGCCTGTTATGCTGGCTGGCAGTAATTTATTGAGAATGCTGTCACTGCTATCTTTTGTTCTATGTGTAATATGGCGTCAGTTTCAGTTCATATCGCAAGAATATACCCTGGCTCATGCGTTAATGCATTCATTTATTATTTCAGCGATAGTATTGAGTGTCTTTTTTGTTACGATCCCCCATATCATTGCTACATATTGGGGTGCTTCAATTCTTGTTAGCAGTTTTTCATTAGTTAAGATTGTCAGTATCGTATTGAGACCGGTTATCTGGCTGCTTTACTGGGGCGAACCTTTAGTTAGAAAACTAGCTGGAATGGATGATGAAAAGTCTCCAAACAGGATAGAAGAACGTCAGGAAGAGCTGCTGAGTGTTTTCGAGGAAGGTGAAAAAGAGGGGATCGTAGACGAAGAAGAACGTTATATGATCGAGTCCGTTCTTGAGTTTCGTGCTACAACATCCGGCGAGATCATGACGCCGCGTACAGAAATAAAGGGTCTGGATATTTCCATGCCATTTAGTGGTATTGTTGAAAGTGTCCTTGCAGCAGGTCATTCCAGATACCCGGTGTATGAAGAAAATATTGATAATATTATTGGTATGCTCTATGCGAAAGATCTGCTTCAGTTTTTATGTGAGAACAATAAGCCTGAAGACGTAAAGGATATCCTTCGTGAGGCTTTCTTTGTCCCTGAAACCAAAACATTGCGTGATCTGCTGCATGACTTCAAGGAAAAGAAAGTGCATGTTGCGGTAGTTCTGGATGAATATGGTGGTACCGCCGGGCTGGTCAGCTTTGAAGATATACTGGAAGAGCTGGTTGGCGAAATACAGGATGAACATGAGCAGCCGATGGCAGATATGATCCGCCAGGTGGATGAAAGAACATTCAAGGTTGATGCTCGTACAGAAATATATGACCTGATTGATGAATATGAATTAAAACTGCCGGAAGATGAAGATTATGAAACTCTGGGTGGTTTTGTTTTCTCTCAGCTGGGGCATATCCCGGTTGTTGGGGAGGCATTCGATTATGCTAATATGCGATTTACTGTGATCGATGCTGAAAAAAGAAAGATAAATATGTTAAGGATCGAACTCCTTACAGAACAAGATATACAGGAGAGCTAGCGGATGGCAGCTATTGTTGTAACAGGCGGAGCCGGGGTTTATTGGCAGTGCGATAGTATGGGCTCTGAACCAGAGAGGGCGCCATGATATTATTGTTACCGATGATCTGTGGCATGATGCAGAAACAGAACGGTGGAAAAATCTTGCCCGTCTGCAGTTTCTGGATTACGTGAACAAGGATGAGTTCTTGCATGAGCTGGAAGATGGTATGTATGATGGCTGCATTGAAGGTATTATCCATATGGGAGCCTGCAGCAGTACTACAGAAACCAATTGTGGCTATCTGATGGATAATAATTACCTGGACACTAAACGTCTGGCACACTGGTGTCTGGAGCATGATGCCAGATTTGTTTATGCTTCCAGTGCGGCAACTTATGGTGACGGCACAAAAGGTTTCAGTGATGACCATGATAAGCTGGCGGATTATGTGCCGTTGAATGCATATGCTTTTTCTAAATGCAGTTTGATCTGTATGCTAAGCGTATGGATATGCTGGACAATATGGCTGGTGTTAAGTTCTTCAATGTTTTTGGGCCGAATGAGTATCATAAGGATGATATGAAGAGTGTGGCTGAAAAGGCCTATCATCAGATCAAAAAGACAGGTAAAGTTAAGCTGTTCAGGTCTCATAAAGACGGCTTTGAAGATGGCGGTCAGCTGCGTGATTTTGTTTATGTTAAGTACGCCGTTGGTGCAGTTCTGGAATTATTCTTTAATAAAGAAGCTAACGGCATATTTAATGTCGGTACCGGCAAAGCCAGGAGCTTCAAAGACCTGGTGCTGGCCGTGTATTCGGCATTAGGAGTTAACCCTGAGATTGAATTTATCGATATGCCGATGCACTTGAGAGGGAAGTATCAGTACTATACCCAGGCTGAGACTCAGAAGCTGTCTGCTGTATACGGCGACAAGCAGTGGCTGAGTCTGGAAGATGCAGTCAAAGACTATGTGTGTGAGTATCTGGATAAGGAAGACCCTTACCTGGCCGGCAGATGAATATAATCGGCTAGGCGGCTGCTGTGCTTGTAATTGTCGCTAAATTATAGACTAATGAATGTTTTTGATGTAAAATATTCAGGATTCTTGTTGACAATTATTTGTTAAAATGGTATTAATACTGGTCTTCCCAAAATGGAAGAGCGAAAATTTGGATAATGAAGCACCCGTAGCTCAGCTGGATAGAGCAACGGATTTCTAATCCGTAGGTCACAGGTTCGAATCCTGTCGGGTGTGCTTTATAAAAGCCTTGTAAGTATGTACTTATGAGGCTTTTTTTTGGTTCAATCTCCCATTACCGGGGTATAAGCTTGTCTGATTTTAAGGAAGTCCAAGTTACTCATTGTTTTCATCCACTGTAACCATATAGCCATAGGAGCTACCTTATAACTTTAATGATTATTGTTAATGCCCTGGGCGAATCAGGCTGGCTATGCAATTGGATAAGTTGGACAGATTTGCTGAAGGCGATGATTCAAAGCATCCAGATATATGGATAGAATTAGCTTTCTGGCAAATGGCATTTCAGGTATGGTGCAATCTGTACTCGCCAGGTAGCTCTGAACATGTTCACCATTGTTTCCAGAATCGTTGGATAAGCTGACTTTGGGGTACTTGAATTCCCATAGATGGCTTTTAAGTCTCACCTTCGATAGATATACACTTGTTGACAATGCGGTCCTAAATTGGCATCAAGTAATTCTTTTAAGCTGGATTTGATCAGATGGTACTATCGGCATATTATTATACGTTACGTAGCTCAGAACGTGGCCACCTTGAGCTTTTAATTGCAGCATTTAGCGGGCTTTCTTGTCATTCTACGGACTAAATCATAAAACGGTTAAAGCCTGATAGATACACGAACCCTATACACGATTACTTCTCTGTCCGTATTTGGCAATGACATGATATAGATCGTAGACTATCTCTTAGCATTAGGGCAATGAATTTGCCATACTTCCTGCTCATAAGATACTGTTCACTGTAATCCATTGACCCAACATGCTAAAAAAGTGCTTTTTGCAACCTTGGTCGAGCCTAGTAGCTCAAAGAATGCGATCTAGATCGCATTCTCTGAGCTTCTAGGCTCGGACCAGGTTGCAAAAAGCACTTTTTTAGCATGTTGGGTCAAGGATTACAGTGAACAGTATCTTATGACCCTTTTGTATAGCAAATTCATTGCCCTATTGCTGAGGATTGTCTACGATCTATATCATGTAATTGCCAAATACGGACCGAGAAGTAATCGTGTATAATGTTCGTGTAGATCTATAGCTTTAACCGTTTTATGATTTAGTCCGTAGAATGACAAGAAAGCATGCTTTATGCTGCAAATAGATGCTCAATCTGGCCACGTTTTGAGCTACGTAACGTATAATAGTATGCCGAGAGTACCATCTGCCCCAATCCAGCTTAAAAGAATTACTTGATGCCAATTTAGGACCGCATTGGGGACAAGTGTATATCTATCGACGGTGAGACTTAAAAGCCAGGTATGGGTATTCAAATACAGGTAAGTCAGCTTATCCAACGATTCTGGTTATAATCGTATAGCAGAGCTATGTTCGACTAACCTTGCCACAACCACTGACATATACCTGAACTGCCATTAGGAAAGCTAATTCTATCCATATCTCTGGACGCTTTGTATGACCGCCTTCAGAAAATCTGTCCAACTGATCCAATTTTATAGCCTTCCTGATTCGCCCAGGGCATTGACAATAATCATTAAACTCATAAGGTAGCTCCTATTACTATATGGTTACAGTGGATGAAAACAATGAATAACATGGACTACCTTATTTTTCAGACTTAGCTTACCCCGATATTGGGAGATTGAACCTTTTTTTTTTAATAATCTTTTAATTCGTTTTGTACACGTCAATTTATATATCTTTTTTTTAGAATTTTAAATAAATTGCGATTTTTATTGTAAGATTATCAAAAAAAAAAACAAATAATAAGTAGAAAAGATTTAATAAGTGTATGGAAAAAACATAGTATCGAAGTGTATTCTTATTTATAAATGAATAAAGACAAAAATAAAGAATTAGCCATTTTCTGGGCCCGGTCACAGCCTCAGATTGTAAATTATATTAATGCTCAGGTATCCAACTTTCAGGATGCGGATGATATTATGCAGAGTGTAGCTGTGATTACAGTAGATAAGTTTGATACATTTGATCGAAGTGGTTCTTTTACATCCTGGGCAATAGGTATTGCGAGAAATTTAATATTAATGTATTACGCTGAAAAGCGTAAGAACCGAGTGATGCTAGACCATGATGCCATGAATTTAGTTTCCGAAGTTTATGAGGCTGAATCACAGAGTATTGTAGAGCATAAAAAGAATGTGAACAAACACTTGAAAAGCTGTCTGGAAATGCTTAAGCATAAGTGGAAAAAAATTGTTGAAATGCATTATTACTCAGAGATGAGTCCTAATAGAATTGCTCAGCAATTAAGCATGACAAGGAATAATGTATTTGTTTCACTTCACCGGATCAGACTTGCCCTGAAAAAATGTGTAGAAAAGAAGCTTAAAGAGGTTCAGCAATGACAGATAGGATCGAAGAACTATTAAGTAAATATATGCTGGATCCAGAGGCAATGGATGTTCAAGATGCCCAGGAATTATCAGATTGGATAAAGCAGGACAGGCGACATGCGAGGAAGTTTATTGATTCCGTGTTATTTCGGAGAGATATTCATGATCTGTTGCTAAGCTCAGATAATTCAATTAGTGATATATTATTAAATCCACCTGATGTTAAAGAAAATAATGCAGATTCTGCAATATTCGATAAGGAATTAATACATTCTCTTCTTGAAAATGAGCTGAGTGCTCCAGAAGTTGAGATAGAGAATAAATGTATAGAAATAGTAGAAGATAAAGTAACTATTCCTGTAGAAAATGATGGAAATACTGTATAAAATAAATATGTTCTATCGCATTTACAGTGTGATTGTTTCTATTGCTGCTTTGTTCATGATACTTCTTATTGTATATGCAAATATCTTTCCGCCAAAATATTCAATACCAGTAGCTACAGTCAAAGATCAGGGTGCGTGTAGAATGGAGTTCTTCGTCAGCCAGATTGCTAGATGGTGACAGGGTATTGACTAATCAATTGCCTTACAATATGGAAAGAGGTATAGTTCAACTAATTTATGATGAAGGTGTTGAAGTAGTCATTGAAGGCCCTGCAAAATTTGCTATTACTGACTGTAATCAGTTAAATATGTTTTCAGGAAAAGTATTTGTCGATGTTACTTCTATGGCTGGCAATTTTGTTGTTAATACGCCAAATGCTACTATTATTGACTATGGAACAAAATTTGGAATAAACGTTCAGTCTAAAACCAATAGTGAAGTCGCTGTATATGAGGGGAAGGTTAAGCTTGCAGATCGATTGCAGCCTAATCTCTCGGAACTGCTGATAGCTGGTAAAGCTGCAGCTTTAATTAATAACCAGATTTTTCCTACTGATTTTAAAGAAGATGCTTTTGTGAAAAAGATACCTTCGTTTTATCAGCAAAGAATTCTTAAGACTCAGCCAGTATATTTTTTGCAGTTTGAATTGCAAAAGCCATATATTTATAACCCAATTAATTCCAAGATACCATATTGCTCGGGGATTGCCTCTGAAGATATTGTTTTGGGTCCGCCTTTAGATATGCAGTATGAAGTTGGTGGTGCTTATTTTCATGGTCAACCAATTAAAATAGACCTTCAAAAAGAAGAATTAAATTCATTTGAGCAAGGATTTACACTATCTCTATGGGTTAAACTGCAGACCTCAGAATCCAATTTCCAATCTTCTACATATCATATTTTAGACGGTTCTGGGCGGTTTGGACAATTATTATTAAGGGATGGTAAATTTGTTCATTTCTTCAGACCTATCCAGGAAATATTAAGAACCGAAGGGCTGGATGTCATTAAACCTGATAGTTGGTACCAATTAACAGTTACTATGGATTATTATACTAAAGAAAAGAAGTTTTATATTAATGGTGTTTTACAGGGGGGGCAGAATTCAAGTGGGAAAAATATTCCATCGACAGGATGCTCTAAAATTATTTTAGGCAATAAAACTCCTGCAGCCTTAGTTGAAAGCGAGGCATTTCATGGGTTAATGTCGGAAATTCTGCTATATGACAGAGCTTTGACAGATCAGGAGATACTAAGTATCTTCAATCTTTATTGGAGCTATAATGGGAGGGGTGAATATACTAGCTTTTGCTGGTGACATTGATGACATTAGGATGCTGACGGAGGCGTTAACTGCTGAGCAGATTGCAATTTTGTACGATGAACCTCTTGAGTCTATTTATCCAGAGCAGAATGGTATAGTGCTGGATTCCTCCTTAAATTTAAGTTGGTCTGAATCTGATGATGCTCAATATTATGATGTTTATGTTGATACGAATTATGTAAATGTTGCAAATGCAACAATTAGTAATAATACGACTATGTATTATTTACGTACTGGTGACACTTCAGTGAATTCTGATATCAGTCTATTATCATCAGAAAATGTTTATTGGAGAGTTGATAAGGTTGTTGATGGGCAGATGGTTTGGGGCGATATATGGCGTTTTAAGTTTGAATACTGTGATCTGCAAATGGTTCCTGTTGTTGAATCTTATGATAATTATGACTCAGCCTTATTGTGTGTTCATTGGACACTATCAGGAAGTGAATTGTCATGGTATGAATTTGAGTCGATTAAAACATATGATTACACTACAGGCAGTATGGTAGTCCATTATGAGACTAAAGAGTCTCCATTTTTTACAGAATTGACAAATGATTTTTGTGTGGCTCAAAATTGGTTGGTTGATGATTTGCAATCACTTGAGCTTCATTTTTATGGTTATCAGGATAATATAGCTCAACAGCTTTATTTCAAAGTTAAAGATACTGCTTCAAATGCTGCTACTGTAATTTATCCAGATGCAGAAGATATGGTACAAAGTGAGCAGGATTGGCTGTGGAGGCAGTGGAATATTGATTTGGAAATGCTTAGTAGTCAGGGAGTTGACCTGAGTAATGTTGCCAGTATATCGATAGGGTTACAACGGCCAGATGGTGATAGTGAAGGAGGGCAGGGGAGTATTATAATTGACCAGATAGAACTTAAGCCGTCTATGTGTTTAAGTTCTATGACTGGAGAGGCTGATGTCAATAAAGATTGTTCTGCTGATATATACGATTTAATTCTGCTTGCTGAAGCATGGCTGGATAGTTCTGCAGGCCATCTGATTGCGGAGGAACCTTCAGACGAAAACCTGATCGCATATTACCCTTTTGATGAATCAGAGGGACTGACATCAGAAGACATATCTGGTAACCAACATCATGCAACTGTTTACTCGAGTGACACTATTGAAATATGGAGCTCTGATGGTGTTGCAGATAACTGTATTGTATTCAATGGTGAATATCAGTCCTGTCCAATTGTAAGCATTCCTGAATCAGTATTTGGTATAGTTAATGATGAGCTTACAATTTCATTCTGGATGTATGTTGACAACTCCTGTTCCAATATTTTTACGGTATTCGACAACTATCCCGCGGATACAGGTGTGGCTGATACGAATCAGCTGACTTTAACTCTTGGCACAGTTGTTATACCTATGTTTGAGCTAGAAAATAGCAACAAGTCCCAATGGAATCATTATGCTATGACGATGAGTTCTGCAGAAGGTATGATTAAGTATTATTTTAATGGAGAACTACTTGTATTTAGAAATAGCAATCTTTCCCTTGATTTCTCTGGCCTGCAATACTTTATTTTAGGAAGAAGTTTCCCGTCTAATAACAGCAGTGTTTATGGAGCTGGGGCATTCAGTGGTAAACTTGATGAACTTAAGTTTTACAACAAAATGCTTTCGCAGCAGGAGATCCTTGCGTTAGCAGGAAAAGATGCTTTTTTTCAAAAAGTAAATCTAAACGCAAATATCAACAATGATAGTGAAATAAATATTGAAGATTATAGTTATCTGTCAACTTTCTGGAAAGAAATATATTTGTGGCCTCGTTAAAGCAAAGGTATCGTCTTTTACTAGTTGGCAGGCAAATAATATTGTGCGTAAAATATTATAAAAATAGTCGTTTATGTATGAATATAATGCATAGCCGTTTTGGTATAGATATTCTAATGAGGAAGTCTGTTAAGCCATATTTCCCTTAAGTTTAAGTATGAAGGCAGATTATCATTTCGGTGCCCAGTAGTCCTGTTTCCATAGCCACTGGTTGATCTGTTTGTCTATATTGCTTGGATTCTGAACGCTGCCATCGTCCATGAGGACATTGTAGTGCCAGAATTTCTGGTCAATGTTCAGGTTGGTGCCAATGCTTCTGGTGAGTGCGGAAGTCGTTTGTGAATTCATTGCATCAACTACTTCTTCTGTAACATCCAGCATCATAGCGCCTTTTGATACATTATTGACGGTATAAGTACTTCCTCTTCTTTTAGCGATCTCATCTTTTTTGTAAATAAAGACATAAGCACTCCAGAATAATGGCCTGTAAAAATCATCGGAGTTGGAGCTATACTTATCGTATTTTTTATCAAGTTCTGCGGTAGAATAGGATTGCAGGTCAGACTCATCTTCCACACCATGGTATCTGTAATTCTGCTTGTACGAAACATTTTTGACACTAGGGCAGAAGAATATCTCACGATTGTCAAGCATTCTTCTTCTCATTATGTCATCGACCATTTTAGGGACAGGGAACTCATATGGGTAATCACCACCGGCAGAATTAACATGCCAGCCGCCATCTTTCATGACATTTTTAGTAAAGTCGAAGCCGTACTGAGCGCAATATACACTAGCCGCTTTGCCTATCTGGCTAAGATTTGATTTACATACGACAGACTGAGCCTGCGACTTTGCCTTGCTCAGTGCCGGCATCAAAATAGAAACCAGTAATGCTATAATTGTAATAACAACTAATAGCTCAATTAATGTAAAACCATCAAAACAACGTCTTCTACTTTTCATTTATTGGGTCCTTTTTCATAAATATCCAGACTTATTGTCAGAAAGCTTATTGTTTTAATTCAAATAGAAAACCTGTAACAATAAGCAACTAAAATATATTGATCATCTTATAGCAATATACCTCAGATATAGTGTCAAGCGACTAATCATATATGCTTAATCACTTGATTGAACAAAACATGTACGAAAAAATATTTTTTTTTGCACAACAACGTTTTTTTGGGCAATTTATAATAGTTTATAGTCACTTTTCTCTGTTTTTTAAGTTATAGGGAATAATCATTTTATATACGCAATGACTACTATTTTTAGATTTTTCCAAAAAGGTTAAAAAATTATCTCTTAGAAAAGCTGGCGGTTTGCCTCATAAGTTTTGAGTGGAACTCTCAATAAACAAGCCGTAATCGATTAATTTCTCCCCAAAATATCTTAATCTCAGGAAAAATAATAAATGTACTCAATTCTTAATGTAACATGTTGTTGTATAATGTTTTATATGTTGTGTTAGAGTTTTTATGTAATTAGTTTATAATATATAAATAGTTTTTATGTGTGAATTTTAAGACTTAGGATATTGCCTTATAGAGGATGATTATTTGTTAATCGATCTTTCTTTGTGAATTGTGTTTAATTGATTTATGAGTATTTTAATGGATGATACTTTTCGGAAAAACAGTACTTTTGTTGAGCTGTATAGTTCAAACTATAACAGAATTCGTTCATTTATTCTGATGATGGTTCCCAATACATCTGAAGCTGATGATATTTTGCAGGAAACATCCAGAATAATGTGGGAGAAGTTTCAACAGTACGAACCAGGCACCAACTTTGTATCATGGGGAGTTACTATTGCTAAGTATCAGGTACTGAAATATCGTAAAAATTACAATTCCAAAGTGCCATTAAGTTCTGAAATAATAGATAAATTGTCAGAAGATTTTGAGAGTCCGCTTGACAGGGAAAACGATCAGCTTGATGCTTTGAGGGGTTGTTTGAAAAAGCTGGAAAAGAAGGATTATCATCTGATACAGTCACGTTTTGAGCATAAGAAAACTGCCAGAGAGCTGTCTCAGCAAATTGGTGTTGCAATGAATACTATATATAGAAATGAATCCAGAGTTCTGTATTTATTACAGAGATGCATATACAAGACACTAGGGGCAAATGAGATATGAGCATACAGAACTCGGAATATAAAAAGTTTGATGATTTGAGGATTCTCATATTGCGGGCTCTGGATGGAACGATTTCTGTCGAAGAACTGAGCGATCTGGAAGGCAAACTTGCCTCTGATAGTAGATGCAGAAAGTACTATCGTGCTTTTATGTTTACGTACTGTAATATTGAAAGTGTGATGGGGGCAGATGATGTCGCTGCTTTATTGCGTGACAGCGGCTCTGATAGTAATGTCGATGAAGAGTTTTTGTCAATCCTGGCGGCACAGGAGGATAATGCTCCTGAGCTGGTTATGGAGAGGCCGGAAGTTGAGACAGTTATAATATCAAAGCCTAAGTCTGATAATAAATCCAGCAAATTCAATAAATTTGTCAGCTGTACAGTAGCGATAGCAGCTTCTATACTGGTATTCTTTATTGTATATGCCAATGTTTTCCCGCCACATTATACCGTTCCAGTGGCTTCTATTGTTGATTCTGTTGACTCAAAATGGGAAAACGGCTCGGAGCGGCTATTGCCGGGTGATCGTATTTTTACTAATCAGCCGCCTTATGCGATTAGTGCCGGAATTGTAAAGATTCAGTACAATAGTGGAGTTGCTGTCATAATAGAAGCCCCGGCTGAATTTCAGATAATAGATGATGATGAGCTGAGATTGGATTACGGCAGGATATTTGCCATTGTGCCGAAGGAAGGTATTGGTTTTGCCGTCCAGACTAAAAATAGCAGGATAATTGATCTTGGCACTGAATTTGGTGTCCAGGTCAATTCTAATGGAGATACCTCGCTGCATGTAATTAAAGGGAAAACCATGCTTGTTGCCGGCGACAGTGTAAATGCTGTTAGCCTGGCAGTAAATGAGGGTATGGCCAGAAGAGTATCTTTGGCTAATAATACAGTCGAGGAAATATACTGCAAAGATGATTTCTTTGTCAGGGATATTAGTTCCAATAGTAATTTTATCTGGCGTGGACAGGATAAAATCAATCTTGCTGATATTATCGGCGGTGGTAATGGTTTTGGTACAGGGCAGGAGTCTATAGCTATCGATCCTGCTTCTGGTGAAATTTCAAATGAAATCGTTACCGCAAGCAGAGCTCAGAGAGATAATAAATATTATCCGGTTGCTGACAATCCGTATATTGATGGTGTTTTTGTGCCTTATGGAAAAGGAATACCTCTTCAGATAACATCTGTAGGGCATATTTTCGAACAGTGTCCTGAAACTGCAGGGGAATATTGGATGGGTATATCCAATAAGCCGGTTATAAATCCTGAAGTTACAGCAGCAAAACCATATAATTTTGAGTATGTGAAACTGGATGGGATCCAATATGGAACAAAAGATCATCCGGCTATAATGATGCATGCCAACTGCGGCATTACCTTTGATCTGGATGAGATCCGTCAAACGATCCAAAAGAAAGAGATCAGCGGATTCACTGCAGTCGGTGGTATCTCCGAAACAATACGAGGCTCTGAATTTATCAAAGAAGCAAGTGTTGTGTTGTGGATTCTTGTTGATGGTAATGTTTTGCAGAAATATGATCTTGATGTTAATAACGATAAGGTTGATATAAATATAGCCCTTAATGATAATGTCAGGTTTCTGACTTTAATTTCTACCGATGGACATCAGAGCATTAATTGCGACTGGGCTTTCTTGGGTAATCCATCTCTTATGCTTAAGTAATGACTATATACCGGTGTAGTTTATTTAATATAAAATTTTGTTTTCTTATTAAATTTTAGATGAACAGGATAAGAGAGAAGTTCTTCCCATCTTGTTTTTCAGAATTGGTTATCTGATTATTTTTTAGGATTGATTGTAATCAATAGCGGAGATTGTCTATTTAAATTTTCACATTTTTTAAGGAGAGTCGTAATGAAGAAAAGACTATTGCTATTTATGTTATTATTGATTGGTGTGCTGTCTGCTGGTGTAAAGGCAGAAGTAGTTGGATTTAATGTTTCTGGCAACTGGGATAAACCCAAGCTGGAAGGTCTGACTGCTGAAGGGTGCAGTCAATGGACTGATGCGTTATCTAACAATGGCACAGGGCTTGAATTGATTGGTACAGATGGGTTGGTTACTGTTGACTGGTCTTCAAACAATCTTTGGGATGCAGGGCCAGAAACTGAAGTTGAGAATAAATTGTACCGTATGTATCTGGATGATGGTGGCAATGGTGTACATGTTACCATTCATGGCATTGGTGACTGGATGGATTCCATTGGAGCAGCTGGTTGTATTTTGAGAATTTACCAGAATAGTGATGGAAACTATGGTGAGTTTCAGGAAATACAGATCTTGAACAAGTATGGTTTGCTGGAAACAGCTGTAATGGATCCTAATATAATATTTAATCCAATTGCTCCAAATCCTCCAACACCAGGGGATGAGTATAATGGTGAAAGAGGGTTCGTAGATGTACAGACAATGATTTTTGAAAACACGATAGATATCGATTTTCACGACCGTGCTGATGGTGAACCTCGCAGTACGATGGCCGCATTTAAATTATCTACTGTTAGTGAATTTTATGCGACACAGCCAAGTCCTAAACAGTTGTCTGAAGCTCCAGTAACAAAGGTGCTTACCTGGCAGCAGGCAGCGGATGCCAACGGTCAGGAAGTTAGTTATAATGTATATTTTGGTGATCCTAACGAACTGTCGCCAGACTATTATGCTAATCATCTTGTGAAAACAACCACAAGTAATCCAGAGGACTTTTTCTATGCCCCAGCTGTAATGGATAATAGTACTGAATATGCATGGAGAGTTGATACTGTTGTTCCTGGTGATGGTGTGTATACAGGTTTTGAATGGAAGTTTGTAACTCAGCCACCATTAGCCAGGGTTGAAACTGATCCTGTCGGCATGACTGTGGAAGCAGGGACAGAAGAAGTTCAGCTAACTGTAGATTCGATAAATTCCACAGTTTATCAATGGTATAAAAATGGTGAGCTATTAGATGATGATGCAACAGGCACTTTATATACCGGTGAAGATACTATGACTTTGACTATTTATGATGTTCAGACTGACGATGAAGGCTTATACTATTGTGTAGTTGATAACAGTATGGAAACTCCGGATCAGTCTGAGGCTGCTCTGTTAATTACCGAACGTATGGTCGGATGGTGGAAGATGGATGGTGACCTTACAGATTCGATCAATGATGTTGTCGCCGATGTTCCATTCTTTAATGGTTCAGTGATCGATCCGAATTTTGCTGAAGGTATTGATGGCAGTGCATTTGAATGTTTTGGTGAAGAAGAAAGTGTTATTACTATTAGCGGCAGTGCTCAATGGTATAATTTCTATCCTAATGGCTATACCGTAAGTGCATGGGTTAAAAATACTCAGGCTGGAGTTTGGGCCTCTTATGTTAATAAACAGCAGCGTGCGGATACTCCATGGAAAGGTTATTCACTAGGGCAGGAAAGCAGCAATGCAATTCATACTCTTCGTGAGGCGGACCCAGGTGATGGACTCAGTTCCGGGTATGATGTAACTGATGACCAGTGGCATCTTGTGACAGGGACATTTGATGCTGTTAATGGTGAGCTGATAATATATATTGATGGTGTAGCACGCAATACAAGAGCAACTGTTCAGGAACCTGACACTAATGATTTTGATGTTATGTTTGGAGCAGAACTGCCGGATGCCACAGTGTCTCCATATGATGGCTTACTTGACGATGTGCGTATCTGGTCTTATCCGCTGGACCCTGTTTCTGTTGCTAAGTTATATGTTGAATTTAACCCTGATAGTAAGGTCTGTGTTGAAAATCCATTAATGGATATTTCTGGTCCAAATGGTGAAAGAGACTGTGTTGTAGACCTGTTTGATGTATTAGAAGTAGCCGCCCAGTGGCTGGAATGTAATATTGTTCCTGATTGTTTGAATTAGGATAAATCCTTTTAATTAGAGGTAGACTTTAGATTATTTTGACTTTTGTGCTATTATGCTGGTATTAACTTTGGTGATACAACTTCTGGCTTTGCCGGTTTATACTTGTTATAATAACACAAAAGTCTTTTTTTGGAGTATTCATGAATAAAATTTGTTTTTGCATTAAATTTGTTTCTGTTCTTGTATTGCTGTCTGTCTTGCCGGCCTGCCAGGCAGAACAGGGAGATCTTCAGCTTAGAACTCCGGACAGCAATGTGTTATTTGTATTTGATTCTGATAAAAGTAATAAGACATATTCGGTATTTTCACCAGATAAATCTGTTGAGGTTAGAATATCAGCGGCAGGTGGTCTTCAATATTCAGTCTTGCTGAATGGGGAGGTTATAGTCAATCCATCCGGCTTAAGTTTACTGTTGGATGATGATCTGGAAACTGGGATTGATGTTACCGTAGAGTCTGAATTGTCGTCTCATAGTAATAAATCATGGCAGATGGTATGTGGTCCAAGGAAAACAATATCGGATAACTATAACCAGATCGTATTGAATATAAAAGAAAACGCATCTGATTTGGTATATGCTTTAGAGTTTCGTGCTTATGATGAGGGAGCTGCTTTTAGATATGTATTTCCCAAGACAAATACCGATGTAATAAAGATCAAAGAAGAATTTACAGAATTTAATTTCGCTGGCAATTATACCTGCTGGCCTACTTTTTACGGAAGCTATTCTACAATGCAGGAGAAGTTGTATGTAGAGTCAACGCTGTCAGATATACTGCCTGGTTCAATTGTTGGGTTGCCTTTAACTGTTGACCTTGGAGCCAGGGGCTATTGCTCAATAGCTGAAGCGGCATTAGTTGACTATGCCGGCTCGTACCTGACAACTTCTGGTGCGGTGGAGCTGTATTCAAGCCCTGAACTGAATGGCAATAGTGATGGTGTTAAGGTTTCTGTCGATCTGCAGGATAATGCCAGCCAGTTAATGTTGAAGGTTGACAGTTTAGGCAGTATAAATTTCGATCATGTCGATATTGCTGAAGCTAAGTTAATCAGGGCTGACGGAACCTATATATGGTTAAGTGATCAGGCACCTGTATCTGCGAGGCAGGATTGGGGAAGTCTGCATATAAATGAAAGTGTTGATGGAAATCCTATTACTATAAACGGTCAGCAATACCAAAAAGGGCTTGGCTGTCATGCCAATGCAGCAATAACCTATAATGTTGATCCTGAATTTGTCCGGTTGGAATGTATTGTTGGCATAGATTCAGAGGTTGAAAGTGAAGGTAGTGCTCAGGTTTCTGTTTTTGCTAATGCTGTAGTTAAGGACAGCTACTCTATATGTACAACTCTGTCGCGTCAGCAGGAGCAGGCTGTGACAGTTGATCTTGGAACATCAGGCCGCAGTCCATGGCGTGTTATTATGTTGGGTAATGAGCCAGTAGACTTGTTAAATTCTGACATTATTGTCAATCTGAATGAGGCATCTAAAATAACTGATACATCATGGATCACACCTGGTGTTGCCAGCTGGAACTGGCTTACCACTTATCATGGCTTGACTATGGATGCGATCAAGGGCTTTATCGATCTGTCATCTCAGATGAATTGGGAATATGCATTGGTTGACGATGGATGGTATAAGAACGGTAACTGTACAACTTCGCAGGATTTTATGGACATACCGGCATTAGTCCAATATGCCGCTCAAAGAAATGTAAAAGTATGGCTCTGGGTTCACTGGGAAGCTTTGAATGCTCGTATGGATCAGGCTATGGCTCTTTATGAGAGTTGGGGAATTGCAGGTATAAAAGTAGATTTTATGTCGCGGGATGATCAGTGGATGGTTGATTGGTATCACCAGGTGCTGGGAAAAGCTGCTTCTCATAAGCTGATGGTAAACTTCCATGGGTGTTATAAGCCGGCAGGTGTCCGTAGGACATGGCCGAATCTTATAACCAGGGAGGCGGTTTATGGCCTGGAACAGAATTTTTCCACTTATAATGACCCTGTTCATAAGACAATTCTGCCTTTTACCAGGATGCTGGTTGGACCTATGGACTATACCCCGGGCAGTTTTAATAATGAGTCAAGGTCTACGTGGAGTAATACTACCCCGGTTTCGACATTGGGAACACGTTGTCAGGAGTTAGCATTGTGTTTGATCTATGATAGTCCTATAGTTAATATGGCTGGCAACCCAGAAGGATATTACGGCCAGCCGGGAGCTGATTTCCTTAATGGCTTACCTACATCATGGGATAATACTATTGCTCTGGATGGCAAAATCGGTAAATACTATGTATCTGCCAGACAAATAGGTAATAACTGGTATATTGGCGGTATTACCAACTGGGATGCCAGAACTATGCAGATCCCACTTGATTTTCTAGCTTCGGGCCAGACTTATAGTATGACTATATATGAAGATGGGCTGGGAGCATTTAGTGACAATTTCAGAGATGTGAGTGTTCGCAAGCTATCTGTCGACTCCAGTGATAACGTTGCCTTTAATCTTGCATCGGGCGGCGGATTTACTGCTATTTTGACTTGCTCAGAATAATATAGCGGCATAAAGATTGCCTTTTTTCCTTTTCTCTACTCGGTAGATATGAGTTAGAGTTTAGTGTTATAATTGTGTAAGAGCCTTGTAAGTATTGACTTATGAGGCTTTTTTCTGTTTTGCACTTGTGCTTTTTTGCATTATATATACTATTGAGCGACAATTAAAAAATACAAAATTAGTGGTATCAAAATATGGAATATTTGGGTGGAAATCGAATATTCTTCTAAAAAAATAAAAAAATGTACACATTTCTGACAATTGAGTGATTAAGTAAATGTCCATCTAGTTGCAAAGGCTGATTAATCTCAGATTTTCATAGATATAGCATTTAAGATCTAAAAGTGATGTGTATTATTTAATTTTTTGAAAAGGAAGAAAAGATGAAAAGATTAAATCTGTTATGTATGGGTTTAACGCTCATGTCCAGTACTCTGTTTGCTGATCAAATTTTTACTGATTCATTTGAGTACAATGACTGGCCAGAAGCTGTGGCGGCGGGATGGGAAGCTGCTTATGGCAATGTTGAAACTGAAGTTTCATTTGTTAATAGTGCACCAAATAATGATGGTGTTACTGATGGGGCAAAAGCTCTTAAGATAGATGTACCTGGCGGTGGTGCAAATTTAGGGATTATTCACCCGTTTTCTTCCGAATTACAACGTGAGTGGACTTTGAGCTTTGACTGGTATTTGACTGGTACAAGTACAGGTGAGCTGCCTGAGACTGGTATGCGTACCCAAGTTAAGGTTAAAAGCAGTGCTAATAATGACGAGGTTGGTTTCTGGGTACAGTACAATAACGATGGTGGTGGTGTTTATCCAAGAACTCTCGACTTTATTGTAAATACAACTACTGGAAGTACTGGTTGGGTAAGGATCGATAAATTATATAACAGTGGTGATCATACTATTGGCGATTTCCCATTAGCTATGAAAAACGGCTGGAATCATATTGAGCTCTCTTCAGCAGTTCAGGGCGATCAGGATCTTATTACAGTAATTGTAAATGATATTGAAATATATACTACTACCGGTGAATATGCTATTGCCATGGATGAAGTTCTGTTTGGTTACTGGCATTATGCATATGCTGACAGAGATGGTTATTTCGATAATGTGAAAATTGGTTCAGGTGCTCTGAAAGGTGCTCATAACCCAATTCCTGGTATTGGTGACACTGGTGTTCTTACAACAGATTCACTGGTTTGGGAAGCCGGCCTTGATCCAAATGATCTAACAATGGTAAATCCACAGATCAAAAAGCATTATGTATGGTTAAGTTCAGGAAGTGAAACTGACCCAAATATGACACTTGTTGATACGATCAATGTTACTGATTATACTGATCCTGCAAATGGTTGTATTTATACTCCTGCTGCAGAATTGAAATATGACAGCACATATTACTGGATGGTTGAAGAAGGTCTTGATAATGGCTCTGGCGGTGTATATCCAGCTGGTAATGATAATAATATTGCCATGTCACTTTGGAGTTTCAGGACAATTGCCACTGTACCTGAGATTTTATTGCAGCCAGGTTCAGTAAAGGTAGATCCTGCTTCGACAGTAGAATTTGATGTTGAATACTTATCAAATAGTGCTGTTTCTGATGTTACCTGGTATAAAAATGACATGCCATTAACTTCTGGTGGAAATGTGTCAATTGTCTGGGATCAGGATTCTTCAACATTGACTATTGAAAATGTCAGCAGTAATGATGATGGCGATTATTATGCTGTTGTTACTAATAGTGCTGATGCTGTTCCATCTGATACAGTCAAACTGGTTACTAATAAATTACTGGCTTGGTATCAATTCGAACAAAATGCCGATGACTCAGCCGGTACCAATAGTGGCACTGAAGAAAACGGTATGACTTATGTTGCTGGTAATGTTACAGATGATGGCCAGGTGTATGCGGCTGATCCTAATGGAACAGATTATATACTGCTAAGTAAAGATGCTTATCCTAAAGCCGGATTAGGTAATGGTCTGGAAGAGTTTACCTATAGCTGCTGGGTTAGTCTTGAAGAGGGTGAAGGTGGTATTCTTCTTGGCGTATTCAATGAAGGTGCTACTACAGGAATGAGATTCAGTATCAATTCTGTTGAAAATGACATTAGTGTTTTTATGAGACAGGAAAATGGGGCATCTATTCATCCTGCGACATCACCTTTGGCTGCTGACGGCCATTGGCACTATGTTGTTACTACATATGATGGTACTGACATGAAAATATATGTAGATGGTATTCTTAAGTCAACTGTGACAAATCAGCTGACAGACTTTGCTGAATGGCAATACCCAATGCCGCTTGTTGGTTTGAATTACCATGGCAGTATCAACGATCGTTTTAACGGTAAGATTGATGATCTGAAGATCTATAATTATGCGATCTCTAAAGCGGAAGTCATTCAGGAATACCTTGCTGTTGAAGGTGGCTGGATCTGTAATGATGAACAGCCTGACCTGATTTATGACTTTGATAATAACTGTCAGGTGGATCTTGGCGACTTTGCAATATTCGCAGGTTACTGGCTTGATAGCAATCGTATTTATGCCGAATGATCTGGAATTATAGATTATTAAATAATCTGTAACGGTTTATATTATGTATTTATATTGAGAATCACAGAGGGATTGACTGGTTCAGATCAGCCAGTTCCTCTGTTTTTTTATGTAAGGGAAAGTTTGAATGAGAATTCTGGTTACCTGTGTTATTATGTGCCATATGGCTATGTGTTCATTTTTGTTAGCTGGCGAATTAAACATTGCTTCTGATAATAGTATTTCAAGAGCCCCTGACCGTCAAAAGCAGGATGCGATTGTTTTGCGGTCAAATGATTTCCATGAAGGAGGTTATCAATGGCGGATGATAAAAGAAGGGGACGCTGGAGTTGCTGGAGGCAGGGTTTCCCTTGTTGGCTATACTTCAGATGCGGCAATGGATGCAATTGTACCAGGTACTGTCCTTAATTCTCTTGTATATAACAAAGTATATCCTGAACCTTATTTTGGAATAAATAATGCTAATGATAAGGATTTGATTCCGGATATTACTGAAGTTGGCCGAGAGTTTTATACCTACTGGTTTCGAACTGAATTTGAGCTTCCGGCTGACTATTCTGGCAAGCAGGTAATGCTGCGGCTTGACGGCATAAATTATCGTGCTGAGATATGGCTAAATGGCCAGCAAATTGGCAATATGGCAGGTATGTTCAATCACGGATTTTTTGACGTCACTGATAATGTTAATTACGATGGGCCAAATGCTTTAGCTGTGCTGGTAAAGCCGGTTGATGTGCTTGGCGGATTTGATGTGAAAAATGATGAACCTCAGGCTGTAGGCGAGAATCGCAATGGTGGTGATGGTACCTTTGGTAAAAATGTAACTCAGCTTATGTCGATCGGATGGGATTTTACTTTTTCTGATGGTATTCGTGATCGAAATACTGGTATTTGGAAAGATATTACGATTTTCCCTGTTGACTCTGTAGAGTTGCGTAATCCTTTTATCAAGTGTGACCTGGTTATGCCTGATATGACAAGCTCCCGTCAGGATATTAGTGTGGAAGTAATAAACCATACATCAATATTCCAGAGTGGTGTATTGAGAGCTGTTATTGATGGTATGTCTGTAAATATTGAAAAGAATGTTAGTTTAACCCCAAATGAGGCAAAAACTGTATATTTATCGCCGGATGAGTATGAGTCGCTTACATGCCTCAATCCTGAACTGTGGTGGCCAATAAATAAGGGACCGCAGAACCTGTATCACCTCACATTGAGTTTTGAACAGAATGGGACTGTAAGTGATACAGAAGAAACCCGTTTCGCAGTACGTCATGTTACCAGTGATCGCAATACTCCGGATAGCAGTCGACAGTTCTATGTGAACGGAAAACCTATCTTTCTGCATGGCACTAACTGGATCCCAGAGGCAATGTTGAGAAAGACCGACGAGAGAATGTATGCTGAAATGCGATACACACAGCAGGCAGGCATAAACTTTATTCGTTTTTGGGGTGGTGGTATTGTCGAGTCTGATTACTTCTATGATCTTTGTGATGAATTAGGGATTATGGTATCAATGGAGTTCTGGCAGTCTGGTGATACGGTTTTGCCGGCCGATTATGATCTGTATCGGGAAAATTTTGCTGATACGATCAAGGCATTACGTAATCATCCTAGTGTCGTATATTATATTTCTGCTAATGAGCGTGGTGCCAGCAGTGTTGTGCCGGTTACCGATTTGGTACAGAGTTTGGATGGCACTCGCGGCTATCAGGCTGGTTCAGAGATTGAAGGTATTCATGACGGCAGCCCATATAAGTATGTTAATCCGATGTTCTATTACGATGACAGTGCTTCCGATCGCGGCAGCAGGATATATGGCCTGTGTCCAGAATATGGTACTCCTTGTCTGCCTACGCTGGATTGTCTGGAGGAAATGATGGATGTCAGCGATATATGGCCGGTAAATGAGACTGTTTGGGATTATCATGATGGGGCAGGTTTCCATGATATGGTTGCTAAATATGTGCCGGCTATGCAGCAATATGGTTCTATCGAATCGGCCGAAGAGTTGGCATGGAAAGGGCAGATGGTTGGAGCTGTTGGATATCGCAGTTTATGGGAGTGCTGGACTTATAATCGTCTGAACAATGGAGATC
Organism: Sedimentisphaerales bacterium; assembly: GCA_963663965.2. GTDB lineage: Bacteria > Planctomycetota > Phycisphaerae > Sedimentisphaerales > SM23-30. The sequence continues at coordinate 114,810 of CAXXFK010000028.1, forward strand.
GATATTCTTCTGGTGTCTGGTTCTGGTATCATAATAGTCCGACAAGGCAAGTCTGCGGGCGAATGTGGGACTGGTCGCTTGAGCCGACTGCCGCATTATATTATTCGCAGGATGCCCATGAGCCGATCCACGCTCAGTACGATTTTATTAAAAATACTGTCTCTGTAAATAATGAATTTTATACACCGTTTGAAGGTTCAGTTCAGATTCGTGTTTTCAATCAGGATATGTCACTCAAGTACGAAAAGCAAACAACAGTTTCTGTTGGCTCCGATATGGTTGCAAATGATGTTATCCATGCTGAATTGCCTTCTGATTTATCACCTGTTCATTTTATACGTCTTGACATTTTTGACAGCAATGGTAGTTATGTAGCTGATACTTTCTATTGGTGTTCAAATAGCGAGTATGATGGCCAAAAGACATATACCGGCCCGCTGTATTCTGGATTCCAGGATATTGAAAAGCTTCCAAATATCTCGCTGGATTCAGTAGTAGAAATGAAAAATGGTAAATATAAGGTAACTATAACTAATCAATCTGAATCTCTTGCGTTTATGGTTCGTGTCAAGCTGGCAGATTCCAGTGACCTTAAGCCTGTAAGGCCTTCATTCTACTCTGATAATTTCTTTAGTCTGCTGCCGGGAGAGGAAAAGGTTGTTACTATTGAATCTTATAAGTATGAACCATCAGCTATTGTGCAGATCAGCGGTTGGAATGTAGTGGAGACATCAACGCCTATCAATGATATGCCGCCTGTTACCGATGGCCTGGTAATGTGTCTGGATGCCGATGCTATAGCCGGAGTTGAAGATGGAGTATCAATAGGCAGCTGGGTTGATATTTCCGACTCTGGTAATGATGCTTCCCAGATGTTAAGTGAAACGCAGCCTGTATATGATACTTATTCTGAGGTACTGGGTAAGCCTGTAGTTTGCTTTGACGGCATAGATGACTATTTAGATCTTAATGATGATATGATAAGCCTTGGCTCTTTCACACTATTTGCAGTTGGACGTTTTGATTCTAACCCCAATAGCGGCAATCACTACATGATTGGCACACAAACTATAGCTGATGATAGTTTAGGATTATATTTGGATGGTAGTTCAAATCCTGATAGATTCGGATTTAAGGCAGGAAATTCCAATGAGCTTCCTTCCTGGTCACCAGTAGCCGACATAAATCCTCATGTATTTTCCATTACTTCTGATATGGCCGTCTGCTTTGATGGTAATTTCCTTGGATCAATTGTAAATGATTCACAATCATCTCCTGTAGGACTGAATTTAGGTAGTAGCCTCGATAATGGCAGCAGTCAGTATTTCAAAGGAGAAATTGCAGAAGTTATTTTTTATGATCGTGTCTTGTCATCATTGGAATTGGAACAAGTTGGCGATTATCTTGCTAATAAATATCCCGTAATCAATACATCATATATTAGCTTTCCATTTGCCCAATCTCCGGTAAGTGGAGCGGCTGGCGTATTGCCTAAATCGGTATTGATGTGGAAAGCTGGGCTAAATCCTGATGACCGTATGCATGTTGATCCTGCTATTAAAAAACATTATTTATGGATGGGTAGCGGTGAACAGAATGATTTATCGTTAGTTGCTTCAATTGATATTAGCGACTATAGCGACCCTTCTGCAGATGGATTCTTTGACCTTAGCTCATTACTGGATTTTGGCAGTACATATTACTGGATGGTAGAAGAAGGTCTTGATGATGGTGCCGGCGGTGTCTATCCTCCCGGTAACTCAAATAATATAACTGGTCCTGTTTGGAGTTTTACTACTGCTACAGATATACTTAAGATATCAGTTCAGCCGCGGGATATGAAAGCCCATGAGTCAGATAATGCCCGGTTTGGTATCGAATATTCAGCATTGTCAGAGATTACTGATGTTAAATGGTATAAAGATGATGTGTTGTTATCTGCTGGTGGCGGTATAAACATAAATTGGAGTCAGGCAGCGAGTATACTAACGATCACAAATGCTGACAGTGATGATGAAGGTGAATATTATGCAATTATTGATTGTTCCGCTGGAGACTCTTTAAAGTCAAGTACCGCCAGGCTGACTCTGAACAAGCTGCTGGCAAGGTATAGGTTTGAACAGAATGCTTCTGATTCTGTTGGAGTGAATGATGGAAGCATTGTCGGTGGTATGGATTATGTGGCCGGCAAGACCAATGCTGGCGGGCAGATGTATGCAGTTGATCCTAATGGAGAGAATTATATATTGCTGTCAAAAGATGCCTATCCTAAAACTGGAATTGGTAATGGTCTCAATGCCTTTACTTATAGCTGCTGGGTCAGGCTTGATCCCGGCGAGGGTGGTATAATTCTTGGTGTCTTTAACGATGGGGTTAAAACCGGTCTTAGGTTTAGTATCAATTCGGTTGAAAATAATATAAGCGTGTATTTGAGACAGAACAATGGCTCATCTATTTATCCAACAACTACTCCGCTGGCAGCTGACAGTTTGTGGCATTTTGTTGCTGCAACCTATGATGGCACTGAAATGAAAATATATGTAGATGGAACCTTGAAAGCTGCTGCTACAAAAACATTAACAGACTTTGATGAATGGCAGTACCCAATGACCCTGGTGGCCCTGGACTATCACGGCAGTATAAATAATCGTTTTAGCGGTCAGGTTGACGACTTAAAAATTTACAACTATGCTTTGTCTTTCGAGAAAATTGCCCAGGAATATCTGGCCGTTGAAGGGGGCGGATGGATCTGCGATACTGACCAGCCTGGCCTGGTTTGTGATTTTGATAACAACTGCCAGGTTGACTTTGGTGACCTTGAGATGTTTGTTTGTCAATGGCTTGACAGTAATCGTATTTACTCTGTGAAATAGATCTTTCTAATTGTGGGTGTTAGTGTAAAGGCCTTGTAAGTAAATGCTTATGAGGCTTTTGCAATTTAAAATATTCTTGAAACTATTTACACTGCAAAACTCATATATTCTGCTGAAAAATGAACTTATAAGTCATTATTATTTGTGCTATATTATACCTGAATCTAATCGCTTTTGAGCAGGAATAGGAGTAATAATGAAATATAAGAACCGGATTGTATGTATTTTGACTTGTCTTTGTTTTGCTGTTTTTGCTGGTCTATTGCCGGCAGAACCTGTAAAAGTTGCCAGTGGTGATAATAATAGTCTCCCATGGCTCTCGGATGGGGCATATAGTGTTACCGTAACTGACTATGAATGGATAGATTCGGACCGCAGCCGTACAGTCCCAGTAAGGCTTTATCTCCCAGGTGCTGAAGGAAAAATGCCGCTTATCGTATTTTCGCATGGTTTAGGAGGAGACCGCTACGGCTATAAGTTCTTAGGAGGCTATTGGGCTAGTCATGGCTTTGTCTGTCTTATGCTGCAGCATCCTGGCAGTGACAGCTCATTGTGGAAAGGTGTTCCGCCAGCTGAATCTAAGAATAATATCATGAAAGCCGCCAGTATTCAAAATGCCTTACTTCGTGTACAGGATGTCAGGTTTGCTATGACAAAAATGGCTGAATTGTGTGCTGATGGAGGTATTATGGCAAATAAAGTCGATTTGACTGCAGCCGGCATTGCCGGTCATTCATTCGGGGCACAAACGACGTTGGCAACTGTAAATTCAAGCTCTGACTTTATTGCGGCAATTCCTATGAGCGCACCGTATGCCGGGGGTAAGCTGGCTCAAAAGTTTGCATATGGAAATATCGCCGTTCCTTGTCTGCATATGACTGGTACTATTGATGACAGCCCAGTAGGGGAAACCAGTGCCGCTCAGAGAAGGGTGCCGTATGACTTTCTTAGCAGCTCAGATCAATATCTGATAAACTTTATTGGTGGTGACCATATGATCTTTGCCGATATTTGGCTGCCCTTGCGTGATAATGACAAGGATAAAGAGTTTCACCAGTGTATAAAGTCCGTTACAACGGCATTTTGGTACTGCTACTTGAAAAAAGACCAGTCTGCGAGCCAGTGGTTAAACATATCTGTACGGGATTATCTCAAAAATATCGCAGATTATGAATATAAGATCAAATCTGAACATGTGAAATAATGATTAGTTAGCTGTAACTGATTGTCGATAAGTTAGTTATGGTTTGTTTTTTTCATTCTGGGGTTTGACTGTGAATATTAATTCGCATTTGGATCTGGAATGGTGCTTTAGGTTAAAATCTTGCCCACTTTTTAACAGTGTTAAGCTTTCTTTATGCCGTTATTTCGTCTGATGATTTTGATTTTGGGCTAATGTTCCATAAAAACGAAAATATGATAAAAAAGTGTACACAAATCTTGTGTTTGAGTGATTAGGTATATATAGGATAAATAATTAGAATATCTGGATTTAACCTGGTGCTCATGAATAAAGATAAATTTTTCAAATTATTTTTACAGAACAATAAAAAGCTTTTTGCCTATATTGTATGCTGTGTTCCAAACTATGCCGATGCTGAAGATATTCTTCAGGATGTTGCATCTGTTATGTGGAAGAAGTTTGACAGCTACGAAGACGGCACAAACTTTTATGCATGGGCTAAGCAGATAGCAAAGTACAAGATAAGTTATTATTACAGGAGTCAGAAAGATATCTGGCGTTTTGATAGTGATGTGCTGCAGAATATTATTGAGGCAAATGATGAAGTTTCCCAGAAACATGATAGCAGAGCTGTTGCTTTACAGGGGTGCCTTAATAAACTGAACAGTAATGATCTTAATCTTATCAAACAGCGTTTTCAGGATAATATCTCGGTTAGAGAAATTGCGATCAAAAACAGTGTTTCGGTATCTAAGCTGTATAAGCATCTCGCGAAGGTATATGCTGTGCTAGGTGACTGCATAACAAAGACAACACTTGCCTGGGAGGGTAGGTAATGAACCATAGAGAGCTTGTCCTTTTATGTGAGCTGGTTGCCGCTGAATTTGATAATGATCTGACATTAGAGCAGTTCACGACACTTAACAATATGCTTAAGCATAAGGAATATGCACTAAAGTATGTAGAGCTTGTTTCAATGTTTACTGAACTGGCCGGGCAGAGCAGGCTGGATCAGATCCTGGCGAATAATGCCGATCAGGGAATTGGTGGCCAGATCAATACTGAAATACTTAGCCGGATCGTGGATATTGAAGATAGTGCTCCTGCTATTGAGCTGGAAAGCGAAGTTGAAGAGCAAAGCCAGATTGTTGAGCATAAAGACAGCAAAGAAAGCAAGTCGAGCAGGTTCTTTAAGCTGTTCGACCGTTTTATCTATTTAGCTGCTGTATTTATGGTACTGTTTATTGCTTATGCCGAGTTGTTCTCACCTCAATATTCTATACCGGTTGCAACTGTGACAGATCAGGTAGATGTTCGCTGGAGTAAGAGTTCTGAACAGTTCCATACATCTGACAGACTGCTGACCAATCAGTTCCCGTATAAAATTGATAAAGGGATAGTCAGCATAAAATATGATCAGGGTGTTGATGTTGTAATTGAGGGGCCTGCTGAGTTTACTATCGAAAAAAATGGAATTGACCTGGCCCAGGGACGAATTTATTCATATGTGTCTGAGGTTGGACGCGGCTTTACAGTCGATACAATAAATAACAGGTATGTTGACCTTGGCACAGAATTTGGTGTTTCTGTTGAAAAAGAAACCTCCGAAGAGCTTCATGTCTTAAAAGGCAAGGTTCAGTTCTTTTCTGGACTTACTGGTGCTCCCAAGGATAGTAGTGTGATATTTGCTAATGATGCCAGAAGGTTTAACTCTAAGACCGGAAAAGTGTCTGCTATTCCGGTAGAGACAGAGTTGTTTGCTCGGCAGCTTGACTCAAAGGCCGGTATGATCTGGCGTGGGCAGAAAACACTGGATCTGACAAGGCTGGCAGCCGGTAGAAAAGATTCATGGAATATCGGTGATGCAGTTGGGATAAATCCAGTTGATGGTAAGTATGTGGATGCTAATTACAATAGAAGAGTAAACAGCAATAATAAATATAGTATTGTTGCCGATTCTAAAATTGTTGATGGTGTTTTTATTCCTGATGGTGGAGATGGTGAGGTTGTGATCTCTTCTACTGGATTAACTTTTGCCTGTCCAGATACCAGCGGCGGATATACTCAGAATATATGCTTGTTCAGAAGTGGTATAAAAAGAGAAAATTCTAAAGTCTCCGATGTGATATTTAATGGTGTAGAAATAGAAAAAAATCCTGAATCGATAATGTGCTTCCATAGTAATTGCGGTATGACGATCGATCTGAAAGCAATTAAAGAGTCTATGCCTGGCCATGAATTATCTGGTTTTAAGGCATTGGGTGGCATTACTGAGTTTGTTGATGGTTTAATTGGTCGTCCGGCTGATATTGACCTTTGGGTACTTGTCGACGGTCAGCTCAAATATAGCAGAGAACTCCTAATGGTTAAAGATGGGACTATTGATATCGATATAGATCTTGCCGATGATGCCCGTTTTTTAACTATTATTGTGACCGATGGGCTCAGACCTGCCGATCCACCAAAATATGCCGGATGGGAAAATGATTTCTTTTATCTGGTGAACCCTGAAATTGTGCTTGATGCTGAGATAAACAATTGAGTTTCAGCTTACTAGAGAAGATGTGACCTGTCTCTTATTTTTTATGATTATTATGTATCAGTTTCTGGTGCTTATTTTGATATTGATTTTTATTTATTTACTCAAACTCTTCGTTTGGTTTATGTGTATGTATGTAAATATGTTTATGAACAAATAGTCTGGATTTGGTGATCATAAATTAGTTTGAGGTAATTTAAAATCTTTTTTAGGGAGGTCAAAATGAAAACTTTTGTCATGTTATTTCTTTCGCTATTGATGTCTTCGGTTTGTCTGGCTGATGCTCAAATAGCAAATCCGGGTTTTGAGTCTATGGCTACGAATCCATCTTCAGGTGTACTGGAGCCTGGTAACTGGACTTTGTACGCTCAATCAAATGCAACAGTGTACTTTGCGGCTAAAACCGATGTTGTTAGAACTGGCACTTATTCAGAGAAAATAGCTGCCCGTAACGGATATGGTATGATCTATCAGGAAATCAGCAGTGGTTTTTCTGCCGGAGAGACATACAGCTTCTGGATGTATGGCAGAGGTGACACCAATAGTGGATGGATAATGGATGAGACTGGTGACCAGGTTGATTTATATATAAAATTTAAGGATGCTGGCGGTAATCAGATCGGTGACGAGATAAGTATGATCCTTTTTGATACTGACCCTGCAACACAAGCTCCAATTCTTAGTAGTGTAGAATGGGTTCAGTCTCCTGTATTTCAGTTTACTATCCCTGACGGTACAACATCATTTCTGGTAAAGATACGAAGTGTAGATGGTTCTGAAGATGGTGGTAAGGTAGATGGTACATCAATATATATGGATGATATAATGTTAGATGTTCTTCCTTTGCCTGCAAAGAATCCTCTTCCTTCAGATAAGGCAATAGAGCAGCCCGTTACCGGTCTGAGTCTTAGCTGGGAGCCTGGAGATGATCCTTATGCTGCTGGTGTGCCAAATGGAGATATAACAGGATATTATCTTTCTGTTGAGATCTATGACATTACTAATGATCCTGGCGAGCCTAATTCTATAAATGATCCAAATTATGTGGAGTCTGCTCCTGTCGAATTGAGTACTGCAGAATATACTTCCGAAAATATAGAGATCGGGTTTGATAAAATCGTATTCTGGAAGGTTGACCAGAGTATAAATGGTTCATCTGTTGATGGTCTGGCTACTGTTAAAGGTAAATGGTGGTCTTTTTATACTGAAACTTCATTCCCGGTAATTAAGACCCAGCCTCAGGATGTCTCAATATTAGAAGGACAGACTGCTACGATCTCTATTGAAGCTGATGATGATTCTAATTCGATCGTTTTGTATGAATGGTATGATTCTGATGATGTATTAATTGCTTCAGGTGAAGATGCTACTGCCATTGTATTTGAATCAGCAACTACAAGTGATGCCGGCGAATATTACTGTGTATTGACTAATAGTCAGGGTAAACAGACTGTAAGTGATGTAGCTGTTTTGATGGTAAAGGGATTATTATTGAAATATGACTTTGAAAATGATCTTACAGATGCAACTGGAAACTTTGATGGTACAGGCACAACTCTTGACCCTGGTGGTGAATTAGGAATAACATATGAAACCGCTGGTATCGATGGTATAGCTGCTGTATTTGATGGTACTAGTTATATGGATCTTGGTATAGAAGCATATCCAAATAAGGAACAGGGGTTAAAGAGCGGAACTCTTTCCTTTTGGGTTAAGAAGAATGACGATATTACAAGTACCGTTATCGCCGTATATAATGATAGCCTGGTAACATGTTATAACTTGTCTTTGCAGGAATCTGGAAGAATATATTTTTATATCAGAGCAGAGTCCGGGGCCTTTACTACTGTGCAGACTACAGCAGAGGGTTTATTTGACGGCCAATGGCATCAGATCGTAGCTACATATGAAGCTGGCAGCAATACCAATGTGTATCTGGATGGCGAGATTATAGGTTCATCCACTGGTTTAGGTGAGAATGAAGTATTTGCTGACTGGAGCTATTCTATGGTAGTAGGTGCCGGAAATACTCGCGGCCTTATCAATAATGTATATACAGGTTCGTTAGATGCATTTGCCTTGTATAACTATCCAATGACTAATAAAGAAGTTTTGGATATGTATAATGACCTTGCACCAGTGAAAAAATCACTCTGTCTTGACTCATATGCGTCTGCTTATGATATAGCAGGACCAGAAGGTGAAGGTATTCCAGATTGTGAGGTTAATATTTATGACCTTGCTGTTATAGCTAATGCGTGGCTCGAATGCGGATTATATCCAGCTTGTGTAAAGTGATTTGTTAGTTTCTAATCTTCGGCTGGCTTCCTTAGGGAGCCTTGCCGGAGTTTGATATGTAAGTTGTTGTTTTTTTATTCTAAATTGACTTTAGGAGGTCAGAAAATGAAGAAGATTATTTTATTGTTGATGGTGTTTATGGTATCGGCAGCTGGTGCCAATATGATAATGAACCCTGGTTTTGAAGCTCTCACTGGAAGCCCATTAGTCGCTGACGACTGGACTGAGTACAAAGGCACTGGTGCCACGGTGTACTACGCAGCTAAGACGGATGTTGTATATGATGGTGATTATTCATATAAAATAGCTGCCCGTAACGGCTATGGAATGCTGCACCAGACTATTACCGGTTTTACCGGTGGCGAATCACTAAGCTTCTGGCTTTATGGCAGAGGTGATACTAATTCCGGCTGGCAAATGAATGAAGTGGGTGATCAGGTTGATGTTTATATAAAGTTCAAGGATGCCGGCGGCAATCAGATCGGTGATGAGCTTTTTATGGTATTATTTGATGCTGATGATAGCACTGATGCTGCGATACTTTCATCAACAGACTGGCTTAAATCATCTGTACTTAGCTTTGTGACACCAGAAAATACAGCCCAGATACAAGTCAAGATCAGGTCTGTTGATGGCTCTGTTGATGGTGGTAAAGTTGATGGTACTGGTGTTTATCTTGATAGTGTAACCCTGGTTCCAGAACCTGCATCTCTTTCAATTTTAGTTGCTGGTTTAGCTGGTATTTTGCATCGCAAAAGAAAATAAGTTGTTTTGTGGCACTTTAGTATGTTTTTGTTATAAGATTATAGCGGGTGTATTCTATTTGAATATGCCCGCATATTGTGTATATAGTTGGAGAGTGATCGTGAATAAGCCTGTTTCATTTTTAATGATAATTGTTTTAGCCCTGTGCGAGCTTGCTGTAGCTTCAAACTCATATGATATTGTTGTTTATTGGTGGTACTTGCTCTGGGATAACTGCTGCAATTCAAGCTAAGAGAATGGGCAAGGATGTTATCCTGGTTATGCCCTGAAAAACATCTCGGAGGTTTGACTATTAGTGGTTTAGGGTGGACCGATACCAAGGATACGAATTGTATTGGTGGTTTGGCCAGAGAGTTCTACCATAGGATATGGCAGTATTATAATGATCCTGAGGTATGGGTTTATCAGAACCGCAGCTCATATAATGTTAGTTGGCAGGCAGGTTCAGCTATTCAGGAAAGCAGTCAGACTATGTGGACATTTGAACCACATGTAGCCGAAGAAGTATTCGAACAATGGCTGATTGAAGAAGGAATAACAGTTGTCAGGAACCGCTGGCTGGACCGAAGCTCAGATGGAGTTATAAGATCTGGTAATAATATCACAGCTATCAAGACCCAGAGCTATGATGATGATTTTGGCTTTTCTGATGCTGAGACTTATGCCGGCAAGATGTTTATAGATGCATCATATGAAGGTGACCTTATGGCTGTTGCCGGAGTAGCATATAGGATTGGCAGAGATGATAAAAATGAATATAAAGAGTCTCTGAATGGTGTATATTTCAAATCCAGTGACCTTACCCCAGGAAATTCTCCGTATAAAAATATTGATCCTTATGTTGTTCCGGGTGACCCTTCCAGTGGTTTGATTCGTCAAATTGAGAGTGAATTTGATGATATGAGCCAGATAGGTAAAGAGGACGGCCGCCTGCAGGCATTTAATTTCAGAATGTGCATGACAGATGTTAGTTCTAACAGGGTAGCGATAGAAAAGCCGCTAGCTTATGATGAAAGAGATTATGAGCTGCTGTTCAGACTGTATGAGGCAGGGCAGAACCCTGGTTTTACCGATCAGAGAATGCCAAATCTAAAGACTGATAATAATAATAGCGGGCTGATGTCACTTGACTGGCCAGGCGGCAATTACTCAATGGACGATAACTGGATATATTCAGAGGCTAGCTACACTGAGCGGATGAATTATGTTAAGAGACAGCGGGATTATCAGCAGGGGCTGCTCTGGACTATGCTTTATCATCCTCGTGTGCCGGCTGCTTCTCGCAGCAGCAAGGTAAAGTGGGGGCTGCCTAAAGATGAATTTGCAGATAATGGTCATTGGCCGTACTTCTCTTATGTGCGTGAGGCTCGCAGGATGGAAGGTGAAATGGTTATGACCGAGCATCATGTGAAGATGGAAAGTGGCTACACAGTATATGATTCGATCGGGCAGGGTTCATATTCTCTGGATTCTCATGTAGTACGTCGTGTTGTAATAGATGGGGCTATATGGGATGAAGGCGGATTCTATCTCTGGTGGAGTAATGGCTATCCTATAAGCTATAAATCAATAGTGCCAAAGCGTGAACAGGCCAATAATTTGCTGGTTCCGGTTTGTCTTTCTGCCAGTCATGCTGCTTTTGGCAGTATTCGTATGGAACCGACTTATATGATCCTGGGGCAGTCAGCTGCAACTGCGGCCGTCTTGTCATTGGATAATGATTATGATCTGCAGGATCTGCCATATGATATTCTGAGAACAAGATTGTTGTCTGATGGACAGCGGTTAAAAGAAACTTTTTCGTCAAAATATAATTCTGTTTTGCTGAACTTTGGGCCGGAGATAAGTAATGATGATAACAGCCCAGCCCATGATGTTGGCAAAATCTCTGGAAATAACTGGAATTCTATTACAGCAGACACTAGTTCTAACATAATCAATTCTGTTGGTAATTCGACTGATATACAAGTTGATCTTGGTAAGACATTACCTGGTCAGAAAGTGATTAAATGGGATCTTGATGGTTTTATTAGCAATGCGTTAGGCACTGACTATAGCACTGGTGTGTATCAGGGGAATGCCAGAAGTGCACTATATGTTAACGATGGTAAAAATAGCGATGTTGCTTTAGGTGTAAGGATATCAGGGCTTGATGCAGGTGTATATGGTTTTTTCCTCACTGCTGTTAATACCAATACCACGGTTTCTGACGCTTATGAAATATATGTTTATGAAGCAGGGACTTCAGATGGCGATTTTGATTTCAGTGACAAAAATGCAATATTGCTGGAAAATCAAAAAGATAATGACTCCTGGCTGGTAAATCAAAACTTTGCCATAGCTCAGTCAGGGTATACATCTGGTAATGATATTATAATTGTAGTAGAGGGGCTGGAAAGTGCAGGCTATCGAGCATTTATAAATACGCTGGAAATTGTACCGCTTGCGATTTCTCCATTGGCACCTAAAGTAGTAGTAGAACCAGAAAGTCAAACAGTTGCGTTAAATGGTAGTGATAATTCTGCGACTTTTACCTGTTGCTTCAAAAGCAGTTCTTCAGCTGCAGTAAGGTGGTATCGAAAAAAAACAAATCAAGCGGCTGAATTGCTTGAGGTTGTTCCCGGTGAGATTGAGATCATTGGGCCAGATTATGATAATGAATTCAATTACTATTCTACTTCACTTGTAATGTCTAATATTGATCATTCAGATGTCGGCAGTTATATTTGTTATCTTGAAAATGAAGATGGTAGTTGTATTTCTAATTCAGGGTTACTGTTAGTCGCTGAGCTGCAGGCTCACTGGTCTTTAGATCAGCAGGACTATTCTGATGGTATATATAATGATATTTCTGGATATAATAGAAATGTTTCTGTTTCTGGGACCCCTCAATTCGTAAATGGCGCAGATAATAGCAGTGATGGTTCTGTTTCGGTAACATCCGGGCAAAGCTGCGGTACGGCAGGTTCATGGGACCCGCTGGAAGATACCGGGAAGTTCAGTATTAGCTGCTGGCTCTATTGGACAGGCGGTACTCAGACAAGCATGATCATGGATAAGGCTGATAGTTGGAGTACTTCTCAGATGATGTGGGCTTTGGGATTGAATCCTACCACAAAATCAATTAATTTTGTAGCGGCTGGGTCAAGTGCATTTCAGACTCCGATCAGTAGTACTGACTTGGCTCTCAATAGATGGCATCATTTGATTGTAACGTACGATAAAGACACTAAACAGGCAAATCTATATGTTGATATGAAGTATATCGATAGCTGTTCGTTTGATATGGGTACTAAGGCTGATAGTGTTGTGCATGTAGGCTGTAGTGCTAGTGGTAATTATTTCAATGGAATGCTGGATGATATTAGAATATATAACTATGTTCTGGATGAACGTGGTATGCTCGAAGCGTATAATGGTGCCGCTGCTGATAAAGTAAACATTTGCTTGCTTGATAGCTATAGTAGCCAGTTTGACATAACAGGACCGGACAATTATTCGGATTGCAGGGTGGATTTATATGATCTTTCCTGTATGATGAATGTCTGGTTTAGTTCCGGACTTTATCCAAATATTAATTAGTGTCTTAATTTATATTTATAAATTGTAATTATGTTTAATATAAGAGCCTTGTGAATTAGTTTTGCAGTGTATTTTAATGAGAGGTAGATTGATGTTAAAAAGATTCGTTTTGTTGTTTGTATTTGTGACTTCTATATTCAGCGGGCAATTTTTGTTTGCTGCTGATAATTGTGAGCTTTCGCGTAAACCATATTTAGATAATGAAGATGCTTTAGTTTTGCGTTCTAAAGATTTTTATAATGGCAACTATAGCTGGCAAATAATTAAAAGTAACCAGTCTGATCAAGAAGGTGCTGTTGTTTCCAGGCCAGGTTATGTAGGTTCAGCTGCATATAATGCAATAGTACCAGGTACAGTATTGAATACCCTTGTTTACAATAAGGTTTATCCTGAGCCATACTACGGCCTTAATAATGCTAAAGAAAAGAATCTTATTCCTGATATTACTGATGTTGGGGCAGAGTTTTATACCTACTGGTTCAGGACTGAGTTTGAACTGGATGATTCTTTTGTTGGCAAACAGGTAATGATGAGGTTTGACGGCATAAACTATCGTGCTGAGATCTGGCTTAATGGTCATGAAATTGGCTTAATGGCTGGTATGTTCAACAGGGGATTTTTTAATATAAGTGATTTTGTCAATAGGAATGGCAAAAATGCACTTGCTGTACTTGTTCGCCCAGTTGATGTTCATGGCGGTTTTAAGAATAAATATAAGAAAGCTAGGGCAGTAGGTGAGAATAAAAACGGTGGTGATGGTGAAATTGGCAAAAATGTTACTATGCTTATGTCTGTAGGTTGGGACTTTACATTTTCTGATGGTATCAGAGATCGTAATACCGGTATATGGAAGGATGTTGTTATCTACCCTGTTGATTCTGTCGAACTGCGAGATACATTTGTTAAAAGTGTTCTTTCTATGCCTGATATGAAAAGCAGTGAACAGGAAATATCGGTCGAAATAACTAATTATGAAGATCATGCCGTTACAGGTGCAGTTAAAGCTGAAATTGATGGTATGGGTGTTAGTATCTCAAAAGATGTTGATCTTAAGGCTAATGAGACTAAGGTTGTTAAACTGTCTTCGGATGAGTACGGCTCTTTGATTTGTCAGAATCCAAAACTATGGTGGCCTATCAATAAAGGGCCGCAAAACCTGTATGAACTAAAAATGTCATTCGAGTCGCATGGTAATGTTTGTGATACGGCTAAAGCAAGATTTGCCGTCAGGAGTGTGACCAGCGATTGTAATACTCCTGATAAGAGCAGGCAGTTTTATGTTAATGGTAAGCCAATATTCCTGCATGGAACTAACTGGATACCGGAAGCTATGTTGCGTAAGACAGATGAGCGTATGTATGCAGAGATGAGATATACTCAGCAGGCAGGTATTAACTTTATTCGCTTTTGGGCCGGTGGGATTGCTGAGTCTGATTATTTCTTCGATCTTTGTGATGAAATAGGAATTATGGTTTCTATGGAATTCTGGCTGGCCGGTGACACTGAATTGCCGCTTGACCATAAACTATACCGTAAAAATGCTGCTGATACGATCAAGACGATCAGGAATCACCCATCTTTAGTATATTATATTTCTGCTAATGAACGCGGTACTAATAATATTGTCCAGATAAAAGATATTGTTGAAAAGCTTGACGGCACACGCGGCTATCAGGAAGCGTCTGAAATTAAAGGGATACATGATGGCAGTCCGTACAAATATGTAAATCCTATGTTCTATTATGATGATACCGCTTCGCCTCGCGGCAGTCGTATAAATGGACTCTGTCCGGAATATGGTACTTCATGTCTGCCTACCCTTGATTGTCTGGAAGAAATGATGGACAAGAGTGATATCTGGCCGATAAATGAGAATGTCTGGAATTACCATGATGGTGGTGCTTTCCATGACATTGTCTCCAGGTATGTACCTGCCATGGAAAAATATGGCAAGATTAAGTCTGCTGAAGATCTGGCCTGGAAAGGGCAGGTTATTGGTGCTGTCGGTTACCGCAGTATCTGGGAATGCTGGACATATAATCGGGGTACAAATGGCGATCGTTTTACTACTGGTGTCTGGTTCTGGTATCATAATAGCCCTACAAGGCAGGTTTGTGGACGTATGTGGGACTGGTCATTAGAGCCAACGGCTGCACTATATTTTTCTCAGGATGCACATGAACCTATCCATGCTCAATATGACTTCATAAAAGATACTGTTTCGCTTAATAATGAATATTATTCTCCATTTGAAGGATATGTTGCTGTTAAGGTACTTGATTTTGATTTGAATGTAAAGTTTGAGAAAGTTGTTAAGGTTCAGGCAGATGCTGATAGTGTAGCAAATGATGTATTAAAGGTTAAAATTCCTTCGAATATATCAAACGTGCATTTTATTAAGCTTAATGTTACTGATAGTAAGCACAATGCTGTTTCAGATACCTTCTACTGGCGTTCTACAGAACAGTATAATGGCAAAGACAGCTGGACCGGCCCGCTATATGGTGGGTTCGAGGAAATGCAGACATTGCCAGTTGTTAAGCTTGATGCCGTATGTGTGAATACAGGCAGTGGTTATAATGTGAAATTGACAAATAATACTAAGAGTCTTGCCTTTATGAGCAGGGTAAAACTGGCATATAGTGATTCTGGTAAACCAGTTCGTCCAGCTTTTTATAGTGATAATTATGTTTCACTTTTGCCGGGCGAATCTGTAGAAATTAGTATTGAGCCTTATGAGTCAGTAGTAAACCCAGTTATTGTTGTAGATGGCTATAATGTTGTAAAACAGAATTTGTCTGTTCAGGGTAAATGATTAAGCTTTTTTAAGGTGTTTTGCCTATGACGTACTTCGGGCATCCATAAATGAATTGCCTTCTTTACTAAAGCGTTAAATAGTTTCGCTAGTGTTGGATAGAGTGTCCTTCACTAGCGGACTAGACGCAGAGTTTTAGTATAATTGTGATATTTGCTTGTATTATAATGAAATTTTGATTTTTTGCCTAAAAATAATATATTTAATTTGTTATAAGAATGTTAGGTATTATCTTTTATTTATTTTGATATTCTTCTAGTGATCAAATATTTCGAAACAGTTCTAAATCTTTTTAGATAATTGGTATATATGTAAGCATTTTGTAAAATGGAGGTTATTATGGAAAAAAGGAAGTCTGGATTCACTTTAATAGAATTGTTAGTTGTTATTACTATTATTGCTTTATTGGTGTCGATTCTTATGCCGTCTTTGAATAAGGCTAAGCAGCAAGCTACTGCGACTGTTTGTCTGGCTAATCTTAAATCATTATCTACTGCATATATTATGTATTCTGATTCAAATGGAGGGCATATCCCTGGTGGATTTGTCGCCAGGTCAAATCAAACTGCTTTAATTCATAAGGCTCAATGGGTCTTTGCACCACAAGATGAAAATGGTAATCCTAAAGATATCCCTAGTGCAACGGCTTATGCAACGCTTGAAGATAGGATAAATGGGATAAAACGGGGATCTCTTTGGAAATATATAAAAAAGCATGAAGTTTATAATTGTCCAGGTGATAAGAGGATGAAAAAGCCTATTTCAACTAATATGGTGAACCATGAGCTAAACTATATGATCTATAGAAGTTATAGCATTCCTGATTGTTTAAGCGGTCCGCAGAGTCCGGAAACATATGTTATTAACCCGGTAAAAATGTTTAACAGGGTGAAAACCCCTACAGAGAAGTATTGCTTTATTGAAGTAGCTGATCCAGGTGATGGCGGTTTTAATTATAATCATGGGGGATGGTCTTTCAATCCGTGGGGGCTTAATCGCCCATGGGATCCGATGGCTCCGTTTCATAATAGTAGCGGTATATTTGCATTTATGGATGGTCATGCAGAAAGGCATAAATGGGAGCATCAGAATACTGTTGATTTTTGTGAGTCCGGTATGTACGGCAGTAATTGGGGGGTACCTTATAGTCCAGTTGAAATGGATGCTACTGGTTATCCTAATAAAGATGTGTACTGGCTGGTAAGAGGATGGGCAAGCGACTGGGCTCAGAAAATGACTTATTGATCTTGAAGGTGCTATAATGCGATTTATTCTTTTGTTATTTTGTTTTTGTTTATTGGTAAGTTATCAATCCGCTTATGCTGAAGATGGCTTATAGTACGTTATTTGTGTTTTTTTGAAAGGTTTTGTATGAAATTTAAGTTTTTGGCTCTTATTGTGATGTGTTTAGCTGCTAGTTTGCAGGCTTCAGCGATAAATATTTCAGATAAGGGGTCTGTGGAAAAGTATGGAAAGTTAGTAGTAAAAGAGCTGCTTTCCAGGAAATTCCAGTTTTCTGGCAGGGGTGGTCTCGATTATCCTGAAGTTTGTGCGGCATTGGGGGCTTTCAGATTCTCTCAGTGTGTGGATGATAAAGAAAGCATAGATAATCTTATCAAAAGATATGAGGATTTCCTTGGTAGCGACAATTCATTAATTGATACCTATGAGCACGTGGATCATAATGTTAAGGGGCTAGTTCCGCTACAGATTTTCATTGTAAATCATGATGAGCGTTATGAAAAAGTTGGGCTTGAATACGCTGACAGGCAGTGGGCTAAAGAGATCGATGGTGGCTTGTCATTTCAGACCCGGTGGTGGATTGATGATATGTATATGGTCGGTAGTTTGCAGATGCAGGCATATCGGGCAACTGGCAATGTTGGATATGCTGATAAGGCAGCCAGGCAGATTCATGCATATGTTGACAGACTACAGCAGGCAAACGGCCTCTTTTATCACGGCCCTGAGTTTCCTTTCTATTGGGGGCGTGGGAATGGATGGGTTGCTTCGGCTTTTGCTGAAATACTGAGAGATCTGCCTGAAGATAATAAGCACAGGGCGGCTATTGTGGCTAGTTATAAGAAGATGATGGAGTCTTTATTGGAGTATCAGTCTGAAAATGGGCTATGGAGGCAATTGGTCGATAATAAATATTCCTGGACAGAAACTTCTTGTACTGCCATGTTTGCTTACTCAATGGCTGTTGGGGTTAAGCTGGGCATTCTCGAAAAGGGCATATATGAGCCAGCAGTTATTAAAGCATGGCAAGGCTTATGCTGGCATGTAAACAGAGATGGCAAGATAAGAGACGTCTGCATGGGGACAAATCAGGTAAATGATGTTGAGTTTTATCTAAACCGTCCAAGAGCTACGGGTGATCTGCATGGACAGGCACCGTTTTTGTGGTTAGCAGCTGAATTACTTTCTGAGTAAAATGCCTTAATGGAAATTCCATTCTGTGTTATTCGCTTGCTGGTGTGCCAGATGGTTTTTCTATTTGTTGTGTTATAGATAATGGCATGCCGAAGTCTGGCATGTCATTACTTTTCCAGTGTATTCTTTGTGCTCGCGGCGAACGGGTATTGCCGCAACCATCATCCGGGTTATTGTTAGCGTGGTATAATATCCAGTCTTCTGTGTCGTCCGGACTTTTGAAAAAACAGTTATGGCCAGTTCCATATACGCCATTTTCAGGTGATTGGTAAAAAACGGGAACTTCTGATTTAGTCCATGATTCCGGATTTAATGGGGCGCTGTTTATGTCAGCTGTCAGCATCCCTAATGCATAATAAGGAGTCCAGCAGCCGCTGCAGGAGTAGATTAAATGCATTTTGCTGCCATGTGTCAGGAATTGTGGTCCCTCATTGACATATATGGGGAATTCCAGTTTGGCTGTCTGCTGGTAGTCCCACTTGCGTTCCCAGTCATATTCTGGTTCGTTTAGTTGTACACGCTCGGTTGCAACAGTCCAGGGATTTGCCATTTTTGCTATATAAATTCTCTGGGTTTCAATGTCAACTTTTGGTTCTCTCCAGCCAGACCATAGAAGGTATAGCTCTCCATTTAGTTCAAACACTGTTCCATCAATTGCCCAGTTATCAGCCTTGTCAGTCTTGAGTCTTGCTTTCATCGTGAAGTTGCCTTCGAATGGATCACTGTTTTGGTTCTCCAGGACAAATAGTCTGTGGTTGTGATGGTTGCCGTCATCCGCCGCATAATAAACATACCAAGCGCCTTGAAGGTAGTGGATTTCAGGTGCCCAAAGATCATGTGAATGGTCGGTATTGTCTGGAGCCTGCCATATTATTTTTTGGTCAGCATTTGCCAGTTTTGTTATGTCAGGTGTTTTAAGTAGTATAAGGCTTTTGTTTTGGGATTTTATGTAATAATAATTGCCATCTAAAAAGAATACCCATGGGTCTGGCCCGGATTGTAGAAGCGGGTTGGTGAAGGTTTCAGTGGTTTCTATCTTGTGGTATTTGCAGCCATTTATGGCAAATAGACAAAATATCAATATAGCTGTTGTAGAGAATAAAGTTTTGTTCATGGGTGCAACCTAAGAGCTTGAGTAATGTTATATAATGATTATCTATTGGAGAATGATACTTACAAATTAGCTATTTTTCAAATAATAAGATGGGGTTTTGTGTGCTGAGGAACAAGAAAGATTTTTATTCTTTTTTGTTAGAGGTTTTTTGCTCTTGAAAATGCGGGCTGTGTAATAAGTATTTGTTTTTAAGAATGTTACATGTCGTCCTTTTCTTTGTATTATTGTGGATGTGTCTGTTTTGTTGTTATTTATGTAAATTTACTTTATTGGACTATTTAGTGTAGTGTGGTGTTAAAAAGTATTACTGGCTGTTTTTACATTATTTTAACAAATAATTGATATTGACTATGTTTTTACGTATGCCTATAATTCAGCGTAACGTATATTTGTACGTTGTGTAGCGTTTATTTGTATAAATATTAGACTAGACATCCTTTTTTATAGTTTTATTTATGATTTTTGTAAAGGTGTGTTTTGAGGATGGTTTTTTACTATTTGATGCTTTAGGTTAAAAATAGTGAAATAATAATCGTATTTTAATACGGTTTAAATGAATCTGTGCTCTAATGTCTGGCGTAGATGAATGTGCTACATATAACTGGGAGAATTGTTTTTACGGCAGTTCTATATTATAAGTAAAGATAACTAAGAGATAATATTTTATTTAAGTTATTGCTTTGGGGTGAAATCAGATAATAGCAGTTCATGGATGAATTTGCGAAATAGTTTTGTTCCGGCAATGATGGATTATGAGGAACTTAGAGATGGTCAGAAAATCTATTCTGTTATTAGTGTTATTATTTAATGCTATAGCGGTGTTCCCGCTTCTTTCTCAAACTGTCATTCCTGTCTCAGACGCTGTTACTACGTCTGTGCCTATTGTTGCTGGCGATGGTATTAAGTGTGATATCTTTCTCGGACTAGGTGGTGGAACTGTAGATGAAGCCAGGCAGAACGCTGTAGAAGCCGCAACATATGATGCGACTTTGTTGAGCCCATATATCGATTTTCCAAGTACTGGAAATACAGTTACGATAAGTGCTAGTTCTTTTGCTGGATTTTTTAGTAATACGATCTATGCTCCTGACTCTGTTAGGACTCTACTGCCAAGCGGGTTCATTCTTAGATGTACAGCTCTTTTGAAAGTAACTAAAGACCTTGACATTGATACTTCGACAGATGCTATCGATTTAAGAATAGATGTTGGTTCTGATGATGGATACAGGCTTGTTGTTGGTGGTAATGTATTGGGTTACTGTGGAGATAGAGGATTTGGCTGGTCTTACCATTCAGTTTCGTTTGAGAGTGAAGGGTTATATGAGCTATATTTCCTGTTTTCGGCTAATAATTCCAGCTATAGTGGCGTTGACCTAAAATGGTATGTCAATAATGGTGGAACTTTGGTTCAGCAGTTTATACCGCAGAGTGTGTTATATCAGACTCAGGCAGGCTGCAGCTACCAGGTTGAATTTGATGATCTTGCTGCCGGAACAGCTCTTTTTGACCAGTATTCCAGCCAGGGTGGAATGTTTTTTGTGTTGGGTGGTAATATTCAAGTAACAGATAGTTATCCAGAAGATTTTGTGCCGGTAAGTGGTAGTAACGTTCTGGCAGATCCGAATAATCCGCCGACAGAGCCAGGGATCCTTATGGTTAGCTTTGTTGATCCTTCTGATAATGAACCGGCGACGGTGAGGTATTTTAGTACGTATGTGATAGATGCAGAGGATGATGGCGCTGTTCTGACAGCATTTGATGTCTCAGGTGATGTGATTGATACTGTATCTGTTCAGGGGACTGGCGGAGCTTCACAATATCAGGCAGTATTTGATAATGTCGGTGATATTGCATATGTGATGATCTTCTTAGGTAGTACGACTGATGCTTGTGCTTTGGATAAAATGTGCTGGGCAGAGCCGCAGGAAATAATGCTTCCTGATATCTCGATGGATACCCTGACTACCGCAGTAAAAGGCTGGGGAGCCGGGACAATAGCGACAACTCTGACCGTTAGTAATACAGGGAAGAGTTTGGTCTCTGGCTTTGATGTTTCTTATTACTTATCTGATGATAATGTTTTAGATGTAGATGATACCTATTGTGATATTGTCACTATTGGTGCGAGTATCGCCGCTGGTGAGACTGTAGTTGTGCCGGTAGATGTTCAATTGCCGGATGATATATCTGGTGATAAATGGTTGATAGCAGTAGCTGATGAAGCCGGAGCTGTGGTGGAGTTTCCTGATAACAGCTCAAATACTGTTGTTTCCAGTTCGTCGTTTGTAACTGCTACAGATCATGAACCACCTGTGGTATATTCACATAAGCCGGATTCGCTGGTTCACCCTGGTGTTTCTAGTATAGAGTTTGAGCTGTCGGCTGATATCGATCCTAATACTGTTGTTGCAGATAATATTTACCTTGCTGATCCTGACGGCATAGAAGTAGAACTTATTAGTGTCTTCGATGATGCGGATTCCTGGGTAATAACTTTCATAAAACAGAAGACAGAGGGTGCTTATACCTTTATTTTAAGTGCTGGCATTACAGATATGGCAGGTAATCCGTTGGATGGTAACCTGGACGGTGTCGGAGGGGATGACTTTATCTCTGGTTTTGAGATTACCTCTGAACCTATTCAAACATCATTACATAACTGGGAACAGCATGGCCCTGTTGGAAATGGTAACTGGACAGTGTCTGCTGATGGCAGTACTGTGTATCAATCAATAAATGGCAATCCTACTTTCTTTATTAGTGATTTTGAACTTACAAATTCCAGATTTGAAGGTACATTCTCAACCTCAGATGGTGATGATGACTTTATGGGTTTTGTATTTGCATTCAATGATCTTGATGAGGATGTTGTTACACTCGATCAGCCGTTTTATCTGTTCCAATGGAAACAAAATAATCAGAGTAGCGGAGAGAGAGGGTTTAAGTTAATAAAAGTAATTAACCCTGTTTCGTATGATTACTGGAATGCAGAAACAGATGCTAATGCAACTGTTTTACATACTAATTTATCCGTTGGTTGGGTTAGAAATGTTCAATATTACTTCTCATTATCCTATAAGCCGGAAGAGGGCGAAATGCGAGTAATCGTTAAGCCTGCGGCTGATTCATTGCCAGAAGATTATATTTATGATAGTGGCCTGATCGTTGATACTGATCCATTGGGAACAGGCAGGGTAGGTTTCTATAACTATTCACAGGCTAAGGTAACTTACTCAGGCTTTAGCTCATCTGCATTATTGCCGCCAGTAGCTGATGCAGGGGGACCATATACTTTTGATGTTAATACTTCTGAGATCACTCTGTCAGCATTGAACAGTAATGACCCGGATGGCACATTTACCGGGTTTGACGGTATTGTCGATGTACAGTGGGATTTGGGCAGTGATGGTATTGATGATCTTGATCTTGCACTGGTTAATGGTGAAGAAGCGATTTCAATTGATACCGCTATAGCAAAGGGCTTAACTGTTGCTGACTACCTTCCTGTTACCCTAACTATTTACGATGAAGATAATCTTTCATCAACCACGACAACAAGAATTTATTATAGCAGTGTAATGCCTGTAATAGCAGCAAATGGGCCATATGGTCCGGTTGACCCGGATGGTTCTTTGACTTTGGCTGGTTTCGCTGACGACGATGACCTTTATGTGAGTGTTGGTGAGTCGCTGAAGATAGAGTGGGATACATCAGCTGCTGCTTCTGCCAGTGATATAGGAAATGGTTTTGCTTCTACTTTAGATGCTGAAATAAGTTACGCTGATCTGGTAAATATTTATAAGGCATATGGTGATACAATATATCTGAATGTGGCGGATGCTGCCGGGCTTGTCGCTAGTGTTTCTACTGTATTTTCAATAGCAGCTCCAGATATTAAAGGTGAGTCTGCCCAGGTTGGTTCATTTGTTGTTGCTGGCGAGTCTATGGATATTAGCTGGTCTGGATTAAATGCCAGCAGTGTGCCAACTCCTCAAGGAAAGTGGCGTGATAAGCTCATACTGCATGATAATGCTGTTTATGGCGATGGCAGTGAATATACTGTACTGGCGAATGTTAACCGTATATATGATACAGCCGTAGGCAGATGGGAATCATATCAGAATCTGGCTACAGTAAACTTCCCTTCAACAGGGGTTACAGGGCAGAGATACTTATTCATTGAGCTTGACAACAATGATAGTCTGTATGAAACTAATGAATCTAATAACATTATGGGACCGTTCCCGATTTTTATACAGCCAGCACCTGTAGCTGATCTTGATGTGATAAACTTTGAGTTCCCGGCTACCGTTGTTACTGGCGGCACTGCACTGGCAAGCTGGTCTGTTCTTAACTCTGGAACAGGTGTTACTGCTACTACTGCAGGTGTCACGGTTGACAGCTGGGTAGATAAGGTGGTCTTAAGTACTGATACTGTAGTTAGTGCAAATGATATTATTCTGGCTAATGCTTCTATTAGCGGGCCGGTTACACCTGGTGACAGCTACAGTAATAGTACAACTATAATTATTCCGCCTACTCTTGATGCTGGGGATTATTATGTTATTCTATCTGCAGATGTTAATAACAATGTTTACGAAGATGGTATTGAAAGTAATAATGTTGCAGTTCTGGATCACCTTGTATCTGTTAGCAAGCCGGAAGGCGATTATATTGGTCCTAAGATCATTTCGCAGATTCCATCTGGCACAATTGATACTGAATTCTCTGAAATGGTTCTGGAATTCAATGAACCGATCAATACCGCAACATTAAGTGTTGCTGATATGCTTCTGGTTGGCCCTGGCAATGAGACTATTACAGTAAATGATATCTCAGTTGATACTAATGGTTCACTTGTTACGATCAGTTTTGATACACAGGTGTCAGAAGGTCAATATGCTCTGAGGTTTGGACCATTTGTTGCAGACCTTTCTGGTAACTGGATGGATCAGAATGAAAATCTATATGCTGGTGAACAGCCGGAAGATATATATGAATCTAAATTCACATTGATATATCCAGAAACTCCGGATACTATACCTCCTCATATTATTTCATATAGTCCTGTTTCTAGCTATGATTCTATCAGGTATGTCGAGGTGATATTTAGTGAGCTTATGGATGGTTCTTCAATAGACTATGAATCGTTTATAATTAAAAATCCGATTGGCGGACTTATCTCTGGTATTGGTGCTCAGTATTACGGCAATAACAAATACAGAATTTATATCCCTGAGCAGGATAGTATTAACGGTGAATATACCTTATATATTCAGCCTGAAATGACAGATACTTCTGGCAACTTCCTGGACCAGGACGGTAATGGTATCGGCGGTGAAGGCAGCGATGTGTTTTCTGGTACGATAACACTGAGTATTCCACCGGATGTAACTGGTCCAAGTGTTGAAGGTTATGGTCCTACCTATAGTAACCTTGCAATCAGTTCATTTGATATTGGCTTCTCTGAGCCGATTCTTTTCGAATCTGATTTGCTGCATAGTTCATTTACTGAAAGTGATATTACTGTTTGGGGACCATCTGGTGAAGTTATACCTGTGACTGTAACTCAGCAGGATCCTCATGTTTTCACTATATCATTTAGCGAATGGACTCAGGAAGGTATCTATACTTTTGCTGTTGGTCCTGATATCAAAGACAGGGCAGGCAACCTGATGGATCAGAATAAAAATGGTACTAATGGTGAAGCTTCAGATGTGTTCAACGGCAGTGTACAGCTAGAGTTTGTATATGATGTTGTTGGACCTGTTGTTATGTCTGTTTCACCTGGCTATGTTTATGAAGAGCTGGATAGTATTGAAGTTCGTTTTTCTGAGGCAGTAAAACAGTCGACTGTTTCAACCGCAGACTTTGAACTTATTGCTCCAGATGGCAGCTCTGTTACCGGTTTTGCCCTAACTCGTGTAAGTGATACTCGCTACAGATTAGATTTCAGCCCGATCAAGGCACTTGGTGATTATGTTCTGAACATAGGACCATATATTACGGATGTGTCAGATAACCTGATGAATCAGGATCAGGACTCTATAAATGGAGAGCCGACCGATGACTATTATAGCCGTACGATTCAGATTCTAGGTGTTCCAGACTTTGCTATAAGCAGTTTTAATGCTCCTACTATCGGTGATAGCGGTGATGATATTGAAGTGTCTTATACGGTTTCTAATATTGGAACTGGGGCTTTGCTCAATGGTTCGTGGAATGACCGTATTGTACTTAGCTCGGACAATATTCTGGGTAATTCTGACGATCAGACATTGCCGGTTAATCCTTCTGGTGCATATAATGGTGGTTTGAGTAAAGGCCAGAGCTATTCAGCTGACGGCTTGCTTGTGACTATTCCGGAGAGTGCCCATGGTAATTATTATCTGTTTGTTCAGACCGATTACTCTGGCAATATTACAGAAACCAACGAAGGTAATAATTATTCAGTAAGATCGATAAATATCCGCAAACAGGATATTGGTCTGAATGCAGTTGATATCAGCTTTAACCCGGTATCGCCATCTGAAAGTCAGGACTTTACCGTCTCTGTTAAAGTCCATAACTATGGCGATGATGACATTGTAACTGATGTTGTTGTTTATGATGGTGCAGTTGCTACAGGCACCATAATTGAAACTATTACAGGGGTACTGGTTGAAGCGGGCTCTGTTAATTCAGTTACAACTGGAGCATATAGTATAGCTACCGCAGGCGGCAGGATCATAACCGCTGTTCTGCAGAATATTACTCCAGATGATGATGTAGCATCTAATAATAAAGCGGCCAGGAAGATCATTATTGGCCCTCCAGGATATGACCTTGATATCTCATTTAGTGGGTTTGATACCTGGGTTGGTGCTACTTTGGATGTACCTGTTATGCTGCTGAACTCCGGTGCAAATCAGATACATGTGACAAATATTGTTTTAAGCGGTGCCGCTGGTTCTTGGTTCACATTCAAGCAGGATGTTACTGATATTGTATTGAACTCTAATGAAGCAAAAGTCCTGATGGCTGAGCTTAATGTGCCAGACAGCAGTGTTCTGACTATTACGGATTATGAAGCATTTAGTGCTAAAATAGATGTTATTACGTTGCAGGGGACATATAGTAAGTCTGCGACATTAAATGTTTACAGCGAAGCGGCCAGTACTCTGAATATTACGGTTGTGGAAAAAGATACAAATGTGCCACTGCCGAATACTCTTGTTATGCTTGGTAGTCAGCAGGGTGAGTTCTATACAGACCATAATGGCTTTGTTGCTATACCTGCTAAGCCAGGTGTCGATGAACTGTTCGCATATAAAGAAGATCATTATCCTAAGGCCGATGTTATCGAACTGGCAGCTGGTGATAATTCATATACCTTTGAGTTAACTGAAGGTCAGCCGCTGGAGGTTCAGTCTGTAAATGTCAGACCGCTTACCGGCCAGGAAGTGCTGGACAGAGGTGTAGATATTACAGATCCTGTGAATAACTGGGTATTTGATTTTGAGATCAGGCTGAAGGTTGAAAGTATTGTAGTTCCTAATATAGTTGCTCCTGTTGGTGGTGGTAATGTATCGTTTGTCAGGTATGTATCGGGCGGTTACACTGGTGGAGGTGGTTATAGTGGTGGCTACACTGTTATAGGCTCTATCGAATATCATCCGACACCAATAGAGGTTGAAGCTAAGACAGAAACATATATTATTATTCCTGGTGATGTCAGATTGCTTAAACAGTTCTTTGATGTTACTGCTGTAATTATAAATAATTCAGAGTCTCCGCTACCAGAACTGATCACTATTGAAGAAACCGAAGCAGAGATCAAGCTTCCAAATGGACTGGCACTGCCAGAGCTGTTTGGCGTTCCTCAGCCGGAAGTTTTACCAGTTGGTGATGAAGGTGTTTTGCAAGCCGGCGAAGTTGGTCAGGCCTCTTGGGTTGTTCGTGGCGATGTCACAGGTGTTTATCAGGTAACTGTTGATGCTTCTGGTGAATTGTACTTTAATCCAAGCGGCGGTGACCCGCAGCATATTACGACGCTTGCTGCTACTGGTACCAGTGATGAGTTCGAAGTTGTCGAGCAGACAATTGCTATGGACTTCAATGGCCCAAGTATGGTTCGCAGCGGTCAGGAATTTGATATTGATATCGTAGTTACCAATACATCTTCGGTTCCGGCTTACTTTGTCAGAATGGGACTTGATGCTCGCTATATGCAGAAAGCTCACCTTGCAGATGGTGAAAATGAGGCTAGAAGCCTTGGTGATCTGGAACCTGGTGAGAGTGCTACTGCTACCTATAGAATGGTAAGTGAAGTAACTGGTATTGTAACTTTTGGTCAGATACTATATGACTCTATTGGTTCAAGTCCGGTTGGCGGCAGCGGTGATTCTGCAGATAATAATGCTCAGATCATGGCTTATATTACTTCGACTTCAGGCATTGGCCCTGTTATCCCTGAGATACCTGAAGGCAGTATTTTGCCGGGTGATGGTGCTGTGGTAAATAGTCCGCAAGTTTCAAGTTCTGTAGGAATATTGGAGTTTGGTGCCGATGTAGCCGATGCTATAGGTGATTCTGAAACAATTGTACTGGCCGGTGACGATTCCAGTCTGCAGTTTGGTCAGGAAATAGGGGATGGCCCTTACGGCTATAATGATGTTGATATCTATAAAATAGAGCTGACAATGGGTACTGTTTTACATGTTGATATAGATGCTCAGGAATATGACAGCACGCTGGTTTCTAAGGTCAGGCTGTTTGATGATAATGGTGTCGAAATAGTAGCTAATACTAATGCACCGGACCCTGAAACAGGTTTTGTTCTTGATCCGGCATTTAGCGAGTTCCTGCCGTCAGGTATATACTATATCTGTGTTAGCAGTGCTGATAATGATGTTTATGTTCCAGAAACCGCTGACAGCGGAACAGGTATTAGTGAAGTTGAAGCCAATGTCGGACCATACCTGCTGTATATTAGTAAGGGCCAGGAGTTGCCTGGTGATCTTGACGGCGATGGTGATATTGATCTGGCTGATAGAGATCTGTTCAATTCGACATTTGGTAAATATGAATCAGAAGCAGGCTATATTTCCAGGGCAGATCTTGATTCTGATGGGCAAATTACTATGAATGATTATCAGACCTGGCTGGAACTATTTAATCAGTATGATGGTTCGCTAGGGTATATTACTGGTGACATAAATAGAGATGGACAGGTTGACTTGACTGATAAAGACTTGTTCATGGCGGCATTTGGCAAGTATGCCGGTCAGGCAGGCTATAATTATCTGGCAGATGTTTACCCAGATGGTGTGATCTCTGTTAGAGATTATCAGATATGGCTTGATATTTATAATGCTTATGATTCGGATTCTGGAATTGAGGCAATTGTAATTGATGACATAATTGATATGTCAGAATTTGCAGATATTGCTGCTAATTGGATGGCATCAGATTGCTCTGACAATTGTAATGGCGGAGATTTCTCTGGTGACCATAGTGTTGATTATGAAGATCTTTATATGCTATTGGATAGCTGGTTAAAATAAATAATAAGGGAAAATAATTAGTTGAAAGATAAAGATGTGAGGTTGAAAATCATGAATAGATCATTTATTCACAAATTGGTATTAGTTGTTGTGCTTGTTACTGTTCCTGTATTGTATTCAGCATTAATAGATATTACTGTTAATACTGACGATACAACAATTCCTGAGATTGGCCAGGAATTTCAGATAACTATCGTTGCTGATATTGACGAATCCAGTTCGATCATCAGCTGGGGGTTGGATCTGAATATTGATCCGGAGTATCTTGAAATTGTTGGACCTATTGAAACAGGGGACTACTGGCTGAGTGTTAACAGCAGTGTAGGTGATGGTGACGGCTTAGCCGGCCTGTCATTTCCAAATGCAGTTAGTGGCGATAAGGTCGTTCTTTTTGTTGTTACCCTGAAAGCTATTAAGCAGGGCGTTACAGATATTACTGTTACATATGATGACCTGGAATATTTCGAAGGCTTCTGGCTGCAGGGAGCTGGAAATGGTTATGTAACGGATGTTAAACTTAGTGGTCAGGATATGACTATACTGCCTGAACCTGCAACAATTGTTCTGCTTGGCTCTGGCTTATTGATCTGTATGAAAAGAAAGTAAGGCATACGGCCTGGTAAAGCTGTATTTTCCTGATAATATAATAAAGCCAATCACAAGGTTGTTTTTGTGATTGGCTTATTCTTGTTTATATTATATGTGAATAAATAATTCAGCTATTTTTCCACTTTCTTTCTCCACCGCACTTTATCAGGCCATCAGATTTTTCGGGGCCAAAACTTCCCGGAGTATATGGCTCTGGTGTCTTGTTTTTCAGTTTAATGTTGTCGATCAGTGGCGAAATAAACTCCCAGGCCGCTTCAGTTTCATCACTGCGAATAAACAGTGTTTGATCGCCTAACAGAGCATCGTGCAGCAGTTTTTCGTATGCCGACGGTATTGGGCTAGGGCAGAAGTCAGGGTAGTAGAATGTCAGCTCTCTTGGCTCCAGGCATTGCTGGCCGGTTTTGTGGGTAAAGAAGTTGACAGACACGCCATCGTTGGGCTGTACTCTAAGAACTAAACTGTTCATCTGGCCGCAGTTGCAGCTGCAGTCGCGAGCAAATAACTGGTCATCAACTGGTTTGAAATAAACGCATATTTCAGTAACCTTTTTTGCCAGTGCCTTACCTGTTCTAATGTAGATTGGCACATCAGTCATTCCAGGCGTATCTACAAACATCTTGAATGCTACAAATGTTTCTGTTTTTGAATCAGGAGCTACACCTTCGGCCTGCAGGTAACCATCTATCTGACTGCCTTCAATGGTGCCAGCGGTATATTGGCCGGTGACTACGCTGCAGCAGCAGTTATTTTCACAGACAGGGCGAATAGACTGTATTACCTTTACTTTTTCGTCTCGAACATCATCGGCCGCCATCGATTTTGGCTTTTCCATGGCAACCAGTGACACCAGCTGCATTATATGGTTCTGTACCATATCTCTCAGGGCACCTGACTGGTCGTAGTAGCCGGCACGCTGGCCGACATGAACCGTTTCGCAAACAGATATCTGGATGTGATCGATATGATCCTTATTCCACACCGATTCAAATATTCTATTGGCAAACCTGAGAGCCAGTATATTCTGTACCGTTTCCTTGCCCAGGTAGTGATCGATCCTGTATATCTGGCTTTCGTCCAGGGTTTCTTTAAGCTTTATGTTTAATTTCCGGGCAGTATCAAGATCAGTTCCAAATGGCTTTTCAAATATGATTCTCCGGAAATAACCTTCCTGGGACTTGTTTAGCCCGCTTTTATTCAGATTGTCGGTTATTTCTCCAAAAAGATCAGGCTTAACTGAGCAATAGAATAGGCAATTACCTATTTCCCCTTTGTTAAACTCCTGATTCTGCAGCAATGATATTAAGTTCTCGTATGTATCTATATTATTGCTGTCACCGCTAAGATAATGGATATGAGATTTGAACTTTTCCCAGTTTTCAACAGTGGCATTGCCGCATCGGTCGGCTTTTTGTACGTCCGGGAATATCTTCTCACAGAACTCTGCATCAGACATTTCTCTTCTGGCAATACCAATGATCGAGAAATCCGCAGCCAGCAGGCCGTGGTGGTATAATTCGAATAAGGCAGGAATAAGTTTAAGGCTTGTAAGGTTGCCGGAAGCACCGAAAATAACTATTGAAAATGGTTCAGTCGTTTTATTGTTTGTCGGCTTCATTTTTCTGTTCTAAGCTAGTATATATGTTCTTTGTTTCAATCCATCTGTTCTATTATATGTCTCTTGTAAAGCAATTTACAACTGATTATATCCTTGTTTTTTTACAGACTCAAATTAATAAAAAAAAGCGGAAGAAGTAATACTTATTCCGCTTTTTGAATTTGTGTTAATTTCCAAGAAGTTCGAAAGGCTTATGACCTTTTCTTTTTCAATACTACCATACACCCTGAAAGCAGCAGTGCTACAGTTGATGGCTCTGGAACAAGCATTGAAGATGCTGTACCGATCTCGACGAGTTCCATTTGTCTGGCAACTACTGTTCCAGTCATGTAAGCGTCAACGCTAAATACGTCACTGTTGTAAACCCATAAATTCCTACTCAGTTCAATACCATCAAGTACGATTACGATATTGTCAATATCTTTGGTGAATGAAATAATGTCATAGTTATTTATAGCATTACCTTCGTTTGTTATCTGGTCATAAGTGCCAGTTTCTGAGTCATAAGAGTCAGCATCTATGATCTTTGCAATATTGCTGTTTGAGATAGCTCCGCCAGTTTTTACTACCAACGCACCGTTTGCCAGACTGTATACATTTATTGCACCTGCAACAATGTTTTTGGTAAGTGTTACTACTCTACCGTTTGCAAGAGTTCTTTCAATGGTGTTCTTGAACTGCACCAGGTAGCTGGAAACAAGTCCAACCTGATTAACATCATTCTTAGCAATTGAAATATATATAGGAGTATCAACCGAATATTTTGCCTCTATATACGAAGCAACACCGTTGTTATAGCTGTCACTGTTGTCATATGTTGATCTATATGCTGTGGTATTTTTACCAGGTATGTACTGGCAGCTCCCTTAGTGGAAGAGTAAAATGATGCAGCGGCTACTCTCTGGTTGATATTGACCCCACCTTTGTTATTGTTTTCTACAATACTGCCAGAAAACAATGCTGTGCTATTGGTAGCTACCTGCTCTGAAACACTGTAGTAGCCGGAATTGTTATCATATGCAGCAGAAGTGCCAGTTTTAAGTACTTGTTTGTTTTTCCAGATAAGATAGTAGTTGCTATAGTCGGTTGGTAGTGCTGACTGGCTGACAACACCAGCAGAAGCAAAGTTTGAAACCAAAGCCAGCAGAACTACGATAATTCCTGATTTGATCTTCATATTTTTCATTTTATCTCTTTCTCTCTAAAGAATATTCAATTGTAGAAACTTCTTACGCTGTTGTAACTCAGTCAAAACTGCCAGGCATGGGTGTTTTATTCTTGGTATGTTATGCAGTTTTTTACACATATATCATAACTGCGTGTGACATAAATATGGAATATGTCCAGGCTATGATATATAATGTCAGGCTGAGTATTGGAACAGGCAGGAAGCAGTCAAGTCTCTCTGTCTCGACATTCCTAACTCATTATGTTTTTAATTTTAACGCTGCTTACTGAAAAAGAACAATAAGTAACATATGTTATTATATACTATGTGGCAGTTAGCTGCAAATTCGACATTCTAGATTGGTGTGATAATGTTCATAATTAACCTGTTTTATTGTATTTTATTTTTTGTAAGTCATTATATTGCAATGTGATATGTGATGTATGGTTTTTGGTTATGACTTTAATAAAAAATAGTTTAATTTAGAAAAAAGTTTAAATTTATTTTCATATTTCAATTTAATTATTTTTGCGAAAATGCGGTATTTTGTAGCTTAAGTATTTGTATTGTAAGTAGATATGTTGGTTTTTGTTTACTGAAGCGTCTGCTTTTAATCTATGTATGATCAAGATTATATTTTTGATTTTTTATACTTTTATTCTGGCAAAATAGCTAAGATAGTTGTTTTGAACTATAGTGTGAAAATTGTTAAGGTTTATTGATTGTGAGAGTTAAAACGATTGTATTAGTTATGCTGATCATTTGGTCTTCAGAGGTTGCGAAGTATTTTTGGAATTTTTTTCTGGCTCAGGTAATAAAAAATGATGGATCAAGCCTTTTCAGGATACTGTGCTTAAGTATTATGCCGATGTAAGCCGTCCTTACGGCGAGCAAGGATCTGCCGGAATCAGTTCGAACATATTTTTCCTGCGGCAATATCTCTGAAATTGAATCTGTTATCAGTGTCATAAGAGAAAACTTGCTCTTTTAGACTGCATGATATGGCAGAAATATTGCTTCTGCTGCCGGAAGATGTGGTAGTCAGGGATTATTATTCCAATCAGTTTGGAAACATTAAAACTGAACTAAATGAAATTGTATATCTTATTTGGGATTATTATGATTATATCGATAAATACCGGATGATATCAGTTGGCACCGGATCTATGGCTCCAGTGGAGTCTATAGCAAGATCGTATCTTTCCAGCGTGAGATAAAGCTCCTGACTGCGGCTGCTATGTATTATGATATGGTCTTATCGGTCTCAGGCAGCGGAAAAAGTTTCTGATAAAAAAATATTAGATTCTCTTTTGGCTTGAATATATAACAGATAATAATCCTGCTTTTTTGATATGGTATATTCGTTTTGGCTGGAGTTGAAGTTGTAAAAGCTATGCTGATATCCTCAAAGCAATGGTAAACCTCGACCCTGTTGACAGTCTGGAAATTAAATATATAGAGTTAAAAGAAAAGTTTTACAGTCACGCAGACATAGGGGACTTGCTTGGTGAAGTAAATACTTTGATTGAAAGGTTTTGAAGTACTACCTTCTGATTTAAAGGAGGGCAGTATAAGCTTCTGGAAGAGTTTGTTATCTTCGAATCTGTTTTGTGTGAGAGCTATATTTCTTCAACATCAAATGAAGATATTGGCATTTCTGATGGATGCCTGTTGTCAGCGTTCTCTAGATTAAAGATAATTCAAATTTATATCCTGACCTCAAGCTGTTATTTGCCTATAAAGTTTATGTGTCATTGAATAAAATCAATGAGTCAGGATGGCCTGAACTTCTGAAATCATATGATGGCAATTTGTTGTTAGAAACAGCCAGATTCATACAATATTCAAAGCCAGAAGAAAGTTCAAAAGCACTTGTCTTGTATGATACGATTTTAGCTGATAAGCTTGCCGGAGAAGACCTGGATTATGAAGTTTATAGCCTGAGATCGTTATTGTATCAAGAGCGAGCAGAGAGTGATAAAAGTAAAGATAGTATAGTTCAGGCCTCTTCTGATATCGTTATGTTATTATTGAATGATATATCTTCTGCTTTACAGACAGCAAGTGTAAAGTTGAACATAAGCCGGTTGTTAAGTGTTGTTTCATTGTACGAACAGGCTGGTTATGATGACAATAAAGTTATCATTAACATATTGGATCCGTTGATAGCTAAACTAGAGGCTTTCGGTTCCGGAAATGTTCTGTTGGCTGTTGGCAATGAGGCAGAATCGTTATTTTATATATATGCTATCTATCTCGAAAAAGATGAGAATTATTCTTCTGCAATAAAATATTTTGATGCTATTGAAAGCGATAAATATAGCCGTCAAGCCAGGTTTCAGGCAGTATTATGCAGGTACAGGATCGTCTCGGCGAATGGTAGTCACTCTGGTAATCATCAGGTTCTTATCGATCAGCTGAAAAAGATCATAACTTATACTGATGGGTTAGATCAAATAGATATTCAGGCAGCTGAACTACTACTTGCTATTGCCTTGGAAAGCGGTCAGGACAATGTCTTTATGGACAGCATTTCACTTATACTGGAAAAGGTTCAATCTGACACGGCGGGCCCTTTTGTTGGATTAGCATGTTCTTTTATTAGCAGGCAGACCGGCAAAATGCAGAATTGTGCTGTTATGGGGCGGGTTGGCGATAACAGCGATTATTTCGGTAGTCTTATCAGTATTGCGGAAAAGTGCGCAGGCAGTGACGGAGGGGCAGATAATTCTGTTGCTCTGGATGCACTATTGTCTGTCTATTCTTTCAAATACAGTGGCAGCATAGGTCAGCTTGCAGAAAATGTATCGGGCATAGAACTGCTTGGCTATTATAAAAATAACAGGGAGCTTTTTGAACAAAAGTCTATAATCTCTGTCAGGTTAAAGGCAATGGCTCTGGCATTTGAAGGTCAATATCTGGAATCCAGGAAAATATGGCAGCAGGTCAGGAATACCACCAAAGCTGATGGCGGGTATTACTATTGGGAAGCCAGGTTCTGGGGGATATTACTGCTTATTTGCTGATGATCAACGAGAAAGGGCTGTTCATGCGATAGATGTTCTGGCTGCTGAGCTAGAGGCTGCAGGTAATAAGCCTGATGATATGGAGAGTTTATGGCTGGAAAGAATCAGACTTTTGCAATATAATACCCATTGATTAACGTAACTACATGGTATTTTACATATTAAACGATAAGGACAGGTTGTAAATGAGCGATAAGGACAGACTTGCTCAGCTGTTTGAGTGGCAGGCTGAATTGAATAAGAGAATTGGTTTTGATGCTGAAGCTTTACGTAAGGATTATGATCCTAAACTTGGTGGTGAGTGGGTAAACAATTACCTGGCTGCTATGAGTAATGAGCTGGAAGAGCTAAGGGACTGTATGTTCTGGAAACATTGGTGTAAAGAAGCAAAAGAAGGACGTAGATTTGAGATTCACGACCTGCAGAATGCCAGGGTGGAAGTGACTGATATGTTGTTCTTCTGGATTTCGCTGGCTCTTTCGCTTGGATTGAACGCTGATGATGCATTTCGCTTATATGAGCAGAAATTAGGTGTGAACCATAATCGTCAGGATAATAATTATTCTATGGCGAATAAGACAGAGGATGATAATAAAGATATAGCATAATCTAATGGGTTTTGCTGGCAAGGATAAGTTGTGCGGCTATTTGGCAGTACCATCTTGTTCTGTTTTTTTCTGAATATAAATTTGAGGTCTATAACTGGAAGTGTTCGGTTATGGACCTTTGTTTTTTCTGTCTTAAACACACATGTTTGCGGTTGTAAGAAGTTGTTGACTGATATATTTAATTTTACAGGTTAAAAAAGTCGATAACTAGTTACCGGATAATGAAGTACAAATAATGTCCTATAGCATTGATTTTGAGGTTAAAATGGCTAATAGTCGTATTAGAATTTCGGATATGAAAGATTTTGTAGGCCAGACTGTTGATATCAGCGGTTGGCTGTATAACTCCAGATCGGGCGGAAAGGTTCTGTTTCTGATCCTGAGAGATGGCTCAGGTTTGTGTCAGGCGATTCTGGAAAAGAACGATGATACTGCAGAGGCTTTTCAGCAGGTAAAACACCTGGGGCAGGAATCTTCTATTGTGGTAACTGGTCAGGTTCGTCAGGAGCCTCGTAGTGTTGGCGGCTATGAACTGGCTGTTTCAGGTGTAAAGGTTGTTCATTGTACGGAAGATTACCCTATTACCCATAAAAGTCATGGAATTGATTTTCTAATGAAAAATCGCCATTTGCACCTGCGCAGCCAACGTCAGTGGGCGATTGCCCGTGTCAGGCATACTATAATTGATGCTATTAGGAATTATTTTAACGGTAATGGCTTCATACTTGTAGATACTCCTATTTTTTCACCGGCCGCCGGTGAAGGTGAACAGAATTTATTCAATGTTGATTATTTTGGCGAAGAGGTAGCTTTAAGCCAAACAGGGCAGCTTTACCTTGAGGCAGCGGCTATGAGTCTTGGTAAAGCGTATTGTTTTGGACCTACCTTTAGGGCTGAAAAGAGTAAGACCAGAAGACATCTTACCGAATTCTGGATGGTAGAGCCAGAAATGTGCTATATTGACCTGAATGATCTTATGGCTGTTGGAGAAGGCTTGCTGTGTGCTATTGTTAATGCTTCACTGGAAAATTGTAAGCATGAGCTGGATATTTTAGGTAGGGATGTAACTGATCTGGAAAAGATCAAGCCGCCATTTAACCGGTTAAGCTATAAAGAAGCGGTTGATATGCTGCATAGCGATAAAGTTGCACAATGGATGGATTCGCAATTAGAGGAAAAGCAGAAAGAAGCCCAAAAGCTGCGTGAAGATCTGGATTCATGGGATAAGGAACTTCAGCAGGGCGGAAAGCAGTGGAAGATCGATAATCTTACCAGACAGATAGCTGAAGGAAAAGAGCTACTGACTGATATTGAAGAGCAGCTTGTAAATATACCAAAGCATAAAGAACTTGCGGCTAATTTTAGATGGGGTAAGGACTTAGGAGGGTCAGATGAAACTATTATATCAATGCAGTTTGAGAATCCTGTATTTGTGCACAGGTACCCTAAAGAGGTAAAGGCATTCTACATGAAGCCGGATCCAGAAGATCCATCTGTGGTACTGAATTATGATTGCCTCGCACCTCAAGGGTATGGTGAGATCATTGGCGGTTCGATGCGAGAAGAAAGTTATGATTCTCTTTTAGCTAGAGTTAAGTCCCTTGGATATAATGTCGATGACTATCAATGGTACCTTGACCTGAGAAAGTACGGATCTGTGCCTCACGGCGGATTCGGTCTGGGAATAGAGAGAACTGTTGCCTGGATTACAGGTGTCAAGCATATCAGGGAATGTATTGCTTATCCAAGAATGATGGGCAGAATATATCCTTAATTTTGAGTTTAGGTTCCGGTATTCGTCCATATTTTTTTTGACGATAATGTTGTAATATGGGTAAACTTTGATAAAAATAAGTGTTAATTTACTGTACAACGTGAAAAAAATATCAAAAATGTAGTTTATATGTTCTTGATTTATAATAGGTTATAATGTGTTTTTCTTTTTTTGCAGATTAATGTTTTATTAATTTGGATTTAGAGGTGAAATACCCTATTATTAAAGTATAAGATCTATAACAGAAATTGCTTAGTCGTTCGTAAGTATTAAATAATATTGGGAGATTACTTGTGATAGCAAGTGACTTTTCAGTAAAGTAATTCTAAAGTAAGGAAAATGGAGATTCAATATGAGATTACTTTCACTTGTAACAGTTTTACTTTTAGCAATAAGCTCCGGCTTAAATGCTGCAGCTATTACAGGGTCTAGCGACTCTGCCACAGGAAATTACAGCAGTTGTGAAACTTATACAAATTACGGCTCAGATAGCTGGATTGGATTTACTCTGACCCTAGATTCTGACGGTGCATTTGTAGAGTCTTCAATTACTGTAGCAGGCGATGTATTCACTGTGACTAGCTTCTCTGATACTGAAATAGTATTCGGTTCAGGCGTATTGTCACAGTATGAAACACTTCAGTTCTGCTATACAATTGGAGATGTACCGTTAACTAGTTATGGTACAACTTCTAGACCTGATGTAGTATTCACTCCTATGGTTCCAGAACCAGCCACTGTTTCTATTCTGGCTTTTGGTGCTCTAGGCTTGGCAAGAAGAAGATTCTGCTAATAGCGAGTAATTCAAGAAAAATGGCCAGGTGACTTTCATCTGGCTTTTTTTTATGCGCATTTAGGTTAGGTGAATTGTTTTCTCTGTACCGGAGATGTAGGATAATTTACTTATCTTTTTGTCTTTTAGACTGACTGATATACTCTTCCAGTTTCTGCAGATATTCTGCTATTTTGCTCTCTCTGCCATTTTGCGATGGAATATAGTATTTCTGATTGACATTGTCAGGCAGATACTGCTGTACTACATAGTTTCCAGGGTAAGAGTGAGGGTATTTGTAATCCAGACCCCGGCCGAGTTTTTTTGCACCACTATAATGGGAATCTTTAAGGTGGGCTGGTACCTGTCCGGTTCTGCCTTTTTGTACATCTTGGACCGCAGTCATAATAGCACTGCTGCTGGCATTGCTTTTCGGGGCGCAGGCTATATATATGGCTGCTTGAGCCAGCGGGAGTTGTGCTTCCGGGAAACCGACAAAGTCGGCTATCTGGGCGGCTGAGGCTGCGAGAATTGTAGCGGTTGGGTCGGCATTGCCAACATCTTCAGCGGCACATACGCAGATCCTGCGGGCAATGAAACGAGGGTCTTCGCCGCCTGCAATAAGTCTGGCAAGCCAGTATACTGTGGCATCAGGGTCGCTGCCACGCATTGATTTTTGCAGGGCACTTGCCAGGTCGTAATGGCTGTCACCGCTTCGGTCAGAGATAAGTGATTTTTTCTGGATAGATTCAGCTGCCATCTCAAGGTCGATTGTGATCTTTTTGTCAGGTTCAAATGCACTCTGACTTATAACTGCAACTTCCAGTGCGTTGAGAGCCTTACGAGCATCACCATCGCAGCGAATTGCGAAAAACTCCAGGGCTTCATCTGTTATCTCAGCGTTATACTTACCTAATCCTCTATCTTTATCAGATAGGGAATTTTTGAGAATGTTCTTTATATCATTTTCATTTAGCAGCTCAAACTCAAAAAGAGTGCTCCTGCTTACAAGAGCAGAATTAACAGAGAAAAATGGGTTTTCAGTTGTGGCACCAATAAGGATTATTGTGCCA
The DNA here is from genome assembly GCA_963663965.2 of Sedimentisphaerales bacterium. Classification (GTDB taxonomy): domain Bacteria; phylum Planctomycetota; class Phycisphaerae; order Sedimentisphaerales; family SM23-30. The sequence continues at coordinate 154,605 of CAXXFK010000028.1, forward strand.
TTTTCAACGTCGGCCAGCAGTACATCCTGACGAGCTCTATTGAATCTATGGATCTCATCCAGAAGTAGTACAGTTCTTTTTCCTTCTGCCGCAAGCCTGTCGTGAGCTTCTCTGCAGACTGCTCTTATTTCTTCCACAGTAGCCGAGATTGCATTTTTGGCGACAAATTCAGCTGAGCTTTGCCTGGCTATTACATATGCCAGGGTGGTCTTACCGGTACCGGGCGGTCCATAGAAGATAAGGCTGCTTAGCCGGTCTGCTTTCAGCATTCTCCAAAGCAGTTTGCCGGGAGCCAGGAAATGGCTTTGGCCTGAAATCTGCTCAATTGTTTCTGGACGCATTCTTACCGACAAGGGCATGGCTGCGTTTATATTCTTTTGTTCAGCGTTATTAAATAGGTCCATCGGGTATAATGATATAATGAATTGCCGTATATCTCAACATTTGTATTAAGAATCTGTGAATATCGGCATTATTTATTCAGAAATGACTATTCTAAAGCCGATGGTTTTGTCTCTTAGTATTGGGCTGGCATTGCTTCTATAATCAGATGTGCATTGTTCTGGACCACTTTGCCAGCTTCCGCCTTTGATAACTCTGCTACCACCCACTTCAGGTCCGGCCGGGTCTTGGATAATGCTAATAGGGGGCCATGGCTCGGCTTTATACCAGTCTTTGCACCATTCCCAGGCATTGCCATACATGTCATACAGGCCATATAGGTTTGGCTTTTTGCTGCCAACCTTTTGTGAACTCAGCATATATCTATTGTTATACCAGGCGAAATCCTGCAGCATGGTTTGCTCTGTCCCAAAGAACCATTTATCGAATTCAGAGGCTCCTCTGGAGGCTATTTCCCATTGTAGTTCAGTTGGCAAGCTATATCTGATACCATCAAAGTCGCTAAGCCATTTACAGAACTTCAATATATCGTCATAGTTGACCATTACCACAGGTTTATCAAGGTCATTAAATGTATAATCTTCACTTAATTGGTAGCAATTGTAATTGTCTAAGATCAATGGTCTGGTTTCAGGCTCAATTTCCGATATATTAGTAACTTTAGGGTTAAAGTTCTTAGTGTTGTTCAGATAATCAAGATATTGTCCCAGTGTTATCTCTGTCCTGCTTATCCAGAATCCTTTGGAGAGGACAAGGGTTACCTGTTTGTTCCTTGGCATCATTCCAGTTCTATCAACTACAGTTTTTTCAATTTGACCGTTGGGGACCCAGTTAAAAACAATGCCAGACTTTGCTGTGATTGATATTTCAATGCCATTGTTATAGAGTGTAACAGCTGTATCTTTGTCAACTTTTGGAATATGGTTAAGCATGTATTGAACGTTACGGCTTTTGTCTTCCAGAAGGCTTTTACAGTAATCTATTGTTGCCAGATCGCCGGGAGTGCTGTTTAGTTTATCTGCCTGGTATTTCAATAGTATTTCTAATGGTGGTTGAGATACCTGCCCGAAACAGATATTAAATGAGAGAAATAACATAAGGTAAAATGATAGCTGGAAACAGCTGGTTGATAATGTTTTTTTTAATATATGGTCCATAATATTACACCGCAATCCTTTTAGTGGTTAATATACCTGATATTATATTTTATCTATATTTCAAATCAAGGTTTATAGCAGTTTTATGTAGTTTAAGTTGAATACTGAACCTGACCGATACTAATTAAGTAGAAATATAAGATATATGATTATACAAAACGGTATGGTACGGTATTTGCTTTAAGTATAATTATGAATGTGTGCTAGTGTAAGTTATTTATTTCTAATTATTTATATATATTATGGCTGAAAAGAAAACACAAAAACGTATAAAAAAGAAAGAACAACCTGCGGAAAAGTCAGAAATAGAAGTATCTGATGCGACTGAACCTGCCATTGAGGCAGATGCCGCTAAGAAAGATTCTGAAACTAACCAGGGATCTGTGAAAAAAGAACCAGATTTTGATATTTTTAATATGACATGTCAGGTTGACACTTCAGATAGTGATATTGAAGATGTTGATATTTCTAAAAATGTTATCGAAAATGGTAATATCACTGCAGTTGTAGTGAAAAAAGATATGTCTCTTGCTGCAAAGAAAAACGAAGATAAAGAAAATGCAGAAAGCGGCGTAGATGATCATATAGATGATATCCACAGATATGTTATTCCATCTCGAATTGGTATTATGGCATTGCGAAATGTTGTTCTGTTTCCGGGCATAGTCGTGCCGTTGGGGGTAGGCAGGCCGCAAAGTCAGGCATTGCTCAAAGAACTTGATGCACAACCTGGTACCGATAAGGTTTTTGCTGTCGTTACTCAGGTTGATCCTGATATTGACAATCCCGGCTTTGATGATGTCTATGCTGTTGGTACAATTGTGGCTGTATTAAAAACTATCAATATGCCGGATGGTAATAAGACAGTAGTAGTTCATGGTCTGATGAGATTCAGGGTCAAAAACTGGATTACCAGCGAGCCTTATCTTCAGGCTGAAATTGAACCATTGCCGCCAAAGAGAAATGATAAGTCATTGGAACTGGAAGCCCAGATAAATAATGTCAATAATATGGCTGAGAGAATTCTGCAGCTATCGCCTAATATTCCGGAAGAAGTTCAGGTTATTATGCAGAATATTGATGATCCAGGGCCATTGGCCGATTTTCTGGCGGGTAATATCCATTTCTCTCAGGAAGAGAAACAGGGGGTATTGGAAGCAATCGAAATCAAGTCCAGGCTTAATAAACTTTCTGTCGCTATGGCAAACCAGCTGGAGATGCTGGAACTGAGTGAGAAGATCCAGAGCAAGGTTCATCAGGCGATCGACAAGAACCAGCGTGAATATTATCTGCAGGAGCAGTTAAAAGCTATTCAGAAAGAGCTGGGACAGGATGATGGCAGCTCTTCAGAGGTTATTGAGCTGGAAGAAAAGATCCGTACTGCCTGTATGCCTCAGAAGGTTGAACAGGAAGCAGAACGTGAGCTTCAGAGATTACGCCAGATACCGGTGATGAGCCCAGAGTTCAGCGTTTTAAGTAATTATTTGGAATGGCTGTGTGAATTGCCTTGGTCAGAGAGCACCGAAGATAATTTGAATATTACCAGGGCCAGACGTGTTCTGAATGCCGACCATTTTGGACTGCATAAGGTAAAGAAACGTATCTTAGAATTTCTGGCCGTGCGCAAGCTTAATCCGGAAGGAAGAAGTCCTATTCTTTGTTTTGCCGGCCCTCCAGGTGTTGGTAAAACATCTCTTGGCCAGAGTATTGCCAAGAGTATGGGGCGAAAATTCATTAGAATGTCGCTTGGCGGCATAAGAGATGAAGCAGATATTCGTGGACATAGAAGGACATATATTGGTTCTCTGCCGGGCAGGATAATGCAGGAGATTCGTAAGTGCGGTAGTAATAATCCGGTATTTATGCTGGATGAGCTGGATAAGATCGGAGCTGATTTCAGGGGTGACCCGGCATCTGCTCTGCTGGAGGTACTCGACCCGCAGCAGAATAATACATTTACAGATCACTTTATCGATCAGCCTTTTGACCTGTCGCGTGTTATGTTCATTGGAACAGCAAACTATATGGAAGCTGTTCCGCACGCTCTAAAGGACAGGCTTGAAGTTATTTATATACCTGGCTATACAGCACAGGAAAAACTTAATATCGCCAGAAAGTATCTGGTTCCTCGTCAGATGAAGGAAAATGGTCTGAATGACAAGACCTTTGACATTAAGGATGAGGCTCTTGAGAAAGTTATTGATAAGTATACCAGGGAGTCTGGTGTGCGTAACCTTGAGAGAGAGATTGCGACCGTCTGTCGTTCGGTTGCTGCTGAGATAGCTGAAGAGAAGAGAAAGTCTGCTAAGATCGGCATACGCCATATTGCAGATATTCTTGGCCCGGAACGCTACGAATCAGAAGTTGCCCTGCGTACCAGTACTCCTGGTGTTTGTACCGGGCTTGCATACACTCCGGTTGGTGGTGAGATATTATTTATCGAGTCTACCTTGTTGCCGGGTAAAGGTCAGCTGATACTTACCGGACAGCTTGGCGATGTCATGAAAGAGTCTGCTCGTGCAGCTTTGAGTTTCCTTAAGAGTATGGCACTGGATGCCAAGGCCAGAAGAGTTGAGCCATTTGCTACACTTAAGGATATTCTATGCGATACAGAGACAATGGACCGTAGAGACATCCATGTGCATGTGCCGGCTGGCGCGGTGCCAAAGGATGGGCCATCGGCTGGTTTAGCTATGTTTACTTCTATTGCTTCTTTGCTTACCGGAATACCTGTTCGCAGCGATGTTGCCATGACAGGTGAGATAACACTACGAGGACTTGCTATGCCAATCGGCGGCTTAAAGGAAAAACTGCTGGCCGCTAAAGAAGCTGGTATCAAAACTGTGATCTTGCCAGAGCGGAATAAAAAGGACCTGGCTGAAGTGCCGAAAGAGGTCACTAAGTCCCTGATCTTCCATTTTGTGAAAAATGCAGACCAGGTACTGAAGCTTGCTTTAGATATGGATAAGTAGGCATACTAACATCTGCTAATTTCTGGCAATTTAACTAGTTTATAGCTTTAAAATGAAAAAGTCCCTGTTTTTGGCAGGGACTTTTTTTTGTAGTAATAAAGATGCAGTTTTAAAGTGTCTGTTGTTCTGTTCTCATGATGATCTCATTTTGCAGACCTTCGCCAAGTCCGACAAAGTAGTCACTATAGCCGGCAACTCTGACAATCAGATCGCGATACTGGTCTGGACTTTTTTGTGCCTTTCTTAGTGTTTCTGCATTGATCACATTAAATTGAATATGGTGACCTTTCATCTGGAAATAGCTTCTGATCAAAGGCATAAGTTTTTCGATATTGCCATTTTCAAATATCTGTGGACTGAACTTCATATTCAGCAGGGTGCCGCCAGTTCTACAGTGGTCAATCCTGGCCGCTGATTTAATTACAGCTGTAGGTCCTTGCCTGTCAGATCCCTGGGTTGGCGATATGCCGTCAGAAAGTGCTACGCCAGCCTTACGGCCATTTGGCAGGGCACCGGTAACTTCGCCAAAGTAGATGTGACAGGTTGTTGGCAGCAGGTTAACGCCGTATTTGCCGCCTTTTGTATTAGGCCTGCCATTGAAGGCATTGTAATAAACTTCAAACAGGTCCTGGGTAATAGAATCTGCTTCCGCATCATCATTACCATAGCAAGGAGTTTTATTGAGCAGCGTCTGTCTCATGATCTCGTTACCTTCGAAATCCTCTGAGAGTGCTTTTCTCAGTTCAGCCATAGTCCATTTTTTGTCTTCAAAGATATGAGTCTTAATGGCACTGAAGCAGTCAGTTGCAATGCCAAGTCCAACACCCTGAATATAAGACATATTATAGCGAGGGCCACCATTATGGTAGTCAAGCCCTTTATCAATACAGTCATCCACCAGCAGTGACATATATGGTACCGGGTAGTTTTCTGCATATATTCTTTCAATGGTGCTGTTGCCTTCTATCTTTACATCAACGAAAAACTGCATTTGCTTTTTATATGCTTCAAGCAGTTGTTCATAGCTGGTGAAGTTGTCAGGATCACCTGTCTGTAAGCCAAGCTGAATACCTGTATTTGGATCTACACCATTGTTGAGTACCAGTTCCAGTATCTTGGGCCAGTTCATATAGCCGGTTAGAGTACAGCTTTCTTTACCAAAGGCACTTGTTTCAACACAGCCGCTTGGCCCGCCGTCACGAGCATCTTCAATTGTTTTACCGTGATTGAGCTGTTCCTGAACAATTGTTTCAGAGTTAAAGCATGATGGCTGGCCGATACCTATTTTGATAACTTCACATGCCCGTTTAAGGAAGCTATCCGGGTTGAGCTTGCTAAGCTGGATACATGAGCTAGGCTGGGTAAGCTTCATTTCCTTGACGGTATCGAGTACCATAAATGATATATCGTTTACGCAATCGTTTCCCTCTTTGTCCAGACCTCCGACATTAATAAGGGAGAAGTCGGTATAGGTAGCGCTTTGTTCTTCGGTAACACCTACTTTTGGTGGGGAAGGGTGATTGTTAAATTTAACCCAGAAACACTGCAGAAGTTCGCGTGCTTTTTCTTCAGTAAGTATGCCGCTTTCAATATCCGACTTGTAGAATGGGTATAAATGGCGATCCAGACGGCCTGGGTTGTATGAGTCCCATGGATTGGTTTCTGAGATCACACCCAGGTGGATAAACCAGTACATCTGCAGGGCTTCATGAAAATTTCTTGGTGGGTTAGCCGGCACATGAGCACATATTTCAGCTATTTTCTGGAGTTCATCTTTACGCTGAGGGTCGGTTTCGGCCGTCGCCAACTCAGCAGCTTTCTGTGAGTATCTGCTGGCAAATGTCATGATAGCATCTGCTGAGATATCCATAGCCTGCAGTTCAATATCCTTTTCTTTGTCTGCCGGATCGTTGATGTCTAGCTTTTCACGAGCTGCCGCGATCTTATTTTTAAGGTCCAGCATCCCCAGTCTGTAAATCTTATCGTCAGAAATAGCGTGTCCTGGGCTGCGTTGCTCCATAAACTCTGTATAGATGCCGGCTTCGAAAGCTTCTTTCCATTTTGGAGTCATAGCGGCAAAAACTTTTTCACGGATGGTTTTGCCTTTATCTGCCCAGAAAGGGATTATTGTGTCCTGATAAATGCTAATAGTATCAGTATTAACTCTGAATGGATTCTTAATTCTTGTATTAAGTACTTCCAGATCTGCTATATCGTGGCAACAGAGTTCCGGGTAAGTTGAAACTGCTCTCGGTGCGCTGCCTCTTTCACCAACGATCAATTCATATTCACCAATACAGACTGTCTTTTTCTGCATAAGATTCAGGAAGTTTCCAGCTCTTAGCAGGGCAGGAGGAAGCGTTCCTTCGTGCTCTTTGTAATATTCTGTAACTATTTGAGCACGCTCAGGACAGATATATGGCTCAGTTTCAACTGATTGGGTACGAAGTCTATCTACTCTTTCATTTATCATAACAATACTCCACACGTACAAATTCTTTTTTTATATCAATATTGCTTTTTTTTCCTGACCGCCCGAATTATAAGGTAGGAAATCGATACCTATCAGGGTCTTTATTGAGCTGGCAAATTCCTTTGTCTTTTCAATATTGTCCTGATCATCGTTTATACCTGGAATCAGGGGAGTCCGGATTATTATAGGCTTGCCGGCATTTGAAATTGTGGAAATATTTTCGAAAATAATTTTATTTTCCACGCCGGTTACTTTTTTATGTATTTCGCTGTTCATATGCTTTACATCGCATAGGAACAGGTCGGCAAGTGGTATAATTTCGGCGATCACTTCAGCTGTTGTATAACATGAAGTATCTACCGTACAGTGAATACCTTTATCTTTTAACGCTGACAAACAGCTGGCAAGAAATTTGGGTTGGGCCAGCGGTTCTCCGCCGGAAAATGTCACACCTCCGCCAGAGTTATCGTAGAACATTTTATCCTTTTCTGCTTCAAACAAAACATCATCAACAGAAACTTTTCTACCTGTAATAGCCAGAGCCTGTGTAGGACAGATATCTGCACAATTGCCACAGGCAGTACAGGTCTCTTTTATATATTCAAAAGGCTTGGCATCGTGTACTGAATCTGTCATACTTTCAGATGGGCATATAGATGCACAGCTTTTGCAATTTATGCAAAAGCCTTTACGAAAAGTCAGTTCCGGCTTAAAGCTGATGCTCTCAGGGTTGTGACACCACTGGCAATTTAATGGACATCCTTTTAGAAAAAAAGTTGTCCTTATCCCCGGTCCATCGTTGATTGCATATCTTTTAATATCAAATATGGTTCCGGTTGTTTTTTTATTAGCGTCTGACTTATTTATACCTTTCTCATTTTCAATGCTGCTCATCCGCTAGATTATAATGGTTTGATATATTGAAATGCAAATGATAAATAGCTTTGGGAAATGGAGTTACGAGGAATTGACTTCAAGGTAATAAAAAACTGCCGAAACAGTCAAATGTTTCGGCAGTTGTGGAATATTTTTTATTCATATTTGGGGAATGTGGTTTCTTATTTGAACTCTAAAAGTCTACTCCTAGTCCAAGTATATGTTTTGTATCGGTTGAACCGCTTCCTTCTGCAGGTGACGCATCGTAATCGAATATTGTTTTGAAACTGCCATATATCATCTCGTTGAAACGATAACGAAATTCAGAATTAGCTGTCAGATAATAATCTGAGAATTCATTAGAGCTAGGGTAGTACTCAAGTGAGTTCTTGAAGCTTAGTTTGGTATTGATTTGCCATTTAAGGTTATATGCAAGCCTTAATGATAGTTCATCACTTGTCTCTGCAACATCTTCTACAACATATTTCTCATGTAGTTCTGATATACCAAGGTCTCCATTTAGAGTAAAATCTTTCTTTTTGTAGAATCTTTTACCTAAACCTAATGTACCTATAATTCTTTGATCAAGATCAGCTATATGGTCAGTTTTATAATTTGCATCTGCCACTCCATAGACTGTATCTGTGAAGTTATATTCTCGTTTAACACCTGCTGTAAAATATTCTTCAGTTGTAGCATCATGCGGCGGCGGATGGGGGAAGCATCATCGCGGATCAGCGAGGAGTGGTGTCTGGCGGCGGATGTGGCGGGCGTGGAGCAGGCTGTCGCTTATATCCAGAACGGCAGGAAACAACAAACAAAATCCGGGCATGAGCTAAGGGACCGTCAATAAATAAATACTGCATTTCTCATCCCATCTTGCCGCCATCTTCAGCCGCTTCTCAATCGCAAAATCCTCGACATAGAACAGCTATGCCTGCGGTTTTGCTCAATCGGCGCGACTGAATCTGACGACAAGCTGGGCGATAAATTGCAGCATTTATTTATTTACAGCCCCTAATCGATCATGCGGGAGACAATTATGGCAGTGGTATCAACCAGGCAGAATCATGGCGGAGAGGTCCGCGAAGTTACTCGAGATAGCTCAAGTACCACGGAGGCAACCGGCGCTGCCTCGTATTATACCGATGGCGGCTGGTGGTCCCAGCGGCGTGGCTATCGATCAACCTATAAAGTGCGCTTGGTTATGGAGATGCTGGGCGATGTCCAGGCGTTTTTCCAGCCGGGTTTTAAGGGCGCTGAGATCGGATGCGGCAATGGTTCGTTTCTGCTGCCATTAGCGGAGGAACTGGATCGAAATGGTTGTGATTATCAGTTGACCGGTTATGATATCGCCCCGAACGCGATTGCCATGGCCCGGGAGGACAGCGCTGATAACCCGCGTCTTCAGTTTGAACTGGGTTCTGCCGACGCGCCGGCGGAGCGATTGGATGCGGTTTTTTTGCTGGATGTCCTGGAGCATGTGGAAAATCCTTATGAATTTTTGCGTCAGGTATGCGAAAAGGCGGAGCGGGTGATCGTGCATCTGCCGTTGGAGCAGAGCTGGGCTCATTTGCTTATGAAGCGGCCCAGCCGGTCATTCGAACGGTTCCGTCATATTCACTTCTTTTCGTGGACGACGGCAAGGATTTTGTTTGAGGTATGCGGATGCCGGATCGAGCGGTATCAATTTACCGGGGCGACCAGGGAGAGTGTACGAATGGCCGGGGGGTGGCATCACCGGTTGATGCGGCGGGTGCGGTATTGGCTGTTTAAATGTCTGCCGGAGTTGACGGTGATGCTGGCGGGCGGGAGTGTGCTGGCAGAATTAAAACCGAAAGTTAAAAATGATACATAGGAGCCAATCATGAATTACTATGATCAGTACCGGGTGAAACCGGATAGCAAGGTGGATTTATCGCAGTGGGATCCGGGCGACACGCGGGATCTTAAAGATAAGAAGGGGGCGAAAGAAGCCGTAGAAAAAAACGCCAAACGGCTGGCTGAGTTGCAGTATCTGTTGTATGCCGAGAATAAGCGGTCGCTGTTGGTTATTTTACAGGCGATGGACGCGGGCGGTAAGGATGGCACGATCCGGCATGTGATGGGGATGCTGAACCCGCAAGGGTGTCGGGTGTCATCGTTTAAGGCGCCGAACGAGGTGGAGGCAAGTCATGACTTTTTATGGCGGATCCATCACAATGTCCCGAAGCGGGGCGAAATCGGTATTTTTAACCGGTCGCATTATGAAGATGTGCTGATTGTCCGGGTGCATGATCTGGTCGAGAAAGAGGTCTGGTCGAAGCGGTACGATCAGATCAATGATTTTGAAAAAACTTTGACTGAGAGTGGTGTGCCATCTATTGAAATTCTATCTGCATATCAGTCCGGAAGAGCAGTTGAAGCGGTTTCGGGATCGGGTGGATCAGCCGGAGAAACACTGGAAACTGTCGCCGGGCGATTTTCAGGAGCATCAATACTGGAAGGATTACATGAAAGCATTCGAGGCGGCGCTGGAAAAATGTTCGACAAAACACGCACCGTGGTTTATTGTGCCGGCGAATAAGAAATGGTATCGCAACCTGGTGGTATCGGAGATTATTAAAGAGACACTGGAAGGGCTGGATATGCGGTATCCGCAGCCGAAGCATGATGTTGAAGGGTTGCGGAAGGAACTGGACGCATTGGAAGCGGCGTTGTAGGGACTTCTTCTTGTATTTTTCAGGTAGACCCATCGGGTAATGAAATGCCTGATCGCCGGCAAGCTGAGTTTTTACTCGTAAAAAGTTATTTCACGGCTAAGCCGTCGGTATTAATCGTTTATGGTATATTCAAGAGGTGTTGTTAAGGTTTGATAAATATATCCCAGGGGATCGCATAGTCATTTTCTGATAGTGGCAAAATTTTGTCAGTAGGAGCGATGACTATCCCTTTGGCGATATTTAATTGAGGATACGTATTTCTGAAAGCGGTAAGGCCGCTGGTGTCCTGACGAGTCAGCCGGCTTTTTGACTTGATTTCAATTGGATAAAAAACTCCGTCTCTTTCCAGGATTATATCCACTTCGGCTTGTCGAATCGTTCGCCAATGGTACATGATTGGCGGCATGGACATTGTGGAACACTGTTTACGAATTTCGCTGACGACAGCGGTTTCGAATAACGCTCCCCAGAGCGGATGGGATGGGACTGCTTGCGGAGATGATATAGCCTGAGCTGAACAGGCAATGCCGGTATCGGCAATAAAGCCTTTGGGCTTGCCGGTGATTCGCTTGATAGTATTGCCGGAGTACGCCGGTATTTCAAACCACTGGAAAGTGGCCCGTCAGCATATTAAGCCAGCGTTTTTGAGGTTTGGGGATTCAAACCCAATTCGCGTCCCAGTTGACTGTAATTGATTTCCTGGGCCGTGAGTGCAGCGGTTAAACGGACGAAACGGCCAAATTGCTGCCAGTCCGAGACATCAGCTAGAAGCCGGACATCCCGTTCGATATAAGTTCGAAGATAGGCATAATGAAATTCACCTATTGTTTCCAAAGGGAGAAAGCGCGCTTCAGGCAAAAAACCCCGCCAGATGATTTCATAAAGAGGTATGTCATTATTCAGGCGTTCTGGTTTGGCTTCTAATAATTTGTTCAGGCTGAGTCAACCAGAGTTCCAGCCAGGATTTCTCGATATGGGTTTGGTGTCATTTCGGAAAGACTGAAACCTTCCAGATCGATAAAAACTGCCCGGCCTGCCAGACTTTCGGCAATTGATTTCAGGACACTCCATTGTTGTGAACCGGTTTAAAATATATTGCCCGGAAATTCTATTCTGATCGATACGCCGTTTGAGAGCCGGGACCAACTCTGGGGCGTATTGAATTTCATCGAGGATTAATGGCTTTTTAAGGTGATTATCCAGAAAGAGTTCAGGATCCTGTCTGGCGTTTTCAATATCGATGACCGGATCGAAAACCAACATGTCGGCATCAGGAAATGAGTTTCGAACCAGGGTGCTTTTTCCGACCTGTCTTGCGCCTGTAATGACTACGGCCGGGAAGGTCTTAACTAGTTTAAGCAGTTTATTTGTTATCATTCTTCTGATATACATATGTAGTATTTTAGTGATGTCGTCATTAAAATACTACATAAATCAATCTGTTTTGTTAAAATAGGGAAAATTTGCCAAGAAAAATCATCAAGATTGGTTATTGGACGTAAATATTCAGTGGTTTTACCATTTTTTTCTTAATTATTTGTAAATAAAATAGATATGTTGTATTGAATGTTTCGATGGTTGAAAAAACTTTTAAGATGAAAATGTATCAGTAATATGGCAGATAAGAGATCGTTTGAGATGTTTTGTTGTCATAAGACGCAGAATTTTGCGTCTTATAGTCAATGTGTGTCGGTGGAAAGCCCGGCGGTGTTGGCGGAGGGGGTGCGTGAGGTGTTTTCGGACGCGGGGGCCGATGCGGCATTTTTTTGGTTATTATGACAAATCGCCGATCGGGGCGGATGGCCGGTCGCTGTTGTGTCACCGGGTGGATTTTGACGGGCGGCTGCCGGGGGTGGAGGATCGGGCGGAAATAGGCCGGTATGACCCTGGATACGGGAGAGTATACGGCGCTGGCCGAGACGCGGTGTTTTACACTGGCAGCAGGGGGCCATGCTGCAATGGCTGGGGCCGGATTTCGCGGAGGCGGATTATTTATAATGATCTGGTGGATGGGGAGTACCGGGCGGTGGTCCTGGATCTGGTTGATGGCAGTCGGCGGGTACTTTGCCGGCCGGTGTATCATGTACGGGGGGGATGGTAAGGCGGCGGTGACGCTGGATTTCCGGCGGTTGTACTGGGCGCGGGCGAGCTATGCTTATAGCCAGATTGAAGATGAATCCCGGAAAGGGCAGGCGCCGGAAGGAGATGGGATTGAGTGGGTGGATCTGGAAAGCGACCAGAGCCGGATGCTGATATCGACCCGGGACTTGATGGCGTTTGGGCCGATGGCGAGTATGCCGGAAGGGGATCATTATCTTGAGCATCTGATGTTCAGTCCGGATGGGAAGCGGGTGGCGTTTTATCATCGCTGGACGCGGCCGGGCGGCGGGTGGTGGACACGGTTATTTACCATGGACAGCGAGGGCGGCGGGTTGTATTTGTATCCGGATTCGGGGTGTTATTCGCATGGCTGCTGGCGGAACGATCACCAGGTATTGTACTGGTGCCGGCAGCAGAACACCTGGTCAAAACTGCGGGCGCGGGATGGCTGGATACGCAGGCTGTTGACACCGGTGTTGCTGTTGAATCGTAAGTTGGGGAGAGTGGGTTATGGTGCGGCAGGCGCGGTCGAGTGTGAGCGGGTTTGGCTATACCCTGTTTAACGACACAGATCGCAACAAAGCGGTTGAGATGACGATCCCGTTGAATGAGGATGGTCATTGTACGTTTCGGCCGGGCGATGAGAATCTGTTTGTGACAGATACTTATCCGAAAAAGGGGGTCGGACAGAAACTGCTGCTGGGTGATTTGCGGACCAGACGACTGGTTGAACTGGGAACGTTTTATTGTCCGGAAGCATTTATGGAAAAAGGGTATCGATGCGATTTGCATCCGAGATGGGATCTGGCGGGGAACCGGATCTGTATCGATACGTTGATGGATGGGACGAGGCAAATTGTGGTTTATGATGTGTCGGAGGTTGTAAAGCGAATCAGACATCAATAAGGGATGGAGAGAAATGGAGGTCGTGACAACATGATTGGCATTCTTGAATGATAACACGAAAGCAAGGAGTTTAAGATGAAAGTACTGGCGATCTTTCCGGGATATGAACCGGCCTGGGCCTTTGGCGGGGTGGCGCGATCAGGCGGGCGGTTGTGCCGGGCATTGGCGAGTGAAGGAGTGGATGTGACGGTCTATACGACGAATCTGAATGGCGCCGGCGGGACGCTGGATATGGCTGTGCGTCAGCCGGTGGATCGAGGGGGGGGTGACGGTGTGGTATTTTCCGGCCTTGTTCGACCAGGTGTTTCACGCGCCGGCATTGACGGAACATTTGCAACGAACGGTGGGTGAGTTCGATCTGATTTATATCGCGGCGGCGTGGCAATGGCTGGGGATCGAGGCGGCGCGGATCGCGCGCCGGGCGGGTGTGCCCTATGTGGTGGCGCCGCGCGGGTCGCTGCACCCTTCGACACTGTCGGAGCGGCCGTTACGAAAATGGCTGTTTCGCAAGCTGTTTTTTAATGACTGTTTGCGGTACGCGGCGACGATCCATTATACCACGGATTATGAGCAGCGGCTGGCCGGCCGGACGTTGGGGCCGCATCGGTCGTATGTGGTGGCGAATCCGCTGGATGAGACGCTGTTTGAGGTGGATGAGACGCGACAGGAGGCGTTGCGTCAGACGGCGCGGCAACGCTGGCGACTGGAAGATGATATGCCGGTGGTGCTGACAGTGGTGCGGCCGGATCCGGTGAAGCGGTTGGATATTTTATTGGACGCGCTGGAGGCGGTGGTGCGGACCTGGGGTGAGGTTGTCTCTGGTTGTGGTTGGTGATGACCAGGCGGACTATCTGCTGGAGATGAAAGGGTATGCGGCCAGGATCGGCGTGGCGGAGCAGGTGATCTGGTCCGGGATACGCACGGAAGAGGATTTGCTGGCGGAATATTTCGGCGCGGACCTGTTTGTGATGACCAGCGCGCATGAGAATTTTTCAAACGCAACGGCTGAAGCGATGGCGCTGGGATTGCCGGTAGTGGTGTCGGGACGATGCGGAATCGCGCGTGATGTGCGGCGGCGGCATGCCGGGCGGGTTGTGCCGCTGGATGGCATGGCAACGGCGCAGGCGATCCGGTCGATTTTCAGTGAGCCGGCGGTCTATGAACAATTGAGCGAAAACGCGGAAGAAGCGGCGATTGAGTTGTATCGGCCGGAGGAGATTGCGGGGCGGACGATGGATGAATTTGAAGAGGTGATTGGTTATAAGAGGAGATAAAATGGCACTGGATGAAGAAAGTGATAAGGCAATAAAACCACATTGGCTGGTCTTATGTAATGGCGTGATCGTAATGGTTTTGTGCGGGATTCTGGTCTGGGGAAGTGCTTATGAATCCGGGAAGATGAGTAATGTATTTGTTCTTTGCGGATCTTTAATTATTATCCCGGTGATGATTATTCTGGCCACGAAACAGTTTGACAGTATTCATCGGCGCAATCCTGACCCGGCTCGATTTGCTAACCGGATTTATATTATTATTGCGGTCTTTAGTATTTTTGCTTTTGTTTCTAATTTGATTGAGGGCATTCGTGATGAAGGGTTCAGTATTGATTACCTGATATACTACTTAAGGAACATTGGTTTATGGTTTATCGGGGTCTTTGCTTATGCTTTATTTTGTATTATTGTCAATTTGAGGTGGACAGTTAAACTTGAGCAGGGTGATGGTGTTCGTGATTGCGCATATTCGATCATCTGTAAACCCAGAAGATATCGATTGATCTGGGCGTTCTATGCTGTTTTAGCTTTTTCGGGTTTTCTTGCCGGTCATCTTGTGGGTGAGGATATTCGGTTTGCCGAACATGTGGATCGGGTAAACTGGTTGCCTGAGACGGCTTCAAATATTTCCTATCATTTTATTCGAGATATGACTGCCTATGAATTTGATATTCAGAAAGAGGACTTTCTGGAATTAGCCAAAAGCAGATTCTGGAAGGTGTCTGAAATTACGGAGCCATTCACGATAAAACGGTATACTTGGGTAGGGAATCTAATCAACCAATCGGAAATTGATTTATCAGTGATCGATCAGGAAAATTGCTGGGTTGTGTTGGATCAGGGTTATTATTATGAGAAACAAAGTGGAGCTGACTTCACTGCTGTTGGCTATGATTTTCTGAAAGGGCGAGCTTATTACTGTGGGTGGCATGAGTAGTATGAATGGAGTAGTGTCGCCGTATCTGCCGAGGCGGCGAAGTGGGTTCGTACAGTGGGTACTGGACTGCAAATACGCGTTGGTGTATCGGGTATGGAAGCAGTGGATTGTGCGGTATTGCCGGGAACGCGGGATTGATGTGAGGCAGTTGAAACTGTTGGAGGTGGGGTGCGGACCGGGGAATCTGGTGGTGTGGCTGGCGCGCTGGTTTCGGGGGGCTGAGATCAAGGCCGTGGATGCGGATCCACATTTGCTGGCATATGCGGCCGGGCGGGTGCGCGGGGTGAAATTTGAGAAGGCGGACGCGTGCGGTCTGGAGGAATGGGATAACAGTTATGATATTGTGGTGTGTTTGCAGGTGATTGAGCATCTGGTTGAGCCGGGACGCGTTTTTTACGGCGGGCGGTGGATTGTTTGAAGCCGGGTGGGATGCTGTTGATGGCAACGCCCAATCCGGAGGGCTGGGCGGCGCAGCGGTTGGAAGAAGCGGTGGCAGGGGATACGGCCAGACCATATTTCAGTGTATGGGCCGGGGCAATGGCGGGAGATGCTGGCAGGGGTTGGATTTGAGATGGTGGATGAGGGGGACTACGTTGTTTAACGGGATGCCGGTGATTGGGCGGTTTCCGCTGGGATTGCCGTTTTTACTGGCGCAGGCGGCGTTCGGGTATTTTCACTGGTGGCGGGGGTGAGAGTTATATGGCGGTGGCGCGCAAGCCGGTTGGGTCGGATTGATGGCGATGAAGCAGTGTGTGATTGTCAGTTTGAAATACGCACCGGGTTTGTTTAAAGAGTTTCGATTGTTGGGGAAGAAGCTGGCGGAGTTGGGGTGCCAGGTGCGCTATCTGCTGGCGGAAGGGTATCGAGAGCAGACTGACAGAGCTGGGTGAAGGGGCGTGCGAATTTTTTTTGCGGGGGGCGGACAATGGGGGATCTGGTCTGGGAGGCGAGTTGGGTTGGGGAGAGGGCGAGCCGGTATCTGTGGTGCCGGGGGCTGTTTCTGGAAGCGGCGCCCGGATTTTGTGTGCTGCCTATAATACCCATCCAGCTGAACGCGATGGTGTCGCGGTTGGCGTCTGAGGCACGGCCGGATGGGGTGGCGGGCGATTTTTTTGCATGAGCCGGCCAAGCCGGGCCACGCCGCGTATGGCTGGAGGCAGCGGGCGTTGTTTGGGGCGGTGGCATGGATGCAGCGGCGGGCGTTGCGGTATGCGAGTGATGTCATCGTGCCGTCGCAGGTGGCGCGGGAACGGTTGGAGGCTGGCGGTATTCGGTTTAGTGGACGGGTGCATGAATGCCGGTTGCTGCTGGAAGATATCGAGGTGACGGAAGCGGGGCCGCGGCGATACTTCAGTATGGTGGGGCGGTTTTAACGCGACCAAGCCGCTGGATGCGTTTATCCGAGTGATTAACGAGTCAGCCAGGCGGGGATTTGGTTATGAATTTCAGATTGTGACGGCGAGCGAGATTGGGCGTTGGGTGGGGGAGTTGACGCCTGATGGGCGGGCGCGGACACGGATTGTTAATCCGGCGGTGTTGAGCGATGAGGCCATTGCCCGGGCGTTGAAGGAAAGTGTAGCGGTGCTGTGTCTGCATGCGAATGTGACCCAGAGCGGGGTGATTCCGATGGCGCTGATGCAGGGAACGCCGGTGATGGTGCGGGATGAGGCGGGCTTGACACAGCATGTGCTGGAGGGCGAGACGGGGAAGGTGGTTGGTGGAGAGTTGGAGCCGGAGGAATTACTTGCGGCGATGGCAGCGGTGGAGGGGAATCAACCGGCGATGTCAGCGGCGGCGCGGCGGGTGTATGAGGCGGAATTTGATGCGGGTTGCTGGGCAGGCCAGTATGGATGGCTGATTGATTTGTTGGGGTAATAGGTGGAAATTACACGTTTATCTGGGATGTCAATATTCAGTCATATTACTGTAAAGACTTATTTAAGAATGAGATATGTATTTTTAATGTTAGGAGTGTCTGGCAGTTTGGAAAATTCGAATTTTTAGATAAATCGCCTTGACAAATAGTGCGATTGTATTAATATATTGGTTCTCTGAACAAAATTTCAGAGCGAAAAAGTAAATATTCCCTGATAGCTCAATTGGTAGAGCGAGCGGCTGTTAACCGCTAGGTTCCAGGTTCGAGCCCTGGTCGGGGAGTTTTTATAAGGCCTTGTAAAAAAGTGTTTTACGAGGCCTTTTTTTGTATCTTTATTACTAATGGATCTGCTAGAAACAGCTGCAAACCGCTGTTAAACGCTCTATTCTGCTGCAAAATCTGCTGCAAGTTTAATCTTCACTTTTTACCCATAGACAGGTTTTAGAACAATTAAAGTTTTCTGATAGACTTTGTTTGTATGGCTTAGGGTGCAAAAATTATTATCCTATAATTTACTTATAAGCAGACACTTAAAGAACGTTCGGATGAACATAATTGCGGTTTTTTTGCTGATTTGATAGACTTTTGGGACTATGAAACAGCGGATATGGATCACCCTTGCGACGTATATTGCCTACTGCATCAATAAAGAACTCTATCAGGCGATTGAGTATCTCAAAACTCAGGTGGAAGTCTTGATTGAACAACAAGAGCAACAGAACAAACGCATTCTGTTGACCAATCCTCAACGGACAAGAATGGCCGTACCGTACATTTATTCATACATAGTTAAATCTTTGCTCATTAACATGTTAATACTCAGAAGTTGGGCCGAAAAAAACTTAACTATACCGAACTTGTTTTAAATGATTTGCCCATAGTAATTCAAATCGATTCATTTACTGTAAAGATTGGTTTGCTCCGAAGACACTACCTGTGTCTTATTCCAATGTTGAATCCACCCTGCTGCTCTTATGCAGCCAACCTGTGATAAGACTTCAACAGCCCACCCAAACGCTCAATGCAAACAATCTCAGAGGTCTTATCAGTCTCATGTTTGGGCGCAATGATTCGACCTAACGATTGATGAATTCTTTCGTGATGATAATATTTTTGGAATTCGCTAAGAACATAATCAAGCTGTTTAACCGATGACAGTATCAGGTAATTCAAACACTCATATTTGACTGTTTTCACGAATCTTTCCGCGATGGCATTCAAGTCTGGGCTTTTTGCTGGAAGCTGGATCGGTTCGATGCCAGAGCTTCTCAGCATTTCATGAAAACCTTCTGATCGATACAATGGATCACGATCATGGATGAGATAGCGTTTCCCTTTTAGAAAACCATCCTCGCAGTCAGTAAGGATTCGTGCAACCTGTTTCATATACTGACCATCAGGCTGAAGTTGAATAGGAGCGAAGAATACTCTTCTGCTGGAAAATTCAATGGCAAAGAAGACCGTGCAACGAATCAGTTTACGCCCGACCAGAAGCTCAATGGTGAAAAAGTCGCATGCGGCCATGACCTCCCAATGGCTTTTTAAGAATTCATGCCAGGTTGATCTAACGATCAGATCAGGTTCCGGATCATAGCCGTTTTCAATGAGAATATTTTTGACCGATGATTTGCTAATCTCAAAACCAAGATACTCCATTTGATCTTTGATTTTCTCATAACCCCATCGAGGATTTTCCTTCTTGAATCTGATGACCAGATTGACTATTTCAGTTGTTATCGGTGGTCTGCCTACTTTGCCCCGTTTGGAAGAACCATCGTACTTTTCAGCGATGAGTTTGTTAAACCACCGAATCACCGTGTCTGCTGTAAACAACTCGGTGCATTGCTCAAGCACTTTCCGGCTGAGCCGTTTCGCTTTAGCAGCAATTCGCATTCGTTGAGTATTCGTCAAAATAATTCGCTTGTTCTGCTTTTCCTGGAGCTCAATCAGAACTCGAACCTGTTCTCGAAGATAGTCTATTGCTTGGTAAAGCTCCTTGTCTATACAATACGCTACGCAGGTAATCATTGTGAGCCAAAGATTGTTTTTCATCGTAGCCAGATGCTAACAAATCGATAGTAATTCTGCAATAACGTTCATACGAACGCATTTTATGTCCATGTTTTAAAAGAGGTTATGGAAAGTAAATTTATGTACCCCACGGGTAAAATCTCTGGCATAGGTGTGTTCCCTTTTTTAAGGAAAAATGATTCGCAAAACATTTTATAACACACCTATTTTACGGTTTTGACCCAAAATAGCACGCTATAACTCCGACTCTTTTACATAATCTTTTGAAATCTATAGGGTTAAAGCTACGGACAGGCTCTAGGTAACTTTAACAGACCAATTAGCCTTTCTTCAACATGGTCGATTTTAAACTGCCCCCTCGTGGTCGATTTTAACCGCCCCTTGACACCCCGCCGCACTTTTGCTCCGGCGTTTACAACCTGACCCAGTCCGAGAAAGAAAAGGGCAGACATAGAACTGTAGAAGCCTCTTGCCTAAGGTCATGCTGATAGCAAAATATATGGATGGTATCAAGCAATTACCGTATGATCAAATTGCCACCCACAATTTTTAAAAATAGCTCGTTTATGCCCCTGAACAGTCTTTGGAAACATCCTTTTGATCATTAGATGTCTGATTTTTGTACACATTCACTACTGTGTCAACATGTTCTGCTTCAGTGCTACACTTAGGATAACCACAAACGCAGGAATCGCATTGAAGTGAATTTTCCAGATTTTCATGTGATTTTATCTTTTTAATAATCATATCTTACCTCTGTGATATTAAGTGTTTATATTTGAGTCTGCCCAGACAGCAAATTCATATAATTCAACGGTATAGTCTATAAAGGGTATTTCAATTAATAAAAATCAACTTGATAAGTCCAAAACATCTAGGTGATATAAGTTTATTTTAAATTGTTTTGATGGTATGAATTTTTAAGCGCCTTAACTTATTATCTACTAATAACACATATACCCAAAAGAAAATCAAAAAATACACAAAAAAATCAAATAATTATTATGAAGATACTCTAGCAATTCTTATAATTAGATTGTTATCTGATCAATGTCAAGTAATATTTTTACAAAAGTGTCAACATTCTACGTTCACGTTGAGTAATAATAAACTTGTTATAAAACCATAGAATTGGTAAAAAATTGTATATTTATAGCCGTGAAAAACAATAGATAATAGTTATAAGAAAATTAGACTATCGATAGTCTATATTACAACTTAAATAGATGTAGGGCATATCCCAAGAGTGCAAATATAGCGATTAAGCAATTTACAGAAGATGAAAAAGAAAATTTTTATGAAAACGGTAGGCTGTAACAGAAGGGAGGCAGATAGTCAACGATTAAAGAACTACTTCATTGCAAACAATTGCCAACTTGTTACAAGGGAAGAGAGGGCAGATGTCATTGTGCTTATAGCATGCGCCTTTACAAAAGCTTTTGAAGATCAGTGTTTCAACCTGATTGAAGAATATCAGAGGCTCAATGCTGAATTAATTGTGGCAGGTTGTCTTCCAGCAATTGCGCGGGAAAGACTCAATAGAATTTTTTTAGGAAAATCGTTATCGACAAAGAAACTATACTTAATCGACAGGCTCTTTCCAGAATTTTCAATAGAATTCCAGAGTATACCAGATCTTGCCGTCCCGTTTACTTTTAGGCACAAGGCATCAATTAGGCTACCCATCTGGTTAGCTAGTAGGCTGAATAAAAAATGGCACGCCAATAGTATAGTAAATTTCAGAATCAGCAGTGGTTGCCTCGGAAATTGCGCGTATTGTGGCATTCGAGAGGCCATCGGACCACTCCGGAGCAAACCTCTAAAAAAATGCATGCAAGAACTCGATTTTTTGTTGAAACTAGGATATCGAAGAATTTACCTCATTGGTGATGACGTTGGGGCTTATGGGCAAGATATAAATACAGACTTGAATGATTTCTTTCAAGAATGCCGAAGGAATGCCATTAGATATGGTATAACTTGGGAGGGCATAAGCGATATGCATCCGCAATGGTACATTAAATATGAAGGCATACTTATGGAAGAAATTCGGAGCGGTCGCATAAAAAGCATGGTATGTGCTATCCAATCGGGGAGCGCCCGAATACTAGAAAAAATGAACAGACCTGGTAATATAAAAGAAATCGAGAGAATTTTATCTCGATTCAGAAACGAAAATAAAAAATTAAAGATAAGTGGGCATGTTATTATTGGATTTCCGGGAGAAACAAAGGACGATTTTATGGAAACGTTTTATTTCTTGAAGCGCATTCGCTTTGACCATGTGGCGATAATTCCGTATTCTGACAGAGATGGTAGCTTATGTCGAAATTGGGAAGAAAAAATACTTGCGTCAACTATTCAAAAAAGGATCCAATTTGTTGAAAAGAACTTGGCTCAGGAGAACCTCAAGTTCGAAATCTTGCCAAACTAAGCCAAGAGATAGCAAGGGTTTCGTCGATAATTAGGCAGCCCTATTATGTCGCATTCTGACTTTTTACGATACCTTGACCGCCTTTAAGAATATAGACGAGTATAATATACCATTCTTATTTTATTATAAAGATGGCAAATGACAGGTTGTATTCAACCTGTTCTAATGAAAATATATACAATTAAATTAGATTCGCTAACGGTTTTTAATAACCCACAAATGAATAATAATCTCTTTAGTATGAAATCAAAAAACAGCAGGTTATATAAGCGCTCAATCTTGACATTTTGTTTGACATATTAATGCAAAGCAGTGTATGTCTATTAACAGTTGCATTAAATTTTCGTTTTTCTGAGCAGGATTAGTTCTTGAGAAGGATTTTTGCTTTAGCTGAGTTTTATTTGGTAGCGATAACAAATCCGAATTAGGAAATCACGAAATCTGAAAAGAAGAATATGATTGATAAAAAAGAAGCTTATTCTGTAGGCGAATAAAAAGCCCTAAAATAATAAGAAGTCATCCTAAAATCCCTGATTTTAGTGTTATTCGCACTGAAAACGCAGTTAGGTATAGGTATTGGGATAGATTTTAGAAAGATTTAAGAAACACAAAAGGTATGTTTTTTCGGAAAGCAGTGGCCTTATGCTTTACAAGGTATATTGACATATGTTTAAAATGAATAATATAGCATAAATAATGCAATTCTTCTAAATATAAACCACGGAGTCATAACTGGAGATAAAATACTATGCTTTCGAAATATGCTAAACAGATTGAAATATGTAAAGGTGTATTTGCTATATTTAATTCCCTGATTTGTGAACCAGTTTATGTTAATGAAGAGGAACTTCAATTGGTTTTGAGTGGAGATACATCATCATTTCAAAAATCAGAAATTCAAAAACTATATGAATTAGGAATATATGCAAAAGACTCTGAGATTGATAAATTAGCTCTTAATACTTTACAAAAAATTTACCAGAAGACAACACAGAATATTGCTTTGATGTATATAATGCCAACGACTGCATGTAATCTTGCATGTAAATATTGTTTCATTGGGGCGCTTGACGATCAATCAAATTTTGTCAATATTAAATGGGAAACTATTAAAATCGCAGTTAATAAATTCTTCGACCACTTGAAAGATCATAAAATTGAAGAGGGGAAAATCATGTTTTATGGTGGTGAGCCAACTATTGCTTGGGATTTGATTATTCAAACAGCTCAATATATACAGGATTGTGGTTTAAATATAAAGATTGCCATGGTTACAAATGGTACACTGTTGACTGAAAAAGAAGTGCTCCAGATAAAAAAATATGGTATAAATTTCGGTATTTCCGTTGATGGTCCAAAAGATGTTACCGATTCTAACCGCGTTTTTAAAGGAAGCGCTAAAAGTGTTTACGATAAAGTGATGGAAACAGTTAGTCTTTTAATTAAATATGACTTACCT
Organism: Sedimentisphaerales bacterium; assembly: GCA_963663965.2. Lineage (GTDB taxonomy): Bacteria > Planctomycetota > Phycisphaerae > Sedimentisphaerales > SM23-30. The sequence continues at coordinate 178,204 of CAXXFK010000028.1, forward strand.
GTATCATTGTCTGTTACCATATCACACCATGTATTAAAATATCAGGAAGAAATAATCCAATGGTTGATCACCACAAATGCGTCTGTTTGGTTCAATCTATTGCACTTTACTGAGGAAATTGACAGTTGGGAAAATTATTACAATCAAGCATCAATATTTTTGCTAATTGCACATGAAGCTTTCGCTAAACATGGAAAAAATGAAGGGCGAATAGATCGTAAGATTGATTCTTTTCACAATAGAAAGTTTAAGTTTGCAGACTGTGCAGCAATTGGCGGTAATCAGATCACGATTTGTCCAAATGGCGATATGTGTATTTGTCACGGATATTGGAATTCAAACCACTACAAATGTGGCAATATACATACATCCGATTTTAAAGATGTTTTTAAAACCAACGAATATATACATTGGCTGGAAAATGCAACAATTAATAAAGAAGATTGTTTAAATTGTGAAGCAATATTTATTTGTGGTGGCGGCTGCGCAATGCAGGCTGAAGCCTTATTTGGTGAACGTCAGAAGATTGACCGAAGTTTTTGTATCCACACAAAATCTGCATTGAAATGGCTATTACTTAATCATTATAAAAGCTGACAACATTTTATTGGTCACTATTACGATAAATTAATATGAAGATTAAAACTATAATCATAGTTGCCATTAACTGTCCGGGGTATTACTCTCTTGCAGTCCATTATTTAAAGCTATATTCAGACTCCGATCGCTATCTAAGAAAAAGATGCAAAATTCTTACAGCAGAATACAATACTAATACGGATAATAATTTCATTATAAATGAACTTACCAAGCTAAAACCTGATTTGGTCGCTTTTTCATGTAATATTTGGAATATTCAAAAAATTATTCCCATCTCAAAGATAATGAAAGAGTCGTTTCATAACTTAAAAATCATCTTTGGTGGACAGGAAGTTTCAAATTCATCCATCGATTACCTTGCACTTCATTCATTTATCGACATTGTAGTTGAGGGAGAAGGCGAAAAAACGTTCAAAGAAATAGTTTATTCAATGATCGAGGATAATTATGATTCTTTAAATACAATTAGTGGGACACACTACAGACATCAGGATGAACTATTTTATAATCCGAAATCAAATAATTTAGTTGATCTTAACCTATTGCCTTCTCCATATCTAGAGGGAAGGATAATTAATCCTGATAATAGACACTTGGGAGTAATGATTGAACATGTTAGAGGGTGCCCTAATCAATGTGCATTCTGTTTTGAGTCAAAACGATATCAAAAACCAAGAGCATTCCCATTAGAACGAGTAAGCGAGGAACTGTCGTGGGCTAGATCAAGGGGATATAAAAATTATCATATCATGGATCCCACACTTTGCTTGAACAATACTAAAAAGATGTGGGAACTGAATAATATAATAAAAGAAGTATTTTTTAACTATGATTATATGATGTCTGTTGAAATTTACGCCGAAGGTATAACAGAGAAAAATTACCATTATCTTGACTGTTATAGTCATTTTGACATTGGGCTACAGACAATAACATCACAAACCAATAATAATATAAATCGTAGGTTAAATCTAGACAAGTTTATCGAAGGATTTAATCTGGTACGAAAACTAAAAAAACAAACAAATATCTTTCTTATTTATGGATTTCCGGGCGATAATCATGATAGATTTTTAAAAGGAGTTTATTTTGTTGAATCTTTAAAACCTTCAATTATTACCCTGAATAAATTATTAGTATTAAATGGAACACCCTTGCGGCATCATGCTGCTCAGTTTGATTTGCTATTTGAAACCAAACCTCCATATGAAGTTATTTCAAATTGTACTTATTCTGCTAGTGATATCAAAAAATCAGAATCCTTTGCTTATAAGTATTTAAAAGCAAGGTAAAACTTTAATTATATGGTAACTATATGTTTTCCACATTAGATATTGAGGCGTTTGATATAAACTCTTTCCCATTTACACGAGGGCCAATATTCCTAGAAATACACCCGACTAATATATGCAATTCAGTTTGTGTATTCTGCAACCAACGTCATTTTAGAACTCAACACAACCAAATTGATTACGCATTTTTAATATCACTTTTAGATGAACTCACAGACAAAGGTCTAAGGGTTCTAAGAATATCAGGAGGTGGAGAACCTACTATTTATCCACATATTTTAGATTTATTGGATTATATTCGACAAAAAAAAATTATTTTGTCTATGTTTAATACTAATGGTATTCTACTAAACAAAGAGTTAATAGTCGAGCTAACCAGAGTACCAACAAAAACCTTGTATCTTTCATTACAAGCACCTAATTCTCAAAGTTGGAATAAAATCACGGGCCAACCTTCGTATATTTATGATAGAATCATAAATAGTATACAGATGAATGTTGAATTTTTCAAAGAAACAAGCTTATTGGTTAGCTATGTATTACATGAGGATACTTACGAGGATCTCGAAAGCGGTATATTGCTTTGCAAAAAAAACAATTGGGATGTAAATATCGTAGATTTAAATAATTATTCTTATAGCTCAGCCTTTCTTAGTAATATAGATAAGGTAGTAGAAAAATTAAAGACACTGAAGCAACTATACAATAAAATATTTTACGGATTTGAAAATATACCAGAATTATTACCTATCTCAGATTGTGGTCCCCAGCAAAGCTGTATTCGCCAGACAAACACATTATCTGATCAACAGATTTGTCTTGCACCTTGGTTTTCATCGTTAATAAGGCCTAATGGCGAAGTTTTCACCTGCTGTGCTTTGGGTGGAAAGAATAATTGTATTGGAAATATATACAATACTGATTTTACATATGTATGGAATTCTCAAAAATCTAAAGCCATAAAATTAGAAGCTATATCTCTTTTCTTCAATCAATCCAAAGATTACTATCACGAATACATGTATTTATCAAATCAATGTTTGAGTTGTTGCCCAGTCCAGATAGGTTGTTTTTCGAATCCAGAAATAGTATCGCTTATAAGAGAGAAGATTAGATGACGAAAATCTTTTTGTACATTTACATTTATGATTATTCTTCCCTCGAAAGCTTCTGAATTAGACCAAGATCACAATACAAATTCTGATAAAAAATATGCTTTATCCACTGCCTGAAATATCGAACAGTGACAACTATAAATAAGCCTATGAATGAACTTCTGATCAGAACAGAATTTCACTAGCTTTATAGCCACCCCTGATCTCTTTTAACTTTTAGAAAATTTTCCCAAGAGCCTATCTTATCCCGTACCGTACATTTATTCATACATAGTTAAATCTTTGCTCATTAACCAGTTAATACTTAGAAGTTGGGCCGAAAAAAAACTTAACTATACCGAACTTGTTTTAAACGATTGGCCCATAGTAATTCAAATAGATTCATTTACTGTAAAGATTGGTTTGCTCCGAAGACACGACACGTGTCTTATTCAAATGTGGAATCCACCCTGCTATTCTTATGCAGCCAACCGGTGATAAGACTTCAACAACCCACCCAAACGCTCAATGCAAACAATCTCAGAGGTCTCATCAGTCTCATGCTTGGGCGCAATGATTCGACCTAACGATTGATGAATTCTTTCGTGATGATATTATTTTTGGAATTCGCTAAGAACATAATCAAGCGGTTTAACCGATGACAGTATCAGGTAATTCAAACACTCATATTTGACTGTTTTCACGAATCTCTCCGCGATGGAATTCAAGTCTGGACTTTTTGCAGGAAGCTTTATTGGTTCTATTCCTGAACTTTTGCTTTTTTAATAATCTACTAATTTCAGTTTTTATTCAGATCCTGCCCAGATCAGGCATCAGCCCCCTCTTTCCTTTGAAATGTTCTCTATCACCCTTTTTAAATTATCCTGAAAATTAACGGGTATTGAGCCAATGATTGACCAATATAAGCAAGTCATTGCTGTCAACGATCAAATCGCTCGTTAAGTCTGCCCGTTCGCACAAGCCGCAGTCGGACATCAGCCAGTGATTGGCAAATTGGGCGAAATCAATCAGATCAACCTGGCCATCGAGCTGCAAATCGCCGGGCAGAGGCAGCATGGTAAGATAGGCTTCAGCAAAAGGTAGCGTCAAGAATCTTTCGGTAGCGCCAGGTAACTGGCAAGGAGTAGCGGATGCAAGAGCCGTACAATGAAGGTTTAGCAAACCACATTGGCCCCGAGTCATGTGGGCATACCGGTAACGGTATGCTTGAAGCGTTGACAGGGGAAGATGCGGGCTGGGTATTGAGCCGCGTAAGTTTGTACATTATAGAACGGAGTGCCGACGCTGTCGAAAATGTCGGAAGGCAACACCGGATGTCTTATTATCGCGAGAGACATTCCGGACTCCGCGCGGTCGAAGACCCCAGGCACGCATGGACACTTCTTGCACAGGAACTGGGAGATCCCTTGTTTGGCCTCAGGACACATTATCCTGTGGTCCGCACAGAAAATCCAATTGGAGTACTGCTGTGATGAACGAACAGGGGAAGTCGGACAGGCCCATAGTACCTAAGAAGTTCTCGAACAAAGAGGCTGGTTGCCATGCCTTGGCGGAGAGGATAGAGGGAAGGGGCCTGACCAAGGGCAATTCGTCTCTACTGCACAAGTGCCGGACACCGGGCCGGGAAAGCTTGCCAAACGCATTAGAACGAATACGACAGGCAGCCACCCGGGATAAACAGCTAAAGTTTACTTCCCTGTGGCATCATGTCTATCATGTCGACCACCTGAGAGAAGAATTCTATCGCATTAAGCGGCAGGCTTCCCCGGGTGTGGACGACCAGACATGGCAAGAGTATGAGGCCGGGTTAGAGAACAATCTCAATAGCCTGGCAGAACGACTGAGAAAGGGGGCATATCGGGCAAAACCGGTAAGGCGGGTATTCATCCCCAAACCGGATGGACGCCAGCGTCCCATTGGTATTACTACCATTGAGGATAAAATCGTCCAGCGTAGCACGACTACGGTATTGAACGCTATTTATGAGGCTGACTTCAAAGGCTTCTCCTATGGCTTTCGTCCCGGTCGCAGTGCTCACAACGCCTTAGATGCTCTCTATGTCGGCATACTCAAGCGTAAGATAAACTGGGTACTCGACGCTGACATCAGCGGCTTCTTTGATGCCATCGATCACGATTGGCTGATTAGATTCGTCGAGCACCGAATCGGAGACCCGCGAGTAGTACGGCATATCAAGAAATGGTTGAATGCTGGAGTCGTGGAAGAAGACAAACTTCTGCAGATCAAGGAAGGCACCCCGCAAGGTGGGAGCATATCGCCATTGCTGGCGAATATCTACCTTCATTATGTATTTGATCTGTGGGCTGACCAATGGCGAAAGCGTAACGCCAAAGGGCATATGATTATCGTTCGATATGCTGACGATATCGTTGTCGGATTCCAATATCAATCGGATGCCAATAGATTTCATACGGACCTGCAGAATCGATTTGGCAAGTTCAAGTTGAAGCTTCATCCGGCCAAAACCCGGCTCATTCAGTTCGGCCGCTATGCGACAGAACGAAGGACTACTCAAGGTAAAGGCAAGCCTGAGACATTCGACTTTCTTGGCTTTACGCACATCTGTTCCAAGTCAAGTAAAGGTCGGTTTATGTTGCTCCGGTTGCCGATGAGAAAGCGGGTGCAGGCCAAGCTAAAGGAAATCAAGGAACAGCTCAAATACCGGCGCTATACCTCGATTCCGGAGATGGGCCAGTGGCTTCACTCTGTTATCAGCGGCTGGTACCGATACTACGCCGTTCCTAATACATCTCGCTATCTTGGCACCTTTCGCCGTAGGGTCGCCTGGCTTTGGTTCAGAGCGTTAAGAAGACGCAGTCAACGAAGCCGCATGACCTGGAGGCGAATGTACCAACTGATAGCAAGATGGCTTCCGCAGCCTAAAATTCTGCATCCGTACCCCCAGGCACGCTTACAAGCTGCTCGTTATGACCCGAGGTAGGAGCCGTATGCGGTAGTTCCGCTCGTACGGATCTGTGCGGGGGGCTGGGAGTAATCCCAGTCCCTACCGCGACCACATTTTTTATTAGTCTTTCATCTGGTAGAGTCTTTCAATGGAGGAGGGAGGGACAACTCCCTGCCCTGCCTCCCCGAGGGGAGGCAAAAATTTATCGGACGATCATGCCATGACCACCTCCTCTTTTTCAGCTTTTTTCTCCTTCTCCAACTCATACAAATGATCCATATTCAAATAACGCCTCGTACCCCATTGGGTGCCGGCAATATGTCTCAGGCGGGCCGTGGCCAGCATCAGGGCCGAGTGACCATCCGGGAAATTGCCCACCACGCGCGTACGACGACGAATCTCACGCATGATCCGCTCCAGTGGATTATTGGTTCGCAACTGCCGCCAGTGCTTGTCGGGATATTGATAGTAAGTGAGTGTTTCGAGATAGCTTTCCTGGACCAATTCAGCGGCCTTGCCCAGTTTCATCTCCCGCAATTTGACAATCACTTGCTCGGCCTTCTGGATCGCCGCCTGGCGGTCTTCCTGGGCATGGATGGCCTTGAGCATGGCCGCGACCTCTCGCACCTTCTTGCGCGGCACATGACTGAACACGTTGCGATACCAGTGGACCGTGCAGCGCTGCCAGTCGGCCTCCGGAAAAACCTCGGCCAGCGCGTCCACCAGACCCAGGCATTTGTCGGAAACAAACAGGCGAACACCCTGCAGGCCGCGGCGCTTTAAATCGCGTAAGAAACCGCCCCAACCGGCTTTATCCTCTTTGGCGCCCTCGCAGGAACCCAGCACTTCGCGATAGCCCTCCTGATCGACGGCAATGGCCACCAGAATCGAAACATTCTTGACTTCGCCGCCCCAGCAACGTTTCAAAACGATGCCGTCCAGATAGACATAGGGATACGACCCTTCCAGTTTGCGGTTGCGCCATTGGTCGATCTGTTGATAGACTTTCTGATTCAGATTGCTGATGGTGCCCGCACTGACACGGGCGCCCCACAGGCTTTCGGCGATGTCTTCGATACGCCGGACCGAAACGCCGGCCAGATACATCTCGATCAGGGCCTCTTCTACCGAAGACTCCCGGCGTTTATAGCGCTCGATGATGGCGGTTTCAAAGGTCGTTTTTCGCAGCTTGGGCATCTTCAAATTCACTTCGCCGGTCGTCGTATGAAACTTACGCGGATAATAGCCCGCCCGGGTATCGGTGCGGGCCTGGGTATGTTCATAACGCTGGGCGTTGCAGAGCTGGTCCGCCTCGGCGTCCAGCAGGGCATTGAGCGTGTCTTCCACACTCTGGCGCACCATCTGGCCCAACTGATCCTTCATCTGGGATTGGTCGATTTTTAAAATTTGGTTCAAGTTCCTAACGTCACTGGTCGATTCTTCTGTTTGACTCATAGTCAGTCCTTTCATTTGGTGGTAGGTTTCGGTTTCAAAAACTTCATCGACCAGATGAAGGACTGTTTTTACGGTGTCCTATAATATGTGCGAAAAATATTTTACCTTATCCGAATATCTGCTGCATGTCATGTCCATTCTCGGTGTTTGTCGGATTCCAGGCGTTGAGTGTGCGGGCATTGTCTCTAAGCCGGTAAATATCCTCACTGTTTAGCCCCTTGGGATCTGCTAACAGGATATCGATTTGAGAAATAAGTGAGGGGATCTGGAGGGTCAGTTTTTGGTATTGCGACCAGGCTTGAAGCTTCTCCTGCATAAAGGTGATCTGGTTGGGGCTCAGTCCAAAGGGATACTTCACTGTTATAGCTGTGGTCTTTTTAGTATTAAGATCTTCTGCCTTCACATTGATAATCATGCTGGCATCGATATCGAATGTTACCTCGATCTGAGGAGTGCCTCTTGGGGCGGGGGGAATGTCATTGAGAGTCAGGGTGCCCAAATACAGGTTATCTTTAACAAATTCGCTTTCTCCCTGGTAAACATTCACATCGACCTTGGTTTGATCCATCGTTGCAGTAGTGAAGGTTTCGGAATTAGAAGTTGGTACGGTTGTATTCTTTTGGATAATACGATTAAAAACCCCGCCTTGAGTTTCCACGCCGTAAGTTGCAGGGACGATATCCAAGATAAGGGAATGCTCTTGTCCCAATAGAATTTCAGCCTGAATAATGGCCCCCTCAGCCACACAGGTTATAATGTCAACACCGGTAAAGGGTTTAACCGATAGTTGTTCAGCGATATTCCGACGGAGCATTGGCATGTTACTGGCACCACCGATAAGTAATAATGCGTTCAGCTCTTCATACTGATGCTTGGTGCTTTTGAGTGCCTTTTTCAGTATAGTCACGGCGCGATTCATGAGGGATTCAGCATTTTTTTCGAATGCATCCCTTTCGATGACGACATCCAGAGCCTGAATTTCGTTGTTAATGGTCACGAAACCGGGGAGATAAATCCTGGACGAAGGGGCGGTGCTCAGTTCAATTTTTGCCCGTTCAGCAGCCTCTCTGATAATTAGTTTTTGAGTGTGATCCAGGTTGGGTAATGAACCACAGGTCAACTTGAGCTGATCGTGAATCATATCGACGATAACCTGATCGAAGTCATCGCCTCCTAGGGATGAGTCTCCTTCGATACATATAACGTCGTAACAATCTTCATCGACACTGACAACCGAGACATCCAGAGTGCCTGCTCCCATGTCACATACAAGTATGTTCCCGCAGATATCTTTATCGTGTCCGTATGCCAGAGCGGCGGCAGTAGCTTCATTCATCAGCCGATGAACATTTAAGCCGGCAATCTTAGCAGCTTCAATCGTTGCGCGTCGCTGGCTTTCACTGAAGTGGGAAGGAATAGCAATAACCACATCGTGGGCCTCCTGTCCCAGATACGCCTCCGCACGGAGTTTTAATTCCATAAGGATGTATGCCAGAATTTCTTGCGGATAAGCCTTCCAGCCATCCCAGTCGGTCTCACTCATACGGCCAACCGACCGTTTGGCGGAACTAACCGTGATATGCGTTCCACGGTAACGGTCCGGGTGGCGCACGGCATTGTTGCCGGCAAAAATACCTCCATTTGGATTTACCAGAATCTGTGAGGGGATACTGTATACACCGTTTTTATCGGGTATAATCACAGGTTTGCCGTTTTCATAGAAGCCTACGACGGACTTTGATGTTCCCAAGTCGATACCTAAAATCATGTCGAATCTCCTAACAATGTCATCGTGGCAGGGGGAATTGCGGTTATCTTATAGGAATAATTCAATTTTGTTAAGTCTTTTTTGTTTTTTGACGTCTATGGTCTGCAATGGCCCCATTGTGAGCCAAAATGTGATTCCAGGCTCTTCCCAAAATTGTCGGGCCATAGATAATCCTTGACCTTGATGCCAATTGACGCCAGCAATTTCTGTACGAAATCCGTACAGTCCATATACGCAATTGTCCAGTCGGGGCCGTTGAGTCTCCAATCTTCAACAGCTTTCCTGATTTTACGGTATTCTAAACCGGAAATGGGAATTACAATAGAGCGCGTATAAAGATGCAGATTGTTCTGGAGTAACTCATTACGGATACCGTCTGGATAGAGTCCCCAGGCTTCAAGGCAGCATGACTTTTGGATGCCCGTGCATCGGTTGTTGCCAATGGCGATCATGGCGTGGCCGAGTGTTCGGTTTCCAATGTTGGCGGGTCTGGTCATAACCATTAACTGGTAAGGAGCGTTTGCCGATGAAGGATTGGACGGATTGTTCATCACGGAATCTCCTGAATATTTAATTTAATGTATAGTAGGCAAGCAGGACATGCTTTGACTCCTGTTGTCTGCACCTTAAAGTTACATTTTTATCTGAAAGCAGGTCTTTTTGCACATAACTATCGCCAGGCGATAAAACTGCAATCTGGTCACGACCGTTCTGATGGATTTCCACTGTAATTTTGACATTATCGGGAATATCACTGGTCAGTCGCATAAACAAGGCATGCTTCCGGCCATTGTTGAAAGCAATTGGTATTTGTGCCTGTGGGGAAGCACAAATACCCGGCCAGATCCATTGCCTGCGTTTCCACTGGCCAAGGGTATCAGCTTGGGATGGGATATACAGTGGCAGTCCTTTCCAGACATCCAGGCATCTGATCAAGTGTTTAACGCAGTGTCCGGGATTGTCTTGTTGCCAAGCGGTTTTGAAATATTCCTGTTCGCAGATTTTGGTTTGTGAGGATCCGGATAGGCTTTCATATACAAATCGTAGAAATGTCGACCAGTTCATATTGGGATCTCGCAAACATATCCTGGGAATATCAACCATTTCAGTAAGGTGATTCATGAGCTGGTCAAAAATTTGTCTGGAACGATGGCAAGCATGAATGGAATACAAGGGTGGCAGAAAATAGGGATCGATAATCAGGCGGCCATTATCGGACAGAATTGACACCAGCGGCATATCGTATTCATTGTTATTTGAATCGGCAATGAGTTGTATATCCACAGCAGGCAAATCGATACTAATCCGTTCGGTTGGATTTGTGGCTGGTTTCGCTCTGGCGCGGATACCGATTATGCCGGAGGTATCCACTTGCAGATGCAGGCTGTCAGTGTTGATCCAATGACCGTTAACCAGCGCGGTCAAACCTGAGACAGTAAGGCAATGGCCCTCCATCTCGATACGGTCCATGGCTAATACTGTGTTGTGACTATTAAGCAGCCGGGCGAGCAGGTAGCAGGGATTGACCGAACCGGTCTGGCGCAAAAGAAGCTTGAGACTGTCGGCATCCAGGATGCCTCCTTGTTCGACTTGGCCACTTAAATACAGGCTGTGTTGGTCGTGGTTCAAGTTCATCTGGTATTCTCCTTAGCGGTTGTGTGGTATATGTTCAGGGACGGCAAGGTATTGACCAGTAACTTTGTTGCTGCCTGACGAAGTTGACGGGTATCGGTATCCTCGGGCCAGGTCAATTCAATCGCCCATATGAACCGGGTAGCGTACAGGCATGCCAGACGTTGGATAGATAAAGGCGCCTGGCCAAGAATTTCCCTTAACAGGGACTTGATGGCTCCGGCATGGCCTCCGGTAACCGGAAGGCCGGCATCGACGACGCGGTGTTTTAAACTCAACCGCCTGGCAATGGATCTGGATCCGTGGGGGCCAACGACAGTCCAAGAGTGGCTTCTGGTCGGAATCGACCGGTTGGAATCTGTGAAGATATGGACATTGGAAACAATGTCAGGGCAAGGTGCCCTCTCAGAAGTGATCACAATTTTGTCATCTGGCTGTACATTTCGGGCAAACCTGAGTATGGACAGCCCATTCCAGATTCTTGAGGAATGGATCCGAACCGGAACCGTTGAAGATGCCACCTGCAGCGGCCGGTTAGCTCGGCGCTGATACAACAGACAGTGACTGGTGGGCCCACCAGGGGATAGTGTAATACCGTTTGGGCTTTTTTCCTGTTTCCAGTCCGATCCCGTTACTGCGCTCACATTTATCATGACGGCGTCAAGGTTGTCATCGATCACTTGAAGACTTCGCGGGGGATACAGAGGGAGCGGTCCTGATTGACTGACTTTAAAAAGAGCAAAATAACTTGGATTTTCATATGGAAGTGCTACTTTGACAGGTTCAACGATGGTTTTATCAAAGGTCGCAGTGCAATCGTCAATACCTGTCCATTCAGGGGCGGCAACTGGCAACCAGTCTGCCAACAGGCTTTGAACGATGTTCTTGTATTTGTCTAAGTTAATGTGGCTGTTAAGCGGGCTAAAAGTCACCTGGGCTTGCCGTCGAGGTGGTCGAATACACCAAAGGCAATGCCTGCTGCATAGTTTCACCGGCAGACTTCCAGCGTGTGTCAGATTAAGATCCATAGCACGCAGGGGAAGCTGCCGGGTAGCAAGGAATGCATTGAGCGAGTCAATATAAGTTTGGGTGTCGGTTATTGTCATGCTTTGATCCTGACTTTATCTGAGCCGGGATCCAGGTGGATCCCATTGCCCATGATACTGATTTCCTTTTTACATGAACACATGGATGTCTTGTGGAATCGGGCCTGGATTTGCTCAAAATCCATATGGAAAGCTGCGGTTTTCAGTGCAAGCTGTTCTACCGGTTCTGACAGTTGACCGGGCAAGACGGCTACCGGACCAATATGTACTCCCTGGCAGGGTAACAGTGCTGTTAACCGGTCACCTGCTTCCAGGGGCAAGTCAAGTTTGTAAGCCTTCAAACCGGTCTGAATCAATTTGCCCAGAATGATCTGGCCTTGTCCATTACCTGAGATGATTTTAAGGAGGCAACCGCTGGGATCGATCACCTCCGCTTGAACCGGATGTACGCCTGAGGCATATATAGCCACCGGGGGGGCCGGATTCATGCAGAATCCGGCATATGTTTCAAGTGAATTATTGCTATACTTAAGTTCGAACCGGTCGGCAGTACCTTCAATGTTTTTAACTTTGACCGTTTGTCCAGGAGTCGGCCAGGTACCGCTATTGATGCGAGACCAACAATAACTGTCATCAACGGATTCCATCCAGACGGGATCGAGATAGAGCGGCTCAGTGCGATCCGTATTGCCAATCCGCAAGGTGCCTTTGGTATCTCTCCAAAACGCGGTATTGGTATAACTACAGATTGTGCTGATGATGTCGCAAGGATAGATTCCGTCAATCCAGACACCGGGCACCTTCTGGCGGTCCAGCACCGAGTCGATATCGGCATCGGATATATAGGTGGCGAGCACTTCGCTAAGAGGCATATCCTGCGTATCAGAAAAGCCAGCATATTGACGGTCTAGTGTTGTGATCGGATCGGAAAGTTGGAGAGTAACCGGAGCGTTACCTATGATAGGTTTATTAACACCTGTCACTTCGAGGTCCATGCAGATTGACTGAAATGTCAGTTTCAGTCTTGAGCCTTTCCTTATACTCAGAGCCGTTTCAGTCGGAACGAGATGGGCTATACCCCTCGTCCAGATATTCACACCCCAGGTAAGGTTCAGTTGTTTAAGAATACAGATTTCACTTTCCTTTTTCAGGATGGGCGGTTTGAATGGTTGAAAGGCGTTGTTTTCAGTCATGTCAGTACGGGCCTCCAGATCAGGAACTCCGGTTATCTCCAAATCTTAAGCTATTTTTTTACAACAGTGTATGTTGGGCGTGTCTTTGTTTGACCGCGGACCCAGAAATAGCCGTGCTCGTCCTCAGGTAAATCCCCACTGAACAGGACATCCTGAAATTCAACTTCACGGATACGGATAAGCTGTTCCTCACCATCAGCCGTCTGGGTCACATGGAATGTTTCAAACTTGACGGTGAGGCCATCATTTCCCACCCAATCTTCCAGGCCTGAACCGACCGGGGATCCCAGCAGGAAAACACAGGGCATCAACACTCCCTTGGAGTGAAGCACTCCTCCAGCGTCTTCTTCAGTGTCGTCTTCATTCCAGTTAAACTTGAACACGCAATAATTGACCTCTTCTGAACCAATATGAATGACGGTTTTTTTGAATTGTTTTTTATTAGCCATTGTTCATGGTCTCCTGTTAATTGTTTGAAAGGTTTACAATACGAGAAATTGAGCGTATCATTTTAATGTGTTCGACAGCTTCAACGATGCCGATATCAAGTTTCAGTCTCATCTCACGAGTGGTTTTCGTCAGCAGCGGCTGGTAGGTTACTCTGAAATGCGGGCACTCGGCATAGTCTCCCAGGCCTTCCTTGACCAGGCGTTTGATGATGGCCTCTCGTTCAATTTCGGACACGCATCCAATCACTGAACGAAGGCTATTCAGGAAAAATGTACCAACGATATCGCTGAGCCGGGCGCTCCACAATTGCTCCAGCCCTTCAATCGTCGTGTGTGTTCTTGCCTTATAGGCTGTAATTGAACCTCGATCCTTCCAGAAAATATTAATGCCGTATTCAGCCAGCGTTGCAACCTCCAATTCATCCCAGTTTTCTGTTGTCAGAGAACCCTGGTCAGCGCCTCGAAGCGACTTTTTGTCTGCCAGATACGGGCCCCACATGGGCTGGGCCAATCCGAAGAGGTTTGACTCAATGTCTATCTGTGTGTCCAGGTAACTGCGCACACCCAAAGCAGCCGCTGCGCTGACGACGGGAATACCGCTGCACGATAGTGCGCCGCCCCAGACGCTGAGCCGTGCCCCCAACAGATCGGGAGTCGGGGGATTTTCCCGGCCCATGGCGATCAAATCTTTGGCATTCGCAGTACGAGGCGTGAACCAGATGGAAACTGCTTTGCCTGAATTTTCTGCTGCTTCCAACAGCCCGCTTACTTGCCCAAACGATCTCAGTGGAACTGGAAGCAGTATTGAAAACGACTGCAATTGACACTTTCTAATCGGATCCATAATGACTTCTGGCTGTTTGAGCGCTTCGGCCAGGGACATCGGCAGCCGAATGATGAGGGCTTTATTCAGGGTGTTTCGCGCATTAGCGCATACGGTATGGACGGCCATTAAGGTTGACAGGCGCTCGGCGCCGATTTCTTGGCCAATCATGTTGGCATGGTTAAGAAACTCAGCGGTCAGTTGACCATGTGTCTGACCGGCGGCAGCGATCAGATTTGCCGGATCGGCGCTGTCGCAATGGTCAATGATGGTCATAGCGGTTTTAAGCTGGCTCAGTGTCAAAGTGTTCAGAAGGTAACTGTCAGGAATCAATAGACTGAGAACGTCATTGGTCTCTGCGGAGGTATCCAGTTGGGACAGGATCTGCGTGACGACTTTGTTATCTTTCAGTGCGTTCTCAGGTGCATTTTGCCAGTTTTTCTCTGCCTTGGTCAGCTCACTGGTAACCTCTTTAATGGTTTCAATCGCCTTGACGGTTTGATCTGGACATAACGAATTCGGATTTCGCTTCTGGATTGAACCTGTCAGATCGCACTGCCCGGAGCTATCCAGGACTGGCGCCAATAAGGCTGGATTGCTGACCGCATCGCTGCCCTTCAGTCGAAGCGCTGAAATACCCGACTGTATGGCCGTTGGCGTCGATTTAATCATATCTGTTGTCAGAACTTCGGGAATATCCGAACCGATATACAATGGATCCTTATCGCTGTTTTCCATATGAGGGATGATGAAAACAACGACAGGGGGCTCCAGGACTGGAGTGCTTTCGCGGATGTCATTAATCATTTGGGTACGCGTTGAAATAAGCATAATGGTATCTCCTATATTAAATAGTTGTTTATCGACCACAAATAACCTCTGCATGGCCGATTACCAGTTTAGCCGGTTTGGCCTGCTTTATAAT
The DNA here is from genome assembly GCA_963663965.2 of Sedimentisphaerales bacterium. GTDB lineage: Bacteria > Planctomycetota > Phycisphaerae > Sedimentisphaerales > SM23-30. Next base: position 193,428 of record CAXXFK010000028.1, read on the forward strand.
ACTCTTGCAGGATCTGACCGGGGCAATGTCATCACAAAGTTGTACGCTGTCATTCATTGTTGCCGGGATTTTATCGCCGATTACTAATGGAGTGGGTCCATTTTGAATGAAGTGGGCCTCGCTGACAAACGGTCTGATGCACTTAGGGTCACGATGTTGATTCCCATCCTGGTGCTCGATGATTTGATCAGTAAAGACCGGATTAGCATTGCCGATTTTGAGCTTGCAGTCCTGGCCTTGAAGGTCTGCCTCAAAGGTCTGGCTTATCGCCGCGACTGTATTGCCGATGAGCTGATAATGAATATCACTTGTCTGGATTTTGTTTGCCATAAGATTATCCTTTACTATCATCAGAGTTTTGTTTTTCCGGTTTCAAACCATTTTCAAGCATAACCACATTTTTAAATACACCAAGGGTTTGGTTGTCCTCGCTGTTCAACTGTGATTCAATCGTTCTGGCAATTCCTAGCGCAATTTTCATAGCATTTTTAGCATTTTCATTTTCCAGTTTATCCGAAGAAAAACGAGCGTATATCATGGCTTTGGTGGCTTGAACCTCGAAGTGCTGATGGGGATTTGCAGTTAAAGCTTCGGCAATTCGTACACGCATCAGGCACTGGTCGAGTCCGAGTACACCGGACTTAACGCCGTCATCCAGCGGAAAAAGCATATCCCGAGACGTGACCGTTTCAACGGCATACCTGTCATCCATCGGACTCGGCAATGTCGCCGCATACAGGAGACGCCGGGTTTTCATGCCAACCACCCTGAGACGATATTGATCTGCTTTCAATTGAAGCTGAACGATTACCAGTTCTTTATCCTTATAACCGGCTGCCTGGACAATGGATGCCGCATTCGCGACCGTCATCCAGCTGGATACCTCCACATTGGGTATGTCAAATCCCAGGAGTTTGGAAAACAGGCCGCTTGCGATAATCGGAGCATCCTTGGAGCGAGGCAGTTGTGAAACATAACATGTAAGCCAGTGTCTCACATCGTCATTAGTGGCCATAATGGCGATGATAAAATCCTCCTGGTCAAGAATTTTGGCTAGCTTGTCGGCATCAATAGATTCAGTCCATTCCGCTATAGTGTGATTAGTCCGAGTAGATTGCATGGCCGGATATGTCAGCGATGTTGAATCAGGCATTTCAGCCGGATTATTTACCTCTTTTGTTGATTTTTGAAAGGCCCAGGCAATTCCGGTAATCGCAAGCATGACCACAAAAATCGCCATGGGAATTACAAACGACGGCTCACAGTGGAAAATACTATCTTTGACTGCTTTGTAACGACGGTAAAGGGCGCTGGGGGCAGGGCGATAAGGTGCCAGCATTTCTGCTAGGCCCGGATGCTGTTCCGGTAGATTCTCAAACGGCTTACGGTACTTGCGCCGGCCTTTAAAGATGATTTTTGCGATCGTGTTTCGAACTTGCTGGTTGCCCGTAGCGGCCAGATGTGCAAACACAACTGCGGCGGGCAGGTTGGCTCTCCCATCTATGTTAACCGGGTGAGTTTCCGGATTCCACCCGAGAGCCATCAGCAATTCGCTATAGAAATGGAGATCTGATATGAGCAGGGCCGGATCAAGTAGATATCGGGCAACCGTCTGGCGGAGTTCCTCTAGGCACAGATCGGGATCATGGATTCGATCCAGTACTGGCTGAAGATCCTGTTTGTTATCGATACGGTTTAACGATTTGCTGATAAGGAAGTCAATTGCCTTTTTTATCACTGGATGGCAGTTATCGACGGCATCCAGGAGAAGGTGATATTCTTCAGTTTCGAGGTGATTAACTTCGCGAAGCCGGGCGACAAGTTGTGTCACTTTAGGATTCATATTGTTTGATTCCTTTCTTTTTGTACGGGTTGTTTACTAAGGATCGTGTTCTCAAGCGGGAATTGCGTGGCTGGTATGATACAGCCTATCTCGTGTCATATTGGCACAGTTATCACAGTCGAACTTGCTCCTATGGATTTCTGTATTTTGGGGAGATTCCTTCGTAGCGTTGATCGTTTTAATTTGAGTGGTACCGTCTGGGGCAACAATGAATATTCGCTTCATGATTATTCTCCTATGAATAGTGGTTGTGTTAAAATTCTCATCGATCGTCGTGAATAAAATATACAACAAAGAGAACTTGTACTTCGTCAAGTCTGGATATTACAATGAAAGCATCCAGTCGTTTTGTCGGTTTAATGAGGTTCATTATCTTCATCTCTTTAGTATCAAATATTTGTCACTAATAGGTCTTTGCCCATAAGGGGTACTCCTGAAGAAAAATATCAAAAAAAATTGGAAAATTTTATTATGCTGAAGCGTAACTATGAAATGGATTGGATTTGTAGGACAAAATCAAACGTATGTAAGATGTTAATAACTAAAGAGATAGAGATGTATTTTTTGTTTGGGGCCAAATGGCAATAAAAAGTTCTTTTGGGTTGAATATTGTTGCTTTTACCATGACGAACAATTATGATTTTGCTATCGAATTTGTCGATTTGTCGATCAAAAACTTAGCTTTTAATAACCGCCTTCTTAAAATGTCACTATTCGTATTGTGATATGATACTTCCTTTTTTAAGCGTGTATTTTGGTCGGTTATTATACCACTTAATAAACAGGACATGTTATTGATATCACACATACTTAAGAGAGGTTTATTATGAATTGCCTGGTTTACTTGTTTTTAAGCGTGCTAATTGTATTGGGTCAAAATGTCTTTGCCCAAGACAAAAGTGGTTTTTCGGAGCACAACGAATCAGAACAGAAACTCCCTACGACGGAATCACTTGAAGCGACTAAAACTGTCAGGGAGAAAATCCAGGCCCATCTTCAAATGTATGAGTATGATAAGGCATTGCCCCTTTTAGAACAGCGGCTAGAAATTGTTAAAAAGTCGCACAATAATCAACCTCATAGAGAAGTAGCTGAAATTCTTGACAATATTGCTGATTGTAAATACCGATATTTTTGGCCTAATGAGGCGGTTGCGTATCAACAAAAAGCCCATCAAATGTGGTTAAAATTATTTCCAGAAGAAAACTGTGTCGACGTGGCGAGAAGCTATACTCGAATGGCTATTTATCTTGCGGCCACAGGAGCCATTCCCGAAAGCCGTCAGCACCAACAGAAGGCAAATGATATTTGGGTGAAATATGCTACTGACACAAATCCCGATATGATTAGAAACAGTACACTAAAAGCCATATACTTCAATAGCGAAGGATATCCCGACAAGGCCATTCAACAAATCAACATGGCGCTTGATTTATGGCAAAAGACTTATCCCAACAAGAAATACCCGGATATGACTAAATGTTATATCCAATTAGCTCAGAGCTATGAGGCCATGCAACACCCTGAGCAGGCCCAAACTCAATTTGATAATGCAATCAAATTGCTGTTGGAAATATTCTCTGATCGGGATTGTCCAGATATTGCATGGTGTAAATCGGAATTAGCGGGTTATCAGCAAAGATTGGGCCGTTACCAAGACGCCTTAACATCTCAAAATGAGGCTGTTGAAATTTGGCTGAAATTATATCCCGACTTGAGTCATCCGATGGTGGCCCATAACTTTACCTTACTTGCCAACTGTTATGCTCAAAATAATGAAAATTCTAATGCGATAAGGTATTACCAAAAAGCGATTGATGCTTACAATGTCTACCATCATAATCAGAACCATCCTGATATTGCCAGAAGTTATACAAATCTGGCTATGTATTATCAAAATACGGAAAACCCCGCCCAAGCAGAAGCTTATCAAAAAAAAGCGGTTGAAATGTGGTTACACTTGGATCCTAAGATGTCTCATCCTGAAATCGCATGGAACATTACAGTATTGGCAAATTGCTATGTCGCCTTGAATAAAAGCCCGGAGGCGGTTTTGCATTTTGAAAAAGCCCTAACGGCGAATCTTAATATGTATAAGAATCAAGATCATCCTGAAATAGCAAATAGTTATCTTAATCTTGGACGCTATCTTGGGATGACAGGCCATTGGAATGAAGCAATGCCGGTTATTAAGAAGGCTGTTGCAATGTGGGAGCAATTGTCTCCGAACAAGTATTTTGCTGAGATAGCTATCAGTAAAACGGTTTTGGCTGGTTGTTTAACCATGGGGGGCAAGCATACCGAAGCTTTGCCGGTTATTGAAGAGGCCGTAAAAATATGGGACCAGTTCCTGCCCGGTCAGAATTATATAGAGATCATCAAAAGCAAAACTGTTCTGGCCGGCTGCCTGTTCGGGGTAGGACGCCATAATGAAGCATTGCCGGAAATTAAGGATGCAGTGGCGATGTTAGACCAATTATTTCCGAACAAAGATCTTGCTGAAAAGGCTATGAGCAAGACGTTGTTTGCCGGTTGTCTAGCCGGGATTGGTGAGTATACTGAAGCGTTGTCAGTTATAGAAGATGCGGTTAAAATGTGGGATCGGCTCCTGCCCGGCCAGGATCATCTCGAGATCGCCAGAAGCAAAGCTGTCCAGGCAGGGGTACTTTCGTTCGCAGGCCGCTATGATGAAGCCTTGCCGATAATTGAGCAAGCCAATACAATGTGGGAAAAGCTTTTGTCCGACCAGATTCGCCCTGAAATCGCTATCAGTTATACTATTAAGGGTGAAAGCCTTTTGGGGTGTGGGAAGGCTCAAGATGCTCTCTTCTTTATTACAAAGGCGAAAGAGATATATGACCAAATATACCGCAATCAAGATCATCCGGAAGTAGCTAGATGTAATACTGTATTAGCAGGATGCCTGGCCGACTTAAAAAGATTTCAAGAAGCGTTACCCATTGCCAGTAACAGTAATAAGATGTGGATAAAGTTATATCCTGGTGAAGATCGCCCAGAAGTTGCTTTCAGCCATTCCGTTCTAGCAAGATGTTTTGACTACACTGGAAATCCAGGTAAAGCATTGGAATATCAGAAAAAATCCCATGATATGCTACTTAGAATGTCGCATGGAAAAGATAATCTTGGAGTGGCTATGAGCTACACGAGATTAGCCCTCATTTATCTGGATGCATTAAAAATGCCTCAGGAAGCCCTGAAATATCAGGAAGAAGCTTTGGCTATGCTTAAAAGTCTCTATCCTGATCAAAATCATCCAGAAATTGCCCGGTGCTATTTTATTAAAGGTGGATGTTATTTATCCACAGAACCTGATGAGGCAATCAGGTATTACGACAAAGCACTTAAGATACGCTTACGGCTTCTTCCTGTCGATCATCCTGATATAGCTTTAAATTATTCCAAGATCAGCCTTGCGTATATGATGAAGCACGAATACTCTATGGCATCGGTGAACCAGCAAAAAGCTTTGGATATATATTTGCAATTATATGAAAATCAATATAACCAGGATGTCGTGGATAGTTATAATGGAGTAATTGTATGCTATATTATGGTAAAACGATATCAAGATGCGATTAGTCGATGTAATGATCTTTATAACTATTTGAAACGATTTAAAGATGACGATGATCCTGAAATTATCAAAGTATATGAAAAGATAGCCTTGTGCTATTCTGCTCTTGATCAACATTCCGAGGCAAAAAAATATTATGAAAAGCTAGATGGGATTCTTCATAACGATAGATCAGCAATAATTAAAAACTATCTTGATTTATCAAAATGCAATCTCTATCTATGCCATTTCGATGAAGCGTTGAAGTATTGTGATATGGCCCTCACCGAAGCATTGAATTATGGAAACAGCGAATTAATGGCTAGCAGTTATTTGGAAACCGCTATTGTCTATTTACTGTCATCTTCGCCTCGGAAAGCGGTTGATTATGCGAGGAATGCTTTGGCTATTTATAGAGACATATCAGGTGAAAAGAGTCCGGATGTCGCACTGTGCTATGCTACATTATCGAGTTGTCTTCCTGCGGCAGGCAAACATGCAGAGGCGTATTCATACTGCATGAAATCATACGAATTATGGCAAGAGATTTTTCAAGACACACATTCCATTAGCCCTGATCTTCAATATTTTTCATACAGAGATAGCTATGCTTCAATGAGCAAAATGAAAGGACTCTATTATTTAATGTATGAGAAATATTCAGAGGCATCCGCTTGTCTGGAAGAATTTTTTGAATGGTATTCCGGGACGGATCAGATGGAGTTAATTGGTGGAGTTGTCGTGCAGGCCCTATGTTTTATTGCATTAGAAAAAGATGAAGAAGCACGTAAATTGCTTGATGATAGTCAGGAATTATTCAGACAATTTCGATTGGGTGATATCAGATCCTCATTCTATCATATGTTACTGGCATCATGTTATATGTCTTTGGAGCAGCCAGAAGAAGCTCTTTCCTTGGTGGAGAAGGCGCTGGAAATCAGTCGGAGTCGATATCCTACTGAGGATAATTTGGAAATTGCGATGGAATATATTATGTTAGGCGCTATTTATGGTTCCTGTAGTCAGTATCCAGAGGCATATCTGCGATTTAATCAGGCTACCCAAATTTATAAAAAACATGATCACAATATTGGTATGGCTGCCGGGTATCGTGGCCAATACGCTTGCAGCTATCTATCATCAAATGATGCTACTGAAACCATTACACTATTAGAGAACGCATTGTCTTCCAGTTGGAAGCATATCGCTATTAATTTTCCATATTGCAATCAATCATTGAAAGAGCAACTCTTGTCCAGTGAATCGATGGATTTTCAGGGACAGCAGGATCTGATGTTCAACTTGATCTTAAAGAGAACGTCAAAAACAGACTCGTTGTCTCAAACAGCAAGAAACACAATTGGATATCAAACGCTTCTAGATATGAAACATGTTTTGCTGGAAGCCCAGGCAAAAGAGCAGCAAGTGATAAATGCCATTGCACGGTTGGACCCAGACATTAAAGAGAAGTGCCAAAAATATATCGATCTCAGAAGGCAATATTCCCCTTTATGGATTCAATCTATAGATCCATCACAAAGTACGCAACCTGTCTCACCTGAATGCCTTGAGAAATTGCATAATGAAATCGATTCTCTTGCCAGAGATATCCGCGATACAAATCCTCAATTTTTTCAAAATGCCGAGTTAGATAGAATCTCCATTGCGGATATTCAAAAGTCCTTAAGGCCCGGACAAGTTCTGCTTGACTATGTAACATATCGACCATTAGATTTAGATAAAGTTGATTCAATTTCATTTAGCGACCAGCTACGCTATGCGGTTTTTATATTAAGTGGGGATACTGAAATAATTAACTTCATTGATCTGGAAAATTCTGAAAAGCTGGATTATTTTATTGAACAGTATCTCGACCTGTTAGAAAAACAAACCAAGCCAAGTATAAATGGCAGACACTTAAGCCAGGATGATGAACTGACGTTAGCCTCTATTTCGTCTCGAATCAAAAATATAATTTTACCAAAGGATGTTATCGCCTGTCTGGATCATGCTGACCGGTTGTATATTGTTCCAGCCGGCAATTTATTCCGTTTTCCATTTGAAGCGTTGCCGGGCCGGGAAATGAACGCCGGTCCGGATCTGAATTACCTGATAGATCAATATCAATTCGATATTATCTACTTAAACACTGCACGAGAATTAGTGAATCGAATTACCACAGACACAACCAGTGACTGGAATAGTGTTAAGCCTAAAAAGGCATGTAGCATTGTAAACCCGGACTTTAATGCAGAGTCGAGTTCTGTCAAAAGAAAATCCGAAAATAAAGACATGAAATTATTTCTTCCTGAGCCCGAGGTAGAGTTGATGGAGTACGGCGAAGGCATGATAGCTCGTGTGCCAAAAAAATGGGGCCAATTACCCCTTACTCAAAAATTAACAGATTCACTTAGCAGTCTTTTAAAACAAGGTTTCACGTTGGATCCAAATTGTTCTGGTGTTTTAGCGGTAGAAAAAGCATTTTATGATGGATCGCATTGTCAAATTATGAATATTGCCACCCATGGTTATTACTGTAACAATAAATGGATCAATCCGTTGAATCGCTCAATGTTAATTATGGCGGGTGCTAATAATCGCGACCCCAATAATTACCCTGATGATAGCCTTCTAACTGCTTATGAAATAGTTGGCACGGATTTGAGCGATGTCGATTTCGTGAATCTCATTGCTTGTCAAACTGGCCAAGGCCAGTTAGATAATTATCATGGTGTGATTGGTCTTCGGTCTGCTTTTATGATGGCCGGCGCTCGCTCAATGAGCGCCAGTTTATGGAGCGTTGATGAAGCATCGACTGTCGTTCAGATGACTGATTTTTATAATTGTTGGCTAGGTAACGACCATATCGATTCTTATAACCGATATCGAGCATTCAGGGCGGCCCAGCTGGAAGCCAGAAAAAGGAATCCTCACCCTTGGTATTGGGCCGGTTTCGTGTATATTGGCGATCCCGGCGACTGGCCAGGTCGCCAAACACAATAATTATTACTGTTCTTAGAATTGTAAGTTGGTTTTATTTGGCCATATTACAATTATAGCTTGAGTTTACATAAGGGCCTATAAAAAAAGGTGTTATGTATTATTGTCTGTTTGGCCAATAATGCCTTTTCGGCATTTTTCCCGATTATGTATATTCGAGTAATTCATTTAAGGGCGGAAAAAACATAAAAAAAGGTGAAATTTCCATAAATGATTCCTCCATATAAGTGAAAGTAAACATTACATCACTTATTATGGAGATTTCAATTATGAGAACTTTTATTGTGGATCCAAATGGCAAAACCTGGATTGAAAATTCAGCGCTTTCTCTATCGAATCAATGTCCCTCAAATCAAAATGCTGTTACTGGAAAGAGTTGTTCTAACCATCGGAATGTGAGGGAGTCCAAAGAACACGATGGGGGATATGGGATTATTAAAGCAGTCGTTTTTTTGATTGTATTAGCGATTTATTTAGGGATTACATTTGCAGTATTAAACTGGTTACCCTGCGGCCATTACCCGGTGTTGTTAGTTAGTCTGCCTGGATTATTAATCACCTGGCCTTTATGGAGCATCGTGTCGGACGAATTCGGGTGGTCTGATTAATAGCCAATCGTAATATTCTTATAAATTGAATACGGATGAATCAACATTTTCATGATCATTATTTCTAGCAAATATTCGATACCTTAAACCCATGTCAGGCATTTCAATTGACCTGGGAATAAGTCAGTAAAGTGCTATCATTTTCATAAGGAATCAGCTCATGAGCATATTTATAGTGGATCCCGAAGGGAACACAAGGATTGAGACAAATCCTTGGCAAGCGACTCGCAGCCGACCTGTTGAACATAACCATATCAAGATCAAACCGAATGGAATCGAGACTAATGATAAATTCGATGACGTATTATTTAAAATATTCGAACCGTTTATTGAGGTCATCGTCTTTCTTGATAATATCTTTAAAGCTATCCGTCGTAACGGAATAATTAATTGTAAGTCTAAGATCGTTGTTAAAATTAGCAATTTTCTTCTTGGCTTTGCGATCTATTTTGGAATTGTCTTTTTTGTCGCCAACAGTCTGCCGGAGGATCGATATCCGACATTTGTAGCAGTATTATTTACACTGCCAATCTGGTTTATTATTGTCGTTGTTCTGGGATTACTTGAAAAATAAGCGCATTAGTATTCGATTAATATTCGGGATAAACATGGCGATATACTTTACATTCCAGCCAGAAATTTGGGTTTGTGTATCATATGGTTTCTTGATATAATAGGTATAAGTGTAAAGGTTAATCAATGTTATTATGCAATTATATTGGAATTTAATCGATCATGTCTAAATCTTCTATGTGTTGGAAAAAGGAATATGATAATGCCTGTGGGAAATGGCCTTATTACAGGGAATCAATTAAAGAAAAAGAATATGAATCACAGCTAAAATATTGCAGCTCAAACATAAAGCCCGGGGGCGATTCAGAAAATCAAGAAAAGGAGTATTTAACCATCAGGGATTTTAACGGAATATCGCTAGCACTAGCGGTTGGATGTCGTGTTGAACAAGCCGTAAATGAGATATTAGAATATGAATCTAACGAGTATATAGAAAATAAAGCCAGACGAAATATAGACTCTTATGCCGCAAAAGATCTTTGGAGAGACATGGTGGCAGCGGTCTTATTAGATATAACCTATAGACTTAGAGTTCCAACTGAACACAATGATGACAGTCAGGAGCAGATAGAGAAAAAAAGGGTCGCCGATAAAGCATTGAGAACTTTCCTGGATAAGCATAATTGCAGGAGTACAGGCAATATGCCTGCTGGTTTGCCGCGCAAAGTAGTATTTGACTTCTTAGAACAATTCCCTGTGATTGAGATTCATTCTTTGAATTATGGCAATCAAACTATCATAAACAAAATAAAATTGCAGAAAAATTTGCCTGCAAAAATCATTTATTACAAAGGAAGAACCAAGCTGCGAAAATATATTATAACGACTTGGTGCAAAGCCAATATCTGTCAACAAAGCAAAAAGACAAATACACCGGAGCATGGAGTTAATTCCGCGAACGATCCCAGATCTCAATGTATGGTTGATAGCGACTTTACCTCGACAATTCAACAGGTTGTTAAGGAATGCCTAGAGGAACAAATCGACAATACGAAAAGAAAAATTCTTATCGGTTTGTATTGTAACAATAAAAAACAAAAAGATATTGCCCGCGAACTCACTCTAACTGAAGTACAAGTTCACAGATGGAAGAATGATGCAATTAAGCAAATCTCGGCAATATTCAAATCCCGCCGTTGTGACGATTTTGATGAAACGGATTTTGCCAAAATTCTTTCCGAATTTCTTGGGATAACTTTCGATATAGATATGGTGAAAAAGATGTTTGAACATTCCAGTCCTGAAGATAGACGTATTGAGAAAAAAAATGGCGCATATTGCGAAATTGAAAATGAAGTGCGATCTAAGCTAGAGTGCCATATCACAGTTGAAGGCCAGTTTGCCCTTACATTGGTCTGCAGTGGAATAAGCTTGAAAAAAGTTGCTCAAATTCTGGGTTATAGCCATTTTACCACAGAAAAAATTATGCGCGATGCCAGGATTGCTATAAGGAATGTTTATGATGAATTCATGGCCTCACCGAATAATCTTGATGTTGACCGATACATTCAAATAGTGTGCGACTTTTTCGATGGCATTGACAATAATGCGATTAGGGACATTGTCAGGAACAACTAAATTCAATTGGACATTTTATGAAAGATAATAGTGACTTAACGAGCAGTCTGAGCAATATAAATGACGGTTTGCCTGCTGACATAGATGAGGATATTGAAAGTTTAATTGTGCTATCCGAAGGAAGGAGAACGGAATTGACTGTAAGTGAAAGTGTGAAATTGATGGGTAATATTGCTCATAATTCAGTATACCGAAAAATCTTTATGGAATTATGCGTCATAGATGATCTGGAAAAAGGTTCCCGGAGTACTGATAAACATAAATACAGATCAAGAAAGTGGATATTCAATCGTAGCACATTTGTGCTTGCCGCCTGTTTAGTCGTTGGACTTGGAATTTATATATTTAACCAATGGAGTATTAAATATGACAATTCCGACATTGATTTCGATTTGTATGCACAATATATCGACAATCATCACAAGAAAGGCAGCCTGCAATGCTTACGAAATGTTGAGCCAGTCATGCCCGCTACTTGGCAACAACCTGCGGCTCGGGTTATTATGGGGCAAGAGCCACCTTATAATAATATGAAATTATCGACAGTAATCGTAAAGAGTAAAAGCAGTCACGGTAGCGGAGTGTTTATTTCCAATATGCTAAATGCGAAGCTTATACTGACGAATTATCATGTCATAGAAGATGAAGTGCAAAATGCTGCATTGAGCGGCGAAAAACCATGGTTAGAAATAATTACTTGTGAATATATTCAAGATGAAGAGATGTTGGTCAGGCGAAAGTCGAAAGGGGCAACAGGTAATCTTAACGCGGAAGTTATTAAGATCGACCCTCTTAAAGATATTGCGTTGCTGAAACTTGCAGATGAGGTTGACTATAATATTGTGTGTATGCCTTTATTACCGACGGAATTTATACCGGATCGGCAAAAATGCTTTGCCATTGGCTCACCAGGAGGTAAATGGGCTTGGACCGGGAAAGAAGGTGTTGTCTTAAGACAAGTTCATTTCCCGGATGATTTAACCAAGTATATTGTTTCTGATAATAAGCTGCTGGAAGACACATCTGGTCTTTGGTTGAATACAAAACTGGAAGAACCTCTTGAACCGGGTGACTCTGGCGGCCCGCTATTCAATGAAAATGGTCAAATAATTGGATTAAATGTTGCTACTTTTCCCGATAACAATGCAAGTTTGCATATTTCCGTTAAAGAACTGAAAGCATTTATGGACGCTTATTATAATAATCCGGAAATGTCTCCAATCCCCGTTGATATCTGGAAGGCGGGAAATTGTGGTGGCCGATTACTCTATCCACAATTAGTAGATATTCCTGTAAAGAAAAATATTGTAATCAGGGGACTTAGTTGTATCTATGATGCCGCGCCTCCCGATATAATAAATATAGAACCAATAGCGACTTGCCTTTATTTAAATTTTGTGGAATTAAATTCATCTGATATTAACTTGACGGATCTACCTTTCTCAACCAAGCGGCCTTATGGTCTTTGGGGAAGAAATCAGGGAGAATTTCGTTTCAATATTGTTATGATATCAAGAAATGATGGAATTTCCATCGTCGGTTATACAGATAGCAGATTAAGACTTAACCATATTCGTGTTGACCATGACAACGATAATCGGGCTGATGTAATATGGGAATGCAATCATGATGGGAATTGGTCATTATTAAATCTTAAAAGAGAGCGTCCTCTCATTGAAATGAGTAATAAACAACAGCAACAGTATGCCAGAAAGATATTTAAAAATCTCACTCAAAATATGCATACATACGGCGCCAATCATAATCTGGTTAAATAAATGAATGTTCTATAACACTGGAAGAATGATAATGAGGGGCCCAAGACTGAAAACTGAAATACTTCTCCGGGTGGACTTTCGCGCTTTTGAAGAGCTTAGTCTAAATATTAAATTGTGAAAAAAATATCGGCAATCCGATTGGTTTTGTACAAACTTACCCGCATGCGGATATATACAATCAATATTATTCAATATGGACAGAACTTCTTTAACACTATTTTTGAATATTTACCAAGCTGGAAGGGGAATCACCCGGATGGTCATTGGCTGGATATAATGCACAAGGCGACGTACAATCACGGGAATTATTCCCTTCGCAGATCCGCCCTACGAAAGATCTCACGACTTTTACTATCGCTTTTTCCCGGATGGAAACTGGTCGTTGAGTCATTTGTGTCAAAAGCTTGCTCTGATTATGGTACAAAAAAATTTACAGGGTGTGATGGATGAAAAACAGGTATTTACCTGTGTTTCTCTCGGGTATAAGGGTAAGAGCAAAACTGGTCGAGTGTTATATGCAAAGTTCCAGAAAGCAAAGAAAAAGATGACTTTATCTTTACCACAAATATTGCTATGCCGGCCGAAGCGGTTCTGTCTTGCAATGCCGACCACTGGGCAATCATCGAATACCGTGTTAAGCATTGGGACGAAATTCAAGTCAGAGAAGAAAATTGGTAACCGTTCACACATTCTGACAGATTAACGATGGATATTTTATGTTGCTCCAATGAGCAATAATCGATTCATGGATAAAATCAAGGACATTCTGACGCTGTTTTTTGCAGGTTGCTATTGTTGTCCAGATGCGTTCGCACCAGCGCATGCCTGCCTGGCCGCGCGTTCCTTGCGTGATCCGTCGGTCAATCACCACGGTGCGAATTTGGCGCTCCGTGCCATTATTGGTGGGTTCGACAGCCGGCTCCGTCAAAAATCGGAAGTAATCGGTTGCAGCATTGCCCTTAAATCGTTTGGCCAGTTTCTGGGCCAGTTTGTGATTCGGCGGCCTTCGCATTTGCTTCAAAAAGCCGGTTTTGAGGCGCGCCATCGAACGCAACCAGCCCGGTGGCGTCAAGGCGTCCCGCCGATGCAGGGTGTCAAACAGTTTTTTGAGCCATGCCAGCAATTTTGTTCCCCAGCGAGACAGTGCGGGCACGCTATGCTCGGCCAGAAAACGAACGTCTCGAATCAAGTGAGCCATGCAATACTGAACACGAACACCAAACAACCTGGCATACTTGCGATAGGCGCCCCAGTAATCGGCCCCAATGATCCCGGCAAAGGTTTTACCAAGCATGGTTTCCAGCACGCCGCTGCCGCGCGACGGATCAATCTTAAACAAACTGTAGGCGCCGGTATCAAAACACCAGGTCCAGTGCAGCTTGCCATTGTCATGATGGCCTGTCTCATCGATATTGACCTGCGGTTCGTTCGGCAATCGGTCGGCCAGTTCATCATACGATCGGCCCAAGGCGCTCGATCCCTTCTGAACCGCCTTGCCAAGCATGCCGCGAGAAACCTCCAGCTTCATCACCTGCTGGAAAAAACCCTGAATGGTGCTATACGACATATGGCAGGCGCCTTTCAAATAGGACACCAACGCCGTCAGGTCCGCACCCAGCAATCCCCCTTTACGAATCTCGTTCGGCAAGGGGGTGATCTGGACCTTTCCTGTCACAGGGTTTCGGTACTTTCTGGCTCGATGCTCAATCACCTGGTACATTTTCTCCGGCAATCCGATTTGTTGAATGACAAACCAGGCATCCAGAGGCTTAAGGCCCACGGCGTCTTTGTCTGCCAACTCGTATTCAAATGTGTGGTCAACTTCTTCAAACGGTTGACGCGAAAACTTTTTATGCCCATGCTGGCCACCCCGGTTGCGTTTTTTGCGACTAGCCTTAGCGGAAGGCCTCTTGGGTTTGACAATATCACTTGAGGGCGGCTTGGACGAATTGCTCGAATCTTTCTTGAGCCGAGCAATTTCTTCTTTGAGCTGCCTTACTTCTTCGCGTAAGGAAGCGACCTCTTGGAGCAGCTGCGCTATAACAATATCTTTGTCATCCATAACTTTTGGTATAACAGATGGTTGTGCAGGGCGCAATCTTTTTTCTTGTTATTTTTAAAAAAAGTGTGAATTGTTACAAAAATTGAAATGTTCATTTACCTATGCAGCCGGGTCCAATTACCCACTACTATATGAATATTCGTTTCATTATAAATCAATCTTGCCGGAAACAGATATATGGAACTGGATACGTTAATTGATACAGATCAACTCACGTCGCGAGAGGCTGGCTGGGTAAATAAGTTTATCAGGCAGCTCAAAGACAGGCAGGTAGTTCTGCTGTCACATTGTGATATCAGCGTTATAACTGAATTCGAAAATCGAGGCATGCCGATAAAAGATGCCTCCGATATTATCCATAACAGGTACAATTGCCGTGGTCATTTCGTTAGCCGCATAAATGGTCAGCCGCCGATGATCATACTGGTAAAAGAATATGCTAATAAACGAAATGATGGCTATACTCTCATTCATGAAGGCAGCCATCTCAGGATCCGCGAAATATACGACAGAATTCTACAGCGGGATAAAAATGAGATGCATACAGCTGCCGGTAATCATATTGACAGGCTCTTTTTTGCTGACGAAAAGAATAGCGATGTCTGGGCTATCCTTGAAGAACTTATCATATACAGGCATGACAAACGATTCTCTGATCATAGTAATATGGAACTTCTGGCAAGGGTTTTGCAAGCCTACTATATTGAACCAGACTCCAGAATGAACTTATACAGAATTATTTACCTTACCTTCGAGCCATTTACTACAACAGACAGTACATTCAGCTTTAAAACTTTTTTAAATCTGATGGTCAGGCTTCGCTATTCCAAAGTTAACAGGCTTGAAACCGCTACTCATGCCCGGTTCAAGTTTTTTTATGATTACCTGCAGAAGATGCTGAAAGACCTGGACGTGCCAGAAGAAGAAAGACTAATTTTTGACTGGTATACCAATATTCCTTAATCAGTTGATTATCTTTTATACACATAAAAAATGGGGACCATTAGGGATTCACTTATCACCATGTTTAAAGGTAGATAGTAATCGACCACAAAGGAGCAGAAAATTCAGTAACTTTGTCACCAAAATGTCACCACATGACGCCTCAGAGGCATCTTGAATGAAAAAACTATCTGCATTTTCAGCCTTAAAAACGCAGATTTTCAACATTTTACACAATAATTTCGTATCAAATGTCTGTTGGAATTTGAACGCGTAATGAAATTCGATTTTTCCGACATATTGATATACATACCCATGAGGAAAAACCTTGTGGGAGCTCCTTTGGTATGAGTATTCAAATTGTCATCCACTATAAGCAGTTTTTGATAAATAGGTTGGCGGTACCAGCACGTTCATATTCATAGTTCACTCTGCGAGGATGATTTAAAGTCGCTGCAATTGTAGTTCGGGTTTCCTTGAGCTGTTGTGCCGACTGTCCATCCATACCTATCACCGGAAAATCCGGGTTATACGGCAGGGGATCGACGTTAAGGACGTCTCTCCCACACATACTACGAATACACTTTTCTTAACGGCTGGAATTGTCGGCTGATTAGGAAGACCAGGTAGAATTGGGCATTAGTACGTCAAGCTGGGTGAATACAAGTGTAAATAATGCTATTCAGACTCTCTGAACAAATCTCATTACAACAAAAGTCAACTCTTCTATTTAGAAGTTGCTGATTAATGAGGCATTCTATATTTCACCCTTTTGCTTTTTTAGATTTCTTATGAGCTAAAAGGATTATTGGTAACCGTTCACACATTCTGACAGATTAACGATGGATATTTTATGTTGCTCCAATGAGCAATAATCGATTCATGGATAAAATCAAGGACATTCTGACGCTGTTTTTTGCAGGTTGCTATTGTTGTCCAGATGCGTTCGCACCAGCGCATGCCTGCCTGGCCGCGCGTTCCTTGCGTGATCCGTCGGTCAATCACCACGGTGCGAATTTGGCGCTCCGTGCCATTATTGGTGGGTTCGACAGCCGGCTCCGTCAAAAATCGGAAGTAATCGGTTGCAGCATTGCCCTTAAATCGTTTGGCCAGTTTCTGGGCCAGTTTGTGATTCGGCGGCCTTCGCATTTGCTTCAAAAAGCCGGTTTTGAGGCGCGCCATCGAACGCAACCAGCCCGGTGGCGTCAAGGCGTCCCGCCGATGCAGGGTGTCAAACAGTTTTTTGAGCCATGCCAGCAATTTTGTTCCCCAGCGAGACAGTGCGGGCACGCGATGCTCGGCCAGAAAACGAACGTCTCGAATCAAGTGAGCCATGCAATACTGAACACGAACACCAAACAACCGGGCATACTTGCGATAGGCGCCCCAGTAATCGGCCCCAATGATCCCGGCAAAGGTTTTACCAAGCATGGTTTCCAGCACGCCGCTGCCGCGCGACGGATCAATCTTAAACAAACTGTAGGCGCCGGTATCAAAACACCAGGTCCAGTGCAGCTTGCCATTGTCATGATGGCCTGTCTCATCGATATTGACCTGCGGTTCGTTCGGCAATCGGTCGGCCAGTTCATCATACGATCGGCCCAAGGCGCTCGATCCCTTCTGAACCGCCTTGCCAAGCATGCCGCGAGAAACCTCCAGCTTCATCACCTGCTGGAAAAAACCCTGAATGGTGCTATACGACATATGGCAGGCGCCTTTCAAATAGGACACCAACGCCGTCAGGTCCGCACCCAGCAATCCCCCTTTACGAATCTCGTTCGGCAAGGGGGTGATCTGGACCTTTCCTGTCACAGGGTTTCGGTACTTTCTGGCTCGATGCTCAATCACCTGGTACATTTTCTCCGGCAATCCGATTTGTTGAATGACAAACCAGGCATCCAGAGGCTTAAGGCCCACGGCGTCTTTGTCTGCCAACTCGTATTCAAATGTGTGGTCAACTTCTTCAAACGGTTGACGCGAAAACTTTTTATGCCCATGCTGGCCACCCCGGTTGCGTTTTTTGCGACTAGCCTTAGCGGAAGGCCTCTTGGGTTTGACAATATCACTTGAGGGCGGCTTGGACGAATTGCTCGAATCTTTCTTGAGCCGAGCAATTTCTTCTTTGAGCTGCCTTACTTCTTCGCGTAAGGAAGCGACCTCTTGGAGCAGCTGCGCTATAACAATATCTTTGTCATCCATAACTTATGGTATAACAGATGGTTGTGCAGGGCGCAATCTTTTTTCTTGTTATTTTTAAAAAAAGTGTGAATTGTTACGATTATTGTATTTAGCGGAATTTTGCTGATCCCGCTTATACACTACGGTAATAACCATCAATCAAAGTAAGATGAAATTATAACGACACTGAAATTTACCGAAGCTTTCTGTCGCAATATTAATGAAGAATATTTCAGGATACTAACAATGAATGAATGTAAATTATTGCTGAAAGAGAAAACATGTTTATTTATGAACCTATTTGCAGGATTAAAGCATGTATATGGTAGTTATAACATAAAAACCGGTAAGACATATCAGGTGAAAGCGCCAGTCGATTTTAATGTGATTGCCAAACATTTATGGGGATATCATTCTTATGGCGTATACCCTTTGATGGGGAAACATACCAATTTCATCGCTATTGATATTGACACGAATGATTTAACATTAGTTAGTCAATTTTACGCTGTTATGAATCAATATTATATCCCTTTATATATCGAACGAAGCAAATCTAAAGGGTATCATTTATGGATATTTTTTGATCAACTCGTAAGTGCGCATAAGGCGAGACTTGTTGTATATCATGTGATAAACACTATTGGGTGTGGTGCAATCGAAGTGTTCCCTAAAAGAGATGGGCTCGATGATAATGTGTCTTACGGTAATTTTATCAACGCGCCACTGTTTTATCCATTTACCAAAGTTCAACGAACTGTTTTTATTAACCCAGAAAACGGTTATCAGCCATTTGAAGATCAATGGCAAGTCTTAAGTCACATCCAAAAAATATCTGAGATAAAACTAGGCTGCCTGATTGAAAAATTAGGCCTCAATAGTCATTCCAAATTCAAGTTCTCAACTGGCTCAAAAATATCTAGTCATGGATATTACACACTTCCTCCATGCAAACAGAAAATGCTTGAATATGGAGTAACACAGTATCAACGGCTGGCGTGTTACCGTATCGCTATTAGCCTCAAATGTGCAGGAATGCCTTTTGATAAAGCCGTTTATACCCTTAAATCCTGGGCCTTGAAAAACAGGCCTTCCAATAATAAAAGGATTATTACCGAAAAAGAAATTATCGCTCAAACCCAAAGTGCTTATAAGGGAAAATATCGAAATATTGGCTGTGAATGTCCATCGGTCGTGCCTTTTTGTGATAATACATGTCAGATAAAAAATTCTTTTAAACATGATATGGGAGATAACATTATGAATAAGCCGAAAAAAAGAGTTAGATGCGGAGCTATCTCGGCCAGCATTTGGACAGATCAAAAGACAATCAATGGAAAGGAGATTGAGTATCATTCGATTAGTATTTCCAAGACTTACAAGGATGGGGATGAATGGAAACATACTAATAACTTTGACACAAAAGATCTCTGTAAAATTGCAATAGTTGCCATTGAGGCGTATAAGTTAATCGAAGTATCTACTTCAGATTTGCCATTGTCGTCAAAGGAATAGTTCCATTTATTATTTGTCTCTGATAGTGGATGATCGCATAGGAAATATGATTTTGTGTGACTTAAAACAAAAGTGGCTGACTGTAAATCAAGTCTGTAAGATATTGCAGTTATCAGAGGATTATATACGGTCACTAATCCTAAGTGGTCGCATTAAAGCTGTTAAAATGCCAGGCGGTCGTAATGCTCCTATTAGGATTGCCGAAGAGGATATATGCAATTTTATTGAATCTTGTAATATTTCAGAGCCACAAGCATGCGATGCTAAAAGCAACTCATCATTTCATAAAGTTACTCAACGCCCTCGCCGCCGATCCGCTTCAGCAGACTCGTGGGGAGTTTAGAAAGCAATACTTCATATAATTGTTTTTGTGCAGATTGTGCCTTTATTGCACGGTCATGCCGATAGGTGTCTTGTTGCTGAATCGTGGAATGAGCCATGGCTGCCTGAACTTCACGTGGATCAGAGGATAGTTCGCCAATCATTGTGGCGTATGTATGGCGGAGAATATAAAAGCCTGTGCCATAGGGCAAAGATACACCAGCTCGCTTACATAATTTATCAAAGCGGTTTTTAACTGCGTCAGAGCGATGTGTTTTGCCCTTTTCATCAATTCTTTCCCAACACATCGGTTTGCCATTCCGACTAACAAAAAACAATTTATCGATATTCGCATCCGTAGTTTTGCCCCGATGGTGAGCGAGATATATTCGTAATGCAGTAATCGTTTTATCCCAAAGCATAAAATCACGAGAAACACCTGTTTTTTTGCGACGGTCTGATATTAAGCCACGATCAAGATCAACTTCTGATAGTTTAAGAGATCCAATATCAGAGTTACCAAAACCACAATTCAATCCTAAAAGAACCAAAGCAATATCAACTGGGCTGGCTGCACTTAGTAGTTTCTTAATTTGTTTCCAAGTGAGCGGGGTTCTGTTCTGACTCTTACCATGTCCATTCTTGGCTTTAATGGGAAATTTTCTAATTGCGCCAATAGCGGGTGGTCTCAAGTCATGGGTATCCATACCCCATTTTAGAAATCCTCTAACTTGTTCGATATGATGATTGGCTTCAATTCGACCTATGGAAGTATTTACGGCCAGTTCATTTCTATAGCCAGCGAGAAGTGAAGTTGTAAGATCCGAAGGCCCTTTCATAGCTGGATCGAAACCATTATTGAATAACCATTTCATAAACCGAGGCAGGTATTTTTTTATGTTACCTAAAGTAGATGTACTGCATCCATCTGCCTTTTTCTGATTAAAGTAATTCTCAGCAAGATCTGTCAATGTCCATGAACAAGCATCTGCGTATTTTTCTGAAGGAGATTCTCTCAGGCTATACTCTGAAACAATTCGTTCAATTTCATTATTATAGATTGTTTTGGCTTCGGTACAATTATTAGCCCATGTTTTATAACGCCGGCCTTTTGGATGTGAAGGATCCCTTATAATAGAGTACCACCAGCCAGTAGACTTATTATAACATAATTGAGGCAGCCGTTTTCTTATCGTTTTCTTAGCCATTTGTAATCTATCCTTATGGTAAGAGTGTCTTTTATGCCTATGATGCTGCAAAAACTGCTGCAAGTCAATATGAAAATATGTAACTACTTGTCAATAAAAGCATGAAAAGAATAAGCCATAGCGGCTGTTAACCGCTAGGTTCCAGGTTCGAGCCCTGGTCGGGGAGTTTTTTAAAGCCTTTTAAGTTAATGACTTATGAGGCTTTTTTGTTTTATTGGGCTAATAATTTTCTTCTGAAAATCGTTCCTAAAGACGGTAAGTATCGGTTTACCAATTAGCTTTTTTATACCATCATCGGTTGTAACTCATTTACTATTATTGACTTGTCAATCGCTTCAAACCTGAGAGCGAGCGGCCCATGACCGGTCGGTCATGCATACAGACAGGCAGGATTATAACCCATTTATTAGGTTGGTTTTTGCGAGTCGGATTCATATCCGATGGCTTTATAGCCTCTGAGTCTGCGCTCAAACATCTTGACCAACATGGGCACATTCATATCCGCATAATCGTAAATGACTACTTCACTTTTGCTGTAATGGTCTCGGTGCAGCCGCCCAGCATATTGGGCAATCGTGCCTTTCCACGAAACCGGCAGAGTCAGGAACAGGGTGTCTAAACGAGGGTGATCGAATCCTTCGCCGAGATAACGGCCCGTTGCCAGGACCAGGTTCGATTGATTATCTGATGCGGCATTTAACTGTTCATTAGCCTCCACCAGTTGTTTTTTACCCATACCGCCCTTAAAGATGATCAGATTATCAATTCGGTCTTCCAATATTTCGGCCAAGTACTCCAAATGTTCACGGCGCTCAGTAAGCAAAGCCGGGAAACGACCATTGTAGATCGCCTCCATCACATCCTCGAGAATCATGGCATTTCTTGGAATATTGTCTATCAAAGCTGAATAAAGGTCATTGATGGATGGTTTTTCTTTTGATTGGAGGGTTGGCGGCAATTCGAATTTTGTTTTTCGGATTACCAGTTTATGTGTAAACGCCCGTTTTTGCGCCTGCAATTTCGCGTTCACCTGATATCGAACCGGCCCGCAATTCATGTAGATGATGGGATGATGACCATCTTTTCTGGTTACTGTCGCGGAGAGGCCGGTGATATATCTGCCTTTAAATTGTTTGGTAATCGCCTCAAAACTCGGCGCCGAAATATGATGGCATTCATCGACTATCAGATGGCCATAATCCGCAACAATATTATCCACCTTGCCCTTTTGGCTTAAACTCTGAATGATGGCGATATCGATTTTACCGGTTGGCTTGCGCTTACCAGCTCCAATTTGTCCAATCTGGTTGTCAGCCCCAGCAATGAATTGCTTCAGCCGGACAGCCCATTGCTCCTGAAGTTGGCGGCGATGGACCAAAATAAGGGTGTTGACTTGCCGTTGGGCCATTACATAACAGGCAATGACCGTTTTGCCAAATGCGGTGGTGGCTGCAAGAATGCCGGTGTCGAACTCAAGCAAGGCTTGGGCGGCTTTTTTCTGATCCGGATAAAGCTGGCCACTGAATTGGATGTCAATTGGATTACCAATAAATCGTCTGTCGCTGATAGTAACGGGAATATTTAGTCGCCCAAGTAATGCCTTTGCATCATCGAGACACCCCCTTGGCAGTGCGATATACTTGTCAAACATTTCCGCGCAACAGATGATGCGAGGAATGTTAAAAACTGGCATTCTCATCGCTTGTTTCGAATAAAACTCAGGATTTTGAAAGGCTGCCAGGCGTATCAGACCATTACGCAGAGAAGGCGACAAACCCTCTTTGGGAATATAAATCTGATTTGCCAATACCAGGTTGATGTTAGTGGGAAAGGGGCCGACAATCCGATTGTTCTTATCGCCTGATGGGAGCGTTTCCCAAGGTTTGTCATCCTCATCCTCTGTAACCGGTAATCCCAAACCAACTATTTTTCCACTGTTACAGGCTTTTTGAAACAGCGATTCAATTGTCCTTCTGTCGATCTTTTTGATTGAACCGAGATAGTGCCATTGATCAGGATAGGGTTCATAATTGTCATCCAGAAAGACCGAGTTGCCATCTTCTCTTGGTTTCTTTTGAAAGGGTAAGGCAATCAAATTCCCAAAACCCCCTTGTGGCAGGGTGTCCTGATTGGGAAAAAAGCGGTCATAAGAATCGAATCCCAGTTCTGGACGGCGTTCCATGGTTTCAGTTAAAATGAAACTGCCAATTGCGCGCGCCTTCATACAGGGAATTGGTTCTTCAAAAAACAGCCAGACATGACCGCCATTACCCGAACGGGAACGCTCCACCGAGAAAGGTATGTCCAATTCGGTACAAGTCGTTCCATATGCTTTTACATCTTCCCGCCAGGATGACTTGTCAAAATCAGCGGCCAGAAACCAGCATTTTTCATCCGGCAACATGGGGTAGATGCCTATGGTGAAATCTCGATTGCCATATTCATCCGGATCAACGCCGCGTAAATGAGATTCGATCACATGATCGGTCAAAGGCAAATAATCGCGGTTATTACAGTCGGAACACTTGATTTTCGGTTTGCCGCAGACACCTCTAATCCATTCATGACTGCATGCCGGTTGATACCCGGATTTGCCGGTCTTGAGACTTTCAAAGCGGCGGGGATAAACATCCTCTCTCCCTCGAAATAAACTGCGGAATAATCTAATTTTATCCTGATTTGGTGAAAGATGGGTGATACCGGAGGTTTTATTGTGAATGGTAGCAGGGCGATCTTGTTGCATCTCGATTTCCGATATTCTTCGCAGAATCTGCTGCCGTTTGGTGTCGATATTTGCCAGCGCCTTTTTTAGCTGCGTTAACTCATAATGTTTGTCATTATCCAATTTACTACCCACGAACAAGTTTTGAATCTGCTATCGACAATTTATTCTGTTTTCCAGAGCAGACAATTGCTCGATAATTTCATTAAAAGCCGGCGGCTTGGTAAAATACATAACCGCCATACTCCGGTAATCCCGGCGAAGCTCGGGTATCCGTTCTTTGGGCGGCATCAGATGAAAACTTTTTGGGGCCGCCTGATCATATCTGGCCCATCCGCAATGATAAAACCGATCCTTATGTATCGTTACCCTTTTGAGCAGATCCAGATCATTCAACGCCTCTTCCACAACTGCGGACTGGCTCATCTGGGCTACATCGGCATAATGGCGGGAGTAGCGCTTAAGCATTGGCTTGTCCTTGGGGCGAAAATATTCAGCGTGCAGAATAGTTGCCTTTTCCCAGAATGTCCGCCTGGCTACCACGGTGGTTACTGAACACTCCGGCTGAGAAAACAGATTCGGGAAGAAATCGGCAGCATATGACTTGATAGTATAATTTGCGTGGGAACCGGTTCGGCATGAGTGCCCAACTCCAAAACGATATTGGGTTTGATATAATCCAAACCGGTTTCAAGCGAACCCGGATATTTAAACTCGATGATATTACCATCGGATGGATTGAGGTTAAGCTGCCAATCGGTAGCTGGTAATGTTTCCGCGATGTCTGCGGATAATAGTGGCAATACCATATGTTGAATATAGTTCCGACATGCTGTCATCATTTCGTCAAGCAAGACTGCCCGTTTGGTATGGGAAAGGCTTGCCTGTCGGGGATCTTTCCGATCGACAAAGCCCAGTTTATCAAAAACAACGGCCAAATCGATATCTTCTGAAAATCGCTGTATCAGATTAAAGCATTTGGATAGGCTGGTTCCACCTTTGAATACCAGCCGATCAGATAATTTCTGATTTGAGAAAATCCGCATCAGCAGCCAGCAAACCCAGAAATCTTTTTCGACAATAACAGGATCCAATTCCATACGGGCTGCGGTCTCGTGAAAAAGGTCTCTTCTGTTCGGGCGGCTCAATCTGGCAACCTGATTCATGGCGAATCCTTGATTATCTTCTGAACAACTTCAAATATCCATTCCGTAGAAAAGAGGATATTGTTTTGCAGTTCCTGCTTTTCTTTCCTGGATAATTTCCGCTTCAAGTACGAAATGATATCTTTATCAACAAGATCTTTACCCAGAAATCTCAGGGCCTGTACAATCAGTCCGGATATTTCGCTGTTGGCATAAATTTCTTTGGGCCGGGCATGCTTAAATTGAATGGTCCGGTTGCCGATTTTGACCTGTTTGGAGGGACCATTAGTTAAATAAATAAATTGGGCGGGCACTTGCTGAGATAATCCCAACCGGTTGGCCGCTATATTCCCTTCGGGCAGGATTGTCCATTTGAATTTGCGTGCCAACGCCTTGGCTACCTGGTCCAGGTCGGAACTCAGTTCACCGCCAAGCGCTGGATTGGTTCTGGGGGAATCAAAGATACCCCGCCCAATGCTTCGAATGAAACCATCCTTAACCAGCCGGGATAGAATCTGGCCTACGGAACCAGAGGAGGCTATGTCTTGAAAATCCTTTCGGGTAAATACATACCCTGGACCCCAACTTGCAATCCTTTTCTCAATTTGTTCTCGAATATTGTTCATGATGTTTTAGTGCCTGATGTCACAAATAATATATCACTATTTGTGACAGATGCAAGGGTAATTTGGATTTTAACTCAATTTTATGGCCTACTGTTTTAATACTGTTTTGCGGCGCAAATACCGCGATAAAACGCGAAAAAACGCGAAGAAATAAGAAGATTTGCGAAAATCAAGAAATCTGATAAGATATTGAAAACAATAGACTAATGGGCCTTTCGGCCGATGCCGCGAAGCTTCCTGTTAACCGCCAAGGTTCCAGGCAGAAGATCCCGATTTTACATCGGGTTTCGAGCCCTGGTCGGGGAGTTCTTCAAATGCAAAGCCTTGTGAGAGAAACCCATACAAGGCTTTTGTCTTGGCATTAACTAAATATCAAACCTAGTGCTCTGTAAAGATTAAATATTCGGATATAGTGATCTCAATTTACACCTGGCATCTTCCACTTTAAATTGCCAGTTAACGCCTCGTTGCTTTTCGTTGGAGTGGGTGGCCCATGCTTTCGTCTCTTTTTTCAGCCTATCCATGTCGGTCATTTTTCGATCCTTCAGACATTGCCGGGTCATCGCACTCAGTTCATTTTCGGCCACATTGAGCCAACTGCCATGCTTGGGCGTGTAATGAAATTCAATTTTTTCCACATACCGGCGCGCCTGCTCCGGAGGAAAAACCTCGTAAAAAGCTCCCTTGGTATGAGTATTCAAATTGTCGCACACCAGAAGCACTCGTTTCGCTTGGGCATAGCGGCCCTCCAGCAACTCTGCCATTTCAACGGCCCAGTCAACCTTTTTCCGTTGTGGACGAACGCTCACCCCACGCCAGCCGGATTTGGGTTCTGTGAACATGAATATGCTGGCGGTTCCGGCGCGCTCGTATTCATAGTCTACTCGACGAGGATGATGCAAGGTTGCTGCCATCGGAGGGCGAGTTTCCTTGAGCAATTGCACTGGCTGTTCATCCATGCATAGCGCCGGAAAATCCGGGTGATATGGCAGGGAATAGACATTCAGAACATCTTCCATGCACGCGACAAATTCACTGTTTTGGTCCGGCGGTATCACCCAGTACTGTATCTTTCGGTTCGTCATTTCATTTTTTTAAGCGTCGTGGCAACGGTGGTGTGACTGATGGATTCTACGATTCCCAATTCCACCGCTTTGTCGGCTATCAAACGCAACGACCAGTTACTGTAACCTTCCGGCGGATCGCTTAGCCTCAGGGCAATGATCTTTGCCTCCTGCTCGCCATCCAGCAGCTTGGCGCGAGGCGGCGTGTCACGCTGCTTACCGTTCAATGTGATGTCAAACCCTCTTTCTACCAGCGATTTACGAACTTTGGTTACGGTCCTGAGACGACACAAAAAAGCGTCGGCAATTTGATTGCAGGACCAGTTGGGACCGTCCGCATCCGCCTTAAGCAAGATTTGAGCCCGTTTGACTTTTTGCGAGGTGCCCTTGAGTTTTGTAACAACTTCAAGCAGCTCTTTCCGTTCTGCGTCAGTGAGACGAACGATGTACTTTTTCATAACAAACTCCATAAATATTCGGTTTATGGAGTTATTATCGGACATGCTATATAAGAATATTTAGTTTTTACAGAGCACTAGTCGAAAAATATTGCGACCAGTAATCATTTCTGGTTTTTTTTCGCATGACCGTTTTCATGCGATTGCCTTGTGCTATCCATTAAATTTACTTGTAATTTGCCCGAAATTGTTATAATTAAAGTTTATAGTTAAATTGAATAACATTGGAGCAAAGGATTATTTACGGATATCAGGTCTTACTTTCTCTGCTTGCAAAAACCCTGTAATGATGGAGTTTCTATGTTCAGGTTTATTCTCAAAATGGTCATATTTTCTTTAACGATGTCACTGTCAGTGCTGGGCTACAGTGGCGGCAACGGTTCAGCCGATCAACCCTGGCAGATTGCCAACATCAATGATTTTAACCAGCTTATTCACAGTCCCGGCACCTGGGCTGATCATTTTATCCTGACAGATAACATGGACCTTTCTGGCGTGGTTTATGAAAAAGCCCCCATTGCTCCGGATATTGATGATGCTCAATATGATTTTCAGGGCGATGTCTTTACCGGTGAGCTTGATGGCAACGGTTTTACCATTTCGAATCTGACCATAACCAACACCACTGGCGGCGATTTTCTCGGCCTCTTCGGCAAGATACAATACGCCCGAATAACCAATCTCCATCTGGATTCTGTTACTATTAAAGTGACCGGTTATGATTCCGGTAATTATGGGGCGGAATTTATCGGCGGCCTGACCGGCTGGCAGGACTACGGTTTTGTGAGTAATTGCTCAGTCAGCGGAACTGTTGGAACCGAAGCGGGATGGCTTCTATATGTCGGCAATGTGGGCGGACTTGTGGGTGAAATAAACGGATTGCATTCGGGCGACCTGGTCATGGAAAACTGTTCCAGTTCGGCCACGGTTAACGGCGGTAGTAATGTTGGTTGCCTGGCGGGAACCGCCTGGAACTGCTACCTGATCAAATGCTTCAGTGACGGTCAGGTGATGGGCCATTCTTATGTCGGCGGACTGGTGGGCAACGCGGCGGCAAGAATCGAACAATGCTATAATACTGCTTCCATTACCGGATACTACGACGAGTACAATTCCAGTCAGCATATCGGCGGTCTGGTGGGCCATACTCATGGCGATATCTACGAATGTTACAACCGCGGCGCGATCCATATCACTAAAGGTGACTATGTCGGCGGCCTGGCCGGAAAAACCAACTGGCATATTACCCGCAGCTATAATGCCGGCTCTATCATCGTCGAGAATTCAGACAATGGCTTTATTGGCGGTCTGGCCGGACAAGTCAATGAAGGAGTAACAACCATCTCCGATTCTTTCTGGGATACCCAGGCCAGCGGACAGCAGAGCAGCGCCGGTGGCGGCACTCCTTCCAATACCTCCGACATGCAGCAACAGCAGACCTATACAAATGCCAACTGGGATTTTAATTCTGTCTGGAAGATATTCCCGCATTACTATCCGGTCTTTATCTGGGAACCAGATCCTGTTATTGACTATTCCGGCGGCCAGGGAACCGCCGATGATCCCTGGCAGATTACCAGCGCGCAGGACTGGATTCTTCTGACCAATTCCCCTCAGCACTGGTCGAGCCATTTTATACTCATGAATAATATTGATTTCCAGGGACAATCGATTCTCCCCGTCGGCGACAGCCATTATGAAGAGTTCTTCGACGAGTTTGGCAACCCCTATGTCGCCCGGGTCGATTATCCTTTCGCCGGTGTTATGAATGGCAACGGCCATATCCTCAAGAATTTATCAATTTATCGCGATAACGGCCTGACCGAATTTGCCGGACTTTTCAGCTCAAATACCGGCGATATCAACCAACTCGGCCTGGAGAATGTTGTTATCTCCGATTATTACAATACCGGCGCTCTGGTTGGATTTAATCTGGGAGCTATTTCCGAATGCTACGCCACAGGCGCTATCGATTATGGCGATTATCTGGGCGGCCTGGTTGGCGTTAACGATCCCGGCGCCATTATTAATAACTGTTACAGCCTTGTGGCTGTGAGTGGATGGAATTTCATTGGTGGTCTGGTCGGCCTGAACCAGCCCAATGGCGGGATTTCCAACTGCCTTGCCGCCGGCGCGGTAACCGGTGAGACCTATGCCGGTGGATTGATTGGCTATAATGAAGGTTATTACTACGGCTGTTTCTATGATTACGAAACCAGCGGGCAGAATGATTTCTCCGGTATCGGACTGCCCACCAGTCAACTTCAGGATATTACACCATATCTGGATGCCGGCTGGGATTTCGCGCCCATCGAGGAAGATGGTACGCCGGCCGTCTGGACCATTAATCCGGATCATTATCCCATTCTGGTCTGGCAAACCCGGTTACCCGCCCGCTACAGTGGCGGCGAAGGCACGGCCGCCGATCCCTACAAAATCGCCACAGCTCAGGACCTGATCGACTTGGGCCAGACGACGGCAGACTACGATAAACATTTCCAGCAGATTGCCAACATAGACCTGTCGCAATACTCCTTTACGCAAGCCGTGATCGCTCCCTATCTTATGAATAGCAGCGATAAATTCGATTTTGCCGGCGTTTATGATGGCGGCGGGTATCGAATCCTCAATCTGACGATTAACGCGCCTGATCAGTATTATGTCGGTCTATTCGGCCGGATTATTGCCGGCAGTAAAATTAAAAACCTCCGTTTGGATAGCGTTAATATCACAGGCGACTGGTATGCCGGCGGTCTCTGCGGCGGCAATGGCGACTGGGATAGTAGTGGCGGCGGCCTTATCAGCGGATGTCTGGTCAATGGCTCGATAGTCAGCGTCTCAGACAGCGCCGGAGGATTGTGCGGCTTCAATCAGGGCGTCATAGAAAAATGCGGCAGCACACAGGGTTCGGTTATCAGCCCAAACACCTCCGGCGGTCTCTGTGGTTATAATAACGGAACGATCGACCAGTGTTTTTCTGCCATGACTGTCGGCGATGGCTGGTACATCGGCGGCCTGTGTGGTTATAACTATGGACTCCTCTCTCAATCTTTTGCTACTGGCGCCGTAAATGGTTCAGGCAATTATGTTGGCGGATTCTGCTCGCTCAACGATGGAACGATTTCTCAATGCTATTCCACCGGCAGCGTTACCGGCGGCGGAGCCACCGGCGGTTTCTGCGGCGTTAATAACATCACTATCGAAGGCTGTTTCTGGGATATCCAGACCAGCGGCCAGGATTCCAGCGCGGGCGGAGAGGGCCTGGAAACCCAATTCATGCAACAGGAACAAACCTATCTGGACGCCAACTGGAATTTCCAGACCATCTGGACCATCAATCCCAACGACTATCCCCGTCTGGCCTGGTTGTCAGCCATGACCAACCGCTATGGCGGCGGCGACGGCTCCGAATCATCTCCCTATGAAATCTGGACGGTTAGCCATCTACTTGATCTAAGTCAGACTCCCGGCGACTGGGACATGGCCTTCATACTAATGGCCGACCTGGATCTAACTGGCCATATCTTTGACCAGGCGGTTATCGCGCCCGATACTACGCCGGCAGATTATGACTTCCAGGGCACGCTGTTTACCGGCCGATTTGAGGGCAACGGTAAAACGATCAGCCATTTGAAAATCGTTAGCAATCAGGGCGTAGATTTCGTTGGACTCTTTGGTTGCGTGAACAACGCCCGGATTGGCAACCTGATCCTGTCCAATGCTTCAATCACGCTGAATGGCTACAATTCTTCCGGCGGGACCAGCGTATATGTCGGCGTTCTGGCCGGCCAGACGCAATATTCGATCATTGAAAATTGCTCTTCCAGCGGCCAGATTGTGACCGGCACTACCCCATCCAGTGGCGACACGGCCAGCTTAGTCGGCGGATTGATTGGCCATGCCTACGCCAATTACTGGTGGGAACTTTCCATCGACCGATGCTTCAGCTCAGTGGCTGTCACTGCCGGCTCAACGACTGGCGGTCTGGTCGGCGGCCAGTTGAATTGCACTATTCGTCAAAGCGGATCGCAAGGCGCCGTGAGTGGCCAATGGCTTATTGGCGGCCTGGTGGGCGATTCCGCCGGCATCATCGAACAATGTTACAGCGTTTCTCCGGTCACAGACGCCACCGGCGGTTATTATGTCGGTGGACTGGTCGGGGCCAGCTTTGGCGGCGTCTATGACAGCTATAGCGCCGGCGCTGTTTTCACCACATTATTGAGCCGTCATGTCGGCGGACTGATTGGCCAGGCTTCTGGTTATCTGGAAAGATGCTACAGTACTTCCCGCCTTTATATGGAAAATGGTTCGATCGATGTCGGCAGCCTGATCGGATACAATTATGACGATCGTGTGGCAACCGATGGCTGTTTCTGGAGCCAGGCTTTCAGCGGTTATCCCACCAGCGATGGCGGCCAGGAAATCTCCGCGTTAGAAATGCTCAATCCTGCCACTTTCCAGCTTGCCGGCTGGGACTATGCTCCCGCCGAAGAAGATGGCACGCCCGCCATCTGGAAGAGCCTGCCCAATGAAGCGCCCATGCTGACATGGCAGTCTTATGAAAAAATGGACCAGCAGGTGTTTTATTTGCTCAGCCAGTGCTGGCTGCAAACAGAAGTGTCCGGCACGCCCTGCGCTCAGCCCGATCTGACCGGTGATGGCGTGGTGGACGCCTCCGACCTGGCCTGGCTGGCCGGGAACTGGCTCACAACTATCCGGCAGTAAACCATTTGGTTATCCACAGATTACCTGGATTTTCAAAGTTGAAGAAAATATTATAAGGAGATTGTTTATGCGAAAGATGGTATTGGTAATGTTGGCAATGTGCGTTCTTTCCTCGGCATTAACTGCGGAGGCCATTTCCGGCCTCAAGTCGCGCAGCGCTGGCGGTGGATCGGAATACAACACACTGGTCTATCTTTACAGAATTGAAGATTTTGGCACCGGCCCGGCCACGATCGGCATTGTCCGCGACAGCAACCAGACCCAGATGCGGGTGGACGGCCTGGCCTTTTCCAATCGACTGGGGCTTTGGTGCTTCGATGTCAGCAGCTCATCTCAGTCGGTGCTCCATCAGTTGGATCCCGCCTATGTCGGCCAGAACAGCGGCAACGGCACCGCCTTTCCCCAGCGGCAATTCTTCGGCGCCGCCTTTGACCGGCTGGACCGCTTATGGGCGCTGGACCCGGTTCGCGGTGAACTGGCCGTCATTGATATGACTACCAAAACCGAAATCGCCACTATCCCTCTTTATCTGAGTGGCCAGCGCTATACCTATACCCATGCCGGCGGCGATATCGCCTTTCACCCCCAGAAAGGATTATTCCTTATTAACTCAAACTGACCGATGGAAGTGTATTTGGTGACAATAATTATCAAACAAATTATAAAGATTTACTCTGGATGGTTCTATATGATTTGTATAACATTGGGTATTGTTTTTTAGCTTCTGTAACTTTCAAGGAAGCCACATTATCTTGTTGTTTTACACAGCATGTCTTGCTTGAAAAGGATGTCTAAATAATTGGACGCATGAGAGATTGTGGACCATAAAGAAAGAAGTAGGTATTATGCATGCAATTTCCCGATTGAAATTTTATATTTTAATCATAGCGGTTATCGTAATAAATGAATCGCCAACCCGAGCCCAAAGCGCAGAGCGAGAGAAGGTGTTGGACAGTTTTTTTCTGTCGGCAGTTGAGCGGGGCAGGATAGCCGGAGTGCATGCGCTGGTCGCGGTAGAAGGCGAGAAGGTGTATGCAAAAACGTTTGGATATGCCGATATTGAATCCGGACTGGAGTTAAAAGAAGATGCGATATATCGAATTGCGTCGATGACGAAAATTGTGACGGCTATGGCGGCGCTACAGCTTTGGGAGCAGGGGGTCTATGATTTAGATGATCCGGTGTCAAAATTTCTGCCAGAGTTTAAGAATGCCAAGGTGTTGAAAACAACGGCTGTGAACAGGGATACGCCGCCTTTCGATATGGAGGAGTTGGAACGAGAGCCGACGATTAGAGACCTGTTTCGGCATACTGCGGGCATCTGGGGTGGGCAGCGGTATACAAATATCGGCCTTCGGCAGTGGACAGGTACGCTGGACGGTTTTGTCGAACGGTTGATTTCGGTGCCGTTGAACTGTCAACCGGGAACGAAATTTGAATATGGGTATTCGAGCGATGTGCTTGGATTGTTGATTGAAAAATGGTCAGGCCAGTGCCTGGATGATTATTTCCGGGAGAAAATATTTGAGCCATTGAAGCTGAATGACAGCGGTTTTGTTATCGAGGACGGGAAACTGGCCCGGTTGGCGAATCATTATCATTTTGACGGAGAGAGGCTGGTATGTAAAGAGAAGAGCGCCGACAGCCCGTTTCGTAAGCGGGCGAATGCGTTATCTGGGGGTGGAGGATGGGATTACAGCTATCCGGGATTGCTGACATCTATGGATGACTGGCTGGTGATAATGGAATTGATACGCAATTATGGCATTATTGATAAGGTAAGAATCCTGAAGGAAGAAACCATCCGATTAATGTGTTCGGACCAACTTGGCAATATACCCGGAGCGTTTGAAATTGGCACCGGTTACGGGTTGGGATTAGGGGTGATAACCGATGGCAAGAAGCACGGGCATCATGCGGCTACCGGGACGGTCTATTGGGCCGGCGGGCCGCATAGTACCTATTTCTATATCGACTTTGAGAACAAGATATCGGCGGCAATGTTTATGCAGAGCGGGCCGTTTGATATTGACGGCATGATGAATGAATTTTTGAGACGGTCGCATCGTTTCTGTGGAGAATAAAGTATTTGAGAACAATTTCTCTCAATCTCTCTGGTTATCTTAAGCATAATGGTTAACAAACAACTTAGAACTTCTTGAAGGAAATTATTTTATTATATGTTTTTAGATGTATGGAACAATTTTTACCCAAATTGTGTACCGTTGCCTTGGATTACACGCGATGTCTATAGTGATATATGGTTTCGGATCTACAGTCTCCCAAAAGGTAAGCGCTATGCTGAAACCAGCCAAGAACGTAAAATAATAGCCACACGTCATAACATTATAGCAAAAGAAGTTTTAGGTGAAGGTTCTTTATGCTGGGTGGCGTGGAATTGTGATAAGAAGGCAGGAAATTTTATTGGTCATAAAGTTTGCGATTATGAGGACGAGTGGACAGATACCACAGTTTATGCAACCCAAACAATATGGAAATCTAATAGTCATGATGACTTCATCTTAAAAGTTGCTGATGACGAGCTTTCATCATCCATCTTTTTGAATAGTCAATCAGGTGACATTTATGCTCCATATGATGGTGGTGCAGATATATTTATTCGCGACAGCAATAAGAAAATTGAATTGGAACGCAAATTAATAAAATGGCTTTCTCCGCTTGAAAGTGGCTTATAAAACAGACCTGGAAAATCAGAAACTGATTTGACATATTCCTTTGTGGGAGTGTTAGGAATCTTTCTCTCATTGTTTATTCGTCTTTCATCTGTTAATCATTGGGTTACTTTTTTTACTTATACAAGTCGGAGTATCGCGAAATTATACTGCTTGTAATAACCTGTGATATTGCTATAATTTACGCTGTAAAAAAGATCTTCAAGAGAGTGGTCAGAGCGTAAAATCGGCCCTAAGAACGAAAGCTCACAATATTTTTATTGGAAAGAATTAAAAATGGCAAAATGGTTGAGTGTGATATGGATCGTTTTGGGTGTGTTATTGACAGGTTGTCAGAGTTTCAATCCTGCAACAAAATTAGAGCTTGATCCGGTCGATTATGTGAATCCCATAATCGGAACCCATGATATGGGGCACTGTTATCCGGGCGCCACGGTTCCGTTTGGCATGGTGCAGTTGAGCCCGGACACCGATATCCAGCCTTATAGTCTGGGCGACGGTTACAATCCCAAGGCCTATGCCTATTGCGCGGGCTATCAATATCAGGACAGCACGATTGTGGGGTTCAGTCACACGCATTTCAGCGGTACGGGCCACTCGGACCTGGGTGATATCCTGGTCATGCCGACCGTGGGGCCGATCCAACTGGAGCCGGGCACCCGGGAAGCTCCGGAGAGCGGCTATCGCAGCCGGTTTTCTCATGACAGGGAAACCGCAAAGCCGGGTTATTATTCGGTGCATCTGGATGACTATGATATTGATGTGGAACTGACGGCCACCGAACGGGTGGGTTTGCATAAGGTGACCTTTCCCAAGGGGGCAGATGCCCATGTCATTCTGGATCTGACCGCGGGGATTTATAACTACGACGGCAAGGTGGTCTGGTCCTCGGTCCGGGTCGAAAATGACCGCCTGATAACCGGCTATCGCCAGACCAATGGCTGGGCCCGCACCCGCTATGTTTTTTTTGCCATGGAATTTTCCCGGCCCTTTACCGCTTACGGTTTGAAAAATGATGAGCAGGAGATCTATAGGGGTTGGTGGCGCAAGTTCAAGATGGATGATAATTTTCCGGAACGAACCGGGAAAAAAATCAAGTGCCACTTCGACTTCGATACTAAGACGAATTCAGAAATACTGGTTAAGGTCGCTTTATCGTCAGTGAGCACCCAGGGGGCGCTGGCCAATCTCCGGGCAGAGATGCCGGAGTGGGATTTTGATCAAGTGGCCGCATCCGCTCGAACTAAGTGGAACCGGGAACTGTCCAAGATCCAGGTGGCCGGGGCCAGGGACCGGATGGTCAGCTTTTACACCTCGCTGTATCACAGCTTTTTGAGTCCGATTATCTATGCGGATGTGGATGGCCGCTATCGCGGGCTGGATCAAAACATCCATCAACCGGATACGTTTACCAATTACACCATCTTCTCCCTGTGGGATACCTACCGGGCACTCCATCCCTTTTTTACGATCGTGCAGCAGCAGCGGACCCGTGACATGGTCAACTCCATGCTGGCCCATTACCAGCAGAGCGTCCATAAGATTTTGCCGGTGTGGTCGCATTATGCCAATGACAACTGGTGTATGATCGGTTACCACGCCGTGCCGGTGATTGTGGATGCTTATCTGAAGGGCATTGGCGGTTTTGACAGAGACACGGCCTTGGAGGCGGTCGTCTCCAGCGCCACTTACGGTCCCTATGATGGGATTGACTCTTATGAAAAATATGGGTATGTCCCGGAAGACAAAAGCGGCAGTTCCGCTTCCAAGACCCTGGAGTACGCGTACGATGACTGGACGATCGCTCAGTTTGCCGAAGCATTGGGCAGGCAGGATATCGCCAGGGAATTTCTCAAACGGGCCGGCAACTACAAAAACATCTTCGATCCGGAAACCGGATTTATGCGCGCCAGGTTATCGGATGGCTCTTTCAAGACGCCCTTCGATCCCATGAGTACCCACGGCCAGGGCTATATTGAAGGCAATGCCTGGAACTATTCGCTCTATGTTCCCCATGATCCCAAAGGTTTTATCCAACTGCTGGGAGGGGACCAGAAACTGGTGACCTGGTTGGATACTCTATTTACCATGGAGGTTTCCGATGAGGATATTGCCGGCAGCGAGGATGTCACACGCGTGGGGATGATTGGTAATTATGTGCACGGCAATGAACCCAGCCACCATGTGCCCTACCTGTATTGCTATGCGGGACAGCCCTGGAAAACCCAGGAGCGGGTGCATCAGATCGTCAACACGATGTACAAACCCACCTATGACGGCCTGTGCGGTAATGACGATTGCGGCCAGATGTCGGCCTGGTACCTGTTCAGCTGCCTGGGCTTCTATCCCGTCGCCCCGGGCAGTAACCAGTATGTCATCGGCAGCCCCTGTGTTGACAGGGCTGTGATCCATCTGGAAAACAGGAAACAATTTGTTATGGAGGCCCCAAACCTGACTCTTGAAAATATCTATATTCAGTCTGTGACTCTCAATGGCAAGCCTCTGGAACGATGCTATCTCTGGCATAAGGAGATCGTCGGAGGCGGAAAGTTGATTTTCAATATGGGCCCGGTTCCCAATCGAAAATGGGCAGTATCGCAGGAGGCCCGCCCGTATTCCATGACTCGATAAAGCGGTTGTCGCTGAGTTGACTAGTTGGCGGCTCAAATTAAATGTTTACAGCATTAGATTAATATGCCTTAGGGACCGTAAATAAATAACTACTTCATTTTTCATCCCATCTTACCGCCATCTTCAGCCGCTTCTCAATCGCGAAATCCTCGACATAGCATCGCACTGCCTGCGGTTTCGCTCAATCGGCGCATCTGAATCTGACGACAAGCTGTGCGATCAATGAAGCGTTTATTTATATACGGACCCTTAGGATGCGTTGCTATTTATCCTTTCCGCCTCCCAGCAGGTTTTTAAGCCCGTCCTTTAGATTGTCTGTTTTGATGATATCTTTGATTTCCTCGGGGACCTTATCGCCGAGATTTTTTTCAAGCTGTTTGTTGACTTCTTCGGCCAGTCTGGCTTTGCCGGCCTGTTTGAGCTTGTCCGTAAACGTTTTGCTGAGCGCTTCACTGTCAAAGGCTATTCTGGGCTCTGTAACAGGGCCAACAATCTGTATGGTCAGGTCCAGATTGTCCATCACTTTAAGGACTTCGGCCGATGTCTTTTGGTCGAGCCCAAACAGGCCCTTTTCGCCAGCACCGGCCTGCATGTCTTTAATGTTCACGTTTAGCGCCAGATCAACCCGATCCCTGGTCAATCGGCCCTCGATGGTACCCGAGGCTTTACCGCCGCTGAACTGCACCGCATTACTGCGGTTCAACTCAGACTGCATCAGGGCCATGTCGATCCCTTCAAACATCCCGCTGATTTTGCCAGGTTCCTCGTCTGACTCGAAATGCCAGATGAGTTTGACGTGAGCGCCGCCGCTTTGTGACTGGATATCCATCTCGATCGGTAAGCCGGCCGCCGCCGGGGCGTTACTGACGTTGGCGACTGTAATCGTACTCAGCCCGAACTGGTTAATATCCAGTTCCACCTTGTCGGCAATAATTTTCTTTGCCAGCATTTTAACCGTGGGCGACTGGGCTGATTTGGCCGTCAGATAGTCCAGGTATCTCTGCGGCGTTGTCGGCTCTGCGTCTATCTCTGACTTCGGAATCCAGCGGCGAATTTTAGCGATCCATTCCTTGATCTTTTTGGCATTTTCAAAGTATTTATCGAGCGTGCCCAGGTCAACATTATCAACGTCCGAGTCGGTCTGCCCGGACGAAGAGGACTCCTGCTGCGGCTTTTCAATAACCTGACCTGGTGTATCCCGCTTCTGATCGAACTTTATATCCGAGACCAGGATCTCATCCATCACCAGCCGGCCTACGGATAGATCATAGACATTGGCCTGAGCGGCAACCTGCCCGATCTGAACCTTGTTCTGCGTCGGATTTTCCCTGTCTGTCATCCCGATGGCGGCAATCGATACCTTTCCCGTCGCCGGAGAAAGATTTAACGACTCAATGTCTACCGTGGCGCCGTTGATCGCCGTCAAGGCCTTGGATGCCCTGTTGCTAA
Source organism: Sedimentisphaerales bacterium (assembly GCA_963663965.2). GTDB lineage: Bacteria > Planctomycetota > Phycisphaerae > Sedimentisphaerales > SM23-30. The sequence goes on from CAXXFK010000028.1 coordinate 232,121, forward strand.
TCATCGTGTCTTTCATGAATAGGATCAGTGCGATAAAGATCATCAGAATCAGCACGGCCAGGGCCGCACCTGCCTTTCTCAAATAGACCGTTTTGGCCTCCAACGCCGTTTTGGCATCTTTCGCCCGTTTGCCGATCAAGATCCGGTCCATGATTTTGACATGCCGTTTGGATTGCCAGTTAACAAATTTTTCGGAACTATTTTCAAGTTTTTGCCAGGTCTTGCGGAAACCGAGGATCATATACCCGACGATTACGCCGAGGATGATCCCGTCTACAGGCCCACTCACAACAGCCCCCACCACAGCCGGTCGATTAAAGTCGGTCAGTCCAATAATCGGGATCATGCTCAGGATTTGCAGCAGCCAGGCCACGTGGTCCTGTATATACAACCCTATATGATAGAGAATCGGCGCCGTGGCCCAACAGCAGGATTTGCCCAATCCGGCAAAGAGCAAAAACAGGCCTGTCGGCACATTTAAGAAAACCAAGGCGATCAAAATCACGGCATGAACACCTGAAAATCCCGGAATCAGTCCGAACCAGAAACCCAATCCCACAGCAATACCGGCCAGAACCGGTGAGACCTGTCCGCGAAACAAAGCCACCAACTTGCGAATTTTCTTCAGAAAGGCCATACGATTTCTCCTGTGTATAAAAAGACTGTATGATGGTCATTGTATCAAAGAGCGTCAAACAGGGGCGGGAGCACCTATGTCTGACAGTTCCCATTTAAACGCTCAAAGACTATAAATTTTTCTTAACGACATCGACAATTTTACAAACTTCATTGCCACAGGATCAAGAAAAATCCATTCCATACCCGTTTTTTCACAAAATCCCGTAAATAGACGGTTTTCTCCTGTTGTGATTTTGTGGTATAATTTCTACAATTAGACCAGGTACTATACTATCTGGCAGATGGCTGCCGGACTGTAACTTGCTTATCGTGTTCTAGCTTCTGCAGGGTGAAAAGAAAATAAATCAAAAAGCGGGGCCGCCTTATGAAAGCATCTGAGAAACCGCCGATAAAAATTCAGATTATCGAGATGACACCGGAGGATGCCGGTACGGCGGCATTATGCGGGCATAAAGATCCGGGCAAGGGGTGTTATCAACACAAGTTTCAGTGGCTCAAACAACGCATGGCTGAAGGCTTGAAGGTGAAACTGCTCAAGACGCCGGCGGATGGTTTTGTCGGTTACATCGAGTATGTGCCGGGTGAATACGCCTGGCGGGCGGTGAACGCTGAGGGTTACCTGTTTATTCACTGCATCTACATCGGGAAAAAAAGTTGCAAGGGCAGAGGGTATGGAACATTGCTGATTCAGGCGTGTGAGCAGGATGCCGGGAAAGCCGATATGAACGGTGTGGCCGTGGTCACGCGCCAGGGGACCTGGATGGCAGACAAGGAATTATTCCTCAAGAACGGGTTCGAAGAGGTGGAGCAGGCGGAACCGGATTTTTCTCTGCTGATGAAGAAATTTAAGCCATCCGCGCCCACACCGGGTTTTAAGGGTCAGTGGGATAAGAAGCGAAAGAAATACGGCAAAGGTCTGACTATTATTACTTCCGGCCAGTGCCCTCACAATTTGAAAATGGTAAACGATATTACCGGGATCGCCCAGGAGCAATACGGTATCGAACCAAAGATTATTGAGTATAAAAACTGCCGGCAGGCCCAGAACGCGCCCTGGCCCTATGCTGTTTCCGGCGTGCTCTATAATGGCAAACTGGTTGCCGATCATCCCATCAGCGGCACGAGATTTAAGGCTATCATGGAAAAAGAGGCAGGAATAGCGGCCATTAAGAAAAGCTGATTGGTAAGGCCGGAATTAGGGTGATGAAGCAGGTCTGGTTCTTCCTGACAGCATTCCGCAGCCCTGGACCGGCAGTGCCGGAGCCAAAAAAGCGTGGGAATCATTGATTTGTTTCAATGGGGAGGCTCTTGAGGATCATCGGCCTCGCTACAAAAATTATTTTGCCAGGCACGCTAAATCGGTTCGTCCGGCCCGGCTTCATCTTCCGGACGCCTATCTTCCGTTGAAACGCGCCCCTGGGAGCCAGCGCCTTTGAGTTCATCGATGAATACGCGAAAGTATCGCAAGCTCGACAGGACCAGCGCCAATCCGATCGCGATATACAAAATGGCCAGATACTGCCTGGGCAGGGTGGAATGACGCAACAGCCGGCCCATCGTCACCATCACGATAATCAGAAAATAATTTCTCCAGGTAAAAAATGAGAATACACACCGACTGCCCGCCAGCGACAGGATGCGGGCGATATTTTTCGCGGCTATCCGGCTGAATCCCAGATGATGAATCAGTACAGCCGCCGCCACACCCGATCCGACACACACCAGGCTTACGGCACGCTGCCCCCCGGTCAGCCAAAACCCTGCCAGAACCAGCAAAAGAACTCCCACGCCCAGCCAGGCCAAGCCTGCCAGCGCCAGCAAAAAACGCCGCGGCACTGCCGGTTTGAACCTGTCCATTTTTTTCATTGCGTTTTCCATTTGAGTTCTTAAAGGGCTGATTGAAACCTGGGTTTATTCCATGGCTTTTTCTTCGGCTGAGGATAGCTCTTTGAGCTGGTCACAGGGGTAGTCGCGGCAGGAGGTACAACTCTCAAGGTTCTTCTGTCTGGCGCAGTTTCTGATGGCGCAATCCGTATTGAAGAACCTTCCGGATGTGGCTTTACAGCCGTCGCAATCGGCGATGTCTTCGGGGTGGCAATGATGGCCGTAGATTGTCTCGATCTGCCGGGCGATTTCTGTCCTCATTTCCAGACGCTTGTGCTCATCGTCCAGCCGGGTAGCCAGATAGATGGCGCAACCCTGGCAGGTCCCGCCGCAATAGGATGTTTGTTCGGCCATTTTAATTTAGTTTCCTTTCAAGCAGGTTTTTCTGGACGAAGCTACGAATCAGGCGGATACAAAATCGGCTGGATCAGCCAATGATTGGTTTACTGTCCGATAGGTCTAAAATCTCAATCAGTCGTTTTTTTCTGACGTGCCGGTTTCGCAGATCGTTTAAATAGTTTTTCCATTCCGTTAGTTTTTTACACCGTTTCATGATCTTTTCCGCTTTTCGCAAATATCGAACGGCCTGTTCGTACGCGCTGGGTTTGGTCTGATTGATAAGACCTTCAGCGATGGTTTGCCAGATCGCGACGGCACGTTCCGGAGCATGCTCCTCAATGGCAACGGCAATTCTGTCATCTCCAATACTTATCCAATTTCTATTGTTCTTTAATGATTGATCATACCAGAAAAGCACCCGGTCCGGTTGTTTTTCCTTAATAGCGATATCGATAAGCTTATTGAGCATCGGGAAAGTCTTGGCAGATAACTTGTCCGGTTTAAATTGGCTGGATTTACCCAGCGGCCACTTTTTATGCTGCCAGGGCAATTGACCTTTTTCCAGATACAGCAACAGGGATTCTCGAACCGCCGGCCAGGTTTTAGTCTTTTTAGTAGCCTTTTGGCATTCGGCATAAGACTCTGTTGAGGGATACCGAACAAATTCTTCGGCTTGCATCATGGCCACGGCAGCCCAATCCTTTTGCGATGAACGAATCTCCTTCAGACTGTTTCTCAATCTGGAAGCGATTCCCGGCTCCGTATTTTCGGTTTTTTTTATGCCTTCCTGAATCCAGCGTTCGGCATCTTCGTGCTTTTTATCCGAAATCAGATATTGCACCAGCCGGATATAGTTGCCGGTCTTTGAGACTTCGGCTTCGCACAACGGGATGACTTCATTCTCTCTGCCGGCCTGATCCAGGGCATAGATAATCCAGTCGATCAGCCGGTCTCTCGCATACTTCCAATGATAATCGTTGGGCCCGTTTGAAGATTTTGCCTGTTTGAGCCGTTTGAGTAAACGGTCAGCCAGATGACTCCAATCCGCCTGGGCGTGCTTGCGCTCAAGATAATCCTCGAAGGCGTTTAATATATCGTAGTCATCTTTCAGCACGGTATCGACCGCCCAGGCCAGTTTGTCAACGCCGGACAGGGAAGACGCTTCCAGCGCCCGGACCAGGATCGGCACACAATCCTCTATTTCCATGGCGGTGTCGCCATCGTCATCGCTTTGCTCAACCTGCTGGATGCCCAGGTCGATCAGCTCTGCGCCCAACGATAATAGCTGATCCTGATGCCCTGCTTCCAACAGCCTTTCAAACTGCTTACGGATCGCGGAATAATCCGGTGTATAACCATCGTGGTTCCAATAATCTTGCCATCCGGGCTCGCTGGATATTTTACGGATATCGTTCCGCAAACGATTCACTAAAGTTTTTGTGTCTCCGGATGAAAGCTGTTGGCGGTCGGTCAATTCCTGGGCCAGGCCGGGAAATTTGCCCGCCAGTTCCACGATCAGTTCGCCCAGTTGCGCTTTGGTTTTATTCTTAAGAAAAGCGGCGATGTCGGTTTTCTCTTTGGGGGTCAGTGTGGATTCCTCGTCCTCCTCGTCCTCATCTTCATCATCCTCGTCGAACTCATCGTCACCCTCGTCCCAGCGCTCATCGTCGAATAGCTTGAGTCGTTCATCGTCGCCGGCCGCCAGGGGCACCTTCTTTTTCTGTTTGACCTGCTCCAGGTATTCCAGTACAACGGCGACCCCGTGTTTGCAGTCATATTCATACGGGCAGGTACAGACCGATTCCGGCAGGCCGTCTTCATCAATGGTCACCTGGGTAGCATACCGGTGGGTGCCGTCCACCCAGGCGATCAGGCCGCCATTGTCCAACCGCGCCAGATGGGACACCAGCTTCTGCCGCTGATAACTTTTGCCCCGGCCGACAATCGTACTGCCCGCCCAGCGTTGCAGGTCGTTCCAAGATAGCTGAGCGAAGGGATCGGATTTTTTTCTGGCCATGGATTGTTCCTTTTTATTAGGGTAGTCACGCGATGGTAATTCGATACCAACGCTTGCCGGCTATAGGAATAGCATTTGCAGTTATTCAGTGGCGATTGCGAATATTTTACCACACATTGCGAGATTGTCAAACAAGGCAAATCAGGGTTTTTCTAATCATGTATGCAAGTATAACGAACGGCTAGAACTGGAAATTTTTATTAATCGCCAAGATATTATGAGTGTGTGTGTTGGGATTAACGACGACATGAAAAAAAATGGAATGTCCAGAGACGGGGTTAGCTGTTGTCTGCGTCTTGTTCAACAATTCAATGGGTAAGTGTTGAAATGTCAGCAGATTGCAATAATCTGGCCAAGTTATCTGTTATCTTGTTGAGCGTTGCTATTTATTCATCAAGTCAATAATATTCATGGTTGATTGTTATGAAAATGGTTCGTCTGATCTTTTGTATAAATATTATTTTGTTATCCTGGTCATTGGCCGGTACCTTGTCGAGTGATTTTGCCAGTCCGCCGGTGGATTATCTGCCGGAGACGTGGTTTCATCTGATTGGTGGTAATGTGGCGAAGCCCGGTTTGACGGCGGATCTGGAGGCGGTTAAGGGGGCCGGATTTGCCGGGATCCATTTATTTCATGGCCAGTTTGGCGGACCCTGGCCGGGGGTGGAACCGCAGGTGGTCTGTCTGAGTCCGTTGTGGGATGGTATGATCGGACATGTGGCCGAGGAGTGCCGGCGGCTGGGGCTGACGTTTACCATGCAGAACTGTCCCGGCTGGGCGATGTCCGGCGGGCCGTGGATCAGTCCGGAACTGGCGATGCGTGAGTTGATTTGCAGCCGCGAGACGATCCAGGGCGGGGGCGAGATAGTGGTCAAGCTCGCACAACCGGAGCCGAGTCAGGAGCCGTGGCGTGACTATCGGGATATCGCGGCGCTGGCTTTTCCTACGCCGTTGGGTGGCGAGGGGGTGGTACTAAAGCCGGTGCGGGTTACCAGTAACCGGCCGGAGTTTGCCAGTGACAATCTGTTTTCGGGTCAGCGTAATGCCCGGCTGCGGTTGGAACCGGGCCAGGGGCTGCTTCAGCTGGAGGTGCGTTTTGACCGGGAGGTTACGTTGCGCAGTCTGGAACTGCCATCCGTTGCGCAAATGACATTTAACCGGGAATACGATCCGGGTATCAAGGTGCTGATCGCGGTTCCGCAGGGTCAGCAGTGGGGGGAGGTGGCGCGCCGGGTGGTTCCGCGCAGTAACTGGCAGGATAATAAGCCGCTGACACTGGCGGTTTCTGAGGTGACCGGTCAGGTTTTTCGGATCAGCTTTGAAGTCGCCCGGCCGGTTGTGCTCGATTATCTTGACCTATCCTCGATAGCGCGGATCGATGACTGGCAGGGGCAGGGGGGCTATGTCCTGCGGAACCTGGACCGGAGTTTTCAGCCGCAACAGTCGCGGGCCGGCTGGCTGCGGGCGGATGACATTATTGACCTGAGCGAAAAAGTGGATGGGGATGGGGTGTTGCACTGGCAGGCGCCGGAAGGCAACTGGACGGTGCTGCGGTTCGGGCACGTCAATACCGGGGCAAAAAATGGCCCGGCTCCGGCTGAGGCCACCGGATTTGAATGCAACAAACTCGACAAGGCCGGCGCGGAGGCGCATTTTGCTGGTTATATTGGCAGGCTGATTGCGGCCGGCGGGCCGGTTGGGCCGGGCCGGCTGGATGGCATGTTAACGGACAGTTGGGAATGCCATACCCAGACCTGGACCGGGGCCATGGTGCAGGAGTTTGCCGCCCGGCGTGGGTATGCATTGCGGACCTGGCTGCCGGCGCTGGCCGGGTGGGTGATTGAGGACCATCTGACCAGCGAGCGTTTTTTGCGGGATTGGCGGGCGACGATCAGTGATCTGCTGGTTGAGAATTATTTTGGCCGGCTGGCCGAGCTGGGGCATGACAGCGGTTTAACAATTTCCTTTGAGACGGCGCTGGGCGATGTGAGTCCCGGCGATATCTTGCAGTATTACAGCCGGGCCGATATTCCCATGTGTGAGTTCTGGCAGCCCAATTGTCCGCAATGGGGCGGACTGGAGACCAAGCCCATACTGCCGGCGGCTTCGGCCACGCATATTTATGGAAAAAAAACGGCTGGCGGCCGAGGCATTCACCAATACCATGTTGCGCTGGGATGAACACCCATTCGCGTTGAAGCATATGGCGGATCGGCATTTCGCCCTGGGGGTGACTCACCTGGTGTTTCATACCTATACCCATAATCCCCGCCTGGATGTGGCGCCCGGGACTTCGTTTGGCGCTTTTATCGGCACACCGTTTTTGCGGGGCCAGACCTGGTGGAAGAGTATGCCGCTTTTCACCGCCTATCTGGCGCGCTGCGGGTTTATGCTCGAGCAGGGCAATCCGGTGGCTGATGTGCTCTGGTACCTGGGCGATGAACTGGACCACAAACCGCGTCAGGACAGCCCGTTTCCGGATGGCTATCGTTTCGATTATGTGAATTACGACGCCCTGGCCCATCAGATCGATGTGCAGGGTCGTCTCCTGCGCAATTCGAGCGGTATCACCTGGCAGGTTCTCTGGCTGCCGCCGCAGACTTGCGGGCGTCTGACGCCGCAGACGTTGCAGCGGCTTATTGAACTGGTGGAAAAGGGGGCGACTGTTCTGGCGGCGCCGCCGATGGCGAATGCGACCCTGGCGGGTGGTGTGGAAAATCAGGCGTTTGCCGAAATGGTTCGTCGGTTATGGGGAGAGCATCCGGCGGAAAAGGGAGATCGGACTATCGGCGGCGGAAGGTTGCTGTGGGGTTTGGAGTTGAAAGAGGCGCTGGAGTTGCTGGCGATTGGTCCGGATTTTGTCAGTGCGGGCGGACTGGAATGTTGCCATCGCCGCAGTGAAAATGCGGATATTTACTTTATTGCGGCCGGAAGGGATGCGCCGCTAACGGGGAATGTGGGCTTTCGCTGTCAGGGCCCGGTGGCGTTCTGGGATCCACTGGCCGGGATGAACGAGCCTGTTACCTTGCTCTCGCGCCAGGGAGAGTATACTTATGTTTCGCTTAATTTACCGGCCGGAGGTTCCACTTTTGTGGTCTTTGATCGAGCGGGAAGTTCCGATACGCGATGGTTTAGCAAGATTGAGTTTGATGGGCAGACCATCGTGGATGCCGGGGACAGGACCAGGCTGGCCAGTGGCAGGCCCGGCAGAGTGCAGGGATTGACCGGTGGCCAGGAGAACCAGCCCTGGGTGGATTATCCATTGGTTCAATACGATATAGTGGCCGGGGGCCGGCAATTGCTGGGCCGGCTTGATGGCCATTATCAATTAACCACGGGTGATGGCCAGGTAGTTGAGGTTAATATTGCCGGGGCACGACAGAGGACTCTTGATGGTCCGTGGCGACTGACGTTTCCTGCCGGCTGGGTGGCTGAGGAAAACCAGCATATTACCCTGGCTAAGCTGATCCCATGGTCCAAACTGGATGATCCGGAGAGCCGGGCTTTTTCGGGTACGGCTGCGTATGAGTGCACCGTGGATGTTGCCGCGATTGATCCGGATGAGCGGGTGATGCTGGATCTGGGCAAGGTGTGTCATATCGCTTCGGTCAGTGTGAATGGCAAAGCAGTGGCCGAAAAATGGGCGGCGCCGTTTCGATTTGATATCAGCGGATTTCTGGTAAAAGGGGTCAATACGATTACGGTTCAGGTGACAAATACCTGGTACAACCGACTGATCTATGATGCCTCCTTACCGGAAGAACAACGAAAGACCTGGACGATCCACGCGCCGGGCCCCCAGACGCCAATGCAGGAGGCCGGTTTAGTCGGACCGGTGATGCTTCATTGGGGCAAGTTGGTTGATTTGAATGGCGAATAAGTTATTATCTGCCTGACAGCCAATAATCAATGATAATCTGCAAATCATCAATAGAAACCATTCCATCTAATGGTTCAAATAAATCGGCTGAGGATTCGGCTGACGCTCTTAACCATTGAGAAGACAAAGCCGCAACATCTTCAAAGTCAACACCATAGCTGCCTGCGATATCACCGGGAATGTCTTTCTGCCACCAAAGCATCGGGTAACCCATTATATTAAATGGCATATGCCAGGTCTCTTCCGGGCCGTTTGCGGTTTCAGCATTGAAATCCCAACCGACATTCAAGAAGGTGTTTATATCCTGCATCTGGGCCGTGGTTTTGCCGATTGCCCCGAAATAATTCTCTCCTGGCCGGCCGATGCCAGAGGTTCCAACATTCCAGAAACTATTAACAATTGTGCCTATATATTGCCAACACAGGCCGCCAACACCTACTTCCCCAGCCACAGGCCCAGTTGAATAGCACTGCGATATCGTGCCGGAATTCTCTCCACACAGGCCGCCGATACCCCACTCATCCCCTGTCACAGACCCGTTTGCATAGCACTGCGATATTGTGCCGTAATTCTCTCCGCATAAACCGCCGACAAAATCATGCCCTGTTACAGAGCCAGTCGCGTAACATTGTGTTATCGTGCCTTCATAATGCCATCCGCACAGGCCGCCGGCATATTTTTCACCTCCTGTTATATTACCGGTCGCATAACATAGCGATATCGTACCTCCATCATTCTCTCCGCACAAGCCGCCGATATAACTCCTGCCCTTCACAGAACTGGTCGTGTAACACTGTGTTATCGGGCCAGAATTTATTCCACACAAACCGCCGACAAAATAATAATTACCCGTTACAGATCCTGTCACATAGCACTGTGTTATCGTGCCATATTTCTTTCCACACAGGCCGCCGACACAATCAACACCTTTAATCCTGACATTTTCAATACCAAGATTAGTGATGACAGCGCTGGAATGAAGATAACCAAACAAGCCTAGGTTAGATTCCCCTTCGACTGTCAGGTTTCTGATGATATGACCGTTTCCATTAAAATGACCATTATATCGGTCATTATTATTCGGCCCTATTGGAGCTTTTGGATATATACCTGCGGCAGTAAGGTCGAGATCGGTATCCAACCTGGTATAAATTTCGTTAGCCCAATAGCTGTTACTGCCACAGAATGCCTGAAAGTCGGCGAAATCCTCGATTACAAACGGATCTGTCTGGGTTCCTGAACCGGGTAAAATTCCCTGAGCGGCCAGAGCAATGCTAGAAATCAGACCTAATACGACCAGTGAAAAAAGTTCCGATAAACGCATAAACCTTGCTCCTTTAGAATCTTAAAATTTCTTATCACCAAAAATGATCGCTAAGCGAGCAACCATTACCACAATTTTACGACTGTCGGACGAGAAATTCTCTAATATCCTCAATCGTAGATTTCATAAATAACCTTCAAAATGTCATATTACCAGAATAGCAAAAATATCTAATATTTCAATATATTTTTTTGTTACGTACCCCCGAATTCTTCTTAAATTACAAATGGGATCAGTGTTTTTGTGGTCCGTTTATACTCGGCGTATTCAGGATATCTGGCTATTAAGAGGCTTTCTTCGTAACGGAATTTGAACCAGAGATCCAGAAATAAAATCAGCCAGTAGCCAACCCGTAATGGGGTGGTGTTGGTCAACAGCAGCATCAGGGTGATGAGCAAGACCGCGGCATACATGGGGTGCCGTATCCACCGATAAGGTCCGGATGTGACCAGCGGGCTGGTTTCTTTCAAGTCGGGAAAGACATTCAGATTTCGCAATTTCATCGTTGCTAATGCCCAGATCATCAAAGCAACCCCGCCGATGACACCGGTCCAGATCAAGAGATTTGTGTTGGGTTTGGAAGTGAGTCCAATGATAATGATAAAAACACCCTGGATTAAAACAAAAAGATATGACAGCAGGTTAGTTCGCATGGATTCTATATGAAAAAATAAATGATTATTGTCTATGGGTTTACGTTCAGGATATTCAGTCCCCTATTTGCTCGTTTTGGTCAATTATACCATCTTAGTAATATTGTATCATGCCTGACAGATCAGGTCAATCGAGGATTTGGTTGTCATTCAGGGATACGGATGGAACTTTACGCATATCTTTCCCTGAAAGAATAAATTCCCATCGGATAAAACCATTGCATAAACGGATTGGGGGCTTATAATTATTGATGAGAAACAGCCTCTCGGTGGCTGAAAGGGTGTCTGTATTGCTCCAAATTGTACTGGAGAGTATTTCAATGAAAAAAGCAATTACGATTCTTCTTGCCATGTTTTTAACTTCAGTCTGCTTGTCTAAGGCGCGCGGCGCTCAAGGGCCTTATCAGACAGAAACCTGGGTGGGCACTAATTATACGCCGGCTTATTGTGTGAATCAGGTCCAGATGTGGCATGAGTTCCGGCCGGAGGTGATCGAGCGAGAGCTGGTCGCGGCCCGGAGATATTACGGCTTGACTACCTTGCGGGTCTATCTGCACAATCTGGTTTTTGATGCGGAAAAGGAATTACTGTTTGAACGCATGGACCGGTTTCTGGGTATTTGTGATCGAAATGGGATTAGACCGGGATTTACCTTTTTTGACGATTGTCACCGACATGAAGGGATCACGCTGGAGTCATTGCCCCCGGTAAAGGGATATCATAACGGGCGCTGGGCGGCCTGCCCGCAGGATCGGGAGCGAACGGAAGATAATTTTCCAAAATTTGAGCGTTATGTCAAAGAGACGATCGGTCGATTCCGCGATGACCCCCGGGTATTGTGGTGGGAGACGTTTAATGAGCCCAATCTGGCAAGAGCCGATACGCAAAAAATCTTAAAACTTGCCCGCGAAGCCGCCGAGGCTGCTGAGCCGACCCAGCCGATTATCTGCTGCTGGGAAGATAATGAGTATACGGATATTGTCAACGTGCATAACTATACTGCGAATTTTTCCGCCTGGGCAAAAAAGACAGAGATGAATCTTCAGAAAGGGTGTGTGTTTACTGAGGCGGGCGCCCGGTGGTACGCACCACGAACCAGTAGCGGCGAACCGGTTGAAATTATTGACTGGCTCAGTCAACGCAAGCAATCCGGCCGATATGTTCCGGGCGTTTATCTCTGCTGGGAGTTGTTTGTCGGGAATTCCAATTGCCGCTGGTATTGGGGAACTCCGGAGGGCGCGCCCGAGCCGACAGTGCCCTGGTGTGGATTAATGTGGCCGGATGGTACGCCGGTTTCCTGGGCGGAAGCGGAAGCGATTTATCATTATACAACCGGTAAAAGCCGGGCGTTATTTTTTGATGATTTCCAGAAGATAGATTATCAGGAACGAATGTATCCGGGCTGGGATCTATTCAATGCCGCGAAGAATTCCAACGACAGTCGGGTCTTGAAGCTGGATGCGAATATGAAAATGATCACCGGTGATCCGGCCTGGGATAATTACCTGTTGGAAGCGGTTGTCATGCTCAAGGAGTCCAATGGCAATGCCGGATTGCTGTTCCGGGTGCAGGACGCTCAGGATGGCAAAGATAATCTGCATGGCTATTATGTTGGTTTTGACAGCAAGATTCTGTATTTTGGTAAGTTTGATAAAGGCTGGAAAGAGTTGGAACGGTTCGATCTGGGGACACTGGATTGCCAGGTCAAGCCGGATGTCTGGAATCTGATGCGTATTGAAGCGAAAGGGAACCGTTTCAAAATCTATTTTAATCGCATGCATCCGGTATCGGATGAAAATAACGGGCTTCGAATAGATTATACCGATACGGATCATCCGATTCCAAGAGGCAAAATAGGAGTCCGAACGCATAACTTAGATGCATGGTTTGATAATGTGGTGGTGATGCCTTTGGAAGACTGATCTTGTTTGAACTGGACATAGCAAAGGTATTTCGAGCAGTTTATTTTGTTATAAGGTGTAAAGTGGCATGACAAATATGAAGTTGTTGTGGTTTAGTTTTCTTTTGTTATTGATTATTCCAGTGAAATTTACAATGGGGGATAAACCCCCCGTATCGACATCATCTGCAGACTCGTCGGTATGGGTGGGCAGAAAGCTTTTTCCCCAATTAACCGATGGTATCTACAATGCTTCCGGGCGTCTGGTTTTGAATTGCCAGATTGCCCCTGATGGCCTGACGGTGACGGATACTGCCTGGTTTGAATACCGCCCTCCGGAGGGGAAAGGAAAACGGTGGAGTTTCAACCAGACGCCTTATTCTCATGAGCCACTGGTCAACTATCGCTTTGATGATCAATTCGCAGGATTACAGGTCACGATAAACGTTGAGATTTATAATTTATCGAATATCTGGGAAGTGTCAGAAAGTTATCAGGAGATTTTGCAGCTTGGGGGAGAGGTCAAGGCGGATCTGCCGGACTGGTTCAAAGTTCCCCAGGATCGACTGTCGTATGATTTTGATGAAGGAGCGTGGTTTCCCTCAGGCTGGACTTTGCCGAAGGGGAAATATGCCTGCTGGGAAGGCGCCGCCAAATACCGGCAGAGCGATCGTAACGGCAGACACCCCATGCTGGATTTTGGTTTTACCCATGTCGCTGAAAACACCATTTCGGCTGGCGGTCATATGCCTGACAAAAAGCATCAGTGCCGGGTGTTTGGCGATGCCGAATGGCTGGATATGTCGAGAGGAGGCGATTACCAGCTCTGGCACAATGATGGCTGGAAACATCGGGGCGAACGGATGGAGATTGTTATTCCCGACTTTGAAAACGCCGATCACTGGAAGTGGAACCAGCAGCAATTCGATCGATTTCGTGATCTGGTGGCCGATTTCAAACTGGCCAGACCAGACTGCCTGTTGGGATGTTGGGGAGTTGGGGTAGTCAATCATTCATTGCGGATATTTGATCATATCGACGCCAATGGCCGGCCAACCGGCGTGGTCAATCTGGAGGCGGCGGAGCAGTGGGCCAATAAATATAAAAAACCTGAAGGTGAATTGAACCGGATATTCGATTATTGTGGATTAAACTTCGGCAATCCGAGCATCTATTGGCTTAATGGCGGCAACCCGGCTCATTTATATGCTGTCGTTCAGGAATGGGAAGTGGGCAAGATTGCCCGGCCTGAAATTGCCAATGTGATATCGACATGGATACAGACCGAGTTTGTCGATGGATATCCTCTTTCAACCTATCGTTTCAAGACTCCTGATGGGAACTTTCAATGGCGAGGGATCAAGCACCAGGCGCCTCCCTCGCTGGTTTATGCCCTGTCTTTGTTTGCCCATTGCCGGATGGATGGGGCCTACTGCTGGGAAACCGGAACCATTTATTCGGAAGATGTCGCAGATGCGGGTGAACTCGGTGAAGGAGGCATGCAGATTCCGGTGCGACGCACTTTCCATGGCGTTGACAAGGATATATATTACTATATCAAATACTTTGGATTCTATAATTACCATGTACTGGGGATGTGGCAGGCCAGTCAGAATCAAGATATTATTAATGCCGATACCCAGTGGTTTATGCCGGAGTTGCACAGTTCAACGGGCAGCCTGTGGCGGACCGACCTGAATCGCTATCCCAGTTACTGTAATTATTACCACGAGCCGCTGGTCAGGGCGAAGTACAGTGAGGATAAAAGTGAACTGCTGGTCATTGCCTGCAATCCGTACAACCGTGCGATTCAGCAGGTTCGAATCCGGGAGCCCAATACCGATCAAGAAGTAGTCTTTGAGTTGATTGGTGATTATCCGGTAATTAAGAGGTACAAGATCGAGCCGGACTAAATTGTTCGAAACAGTCAGGAGTGGGTTATAAGTATTTCTTCCGGTCAGATGACTCAAGCTGATAAGCGTCATCGACAGAATGGCTTTTTAGTTGGATTAGAAAAATCATACGGGAATTTAGGCGTCTCCATTCTCTCTGAAGATGTTTTAATGTGAATTGAAGCAGAAATCAACAGAACTGAATATCCTTGACCTGTCCGTGGACTTTTAGTAAAACAAGGTTAAGTGATTAGGTGAAATGGTGCTTTCCATACGTGAAGATAGAATTTCTAATGACATGATATTGCTGAGAATAACGGGTAAAGAAATGAAAAAGTGTATTGTACTATTCTTTTGGGTTGGCATGGGAATCTCATCCATCCTTTTTGCTGAATCGGTCACCCTGGAAACATTGCTGGAAGAGATGGTTGATCGGGCGGAGCTGACCAGGATGCCTGATCCGGGGTATCTGGCCAAAGCGGCAACCAGCTATGATCGGGCTTCACAGGTCAACAATCCTGCTGATGGGCTGTATATAGAGAAGCAGGGGCGTGACTGGGGCAAGGGTTGGTTTGCCAATCGTGACTTTGGTCAGTTTGTCAGGGTTGAAAAGAATGAAGGCCGTACTGAAAATGTTTTGATGGAGGATGACGGACCGGGCGCGATCGTGCGCTGGTGGGCCACGGCTAATAACAACGGTATGATTCGGATTTATCTGGATGGCTCGAACCAACCCACCATTATGATGAAGCCCGCCGAACTCGTCGGTGGTGAGGGTCTGGTTTCCTATCCATTCTCATTAAGGGCATCGGATGATCAGACCAATCCTGCCTGGCGGGGGCACAACCTTTATCTGCCCATCCCAT
Organism: Sedimentisphaerales bacterium; assembly: GCA_963663965.2. GTDB lineage: Bacteria > Planctomycetota > Phycisphaerae > Sedimentisphaerales > SM23-30. The sequence goes on from CAXXFK010000028.1 coordinate 247,515, forward strand.
ACCAGAATGGTTGCAAAATAACCTGGGAAGGCGGAGGCTCCTATTATCAGATCGGCTATCGAAAGTATGCCCCCGGTACGCAGGTCAGGACATTTACCATGGAACAACTCAAGCAGGCCGAAGGTCTTATAAAGCAGGTTGCCGAAAAACTGACCAGCGGAAATCCTGCTGTTTCAGGTGAAGTGGTTCGTTGCGAAGAAACCCTGCTGGCGCCGGAAAAATCAGTTGCCATAACATTGAGTGGACCTAAAGCTATCACCCGATTGCTTATCCAGCTTCAGGCGGAGGATTACCAGCAGGCGTTACGATCAACCGTAGTCAGCATTGCATTTGATGACAAACAGACTGTCTGGATTCCGGTGGGTTCATTGGTGGGGGTCGGCTATAGCGATGAAAAAAATGATACCTTTTATGTCAAAGCCAACAACGAAACGGGTACGCTTACAACTTACTATATCATGCCATTCCAGAAATCAGCGGTGGTGACAGTGACCAATTATGGTGATCAACCGGTCTCGTTGAAGCGATTTGAGGCGACAGTAGATGATTACAACTGGGATGATCGCAGTCGGTATTTTAATGCCACCTGGTTCGAGTTGCGTAATATCAGCACGATCAATCGAAGTGATCTGAATTACGTTACTGTCCTGGGCTCGGGGCGTTATGTGGGCACTTCCATAACCGTTTTCAATACCTGTACATTGCCCAATAATCAAACCTGGTGGGGGGAGGGGGATGACAAAGTTTATGTGAATGGCGAGCGTTTCCCTTCCATATTTGGTACCGGTACGGAAGATTACTTTGGGTACGCCTATTGCCGGCCCCAGCGGTTCTATACCCCCTTTAATTCTCAGCCACGGGGTGAAGGTAACAAGAAATGGGGCTATTCGAACAACAATCGCTATCATCTGCTGGATGATATCCCATTTACCGAATCCATTCAATTTGATATGGAAATCTGGCATCCATTTCGAAAGAACATGAATTATGCCGTCGCGACGTTCTTTTATGCAAACTTTGATGCGAACCAAAGCGTCATTCCCCATATCGCCTCGGTCAGACACAAAGTCGCCTTACATCGTGATGATGTGCTGGATAAATAAGCGGGCATAACCGCTTGATATAAATACTGAATGACATTATCTGTTGATATAATCAACTAGGTCAGAGGTATTCTTTTTAAGGCTACTGCTTATTTGAAATTCATGCAAGAAACTACCTGTCCGGTACGTATATTTATGGAATTGAAAGGGAAACGGAGCTTGATGTATAACTTATTTTTCTCTGCAAAGGTGTATATTAAAAAATATCGATGATGTCAGGATAAATTTATGTTTAGTCACTATTTCAATGGAAGTTTCCAGTTTATTCAGCACTGTTATTGTAAGAAGTTATTCCTGATGATGCTATGCATGATTGTCGGCTCAGGAATATCAGTAGCGCAAGGGACTGAATGGGCCGATGATTTCTCCTCGTACGCGGATGGCTCAGCGGGCGATCCGCGCTGGCTGGCTGGATCGATCGATTGGGAGATGAAGCAGGGCGGATACCAGTGTGGCGGATTAATCGATTCCTTCAGTATGGCCGATGGAAGTTCAAACTACCGGGAACTGGAGATCGAAGCGGTCGTTACGGTGCTTGAGCCTGCCCAACAAGATACCTGGCGGATAGCCGGCGTGGCCATTTATAATAATGCGCAGGATTTCTGGCATTTTGCCCTGGTGGAGTCGCCCTCTGACAAAAATAAACGGCATTTTCTGGAACTGTCGGAAAAACGGGGGAATATCTGGCTGGCTCAGAACAATCTTACTGTAACCACATCGGAACACATGGATTATAATTGGCAATATGATCAGCCCTATCGTTTACGGGTGAAGATGACACCGGCGGGGATAGAAGGACGCCTGTCCGACTTGAACGGGAAACTATTGGCCCGGCAGGCCTATGCTTTTAACGATAGCGCCGTGACTTCCGGGCGGCCGGCTTTGCGTGGCAATGCGCTGAAGATAAGCTTTGATGATGTCAAGGTGAATGGCGATGCACCTGTGCCGCTACGTGAAAAACCGGTTTTGCCGGCGTTTGCGATTAAAACCTGGGATGGGATCCAGCGGCCGCCCACCGGATTTTTTCATGTGGAAAAAGTGGGAGCTCGGTGGTGGTGTATCGCTCCGGATGGCCGGGGATTTTATGCAGTCGGGACGGATCATTGTAATTTTAACGGCCATTGGTGTGAACAGCTGGGATATGCGCCCTATGGTCGTAATAATCGACAAACCTATGCTTCCGCAGACAGATGGTCCGAACAGACAGCCGAACGATTGAAAGACTGGGGTTTCAACCTGGTGGCCGCCGGTCATAGTGAGGAGCTGCGATACCGGGGATTGGCGCATACCTTGTGGCTGGGGGTGGGCGCTGAGTTTTCGGCGATCAGCGATATCGTGCCCAAAGTCCATTGGACCGGACTGCCTAACGTTTTCGATCCGCGCTTCGCCGCTTTTTGCAAGATTAAGGCGCGGCAGAAGCTGGCTGATCATGTGGATGATCCCTGGGTATTTGGGATCTTCATCGACAATGAACTGGAGTGGTATGGTAAAAACTATAGTCTGGGCGGGGTCTTCGATGAAGCGATGAAAAAAGATGCGGATCATACCGCAAAAATCGCATTGGTTGACATGCTGCGATCCAGATATACCAACATCCAGCGTCTGAATAAGAGCTGGGGAACCGGTTTTGCCGATTTCGATGCGATTTTACCGGCCAGTCATATTGACGCTCCCGCACTGGATAACGAACTGGCGGCTGACAAACTGGCCTATCTGGCGCTGGTCGCGGAAAAGTATTTTGCGATTACTACCGCGGCCATTCGAGAAATCGATTCCCATCATATGATTCTCGGCAGTCGCTTTGCCGGTAACGCGCCCGAGCCGTGCTGGCATGCCGCCGGCAGGCATTGCGATATTGTCTCGGTCAACCAATATCCCTTTATCGATCTGGAGACCGGCCGGTTGCCTCAGGCGGTCAGTGATCTGGTGAAATTTTCGCAATGGACCCATCGGCCGCTCATGTTGACGGAATGGTCGTTCCCTGCCCTGGATAGCGGGTTGCCTTGCAGGCATGGGGCGGGAATGCGGGTTCAGACCCAGCAGCAGCGCAGCCAGGCATTTACCATCTATCAATCCACCCTGTTTGGCCTGCCGTTTATGGTCGGATCCGATTTTTTCATGTGGGTGGATGAGCCGGCGCTGGGAATCAGTTCAACCTTTCCGGAGGACAGCAATTATGGTCTGGTTAATGAAGAGGACCGGCCTTATGCCGAGCTGACCCAAGCGGCTTCTCAATTAAATCCGAAAGTATATGAAATCCATCAAAAAGCTGCGGATCCGGATCTGGCGGATAGTTCTGTTACCCCCATTTCATATCAACCTGGAATTGCCTGGCCCGCCAATCTCCCCGCGCGAGCTTTTCGTTATCCCATAATAGTTTCCAACCATACGAATCGGGAAGTTACCAGCGGCATTGTCAGTTTTACCCTGGATGAAGTGGATGCCGATTTGGACTGGTCGGGTATCGCGGCAGACTCACTTTGTCTTAAAGATGCCCAAGATCAGGATGTGCTCTGGCAGTTGGATCGCTTTGGCGATCGATTAGACCGGTATGATGAAATCTGTTTTGAGGTATCTCATCTGAAAGCCCAAAAGAGCCGTCCGTATTATTTGTATATCCATCGAGCTTCCAATCTGACCAGAACGCAAGCGGCGGTAAATTGCCGGGAATTTGAGAACGGCTTTGAAATCGCCAATAACATGATCCGGCTGGTAAAGAATGAGCCGGATGGCGATTTTGTGGATGCGTGCTATTACCAGGGTATGTTGTTAGGCCGCTATAATCCGATGGTACATCAGAACCAGGGCCAGAACTTCTGGACGCATGCCAGTCAGTTTATCGATTGCCAGATCAGCCGGGGGCCGCTGCGCGTGTTGGTTCATCTTCGCGCGCAGGGAGGAGATGAAAGCACCATCGGTTCCATCAAAGGATTATCGGATAAACCATTGGCATTTCAGATAGAGCACCGGCTGGCCGTCTATCCGGATATGCCGTGGTTCGATGCCCGCTTTGTTCGTCTTACCAACCAGTCCGGTGCTGAAATGAAATTATGCGACGGCTTCTTTTACATTGTGCCCTCAATTAATGGCGATACGAATGATGATACCTTAATTCCTGAGGCGCCGAATTATTATCTCAGGAACTTTAATCTATGGCGGGACCCGACCGGTTATGAATATGGAGCGCTGGCATTGGGAGATACCAGTTTGAAGGTTCAGTTCTATATCAACCCACAGGGAGGCAAGCATCCAGACGCCATGCTGCGTTTTGATCCGCCGATGATAATTGTCCCCTTGCAAAATTATAAACAATTTGACAGCCCGCCGCTTCATATTATTGGCTATCGCGAAGAGGATCCAAAAACAATATTACCCCAGCCACTCATGGATACAATCAAGCAGAAATATGCAGCGCAGGTTCAGTTTTTCGAAGCTGAAAAAAGGTGACAAGAAAAAATTGTAATTCTGTTGAAATGATAAAGGATTAAATATCAATCAAGGTTACTCTGGAACCACTTTCTGGGTTTCAAGTGTTTTTTTGCCAGAATCGAAATCTTTGGTAATGGTCGCCTGATCGTAAAGGTTGCCATCGGCAGTATAAGCCCGATAGGTCAATTGATTATCGACGACATCGATCACCTGAAAAAATTGTTTCTGGACATCGGTCTGGTCCGGTTCGTATCCATCCACTTGATAGCTTTCAAGTTGTTCCGGCGAAAGTTCATACATCTTCGTTCCGCTGACCGAAGTGACATACATGGTTTGAAATGAATCTCCGTAGTTGCCGTCGGCCGAGCGCAGCGGCACATGGCCGCGGGCATAGGTGTGGTCGTGCCCCTGAAGCACCAGATCCACCCCGTATTGATCCAGCAGCGGTTTCCATGCCTTGCGGGCGTAAGGAAAGTCTCGATCTTTGGCCGGGGAGAAAATGGAATAATGGCAGGTGACCACCTTCCACCTGGCGCCGGGACGCTTCAGTTGCTGTTCCAGATAGATGGTCTGGGTTTCGGTCTCCAACATGGAATTGAGTACAATAACGCGCAGTCCCTGGTAGTCAACCGTATAGACGGTTTCCTGGAGATCTTCAGGCAGCGTTGGCGCCGGCGGCAGGGTAAATTGAGGACGCCACAATAATGAGATTGCCTTTTTTGGTAATAAACCCAGACTGGCAATTTCATGATTGCCAAGCACTGGAATGCCGGTCCACTGGGCATGGATCCAGCCGCCCGCTTTGAACCACTGGGCCCATTCCTGGTCTCGATGCGCGTGATTTATCAGGTCGCCGGCGTGAATAGCAAAGGCGGCGTTGGGCGCTTTTTGATAAGCCATCCGGATAACGCGCGACCAATGGCTCAGGAGGTCATTCTGGGCGTCGCCAAAATACACAAAACGGAATGGTTCCGGCTGGTCGGCGGCGGTTTTGAACTGGATCCATTCCGACCAGTATTCCTCGCCATCACCCACCCGATAAGCATATAAGGTGTCCGGTTTCAAATCATTAAAAATAGCAGAGTGGTAATTGACCTTGCCCTGGATGTTGCCGGTCGCTTTGTTCAGATCAATGGTTTCCGTATGGGCCTTGACCGTGTCGGCGGATCGATCAAATTTGGGATTGGGCGTTGATCTGGTGATCTGGGCCACTGACTGAGAAATACTGGTGTCTGTCCGCCATGTTACCGCGCGCGATGTGGAAGCATCGCCGTAAAATGATAAAAAAATACGGTCAGGGTCGGGACTGGCAGCCTCCCAGTGGCGCAGGTGCTCGTTAGATTCATGGCCCAGGGCCAGTGACGCACAAAGGAGTATCCATAACTTGATGGATAGGAGTCTGACAATATGGCTATTCATGATGTTGTATCCTGATTTTTCTTGATAACAAGAGCATAAATATTAAATGATATGCATAAAATAACGTATCGGCAGGGAAAAAATTGCTCAATAACCAAAATGTGCAGCTATTCACTTATGGCTTGGCAGTTTATCTAAAATATCCGTGACCATTTTTTATAAAAAAATCCAGTAATCAGACAATTGGAAGTTTAAAACTCAGGATTTTAAATGCTTGCGAAAGTCACCGGGACTGACTCGGTGATACCTGCGGAAAGCCACGAAAAGATTATTGTCACTGGCAAAACCGGTTCTGGCGGCTATGCCGGCGACTGATAATCTGGTATCCTTCAATAATTCAGTCACTTTTTCCATTCGTACTCGCATGATTTCCTGGTGAATCGTTCGATGCAAGGTTCTCTGAAATGCTTTGCGCAGGCCTCTGGAGGTGAGTGTGGTTTGCGAGGCCACCTGTTCGACAGAGAGGGTTCTATCAGCAAAATGGCTCCAGATATAACGCAGTGCCTTGGCAACCTCAACATGATCCAGGGCAAGAATGTCGGTGCTCAGGCGGGTGACGATTCCTCCGAAGCGAACACGAGTCAACGTTTCAGGCGGGTTTGTGCCCATCCATCAATCGATCCAGCAATGCCGCTCCTTCATAGGCCAGTACTTCCAGATCATACTGGATACTGGATAACGCGATGGGAACCGATTCACATACGATCTGATCATTATCAACTCCCAGGACCGCTACCTGCTCCGGAACCAGTAATCCCGCTTCCAGGCAGGCGTCGATGACCTCAACGCCGACTCCGTCATTATAGGCAAAAACCGCAAACGGTTTGGGCACCTGTTGCAGCGCCTTGATCAGTTTTCTTCTCCGGGTTATCCAGTTTACTCGATTAGAACGATCATTTGACATCATTTCTGTCGGCAGTGAACAGCAACCAAAACCGGCATTCTTTAGCGTTTCAATAAAGCCGCCCAGGCGCTCATGGTCCGGCACATCATCCGCAAAAGGCGCTACCGCGAAATTCTTAAAATACCGCTCCAGGAAATACTCCGCCGCCATCCGGCCGATTCCATGGTTATCGCTGGCCACTTTGGGCACATCCAGATCATCCCTGAGCAAAGATAGTTCCACCCTGGGAAGCCGCGCCTGCCTGATGAAATCCGCCAGATCATCCCGAAAACCACAAAATGAGATAATCCCGTCGCCTTGCCAGCCATAGGGTATTTTTCCAGTGTAGGCCATGAAGGTGTTCAAGTGCCAGTCGTGTTCACCGGCATATCTGGAAATGCCGCGAAAAAAGCCATGGTGAGTGGAAGCCAGCGCCATCAAGACAGATTTTCTTTTTTGCATAAGTAGGTTATATTATGGCCTAAAGTTCCGAAAATTCAATAAATTATTACCAAAAATGAAGCTATTAAGACACTTTGTTTTGATTATAATCGCAATCAATCTGTCCAGAAGTGTTTGAATGAAGACGCCAGCGTCAAAAGTCTTTTGGCGTGTTGTTTTTGAGTGATCAACGCCGTTTTTGTTCGCAATTTCTGACTTTTGTCGTGAACATCAATGAATAGTTATTTAATCGTTTCGTATCAGGGAGCCGGCCATTATGCTGCATGATCCCAGTCACCATACGCCGCCACCGGTAGCGGCTGAAATCAAATTGTCTGGTAAGGATGCCGGCATTCTGCGCCGTTTGGCCGGAGAGGTAGCGGAGATTGCCATGCTCCCCGTGCATCAGGAAAAAGCCTGCCTCTGGGCCAGGCTCAATGCATTACAATCGGAACGGCCGATGGTCTGGATCAATGAGATATGCTGGAACGAGATGAATGTTGATGATGAGTTAACCCTGCAATGTGAGCATTACTGGGCGCGGGATCAGGAAGACCAACTTCGAAAAACGATCTACCAATGGCAACACTTGCCGGGGGATATGGTGGTCAGTGATTTTCTGGTCTGTCCTCTGGCAATTCACAGTACGGATTTTGGGATCATTGAAGATGTGGATATTGTCAGGACGGATGAATCCAGCGATGTGGTATCCCGTCATTTCAATATCCAGATCAAAGAGATGGAAGACATCGACAAGATCAAATTGCCCCGGATCAGCCATAATGAACAGGCCACTGAATTCTGCTATCAGGCCATGCGCAAGGTATATGATGGTATTCTGCCGGTCAGGAAACAGGGTCAGACCCATATCTGGTTTACTCCGTGGGATTATCTGATTCGCTGGTGGGGTATTCAGGAAGCGATGATCGATATGATCATGCGGCCGGAGATGGTCCATGCCGCAGTGGAGAAGATGGTCGATGCCTGGATGACCGAACTGGATCAGTTTGAAGCAATGAATCTGCTGTCTCTGGATAACAACAATACGCGGGTTGGTTCCGGGGGATATGGCTATACCGACGAGCTTCCCGGCGATGAGTTCGATCCGGAACATATCAAAGCGCATAATATGTGGGGCTGTTCCAATGCCCAGATTTTTTCGGAAGTCTCGCCGGAGATGCACTGGGAATTTGCTGTCAAGCACGACCTGCGCTGGCTGAAGCGGTTTGGTCTGACCTATTATGGCTGCTGTGAACCGCTCGATAAAAAAATGGACCTTATGCGTAAAATTCCGAATCTCCGAAAGATCTCGACCAGTCCCTGGTGCGATCTGGATCGGATGATCGGTGAGATCGGCAGCGATTATGTGATCAGCCGCAAGCCCAATCCGGCGATTCTGGCTGAAACCAGCTGGGATCCGGACAGGGCCCGGGCGGATATCCGGGAAGTCCTTGATCGGGCAGAGGGCAATTGCCATATTGAATTTATCATGAAAGATATCTCAACGGTACGGTATGATCCCAAACGGCTTTGGGATTGGGCCCGGATCGCGATGGAAGAAGTCACCCAATAATAAACGGAGATACAGACCTTGGATTTATCAGTGCTTGCCGCAGGTGAAATCAATATTGACAGGCTTGATATCATTGTCATCGTTATCTATTTCGTTGGCATTGTCGGGATCGGTCTCTGGGCCGGTAGAAAACGAAAAGGCCATATTGACAGTGATGATTACTTCCGGGCCGGTGGTACGCTGACCTGGCCCATGATCGGACTGGCGTTGTTTTCGACCAATATTTCAACCATCCACATGGTGGGGTTTGCCGGGGAAGGGTATCGAACCGGTCTTACCTATGGGAATTTTGAGTGGATGGCGCCGTTTCTACTGATTGTCCTGGCGCTGTTTTTCGCGCCGTTTTATCTGAAGTCCCGCATTGCCACACTGCCCGATTTTCTGGAAAAGCGCTATTGCAGCACCTGCCGGAACTGGCTGGCCGGATTGAGTATCGTTTCGGCGGTATTTATTCATATCGGCTTTACGTTGTATACTGGCGCCCTGGTCATCAAGTCCCTGTTTGGTATACCGATTATGGCCAGTATTGTTTCCGCTGCGGTCCTGACGGGCATTTATACCGTATTTGGCGGGCTTCTGGCGGTTGTGGTGACCGGCGCCTTGCAGACGATTATCCTGCTGGCCGGCTCCATTATTTTGACCATCATCGCCTATGTCAAGATTGGCGGATGGGATGGGCTTGCCCAGTTTGTCGAGCCGGCCAAGCTGACCATTCTGCGAGCGCCGGGTGATCCGGCCAACCTGCCGTGGTATTCCGTATTCCTGGGTTATCCGGTGATAGGCCTGTGGTACTGGTGCGCCGACCAGACGATCGTTCAGCGTGTGCTCGGCGCCAGAGATGAAAACCATGCGCGTACCGGGCCGCTGTTTGCCGGATTCCTGAAAGTCCTGCCGGTTTTTATTTTCTTTCTCCCGGGACTCATCTACCTGGCGATGGTGAATCGTGGAGATTTTGCGCCACTGGCCAGTCCGGATGATTGTTTTTCACTGGCCATCCAGAACCTGCTTCCCGCCGGCGCCACCGGATTGATGGCCGCGGCGTTGTTGGCGGCTTTGATGAGTACAGTTTCCGGCGCGTTGAATTCCATTGCCACTCTGGTCAGTTACGATCTTTACAAACAGTGGAAACCGGCGGCTTCCGATAAAAAACTGGTTCTCGTCGGCCAGATCGCGACAGTCGTCTGTATGGTCGTGGCGATTATCTGGTCCAAGTATATTGGCCAGTTTGAAAGTGTCTATAAAGGGTGTGTCGATTTGATCTGTTATATCGCTCCTCCCATTACGACCGTATTTCTTTTTGGCGTATTCTGGAAGCGGGCTTCCAATCAGGCGGCGATCTGGACAATGGCCATCGGATCACTGATGGGACTAGGGGTATTTGTTGTAGATTGGAACGACTATTTCAATTGGTCCATGCCGGGTTTGCTGGCAGGATTTTATCTGTTCTGTGTCTGTTCCGCTATCATGTTTGTGATAACATTGATTTGTCCGCACTCACATACGAAAGAAAGTATCAAGCTGGTATGGGAAAATCCCATGGCCGCCCTGAAGGACAAAGGCTGGCCGGGCCTGGCTAACTATAAGGTTCTGTCATTGGTCCTGTTCGTGACGATGGTCATCTGCTATATCAGTATTCTACGCGCCAGGCCGTTACCGGCGGTTGAGACGAATGCGACACAGCCCGGATTGCAGTGTACGGTCTATGACAGTGATGCCCGGAATCTGTACGGCCTGATCTTTAATTCCGAAAAGTCGACGAAAATGGTCAAAACGGAAGTAGTCCAGACTCCGGTCAGTTTGCAGGGTCTGGGTGATCACTGTATCGTGGAATACAAAGGGTACTGGAATGTGCCTGAGGATGGATTTTATCAATTAAAAGTCACTTCAGCTCAGAAAATGGATATCCGGCTGAATCAGGTGACATTGTCCCTGTTTGATACGACTGCCGGGCCGGACCAGGACAAACCGTGGGTGCGTACCTACACCGGGCAGGTTCACCTCGGCAAGGGCAAACATGTTTTTGCTGTCTATCATTATGCCTCTGTGCCCTGGACCGCATTTAAACTTAAAGATGCCCTGGGGCATGACAATGAAGATGAACTCATTCGTTATGAGCAATGGCGGAAAGAGCCTGAAACATTCAAGCTGGAATATATCCGGCCGGGCCGGAACGAGACAATGGCGTTTACAAGTGACGTATTGTCGTACGATTGATGGCAAGTGATATTGAACATTCAAGGAGTTGGCATGTTTAAAAAGGTGATGGCTGCTTTAATATTGGGAATGATTCTCGCCAGTCATGGTTGTACGCGAAACGTCCGGCGGTATGGAAGTGTCATTGGTATCAAAGAAGAAGCCCTGCCCAGGTACCAGAAACTGCACGCCAATCCCTGGCCGGAAGTCAAGGCCAGGCTGAAAGAGGCCAATATCCGGAATTATTCAATATATCTGACACAATTTCCAGATGGCCGGTATTACCTGTTCAGCTACTTTGAATATGCCGGAGATGACTTTAAGGCTGATATGGAAAGAATGGGTCATGATCCGAAGGTCAAAGAATGGTGGCAGGAAACAGATCCCTGCCAGCTGCCGCTGGCCAATCGCGCTGAGAATGAATGGTGGAAAGGTATGGAAGAGGTGTTCCACCTGGATTAGTCTCTTCCGAGTGAAATCTTGCGCAAGGTGGCAAAGAAATTTCGGCAGCAAGGTGGATGCCACTGTGACACTGTTTGGCTCCGGCACTGCCGGATCAGGCATCACGATGGATAAAATTGAAACTGGCGTGAAATCATGATGACGTCAACGCATGTGGACTTTTTTTGAAAATAACCTGATTGCCAGTCATGACGCCGCTGAGATGATTGTCAGGGGCCACTGTTGTTGCGAAAGAGCATCTGATGCGAGATTGTCCCCGTGAAATCAATTGTCAATATATTCGTGTTTGAGCATAAATCTGTGACATATATAAGTTAGCAAAAGGTATCCAGGAAGCAGGAAAATGAGCGGCCTGTTCCTGAAATCCGTCGAATCCAAAGGTTGGATTCGAGAAACACAACCGGGCAGGCTCTATAAAGGAAAAATGAAGATGACTACTGTTCTCTGTCGAGTAGGTGTTCAGGCTGGACTGTTGCTGGCCTGTTTGTGTAGCCTGGCATGTCATGTGACCGCCTCCTCCTGGCCTTATGAGGATGAAACCAAAGAGCAGCGGGACGCACGCATGGCCTGGTGGCGGGAGGCCCGTTTTGGTATGTTTATCAATATAGGTCTTTATTCCGTTCCCGCCGGTACTTATCAAGGTCATCAGGTTGGCAGTCTGGGCGAATGGATTATGAATTTCGGCAAAATCCCCGTCGCTGAATATAAACAGTATGCCAAAGAATTCAATCCCGTGAAGTATGATCCGGACGAATGGATCCGGCTGGCGAAAGAAGCCGGTATGAAATACATCGTTTTTGATGTCAAACACCATGACGGTTTTGCTCTGTTCGATTCCAAAGCCTCCGACTGGGATGTCGTTGATGCGACCCCTTATGGCAAAGACATGCTCAAGCCTATGGCTGAGGCCTGTCGCAAATATGGTATCAAGTTGGGCCTGTATTATTCGCAGGCCCAGGACTGGTGTCATCCTGGTGGTTCCGCCTGGCGCCGGCCGGCCAAAAGTGGTTGGGATAATCCGGATGCGGAAAAAATCGATGCCTACACAGCCGAACACGGCGGCCACTGGGATCCGGCCCAGCTAGGCGACATGGATGAATACATCAAAACTATCGCGGCGCCCCAGATCAGGGAAATCCTGACGAATTACGGTTCTGTCGCTATTCTCTGGTGGGATACCCCGATCGATATGACCACCGAACGGGCCGATATGCTGCAGCCGCTGATCAACCTGCAGCCGGGGATTATTACCAATAACCGCCTGGGCGGCGGCTATCGTGGCGATACCGAAACGCCCGAACAGCACATCCCCGCTACCGGCTATGTTGACCGGGACTGGGAAACCTGTATGACCATGAACGGTACCTGGGGATACAAGAGTTTCGACCATAACTGGAAATCGACCGAAAAGCTGCTAACCAACCTGGTCGATATCGCCAGCAAAGGCGGCAATTACCTGCTCAATATCGGTCCGACCGCCGAAGGAGTCATTCCCCAGCCCAGCATCGACCGGCTCCGGGAGATCGGTCAATGGATGGCGGTCAACAGTGAATCGATTTATGGCACCAGCGCCAGCCCGTTTGAAAAATTGACCTGGGGTCGCTGTACCAAAAAAGCCTACATCAACGGGGCGAATCTCTATTTGCACGTATTTGAGCGGCCGGATGAAGGCAAACTTTTTTTGCCCGGCTTGAAAAATGACATTATTCAGGCCTATCTTCTGGCTACCGGTCAGAATCTGGATACGATTTCGGATCCACAGGGTGTAACCGTAACCTTACCACAGGAACTTCCCGATCCGATCGATAGCGTGGTTGTTCTCAAGGTTGCCGGCCCACTTAATGTGGAAAAAGCCCAGCGGGAAGAGGAAAATCAAAGCAAATGATATAAGATTCGTACTGATAGCGTATAATAAAATAAAAAACGGTTGGACCTGGTGAGTATGAAGCTCTTTACATTTCTGTAGAGAGCTTCATTTGAATTTTTATCGGGCGGATTATTCTCGTAGCTCCTTCATTAATTCAAGGCATCTCGTCGCTGCAATTTTTTCGTTGGAATAAAGAAGCCGGCTTGACAATCGGTTAAGAATCGAATAGAAAGTTTAATATGAACCATAAACTTTTTGCAATAAATATTAATCGGATGCTTCTGATAGTCTGTCTGGCACTCGCGGCCTTGTTGATGTCCTGCCATTCCTGCCCTCAGGTTTCAAGCAAGTTGGAATCTTTTACATTTGTTCAAATCTGTGATACCCAACTTGGTTTTTCTGATTATCAAAAGGACTTGGCATCTTTTCGCCGGGCGGTAGCCCGGATTAATGAACTGAATCCGGATTTTGTGGTGATCTGCGGTGATCTGGTGAATACCGCCGATGATCGGTCGTTTTCGGATTTTAAAGAGATCAAAGAGTCTTTCAAAATGCCCTGCTATTGTGTGCCCGGCAATCACGATATCGGCAACCAGCCTGCGGCTGAATCGTTACACTATTACCGTCGGATGATCGGGAAAGATTATTATGAAGTGGAACATAAAGGAGCGACGTTTCTATTTGTCAATACCCAATTATGGAAAGAAAATCTGCCGAACGAATCAGAGCAACAGGATGTCTGGCTGAAGGAGCGACTGCAAAAGGCGGCCGGAAAAGGGCGGCCGGTGTTTATGGTCGGGCATTACCCGCTATTCTGCCGGCAAGCCGATGAGGCGGATGAATACATGAATTTACCCATGGAAAAACGCCGGGAACTGCTGACACTTTATGAGCAATTTCATGTGGTCGCGGTCCTGCATGGCCACACCCACAAGCTGACTTTGAACCAGTATAAGAATATTCAGATGGTGGGGGCTGAAACCACCAGTCGGAACTTTGATGAGAATCCCCTGGGATTTCGATTGTGGCAGGTAGACAAAAAGTTACCGCCCAGGCATGAATTTGTGCCTCTGGACTGAAGAACGCTCTCCTGTTTATCAGGGTTATTATTTCTGATCTCTATCAACCAGAAAACAATTTCATATTGTTTTCCTGGTAATTCCCCGTTAGAATTGGGGTGGCATACCGATGGATATGATATAAGCTATTGATATTGAATGATTAAGGGGTGGGGGAATGTGTTGCATGGAATGGTGACAAAGAGCCCCTGACAAAATGAGTTTTCTACTACGACCGGCTGCAAAAGTGGTCCGCGGCGTTCTCGGGACCAAACATCCTCGACAACCCATAGCAGGGTTGCCTGCGGGTGTTTGACCCCTGCGGCCTTGCTGACAACTTTTTCGCCCGGTCTCGCTACAAAAATCATTTTGTCAGGCACTCTAAAGCATTTTACAGGAGATATTCAATGGAATTTTTTCCACGCGTCTCGAAGTTGTCGGTACTGTTAATATGGGTTGCGGTTTCTTTCAGTTATGATAAACAGGTTTCTGCGGCAGAAGAACCAACTCTGAAAGCGCCGGCCATCGTAAAAGATCTGTATCTGCCGGCCAATGTGGATCGGGTACCGGAAGGAAATGACTTTGACGACAATGACAGCGAGTACAGTTTTAAACGGATGGTTCAGGGCGATAATCTGGCGCTGTTCTGGAGCCGGGAATATGGCGATGATCCGATGGCCAATCCGGAGATAAAAAAGCGTTTTAATCCCCAGGAATCGCTTCGGGAATGCGAACGGTTTTATGACTATTATGTCAATGACCTGAAAATGGTGCTCAAAGGGCAATCGCTGGCCGACCGATACAAGATGCTGGTCATTGTGTTTGGCGGCAATGAAGGAACGGCCTACGGCGGCGGCGCCGAAGAGAAGATCGGAGTGTTATGGACCCCTGCCGTCCGGATCAATCGAAAACCCTATGGCGCGCTGGCGCATGAGATGGCCCATAGTTTCCAGTATATTTCCCGCATCGACAGCGGGCGGGGACCTCACGGCCCGATTGCGGAAATGTCCGCCCAATACCTGCTCTGGCAGGTCTATCCGGAATGGATGACCTTTGAAAACTATCACCTGGTCGATTTCATGAAACAGACCCATTACGCGTTTCTGCATCCGATCAATATGTATCATTCTCCCTATGTGCTGGAATACTGGTCGAACAAGCATGGCAAAGAGTTTTATGGCAAATTGGGCCGGGAGACCCTGCCGGGTGAAGATCCGGTGATGACCTATCAGCGTTTGAACAAGTTGCCCCAGGAGCAGTTCAATGATGAAATGTTCGATGCCTGCCGCCGGTTCATTACCTGGGATATGAAACGGGTTGAGAAGGTGGCAAGGCGCTATGCCAACCAGCATCAGTGCACGTTGGAAGCGATCGAAGGGGGCTGGTACCGGATTCCGCCGGATAAATGTCCCCAGAATTACGGGTACAATGGAATCAAACTCAAGGTTCCTGCCGCGGGTACCGAGGTGGTTTTAAACTTTAAAGGGATCGCCGGCACGGAAGGCTACAGCCAGACGAAGCTTGACAAAGCGGGCTGGCGCTATGGATTACTGGCCTCGCTGCAAGATGGTAAACGGATATATGGAGAGATGGGCAAGGATCCGGAAGGCACATTGACCTTTATAGTGCCGGATAATACCGACCATCTCTGGCTGGTCGTTATGGGTGCGCCCTCCGAACACTGGCCGATCGCCATGCGACGGCGTGCCAGGACCGAGGCCAGTCCGGAGGAACAATGGCCCTATCAGATACAATTAATCGGAACCAGTCTGGATGATTCAGTAATCAAATGAACCGTAGGCGATGCGGTGTTTAGTGAAGCAGGAAAGTAGAATGTCTCTTTTCTTCCCAACACAATCAATTCGATCAATTGAAAGATTCGATTTATTATGAAAAGATTGACATTTCTTAGAAATGGTATAGTAGCCAAAGATGAATTGCATTATTGTATAAGAATAAACTTAAAAGGACAAGTTTATGGCGATATTACTCATGTGCCAGGCTTTTCGGGCGGGAGAATTATCGATACTTATCCCCAATTGAATGAAGATGTTGTCGGAAAGATTTTTGATGTGCCGTCAAGTCTTAAAAGAAAAAGAACAGATGAAGATTTTTCGATTGACACAAAAAAAGATTTGATTGTCATATGCTTTGATGCAGATACGCAAAAAGAACTGTATTGTTTTACAACCAAGGACATAAGCGATAATCCGGAAGGATATATATAAAATATATTAATAGTCTGTTGTCTGACGTTGTAGCATTTTACTATGCAGAATAATATGTCTTTTTCCAATAAGGAGTAACTTATCAGATGGGTAATACAATCAGAGCAATGCTGTGTATGTCATTTGTGGTTTTAACGATTTCACCATTGCCGGCTCAGTTTTCTCAACAGGACCGGGAGCGAATTAACCGTTTGACCGGTGAAGATCACAAGCTGATGATGAAAACGCTGGGTATCACATCCATCCGGCGGGGCCCATCGGGAAATCCTAATGCACCGGATGCGGCTATTGCTGATGAAGCTAAAGTGCAGCCCTATTTCCTGCCCGATCCGCTGGTGTTTAACGATGGCTCGAGAGTCACCCGTCTGGATCAATGGCCGGCGCGACGCGCTGAGATTGCCGAATGCTTTGACCGTGAAATCTACGGCCGGTTGCCGGAGACTATCCCGGTAGTAAACTGGAAAGTCGTCAGTGTGGAAGAGACCACCGATGGCGAGTTTCCGGTTAAAATCAAGCAACTGGAGGGCGTCGTCGATAATTCCTCCCGGCCTGAAATCGAGGTCGTCATTCGATTGACGCTCGGTACGCCTGCCAATACCGAAAAGGCAGTCCCGGTAATCATGGAATTCGGTTTTGATTTTGGCGGGCGGTTTAACAGGCCCCAACAGGGCGGTAATACGCTGACCTGGAAACAACAGCTGCTGAAAGAAGGGTGGGGCTATGCCATTTTGAATCCAGTAAGTTTTCAGGCTGACAATGGCGCCGGCTTAAGAGCGGGGATCATAGGCCTGGCAAATAAGGGTGAGCCCCGCAAGCCGGATGACTGGGGTTGTTTGCGCGCCTGGGGTTGGGGAGCCAATCAGGCGATCGATTATTTCGAGACGGATCAGGATGTGGATGCCCGGCGGATAGGGATTGAGGGCCTTTCGCGTTATGGCAAAGCCGCCATTGTCGCGATGGCTTATGAGCCGAGAATTGCCATTGGTTTTATCGGGTCATCTGGTGCGGGCGGGGCCAAGCTACTGCACCGGGTTTTCGGTGAGCAGGTGGAAAATCTGGCCGGTTCGGGCGAATATCACTGGTTCGCCGGGAATTTTATCCGATATGCCGGCCCGTTAACGCAGGAAGACCTGCCGGTGGATGCCCATCATCTGGTCGCCCTCTGCGCGCCGCGGCCGGTTTTCATCAGCAGCGGATCCGCTTCGGTAGAGGGCCAGTGGGTTGACGCCAAAGGCATGTTTCTGGGCGGCGCGATGGCCGGGCCGGTTTATGAACTGATGGGTAAAAAAAGTATGCGAACCATGCTGTTTCCGCCTCAGGAGACCCTGATTGATGGCGATATTGCCTTCCGGCAGCATGAAGGCGGCCATACCACCGGCCCCAATTGGCCCTTTTTCATCGAATTTGCCAAACGCTATTTCTAAAGCGGCTGATATCATCTTCAGGTAGAATCCGTATAAACCATTGTTAATACTGAGATTATATGAAAAGCCAGCCATCAGCTTCCAGGGTTGGTCGATTCATTTAATCCAGTGAGGCATTGTCACGGATAAAGGGGTGTTGTTCGTAACTTGTGTTTTTAATTTCGGTTATGGAAAATCCGGGGATCGTAGCGGATGGAAAATCGCTTATCCCGGCTCATTTAATATTTTATCAGATTTAGCGCAACGTTTTTGTAAAATTCACGTTGATATGGTTGATGACAGTCATAATCAGGACAAAGCTGAAATGAAACGTATCAATTTGGCAATTAGCGAAACGGACCTGACCAACCTGATTTATCAGGCGGGTCATGATAGCGCGGCCTTTGCCGAGCTATACCGTTTGCATTATGAAATGGTATTTCGCTATTGTTCTCGCAGGTTGTACAACCGCCATACCGCGGAAGATGTCACCTCCACGGTATTCTTTAAAGCGATGCGAAAGATTCATTCTTTTAAAGGAAATCCAAATGATTTTCGCAACTGGCTGTATCGTATTGCGACCAATGCCATTAATGATTATCTGAGAACCGCCCAAAAGCGATCCGACGCTATTCATTCCGTGGTTCAGGAATACGGCAGCAGCCATGAATCCTCCGATCAATCGGATGATGACTTTGAAGCAGTGAATCGGATCATCAAACAGGCCGTCTTGCGACTGAGCCCCAAATACCAGACTGTCATCACCTTGCGTTATTTTGAAAAAATGAAATTAACCGAAATTGCCGGGATATTAGCAAGTAAACCAGCTACGATTCGAGGCCGGCTTTCACGCGCGTTAGATGCTTTGCGAAAAGAGTTGAAAGCTGTGCCGCGATGAGAACCGTGAGAGATTAAGATGAAGGACTTAGATCACAATTTAGAGCAAATTTTAGAACGGGTCACGTTCGATGATTCTCCGGACCAGCAACATCAATACCTGCTCGAACAGAAACTTCTTCTTAATTACCCATCGGTTCAGGCCCGGCATCATGCTAAATGGAGACTGATCATGAATAATAAGATAGTAAAATTAGCGACTGCTGCGGTAGTGTTGATCGGTGTATTTGCCGGTTTCAAAATGTTTAAGGGCACCGGCGGTGTCAGCTGGGCCCAGGTTCGTCAACAGGTAGCGGCCGTCAAGGCGGTTTTGTATCGGGCCACCATAACCGGAATGGAACGGGGCCAGCCGTTCGAAGCGCGTCTGGAAGCCATTCAGACCGACGAGTTTGGAACACGTATGGATCTGTACATGGAAGATCAACTGGTCAACCGGTCATTTTCGCTGGTCCGGGAACAATCTCATATTTCACTGTACCCGGCTCAAAAAAGGTATATCGAAGTTGAGCTGACCGATAAAATTAAACAGCAGAATGGCGATCCCAAACTTATGGTGGAGGCGTTCTTGAAAGGCAGCTACCGGAAACTGGGCCGTAGTGAGATTGACGGTGTCGCGGTCGAAGGAATTGAAACACATGATATTTCACCCACGGCAGGATTTCCGGGTGGACCGGAAATTTTAGGGGCAGTGGAAGATGAATTTCCCGGTGAAGTTGTCGGCTGTTTATGGGTCGATGTCACCACCGGCTGGCCGGTTAAAGTCACACTCGACCTGACCGATCCGAGCG
This sequence comes from Sedimentisphaerales bacterium, assembly GCA_963663965.2. GTDB lineage: Bacteria > Planctomycetota > Phycisphaerae > Sedimentisphaerales > SM23-30. The sequence continues at coordinate 267,259 of CAXXFK010000028.1, forward strand.
GTCAGGATCGGGCCACGATTGAGATCGGCGCGTTTCAATGGAATGCCGTAGTGGATGGCAGCGAGTTTGCATCGGTGATTCCGGATGGATATCAATTGATGTACACATTAAAAGCCGGGCGTCTGGAGAGTGGCGAACAACTGGCCGAAGGGCTGGCTTATTTCGCTCAACTGACCGGCGGCCGATATCCTGACCAGTTGACAATTGGGGGCATTATTGGAGAAATCGGCAAGATTTACCAGGAGCGAAAGGGGGATGCCTCGTTCCGCGTCGATGACGGCCAGATTGTCAACCTGAAGTATGGCGCCCAGTACACCGAAAAACTGAAAGCTCAGGGCAAACAACCGGTGTATTACGGTCAGACCGTCCAGGCCGGCGACAGCAATAAAGTATTGCTTCGCTGGAAGCTGGATGGCGGCAACTACCGGGTGATCTTCGGTGATTTGAGGATCGAAGATATCGATGCCGCTCGTCTTGAAGCGTTGGAAACCCAATAATACCTGTATAGAGTTTATCAACTCATGACTGACAGGGGCGGTTCTGCTTGGAGAACCGCCCTTGGGTTTATTTAGTCTGAAAACGTAGCTATACCAAATATTTTTTGTTTCGACGAACAAAGACTGGAGGAAGTAACCCTGTCATGATTATAAGTTCGCGCAAAAAAGGTATTTATCTCAATTACCCCCCCTTTCCCACTTGTTTTTTTTCTTTGACTCTGCGACAGACAATTTGGTATCATATTAATATCTTATCAAAAGTTAGGGTGCCTCTAAAAATTGTTTTAGAGTCGCCCGTTATAATTTCCCCTTTTCTTTGGATGAGTAAGAGGATCATTAAATAAACGGAAAAAAGCCGCTTCTGAGCAATCCGAAGCATAAGGCCGTAACAAATTGGTTCCAAAGAGGGTATCATGAAAATGTATTTGGAAAGATGTGTCCTGGCCTGCCTTGTTACACTGCTGATTGCATCAACCAGTTCAGCGATATTACAGGTCGATTCTTTTGATATATCCCGAGATTATCTAACCGAAGGCGTTGCCGGAACGATCTGGGATGGGTTTATCGGATTGGATCCCGGCCAGACGGTTACTGAGTTGAACGCATCACAAACGGCAAGTGGTCGATTATATTTGGCTTCGGTGAGTTCCCGCTGGGAACCGCCCTGGAATCCACTGGGGCCGTTTTTGTATAAAACTGTCGAAGGAGATTTTACTGCGACGATCAGAGTTATCAATACCTCTTCGTCAACCTGGAACAGCGCCGGACTCATGGCGCGCGCGGCCGCTGATAGCGCCGGCGGCGCCGGTGAAGATTTCGAATCGATGGAATATTTCTCTGCCATTAACCAGAATATGGCCAGAACCATCGATAATGGCAGTGAAAGAGAATTCGGATTCACCGGATCGCTGTCACCTTATCTGCGCCTGCGCCGGGTCGGCAACGATTTTTACCATGAATACAGCACCGATGGGATAACCTGGGCGACAGTCAGCGGTTCACCGATTACCCGGACGGATCTGGATGGCCTGGCCCTGCAGGTGGGTATTCATCACGCCACCTACAGCAGCAATCCGGGTTATTGTCAGTTTGATGATTTTTCGCTTGAGATGACTGGCGATGTTTATGAAGCGCAACTGATCGCGCCGATTGATGGCGCCGAAGGGATTGCCTCGGATGTTATGTTAGAGTGGATTCCCGGCGTGTCGGTTTCGGCCACCGGCGGACACGATCTTTACCTGGGACAGGATTTTTCAGCGGTTGAATCGGCATCGAGAACCAGTCATCCCGATGTGACTTATATCAATCTGGATAGTAATAGTTATCATCTGAGCGGGCTTATCCCGGGAACGACATACTATTGGCGGATCGATGAAGTGAATGGGCCGGATAGCTGGAAAGGAACGGTCTGGAGTTTCACTGTCCAGGGAACCTGCGCTACGGTTCCCGTTCCCGCCGATGGCGCAACCGATATTGATATGATGACACCGCTGGGCTGGAAAATCGGGCTGGAAGCCGACCGGCATGATCTGTTTTTCGCCGACAGTTATGAAGCCGTTGCCAATGCCAGGCGGTATCCGGGCGATTTAGACTCTGACGGAAGGGTAGATGGGATCGATCTGACTGGAATGATGATCCAGTGGCTCGGCGGCGTTTGTAACGGACCGGGTTGTGGCAATATCCATCTGGATACTCAAGTCAACCTGCTGGATTATTCTGTGCTGGCCGGAAACTGGCAGATGGCCTCCAGTCCGGTATATCGCGGCAGTCAATTTGCTTTGGCTAATACCTACGCACCCGGTTTATTGAATCCGGCAACGACGTATTACTGGCGGGTGGATGAATATGACTACGACGGACTGGGACTCAGTCCGGGTAAGATCTGGAGCTTTAAAACGGCCACCGGTGGTCCACTGGAATTTGGCAGTGATCAATTTGATCTGACGTTTGATTTGTCAAAGGGTGGTTTCACCCGCGTGCAACGGTCCGGTGACAGTTTCGCGACCAATTTTGTCAGCGAGCCAGGATGGCTGCTGGGTGATATCGAAATGACATACCGGCTGGATTCCGGCGCCTGGCGGAATGCGGCTACCGCGACTTCAGAGGATAACCGGTCAATCTCCGTCAGCCGGGAAGACGAAGTTACCATAATTGATATGGCTTATCCCACGCCCTCGGTTCAGACTGGCGGTATCAAAGATTTTGCTGTGAACCAGCAGTGGCGATTGAATGGCGACCATTTGCGATTGGATGTAACGATAACCAATACTACCGACAGCCGGCTTGAACTGGGCGATCTGGCCTTTATGCTGCCGTTTAACACCAATTATAGCGGGCTGGACACCGATACCATCCAGACCAAACGGGTGATCCGTCATGGTTATTTTTCCGGGCATGGTTCCCATTGCTACTGGACCCGGGTGAACGGTCAGCCGGACTACCTGGTGATGACCACGCCGGGCGGCGATACCCGCTTTGAATACTGGGATAATATTGCGGACAGTGACGCAAATTTCAGAGCATATGTCTATTCCGGCGTCGCCGGACCGGCGACACCGGGCAACTGGCGTCAGGACCACACGACCAGAATTCTGGCCCCGGATGAGTCGATTAAACTCAGTTTGAATTTTTCCTGGGCCGATACGCTGCCCGGGGTCAGGGATCGTCTCTATGAAGATGGCGATATCGATATCGAGTGTGTGCCCGGTATGACCATCCCACAGGATCTTCATGCCGTGGTCAAGTTGCGTACGAAACAAACCATTGATTCACTTTCGGCGGAGTATCCATCGGAGACGACCATCGAATACCTTGGCGAAACGGCTTCGGACACGCATCTCTATCAGATTGGTTTTGACCATCTGGGTGAAAATATCATTACCGTCAGACACAACGGCACGGAACAGACCATTCTGGAATTTTTCTGTACCGAACCGCTGGAAACCCTGTACAAGAAACGCGCCTCGCATATGACGACCTTTGAACAGGTTGTCAATACGGCGGTATGGTATGACGGTCTGTTTGGCGAATGGGACTTGCGAAACGGTGTCTTGCGTACCCCGGATAATACCGATGGCATGGATCTGCCCTGGTGGATGTATGTGATCTGCTGCGATGATCCGGGCAACGCCCATGCCCCGTTCCTGGCCGGTAAGAACGTCAGGTTCCCGGTCCAGGCGGAAATTGACGCGTTGGAATATCACATTGAACATTATATCTGGGGCGGCCTGCAATATACCGATACTGAGCTTTCTCCCTATGGCATTCTGGGTGTGCCCAACTGGCAATACAACCGTGAGAACGACCCGGCCCATTACTGGCGCGTGTTCGATTATCCGCATATTGCCATGCTGTACTATCACATGTATGAGATCGCGAAATATTACCCGGATATGGTGCATTATCTGGATAAAGAGGGCTATCTGGACCGGGCATACCGGACGGCGTTGAAATATTTTCAGGTCGCCGACGGCTGGGGCTATATCGTGGGTACCTATAATGAAGTGACCTATGTCAACCTGATCGAATCGTTGCGCCAGGAAGGCCGGTATGCCCAGGCCGACTCCCTTGAAAAAGAATGGGATGCCAAGGTTAAATATTTCATTTTTGACAAGGACTATCCCTACGGTTCCGAATTCGCGATGGATTCGACCGCGTTTGAAAGCACCCATGCCCTGGCGAAATGGGCCCTCGAAAACGAACTGCAGCCGGACACGGAACACCCGGTGATCGACCCGGCCAGGATCGAGGAATTCATGCATAACCAGTTGAAAGCGAACCTGGCGGTGCGGGGTTGCATCGAACCGGCATACTATACTTATGGCAGCGATTACCGCATCTGGGGCCAGACCCGTTACACCCTGAGTTATATGTCGCAGATGGGCGGCTGGGCCGTGCTGGATTACGCGCTGAACCAGACCGATTCACCCTTCGATTATATCCGGCTGGGTTACGGTTCTTATCTGAGTTCATGGGCGCTGATGAATACGGCTCCGGCGGGCGATAACCCATACTGGTATCCATCGTCGTCCAATGACGGTGCGATTGGCTGGGCCTTCAAGCCGGAAAAGAACGGCCCGATCTGGTTGCAGGGACGCAATCTCGATCGCGGGATCTGGTACTATAATGGCGAGATCGACCTGGGCTTGTGCGGCGCGTTACGGATGGCAAAATCGATTGTGGCCCAGGATCCGGTTTTCGGACTGGTTGGCTTTGGCTGTGATGTTCAGCATAATGGCACAAGCTATGAAGTTGTCCTGAAAGATGGCTTGCGCGAATGGCTGGTCATGCATAATCTGGGTTTGGAACTGCGATTGAACCGCGATTCGTTTGCCGCCGGCCGGCCCGTGCAAATCGATCAAAGTCAAGGCGCTATCGGCTTCACTCTCGAAAACGAATGGCCCGATTCGCATACGACCCTATTCAATATCCGCGGACTGTCAGCCGGGACTTATCGCATTAAAGTGAACAATACTGAACAATCTACCCTGATAGTGGCCAATCCTGATGATACTATTGCCATTAACCTCGATATCGGTACTGACGCGACTTATGATGTATGGGTATCGAAAACTGAAGGTGAATATTGAAATAAAGTATTATTGATTTTGTTCTTGCGGTAAGTGAGCGATGAGCGATTGACAGAAAGCAACATATTGCGAGTATAAGTTGTGTTGATCCGTGGGTAGATAGTGATTGAAAATCAGCTTGCCAACCCTTGCGTTCCAGTCGCGCGTTGGTGCGGGGCCTAATTGTCTTGCCTGTTCACGATCGGATTCACTCAAAGGCCAGTCACCATTGTGGGCGTCATAAATTATGCGGCGCAGGTTTTGATAATACTGAAAATAATTATATTCACGCAGGAACCGGATCAATGCGTAGACCTGGGCATAATAAGTGTCAACCTGATTGCCGTTCGTTGTGTCATGACCGGAATCGCTCAAAACACGCCCGGCGTCGAGCGCCAATAGTTGGTCAATACTAAAGAGCTGGTTCGTATTGACCGCATCACGCAGGGCATACAACCGCCCGGCGTTGGCGGCCGGTACAAATCGTACACCGCCGTTTTGCCATTGAAAAGCCTCGAATGAGGTGGCCAGTCCTTCATCCAGCCAGGCGGGCAGTCGATAAGTTAGATACCGGTCACTGAACTGATGCCAGCCTTCATGCGCGAGAATAGAAAAACTGCTCTGGCGTGACAATTGCCAGGCGACGCAGGCGCCCTTGGTATAATAGGCCCCGGCCCGTATTTTTAAATAAGTATCCGCGTAAGGGCTCGTATGCTGCCGGGTAAAGGTCTCCCATTCTTCCCGGGTATTAAATAGATAAACCGTCAGGTGGCCGGCTGGTGCGAGTCTGGCCGGTTCTGTCAACTCGGTATAGGCACGCCAGCAAGACTCCAGAAAAACGGGGACCCGTTTGAGAATGAGCGGATCAGTCAGGGTAGTGTGAATCCGATAATGGCTGGTGATAATTGTCAGGCCGTCCGGAAAATCTTCCGGACAATTTTCCGGCCCATTCCAGTTGCTGATATTTTTTACCACGGGTTGTTTTTGCAACAGAGAAATACGCCGGTCTGAAGGTTGTACGGTTGGTTGTGAGGCGCCTTGATGGATACACCCCATCATTCCCGATACCAGTAAAATAAAGACTATGACAGCCGCCCATTTCATGCTTATACAGGGTGTATTAAAACCGATTTGCTTACGGCATGGGCGGTATAATGTTTGCCGGGTCATCACTCAGGCCGTTACCGCCAGCATACGCGCCAGTGCCGTAAGAGCGTCCACTTTATCCGTATCCGGAACAATAATCTGATTGACCAGAACTGATTCATCCCCACTCTTTTCAAATTCCAATATACAATCCAGAATCCGTGCCAGATGTGGCAGGCCGATCCGCGCCATCGAAAAACACATGCTGTTATCCGGGCTGATCGATCGGACCCTGACCCCTTTGGGCGCCATACGCTCGGCCAGCCGGTTAACCAGTTTGATCTCGGTCCCCACGCACCAGGAACTGCCCGGATCGGCCGCTTCAATCGTTCGGATAATCTGGTCGGTGCTGCCCAACTGGTCGGCCAGATTGCAGACCTCAAATTGACTTTCCGGATGAACGATCACTTTGACATCCGGATCATCCCGGCGGGCCTGCTCGATCTGTTCCACGGTGAATTTCATGTGAACATGGCAGTGCCCCTTCCAGAGAATCATCCGGCAGGTATCCAGCGCTTCAGTTGGCAGTCCGCCGCCGGGCGCTTGAGGATCCCAAACCGGCATCTGTTCGAGGCCGACTCCCATGCGACAGGCCGTATTGCGAGCCAGGTGCTGATCGGGCAGGAACAGAATAATGGCATCCGGATTTTCAGCCCAGATAGATTCAAAAACCTTACGGCAGTTGCTGGAAGTACAGCACATACCACCATGGCGACCGCAGAACGCCTTGATCGCGGCAGTGCTATTAACATAGCATACCGGCACTATCTGTTCGAATCGCGCCATATGATGTTTTAGCCAGGCATGACAGCGTTCAACCTGCAGGATATCGGCCATATCGGCCATCGGGCAGCCGGCCTGCATTTCGGGCAGATAGACCCGCTGGCGATTATCCGAAAGGATATCCGCCGATTCCGCCATGAAATGAACACCGCAGAATACAATATGATTGGCCTGTTTCTGCTGGGCGGCCAGCTGGCTCAAGCGCAGGCTGTCACCGGTAAAATCGACCTGTTCGATGATTTCATCGGATTGATAATGATGGCCGAGTATGCACAACTTGTTACCAAGCACCTGCCGGGCTTGTTCGATTTTTTGGGAGAGAGTATCCGAGGTTAAGGATAGATATGATTCAAGTGAAAACGGTTGGGTCATCCCGTTGGTCCCTGTTAAGATATATCCGAAATGGAATTTTGATTATAAAATTGTTGTCTTTTTTCCAGCATCACCTGAAGTTCGTCGGCCGTGACCCAGATCAGGGTAAAATCCAGTTTGATAACGGCATGGCGTTCCGGCAGGATCCATTGACGGCACAACGGTGTGAATGCCAGAATAGTATCGCCGGGGGAGTCGTCAAGGACCATGGTCGGATCATAATCGATAAGCTGGTCCGGCAGGTTACGGGAACCGGCGACCAGTTCGAGAAACTCATTCAAGTTGGGCAGACGTCTATTATCCTGATGAAATTCCTGAAGTTGTTTGCCAATCTCAGTCATTTTATTTTCAAACTGCTGATGAACCATGGAGTCATGCAGGAAAAAGACCAGGACAATAAATAATACAAAAAAAACCACCCAGGCGAATAAGCCGCATGACCAGTGATTTTCGATACCGGGTATGGCGAGTCCGTTCAATATTATCCGCTACCTGATGCAGACGTTCCTTCTGCTGTAGTTTTTCCTGCTCTTCTCTGAAAATTGTACTATCGCTGGAATCCATAATTACTACCTCATAACGCAATTACCGGACTGATATTACATCAATATTACACTTAAATTATAGCAGATGTGCAAAGCGGATTCAAACTAAAAAATAGTTTATAATATATCGCCCCATGCGACATTGTGCAGGCTTGTGTAAAATTGTTTGATTTTTATTTTTTTGTTTTCAGATAGGCGTGAATCAATCTGTACCCGGCCATCCTTGACGAACAGAGATCTGTTGGCATATAGCCGGATAGCCTCGGGATAGGCGATGCATTCCTGCTCGAAAACTCGTGCGGCCAGACTGTCAGGCGTATCATCCGGCAGCACCGGGCATTTCCGTTGCAGAATAATCGGGCCGGAATCGTACTCGTTATTGACAAAATGGACCGTACAGCCGCTTTCAGGGCGGCCCGCGGCGACTACCGCCTCATGCACATGATGGCCCCACATGCCCTGTCCGCCAAAGTCCGGCAGCAGCGCGGGGTGGATATTCATGACCTTGCCTTCCAGTTTCAACGGGGATCTGCCAGAGACACAACCAGCCGCATTGCACCACCAGATCCACCCGGTCGGCTAGCAGCGCCTTACTAATAGCGGCGCTGAACGCTTCCAGGGTATTGAAATCTTTTTTGCGGATGATGTGCGGCTCCAACCCCAGTTCCCGGGCCCGGTCATTGCCGGCAATCTCCCGGCGGCTGCTGATCACGCTGACGATCCGGGCGTTCAAGCGACCGGCGTCAATCTCTTGCTGGATGTTGACCATGGTGCGGCCGCCACCGGAAAGTAAAACGCCTAAACGCAGGGGAGGGGCGGGTTTCTGTCATGGCGTGGCTCCCTGACCAATCAATGCGACGATCTTTTCCAGTTCGGTCGCGTCGGTCTGGTCAAAATGGTTCAGTTCAGTACTGTCGATATCCAAAACGGCCCAGACCTCGCCGGTGGGGTTCTTGCAGGGCACAACAATTTCGGAATTGGACCGGCTGTCACAGGCGATATGCCCCGGAAACTCATGGACATTGGGCACAACCATCGTCTGACGCTGATTCACCCCGGCCCAGCAGACGCCGGTATCTTTTTTTAGGCTCTGACAGGCCAGCGGCCCTTGATAGGGCCCGACCAGCAGCTGGCCGTCGATGTGCCGGTAAAACCCCGTCCAGAAAAACCCCGGCATTTTATGATGCAGCAAAGCGGCAATCGTCGCCATATGCGAAATCGGATCGCTTACTTTCGCGAGCAGTTCCTGTAACTGGGCATAAATTCGCTCGTAACGCTGGGCTTTTTTGTCAGTCATATTGTCGGAATCTTTTTGTATAACTTTCTGGGGAACGATGAGTATGCGAAATGGCTAAGATGATTATAGTATCCTGTTCTGTGGTGTAGAGAATAGCATGAGGAAATCCTTTAATCAAACATCTACGGGTATTTTTACCAAGCAAGATATAACCACGTGGGAAGATTTTGATTCTCCTGATAGCGCTGTCTACCTCATCAAGGAACCGATCACCTAGACCGGTAAGCTCTTCTTCGTAATACTGGTAGGCTTCTTCAAGTTCCTGTATTGCAGGAGCCAGATATCTGACATTCATTTTCTAAGCCTTTTCATGACTTCATCATGGTCTGTTGCTTGTAATTCGCCATTTAAATAGGCGGAATATCTGGCTTCAGATTCATTAATCCATTCAGTTTCAATTTGCGGATCGATGGCATCTAATGTCGACAATATAGCCTCAATCAGTATAAGTTTTTCTGCCGGCTTAAGCGCTGCGGCTTTCTCGGTTAGTTGTTCTAATGTTTCCATTAAATCACCTTAGTAACGATTAGTTTCATCTTCTTGTCGCCAAATTCCACTTCAACGCCATTATCACCAGAAATCGTCTCAGCTGTAATCGCGTCGCACAGGGTTTCGCTGCAGATATACGACCGGTATTCATCTATGGTTGCGATCAGTTCGGGGTCATCGCTCTGGAAGATAACCGTAATCCGGTTCTGGATTTCCAGGCCGGTGTCTTTGCGGGTCTGCTGAATATGACGGACCATGTCGCGGGCATAGCCTTCACGGCGGAGCGCGTCGGTAATTTCGACATCCAGGATCAGGGTCGGATTCCCCGCCGCCACTACGAGATTGTCCGGGCATTTGGTATCAACCTGCAAATCCTCCGGCGCCAGTTCCCAGCGGTTGCCATCCGATTCCAGAACAACCATTTGGCCGTTATTGACCTGGGCGACGATAGTACTGGCATCCGCCTTGCCCAGTGCCGCGCCGATCAGTTTCATATCTTTACCAAATTTAGGCCCCATGGTCTTGAAATTCGGTTTGATTACATAACTGACCAGACCATCGGCCGCGCCGGCAAAGGCCAGTTCCTTGATATTCAATTCATCCAGGATGTGATCCTGGTATTTTCGGGTGGTCTCAGCCTCTTTATCCCCGGCGATCACGGTCAATTTCGCCAGCGGCTGACGGACACGGATCTGCTGGGCCTCACGCACGCTCAGCGTTCGGCTGACGACATCGGCCACCATATCCATTTCCTCGGCCAGCGCTTCGTTCATCAGCGCGTCATCCACCTGCGGATAATCGCAATGGTGTACACTCTCCGGCGCGTCCGGCTGATAGGAGCGAACCAGATTCTGATACATGTCCTCGCAGATAAACGGCGTGATCGGAGCCAGTACTTTGCTCAGGTCCACCAGAACTCGATACAGCGTTTGATAGGCCGCCAGCTTGTCGGTATCGGACGCGTTTTTCGGCCGCCAGAACCGCCGCCGGTTGCGCCGTACATACCAGTTGCTCAGCCGCTCGATAAAATCATCAGCGCACTGAATCACCCCGGCGACGTTAATATCGCTCATGCTCTCATTGGCCGTCTTGATCAAAACCTGCAATTTGCTCAACAGCCAACGGTCAATATCCTGCAAATCGTCATAGGCGACCTGTTTGCCCATCGGATCGAATCCATCCAGCCGGGCGTAATTCACAAAGAAACTGTACACATTCCACCAGGTACCAAACACGCGCCGTTTCAGCTGGTCGCCGATGGTATAGCCAAAGTTCAGGTTGTTGGTGGGATTCTGGGCGCAATAGGCCCAGCGCATGATATCCGCGCCCATCTTTTCGACCGCTTCATCGAACCAGATGGCATTGCCCCACGATTTGTGCATTTCGCGCCCTTTTTCATCCCGCACCAGGGCGTGCCCCAGCAATGTCTTAAAGGGCGGGATATTCTCCATCATGGTACTCATCGCCAGCAGGGCGTAGAACCAGTTGCGGAACTGCCCCGGGAAACATTCCAGTACCAGATCGGCCGGAATCCATTTGGCCCAGTAGTCCCGGTCGCTGTTGTAGTGGGTCGTGGAATAGGGCACAATACCCGCGTCCAGCCACGGATTGCCCACATCCGGAATCCGTTTGGCCTGCTGTCCGCATTCCGGACATTCGATCCGGATATGATCCACCCACGGACGGTGGGGCGAGTTACCGTCAAATTGTTCCCAGCCTTCGACGCATCGCTCCTGCAGTTCTTCCCGGCTGCCGATCACATCGAACCAGCCGCATTCGCATTCAAAAATCGGCAGGGCCAGCCCCCAGAACCGCTTCTTGCTGATCATCCAGTCGCCCATGTTCTCCAGCCAGTTGAGCTCCTGCTCGCGGCCCCAGCCCGGAATCCAGCGGATCTGCTTGACCACTTCCTTGATCTCATCGCGCCAGTCCATATTGATATACCATTCATCCACCGTGCGGAACAGCAGCGGCGTATGGCAGCGCCAGCAGTGGGGGTACTCGTGTACATATTTTTCTTTCTTGTAGTAGAATCCGCGTTCCCGCAGATACTGAACCACTTCCTCATCCACATCCTTGGCGAATTTTCCGGTCAGGAATCCGAATCCGCTGAAATAGGTCCCGGTATCGTCGATCGGCACCAGGGTCGGCAGCTTCAGTTCCTTGCCCAGGTCAAAGTCTTCCTTACCGCAGCCGGGCGCGATATGAACGATACCAACCCCTTCTTCAGCGGAGATATCTTTCCACGGGATCACCCGGTGGGTATAGCCCGCCTCGGCAAAGGTCTGGTCCACCACCGGCAGATCGTCAAACGGCCCTTCATATTCCCAGCCTACCAGTTCGGAACCGGCCAGCGTGGCCTCCACCTCGAACTTGCCTTTTTCCTTTAAGATGGTAGTCAAAGTCTCGGCTAGATAATACACCTCTTCACCCTGACGAACCCGCGCGTATTTCAGCTCCGGATTCACCGCCGCCGCCACATTGGCCGCCAGCGTCCAGGGCGTGGTGGTCCACACCAGCAGGTATTCGCCCGGCTTGTTTTTTAACGGCAGCTTGACAAAGACCGCCATATCTTCCACGGTCTTATACCCTTCGCGCCGTTCCTGTTCGGAGATACCCGTCTCACAGCGCGGACACCAGGGCATGGCATCCAGCCCTTTATAGATCAATCCGCGCTCATGACATTTCTTCAGAAACGACCAGATGGTATAGTTGTTTTCATCGCTGATGGTATAGTAACTGTTGTTCCAGTCCATCCAGTATCCCAGCCGGATCGACTGTTCGGTCTGGATTTTGGAAAACTTATCCACCCGCGCCTTGCAGGTGTTGATAAAGTCTTCCAGCCCGGCCCGCTGGATGTCGGCCTTGGTCTTGTAGCCCATCTCCTTTTCTACTTCCACCTCAACCCACAGCCCCTGGCAGTCAAAACCGTTCTGATAACGCAGTTCATGGCCCAGCATGGCATGATAACGCTGGTAGCAGTCCTTGAGCGTACGGCCCCAGGCATGATGAACGCCCATCGGATTATTAGCCGTGATTGGGCCGTCCAAAAATGACCATTTCGGCTTACCGGCGTTCTTTTCACGCAATTTATCGAATGAATTATTCGCTTTCCACCAGTCCAGCACCTGGTGTTCCAGTTCGGTATGATTACAGGATGAAGGGACCTGCTTGAACATCAACAATCTCCTAAGTCTATTTAAAATAAAAAGATAAAAATGTTTGCCAAAAGCATGGCGCTTACGGCATAATACGGCTTTCAGGCCGAATTCAATTAATAGCCCATCATTATGACCAGAATGACCATAAATTTCAAGTAAATGAAGGCTAAATCATTTGTTGGTATTAAATTATGGTGTAAGGCTTATTGAGGATATCAATGGATATGAGCGAAGCTGAAAACAAAACAGGGATGGAGCAAGACAGTACTTCAATGCCAAACAAACCGGAGAAAGTGCCTCTGATTTATACGCTCTATATAAAATCCTTAGCCGCCTGCTATTTAGGGTTTTTGATAATATTTTTTCTGCCATTTTTGACAGGCATTAAGATACTCGAGCCTGTACTTTCACATATTGCTGTTGCGATTTTCTTTCTCTGGATCAGTATCTCTTTGTTCCATTTTGTTTTTTTTCTGCTGACTTTCTTGGCAAAATCGGTAAAGAATCAGAAGATTAAATTTTGGATGCGACTCCTTTCATTTTTTTATCTATTTATTATTCTCTCGATAATAATCCCTGCGCTCAAACCTGCACGCCAGTCGACACATACAAACTTTTGCCAGAGTAAACTCAGCCAAATTCACAAGGCGTTGTCAGAGTATTCCAAAGATCATGATGGTTGCTTACCCACGACAAATAAATTCTATTCTGACATAACCGCCAACGATCTTGAAGAGAGCTTTTTTCGCTGCACCCGGGTGGCTGATGATATTCCATTACCCCATTATGCGTTAAATCAATATATCTCAGGCAAACGGCTTAAGGATCTTCCGCCCGATATCGTGTTATGTTACGAATGTATTCCTATTTCGGATCTCTCCCATAACCAGTTTGACTTGATCGACCAAAGACGACATTACAGCGGTAGCAATATCCTGTTTGCCAATGGTAAGGTTGAGCTTGTCGAACCGGATGAAATTGAAAAATTAGTTTGGGAAATACCGGAATAATAGCTTTTGTGAATATACTGATATGTGATATCTGGTTGCTAATTGATTCAGTTAAGGTTTATGGAAAAAGGTTAATGCTATGGGCCGTCATGATATGAATAACAAGGCGAACGTAGGCACAATGGATACAGTAAAGGAAGCCGACTCGCATCCCAGGACGTTCTTCCACGCTCTTTATGCTTGGTCATTTTTTATTGCCTTGTGTCTGCTGATTCTTTATTTAATACTGATACCCGTTTCAAGCCGGCTTATCAAACCTGCTAAAGTTTTAGATCAGGCCACCAGAATCTATCATACGATTGAAAAGGTCGTATTTTTTGTTTGCCTGCTTAGTATTTTTATCCATTTTATATCGATTCCATTGGCTTATCTGACCAGGTCGTTTGGCAACAGAAAAATGCGAAGCTGGTCTTGGTTTACTTCTCTGGTATTTGTATTTCTGGCCATCGATATTATTGTTCCGGCCAGGGATTATGGGCGTGTTTTTCCTGAAATTAACGATTGTCAATTTAATCTACAACTTATTGACAAAGCTTTAATTCAATATGCCGACGACCATAAGGGGTGCATTCCGGCCAGTAATGAATTTTATAAGGCACTTTGCCCGGAATATCTCGAATCTCACTGCTTTCAGTGCCCCTCCGTTTCGAGTGATTTGACATTGCCTCATTATGCTTTGAATCAAAATGTTTCCGACCTGAAACTCAATGAACTTCCCTGTGATATCGTGTTATGCTATGAGCTGGATCCAGTGCCTTTTCACCCCCATAACCAGTTTGACTTAATCGACCAAAGACGACATTGCAGCGGCAGCAATATCCTGTTTGCCAATGGAAAGATTGAACTTATCGAACCGGATATGATCGAAAAATTGCGCTGGCAGTTGCCTGAATAATGGATTTTGCCAGTCTAATAGGTATATGATAGATTAGCTGATAAGCGGATTCCTGTGTGGTTTATTGGAGAAAAGACGATACTGAAGCTGATGGCGACAGTCTTAATATGGCAAGCCTGCATGTTGAGAAAACATAAGGATATTGGAGTCATAATGGATGAAAATCAAAACAATGAGGATTTTGAACAGTCAGACCTGTCCGATTCGGTTGAAATGGAACCCCAGACAGGTGGGTATAAATGGATAGGAATTACCGGTCTGGTCCTGTTGGTTGGAATTTTATTGATCTTTTTAGTCCAGGCCATTCGAGCGGATATGCTTTCCAGCTATCTGGGCTTAACGATTATCGGCGCTCTGACCGGATTATTTTTCCTGGCAATATATTATATTACTATTTATCCGCTGCTTTGTTGGGTCGGTCTCATTAGAAGACGTAATGTTCACTATGGGTTTTGGTTTATTTATATTTTTCTTTATTTAATTCTGATTTCTCAGTTAATGCCAAATGTGAATTAAGATTGTATTATAGAGATCCTTTCAATCTTCAGAGATTCTCAGAAAATAAACAATGGCAAATTCCAGACTGAAGCGTCGATATATGTTCGACGGTTCTATTCAGTTGCATTAGTGGCCTAGCCATTCCTGGTATTGATAAGATTGACCACCATTTTGACGATCATGTCTTTTTCCTGCGGTTTGCTTTCAGCTACCATCAATATCAACGCGACCAGGGTATTATCGGCCAGGCGTCGGTCACCGTTCGTACGATACAAATAGCGATTTTTGTCCAGAAACCACAAGAACATAAACGCCGCAATGCGTTTGTTGCCGTCGATAAATGGATGGTTACGAACCAGGAAATAGAGCAAATGGGCCGCTTTTTCTTCAATGCTGGGATAGAGTTCCCGGCCATCGAAGGTCTGGAATATCGATTTCAGCGAGCCCTGGAAACTATCGTCTTTTTCCCGCCCGAACAGATCACCGGCCTGATATTCCGCCCGTAACTGTTCAATGGCTGCTAAGGCTTCGCGATATTCAAGCGGGCATGCGGTTTGTTCACTGACCCCGGTAATCGTCAAACGCTGATAATCATACGCGTCAATCAAATCCAGGCCATAGGAATAATCGCGAATGATCCGGACCAGGTCGCCGATTTCGCCCGGAAGCAGGCTGGGGGTATTGACTATCCGTTCCAGCAGATCAACCGCTCCCTGCAATTCTCGTAATTTCTCCTGCGTTTCCCGCAAGCGATTCTGGTTGAGAGTATATCCCTCCACCAGGTGCTGACGCAGAACATTGGTCGCCCAGATACGAAATTGGGTGCCGCGAATCGAATTTACACGGTAACCTACTGATATGATGGCATCAAGGTTGAAATATTCAACCTGATAGGTTTTTCCATCTGCGGCAGTTGTTGCATTTTTTGCAACAACTGAAGAACGATTTAGTTCGCCAGCACGGAAAATATTTCTTAAGTGTCTGGAAATAACGGATTTATCCCTTTGAAAAAGCTCGGTGATCTGATTGAGAGTCAGCCAGACCGTATCCTGCCGGAGTCTGACTTCCAACCCGGGCCGGCCATCTTCAGCCTGATAAATAATAATATCGGTTGTGGTTGCCATGGTATAGTATTCTAACATGGAGATAACGTGTAATCAATCCTACAATCATACCGGGAGAGCGCATGATGATGCCGGGAGCGAATAAAAAGAATCAGACCGGACGATACCATCCGGTCTGTTCCTTAGAGCAGATTGACCACACGGTCAGTCAGACCCTTTTCACCCAGTACCACGTTCAATTTGGTATTGGCGGCGATCTTTTCCAGCGCTTCCAGCTCACGCATCCGCATCAACACCGGGTTGTTTTCCAGCATCTTGGCGGTGTTCATCTGCGACCGCATGGCGGCCGTTTCCTCACGTCGCGTGATCAGGTTGGCTTCGGCGGCTTTCTTCGCCTCGGTCACCTTGTTAAGCAGGTTCTTCATCTCGCCGGGCAAAATGATATCGCGTACCCCCAGCGAGGTGATCCGCATACCCAGTTCCCCGGCGCGATCCTGCAGTTGGTCGGTCAATTCACCGGCCAGTGCGTTTTTGTCCGCCAGCAGGCTGTCCAGGTCGCGGCTGCCCACCATCTCGCGCAGCGCCATCTGGGCCGCGCGATACAGCGACTGTTTGCTGTCTTCCGCGCCGGCCACATAACGGACCGGGTCGGTAACAACATAGTTTACCAGCGCGTTCAAACGCAGCGTCACCTTGTCGGCGGTCATGATGTCCTGGCCGCTGATTTCGAGGGTCTGTTCGCCGGTGTTTACCTGGAAGATACGTACCTTCCGGGTATTCTTCCAGAAGAGATAACATCCCGCGTTCAGCGTGTCGGCGTATTGGCCGTCCAGGTACAGAACGCCGCGATGATCTTCATTGATTTCATATTCGCCCAGGAAGTCACGCGCTCCCGGCGACTTCAGCAAAACACTTAAGTCGCTGCGGTTCACGCGCACCTCGTTGGCGTTGACAATCTCAACGCGCACCTGTCGCTGGGTGGTCCACAGCGCGTACAGACCGCCGGCCACAATCCGGTCGAATCGGCCGTCAATCCAGATCAGCGCCCGTTCGTGGTCCTGTAAGTCCAGTACCCGGATCTGGTTGTCCAGCAGGCCGGACTTCACCAACAGGTCCAGGTCCTTGTGTTTCAGCCACGGATCGCGCATGTCCACCACATCCACTCGAACACGGTCGAGCAGGTCGAACAGCCAGTATTTGCCCCTGGTCAGGACCGATACCAGTTCGCCATCAACGAACTTCAGTCCCGCCTGATAGCTGCGAATGTGAATTCGGGTTAGTGCCATAGTCTGGTCCTTTCAATAGAGGTTAACAATTCAAAACAAAAAGCTCATGAGCGTTACAATTTCATTTTATTTCAATTAACAGGATAGTCATGGGGCACGCCGTTGTTTTAGCGACATCCAGGAGAGTCAGTCAGAATCTATACTCTCCAGAGACAGAACAATTCCACTGCCACAACACCTTAAGCGGGGAACGCTTAAGCCGATACTGTTACGGCGGTCGATCCTGTCGCCTGGCCGCGGTTTACACGCTTTTTCCCCCGCGTGCAAACCGCCGGCCATTGGACAGTCCGATCCATCGCGGTTGTATCGGCGTTATCCGCCTTCCGCAAGGCTTTCGGTCCTGCCGCCGGCTGTCTTTGTCGCGGCGGAAGAATTTTCGCCACAACGCCGACAGCCGGCCGACAGTAAAATTGTCCTTCTCCTTCGAGTTCAAGGAGGCCCTTGACAGGGCCGGTGGGTGGGGATACAGGAGTCGAACCTGCGGCATCCAGTTTCAAGCTGGCGCTCTACCAGTTGAGCTAATCCCAGGGAGTTGGCACAACGGGCCAACCGGGTGTTATCGATACGGGATTCGAACCCGTGTTTGCAGTAACGAACTGCCGCTCTACCTGCTGAGCTAATCAAAACCAACCCTTTGGTGTCCACCATCGTTAGAATCCGTCGCACGGAACATGGCAGACGAAACGGACGATCCGTCATCGCCATGCCGCCGGCCCGGCAGACAATATCCTGTTTATTTGTCAAATAGCTTATCATAGCTCCGACAGGATTCGAACCTGTACCTTGCGGATTATGAGTCCGCCGCTCTGCCCTTGAGCTACGGAGCGGTAGTGACGGGGCGGATCGCTCCGCCCCGTGGTGATCAATCCAGAAACGCCACGTTTTCGGTCATTACTTCCCGGTTGCTTAAGACCCGGTGCCACGAGTCTAACACAACCGTCTTATGATCCGAATGACGAATGGTTCCTTTTACCAGTACCTCCGGATTACGTCGCATCACGCGCCAGCGGTGATTTCTGGTTTCCGGAACGTTCATCATCAAATCGCGATATTCATCTTCACTGACCCCGTTAGGGCGCATCTGGCTGACATACACCGTCTCGCCGCCGGTACGCGTCAGATATTCCGCGACATGCGGTTTACCGCCGCGCATCAGCGGTTCATTATGAAACACGGTCAATGCGTTGACGCGTACATCCTCAACCGGCACAAAGAACCATTCACCCTGACGGATAAAACCATCGTTGTGCCGTTTCTGCCAGTTCTTATGGCGAACCTTGCGCGCGTGCTGCGCGTCAATCACGCCGGCCGGCTTCAGCGATTCCTTCGCCTGCCAGACATTGGTGCAGCGCGAGTTGACTCCCGCCACAAACCAGTGGCGTTCGTCGTGGCCGCACAGAAATTTCTGCCAAGTGGTAGAAGTTTTGGCGCTGGCTCCAATATCGCGGCTATCCACCAGCAACACCAGGTGCCGGTCCTGCCGGTCCGTATGCAGAACCGTCAGTTTCAGGTCAGGCACGGCATAGCGGAATTCAAATAGCTCGCCTTTGCGGTCCTGGCCGATATCGATCGCGTAGCGCCCGAATCGGCGGTATCGGGCCGGGCGTTCGCTCTGGTCGTCAAACCGGATACGCGCGCCCATCCGTTCAAACTGGTTAACAATCGGTAAAGTATCCATAATCAATCTATCCTCAATGTTTGGGTTTCATCATTCTCGGAGGCATCGCCTGCTGCACCCAGTCGGTCGTCACCGTCACGCCCTGCGTTTCGGTCACTTCCAGGTCCAGGGGCCGCACCAGAATAATGTCGCAGTAGATGCCCAGGTAATTTTCCCTGATATACATTAAATAACGGCTTTCTGGCCGGCAGTAGAACGGAGCCGCGTTCATCTCATGAAAGTAGATACGCGTATAAACCGTCTCTGCCTGGTCCAGCTTTAATTGCTTGTTCATCATCATTTCCTTGTCAGTCATTCATGTCGGGTCCTCGTTTGGAAGTTTTATTACGGTCTGTTCAACACGCAGCGATTACGAATAAAATAGCCTGATCATAACAACACCTCGCTTCGGAGTTTTCTGCGCAGAGAATCCCCGCGCTCATTAGAAACAATTTCTTAAAGTCTATTTGGTTACTCGAACTTCGGCGCCAACGAAAAAAGCCTTTCAGGATCGGCTCCTGAAAGGCTTTTAGATGATTTGAGAATTATCTAAACGGTCCTTCTATGGAGCGCCTCCCCGGCAGTTGATGCCGTAGTCGCCATTGAATATCATTGCCTCTGTTTGCGGCCGGCTGGATAACGTGCCGGTACAGAGAACGATATGGCGAATTTCAAATTGTCTTGGTTTTAAACGAATCACATTGGCCTCGCAATGATGCTGGGGGTTAAAGTTTTTAAAAGAACCTTTACGATACCTCAACTATATCGTCACAAACAAAACCTGTCAATAGCAAAAAACAAAAAAAGAAAAATTATTTTCACTTTACGCATTATATCGAAAATAAATATATCGTGTCCACAGGTCCACAATAGTTATTGATAGAGATATAGCGCTACGGAATCCGATCAGGAGTATCATTCCGCTGTTACAACATGCCTGACAATATGGAAGAAGCGATTCTATCAATACCCCTCTTTTTATACTGCATTGGGATAAGTGTGTTAGTTTAAACCGGCCGACCGCAGGCTCCTTACGGTCCTTGAGGTATGACAATTATTTCAAATTCATGGCGGCCGGATGACATTTCTGTTTATTTATGATTAGCTTCCAACTCAAGCGAGAGCGTAAACACAATAAAAAGTGCTAGCCAATTCCTTGCTGCAAATAAAGTTAGAAGGACCCAGCCATATCTTTCGTCTGCTGGCATGAATTTTGTATTAGTAACTGGTAATGAACGATAACTGATCCATCAATATTCTGGAGACTCGATATGCCCGTTTCATACCGGCCCCTGGGCATGATTGCCGAAATGATCGAACAAATGGACCTGAAAGTAACCCATGCCTGGGAAGACCTCGTATTCATTTCTCATAATGCCTTCCTGTTGAAAATGGGAGACCGGGGCGAACTGGTTTACCTCTATTTCAACCAGGAATCCGATCCCGGCCGGCGCGATGAGATTGCCGATCAACTCACCGCACTGGCCGCTGATCGGGGCCTGCAAGTGTTCAATAGCGGCGCCTACCTGATGAAGCCGCGCGACGATGAACAGATCGATATCCATTTCCACGAATCCAGTTAGGGGCCGTCAATAAATAAATGCTGCAATTTGTCGCTCAGATTGTCGTCAGATTCAGTCGCGCCGATTGAACGAAACCGCAGGCATAGCGATGCTATGTCGAGGATTTCGCGATTGAGAAGCGGCTGAAGATGGCGGCAAGATGGAACGAGAATTGTAGTAGTTATTTATTTACGGTCCCTTAAACCAGACTGCCTCATGACCGAATTAACTCTCAATCAACTCATGGCTTACCTGACATCCCGGCGTATGGCCTCACTGGGCAATATCGCCTCCCATTTCGACCGTCCGGTTACGGACCTGATTCCGCTGGTCCAGACACTCCAGGAACATCAGCGTTTGCGCGCCGCATCGTCGCGCTGCCAGAGCGATTGCAGCCAATGCGCCAGTTGCGGCCCGGAATCAGCGCCGGCTGTCCTGTCCGACCGGACAATTCTCATATCGTTAGAATCCAGCACTACTTGCGGCTAGTAAGACTCATCCGGCAGCAACAGACTGGGGGCATATCCAGGTAACCAGTGCCCATTTGGTCAGCCCTTATTATTTTTCATTGATCATCCCCATCTTTGCGGGTATCATATCCGGTCCTGATTTTATCCGGCTTCCAGAAAGTCTAAGGAATCCGGTTTTCCCAATGACCCGATATCGCCTCCGGCGACCAGATTCAGAGGATACCCATGCTATCGATCGAAAAAATCGGCGGAACATCCATGACCCGTTTTCAGGATGTCCTGCGGAATATTGTTCTGCCCAAAAACGGCCAGGATCCCTACAACCGTATTTTTGTGGTCTCCGCTTACGGCGGCGTGACCAACTGGCTGCTGGAAAATAAAAAGACCAAGGCCCCCGGAGTTTACACCGATTTTATTGCAACCAACAATGCCAACAAACAACTCGGCCAGCTGGAAAAGCGACTCCTGGAACTGAACAAAGAATTTGTGCCGATCGGGCTGAACCTGGCCCAGGCCGATGAGTTTATCGTTAAACGCATCCGCCAGGTCAAACGCTACCTGCACAACATCGCCGAAATTGTCGCCTCCGGCTATGTCGACAAGGCCGCCATCTATCTGCAGGCCCGCGAGATTCTCGCTTCCATTGGCGAGTCGCATTCCGCCTTCAATTCGGCCAATATCGCCGCCCATCACGGCCTCAATACCACCTGTGTCGACCTGAGCGGTCTGCACGATCCCGAATACCTTACCATCGACCAGCGCATCGAAAAGGCCTTCGCCCATATCGACTGCTCAAAAACCATCCCCTTTGTGACCGGCTACACCAAGGGCACCGAAGGCATCATGCGCCAATTCGACCGCGGCTACACCGAAGTCACCTTCGCCAAAATCGCCGCCCACCTCAAGGCCGATGAGGCAATTATCCATAAGGAATACCATTTCTGTTCGGCCGATCCCGGTATTGTCGGCGAACAGAACGCCCACCCCGTCTGTTATACCAACTACGATATCGCCGATCAGCTGGCCGATATCTGGATGGAGGCCGTGCATCCATCGGTATCCAAGATCCTCGAACAGGCCGGTATCAACCTGCGCGTCAAAAATGCCTTCGATCCCGAACACCCCGGCACTCTCATCTCCCGCACTTACAAAAGCGAATCGCCCCGCATCGAGATGATCTCCGGCGCCGATAATGTCCAGGTTATCGAAATTCACGACCCCCGCATGGTGGGCGCCGTCGGCTTCGACAAGGCCATTATGGATATCTTCGCCCGGCACAAGGTCAACTATATCCTCAAAGCCACCAACGCCAACAGTATCTCGGTCGTCGTGCGTAAATCCAGCGACCTTAGCCTGGTTAACGAATTGAAGGATAGCTTTTTCGAAGTTTCCCTGCAGGATGCCGCTATTGTCTGCGTACTGGGCACCAATATCTCCGGCTCGGGCATCCTGGCCCGCGCCGCGACCGCGCTGGCCCGTGAGCATATCAATATCAAATGTCTCTCGCTGTCCCTGCGCCAGGTCAATATCCAGTTTGTCATCGATCCGGAAAACTACCAGACCGCCATCAGGGCGCTCAATACCGAATTCTTCCCGCCGGCCGGTTAGCCCCGGTGGGTTGACGCCTGCATGCGTCCTATCCGCCGGATCAAACCATCCATGGATGGAATTGTGTATAGATATTATAGTACTGATTACCAGTAAATAGGTTCGAGCGTGTACTGGAAATATCTCTTATATATCCTGCAGCATAAATGGTATGTCTGGCATGAATGCCTTAAGTCCCGCCAGTTTATCCACGGCCTGACTCATGACCTGTCTAAATTCCTCCCCTCTGAATTTTTCCCTTACGCCCGTTACTTTTACGGGCCATTCCCGCCCGGACCGGAACAAACCCGCGCGTTTCAACACGCCTGCACTCTCCATAAACGGCGCAACAAACACCACTGGGACTATTGGCTCACCGCCGAAGGCCAACCCGAACCCATGCCCGAAAAGTACCTCCGCCAAATGCTCGCCGACTGGCGCGCCATGAGCCGAAAATTCGGCGGCTCGGTCCACGATACCTGGCTCAATAAAAAAGACACCATGACCCTGCACCCCCAGACGAGGGCAATGATTGAAGCCTTATTGAATGAGTCATCATGAACGATTTGATGTTTGATATTAGATTGAACTACGAAACCCACTCAAACCAATAAAACACATACGTTCTGAAAAGTGTCCGGTAAACCACCATGCGGTAACCTAAACCGCCCAGTATCCCAAACTGATAATCAAAATGCAGATGTCTGGCCTTGCCGCTCTCATCCATCATACACTTATCCGAGAATCCCAGGACCAGATATTTCGAAAAATCCCAGTATTGATCTTTGCTATCCAGGCTTTCATAGGGTATCAGATCCAGTTCTTCATAGACGCGGTTATCAACGGGAATGTCATTATGATAACACAGCTTTATGTACCGGTTGAAAGCCATCGAATCATAAAATGGCCGATATCCCTTATTCAGAATCAATACCGGCTGATCGTCGATCAGTGACCTGACCGAATACGCAACCGCCTGTTCCAGATCCCGGGTTCTGACCGGCAAAGGCGCCAACAACAGGATCAGCGCTCCGATGGTAACCGGTCGATAAAACCGCTTTTTCTGCCTGAATGACCAGATCAGAAGACCAATTATAATGATAATGCCGAGTGCCAGCAGGACCGGAGTTCCCCAGGATTTCAACGAGTTACCGGATTGTACATAACAGTGTATCCCAACCTCCGGATTATTTCTCATAATTGCCGGTAAATGATCGGTATAAGCGGCATCTTTAAGCGGATTGCCATACAAAACCAGCACATCCAACTGTTTCAGGTGGGTTAAAGCCGAAATATCCTCAATCCGATTTCCGGCCAGTGACAGTTTCGTTAATCCAGTCAGCCCGGCCAGGGCCGAGATATCGGTTATTTCATTGTTATCCAGAAACAACCGCTTTAACTGGTTTAGATGGGCCAGGGGAGAGATGTCCTGGATCGCATTATAGCAAACTTCCAGTCTCTCAAGATTATCCAGATGGGTCAGCGGCGTCAGGTCCAGTTCCCGTTTTTCATGATGAGTAATGACCAGTTCTTCCAGTTGGCCCAGTGTGGAAAGAAAAGACAAGTCGTTAAGATCGCAGTTACAAATTTCAAGACAGGTTAGATTTTTCAGTTCAGCAATAGGAGCAAAATCGATATCCGGACTATTATTCAAGGTCAGTTGTCTGAGGTTGGGTAGTTTTTTCAGCGCTGATATATCCCGGATAGAATCCGTTTTTAATACCAGGTGTTTCAGCGTAGGCAATCCTGACAAGTCCGGCAGGATTTCCACTCGATTAGGCTCTGGTTTTTTTAAGATCATACCATAATCATAACCGTGAAATTCCAGTTTTCGCAGTTTAGCCAGTCGGGTCAACGGCGTATAATTCAGCTTACGGACAGGCAGCGAAAGCTCCTCCAGGTTAATCGCCAGTTCGATTCCCGATAAATCCCTGACCGAATCATCCAGCCACAAATCAGTTAAGCCAAGCAGGTCAGCCCGGGTAGGATTTTTAGTATTCAGATGCTGCCCGATAACGTATTTCAGCGATTCATCCGCAAACTGCGCCGGCTCCTCGGCAACTACAACCACGCAAGCCATGAGCCATACGCTTAGACAGTAATAGTTCAACAGATTCCTCATACAGTCCAATTATACCGGCCAGTCCATTTTCAAAGTGAAAAATAATTACAGGAAAATCGAGTGTTTTCTTCACGATGGCTTTATCATTGACACCCGATCCCAATCGTGATAATTTCGAGCAATAACCAAATGTCAGTTTGTCGCTAATACCCGATATTCAGGAAGAAAAAAAGCCATGTCCCGAACCTTCATCTTATCTATTGTAGTTCTCCTGCTGTTAAACACACTTGGATTCTCCCGCCAGAATCGCGTCTCCATCAGCCCGCCCCCGGCCGATTTGAAAATCGATCCTTTTTATACGAAATATCTCGATTGCGATGGCATTACGATAACCGGATCGGATCAAGTGGATGACCGGGCATTTTATCGTCTGCGTGATCTGCTCGACCACATCCTGGCCCACCGGCCGGATGTCAAAGCGGCCATGGCCCAAAAGGGATTCCGCTGCATGATCATCGCCGAAGAAGAACAGGTCACCGACCTGCCCGAATATGCCCATATGGAGCCCAAAGACTACTGGAACCAGCGAGCGCGAGGCTTCGGCGGGCGCACCACCAGTTGCGGCGAAGAAAACCTGCTCAACCTCCCCGGCGACCGTTATACCGGCGAGAGTATCTTCATTCATGAACTGGCCCACAGTATCCATTCACAAGGTTTACGAACCTGTGAGCCCGGTTTTCAGAACCGGCTCGATACTCTCTACCGACAGGCTATGGACAAAGGGCTTTATAAAGATGATTACGCCGCCACCAACGCCTCGGAATACTGGGCCGAGTCGGTCCAGGCCTTTTTCGATTGCGACCGGGAAAACGATCACGTTCATAACCATGTCAATACCCGTGAAGAACTGATCGCCTATGATCCCGATATGGCTGCCTTGCTGACGGAGATGTTTCGAACCACCCCGGCCGACGATTGGCGCTATCGGCCATACAGCCACAAACTGAAAGTCGAAGCAACCCCGGTAACCTATAATCCCGATGGCAAACTACCCCGCTATGTCTGGTATCTGGGCTTGCCCATCTACGCCACTGCCAAAGTCCCTGATGCCATACTGCTCAAAGCCGCCGAAACCATCCAGGAAATCTTCCAACACCGTTACGATCTCCTGAAGGATTTGAGAAATTCCGGCCAGATTATTGTAATTTACGATTCGGATACGCCCGTCAGCAGTTCGGATCATACCCGACTGTATATTCCACTGTCCACCCAATTCCCGGCCGGATACGATCAGGCCCGATTAGTCAGCAGTATCATAAGAACCACGTATCAGAATGCTATAACCTCAATCAAAAATTCAGACCAACCCACGCCTGCCGCATCCAGACCCCGCAGCAACCGCTGGCGCCTGGACAACCGGTTCGATCAGAAAGTCCAGTCGCTCTATCAGGCAGCCATGGCTAAAGACCTCTGGCAATCCACCCCGGCCGCCCAGAATCATATCGAATACCTTGCCCAGGCCGCCGTCCCATTCTTCCACGCCGGCACCATCACCACCGGCGATCAAAAAATAGCCACCCGCGACCAACTCACCCGCTACGATCCCGCACTGGCCCAACTGCTTACCGAGCTTTTCCTGCCGGTACAACAGTAAACAGATATATCTGAATAGTGTTAAGCCATTACCTTATTTAAGAACCCAAATCTACATTGCGGGACAATATCTGCCCGGCGTTGGTAACAGTCAGGGGAACAATCTTGTCCGGATAGCCGCTCATCATAAAACGCAGCGACCAGTTGCCCGGCGGTACGTCCATAATCGCGTACCAGCCGCTGCCGTCGGTCACTACCGCTGAATCGGGCAGGCCGTCGATTGCGACCCAGGCATGATCCAATGGGCTACCGGCGGCGGTTACATTGCCTTCGACAATACTGGTCGTCGGGTGTGCCTTCCAGGCGTGGACCGGCGGATCAACCCACTGGGGATAAACCTGGGCCTTCAATTGGCTATAAAACTCGCTGCGCGTCTCGCCGGATACACTCCCGTTGACTTCGCTGCCCCAATCGTAGATATTCAAACCGGCGGCGCCCTGAGACCGGGCGTATAACAGTTGATCCAGACCGTCCTGAATATCGGTCTGCAGATAAGCCCCGGTGGAAATAATGCTGCCGCGTTTATAGTCGTTGGCCAGCGATAAATTACACCAGCCGGCAAACTGCCCGGGATGCAGGGCTTCAACTTTGTAACCCATCAAAGCGTTATAATCGATGATACCCAGTTGCAGCCAGCCGATCCAGTCCTGGAACACCCCGGCATAAGGTGAAGAACTGTAATAATTGGTGTAGCCGCTGCCCCAGGCGGTAGAATCAACTGTGACCACCACCGACGGTTTTAGTTTCAGCGATTTGACATAGATTTTCTTGACCTGCTGGGTCACGCATTCCCGGCGCCAGTCGCAGAAATCGGGATCGCCGGTCGCGGGTGTTCCGGACTTGCCGTAATACTGGTTGAAGCGGCGGATGCTCTCGGCATTATACCCCCAGGTATTGCCCGGATAACGGATATAGTCCAGGTTGACCCCGTCAATGTCATATTGACTCAGACAGTCCAACATCACCGCCACATTGTGATCCACCGCGCCGGGATGCCCCGGATCGAGCCACAGGTTGGTGCCGTCATACGGATTACTATCCTTGTCCAGCATGGTATATTCGGGATGGCGGGATAACACATGCCCGGAGTTCAGGGTGCCGCTCTTGGCGATCCGCTGGGCGACAAACCAGGCATGAACTTCGATATATTTCTGACCGCCGCTGGTATCGTGGGCAATCTGCAGCAGGTAACCCAGCGGATCAAAGGAAGACCCGCCCGAGATATTCGTGGCTCGCGGCTCCAGGTTGGAATGGTAATAGGCATCGCCGACTTTGCGGACTTCGACAATAACCGCGTTGATATTGTTTGACCGGCAGGTGGTGATTAACTCCTGACACTGGGAGGCGTTCAAAATGCTGGCATTCCAGGTGTCGGCCCAGATGCAGCGGTATTCGCCCTTTGGTCCGATCCGCCAGTTCCTGCTGAGAATATAGAAATCGTTCAGGGTTACCCCGTTGATCCCGTCCAGATCCGCGTTGGAGGGATCCGAAAGCTGTGGACCGGCCAACATCCCAATCTCTTCAGCGCTTAACGCCCGACTGTAAATCCGGACATCGTCAATCAACCCGGAGAAACAACTATAGTCACCGAGTGACTTACCGATACCGATTTGCATAGCGCCGATGCAATACTGTAAGTTGCCGATATTGGAGCTGTCCGCGGCCACCTCCACGCCATCGACATACAAACGCCGGCGAGCGCCGTCCCAGCTAAAGCCGACATGATGCCATTGTCCGTCAGTTACCACTACCGTTGAGGTCAGGGGCGTTCCGTTGTTGTTCAGGCGGGTCATCAGCCGGCCATACGATGGATCGATTTGCAGCCATTCCCGCCCGGTCCCGCCGCCCACGGCGTCAAGCTGGGTGATGATGACTTCATTGGCGCCGCCTCCCTTGATCCAGGCGAAGACACTGAACTTACTGTACCACGGATTCAGGAGGTAATCGAAACCGATATAGTCGTTAACACCGTCCAACTCCAGCGCACCGCCGATTTTGCCGTTGCCCGGCTGCCAGCTGCCGCCGGTTAATACTCCATTTTGCCCCAATCCGGATGCATCGGTCACGACACTGCCCGATTCAGCATCCAGCGGATACCACAGGATCAGATCCGCCAATGAAATATCCTGACTGGTCAGCCATTGGCTGGAAAAAACCGACAGGTCCGGTAAATTAACCTGGTTGTCGCCGTTCAGGTCTCCAATAATGTTGCCTGCCGGCAACAATGCTACGGGTAATGACAAGAGTATTATGAACCATAACAGGGAATCGCGGTGATATCGAATCATACTGGATCAGGTCTCTTTCCCCCGATTGCTAAAACGGGCGCTAAAAAAAAGGATGGTTACGCTCCATCCCATTTATTCATACAAACTTACATACCATATCATTCATCTCGCGGCAATTTTCACTTCCTGATATCGCCATCCGGTAAGAAAGACTCAGATTGGAAAACTATCAGCAGGGCGTCAAGGTAGGATTAGACTGCCGGAAGGGAAACAGGCCGGGAGAGGATGCCCTCTGCCCGGCCCAGAAATCTTGTGCGATATTGTGTTATGAACGACGGCGCCTGAGCAGACCCAGACCGCCCAAAGTGAATAGCGATATTGTCGCCGGTTCCGGTACGGCTTCGAACAAGACACCGTGCGAACGCTGAGAAACATAAGTCGGGCTGTCAGCTCGCTGGACGATGGTATAAGTCAGTCCGGCGGTCAATGGAATTTCTGAAGCTATTTTCAGCCAGCCATTATTGCCGCCGGGGGTACCGGTGCCTCCGGTGTTCATATCGACACTCGTCAATACGACCGGAGCGCCATCATTGGTAACCGTGATCGTACTCAGGGATGATACACCTGTTGATGCCGGCCAGGTAATATAGACATTATATTTACCGGAACCACCGCCGGGCAATCCGGATGCCAGATTACCATTGCCTAAATCAGTTCCGACTGCAATGGCAATATTATCGATATCCACACCGGGAGTATATGAATAGGTATATTCATCATAAGTAGCCCCATTACCGCCAAACGCACTTTTACTGGCAGTAACGCCATAAGCAGAACTGGGAGTACTTGACCAGCTGACAGCAGTACCATCGCCGGTAAAGGCAAAATGATCGCTGGCCAGCCCGTCAGAATAAGCCTCAATCATAAATGCTGCCTGCAGGCTGCCGCTCAGCAACAGAATCGGCATGATAATAGTACTCAGCACTTTCAAGATAATAGTCCTTAAAATGAAATTTGTACTAATATTAAGCTGATGCTATGAACGTCGCCGCCGGAGCAGGCCCAGCCCGCCCATGGCAAACAGCGCCATCGTCGCCGGTTCCGGGACAGCTTCCCACATGACACCATGAGAACGCTGGGATACATAAGTAGGAGCCGTGGTATCCGCTGTCTGAACGACAGTATAAGTTATTCCGGCGGTTAATGAAACTTCCGAAGCGATCTTTAACCAGGCATTATTACCACCGGGAGTTCCTGAGCCACCGGTATTTGTATTGTACTCCACAACGACCGGGGCGCCATCGCTGCTGACGGTGATAATACTGTTTGCTGTCACATTGGTAGAAGTCGGCCAGGTAATATAAACATTATAAAGCCCGGTACCGCTACCTGTAAGACCGCTGGCCAGATCGCCGTTGCCCAGATCCAGGCCGGCCGCAATGGTTACATTGTCAAGGTCAACGCCCGGGGTGAATGAATAGGTGTATTCATCGGTCGTTGCCCCATTACCGCCAAAGGCGCTCCGGCCTGCCGTCGTTCCATAAGCGCCACTGACCGCCGTGGAAAAACTGGCTGCTGTTCCATCACCGGTAAAAGCAAAGTTACTCTTGGCCAGGCCATCTGCTTCCACCATAAAGGCTGCCTGCACAACGCAGGTCAGGGCCAGAACGGTCATGACCGTCACATACCATCCAAAATGTCTCTTATTCATCACAGGTCCTCCACTAAAGGATTCATAAAACTAAAAACTGATCACAAAACCGGTCCACACATTGGACCGGTTGACAACTTCAATTAAAAGTTAACGCAACCCTCTACGTAGGGTTGGGAACAATCCAGCCAGCCGGCTGCAAAGATGGCAAAATCACCCAAGTCTACTGAACAATCCTCGTTGAAATCATACGGTGAATAGCCCCAGACGCCGCATTCATTGTCGGCTACATCCACAATGACATCAGCCACTGCGACCCCAAGATATTCTGCCGCGGTGGTACTGATGCTGTGATGGATGGTGGAGGTGTGGTTGTTCTCGAAGCGGATGTCATCATCTACCGCGGTCACATAGACTTTCTGTGGAATGTACCAGTTCGCGGCAGTGAAGGTAATCTGAGCGGTCGCCGCCGGGGTGCCCGTTTCAGAAGCGCTGACCACTGTTTGCCCATCGGTTGTAATCATAATGTCAACATTGGCCGTGGGCGGAAATAACAATTTCATCTCATAATAATCCATGGTGGAACCCTGCTCGTCAACCATGGTTGCATCGTTATGTTCGTTGATCTGAACGCCCGGCGCCTCGTTATCGATGATATCCACGGTAATATAACAGAGCATCCCGCCGTTTAACACCGACAGCGGAGCATCGTTGGGATCGGCCAGATCGGTGGTCTGCCATAAAATAACCTGGTGGTCGGACTCCACATCCTGGTCGTCGTAAGCTTTGACGACGACGGTTTTCTCCTGGGTCCAGTTTTCCGGCGTAAAGATCACGGTTGTCGTGTTCAGTGAGTCGTTCAGCCATACCTGATTCGGTTCTGAAGCGGTTACTGTATAAATGACGTCTCCCGGAGGAGCGCTGTCCATAACCAGGGTATAACTCTGGCCGACATTGCCTTCAATGACTGTCATTTCGCTGACGCTTGCCGACAACGGAAACGGAGTGTCCGCCACTTTCTCCCACAAGATGCCTTGAGCCCGTATTTTGGCGTAACCCGTCCCGGTCCCATTGGCCACCTCGGTCACGGTATAGGTGTTTCCGGCAGTAAGCGGGACATTCGATGCCAGTAATAACCATTGGTTATTGCCGATCTTGTTGCCGGGGTTCGGATTGCCGAAACCATTTACGTTCATATTGACGAAGGGAAGATAAATATCCTCATCGTCGTTGGCAATGGTAATATTAACGCCGCCGGTGTTGGTTGAATCGGACCATGGCCAGGTAATATAGACATTAAATAGTCCGGAACTGCATCCGGTCATGTTGGTCGACAGATCGCCATTGCCTAGGTTAACCCCCACGCCCGGCATGAAATTATCAATATCATATCCCGGTGTATAGGTAAATACAAAGGTGTCGCCCGCCACGGTATCAAACATACTTTTGGCGGCAGTTGTTCCTACAGCCGTACTGCGCGAACTTTCATAGGGACCTGCGGAACCGGTAAAATGATCATTCGCCAGTCCGCTGGAGTGAGCCTCAATGATATACGCCGCTTGTACATTACTGGCGCAGATCAATACCGCTGTTACAATCAACATTAATGTTACCCTGCATGCTTTCATCTTGCCTGCCTCCATAATTGAGAGGTCAACAGTATATACCCACACGCATCCTCTGTAGACAATATATACCTGTGTCAGAAACCAGAAGATACGAACATTAGACTATTTGTAACAAACCTCTATAAAATTGATTAGTTATAGCATAAACTAAATCCCTCAATTTGTCAATATAAAATAGTATTATGTTTTTCTTCAAGCCGGTAACGATGAATCGCCTTGCAATCAAACAAGTTATGATCTTTTAAAATCGTATGATGCTTAATGAGTGACTGGTTACTTCCATGCACCCTAATCTCTTGTATTATCTCCTCATGGCCATCTGTACCGTTTTGCGTCGCACAATAAGCGGGATGTGTTGCATGGTTCTCTATCTTAGCTATATTCTCTAAATTGATAATTATTATGAATAAGGCTAACAATAATTTAATTGGACATGTTATCATTTTGTTGTATTCATTTATTGTATATTCTGAAAAGTAACCGTTTTAAGTCGTTTTTATAATAGTGTTCATTGCCAGGATAAAAATGATGAAAAAGCTGGTTTTCCTGTCGTTGGTGTTGGTCGTTCTGACGGCTCCTGTTTTTGCCAATACGACTACGATTGAAGTGTATGCCTATAACCACTGGACCCAGTCACCCCTGTCAACGGGTCTTTTTAACTGTCGGTGATCGGTTGACTATTACCGCTGCACAAGATGATCTCTGGAGTGCGGGCGACAGTTCAGTGGATAACCGGATTTCCAATGCTAATGGCCTTGATAATTTCCCGCTCTACACCTACGGAGGTTTCAGTGCGGAATATGGCTCACTGGTTGGCTGTATCGGTACCGGAAATTACTTCAAAGTAGGTACCAGTTATGATGCCTGTGTATCGGATACCGGTGAACTGCAGCTGATGTACTGGGATTCCAATTTCGAAGACAACAGCGGATTGGTCTCAGCAATCACCACCAATATCAATATTTGTCCCAATCCTCCGTCTGTTCCCGCACCGGCCGCCCTGATTCTGGGGTCACTGGGTACCGGCCTGGTTGGCTGGATCTGTCGCAAAGCTTAAACGCTCAACCGCGATTTGATTTTTTAATTTTCCAAACAAAGCCGCCTGACCCTCAGGGCGGTTTTTTTTATTGCATTTATGCAAATTTGGGCAGCCCAGATGCCGGCCAGCTGCCAATTAGTCGGAATTATACCAAACAAACCCATTAGGGTGTAATTGACTGACAACAGAAATTGGCTTTTGCTCCACCCACTCCAAACCTCAATTTCACTTTCTATCTAACATTGGATAAAAAGCTAACCCATTTGTTTCAGCAAACTTATATCTAATGCGAAAGGAAGCCAATTTATCCGGTAACTGATCGCTTTCGCCTGGCTGAGGCTCTTTCTTTTCTTGACAGATTGATGCAATGAGATTAGCATTAATGGAGTTAATCAATGTGTTGGCTTTCCTGTGAGGTTAATAAATCCAAAAACTGATTAATAAAATAGCGTAATTCGTTTCACTGAATTTTAAGTTATATAAGGCAATTAATTGAAGGAGCCTGTTATGAAATTTAGGTATATTCTCTTAACTGTTTGTATGGCATTAAGTTGCCTTTGTCTGGTTTCTTGTGATGACGATAATGAAATGGAGGGCGATAATCAACCGACAGTTGCTCAAAACGAAACGAATGAACAGGTTGTCGCACCCGCGCCGCAAACTGAAGCCAAACCCGAACCGGCTCCCGAACCATGCTGTGATTTGTGCGAAGCAACCGGCGGATTGCTCTGCCGCAAGAATCTGGCCGTTTTGAACCAGGAAGCGTTGGATAAGCAGCTCAAGGATGGCGCCCTGACCAAAGTCAGTTTATTTGACGGCCAGACACTCGATGGCTGGACCAAACAGGATGGCAAGCCCATCGAAAAAGGCTGGGTAGTCGAAGATGGCACCATTTATCGCAATGATTCCGGTGGCAGCCTCCATACCGCCAAAGAATATACCAATTTCATTTTTGATATCGAATGGAAGATTTCGCCCAAAGGCAATTCCGGTATCAAATATCGTTTTACCAAATACGGCAATAGCTGGAACGGGCCGGAATACCAGGTGCTCGATGATGCCGGCCATCCCGACGCCAAATTGGGTGACGGCAAGCGTAAGGTAGCCTGTCTCTATGATATCCTGGCTGCCGATACTTCCGGGGTTTATAAAGAACCCGGCGAATGGAACCAGACCCGAATTGTGGCTTACGGCCCGATTGTTCAGCATTGGCTCAATGGGAAAATGGTTTTGCAATATAATACAGATACCCAGGAATTTAAAGACGCCGTCCAGGCCAGCAAATTCAAAGATTACCCCAATTATGCTGCCATTCAGACCGGCCGGATCCATTTGCAAGACCATAACGACCCCGTTTGGTACCGGAATATCAGTATGATTGAACTACCTGCTGGCGAACAACAATAAGCCACCCCTGTTTTCTGACGATAATCAGAAAGCATGGAGAGTAATATAGCGCCAAATCCTTATAATATCACCGAATGGAATAACCAGTATTCCAGAACGGTCCTGATTGCGGACATGAAAATCAGCCGCAATCCCCGTGAAAGTCTGATAACCTATGGATTGGGTTCTTGCGTGGCGGTTATGCTGTACGATCCCATCCGTAGGGTTGGGGGGATGTTACATTATTTGTTGCCGGTTGCCGATGATAAGGGTCTGAAAGCCAACCCGATGCGCTATGGTGATTCTGGGATTATCGGACTGTATCGATCCGTGATACGTGCCGGGGGGGAACATTGCCGACTGATTGTCAAAGCAGTGGGTGGCTCTACGATTAACCAGCCTGACAATGAAAAAAGCATCGGTCGGCAGAATTGTGTGATCTATTACGAAATGCTGAAGGAATTAAGATTAAATTCAGGATTGAACGATCTGGGTGGCTTTTGCAGTCGTACCGCGATATTAAAGATTGAAGATGGCCAGGTCTTGGTTCGCAGCAAAGGGGTCCTGTCAACTTTATAATCAGACCCCTGATTATAAAATCAGCATGGCGTCGCCATAGCTGAAAAATCGATATTTTTCCTTGATGGCTATTTGGTATGCTTCTTTGATAAAGTCAAGACCGGCAAAAGCGCTCACCAGCGCCAGTAAAGTCGAGCGGGGCAGATGAAAGTTGGTGATCAGAACATCCGTTGCCTTGAATTCATATCCCGGTTTGATAAAGATATCCGTTTCGCCCTGACCGGCGTTGATTGAACCGCTCTGGGCGATGGATTCCAGCGTCCGAACGCTGGTAGTCCCCACCGGAACAATCCGCCCTTTAATATTCCGGGTTTGATTGATAATCCCGGCATTACGCTGGTTCAGTGCATACCATTCCGAATGCATGATATGTTCGTTAAGATTATCTACGGTAACCGGTCGAAATGTGCCCACACCGACATGCAGGGTTACTTCTGCCCGTTGAATGCCTAGTTGCTCCAGTCTGGTTAACAGTTCGGGAGTAAAATGTAATCCGGCGGTTGGCGCCGCGACCGATCCGGCGACACTGGCATAGACCGTCTGGTAACGGTATCGGTCATTTTCGTCAGTTATAAGATCCCGTTCCCGGTGAATATAAGGGGGCAGGGGGGTCATGCCGTAACGGTTAAGCAGATCCAGATGGTGCATGGGATGAACCGGACTGATCAGCCAGTGCCCGTCACCCAGTCGCTCAATGGCTTTGATCTCGATAGTGGGTGTTCCTTTGCTCTGCTCGATAAAAGCCGGTTCTAATAGCAGAACTTCTCCAGGTTTGACCTTGCCGGCGCCTTTAAGCAGGGTTACCCAGTTCCTTTGTTCATCCAGATGTAAAAACAGCCCTTCCAGTTTACCGCCTGTTTGACGTTTCATGAAAAATCGGGCTGGAATAACCTGAGTATTGTTTAAGACCAGGCAGTCATTAGGACATAAATAGGCTTCGATGTCTCGAAAATGACGGTGTTCAATTTGACCCTTGTTTCGATGTAAAACCATCAGCCGTGAACTACTACGATCAACCGTCGCCTGCTGAGCGATCAATTCTTCCGGTAAGTAAAAATCCAGTTCATCAGTTCTCATATCCGGAGGTTATCAGACCAGAGGTTACGAGCAAAGAATTTTCTGAAAAAAAAATTCAATTCTCCGTTTCAGTTTAAAGCCGTTTAAATAAGTTTTTGCGGTTTTGCCGGTTATTCAGGTTATTAGGCTCGATAAAGTTTTAAGTTTTAATAGTCGAAAGAAAATGTGTAACGGGGATAGTGGGAAACGCGAAACCCGGCCTTAAAATTGAAACATGTGTAGATAACCCACTAGATAAACGAGTATTATAATGGCGATCCGCATAGATTATGAGCAATTGGTTCAAAGCATTCAGTCGATGTCTCGAGAAGATGTGACCAGCGAAATTCTCCGTTTCAATGGCCGGTTCCGTCTGGACTTCACCGAGGAATATCTTAATCAGATATCCGTCGATCGATTACGCCATATTCTGCTGGCAGCCAAGATGCAACATTATCATATTAATTGAAGCTGAAGTTGATCTGCTGCCAGGTATATTTTATTAACATTATCGGATGTAAAACAGCCCCGTAAGTTTGGTGACTGACGGGGCTGTATTTTTTGCGATTTTTTTTCAGGGTAATGAAATGGTCATCGGCCAGCCTTCGAATTGTTCATCCGCTTTTGACTGGGTGGGATCACTGCCATATCGCCAGGCTTCCATCGTTATTGTCCGTTTGTTTTTGTCACATCGTAATATACCCCATCCGGAAGTCTTCTGAATACCCAACTCTTCCAGAGACTGGGTTTTTTCAGGCTTGGGGGGATTGCCGACAGCCAATACGGTCATTAGATTTCCGAATCCATCATGATAGCGTCCGGTATTGGGACGGTTATCGATCCGATCACCTTCCCGTTGATGGGGTGTTTCTTCTGGTCGCCACCAGCGCGGATAACCAGTACAACCTGCAGGTATGCAAAAACTGTATACGGAGTCTTCCCAATTCTTAATACCCTGTTGAATGATGGTAGTAATGTGTTGGTCTCCGGCAAAAACAAAGGCTTTCCCTTTCAGTGCTGCCAGAAATCGGTTCCGGCCATCCTGGGGCCAGCCATTTGAATCCATATCGGCAAAAAGATAACCATTATAACCTCCGTGGTGAGTGGCGGCATTGCAGGGGATGGTCTGGCTGACAACGATTTTCATTGCTTCCGGCTCTCGATGGTTAATCCAGTCCTGGATAAACTCAAGCTGGCGGGGACCATACAACCAGGCTTTAGGATCATTACATCCCTGGGCATCAACGGGATTGTCGATATGGTCGGGCCGGGGACCGTTATGTTTAAAGTCGATCGTCATAGGGCCTGCTTTAAATTTACGGTCTTCCAGAATCGCAAAACTAATGCCTCCGTAGAATAAATCGGTATAATAAACTGATATTCCCTGTTCAACCGGAGTAGAATCATAAGGATCGGGCAGATGAGCCGTCTGGCTGCGCTGAATAGCGTTTAACCAGCGGGCGGGTTGGACGTAACCACCGAGATTGCCCACGGTTTGGGAGTTGCCGTAGCCACTACGGCTATTCCACTCTGTTAAGGAAATTCTACGGCCATTCTGGCCCCAGACATTACCCTGATAGACATCATGGTCATCAGGCATGACTATCGATGGGCAAGTTGCTGTTTGATCTCGGCAGGCCCACATCAACAGGCTGACTTTACGAAGATAATTGGTGAACATAAGATCCATGTCCCCTTCACGCATGATACCGAAACCACCACTGTCTTCATAAAACTGATCACCCAGAAAAACTAACAGATCAGGATTTTGCTTGCGCAGGTTATTAAAAATACCTGGATATGGAAACATATAATCGGTAAAGCAAACTAATCCGGCTATAATCAGAGGATTTTTATCAACGGGATTTTTTCGAATGACCCCGGCATAGTAGTAGTCAGTTTTCCGGCCAACCCGGTCGATTTGCTGCCAGTGCAGGCGATATACCTGATCGCGCGAGTCATTCCAATCGGTAATGCGGAACAATGCTGTGTATGAATCACAATCAATGAACTGGCGGTCAATTTCATCCCAGGTGGTGCCTTTTTTAATTTGCAGGCCAACCGTCTGGCTGTCATCGGGACCAATGGGCGGCATCTGGGCCGTCATCTTCATAATATTGCGGTTAACGGTATAATTGCTCCATAAAATCGGTCCAAATACATGATCTGGAGATTTTGATAAACGCGACCCCGATATTTGCCATTGATCGAAAAATAGTAAGCCATCACGATTTACGGATTGGCGTGGAAATTCACAAAATAATCCGATATTGCCTGCCAGATTGGCGGCCGGGATCGGTTTACTGACGACTTCAGATTGGTGGGTACCATAAGTGACAGTCAATTTGAGAGTTGTCATCTGTGTATTGGTCTGATTGATGAATTCGCATTTTAACTGAATGGGAAGGCCGGATTGAACAGCCTTTAAAATCTCAGGATTGATGGCGGATTCCTTGTCGTCGATATAGGCGGTTCCATCAGTCTTTAAGCCTGCGAAAATACCTTTATTGGAAATCAATCGACTCTGATAACCATCCAGTGGATCATCGATTTGAATGGCCAGTTTAAATCCAGCCGATCCTTTGACCGGGACTATTTCAGGAGTAAACCTGAGAATAATTGAAGTTTCCAGTGTACCGGCCTGGTCGGATACCTGACAGAGCAGATTTTGGATATTCAAACCGGGTGACGGTTCCATACAGGCCAGTTTGCCATCAATAATGGACCAGCGTTCCCAGGGATTGGCCCAGCAATCCGATCCAATCCAGATGCGATCAGGCATTGAATTCCAGGATGAGTGAAATTCTTTCGCCTGGCATGGATGAAATAGGCCATAAATCGACTGAATCATCATCGTAGTAAGCATCACATTGAATAATTTGTTGAAAAGGTTCATGGTAACTCCAGCTATGAATTTCATTAAAATAAGTTAAAATTCAACCAAATCAGTATACTATGGTATTTGAACTCATTGTCCATATTTTTTATTGCGCCAAAATTTAAAAAAATAGATTTTACGTCGTTTTGGAAATTTTCTGTGGAAAACGATAAATTGGGGTGAGTAATAATTAAATAGACAAACGATCGAACCCGGCAGGAGCAGGGAAGTATCTTTGCGGTCGCCGGCCGAGAAGTTATTGGTTTCATTCTATCGGATGAGCTTTCCTTCGGAAGGTCTGTCTTGGATTCGAAACGCGTTCACTTGAAAAGCCTTTTTGTTGATCTCTTTATATTTTACATGATTATGAAGAGGTGAAGGGTATTTTTGAGTCGGGAAGAAAAGATGTTTGTTAATTTAAACACCCAGGGAAATGACTTTATCTGCGAGGGATCAGCCCGGCTTGCCGCAATCAGTAAAAATGTTGACGGTGAAGTTGCTTGTTCCCTTCCGGCAATTTTGCCCAGATACCAGTGAAGGGAGTTTCAAGGAGTGCGTAAGTATGAAAAAGTTACTTTTGTTTGTAATGGTGCTGGCTATCTGTATGCCAGCGATGTGTGGAGTTTCTCGAGTGCAACTCGGTTGGCAGGAAAGCCCCTACGGGCCATTCCAGACCGGTTCTGGGGGTGAATTCTCTTTCCGGGTTCTCAGCGGCTGGGATCCATTATATCTTTACGATTCCAAGGCTACTGTTTTAGATCCTTCAAACAACGTCTATTTTCAGACTTTTTGTCTGGAAACGGACGAAAAGGTAAGTGGTAATACCCAATATGACGCAACAATATCATGGTATGCTGAACTGGGTGGAAAAGAAACTGACAGTGGCGATCCGTTATCAAAAGGCGTTGCGTATCTCTACCATGAATTCCAGAAAGGCACTTTGACAGGATACATTTACGACAAAACCAATTTAACGGGTCGTAAAAGTACTGCGGGTGCATTGCAAGAAGCGATTTGGAATCTTGAAGGTGAAGGAAGCTATACTGTTGCCAGTTGGATTCAGAATGATCTGCTGATGGAATTCGGCTTAAGTGGCGAAACCTGGAATACGGTAGCATTTCAGGATAGAATTCGGTCTGACAACTATGTAAACGGTGTTAGAGCCTATGATGTGGCTGTCATGAATGTCTGGGGGGTCGATGGAGTCGGCAACGTTTACCAACAGGATATGGTAGTATGTATTCCGGCGCCAGGCGCCTTGGTTCTTTCGGCTCTGGGAACTAGTTTAGTTGGTTGGATTCGCCGCCGACATGTGTAGTTGTTAATTCTTGAAGAATCATGAGATAAAAGGAAACGAGAAGAAAGTGTATCATAGACCCATCTAGGGCAGGGGAGATATTGTTGGCAGGAAATGAGAAGCAGGCGTACACCAGCGTTTGTGTGAGTGGTGTACGCTTTTTTTATATATTTAAAATGTTACTATTTTAAATATCAATTTAATTCACAGGCTTATTCTGTTGATTAAAAAATTTTAATTAAAACAGGTTGGATACTATGATTTTAAGAACCATTTAGTGTATTTAAGAGCGATACAAAATATTAGTTTTTTTAACCTGTAATTCATAAATAATTATCTTTTGGCATGTTAGGTGGCGGCATATTGTTGGTTTGGTTTTTGGAAAAATCTTTACACGAAAGTCCGATTTTGTTATAGTTGTATATTGACAATTCTTGTTGAAAAATGAAGTGCATCCTGATTGATTCAGCTTTGGGATAGATGCTATTCAAAATGGTAGGTTAGAGCGGAAGGAGTCGTTCAAACCGGGAATCATGGCCTGTTGCCCTGATATCGAATTGGTATTTCAGGGATTTTAAGGCTTGGGTGAAGGAGTGTTAAAATTTTTAGTTTTCAGTATAGGTATTTTTTTTGAAGTAAAGAACTGCGATTCAAGTAAATCATTCGGAGGCAGAAAATGAGAAATAATAGTGTTACAGCCATTTTATTGGTGATGGCGGGTATTGCTTGGGGAGGAGCTTTTGGGGGAGGTAGTGGGACCCAGAAAGATCCCTGGCAAATTGGGTCAGCGCTCGAACTTAATGAAATAGGTGCTGATCCCCAGTTGTGGGATCGTCATTTTATTTTAATGGCTGATCTGGATCTGTCGGAATTGGATGGCTGTGATGGACGTCCGGGGTTCAATACCATAGGCATATACGTAGATGAATATTCGCGTGATAATCATCCATTTACGGGATCATTTAACGGTAACGGTCATATCATTACAGGACTTACTATCCATGATGCTGACAAGAATTATGTTGGCCTATTTAATGCCGTAGATGGTGACGCATATCTAAAAGATATTTGTTTGACTGAAGTGGACATTCAAAGTGAAACAGCCCAGGGAACCGGGGGCTTGGCGGGTATTTTTCTTCGTGGCTGGATTATGAATTGTACTGTAAAAGGGGGTGTCGTTACTGTCAGGCAAGGACATGCGGGTGGATTGGTTGGTCAATTGTTAAATTTTAACAAGCTCTTTCGATGTTGTTCAGAAATCACAGTCATATCCGAGCAGGGCTATGCCGGCGGACTGGTCGGACTGGTTAATCGGGGCAGTTTGCAGGAATGCTACGCCAGGGGGAGGGTGCTTGGCAATTCCGTTGCAGGAGGATTGGCGGGCCAGGGACGTTGGTTGTTTGTCAAGGATAGCTATAGCCAGTGTGATATAAGCGGGATTATTTGTGGTGGATTGGTTGGCCAGACGATTGAAGTGGGTAATGTATTGGAAAATACCTATGCTGCCGGATTATTGTCGGGTGAGAATGTTGGTGGTTTGATTGGATCATGCGAATACACGATGGTATGCGATAGTTATTGGGATCAGGATATTTGCGGTACAATCCTGAGCGATGGTGGGGGGGTGCCGAAATCCCAGTCAGCGATGCGAAATGTGAACACTTTTTATGGATGGGGTTGCGATGCCAAATGGCGTCTGAACAATGGGGCCGAATATCCTGCTCTGGCCTGGCAAAACGCAATGGGCAGTATTATTCGTAAACCCGAGCAGCCCTATGGAGGGGGAAGTGGAGAAAGCTACGATCCTTATTTGATTTGCACCCCGGCGCAACTGAATGCGATTGGTTTGTACGAAACAGACTGGAACAAATGTTTCAAACTGATGGCGGATCTTGATCTGGCCGGAATGGAATTTAATGTGATTGGTCATTTGAACCGGGCATATAACGGTTGTTTCGATGGAAATGGCTATACCATTTATAATCTGACCATCAAGGCGGCCAGGCGTTCTTGCTGTGGGCTTCTGGGAAATGTTACGAATAATTTGATGATCAGCAATTTAACTTTGGATCATCCCAGGATAGAAAATGGAGACAAACAGGTTGGGGCTTTGATTGGTAAACTAAGCGCTGGTGGTCCAACGATACGTAATTGTCATGCGATACACGCTTTTGTGGCCGGTCAGGATTATTGTGGAGGATTAATAGGGAATGTTATTGACGGCGTAGCGGTGACACTTGAGCGTTGTAGTGTGACAGGGAGAATTCAGGGAAATAATTTTGTGTGGTGGCGTTACGGGTCATTTCGCAAATGGCACCATTTCTCAATGCAGTTCTTCTGGTACAGTGATCTCAACAGGCCGCTTTGCCGGTGGATTGGCGGGTCAGATTGGCTATCCTGCACAAGTTGTCGATTGTTATTCCCGAACGGCGGTTTCAGCGGTCAGTTGTGCTGGCGGCCTGATTGGCTATTGCTGGGATTTACATTATCCCGTAGAGCTGAATCGCTGTTATGCCGCCGAAGCGGTAGCTGGTGAAATTGAAATGGGAGGCCTTGTCGGTAAGATGCATCGTCCCGCCACTGTTCATGATTGTTATTGGGATATTGATTCGACCGGGCAGGAAACCAGTGCGGCCGGAACGGGTGTTGAAAATCAGTTAATGCATCAAAGTCAGAATTATCAAGGTTGGGATTTTTCCAGTTCTGAAGCGAATATCTGGACCATCTATGAAGGGAAGGGTTTGCCCAGATTCCGTTGGCAGGTAATTAAAGGTGACCTGGTCTGGCCGGAAGGGATCGATAAGAATGACTTGGGACAGATTGTCGCATCCTGGTTATATCACCAGGGGCTTTATGAACAAAACAAGTCAGCTAGTGATTATTCCAATCCGGATCTGGATGATTCTCAAGTGATTGATTTAAATGACTTTAAATGTCTAAGTGAGGTTTGGGGCCGATAAAACGGGCCGAATTAAAAAAAGTAAGTTTTGATCGCCTATAGTAGTCAGGCGCATATCATTCCTGTTTTGACTGTTATGCAACGATTTGTGCGATTTTGCAACGGTCTCCATGTGTCATATGCAACGTGGTGAATCGGGTTTGATGCTATTCACTTTTTTAATTTGACTGCTATGATTCTATATAGGATAGTGTTAGTGGAATTTTGAAAACGAATGAGATTATATCCTGATGCGTCAAACTCGTGTTGTCACACTGATTGTTCTGATCCTTACCGTCTGCTGTTGGGCGGATCGGGTTTATTTACGCAATGGACGCATGTTGGAAGGGGAGGTTTCTGTCACTGGAAACCAGGTTGTCGTAAAAATCGAAGGGGGTCAGATTGGATTACGGGAATCTGATATTGAACGAATAGAACGGGCTTTACTCCCCCAGGATGCGTTTCCTGGCAAGCTCAAGGAATCATTAGCCGATTCCAGGAAATGCCTGGAACTGGCCAGATGGGCCTGGCAGAATAACTTGGTAAAGGAATATGGGATTGCTTTAAGGGCCGCCCTGTTGGCGGATCAGAATAATGCCCAGGTAAGAAAATTGCTGCAGGAGTACCGGCTGTATTATGCCAGACTGGAGGT
The DNA here is from genome assembly GCA_963663965.2 of Sedimentisphaerales bacterium. Lineage (GTDB taxonomy): Bacteria > Planctomycetota > Phycisphaerae > Sedimentisphaerales > SM23-30. The sequence continues at coordinate 311,193 of CAXXFK010000028.1, forward strand.
AAATCAGGGTGCGGCAGACCAGTTACTGGCTGATCTGGGGCCTGGTTTTAAAATTTATCGGACCGAACATTACCGGATCGGCTATAATTGTTCGGATGAGTTCGTTCAAACCGCAGGTGAAAAGTTGGAACGGTTATATGAGCAATTTATGCGTTTTTTTTTCCAGCAGGGGCTTTGAACCAGCAGTTTTAACCGATCGTCTGGAAGTTGTTCTGTTTAATACCCGGGTTGATTATCAGAATCATGTCCGGCGAATCCTTCCTGAGATGTCGAATGCGGCGGGCTTTTATTATAGTGGGACCAATCGAAGTTATTTCTATGATTCGATAGCTTCTGACAATCAAATTATCCGGGATAATATCAAGCAGTTGCAGGATGCCCGTCAGCATTTGAACAAAATGCGTGAGCAGATTCAATCCCAATCAGGCGCTGAAAACGAATATGTATTTAATGATGAAACGGGTCAGCGTAAACTGGATCAAAGCGGGGCTTTGACCTATCTGGATGAGCGTGCTCGTAAAATCGAACTGGAATATCAACGTATGCGTTCTTTTTATTATGAGCAAAATGCCGCGATAACAATTCATGAAGGCACCCATCAACTGGCCTGGCAATGTGGGATCCATAGTCGTTATTTTCGAAATCCGAAATGGCTGGTGGAGGGCCTGGCTGTTTATTTCGAGGCGCCCGAAGAAGGACAATGGCGGCAACCCGGCATGGTCCATTTGCGCAAGCTTAAGAGTTTTGTTGAAAGCGACCGTCAGGCCGGCCGAATTGGATTGGCTCAACTGATTGTTCGCGATGAATTATTTAATCCATCGGGTAATCCGTTGGCTGAAGATGCATATGCGACAGGCTGGGCTTTGTTTTATTATCTGGCCCAGAAAAAACATGAACGGCTCTTCGATTATATTTATGAATTGTCCATGAAAATGGAGTCGCCCGATTATAACTATTCCAATGCGGAGCGGTTGGCGGATTTTGAGCGTTATTTTGGCTCGATAGACGCCTTTGAACGTTCGTGGCGGGCTGATATGGCCCGTCTCTATCAGACTATTTCTCATTAATGGAATGGTTGAAATCTAAGTTCCCCACTGGAGAGGATCCAGGTGATAATACGTTTTCAATTCCTCATAGAGTTCCGGGTGTTTGTTCTGTAATTGTTCGGGTTTTTCGAAGAATGTTTCTGAGGCTACCGCAAAAAATTCAGCCGGATTCGTAGCGCCATATTTGTCCAGAATAGATCGGCGGCCGGCTTGGGCCGAGTATCGTAGTCGGTCATATTCATGGCCCAGCACCCGGGCCCAGTGACGATAGCGTGTTCGGTTGGCGAGAATAGGCGCTCCATCTGCAGCGCCGTCTTCCTGATCTAATTGATGGGCAAATTCATGCAACACGACATTTTTCCCATCATTATGAATAACCGCACCATGATGTACACTATCCCAGGCCAGGACCACCGGTCCATTTTGCCAGGATTCACCCAGCCGGGCGCTATGACCGCCTGATTCATCCGTTCCAACATAGGTATGTGGATACACCAATATCGTTTTAAGTTTGGGATAAAGGGTGGTTGGGCGGTTGAGTAATAATAAACAGGCCTGAGCCGCTATGGCGATTTTAATCTCCGGCGTTATGGCCTGGCCTCCACAGCCTTCAAATTGTTTTTCAGCCAAAAAGGCGATCACTAATCCCTGTAATTCCCTTTGCAGATAGCTTGGCAATTTGTCGTATAAGGGGATACTTTCACGCAGGATATTGAGTTGGTCCGGAGGTAGAGCTTGTTGAAGTAATTGGGCGCGGTGTTTGAAATGTCGAATCCGTTTCAGCCAGAATACCAACAGGACTCCTGAAACACACAGAACAAAAATCAGGTAAGGCATGATACGCTCCAGATTCGGTTTCGTTGCGAGAATGCCGGTTATTGTATTGGAAAGGGTGTGATTTGTCAGGAGAATTCCGACCCGTTAGAACATGTAATTGGAAAGTTCTTGTTCCTGATCCTCGGTAAAATTGATGAATTTCAGGCCATTGCCAGGTAATTTCATTTTTTCACCCCAAGGTATTTCCCAGATGATTTCTGCTTCAATCGGCTGTTTGGTCTGGAGTTCATTGAACACGGCGTATATGTTTTGGCCAACTGGATATGGATCAAATAAAAAACAGTAACAGCCGCCGCGGGATAAGTTTATGGTTGTTGATCTGGACGGTTTATCCGATAGATCGCACTGGGTATGAATCAACAGATTTAAATGACGGTCAAAGCGGCGGTTCGAACGTAAGGTACGATGTTTGGCATTCTTGCAGATATCTTTTACAAAGTAATCCAGGGAATCTTCACCACTTTCGTTATGGACCATTAGAATTGTACGAATGATTTGATTGTGCGAATCCCATTTTACTTGAGCGGTAGGATAGATCTCCATAAACTCCAGCAATCGTTTCTGATCTTCCTGGTCGCCGGCTTTAAGCTTTGTCAGGACATCTACAACCAGGCCATGATGTGGACTGAGACGAAGTATTTCTTCCAGTTCTCGAATAGTTGAACAGATATCGCATTCACCACCGGCAAGGTGGATTGCTCGGCTTATTTCGTCTCGATATGATTCGTTGGCAGTAAGTATGGCAATTCTGGACATTTTTGTACCTGTATACGTAATAATATTAAATATATCGTGTTTAATCGAGTAAAAGTTTAGATATCAAGCGTAGTTTTGGTAAAATATATGAAGTAAGTCTTTAGTATATAGTATTTTATATAGTTCAAGCCCGAATATTAGGTTTAATAGATTTTCTGTTTGTTTTTTAATTTGATTTAAAGATAGACGGATGGTTCTGGATTGTGTAAGCTATTTAATTGTAATACGTTAAATGTTATATTTCGGATTTGTTTCGTGTTGATCGATGCCCATAATCATATTCAGGATCAAGTCTTCGATTCAGATCGAACTGCAGTACTGGCATTGGCTTTAGAGAACGGGGTCGGTGTTTTTCTATGTAATGCCACTTGTGAAGATGACTGGGATCTGGTTTTAGATTTATATGATAAATTACCTCAAAGAATTATACCGTGCCTGGGAATCCACCCCTGGTATGTTGATCGTATTACTACCGGTTGGGTGGATAAATTAGAAAATATTCTGGAACGATCCGGGGCTTTGATTGGGGAGATCGGCTTAGATCGCTGGCGGCCGCAGCGTGATGAGCAATTACAGGAAGAAGTTTTTATCAAGCAGATGGTTCTGGCCAATCGGTTAAACCGTCCGGTGATAATCCATTGCCTGAAGGCATGGGGATGGTTGATAAATGTATTGGAACAGATGCAAATAAGGGAATTGCCTCCGGCCATGGTCATTCATGCCTGTAGCGCTTCGGTTGAAGTGATGCTCTGGCTGGCTGCCAAAGGGGCTTATTTTTCTTTTGCCGGTAATATACTTGAACCACGCAAAGAACGTATGCGGCAAACCTTGCTGGCTGTTCCCCGAGATCGACTTTTACTGGAAACGGATGCTCCCGATATCGTACCGCCAGAAACAGCTCGGCCATTCGGACAAATAAGAACAGATGGAAAATATAGAAATGAACCGGCGAACCTGGCGGCAATCTATCGAGGAGTCAGTGGTATTTTGAATATGGCTGAAAACGAATTGGAAGAGATGATCGAAAGCAACTTTAAACGGCTGATCGACGATACGGTCTTCAAATGCATATATGAATAACAAGCGTTTTAAACGGATTGAAAGCCTGTTTGGCCCGGAAGGCATGGAGCGATTAAATCAGGCAAAGGTTGTTCTCGTTGGTTTGGGGGCGGTCGGGGGACATGCCGCTGAGGCTTTGGCGCGATCTGGAATTGGTCATTTAAGACTGGTGGATTTTGATCTGGTTCGTCCCACCAATATGAATCGACAACTGCTGGCCCTGGAATCGACTCTGGAACGGCCGAAAGTCGAGGTGGCGCGAGATCGTATTCTGGATATTAATCCAGATTGCCGTGTTGAAATTTTCCAGAGTTTTGTTCATGTCGAGACGATGGATTTGGTTTTACATGGCAATCCTGATGTTATTGTTGACGCGATCGATTCGGTCAAACCCAAAGTGGAACTGCTTTGTGCGGCCCGGCAACGGGGCATAACGATCTTTTCCAGTATGGGGGCGGCTCTGCGGCGTGATCCGGCTTGTGTGCGAACAGGCCCTCTTTATGAAGTCGTGAATTGCCCATTGGCGCGAACGATTCGCAAGAAAATCCGTCAGCGCAGCGTGTGTCCCGATATGAATTGCGTCTATTCAATTGAAAAACTGAATAAATTGCCGGTTACCGCTATTACGGACCCGCTCCCGGATGATTTTGATCACATACGACGCGGACGCATCAGAAAAACGCTGGGTAGTTTGCCGACCTTGACTGGAATATTTGGTCTGACGTTGGCCAATATGACGATTATGTACCTTATCGATCGTAATTGCGATTCAAATGAATCTAATGATTAAGGGTACCGCTGAAAATTGCTTTAGAGGCGAAAGCAAGGATGGTTTTTCTCTGGCAAGGAACAAAGAACCGGGTATTAATTATATTCACGGTTTTTTGTGATGTAGCACAGAGGAAAATCAGACCACTTGCAGCCCTGAATGAATTTTTGAGGTTCCCGTAATGGGTGAATTGGAATTAATCTGCAGATTTAATTGATGACCACAGGATTGAGCCATGAGTCAACCGGTTCCCTGAAGCCTTCACTCAAGAGTTGGAGAGTCAGAAACGTGTGTTTGATTTCAAATGGAATACCGTGGCGCAATGAAAGGCGATTTGTTTTTTTTATGTGGAATGGACACAAAAAAACCGGTCTCAAAAACCGGTTCTGAGAATCAGTTGATTAATCCATTTTCTATTCTTCGTCTTTAATCATCATCGGGGCAGGTGAGGTTTTTTTGGCTTTGCTTTTGGCCAGTTCCAGTTTCCGGGCATATTCGATGCAATAGCGAGCATAAGGTTTGGCTTCAAGACGTTCGCGGCCGATTACCTTGCCCGTGCCTTCGCAGATCCCGTATTCACCCTTGTTTATTTTGCTGAGGGAATAATCAATTTCTGCCAGAATTTTGCGTTCACCATCAATGAGGCTTAATGTAAATTCCTGTTCATAATTATCCGTACCAATATCCGCCATGTGAACAGGCATATTAGAAAGTTCGCCAGATCCATCCAAAGCATCGGTACTCATGCGTCCCATATCACCTAATAAATCACGACGGAGTTCCAATAATCGATCACGATAATATTCGATCTCTTTGGCGGTTAATGGTTTCTCTTCAACAGTGGTTTCTGTCTTTTTCCGGCGGGCTCGCGCTTCGGCGCGGGTGGTTTTGGCGGGCTTGCTGTTTGGGGTTGATTTCGTCTTTTCACTCATTATTATAAATCCATTCTTTGTAATTAGTTATGCTCAATTCTCCAAATTCGGTCACATCGTCCCTGATAATGTCGCAGAAGTATAAAATCCACTTTGTTAAAGGTCAAGTAAAAACTCTAAAATTAGCCATTTTACCAAATTCCTCAATCGGTTATTTATGGCTTTCAGTTTACTTGATTTTAGAACGAAACTTCTTTATTCTAGTTCGCTCAATTTTGTATTTTCTCTGCAAGGTTTAATGAAAATTGATTAATTTCATTGAAACACTAATTTAATAGTCATAAAATGTTTGCGTTTCAATGTATGGCTTTGTATAAAGTCAGAGAGAATTTCGATAACCTGATGTATTTTGGTAAGTTACATTGAGTACTGATATATCTGTTTACAACTATGATAATGGAATCAGGCTGGTCTGTGAACCCATGGATGATGTCGCGTCGGCGGCGATTGTTTTTGCAATTCCTTGCGGGGTTTCCAGAGATCCTCAATTGAAAAATGGCCTTTCCGGCGTATTAAGTGAACTTATCTTCCGCGGAGCGGGACCTTATGATAACCAGGCTCTCAATGACCAGTTTGATATGCTGGGAATACACCGAAACAGTTCTGCCAACACCATGTTTTTGAATATTTCCGGATCTATGGTTAGCGATAAATTGCCTCAAGCCATCGAGCTTTTTAGTCAGGTAATTCAAAATCCTCTATTGCCTGACGATCAGGTGGAATTTTGTAAGTCGTTATCAATCCAGAGCATAGATTCAATTGATGACGATCCTCGCCAAAAAATTTCCATATTGGCGCGCAGCCAATTCTTAAATTATCCCTATAATCAGTCTCATTACGGTCAAAAAGCGGATATTGCATCTCTAAGCCATCAGGAAATCTATAACCATTACAAACGTTTTTTTGCACCTTCTGAAACAATTATCGCTGTTGCCGGGAATATTGATCCTGATCAGGTTTATAATCTGATTAACCAATTCTTTGGCAACTGGAGTGCCCAGTTGCTGCCCGAATTGTCGGCGCCCCAGGCTTTCAGTCGGGTGTATCATGAAGAAAATGATGGCAATCAGGTTCATATAGCCGTTTTGTATCCTTCGATTCACACCAGTCACCCGGATTTTTACAAGGCCCTGCTTTCTGTCTCAGTCCTTTCTGGCGGAATGGGAAGTCGCTTATTCACTGAAGTTCGGGAAAAACGCGGGTTATGTTACGCGGTTGGCGCCAATCATATGGTTATCGATAAGTTGGGTGCCGTCTTCTGTTATGCCGGCAGCAGTCCGGCGAACGCACAACAGGCGCTGGATGTCATCATGCATGAATTAAGTATGCTGGCTCAAGGAGTGACCGAGGAAGAGCTCCAGCGCGCCAGAATTGGTTTGCGGGCTTCGTTGGTAATGCAAGGGGAATCCAACGTCTTCCCGGGCTTCGGGATGTGCCGGTGATCTCTATCATCTCAACCGGGTACGAACCCTGGAAGAGATCGAGCAGGCAATTATGGCCGTGACGATTGATGAAATTAATCAATTTGTCGAGAGTACGCCTCCCGCCGATTTCACAATGGTTACGATAGGTCCGAATAAACTTAATACGGATTGTTATATTGAGAAAGCTTGATTAGAAACCTGGAAAATCTCCGGGAATCAGGTTTTTCAGATAGTGGTTTTCCTAAAAAAACTGGATTTTATTGGTCGTTTGCCGGGATTATCGCCGATACTATTAACCGCCCGTGTTCGGTTTTTAAACTGAACTGGGTAGGTTTACATACATAATTAAACCCCGGGGACAGGGGTATTCGTTTGCAGGCCGGGACAGCGCTTTCCCAAAGTAACCAGATGGATTGTTGATTTATCTGCTTATCTGTTTATCTGTTCGTTACATCTATAATAAAGACTGAGATTTCATCATGTTATTCAATGCCGATCATACGACTTCCCCCCAGAAATTCAGTATCCCCGTGATTGCTCTGGTGGTGCTGGTATTGACTGGAATATTTTCGTTTACAGTTTCCATGGCTCAGACACGTATTGATGGCCCGTTGGCAAATGAAAGCGATAGTCAGCCGGAAATAGTTGCTCAGAGCCCGATCGTTTCCGAAATCCCTGTCCAGTCAAAAGGGAATGGAATGGATGAAAATTGGCTACATCAGGAAATGCTCCGGGTGGCAAGCCAGGTTTATGATCAGTCATTAGGAAGTTTAAAGATTACCTTGGCGATCATGATCGGGATTATCGGCGGGGGTATGATTGTCACCATGTTTTACCTGGGGTATGTGGATCAGCAACGAAAACAACGCCATGAATATTTATTGGCCAATGCCGAGCAGCTGGCCCGCCAGATTCAGGCATCCGCTCATGATTTACGCAGGGTCTATCAGGAAGCCAGAGAATGGGAAAGGGATCTTTCAGAGAAGATGCGTGAACGTTATGAAATTCATCATCGTAAAAATAAACAATTACTTGAAGAACTGGAACAGGCTCAAGGTGAATTGCAGGCCATGGAGCAGGAGATCATGCGTTTGTCACAAACGCCGATCAAACGCCCGGATTATGAGCGTACCGTGTCTTCCATGATGAATCAGTCACCGACGGAAAGGGTTTCCAGAAAAGAGGTGAAAATACGAGAAATTGCAGGCATACCCGTCACATTTGTTCAGCGGCCATCATCAGATCAAACAATTCCGGCTACTGAGCCGGATGAGCGTTTTCAGGAGATTTCTAAACCAACTGTTGCCGAAACAGAATCACTGTTTCCGCATTCCCAACCCAAATCAGCATTGCACGAACAACGCCGGCAAATCATCGATAAAATTCATCAGACATTTGAACGGGAACTTGAGAAAAATCCCGATAATCCCTCGACCTATCTCAATTGGGGCAACGCCTGTTTGAAGGTTGCCAACAAACTGAAGGGGGAAGAGCGGAGCCGGATGTTGGAAATTGCTCGAGAAAAATGGATGATGGCGGAACGGTGTCACGCTGGAACGGCCAAGCGGCAGTTATCTGTATTGAATGCGATAACCGGACTGGAACAGCAATCTCAGGAATGGGCTTATATGAACCATCAGGATGTCGTGAAACAAACTACCTGAGTATGGGATTATTGGAAGAGCGTCAGGCTGGCTCATCGCGTTCTTCGATGGTGGCCTTTTCTTTTTCCTCGTCTATAAAGGCCAGCAATTTGTCATGTTTGAGATGCTCAACAAGACGTTCCCGGGCTTGATCTTTTACTGCCTCAAAGGGTATCGGTTGCGATTCTTTTCTATCCAGTACTTTGGCGATATGCAATCCAAAGCGCGTTTGGAACACATTGCTGATTCCGCCGGCCGGTAACGAAAAAACCATCGCTTCAAATTCTTCAACCATCTCTCCGCGCGCAAAATAACCCAGGTCTCCACCATTTTGCGGGCAATCGGAATGTTGATAACAGAGTTCGGCAAAGTCAGCGCCCCCGCGTAATTGTAACAGGACATTTTCCATTTCTTGCTGTAATTCCCGTGAGGCGATTCCATTTTCGACGTGCTTGACAATATGGCAGGCGTGGACCATCTCCGGTTGAACATACTCTTCTGCATGTTGGTCATAGAAATTTTTAGTTTCATCGTCTGAAGGTTGTTCCGGCAATTCGGTGATTTTCCGAACAAATCGATCGACTTGCATGCCCGCTTTGATATCCGCAATGATTTCCGGTTCGCGCTTTTCGCCGCCTTCGACATTTTTGAAAAACTCATCGCGGCCGCCATTTTTTTCTACCAGATCATCAAAGTGCTTGCGGGCTTCGCGGTCTGCCACCAATGCGTCTGCGTCATGAGCGGCCTGGCGCAACAATTCCCGTTCGATAATGTTTTCGCGCGACCAGTCACGCAACTGACTTTCGCGTTCTTCTTCATTCATTTCGGCGAAGGTTCGGTCATACTCCGGCCGCATGCGTTCCATTTCCTGTTCAATTGACTCCGGTTTCACTGGTTGGCCGTTTACATATAACACCATGTATCTCCTGTAGTATATTTCAAATTCGAGTTTGGTTGCCAGAGAAGGCAAACATGATTTTCTTCCAATCTGGATTGTTGCCTAACGGATATAATCCTGAGGAAATCAGGTTTTGTCCAGGTTATACCTTTAAAAGGTCTTTAACAATTTGAATCGTTCTGGCTGTGGCGCCTTTACTTTCTATCACTACTTGCCGGCCGCAACGGGCCAGATCTTGTGCCCGGTTACTGTCAAGTAAAGTGCTTTTGACGCTTTCAGGCAATTCATCGACACGGGTGATCTCAATGATTCCCTTTCCAGCCCGTAGTTTGGCCATGGAATCTGAAAAATTTTCAGTATAAGGGCCCACAATCGTAGGTTTGGCCAGAGCCACGGCTTCAATCATGTCAGATCCCCCCATTGCGGTCAAAGACCGGCCAACAAATATTGAATGAGCCAGCGCGTAAAATTTTCTCAGATCACCCATCGTATCTCCCAGAATAACTTGCTCCTCACCACTTGCCTGTGTCTGACCGGTTTTTATCTGGCTGTAACGGATAAACTTGAATGCCTCTGCCTCAATCAGTCGGGCTACGTCATCAAATCGTTCAGGCTTACGAGGTACGATGACTAGCTTTAAACCAGTCAGTTCGGGCTCGTTAATTAACGTCCGGTAGGTCGATAGTATTGCCTCTTCTTCACCAGGGCCTGTACTGCCCGCAACCCAGAGACGATCCGATTGGGCAAGATTCAGGGCTTTTGCCATATCCTCCTGACCCACGACAGGCAGTTCGGTTTGTGCCGTATCGTATTTTAGAGAGCCAGCAGTAATAATCTTGTTATTTGGTACGCCCAGATAGCTGAATCGTTCTGCATATTCCTGATCTTGTGCCAATACCCGATCTAACCGGCCAAACATCGGACGAACCAGCCAGGCAATACGTTTGTAACGTGGAAATCCTTTTCCGGAACTGATCCGACCATTGGCGACTATGGTTGGTATGGAATTTTTCCAGGTATAATAGGTGAAATTGTGCCAGACCTCCAGTTCCATCAAAATACAGATGTTTGGTTTGATTCGTTTTAAGGCCCTCTTGACTGACCATGAGAAATCAAATGGATAGAAAAAAACCATATGATCCCGGCCGTAAAGATGCAGTGCTCTGTCATAACCCGTGTCAGTAGTTGTGCTTATAACTATGTCGCATTCAAAACTATGTTTCAACTGCTCAATGACGGTTTGAGTGGCATTTACCTCGCCCATACTGACAGCGTGTATCCAGATACACCTTCGTGAACTGTTACGAACTGGAACAAAGCCAAAGCGATGGCCCCATCCTCTTCGGTATCGTCCCTGCTTGATGCCCCGGTAGAATAGCATCGGGAGAAATACCACCAAGGCGATTGAATAAATTATGTCAAATAATACACTTATGATCATAGATGGTTTTTGTATGGTAATGAGTGTTTTAAATTTCGAATGGGATATTGTATGAGGGTGTATAACGGACAGCAAGAATAAATAGAGCCGATTCAATCGATTAATGACCCTTGACGGGTTATCTTATTGAATAATAGTGCAATTATTCAGGATACTGTTAAAATAGACAACCGTGATTCGATATCGATCAAAGTTAAGTCAAGGCAAAACACCTCGATGGTCCTTACCCGCCACCGGTTGGGGAGTATCGCTGGTGATCCATTTGTTATTGGGGGTTATTTTAGTTATAGCCAGTCCGGCAGTAGTCCCGGTTTTACGCAATCAACCAGCTCAAACAGCGATCGAAACCAGTCAGAAGGAGCCGGTATTTGAAACGACCGTAGAAAAATTACAACTCGAATCAGCCCTCCCCATTCAGGAAAACTGGATTGATGCCTCCTTTCCTGACTGGAAAGGTGCTGATATGGCTCATTTATCCTTCCCATCCGGATCAAACCTGTTAGCTGTGACAGGAGCCGGATCAGCCCGATCTCTGCCGGTTCAGGGCCGTTCCGAACGGTTAATGAGCGAATTCTGTGGTACTGCCGGCAGTGCGGATCGTATCTGTTTTGTCGTTGATATCTCTGGTAGTATGGTGATTGCTCACGATTATGTTCAATCAGAATTGCTCCAGGCAGTGGTGAGTTTGACGCCCATGCATCATTTTGGATTGATATTTTTTGCCGGGGGGGATCCCTCCGTGATGGAACCCGGCTATCTGGTTCGTGCCAGCGCCGTACGTCGCCAGGCGGCCGTACCATTTATTCGAAATGCCGGATTATTGCCTGTTGCTGGTGAACAGCGGGCCTGGCAGGCCGTGACACGAGCGCTGCAACAGGCCTTTGAAATGAAAACGAAGCAGAACCGGCCGGTTCGTCTGATTTATTTATTTACAGATGGACAGTTTGATCATGCCCAGGTCCGTCAGGTCGTCGATCAGTTGCAGGAAAAGCATGCCGGTTTGGTGACTCTCAATGTGATTGCCTGTGGGTATGAAGAAAATGAGCCTTTCTTAAAAGAGCTCGCCGGCCGTTATAAAGGACAATATCGTTTTATTACGGATGAGGAACTGGCCACTTTTAATAAAAAATAATACTGACTCGAGTTTGTTATTAGATATCTATCAACAAGTAGCCTTTAATCTGGATCACGATTAGTAGAAGGCAGGAAAGTCCAATAAGTACAATGAAGCGCTTAATTTTATCGTTAGGGATATTACTTATTCTAAGTGTTAATATCTGGGCCCAGAACGAGCCCGCACCGCCGCCGGACAACGACTTCTACAAATTCTTTTATTCCGGCGGGCCGCTGGTCTGGCTGGTATTATTGCCCTTATCATTGGTGACAGTCAGTCTGGCCACCCAGTCTCTGTTAGCGATTCGTGGTAAGAAATTACTGCCTCTGACCGTTCAAGAGAAAGCGAAGCAGATGATTCAGGACGGCCAGTATGATCATCTGGCTGAGTTTCTGTCACGAAACGGTAGTATGCTGGCCCGACTGTTGCGGATTGCGCTGATCGAACGCCCGGCCGGCCGGATAGCCATGGAAAACGGTGTATCCGATTATCTCGAACAGGACACTACCGAGATGCTGCGGCGGATCGAATGGTTGAATATTATTGGTAATGTCGGTCCGATGATAGGCCTCTTTGGTACTGTCTGGGGTATGATTGACACTTTCAGCGCCATTGTCCGGGCCGGGGGGCAACCCGAGGCGCCCGCGCTGGCCGATGGCATTTCCACTGCCCTGGTGACTACCTGGTGGGGGATGGTGGTGGCGATACCGGCGCTGGCGGTTTACGGATTCCTGCGCAACCGGATCGATTCTCTCGCGGCCCGGGCGGCTGTACACGCTGAAGAAGTGATTCAATTGATTACTGAACACCAGGTGGAGTCTCAGGCATGATTCGTGCGCCCGAAAGTTTACGATTGCATGAGCCGGGTCAGTTCAATATGACTCCGATGATTGATGTGGTCTTCTTATTGATCATATTCTTCATGCTGATCTGCCAGTTTATCGCCAGCGAAAACTATAAACTGCTGGTGCCGGATCGCTGTCAGGGAGCCATCGCCAGTGAAAAACTGGACGAAAACGCGGTGACATTATCTGTTTTTCCCGATGAATCCGATCCTTCTGGTGAAATGTTTGCGGTACGTTCCCGGACGTTCGATCCCGATAGTCCGGTTTATGATGGGCATCGCGATAAGCTGGTGGCTGATATGGGGGCTGAAATCGAAAAACAACTGCATGACCGTAGTGATCCAATCGTCTATTTGCGCGCGGATCGCGCCCTGACTTACGCCCAGGTTCAAGATGCGCTGGCAGCCTTGGCGCGCGCCAAAGTGACCCGGTTGCAATTAGCCGCCTTTAAACATTCTCATAATGACACGGATGTTATATCAGATAATCCAGTATCGAATCCCAGATGAAACGACTTCGTCCACATAGCCTTTTAGCCAACCATAATGGTATTCGCCTGACCTTTCGGATGGTGCCGATGATCGATGTGGTTTTCTTGTTGTTGATCTTTTTTGTATTAACAGCCAATTTCCGGGCCAGCGAAGGGTACCTGCCGGCCGATTTGCCGAGTCAGCAATCAGAAAGCAACACTCCGGCGGAACTGGAACCAATGTCGGTTTGGCTCAGTCCGGGTAAAAATGCCGGATGTAACGTACAAATCAGTGGCGGTGGTCAATTGGAAATATCCAATGATAATGAACTGGAGTGGGTAAAATTGCGTCTTCAGGTTGAGCAGATTATGCAGCGTCAAGGCCGTCATCTGGACGATCCCGTCAGGCTGGCGCCAGATGCCTACACGCGATGGGACCATGTCGTTCGCGCTTACGATACGCTTTGGCGAATGAACCTGACCAATATCGTATTTGCGATGGCTGAATAAAACAGTATTCCGGAAACCTGGCCCAAAGTTGATGATACAGATATAATGAAGGTTGATAAACAGAATCTATTCACAATTAACGATGTTCTTTTTAAAACAGGTAATGACTCAAGCAAAAACAAGAACAATATTATTTATCCCTCTCCTGGCCCTTGTCTTGATATTCAGGATTAGTTATGCGGCTGCGGCCGAAGTTCAGGCAGACCTGTTACGCTATTATCGCGCTCATCCGGTACCTCAGTCAACCTTCGATGTGTTGGCGGAAAATCCCGTCGAAATTTCCGAACCACACTTGCCCGATCGTGTGCGTACCATGCTGGATCGTGGCGATATGACCCTGCTGCAATCCATCTATCAGGAACTGTCCGGTAAACTGGACCGCCAGGCTGAAATATTACGGGATGCGATCGGTGTCTTTTATCGAACATCGGCCAATCCGCCCGCCGTGCAATTGGGCCAACTGGTCAACCATACGGAAGATTCCCTTTATCTGGCGGAAAACCTGGTCAATCATCTGTTGCTCTGGCTCGATTGGTTTCCTGATGAAGACTGGCCAGAGCAATACGGTTCGCTTTATACCTTTCTTACCGGGGCCAGACGATTAAATCTGGTTTATCGTTGCCAGACGGTTTATGGTCAGGCAATAGCCAGCGTGTTTCAATCAAGAACCGGTCTGGACGGTCAAGGCGACCAGTTAAGACTGCTGCATCAGACCATCCATCAAATCGACCAGTTTGATCCGCAACATAACGATGGCCGCCTTTCGATCTGGCGGGTAAGGTTATACCACGCCTGTCATCGTCTGTCTGGAACGACCGTTTTTCAACAGCCGCTGCAAAAGGCATACGACCAATTCGAGATGATTCGATGTGAGGGTGAATTGGAAATCGAGCGCAATCTGCTCCAGATCGAATATAATGCGGACAAACAAGCTATTGATTACGATTTGTTATTAAAACGCTGTCAGCAGGTGTTTGAAGCATTAAGGGACTCTCAAGCGGACCCTGCCATCGTTCAGGTTCTGAGATTACGCGCCGCCATGCTCACCAGCCAGATTATGCAGCGACAGATCTATCGGTCTGCGATGACCGGACCGGTTGCCCAGGAAAATTATCATCAACTATGTTTATTCAATACGACTTATTTGCAGACACTGGTGCGGGCTACCGAGGGACAGCAGGAATATATTGAATTTGCCAGAACCATGATCGTCAATCGTTTGCAGGCTTCACTGGATCAGATTTTAGAGAAGGGAAAATCCGGCGAGATTGGCTCATTGGTGGCCAAATGGCCGGCCGATTGGCAATATGGACTGGCGGATCGCTATTTTTACGCGACTCCCGCACGGTATGACATTGCGATCCCTCTTTATCAGCAGGTCGTTCGGCAGACGGGCGCCGGAGAACTGATTCCGGCGGCATGGTATAAATTGGGACTCAGCTATGACCAGCAGGCGTTAAAAGGTGAATACTCGGAAAATATACGTGCCGATCTGCTTCAGAATGCCACCCGGTCACTTTTACAATTCTCTCAGAAGTTCCCAACCTGGCGGCCAAACTCCCTGTCAGGCCTGCGTGGCGATGACCTGCCCGGTCAGGCCATCGAACGAGCCGCTGCAATTGTCTGTGGTGAACTTGACGCCAACTACGATGCATTGCGGTTGGAAGTCCTTCAAACGCTTTGTGGCGCCCTGAACGATACCGAAGAGTTATCCGGTTCTTTTGCTGACCGTCCTGCCGCCCGCTCCTGCCGATATTTTTATGCCCGGGCATTGCATCAAGCCGGCCAGTTAAACAATGCGTTAATCGTCTATCGATTAGTAGATAAGGATGATAATAATTATATCCCGGCCCAACTCGGCTGGTTGCAGACCCAATATCAAATTTTATCAGTGACACCAGAAACGGAGCCCTGGCAGCCTTTGGCTGAACAGATCAAAGCCTTTATTCTGCAATATTCCGATCATGTTGCTTCCATCGACGCAACGGTGTTACTTATCGACATCTTTGGGAAAATAACTGGCTGGTCAGATTGTCTCCACGTTGTTGGAATTGTCTGTCAGGCTCACCCTGACGAGCCGTTACTGGGCCAGGCAATTTTGAGTCAGGCAGCTACTGTCAGTAGCTATTTAGATAAAAGATATCGGTCAAGATGGCAGGATAAAGATATCATCCTGTTACAAGATTGGCTGATGCTGACGGATTATGCCGTTCAGACCAGTCAGGTGGATAGCGATGCCCTGTTATTGAAAGCAGCGCGATCCTATCGTCAGGAAGCCGCCGCCTGGCTGGCCCTGGCCGCATTGAATTTTAAACCAGTAAAATTACCGCGATTGATCATTGACAATGTCAGAAAGGAACTGGCCGAAACCGATACTTCTCCAACCCTGGCAACTATCCGCTATCGCGCCATGCTGACCTATGCCGATGGCGATTATGACCAGTCGCGTCGTTTCTGGTATCTGGTGCGTCAGGGCACTGATCCGGATAATCCTGAATCCGCGGATAGGTGGTGGGAATCCCGCTATTACAGTCTGAAATGTCTGTTCAACCTTGGCCAGCACGATGAAGCGGTCCATGCTGCTGAAGTACTGTTACGATCCTATGAGAATCAATCGAATATCTGGAAAAATCACATTACCCAATTAATTAAATCGCCGCAATAAAGGCCAGTTGAAGAACCTCTTTCGCCAGTGCCTGATCTGGGCATTAAAGTTTTAACATTTTTCGATAGCGGGTGATATCGTCACGTACAATCTGACCTATGATATCGGCTACCATCTTGTTTTCGCTTCGACTGATCGCGTGAGGAGGACGGTAGGGGGGGATAAACTGTTCCGAAGGGGCTGCGGTATTTTCAGCTATGGTCGTATCGACTGGATTTTCGATCGGGATCAATGGAGTCGTATCATGGGTCTGGTCCGGGTCCAGATCGTTGGCGGCCGCTTCCAGCGATGCCAGCATCAAATCCATTCGCGCTTTTTTCGATTTCTGATATCTGCAACGCGGACTCCGGTTCAGAGGGCGAATCGGAATGGTTTACCGGTTGACGGGATCCTTTTTCGAGGCCGGCATCGCCGCGCAGCAACGATAATTCCTCACTGCTGGGTCGATAGTCCTCAACATATTCGGTATCAGAATGTCTCTCGTCATTATTCATGAAGTATAAACATTATAACTTACCGTATATATTGATTGCAAGAAAAATGAATAACAGGGCGGCCCAGGGAGCTTGGGAGAATTATTGATTTATACTCAAAACCCCTGCGGAAATTTGTGCAGATATTTCTAAACTGTTTTTTTTATCAGGAGTTATGGTTACTTTTTCAATCTGCGAGGTATTGTCATTTACTAAACTGGTAATCATTTGAGATAATTCATCGGGAGTGATCTGCGTCAAATGTATTTCAACCCGGGTCTCATTGAAACGGTCGTTTTGTCCTTTTGGAGTTGTGGTTACTTGCGCCTTGTTGGCCAGATCCGATTTTTTCAATATCAAGTTAATATATTCCCGGGGATTTTGCTCCGGACGGGTAAGGATTTCTTTTTTTAAGGTTGCCATTTGCCGGTCGAGGTGACGGTATTCTCTGGCATTACCGGCCAGTTGCTCCATGACAACTTCCGTTTCCGGGATAATCCGATTTAACGTCTCGATCCGCTGCCAGGCCGGCCGGATGACCAGCATAAACACCATCCATAGCGCAACGCACCCGGCTAACACAATGGCTGATTGTCTTTCTCGTTTTGAAAGATTCATAATACCTCTTTATCAGATGCTTCTTCAGGTAAATGCAGTTCAATCTTCATGCGAAAGTTAAACATCTCCTCCGATTTTGCTTCATTGACAGGAATGATCTCAACGTGCGAAAAAACCGCCTGGTTTTCAAGCTGTTTCTGCCAGCGGCTTACTGTTTCTTCATTTTGGGCAAGGGCGGTGATTTGAAATTGATTATTTTCCAGTATAATTTCCCGGATGGTTAACTCCGGCATATTTTCCTGCAACTGGTTCCAGACAGCAAATCCCGTCTGTGGGATAAGGTAAGGGCTGATCATGCCGGCATCTGATTTCAAATCGTTTAATCGCTGGGACAGTTGGGCCTGTTCATCGATAATATTGACTTCATCCGGTACTGTTTCAGTAAAAGTCATCCGAATCTGGTCTTTCAGATCGCTGTAATGCTGTTCCAGCACATACCGTTCCAGCAGTGTTCCGCACAGCCATGACACCAGGCTGATTCCCGCCAGGATCAGCGCGGTGAACGTCTGTTTCCGAACCGAAAGTGACGAATCCTTTGGTTGCGGTTTCGCCAGTCTGATAAGATTATCCTGGTCCTGGCGGGAGGCGTTAAAATAATGCAGCGCCAGTCCTTCACTCAAGCAAAGCGTGTAGTCATCCCGTATCTCTTCC
Organism: Sedimentisphaerales bacterium; assembly: GCA_963663965.2. Lineage (GTDB taxonomy): Bacteria > Planctomycetota > Phycisphaerae > Sedimentisphaerales > SM23-30. The sequence goes on from CAXXFK010000028.1 coordinate 329,343, forward strand.
TCGCAGTCAACCTGCGCGAAAGGATCCAGTTCAACGACCCGGTATTGACGTTCACTCACCAGGTGGTTGATCAGGTCCAGACGGTCCCCGGCATGGGAGGCAATATAAACAGGTGTCTGCTTGGGCATGGCCTGTCCAAATAGACTATACCAGGTCTGATCCAACTCATTCACAATCGCCTGATCGAATGAATCGTCACCGGATGACCGGGCCGGAAAAGCCCGGTGACCTGCCAGTTTTCCAAGGTCGCTTATAATGAGATAACAATGCCGGGTGTCTTCATAAAAGATGGTCACTCGCTGATCGGACAACTCGGGATGATTGACCAGCGCGACCGTATGTATCGCTCGGGCGGTTGGGATGATAGACCGGCATTTCAAACCGCTTTGCCGTACCATCGTCAGCAAATAGTGATAGATCTTACGGCGAACGACGGTTAATTGCTTCGTAGAGGTATTCTCTCCGTTAGGATGAATTTCAGAAATGGCATTGTCAGCAATCAACGGGCTGAATCGTTCGAAATGACTGGTTTCGTCTGTTTTCAGTTCAGTCTGAAACAATGCGTCTGGCGGTAAATTGATAATGACCGGGCTGCGTCGGTCAAAACCCCGGACGGCAGTCAGGTCTTTTAAAATATTCAGAGGATTATCGGACTTCCGGCGTGTCAACGCGTTATGGCTGTGCTGGATGCGGTAGCGGCCGTTCTCTCGTGTCAGTTGAACCGCCTTGATCCAGTTGGGGCCAATATCCAGTCCTATGCAATGTTTCGCCATTAGTTTTCCTTATACTCCAGTATCGACCAGCCGCCGGTGTCGGTTTTCAATTTTATGATCATCGTTCCCTGCGATTCTTCCTTTCCACAGATTCCCTTGCTCTGAATTCGATAAACCCGGCTCTCGGGCTTCACGGTGAGTCTGACCGCGATCGTAGCAAACCGGTCTGCGGATAATCCACACACTGACCGGAATTCCTCCAGACTGCCAAAAGGCTGGCTTTGACGATACGCCAGGATTGTTTCGATTTGGTCTACTGAGATCTCCTCATCCAGTGTGAACAGTAGCCAGGGATTAGCAGTGTTGATATTCAGCTTGCCGGTATAATGCACGGTTAACAGACCTTCCAATCCAGGAAAATGCCATGTCTTCCTGCCGGTCATGTCCTGTCCTTGATAGATGGCCGGGGTGATGCCTTTGACCCGGTTCAATTCACTGAGGATTTCAAATGGCCGGTTGCCGCAGGGAGTGTCACTGGTTGAATCGACTGGATCCCAGCCGGTATTATCAGTGGCAACCCATGGCAGGACCGTCTTCTCCTGATCCGCGTCAATCCAGTCGATCAGACACGGCACAAATGCATAATTGGCCAGCGATCGGCCTGACGCGCTGTTGATTCGATCAACCAGACGCAGCAATTGATTCACGATAAACCGGTCCAGTTGGCCCGCTTCATTTTTGATGGCGTTGATGGGCAGTTTGCCTGATTCATCTTCAATCGTGATCAGACAGCGCCCCTCGTCCATGGTAATCTCCCGGGGACCGTGAAATGACAGTTTCATCTCTGTCAGCAAGTCTGGGTTTTCGCGCAAAGCGCCGCAGGCAATATCGCACCCCGACAAGGCATTTTGCCGTGCCTGGAACCTGGCCGGGCGCTCTGCGGCAACCGCCAGCGACTGCATCCCCTGACGAAAGACCCTCAGCAACAACGCACTGAGCAATACCAGGACTACCAGGACCGTGATCAGTATAAATCCGCGGCCCCGGTATCTGGTATGACAGTGAGCTTGTAGTCGGTATCCCATCATTTTTGCGTACCTCCGGTATGGTCTGCCAGCCGCTCGCGAGTGACGGGGCTGGCAAGCACTGGCGCCAGGGTATGGAGGGTAAATGATGAGTCAGGTATTGCTGGATCATAAACGGTCAAGTCGATTGACAGTGCCTTTGGACAGGATTCGGTACGATCCTGCCAGGAAGGGCTCAATTGCCCATGGGTATCGTAAGCTTCAAATTTCAGATCAATCCCCATTTGCGAAATGACGATTTCTTTATCTGGAGGTGATGTCGGCTCGTTGTCGGAGCTTAATGTGATAAACGGTTCTTCCCGATAAAACAGTTGGCCATTGGTGTTAACTTGCCAGCTGACTTGATAGAGCCCGCCAATTACCGGTGGTGAAAACAAGGGTTGACTGGTAATGAATGATAATTGTGCTGATCTGTTATTGCTTTCCAGTACAAACCCGGATTCACCGTTATTGCTCCAGTCTGTAATCGGCTGACAGGCTGCCAGTTGAACTTTCAATTTTTCACAGAGACTGGCCGCTTCTCGATACAGGGTTAATTGCCGCTGGCATTGCTGTGAACCCAGCAAGGTTACCCGGTATGTACCATAGACGACTGTGAGCATTAATGATACAAGGGTAATCGCGATCATCAGTTCAAATAAGGTAAAACCCCGGCGATCGATATGCTTCATGATACCTCCTCCCGGGGCAGAAAAGTGCGGTGCAGCTCCAAAGACTGTCGCTGTCCCCGTTCGTCCCAGGTGACGATAACCGTTGCTTGCTTTAAGGTACCCATCGGCAGGCCGGCAAGCCTGTCAGAGTTACAGCGCGCCGTTTCAATGGACCAGTGAAACAACCGGCCATTGAAATCATCGCTGCCTTCCAATTGCGGAGTGTTTTCAGGATTCTGAAGATAGGTCATCAATTGCGTTTCCGCAATACTGGCCGCCATTGTCCGCATTGCGGTTGATTCGGTCAGTTGCACGGTATTTAAATGCAGACGAACCAGCGCCAGCAGTCCAATCGCTACCACGGCCAGTGCGACCAGCGTTTCTATCAGGGTAAAACCCTGTTGGGAATATAATTTATTTGATCGAATCATCATGGCGGGTATTTAGTTTGATTCCAGATCCCAGCTGACGATATCCGCGTCGTCCCCGCTGCCGCCTTTCTCCCCGTCTTTGCCATACGAGATAATATCGTAATCCTTGCCATGTACTCCTGGACAGAGATACAGATAGGGATTACCCCAGGGATCATCCGGCACCTTGTCCAGGTAACCTTTGGAATTATAATTCTTGATCCCCGGATCGGTAACCAGCGTTTTGAGCCCTTCCACTGTGGTCGGGAACCTGCCGGTATCCGCATGGAAATAGGCCAGCGCCGCTTCAATATTTTTTATTTCAATCACCGCTTTGGCTCGCCGCGCCTGATCCGGCTTATCCAGGATTTTAGGCATGATGATGGTTGCCAGTAATCCCAGAATGACAATAACGATCATTAACTCGATCAGGGTAAATGCGCGTTCTCGATAATGATGTTTCATGATGATCATGATGCTCTCCATTTGATAGTGGGAATAAAGCTGTATCCTGATTGCTCTAATACTAGACAGACATTCCTTTCATTATCGTTGTACTGAGATATAGAAAGATCGTTTTGCATAGATGCTGTCATTGAATTTGGTATCATGATTAAGCTGTTAGTATTTTTACACTTTCTAAAATGCCTGATTGATCTCATACAATGGCAGAAGAATCGCCATCACAATAAATCCGATGACCACGCCCATCACCAGCAGGATCAACGGTTCCAGCAAGGTCGTCAGCGCCCGGGAAGTATTTTCGATTTCGGTGTCATAGATATCCGCCAGACCGGTCAGGGGCGTCTCAATATCCCGGTTTGTTCCCCGGTTTCGATGGTATGGATCAGCAATCCCGGAAAGACCCCGGTTTGTCGGATCGCCTCTGCGATAGACGAACCGCGTTCGATATCGCCCCCGGCCAGCTTCAACGGCTCATTCATCGCCCGGTTCTGGATTACTGGACGCGCCAGTTCCAGCGCCTGGACAGCCGGTAATCCGCTCGATAGCAGCATGGCATAGGTACGGGCAAAGCGGCTTGTTTCGATCTGGGTGATCAGTGAGCCAATTCCAGGAAGCCTTAACCAGACCCGGTCCAGAATGTGCCGGTTCGACTCGCTGCGCAGCCATAGATAGCCTGCGACCCCACCCGATAGGGCCACCACTAGTAAAATCGGCCAGCTCTGTTGCATAAACGAACTGGCGGCGATCAGGATCCGGGTGATCAGCGGCAGGTCTCGATTCATCTCAATAAATATCGTGGTAATCTGGGGCACAACTGCGGTTAACAAAAAGATCACCACACCCACCGCCATGACTGCCATAAAGGCCGGATAGGCAATGGAGGCCCGCAGTGTGCTTTGCAGCCGCGCGCGCTTGTCCAGAATATCGGCCAGTTTCAGCAGGGCACGGTCCAGCGAACCGCCGGCCTGCCCAGCCTGCACCATCCCGGTATATAAGGGTGAAAATACGGTTTTATAATGTCCCAGTGCACCGGCGAAATCTTCCCCGGCATTCACCTGTTGCTGTAGCCGTTCGAGCATCGCTTTGATCGTCGGGGTCTGACCCTGTTCAGCCAGCGCCGCCAGCGCCGGTACCAGCGGCATCCCGGCTTGCAGCAGGGCCGCCAGTTGACGCGTGAATAAAGCCAGTTGACGGGTAGTTAACCTGGGGGGCTCATTCGTTTGCGAACTCACCGGCAACGCCACGGCATCGGATGGTTTACGCCGGTCCAGGTCATTCGCCGGGTCGCCGCGACGTATCGCGGGCTCTTCGATCTCCCAGACATAAAAATCGTCTTCGCGGCTTTCGATTGCGCCGGTCGCTCCTGAACTGGGCAAATTGTCTAAATGTGGTTCATTCATTTCGCTCTGTCATTCAGTCGGTTTTATTTCAGAGGCCAATCAGAGGGTATCGCCAATCGTCTCCAGATTCGCCGCCGATTGATCCTGGGTCACGCGCAATACCTCTTCAATCGAGGTCACACCGGCGATGGCCTTGCGGATTCCATCCTGACGTAATGTCGTCATGCCATGCTGAACGGCCAGGTCTTTAATCTCACGGCAGGAGGCGCCTTCATTGATCATTTCACGGATCGTTTCGTCGATAGTCAGTAATTCAAAGATCCCGGATCGTCCAAGATAACCGCTTTGCATGCATCGTTCGCAACCGGCTCCACGAAAGAATCGCGCGTCCATGCCATAGTGGCTGGTCTCTTCCCTGGGCCGCAGTTGCTTGCAGTTCGGACACAAACTCCGTACCAGACGCTGGGCCATCACTGCCGTCAGCGATGAGGAGATCAGATACTGCTCGATCCCCATATCGACCAGCCGGACAATCGCCGAGGCCGAATCGTTGGTATGCAAGGTACTGAACACCATATGCCCGGTCAGTGAGGCCTGGATGGCGATTTCAGCGGTTTCCCGGTCGCGGATCTCTCCGATCATTACGACATCCGGATCCTGCCGCAGGATATGGCGCAGACAATTGGCGAAATTCAGGTTGATCTTGGGTTTCACCTGCATCTGTCCCACGCCCGACAGTTGGTATTCGATCGGATCTTCTACCGTCAATATGTTCCGTTCGGGATCGCTCAACTCACTGATAGCCGCGTACAAGGTGGTCGTCTTACCGCTGCCGGTCGGACCGGTCAGCAGGATAATCCCGTGCGGCTGGTAAATCACTTTTCGGAACAACTTCTCTTCACTGGAATGTAAACCCAACTGGTCCAGCAAGACGGCTTGATGCCCCTTGTCCAGCAGACGCAGGACCACACGCTCTCCGTCAGCCGTCGGAATGGTTGACAACCGGATATCCATCTCCTTCTCTCCGATCCGGATCCGGCTCTGACCATCTTGGGGTAACCTCCGTTCAGCAATATCCAGGTTGGCCATGACCTTCAAACGCGAAGTCAAGACCGGCCCCAGGTGCGGCGGTAAGGTCATCGTATTGTGCAAAACGCCGTCAATGCGAAACCGGACCTTGACCTCGGCTTCATAAGGTTCGATATGAATATCGCTGGCGCGCGCCTGCACCGCCCGGAAAAAAATCATATTCACCAGCCGGATAACCGGAGGCTGATTGGCGATATTAAGCAAATCCTCCGACCGGACTATTCGGGTCGCCTGAGCAGCCTTGGCAATGTCATCATTCTGGGTATCGGTTTTATGGTCAACGGTTTTATAATAACAATCGCTGATGGCCTGTTCGATAATACCGGCCGGCGCCACCGCGCGCGGACATCGATATCCCAGGATATTCTGAACCGCGTCACAGGCTGATAAATGACGTGGATCCGCTGTGATAATCAGTATGCCTTGATCCACATCCCGTACCGGAACAACCCGCTGTTGACGCAAAAATTCCAGTGGAAACTGACGCAGCAGATCCGGATCAAGCTGAGTGGGGGGGATCTCATCCAGCCAGACCAGTCCCCATAATTTCGCCAGACAGCGAGCCATGGTTTCCGGCTCGATCATCTCACGTTCCAGCAGGGTATCGACCAGGGCGAATGGCTTGTTCTCGGTGGCCAGATGCTCTACCACCGCACGCGCCGCCCGGAGTCGTTCTTCGGTCAGGCCGCCTTCTTCCAGCAAAATAGTTTCGATTGATTCCTTCATGATCATAGTTAAAGGGATTAAAAGCATTGCTGCTTAATCTTAATTTTTAGTTGGTATTAATCCTTTACTGGCAGTATTCAGCTCTTGCTTTTTATATTGGGTAATTTCCGCCAGTTGTTGCGGACTGTTCAGAATATACGGCGTGATGAAAATCAACAGGTTGGTCTTTTGTTTGCGATCAGTTTTATATTTAAACAATTCACCCAGTAATGGGATATCGCCCAGTAGCGGCACTTTTTTGGTCAGGACCACCCGGTCGTCCCGGATCAATCCGCCGATTACTACCGTTGTCCCGCTTTTCATCGACACCGTAGTCTGGGTCTGGCGCTTGGCGGTTGTCGGTGTTTCGCTGCCCAGGCCCGATACCCCTTCGATCAGCTTGGTAAACTCGTTCTCCACTTCCAACCGCACAATCCCACCCTGGTTGACGTGTGGAGTAATATTCAGCGTAATCCCCACATCCTTATAGTCGTAGGTCTGGATCACGGTTGGATCGCCCGGGTCGGTTTCCGTAATACGGGAATTGGTGACATACGGGATATTGTCACCCACGACAATCTTGGCGTTTTTATGGTTGGTTGTCATAATGTGCGGCGTGGACAGGATATTCACGCCGGATTCCTTCTCCAGTGCGTACAGAATCGCCGCCAGTTTGGTATTTCCGCTGATATTCTTATAAGCACCCACCTGCATGCCCTCCAGTGTCCCGGCCGCGTGATCCACGCGCAGGCCATAGTTGGTCATGCCGAATGCCCGCATATGATCCGAAACCGCCTCATCCAGCGTTTGCCAGTCGATCCCGACTTCATCCAGCACATCCTGGCTGATTTCCAGAATTTTAAGTTCCACCAGTACCTGTTCGCGCACAATATCGAGTTTTTCGATAATACTGTCGATCACCTTAAAATCCTGAGCCGAAGCGGTGATGATCAAAGAGTTTGTCCCGGTATCCGGTGATATTTGTACTGGCTGCATGTTCTGATTGGTAGTGTTTTTTTGCAGGTTGCTCCAGGCGGCAGTGATGGCTTTGGCCACATCTTCCGCCGGCGCGTGTTCCAGGTAACGGACATGAGCGTTAATCGCGCCCTGGGGCCGTTCCACATCCAGCTGATCGACAATTTGCTGCACCCGTTGAATATCCTGCTGACCGCCCACCACGATCAGGCCGTTGATATGCGAATCTGGCAGAATTTTCAATTTGGTCGCGCCGGCAGTGGATACTCCCGGCCGGGCGCCGCCCTGGGCGGTTTGCGTCAATATCTCCATGACATTGGTACTCAAGGTCTGGGCTGAAGCGTATCGCAATGGAATGACTTTGATCTGCTCGCGTGCGCCCGGCACATCGAGTTGTTGAATAATTCGCGCCACCCGGTGGATATTGGCTGAGACATCGGTTATCAAAATGGCGTTGATCCGCGGATAGGAATCGATATGGGCGTCCTTGGCCAGCGGCTTGATAATATTCATCACTTCAGTCGTGTCAGCGTATTTTAGTGGAATAATCTGCGTCGCCAGGGTATCGCTCAGTGGAATGGATGCCGGATCGCTCCCCACCCGTACCAGTAGATCGCTGGAGATCACTTTCCCTCGCTGGACAATCTTGACAAACTCACCACTGCGGATCGCCGCATACCCTTTTACCGTCAGTATGGTTTCCAGAAAATCGAACAGTTCTTTAACCTTGATTTCCCGCGGCGACATTACGGTGACTTTACCGCTGACACTGTCATCCACAATAAAATTCACCCCGGTAATATCGCCGATCGTATCCAGAACCGTGCGGATATCCACCTCGTTAAAATCGACCGAAATCGTATCCTCCGCGATGGCCGGATCATACAGGTCGAAAATCGGTTCTGCCGGTGGCTGTATTATCGGATCTGCCTCGGCTTCAATGGCTTCATCCGGTTCATTGGTTATGTCAGTTGGCGATACCTCTGGTTTTTGGGGCGCGATGGTGACTGGCTCTTCGTTCTGATCGGGCGCCGGATCATCCGCATACTGGCGGAGCGAAGCCTCAATCAGTTGCTGTGCGGTCTGAGCGTCCACGGTCTGGAATCCCACCGGCTCGGAACTCTGTTTCCCGGATTGTGGTTGGGGGAGAGTATTCTGTCGGCAGCCTCCCATTATCCACATCATAATAATCAGCCAGGATATCCACCCGATACCATCTCTCATTGGTTTTCTGTCTATTACCATTTCTTTTCTCTCAACGGAATTCATCGTATTCAATCACTCCATCCCGATAGGTTTCTCGTAAAGATTGCTTATTGTCATTGTGCACTTCCCTCAAAAGTAAACCGTATCAGGTCCCGTTCCCGCAACACCTCCAGTTCAATCTTTTCCTGGGTTCGCGCTTTTTGAAATACTTGATAAGCTTTCTGCGGACTGCTGATCACCTGGCCATTTATTGAACGAATAATATCATCGGTATGCAGTGCCTGTTTCATTCCACCGATCGCCAGATTGTTTCCGGTATATCTCAATCCTTCTGTCGTATTGTTCCATTGCCATGGCGAAAAATCGCCCGCCTGCAACAGAGTCCCAATTAATTCCCGGCCTGCCTGAAAATTACCCTGGCAATTCAGTGTATCAGCCGGAACAAAAGGATAAACAGTTGAGTCATTCTTCTCAGTCTCTGATGGTGCATAATCCTCACGATAAATACCGCTGGGCTTTTCTGATTCCGTCGATCGAGCAGTGGGTTTCAGGGTTGATTCAGTCGTTTGGGTCTCTCCACTGACCGGACCATTGCCGGTCAGTTCAAAGGTTTTGCCGTTTGCGGTCAGGATTACCCGGTTGCGTTCGATCACCGAAATCGTAAAAGCGCCCAGCCGGTCACCAATCTTATAGTGGGTTGCCGTGGTCTGTTCTTTATTGCTCAAATCGCGAATAATCGCCCTTGCCACCCGTGGGCTGCCCGTAATAGTGCCAGTCAGTTCCAGATCCCCCGGTAATTTTTCCACAGTCTGTTCCGGCTGATTTGTTTGTTGTCCATTCCCCTGGGAAGCAAGGACCGATAAATTGATCGGAGCAATCTCCTGGTTATTCTGGGTGGGGTCTGCCGGTTCATCAGGGATTCCTTCACCGGTGACTGGCCGGGGTGTCACTTCATTGCGTAATAGCTGGGTTTGCATGGCTACTTTGCCAATCAAAGCCACTGCCAGGATCACCAGCCCCAGGTTAATCACGCGTATTAAAGTTGATAGTTGTTTCGGTGTTGTTTTCATCGTTATTATAGGACGCATACAGAGGGTCTGCATTCGTACCGTATAACCAGCTATCGACCCGCCATCTATCCGACTTAACTACCGATCTTGTAAAACTTTGAGTAACCAATCCCATAGATTTAAAACGGCGGATAATTGCTGTTGTGTTATCCGGCCCGTGATTTTATAATGGTGTTATGAATCGACAGGAATACCCAATAGTCAAAAAAAAACTCCATGATCCCTCGCAGGATGATGGTTTTGTTGACGCCCCCCCCGGTGAATGTATGGCCATGGCATGGGAACTGACCTGTCAGGCCTGGGCCATGATGGGATCAAACGATGCTGAACAGCGACTACAAAGACATATTGCAGTGCTTAAAAGACGATCAGGCTGAGTTTGTCCTGGTCGGAGCGTTTGCTATGGTGGCCCATGGTTTCCCACCCGCGACGGGTGATATCGAATTTTTGTACGTCCGATACAGAAATGTTTTTGACAGAATAGCTTGTGGGTAAGTTATTGTCTGGCCCAACCCCGTGCCTGGGTATCAACCAATATTTGACGCCAGGCGAGCTTGTCAGTATGATTATGATTTCTCAATCCCAGCGTTGACAGATATTCGACAAAACCAGGAGAAGAAGAACCATAATAGTCCTGCCATTCTTTTATCTTTTTATCGGGCTGATCATGCAGCCAGTTAATGATGACCGTTTCGATTTGGTCGGCGTGCTGATCCCAGGCGTTGAATAACTCATGATAAAAACAAGCCTGCTGGGCTTCGCTGCTGTCGCAGGCTCGACTGCCGGATTGATAGCCTGCCTCCGTCAGCCAGATGGCTTTCTGGGCAAAGGTATTAGTGATTCTATCAAAATGATCATAAACCAACTCGGGCGCCAGTACCCGGAATTGGTCATCCTGCGGGTAGTAATTCAGCATAATCATATCGCTGGTCTGATTAAGCGCTTGAATTTCCGTTAGCCATTGGTCTTTTAGGATCGTATTGGTCACGGTCACTTTCACGCCGATTTTTAACGTCGGATACTTGGCATGAAGATATTCAGTCGCCGCGCGATAGAACCGGGTATAAGCCTCCCATTCGCGACCGGTTAAAAATAAATCAACTTCGTTGCCAATCGCCAATGCCGCAATGGTAACATTCGATGGAATACTGGCCATAATCCAGTCCATCAGGTTGGTAAAAGCGGCAATATATTGCGGGTCATCATAACTCAAATGTTTCAGATAATCCGGTGAAGTCCGCTCAACGGTATTGATAACCGCCAGGCTGAACAGGATCTGGACATGGTGGTATCCATAGAACGGGATGGATTTGAAAATCGCCCAGGGATCATCGTAACAGCCTTGTGTTGTCTCAAACAGATTCCACGGTAAATTCAATTCGACCATCTGAATTCCCGCCTGACGGGCAACGGCAAAGGATGGTTCGAATCCTTTTTCGCTTTCTGATACATTGATGCCCAGCAACCGGTTGCCAACCGATAGGATGCTTGCCGGATCAGGTTGCTGAATAATTGAAGTGGCTTGTGATCTGTCTTTTGATAATACGACTTCCTCCTTTTTACACCCGGCCGGAAAAAGTATTATTAGAAAGATCAGTCCAAAAATGATGTATCGCTTAACAGACATCTGGGGTATTCTCCATATAATCGTTTAAATATAAAAAAACATGATTATAACTCGAATGGATCTGTGAAAAGAATCACAGTCTTAGGGTGTTGTCGCAAGAAAACGTGTAATCTTACATGGATTTGGTGCTAATAATTTCTGTTAATATTACTAGACCTGGCAATCAACATTTCAATTGCCTGAAAAATAAAATTAATCCTGGATTTTACTCATTTAATCAGGTTAATATATGACATAGTCATATGCAATGTCGCGTCATAGCATAGCCGTTAAAAAGTAATGTGTAAATCGTCAGGGGGTTTTATGATTGATGAATTGATCGTTGAACCGATGACTGAAGATATCCTACTGTGGCGTTGCCTGCATTCCGGACCATTGACTCCGAAAGATCTGGATACCTGTCCATCAGACAATCAGCTTGACTGGAACCGCTACCGAATGCGCAATCTGCCATTATTACGCAAACTGACCCGGCTTTATGGCGCCTGTGCGATCCTGGCGCTGGACGGCATTCGAATTGTCAGCATGCTTCGGTTCTATCCCAAAATAGTCTGTGAGTCAATGAATGATGGCCTGTGCATGCAGCAGGATTATCCAGCCGGTCCGCCTGACAATTTCGTCAATCAAGATTTTCCCACCCTGGCTCAATTGGAGGAAAAAACGCTAACTATTCACTGTTTGATGACCGGCTGTTCTCAATGGCCCAGAAATCCTTACCAGAGACATGGCCTGGGATCACGTCTTGTTCGTACCTTGATTGATTGGGCCCGGTCCAACCAATGGCAGGCCATCGAAGCCAGTGCCTTCGAAGATCTCCCCATCATCTATGAAATTACCGGATCTGCCGGCCAGACCTTCTGGACAAAACTCGGATTCCAACTGATCGACCGTTATCCCCATCCTTATCTGCAAGATCAAAACGATTCATTCGTGGCAACTTTGAAAAAACAGGCCCGCGCCGCGGGCATTCCTCCAGATAAAGCCACGGATAAACTGGTTATGCGGCTTGAACTAACCAACCACAAAAATTAAGGGTACCTCCAAAACACCTCTACCGGCTGCAGATATGCAATATGCTGTCATTCGAAACAGTTAATCAAGAACACTTGGCTTAAACTTACATAAAGGCTGTTTCGAATATGAATAAAAATTATTATTTTTATGAAGAATCCAACAAGATTGAATATCTGAAATATCATTTAAGGGTGCCCTTAACAGCGTGGCTGTTTTTCTTCGTGGCATTTGGGTTTGCAAACTGTTTACAGGCAGAATCCGAACAATCCCAACCGGCATCAGGTAGGGCGGGGGGGCTGGTTGTCATTGCCCCGCAATCCTTTCATAAGGCTCTGGATGACTATATCCAGCATAAGAAAACTCAACTCCCAGTGCGTCTGATTGCTCTGGAACAGGCTCTGCAAACCAGTGAAGGCGTAGATGACCCCGAACGCTTAAAGCAGTATCTCTATGATTTATGGCGGCAATATAAAATCAGTTATGCCCTGCTGGTCGGAGATGCCGATATCTTTCCCGTTCGCTATATGGTTCTGGATCGTATTACACCGGCGGCTTATGATTACGCCTTTTATCCCAGTGATCTTTATTATGCCGATCTGGCCCGGGCCGATGGCAGTTTCGAAAACTGGAATCATCAACAGGAAGATTTTCATGCCCGCTATTTCGGTGAGGTACGCGGTGAAAAAAACAAAAATGATCCCATTAATTATGATCAGATCCATTACCTGCCGGAGATCGCCGTTGGACGCTGGCCGGTCAGTACCCTTGACGAAGTAAAAACAATATCACAAAAAACGATCCGATACGAAAAAGGCCTGTTGGATGCTAATAAACCCAATCCACAATGCCTGGCGATGGTCAACGTGGGTGGCTGGGTGGATTGTCGCGGTCGCATGGATAAGATGACGGCCCGATTGGCCCCGGCCTGGACCATCGAAAAACGCTATTATTCAGATAAAAACCAGAAACCCCAAACCTCGCCGCCCTCCGCTGCAGAAGTGGTCGGATTAATGAATACTGGAGTGGGCATTATTTGCCATGCCGGCCATGGGCAGGATTCCCGGTGGGACCAGTCTCTGGCATTGACAGACCTTAAGAAGCTGAATAATAATGATCGTTTGCCAATTATCTTTTCTGCCGGTTGCAGTACCGCCCGTTTTGCCACGTTGCCCCCTTATGAGCCCTATGTCGATATGGCGGGTGTGGAACATAAAGGCAGCGATTATGGCGAAGTGTTTGATGCCCCGCCGCCACCGCCGGCGCCCTGTCAGAAAGGCAAATATAACCCGCCCGGCATGGGAGAAGGTTTATTGCGAAACGGACCGGATGGGGCGGTGGCCTATATCGGTTGCAACACCGGCAGCCAGCCCTGCGGGATGACCTTGATGGAGGGGTTTGTCTCCGGGCTGGGGCAAAAGCGTCTGGGTGACTGCTGGAACCATGCGATTGACTATTATTATAAAAATGAGCGCCTGGCAGATCTGAAACCGACTTCAAGCTGGTATCCGCCCAGTATCTTCTTTCAGGGCATGAAGTTCATGCTCTTTGGCGATCCAACCCTGCTGATGCCCGGTGCTGAGTAACAAATAAATAGTGATTAGGATTGAATATAAAAATATTCCATACGCCCCGAGACAGGAAACCAAAATGACCAATAAACTGATCCCTGCCGTTCTGCTTATGATCGGCATTTCAACCATCAACAGCGACTGCTGGAGTATTGATAACCCGCAACTGATCTATCATCAACCGGCAAAAAAATGGGATTCCGAAGCGCTGCCCATCGGTAATGGCCGTATGGGCGCCATGCTCTTCGGTGGTGTGGCTGAGGAACACATCCAGTTTAATGAACAGAGCCTCTGGTCCGGCGATAACAATTGGGATGGCGCCTACGAATGCGGCGATCATGGTTTTGGCGCCTATCGCAATTTCGGCGACCTGACCATTACCTGGAATGGGGGAGCGCCGGTAGTCGATTCCCCCAGCGGCCATGCCGCCGGCAACGGCCAGCCCATTGCGGCGACGATCGATGGCGACCCGAAAACCAAATGGTGCATTGAAGAACCCGGCGATCAGGTCATCTGGCAGGCCGCCTTGCCATCACCTCAGGCCATCAAATGGTACAGCCTCACCAGCGCCAACGATGTCCCCCGGCGCGATCCGCAGGTTTGGCTGCTGGAAGGTTCACTCGATGGCAAAAAATGGTTCCCGCTGGACCGGCAGGAGTTGGACAAACCTTTCGAACAGCGTTTCCAGGCTAGACGATTCGAGATAGCGGATCCCCAGCCCTGTCGTTATTACCGGTTATCCTTTACACCAATGGATAAAGACCATTTTCAGCTGGCCGAAGTCAGCCTGGGTGACCTCTCTCTGGCTGATACCCCAACCCCCAAAGATTATCAACGATCATTAAACCTGATCACCGGTATTCATACCACAACATTCAAACATAATAATATCGAATATCAGCGCGAGGCCTTCGCCAGTCATCCGGATCAGGTTTTGGTCTTCCGTACGACTGCCGATAAACCCAAAGCGCTGAGCGGTACAATCCGCCTGAAATCGGCCCAGGGAGCCTCGACGATAGCAACCGGGCAAGAATTATCTTTCAGTGGCGAAATGCCCAATCAACTTAAATATGCCTGCAAGCTTCATGTGTTATATCAGGGAGGTACCGTTCAGGCGCAAGATGATCAGTTGGTATTTGCCAACTGCGACAGTCTGACCCTGCTGATAAATGCCCGCACCAACTACAAACCCGACTATAATGCCGGTTGGCGTGGCGTCGATCCCGCACCGGTGATCGAAACCGAACTGGCCGCGGCTTCGCGTAAACCCTTCGAAGTATTACGTACGGCCCACATCAAGGATTTATCCCGGTTACTGGACTCTGTTACAATCGATATTGGCCAGACCGATCCGGCAATCACTGCTCTGGCCACAGACGAACGGTTAAAACGCTATGCCGATGGTGAAATCGATCCCGATCTGGAAGAAATCATGTTCCAATATGGCCGGTATCTCCTGGCCAGTTGTTCCCGTCCCGGCGGCTTACCGGCCAATTTGCAGGGACTCTGGAACAACAGTAACACCCCGCCCTGGGCCAGCGATTATCACAACAATATCAACGTGCAGATGAATTACTGGGGTGCCGAAAGCACCGGCCTGAGCGAATGCCATCTGCCTCTGATCGATTTTGTCGTCGCCGCCGCCGAGCCCTGTCGTATCGCCACCCGCAAGGCGTTTGGCGAAAATACCCGCGGCTGGACCGCCCGCACCAGCCAGAGTATCTTCGGCGGCAACGGCTGGCAATGGAACATCCCCGCCAGCGCCTGGTACGCGCAGCATGCCTATGAACACTGGGCCTTTACCCGTGATAATGACTACCTGAAAAAAACCGCGTATCCCATGCTGAAAGAAATCTGCCAGATGTGGGAAGACCGGCTCAAACCGCTGCCCGATGGCGCCCTGGTAGTCCCCATGGGCTGGTCGCCCGAGCACGGCCCGCGCGAAGACGGTGTCATGCACGACCAGCAGTTGATCTGGGATCTCTTCCAGAACTATCTCGATGCGGCCCGGGCCCTGGAAGTGGATGAAGATTATCAGCAGAAAGTGGCTCAGCTGCAGGCAAAGCTCGCCCCCAATAAAATCGGCAAATGGGGCCAGCTCCAGGAATGGCAGGCCGACCGCGATGATCCCGACGATCAGCACCGCCATACCTCTCACCTGTTCGCTGTCTATCCCGGCCGCCAGATCAGTCTGACCCAGACCCCCGATCTGGCCTACGCTGCCATTGTCTCCCTGCGCAGCCGCAGCGGCAATTACGGCACCAACAAAGACAAACCCTTCACCGTCGAATCGACCATCGGCGATAGCCGCCGTTCATGGACCTGGCCCTGGCGCTGTGCCCTCTGGGCCCGGCTCGGCGAAGGTGAACGCGCCGGTATCATGGTCCGCGGCTTATTGACCTACAACACCCTGTCTAACCTGTTCTGCACTCATCCACCCTTCCAGATGGATGGCAATTTCGGCATCACCGGCGCCATCCCCGAAATGCTCCTGCAATCTCACGCCGGCGAAATCAATTTACTGCCGGCCCTGCCCCAATCCTGGGCCAGACAAGGCTTCTTTCGCGGCCTCAAAGCCCGCGGTGGTTATACCGTCAACTGCACCTGGAAAGATGGCAAAGTGACCCAATATGAAATCGCTTCCCCGCAGGGAGGCGAAGTAACCGCCCGGATCAACGGCCAGGTAAAAAAGGTGAAGGTGGTAAAAAAGTGATAAGCTATTATTGTTATCAATACAATCGCTTTGTTACCTCGAAATCACTTTAAACCCGGCTTTAACAGCGGGGCCTGCGTCCCAGACTATGCCTTCTCCTTTGCTATGTTGAACAACATAAAAATTCGTTGTTATATTTTATGGGTGGCTAAGCTTTACATTTGGTGTTCATTTAGGATTATAAATCCAGTTTAATCAAAGAGAAATTAATTCTATTGGATTCTCAACCTTAAGGACAGTCCGCCCAACATATCCTTTTTCAATATAAACGGGTCATATTTAAATTTTCTCGACTTATTTTTTCATTATTTTTTTGTCCAATTCCATCGGTCAAGGTGCCGTAATAAGTAACTGCCAAGGCAATATTTGTTGATTATTAAGGCAGACCTGACTTTTATTCAGATAATAGGATTGTTTTGAAAGAGATCATTGTTTGGATACAGAAAAACATAAATTATTTCTAAAGCTGATCTTAGAACACCAACCTAAAATATATGCCTATATCTTAACGTTGGTCCCAAGCTATCCCGATGCGGATGATATCCTGCAAAATGCCTGTGAAATTATGTGGCGTCGGTTTGATCAATTTGAACCTGGAACCAATTTTCTCGCCTGGGCCATCAAATGCGCCTATTTTGAGATTATTAATTTCCGGAAAAATAAAGCGAAATCCCGTGAAATTGTCTTCGATAGTGAAACCTTCGAACAGATGCTTCCGGTTCTGAATGATGAAATTAAAACCATCGACCATCGTCGGGAAGCGCTCGAACAGTGTCTCGACAAATTGCAGGGCAAGCAGCGGGATATTATCAAACTACGCTACAATATGGATTTAAGGCCAAAAGATATCGCGCTCCGTATGGGATATACCGTGGCCAATATGTATAAATTAATCTCGAGAATTCAAAAGAAACTACTTTCCTGTATCGAACGCAATACCAATCGGATCTATGGCTAACCCTCTTATGAATGACCCCGTCAATAATCAGATTGCCGAACTGCTGTCGCTTGCTCTGGAGCATGAGATTACCGATGACCAGATTCAACAACTCAATGCCCTGGTCAAAAATCATCCCGATCGGATTCAATTTGCCGTCAACTATCTTCAACTGAGTTCAGCGTTAAAATTTTCCAAAAAAATTGCCGGCATGGAGCAATCCTGGAATGCCGCCAGTCCGAATCCAAACGCGATCATGGAAACCTTGGCCTTAATGGCCGAAGATGAAAAGTTGGCCCCTGCGGTTGAGCCGGAGATCCCGCTTCCCGAAATTCAGAATATTCCACCCAAAAAGCCGGAAGCCCCTCAGGTTAATTACCGGATTAAAAAGAGAACCATCGCTTCGATTGCCGCGATTATCACGATTATCTTTTACATCCATTTTGTTCAGTACTCGGCATCAAAGTCTAAAAATAGCTGCGTCGCCCGGTTAATTAATACGGTTGACGCCCAATGGGAAACGGTTTCAGGTAATCAAACAATAGCCACTGATTTATGCCCCGGTCCCATGAAATTAACTCATGGTCTGGCCGAGATTCAGTTGAACAGTGGTGTCAATGTCATCATTGAAGCGCCGACTCAGTTTACCCTGGAATCCTCCAGTCAGCTTTTTCTCCAACAAGGTCGTTTGGTGGCAAAAATTGATAATGTCACAGATAATCCGTTTGTTGTCCGGTCAACCCATGCCAGTATTGTCGATTATGGCACGGAATTTGGTGTTCAGGTTGATACTGTCGGCAATACGCTCACACATGTCTATCAGGGCAAAGTGGAATTGAGAAGCGGGTCTAATCCCCTGCGTTTCGAAAACAGCATGGTCCTGGTGCAGAATCAGGCCGGCCTGGCCGATAACAAGGGGAGTTTTTCTTCTCAGGAGGGCTTGGCCGGCCGGTTTGTACGCCGGCATGAATTCAATACCAAAGCCATGGCCGCCCGCGGCTCCGCCTACCATCGTTGGCTGGCCTACCGTTATCAGTTGCAGCGAGATCCGGATCTGGTTGCGTACTATACCTTTGAACGCGATAGTAAAAATCCGGATCAACTGATTAATATGGCCAATGCCACCTCAGGCATGTTAAATGGAACATTAAAAGCGGCCAACCCTCTCGCGTTGCCCATCTGGACCGAGGGGCGCTGGCCTCAAACAACCGCTCTGTTGTTTGACCGGTCCCAAAAGCAATATGTGCAAGTCCCCCCCAATCCCGCTTTCAGCCTCAACGGGCCGATCACAGTCGCTGCCTGGGTCAATTGTTCTGGACCGGACGATGGCGGCCATATCCTGTCCAACCGGGTTGGGGTAAGGTCCTTATGCAACTACCAGTTGGGATATCGAAGCCCAACCTATCCCGAATGGAAACACGGAATGCATCTGTCACGCAAAAAAGACAGTCAGGATAAAAACAATCAAATTTACAGCAAAACGCTGCCGGATGTTTCCGGTTGGGTCTTGATTGCTGCCACCCATGATAATCAGGTCGTAAAATTCTATCTGAATGGAAAACGGGTCGATGTCAAAAATTGGCCGGTTACTCAGCCTCTCGAAGAAGCGGGTCTCATGATTGGATCGGATTTCTCACCGGATGATCCGTCCCGCTTCAATGGCAAACTCAGTGAAATCATCATTGCCAGGCGCGTGTTCTCCGAGCAGGAAATGGCTGAAATGTTTCAGGCCGGAAAACCATAAACATTCCTGTTGACTGACCAAGTTTGCAAAAAATAATTTATGGAAAATCGTTCGAGTGTGTCGCCCGAACATCATTCCACCCATGGATACTCTTTGTCTAAGGAGAAAATAAAATGAGAATCAAATGCTTTCTTTTAGGGTTATTGTGCCTGCTGGGTACTGAAGTCTTCGCGGCGAACGCGACGCTGGACGATATGTATAATGCGGCAAATGAACTCATCGGCAATACGACTTATACCTTCTTTAATTTCGGCGGGCCGGATTATGGCTACCGGACCAAAGAATGGGGTACTTATGGTGATCTGGCGGATTCCAGCCGCACCTGGAGCGATCCGGATCATCAGCCGATTGTCAACTCGATGACCGGCTTGATTCCTTCGATTACCTACGATGTCTATGTCATTGCCGGTGGTAAAGTCAGTACCGGTACCACAGAAGACTGGGGTGTCCAGGTTGGCTTCGCCCCCGATGAGTATTCACTGGTTACCGTCGATATTGGCGATGATGCGACACTGACCAAATATAATCTGGGTTTGTATAACAACGGTTCCAGCTATCCCTTCAGGGAAGTTCAATCATCTGCCGCCAGCGCCTGCATGTGGGCAGTGTTGGCCGGAACGGTAGTAACGGACGAATCGGGTAATACTACCGTTTACGTGAATGATTGCGAAACCATTAATATCAATGGCAGTGTTGGCGATCGGACCTGGTACGATGGCCTGCTGCTGACGCCAACCGCATCCCCGAATCATCCCGTTCCCGCGGATGGTGAAACAGGGGTTGCAGCGGATAACCTGACCCTGTCCTGGCTGGGTGGCCGGGATCCGAACGGCCTTTATATCTCCGAGGGATATTATGTTTATCTGGGCACCTCCTCGGATAATCTGATCCTTCTGAATACTGCTCTTCTGTCTGCCGATACCTCCACATATAACGTGGGGGCAATCGATATGAATACCACCTATTACTGGCAGGTGGAGCAGGCCATGGATAACGGCCTGGGTGGTGTTTATGGTGCGGGCGATCCGAATAACAACCTTTTCGGTCCGGTCTGGAGTTTCTCTTCGGTATTCTCAACCCCGTCAATCACTGAAGAACCTGTAAGTCAGGTTGTAATGGCGGGTGAAACCGCCGAATTCAGCGTTGGAGTAGATAGCATCTCTTCCCCGACTGTAAAATGGTATTATTCCGCCGATAACGCGACTGATACGCCTGCGGATGATGCCTTTCTATCCACTAATGAAATCTTGACATTGACGGACGTTACGGTCGCCAATGAAGGATTCTATTATTGTGTCGTCAATAATGATAGCAATATTCCGGTATCATCTGCAACGGCCAGTTTGGCTCTGGGACGTTTGATGGCTCACTGGACCTTCGATCAGAACGATTACGTCGATGGTCAGTATCTGGATGTCAGTGGCGAAAACCACCCTGCCGACCCGAATGGCACACCGGCATTTGCTGCCGGACAAGTCAATGAGGGTATCGATATCGTATGCAATACCGGTAATGGTCCCTCTACTGGAAGTTGGGGTACCGCCGGCTCCTGGAACCCTTCGGAAATCTCAGGCATGGTCACCATAAGTTTCTGGATGAATTGGGGTGGGCCGGATAACGATTATACCGAACAGATATTCCTTTCTAAACGTTCGGGAGTCACTCTGGCCGAAGCGACCCAATGGCAGCTTTCCACGGCGACGTCCAATACGCTCAGTTTGCAGAGCCCCACGAGTCTGGTTCAGGCGCATCAAATTCTCGATCCCGGCAAATGGCAGCATATTGTCGTATGTTGTGATGGAACCACGGCGGTAATTTATATCAATGGCAAACCAGCGGCCAGTGGCAGTTTCACACTCGGTGATGCCGCCAATGCCACGATTAATCTGGGCGGTAGAAACTTTGCCAATGAACCGGCTGGGTGGATGAATGGTGTGCTGGATGAAGTGAAAATCTTCAATTATGCCCTGTCCGATGTCGAAGTAGCGAAAATCTTTGTCGCTGACAATCCCGGCAGTACAGTGTGTGTACAATCCCTGAAACCTCAAGCAACCTATGATATTAACGATGACTGCGTCGTCAATCTGGAAGATGTCGCGCTGCTGATTTCTAACTGGCTGGATTGCGGTATCGTACCGGATTGTGTTGATTAAGAGCTGAAAGCGGATCTGAATATCTCTGGCCAGATGGCCAACTATCAGAATCGCAAATTAATGATAAAGGAGGGCTTTACCCAAAGCCCTCCTTTCTTTATACTATAAACACGTTACCAGAATAAGAACCGATAAACCGGAACCGGATCAAAATTATGAATAATAAAAAGTCGCACCGTGTCGTAATTAAAGGTTGGTTTTGCCTGGCGATGCTGTTAAGCCTGTCAGTACACTCTCTTGCTTCTCCGGAGGATTGGGCCGGGTACGTCAATCCATTTATTGGAACGGTACGGGGTTCCGGATCAACCTATCCCGGCGCCCAGAGACCATTCGGCATGGTCTCTTTCAGCCCCCATACCGAAGAAGGGAATCATGGCAGTGGCTATCAGTATACCTGCGATAAAATCAAAGGGTTCGGCCTGGTTCATCTCAGTGGGGTTGGATGTGACGCCACTTGTGAATTGCCTTTCATGCCGGTGACCGGACCGTTAGAGTTCTCGCCAGTCACTCATAAACAGGTCTACAGTTCCAGCTATAACCACAAAAAAGAAAATGCCTCACCCGGCTATTACTCAGTTGTTCTGGATCGCTATCAGGTCGGAGTGGCATTAACCGCATCTTTACGTGGCGCCATGGGCCAGTTTCTCTATACCGCTAAAGATCCGGCCCATCTTCTGTTTAATCCAGCCGATTCGGCCAATGGATTACGGGAAGGCCGCATAGACATTGATCCGGAAAACAACACCATTTCCGGCTGGATAAAGGGGGGAGGGTTCTGTCATGTAAAAAGTAATGATTATACAATTTATTATACGGTCATCTTTGATCATCCGTTCAAAGACTATGGTTTCTGGCAGGCCGACAGGAAAGTTTCAGGGATATCAGAACTCACCGGTAACGATATTGCTGCCTTTGTCAGTTTCGATACCGGTTTACCCATGACAGTAACGATGAAGACGGGTATTTCTTTTGTCAGTCTGGCCAACGCCCGTCAGAATCTGCAATCGGAAATTCCCTCCTGGAACTTCCCGGAACTCAAAACCGCTGCCCGGACGGATTGGAACCAGGTGCTTGATAAAATTCAGGTTAAGGGTGACACGGAAGATGATAAAACGTTGTTTTACACGGCCCTTTATCACGCTCTGTTATTGCCGAGTATCTTCGATGATGTAAATGGTCAGTATATGGGTATGGATAACCAGATTTATACCGTCCGTCCAGGCCATCATGCCTACAGCACCTTTTCCGGTTGGGATACCTACCGGACACAGGCCCAGCTTTGGGGACTCCTCTATCCTCAAGCCGCCGGCGATCTCTGCCAGACGTTTCTGGAAACTTCGCGTCAAACCCAGTTCAAAGGCGGTGGCGGATTGCCTTTGTGGAGTATGTTTAATGATGAAACCATGATTATGTCCGGTTATCCGGCGGCCCCGTTTATTGCCAGTGCCTGGGCGTTTGGGGCCAGGGATTTTGATGTCGAATCTCTGACTCATGTCATGGTTGATTCAGCCACTCACAATCGATTCTGGGGTCGGAACAATCATGTTTCATGGCAGCATCTTGAAGATTATATGCAGTATGGCTATTACCCGGATAATTGCGGGATCGCCCATGCGATTTCACAAAATGTCGAATACGCCGTGGCGGATTTTGCCATTGCCCGGATGTGTGAAGCCATTGGTGATGATAAAAACAGGCAATACTTTCTCCAGCGGTCCCAAAGTATCTTTCAATTGATGCATCCAGACCGGAAATACCTGTGGGCACGCATGAAAGATGGTTCTTGGAAACAGGATTTTGATCCATTTACCAGCGCCGGATGTCAGGAAGGCACCTCAACTCATTATACCTGGGGGATTCCCCACAATCTCAATCGGCTCATTGATGAGATGGGTGGCAAGCGTGTCGCTGAAGAGCGGCTTGACCAGCTCATGTCAAAAATTGCACTGGGGTATGACTACGGAAATCCATATTATCTGGCCGGCAATGAGCCTTGTTTTGGTATTGTGCCGGTATATAACTGGATAGGATCTCCATGGAAAGCTCAGATGCAGATGCGGCGTGTTATGAACGCTTCTTTTTCAAACAAACCCACCGGGATTCCCGGTGATGATGACAGTGGAGCCATGTCCGCCTGGTATGTCTTTGCCGCGCTTGGCCTCTATCCTGAAATACCGGGGGTTGGGGGGTTCGCTGTTACTGGACCGCTTTTTCCTGAAATAAGGTTGAACTTGCCCGCAGATCGGCAAGTCGTTATTCAGGCGGAAAATGCTGGTCAGGCTACCCCATATATTCAGGAAATACGCCTCAACGGTAGTGATTGCCAGAAAACCTGGCTTACCTTGGAAGAATTATCCCGGCAACCCAAAACGATAATCAGCTTGACGATGTCTTCCACCCCAAATCTTTCCTGGGGTAAAGATTATCAGATTCCATCTTATTCTCCGAAATAAGCTGTTTAAGCATTATATCAATTGAAACCATAATCTGTTGATGGTGGGCTAGACACCCCCAATGGATTAGAATATTTGCTTGGGGCTGGTGTCGCATAAGACAAACAGCCCTTTTTCACTACTATGGTCGCGGGCGTATTGCCTTTTTGCATCAATTCGTTATAATAATAAGACTGTATATTATGCGATAAGCCAAAATAATTTATAACTGGTTTTATATATGAAAGTTAGCGTACAGCCATCCACTTTAAATGGTACCGTGGCCATTCCCGGTTCTAAATCTCATACCATTCGTGCCGTAGCCATTGCCTCGCTCGCCGAGGGCCAGAGCCGGATCCATGCGCCATTGATGTCCGCTGATACCCTTTCCGCAGTAAAAGCTTATCGGGCGTTAGGCGCAACAATCGATTGCGATGAGGTTTGGACCGTTCAGGGTGTGGCTGGCCAGCCCCGAACGCCCGATAATATTATTGATATTGGCAATTCCGGCACCTCGCTCCGTTTCGCTATTGGCAGCGCCGCTCTCCTGCATGGCGGATCAGCGGTTTTCACTGGCGATTACCAAATACGCTCCCGCCAGGTCGGCCCACTGCTCAGTAGTTTGAACGATCTTGGCGCTAATTGTTTCAGTACCCGGGGTAATGGTGCCGCCCCGGTTGTAATCAGTGGCACGATGCAAGGCGGTGCCACCCAGATCGAAGCCAAAACCAGCCAGTATGTCAGTTCACTGCTGATTAATACCCCGTTGGCTCACCGGGATACCGCTATTAAGGTTACTTTGCTGAATGAACAGCCCTATGTCGAAATCACCCTGCGTTACCTGGATGCCCAGGGAATCGAATATCGCCATGAAAATTGTCGCTATTTCGAAATCCGCGGTGGCCAGAACTATCGGGGTTGCGATATGACCGTGGCCGCCGATTTTTCATCGGCGACTTTTTTCCTGGTTGCGGGGGCTGTACTTAATGCTGATCTTCTGCTCACCGGTCTGGATATGACCGATGCCCAGGGTGACAAAGCAGTTGTAAATATGCTCCGTGACATGGGCGCGGCTATCGATATCCGGGACGATGGGATAGCCATCCGCCAGAGTGAATTGCATGGTATTGAAATCGATATGAATGCCACGCCCGATGCCCTGCCTGCCATGGCCGTGGCCGGTTGTTTTGCCCGGGGGGAAACCCGTCTGGTTAATGTCCCTCAGGCCCGGATGAAAGAAACCGATCGCATTGCCGTTATGTGTAGTGAGCTCAAAAAAATGGGGGCGGATATCGAAGAACTGCCCGATGGCCTGATTATTCGTGAAAGTCAGCTGAAGGCCGCGCCGGTAACCGGCCACGATGATCATCGTATTGTCATGTCGTTATGCGTCGCCGGCATGGGAGCGACCGGTCAAACAATCATTGATACGGCCGAAGCGGTCGAAATCACTTTTCCCGATTTCTACAAATTTATGCGGCAACTGGGCGGGCAACTGGAGTTGCAGACATGACCGAACTTCCCGATCACGTGAAAGAGGCCGAAGCGGTCCAGCTCGAAATTTACCGGCGCATGTCGCCCGGCCAGAAGGTGAAAATTGCTATGGAACTCTACGATTTCGCCTGGAAACTTAAAGCCCAGGCCTTACGCGATCAGCACCCGGACTGGACCGAGGACCAGGTCCAGGCCGCTACCAGGGAGATATTTCTCTATGCGCGCAGCTGATCTGATGTTGTTTATTGAACCGATGCATCGTGCCGGATTCGATTATAGGATCACCGGCTCGATTGCCGGGATTATCTATGGTGAACCCAGGTATGCTCATGATCTGGATGAACTCAAAAAAACTATCCCAATTGGATTTATTGCCTTATTACGAAAAATGACTGGAATCTAAATAGTAAGGAGCTTTTTCATGTTTGGATGTCATGTAGGACGTTTGTTTCAGGTGACCGTCGCCGGCGGTTCCTATCAGGATGGATTGAATGCCGTATTGCAGGGAGTGCCCACCGGCCTGCCCCTGAGCGAGCAGGAAATCTATGGCGATCTGCTGCTGCGTAAGCCGGGCGCGGATGAATTGTCATCACCGCGGAAAGAGCCCGATCTGCCCGTTATTTACACGGGTATCAACGCCGCCGATACGGTCGAAGACGCCGGCAATAAAGGACTCACCAACGGTTCCCCACTGTCGATCCTGATCCCTAACCTTGACCGTCACTTTATTCATATCAAGCAATATCAGGATACGAACCGTACCCCGCGCCCCGGCCACGCGTCCTACGCGTCTTTCATGAAATACGGCCCTTGTGATGATGCCATTGGCGCCGGCATTTTCAGTGGACGCTACACCTCCACGATTGTTGCCGCCGGCTTCGTCGCCAAAAAAGTCCTCGCCCGGTTGGGGATTCGCGTTTGTTCCTATATCAAGGAAATCGCCGGGGTTGCCTGCCCCGAGATGGATAGCGAAAAGATTTTCGCTTTTACTGAAAAATACAAACAGATGCGCTGGGACCTCGATCCGTTTTACCAGGAACTCTACGTCAAGGAACGCTTGCACATGGACATGCGCTTTCTTGAAAAAATCGCTGTTCTACAGGAAGTAGAGGGCCAGATCGACGCCATTCGCAATATGGCGCCCCAGATGACCCCGGCAGAAATCAAAGCCAGATACGGTGTCCATAATGTGGTCTGTTGCCCGGATATGGTCGCGGCTGACGCCATGGTCGAGGCCTGCAGCAGGATTACCCAGACCGGTGACTCCTCCGGTGGAATCGTTGAGGTTGTTGCCATGGGGGTTCCCGCCGGACTCGGCGAACCGGTCTTTGACAAACTGGACGCTGAACTGGGACGAATGCTCGGTATCGGCGCGGTTAAAGGTGTCGAAGTGGGCGCCGGCTTCAAAGTCAAAGATATGACCGGTTTCGTAAGCAATGATAAAATGCGCAATGTCGATGGCAAGGTGGTCTTCGACAGCAATAACGCCGGCGGCATCACCGGCGGCCTGACCACCGGTCAGGATATTGTCGTTCGCCTTGCCGTCAAACCCACACCCACGATCGACCGGCCCCAGCATACGATTGATAAATATACCCTGGAAAATACCGATCTGGCCGCCATTACCCGTCGGGATCCCACCATTGTCGGACGCATCTGGCCGGTCGCCGAAAACTATACCGCCATGGCGCTCCTCGATCATCTTACCATGCATTATGGCTATCAGCAGCTCTGTAGCCTGGTGGATGGCACTCGTAAAAAATAATCCAATCATTTAAGGGGCAGGGCGTTCTTAGCGACGCCCTGTTTTTTCAGGTATGCAGACCGTTGCAATTGTAGGCGCAAGCGAAAAGCCGGATCGATATGCGCATCTGTGCCAGCAGGCTTTGATGCAAAGGCAATATACGATATTTCCCGTTTCACAACATGGCCGATCCATCATGGAGGTTAAAGGATATCGTAGCCTTTTGGAAATTGGCCAGCCGATTGATACGGTTACGGTTTATCTCAATCCAATGGCTGGCGAACGTGTTCTGGATGATATCATTGCGGTCCGGCCCGGCCGTGTCATTTTTAATCCCGGGACCGAATCTGAATCAATTTTTGAACGCCTCGATCAGGCGGGCATCAGAATAATTACCGCCTGTACCTTGGTTTTGTTAAATACCGGCCAGTTTGATCGCGCATAACCGAACCGGCGGGTTAGTTTTCGTCCGCCCGTTCGATCTGACTCAGTGCCTGATTGATACAGGCGATAGCATGGTTCGCCGCTACGATTGCCTTTCTCATCGCTTCGCAACCCTGTCCATAGCGGGTCTTGCCAACTTGTTTCTGAAAAAATTCGCTATCTTCCGGATGACTCAGCCGGTCATATTCGCTGAGCAGCCGATCACGCAGAGTTTCAGCCTCGTTACGAGCCCTGCGGATCTCGGTGATATCGGTTGTATTCAGAGAGTTCTGTTCCATAGCGTTTCCTGCTGATAGAGCGGTAAACGCTTTAAGTATCGGTAAATATTTGGGTTAGAACTTAAAAAAAAAGAATTTTATCCGTTTTAGTGATGGGCGATCACAATTCGGTTCCGTCCCGACGCCTTCGCGTTAAACAGCGCGCTGTCTGTTTCAGTCATGAATTGCTGGGTATTCTGATGGGTTTCGAACTGGCCAATGCCAACACTGATCGTCGCGTGCAGTTCTATGTCATCAACTTTGACGATTTCATTAGAAACCATTGCCACCAGACGTTCAGCCACATAAGAAGCGTCCGCCAGGCTGGTATTGGGTAAAATGATGGCGAATTCGTCGCCGCCATACCGGGCCGCGATATCAATATTTCGGATACATTCGGTGATTTTGTGGGCCACATGCATTAAAACCGCGTCACCGGCTCGATGGCCATACTGGTCGTTGATTTGCTTTAAATTATCCAGGTCAATCATGATCAATGATAGATAATTGCCGTAACGACGCGCCCGGCGAATTTCTTTGTCCAGAGCCTGATAAAAGGTCTGATGGTTTAAAAGGTTCGTCATGCTGTCCGTTTGGGCTTTATGTTGAACCTCTTCATACAATTCGATATTGGACATGGCGGACCCAATGATCTCACAGAGTAGTCTGACCGGCGGCAGGTCGTTAATTTCATCAAAACAGGGCGCGCCCGTCTTGTCAGCCAGATTGATAATCCCCAGGACTTTATCACCACTCAGCAGGGGGGCGATCAGGCAACTGTTGGATTTGTAATTTTGCGAATAACTGAGTGATGGCTTTTCGCTCTCTTTCAAATCGTCCAGATTCTGAATAAGCATCATTTTCTTCTCTTTAGTGGTAATGGCCATAAGAGAATCCGGATTCTGATTCAGGTCGATGACGCGGGATATCTTGTAGGGGTGATTATGCCTTAATAGACGCAACGAGTGTTGCGCTTCATCGTAAGTATAAAGAGAGGCAAAGCGGGCGGCGATTAAGCCGGGTATCTTCTTGATACATACCGAGGCGATTTTTTCCATGTCCAGGCAATTGATCTGGCGTGATAACTGGGAGATGATATTAATTTTATCGATGACCTGTTCCCGTTGTTGCAGGTTGGTATCGATATGATGGATCTGGTTGGTCAGGGTACAGATCTTTTTGTTGAGATTGTGTAATTCGTCCGTTGGAGCGGATTGGCTTGTGCTGAGCAATCTGCGATAATAAGCGATCTTGTGACTCAGATAGTCCGCGTCAGGATACTTAACCAGGATGTCATCAAAATATCGGTGATTGGAAATGTCAGCATGGGGCAGATCCCGGGTTTCGATAAGCAGGATTTTGAGACACGAGGCACACTTCTGACAGACTGACAAGTGTTCGGTGTCCGTTTGAGAAAGGGGATAATCATAAAAGAAAATGGTTTCTCCAGGCGAACGTTCACTCGCTGGCAGTGGTTCCATGTCTGAGTTTTTATGATAGAGCTCATTTAGAACAGCCAGAAGTTGCTCATCTCTGCCGTTATAACTGACATTCAGCATGTAATCAGATTCTCCATTTCACCTAAGTCCTTTGTTTTAATAATGATAGTGTTTTTTCTGCTTAATAGGGAATATCGGTATTTTGCCATAGGAAATCTAGAAAAATAGCAAAAAATTAAAGATTCCTGTTGACTGTGAATAAGTTATGTTATATTTTACAAAATGTAAAATACATTCTGGTAAAAATGGTGTTAATCGTTTTTGTTTTAGAGACTAAGATCAATGAATAGTATTGCTGAACGATTGCGGGATAATCCCCCCGTTAAACAATATCGTATTGGTGAAGTTGCTCGCTTCAGTGGGCTGTCCAGACAGACCGTCCATAATTATACTGTTATGGGATTAATCAGTGAAAGCGAATGGACCGAAGGGGGGCATCGTCTCTATCCTGAATCTGTTTTCGAAAGATTAGCCCGGATTGATGAACTTAAAAATACCAAGTCCTTGCGTGAAATTATGGGGATTATGGCCCAGGAACCACACGTAATGACAGGATAAATAATCAATTATCACATAACCCAGTTAAGGTAGTCATGGATGTAACTATCTCCGATCATTCATGTTGTATTCATTCTTCGTTTGACCCAACGTAAAACATTTGAAGTGATCGAATTTGCAATAGTTTCTGTTCAAAAGGCAGAAACGCCGCCAGTGTGGCAACCATAGGATATGGATCAAAATTCGCCGAATCAAAATCTGACTTTCAGGCAAGCAATGGCAGACAAATGGCAAAAGCCGGTATTTGTCCTGTCCTTGATTTGTTTTATTGGCGTTGTGGTCATGATGCGACCTGAAGGGCCGCCCAAAAAGACCTTCGAAGATAAATATCAGGAGTTGAGAGACATTGCTCTGGCCGGGGAATATGACACCTTCTATTCTGAAGCGGAAGCATTGCGTCAGGAAGCTCAGACAGAACAGCAGGTGGGACGTTTGCATGGTTTGGCCGCGGAAACCAGAGTCCGTGAATTGATCAAACGTCGTGAAATCGGTCTTGGCAGCAATGTGATCCAAAGTGCTCCCAATAATTATCAAATGATTATCGACGGGTATGGCGAGGCTTTTAAGACCGGGGTAATTGATCCGAATTCCAATGGGGCCAGTCAGGCGTTTCGGGATGTTGGCATGGCGTTTTGGGGATTGAATGAGCGGGATCGGGCGATCAAATCGTTGCGGCTGGCAATTGAAGCCCGCACAGAATTTGATGTCGGTTTGCATAAGGACCTGGTGACGATGTATTTGACGGCCCAACCGGAAAATTATCTGGATCAGTGTCTGATGGAGCTTGAAAAAATTCTGGTGAATCCGGATTCCCCCGTTGCGGATCAGGCGTGGGCCCTGGTTCGGAAATCTCAGGTCCTGATTGCCCAGAATCAGGAAGAACGAGCCTTGCAGTTGCTGGAGTCGGCGGACAAATCTTTTGCCGATACTCCCAGTGGCGAAGAAATCGATTTGATGCGAGGTCGGGCGTTGCGGCATGCCGGACGGCCGGATGAGGCGGAATTGGTTTTGCGGCAATTATTTGAACGTATGCAGGATCGGGGCGACATCTATGCACAAGTGGCGCTCGAACTCGGCAAAATCAACTATGAACAATACCGCGATTTCGATGCGTTTGAATTTTATAAGGCGATCTTGCAGACTCAATCAGGCAAAGACTGGTATGTGGCTGGTCTGCTGGGGGCCGGAGAATGCATGGCTTTACAGAAACGCTATGATGAATCGATTGGTTATTACCGGCGGGCGGTCGACCTGATTAAACGCAAACCCATCAATCTGGCGGTGAATTCCGCACAGGTCCAGGCCAGTCTGGCCGAACAGGCCCACATCCTGGGTCTGGTGAAACAATATCGACAGGCGATCGATTATCTGGAACTCGAACAGGAACTGGCGGATCCCGATGATATTATTGCGATCTATCGCTTTGCACGCATGCATGCCAGACTGGCGGATCAGTTGCGTCAGCAATTGGAGGAGGCCCGCGTGACCGATCCGACCCAGGAGCCCAGCGAAACCGATATCCAGTGGCGGCAACAGCAGGAGGATCTGATGGCTCGTCATTATGAAATTGCCGCGGATCATTATATGATCGTTTCACAGAAAGTTTCTGGCGATAAGACCCTGTTCAGCGATTCATTGTGGTTTGCCGCGGAATGTTATGATAATGCCGGTAACGCCGAAAAAGCGATCGAAACCTGGAAAACCTATGTCAATCAGCATGAAGGCGATCCGCAATGGCCCCTGGCTCTGAAAAACCTGGCCCAGTCTTTTCAGTCCCTGGCCATGTTCCCCGAAGCCTTGCATTATTATGGCTTGTTGCACGACAAGCATCCCAATTCGCCCGCGGCTCTCGATTCTGTGATTCCCATGGCGCGTTGCTACACCCTGCTGCCCGAACCGCAACTCGAGAAGGCGCAGGCCCTGCTGTTATCCGTCTTGTCCAACCGAGCCCTGACCCCTGAAGCGGTCTATTTCCGCGATGCGGTCTTTGAACTGGGGGAACTGTATTATAAGCAGGGAGAATACAAAAAGGCGATCGGTTATCTGACCGAGGCGATCGATCGTTATCCTAAAGACAGTTCACTGGGCAAGTGTATGTTCCTGGTGGGCGATTCCTACAAAAAAAAACGCTCAGGCGCTGGATGACTCGATTCAAAAAATGATTCAGGATGGCGGCGATCAGATCTCACGTGAAAATCTGGAACGTTTGCGGGTTGATATGCTCGCGCGGGCGGAAAATTATTTCCGGTTGGCCATGAATTTTTATGAAAATCTGGCCCCGGCCAATTTTACGGATTTGGATGAATTGTATTTGCGACATAGTTGTATGAGTCGTGCCGATTGCCTCTTCGAAATGGGACAATTCGACAAAGCCGTTCTGGTGTATGAAGACGTGGCCATGCGTTATCAGTTGACCCCTACGGCGCTGATGGCGTTTATGCAGGTGATGAATTGTCACCTGAAAATGGACCGGCCCGACGAAGCCCGTTCGGCCAACCGGCGTGCCTTGTGGCAATTATCAAAAATGCCCGATGACGTGCTGGCTTCCAATTCCTGGACTATGAACCGTCAGCAATGGCAGGAATGGTTTGCCTGGACGGATGGCGCTGGCATGTGGTAGGGATATTTTGAAAGGACCCAAAATGAGTATGACAACCCAGGCGATGGAATGCGGCGATCAGTTGATCGAATTATTGACGCGTCAGCGCGCGTTGTATGGTCAATTACGCGATCTGACGAAACGTCAGACCGAAATGATCGACAATACCAATCCCCAGATGCTGCTGAAAATTCTGGCGGATCGACAGCGTTTGATAGATAAATTGACCCTGATCAGCCGTGAACTGGCTCCAATTCGCGCCCAATGGAATCAGATTTCTGAGAATTTATCCGACTCCCAGCGCGATGATGTCCAGCGCCTGATCGATGAAACTCAGGATCTGCTGGGCGAGATCATGAGCCGGGACCGGGAAGATGTGGAAAAACTGGGGAAATCCCGCAATGAAGTCACGCGCGAAATCCGGTCTGTCCAGGTAGGACGACATGTCAATAATGCCTATGCCCGTAATAGCAGACCGGTTCAACCCAGATCCTTTGATGTTGCCGGCCAGTAAAGGCCCGGCCCGAATATTTGTCACGAGTACACCAATGCACGACACTCAGATGCCTGACTTAAATTTTAAATTGTCTTCCGAACCGACCCAGGCGATTGAACAATTATCCGCGATGATCGCCGCCTACAATGAGGTGACCGACCGCCTCAATCGTTCGCACGCTCGGCTTCAGGATGAAGTGCGGGGTTTGCGCGAAGAGCTGAAACGCAAAAATGAGATGCTCGAACAAAAGAGCCGGTTGGCCGCCCTGGGTGAAATGGCCGCCGGGATGGCTCATGAAATTCGCAATCCACTGGGGGCGGTGCAACTTTACGCCTCGATGCTGGAAAAAGAACTCGCCGGTCAGGGTCAGCGTCAGGATTGGGCGCGAAAAATCGTTCGGACGGTCAGTTCGCTCGATACCATTGTATCGGACATGATGGCGTATACCCAGAATCAGGTCTGTTCCCCGACTGAGGTCTCTTTCTGGGGAATCTTGCATGAGATGCTGGATTTATTGCGTCCTCAGTTCCAGGCCAGTGAAATCGAGATCGATTTGCGGAAGGTGGATCGTAAGCTGACGGTTCATGTTGATATCGGCATGATGAACCGTATCTTGATGAATTTGCTTTTAAATGCGTTTGATGCGATCAATGGCCCGGGACGGATCCAGATCGCCGCCAGTCGCCGTCCCGACCGGGATAATCATGTCTGTATCCGGATCAGTGACAGCGGTCCCGGTATTCCCGCGGATGTGATCAGGAAGATATTCGATCCGTTTTTCACCACGCGCGATTCCGGCACCGGATTGGGGCTGGCTATTGTTCACCGGCTGGTGGATTGTCATAACGGGATGATTACCGCTGCCAATGCCGCGGACGGCGGCGCGGAGTTCACTATTTTATTACCTTGAGGTTCTGGCAGAATTTGCTTCAATGAGGATGATTCCATGGCGCATATATTAATTGTGGATGATAAGGAAATCATGAGAGATTCGCTCAGTGCGATTCTGATTCAGGCCGGGCACGAGGTCGTCGCCTGCGACGGTGCTCTGAATGCCCTGGCGCAACTGAAAATGCATCCTTTCGATATTATTGTCAGTGATCTGAAAATGCCCAAAATTGATGGCCTGGGATTCCTGGATGAATTGAAAAAAACTGGAAATGATGCCCCGGTCATCATGATGACCGCCTTTGCCTCGATCGATACCGCGGTTGAGGCCATACGCAAGGGCGCGGTGGATTATATCCAGAAACCCTTCGAAGCCGATGAAGTGATTTTACTGATCGAACGCACTCTGGAAAACAGCCGGATCCTGAAAGAAAATGAAGCCTATCGTACCAATGCGCGCGACTGGCAGAAAGGACGGCAGTTAATCGGAAATAGTCCGGCCATGAAAAAGGTCTGGGATAAAATCCAGCGGGTCGCCCAGACCAGCGCCACGGTCCTGATCCGGGGTGAATCCGGTACGGGCAAGGAAATGATCGCCCGGGCGATTCACGCGCATAGCCCTCGCGCCAGCAAACCCATGTTGTGCGTCAACTGTGCGGCGTTGTCCAGTTCCCTGCTCGAAAGCGAACTGTTTGGCCATGAAAAGGGGGCCTTTACCGGGGCGGATCGGATGCGTAAAGGACGGTTCGAACTGGCCGAAGGCGGTACCTTGCTGCTCGATGAAATCAGTGAGATGGATATGCCGTTGCAATCCAAACTGCTGCGTGTCCTGCAGGAACGCGAATTTGAACGGGTGGGCAGCAGCGTGACGCGTCAGGTGAATGTCCGGGTGATTGCCACGACCAACCGGGACCTGGAAGAATGGGTCCGGGAGGGAAAGTTCCGGGAAGATCTCTTTTATCGACTGAATGTGGTGCCGGTTCTGCTGCCGCCCTTACGCGAGCGGATTCAGGAAGATCTGGAGGCGTTATGTGACTATTTTCTCCGTCGGATTGCCGATCGTGAAGGGACTGAGTTGCGTATATTATCCAAAAAGGCCCTTGAACTGCTGAAAAAATATGACTGGCCTGGCAATGTCCGCGAACTGGAAAATCTCATGGAACGGGTTTCCATTCTGGGGGGGGAAGAAGTGATTTCAGCCGAAATGATTGCGAATTGGCTCAGTCTGGGAAATTCTGTCAAAGTGGACATGGGGCATGTCGAGCCGGAGGAGCATCCCATTAAAAGCCTGGCCGAACTGGAAAGGGAATATATCGAAATGACACTGGATCGTATGGAAGGGCACCGGCAGAAAACCGCCGAAGCCCTGGGGATTGGTGTCCGGACTCTGGGATTGAAATTGAAACGGTGGGAACTCGAAAATGCCTCGGGCTAAAGAAGCCTTGACCGCCCCAAAAAGAGGCGCAATTTTTGCCGGTAGTGGCTTAGATGAGGATAAATGGAAACTGAAATCGCTGTGAATAAAATAAAATATAATGATATAACTAATTTAAAAGCAATAGATTACTGTGTTTGTATTGCTTTTGATTCCTCCGGCAGTAATGCATGGTATAAATATTGCATCATTGCCTTGTAGTGGATTGTCTGTATTGGCATCGATTTATTTGATAAGGAAACAGAATGTTATTTGAGAACCTGGTAAATCGTGGCGTTTCGCCGGTGCTGGAGCGCGTAATGAGCTTCACCCAGGCTCGTCATGAAGTCCTGGTGGACAACATCAGTAACTTCGATACCGTAGGTTACAAGATGAAAAATCTGCCTCAGGATGAATTCAATCGCCAGTTGAATCAGGCTATCGAAAAACGTTCCCGCCGGGGTGCCGGCGCCGCGCTCGACTTGGAGGCAACCCGAAATATCAGGTGGGATGCCCGGTATCGCGTCAAGGCCAGTCCGGTTGAAATCGAAGAGAACAATATCCTGTTTCAGGATGAAAATAATCGTTCTGTCGAAAAACAGATGAGCCAGATGGCCAGTAACGCCTTGCTGCATAATATGTCGGCCGAACTGCTCAAACAACAGTACGGCCTGTTGTCTTTGGCGATTAAAGGCAAATTATAGCCTGAAGCAATGAAAGTGATTGTATAAATGTTTAATGCGATAGACATCTCGACAACCGGCCTGGTCGCACAGCGGATTCGTATGAATACCGTGGCAATGAATATGGCCAATATCGACACGGTGGACAGCCCCGAAGGGGGGCCCTACCAGCGTCGGAGTGTCATTTTCGAATCGGGCATGAATGACCGGGATCGTTCCGGCCAGGGCGTCCATGTCAAAGAGATTGACAAGGAAGCCGTGTATCGCTGGCAATATGATCCTTC
The DNA here is from genome assembly GCA_963663965.2 of Sedimentisphaerales bacterium. GTDB lineage: Bacteria > Planctomycetota > Phycisphaerae > Sedimentisphaerales > SM23-30. The sequence goes on from CAXXFK010000028.1 coordinate 365,599, forward strand.
CCATCCCTATGCCGACCAGCGGGGCTATGTCAAAATGCCCGGAATCGATCCCATCACCGAAATGGTCAATATGATGGAAGCGCAACGCGCCTATGAAGCCAATTTGACGGCGGTTGAAGTCAGTAAAAATATGTTGAACAGTTCCCTGAGGATTCTTGGCTGAGGAAATTAAACGATGGTAGATCGTTTCAATCAAATTAACACGCAACGGTTGCTGGATCTTCAGCAGCAGACCAGCCGAACCAGCCAGCCGGGCAAAACCGCCGAAGGCGACGATTTCAAAACCCTGCTCATGAAGAGTATCAATGAAGTCAACCGCATGCAGGATGAGGCCGAACAGGCGACGACCGATCTGGTTACTGGCAAGAATGACAATGTGGATGAAGTGTTTACGGCAGTCCGTAAGGCTGAACTGGCGTTCCAGACGCTCATGCAGATCCGCAATAAGTTGATGGACGCCTACGAAGAAATCAAACAGATGAGAGTATGATTCGTTTGGGGGATTCGCTGGAAGCGTACCAAATGCCCTTTAATGAATGGAGCCAATAGGAAATGGATTTCCTGAAACGCGCAATTGAACAAATTAAAGCCCAGCTGAAAAATCTGACGCTCAGTCAGAAAATGGTGCTGGCCTTGCTGATGGTTATTATGGCCATGGCCATCTTCTGGATGACCCAGTATTCATCCCGTCAGGAGATGGTCCCGCTGGTCAATCAACAATTGAGCGCCGAAGAACGTACCCGTATCGTCAATCGGCTTAATCAGCTCAATAAAGAATTTGTGGAAGAAGAAGGATTAATTAAGGTCGCGTTAACCGAACACCGTGATATCCTTGGATTCCTGGCTTCTGAAGAATTGCTGCCCGCGGACACCTCGGTCGGTTTCAATTTGCTTTTGGAAGATGTCGATGTCTTTACCCCCGAATACGTCCACAACCAGAAGAAGGTCATCGCCCTCCAGATGGAACTGGCTTCCACGATTCAACATTTCCCCGGGGTTGCCAAAGCCAAAGTGTTTATTAATGAAGGTAACAAACGCCGCCTGAATAACATCCGGCCGATTGCGTCCGCCTCGGTTTCGGTTGAAACCAAATCCAATCATCGCCAGTCCATTAATCAAATGGCGGCTTCCATCGCGACGCTGGTCAGCGGCGCTGTCAACCAGATGCAGCGTGAAAACGTGACGGTCGTTATTAATGGCAACCATATCCCCATTGCACCCGAGGGTGAGGAATTGACCTCGGAATATATCGAAAATCTGGTCTCCTCGGAAAAACGCTATCGCGAAAAAATCCTGGATATCCTGGCTATCGACAACGCGCTAGTTCAGGTTGACCTGATCGTGACCCGCTCTAAAACCGAAACAAAGACCACCCGCTATCTCGAAGAGGGAGACGGTACGATTACCTTGATAAACAATAAAACCACCCGTGAAGACTCTTCTCAGAATAGCCAGGCCAATAATGAACCGGGAATTGTGGCTAATAATTCGGAACCCGCCGCCTCGCCGCCCGGTACGTCCAATTCCGAGACCTCCGAAGAATCCACGCTCGAAAATGAAAATTATGCCGGCCGTAAGGATGAATTCATTTTTACCCCTCACGGTGAAATTCCCAAGAAAGATCGCACGGCATCCATTAGCATTCCCTGGGATTATTTTGAAGGGATCGCCGCGATCAAGCTCAGCAAGCCTCAGGGCCAAAAACCCACCTTCGATGAAGTCGAAGGGATAATGACCGCCGAGATCGCCAACCTGAAAAGTCGGATCCTGCCGGTTTTGGGGCTGAAAGAAACGGAATACCCGGATAATGTGGTGGTGGACTATTACTGGCCGGATGGCTTGTTGTCTGCCAATCTGGCGGGCCCGGCCGGAATGGCTGGTGGCCCCGGTTCCGCCGCACAAGCCGAAGCGGCCATGAGCGTTACCGGTCTGTTCGCCCGCTACGGCAAAGAGATCGGTGTCTCGGCGCTGGCCCTTATCTCGCTCTTTATGGCCCTGATGATGGTTCGCAGAGCCTCCGGTCCGGTTGAAGTGACCCTGGAAGAAAAAGAAGAATTGCTTCAGGGTGAAGCGCCGCCTGATGCCCTCAGTGTCGAAGATGGTAATATCTATGATGAAGGCGAAGATGGCGGCCTGCTGAGTGGTTTCGAACTGGGCGAAGATGCCATTCGGTCTCAGCGAATACTCGAACAGATACGCACGCTGGTTACTGAACAGCCGGAAATGGCCGCCAAATTGCTCACCAAATGGATTGTCAAGGATGATTGATCTTGTTTAATCAGGAATTCAAATATGCCGGTAAGTGAAAGCTATAAAATTAACAGAGGATTACGAAAAGCCGCGATTGTGCTGCTTTCCGTCGGTCAGGATGTGGGTTCGTCGATTATTCCCTACCTCAATCGGGATCATATCGAAGATGTCTCCAAAGTGCTCGCCGAAATCGAAGGCGTGAACGCTGATGAGCAGATGTCTGTGCTGGAAGAATTTTACAATCTGGCGCTGGCGCAGAGTTATATCGAACAGGGTGGCCTGACGTATGCCCAGGCCTTGCTGCAGAAGAGCCTCAAACCCGAAGAAGCCGAAGAAATTATCAAGCAGGTTACCCAGTCGATCCAGCGCACGCCCTTCCAGTTCCTGCTCAAAACCGACGCCGAAAACGTGCTGACCTTTATTCAGGATGAGCATCCGCAGACCATCGCCCTGATTCTGTCCCATTTACAGCCCGAAAAATCCGCTGAAATTATCTCCGGCCTGAACCAACAGAAACAGGTTGAGGTTATCAAACGGATTTCGGCCATGGATCAGACCAATCCTGAGGTTATCCGGGAAGTGGAACGGGGGTTGGAACATCGGCTAAGTGAAATCGTCTCCCAGACTTTCGAAAAAGCCGGGGGCGTCGAAGCGGCCGCCGAAATGCTCAACCTGTCCGACCGGTCCACCGAAAAGAGTATCCTCGAAGCGCTCGAAACCGAAGATCCCGACCTGGTCGAACAGATTCGTCGGCTCATGTTCGTCTTCGAAGATATCCTCCTGGTCAACGACAAAGGGATTCAGGCTGTCCTCAAGGAAGTCGACAACGACGAACTGGCCCTCGCGCTCAAGACGGCCAGCGAAGATCTCAAGAACAAGATCTTCCGCAATATGTCCGAACGGGCCGCCGAATTGATCAAGGAAGATATGGAATACATGGGGCCGGTACGCCTTAGCGATGTCGAAGTCGCCCAGCAGAAGATCGTCGATGTGGTCAGGCGCCTGGAAGACGCCGGCGAATTGATTATCGCCGGCCGGGGCGGCGATTCCGAGATGGTAGTTTGATAACCTGATAGGATTTCTGATAGTATGTCCGTTGTAAAAGCCAGACAATTTAATGAAAGCCGCGATAAGAAAGAGGTTTTTAACCTCAAGGATGTCGCCATTGAAGCGCGTGAAATGATCCGGGCCGCTCAGGAAGAGAGCGAGCGGATTGTGCGTGAAGCCAAAGAGACCATGGCGCGCGAAACGAAGGAACTGAAAGAGCGCACGCAAAAAGAGGCGTATGAAAAAGGCTATCAGGATGGCATGACCAGGGGATTGGAAGATGGCGCTAAAAAAGGATACGAAGACGCCAGCGCCCAGACGCTTAAGGAAAGCCGGGAAGCCTTTGCCCAGGCTGGCGAAAAAACCCTGACCGCCCTGAAACAAACCCTCACGGAATTCGATCAGATTAAACAGCAACTCATCTGGCAGGCGGAACAGGCCATGGTGGTGCTCGCCTTGAATATCGCCGAAAAAGTCATCGGCAAAACCATTGCCCATGATCCTGAAGTTGCCGTACGCAATCTTAAACAGGCCATGGAACTGGTGTCCCGGACTTCCGATGTGGTCATTCATCTTAATCCCACCGATATCGCGCACCTGCGCCACATGAAGGAGTTGGGGGATGATATCCTCGGGGCTTTTGAACGGATTCGCCTGCAGATCGATGAAACCGTGGAACAGGGGGGATGTTTGATACGTACCCTGGATGGTGAAATTGACGCCGGTATCGAAACCCAGATTACCCGCATTGCGGATGAATTGATCATGACTCCAGACAAACTGAAGGATGAAGAATAACGGTTAATGATGCCAACTGCAACATCGACAAATTGGTCCCAGCGAATCGCCTCCGTGCGGCATACCCTCACCCAGCGCCTCAGTGGCAGGGTTCGCTCGCTGACCGGGCTGACCGTCGAAGTGGCCCATTTTCCGGCGCCGGTTGGCGGCCGCTGCACCATCACCACCCGCAACCGGGGGCCGATCAAAGCCGAAGTCATTGGTTTTCGGGGGGATGTTTCGTTATTGATGCCGCTGGGGGAAATGCATGGGATCGCCGCCGGGGATCTGGTCGTTTGCGATCGGAGTCAGACCACCATTCCCGTCAGCGAACATATGCTGGGTCGGGTGATCAACGCCGATGGATTCCCCATGGATGGCGAAGGGCCGTTGATGTGTCAGGTCCGTCGTCCGGTGGATGCCGAACCGCTGCGTCCGCTGGAACGGGCCCGTATCGATCAGCCGATCGGGACCGGCGTGCGGGCCATTGATACCATGATGGCCTGCGGTTGTGGCCAGCGAATGGGCATTTTCAGTGGTCCCGGTGTGGGCAAAAGTGTCCTGCTCGGAATGATCGCGCGCTATACCTCTGCCGATGTGAATGTCATCGCCATGGTGGGCGAGCGCGGCCGGGAAGTCCGTGAATTTATCGAACGGGATCTGGGACATGAAGGGCTGGCCCGTTCCGTCGTCGTGGTCAGCACCTCGGATGAATCCGCCCCCATGCGGGTTCGTGCCGGTTTTGTCGCCTGCACCATTGCCGAATATTTCCGTGACCGGGGCGCCAATGTCCTGATGCTCATGGATTCCGTGACTCGTATCGCCATGGCGCAGCGTCAAATCGGGCTGGCCGTGGGCGAACCGCCCGCCACCAAGGGCTATACCCCCAGTGTCTTTGCCATTCTGCCCCGCCTGCTCGAACGGTGCGGTCGCGGACTCAACGGCAGCATTACCGGATTTTTCACCGTGCTGGTCGAGGGCGATGACCTCACTGAACCGGTTTCCGATGCCATGCGGGGTATTCTTGACGGCCATCTCTGGCTGTCCCGTGACCTGGCCAATCGCGGCCATTATCCCGCCATTGATATCCTCGAGAGCATCAGCCGGGTTATGCCCGATATTACGTCCCTCAAACACCAGCAGGCCGCGCGCGCCATTACCCGCCTGACCGCCGTCTATCGCGATATTGAAGACCTGGTCAATATCGGGGCTTACGCCACCGGCGCCAATCCCGAATACGATATGGCCGTCAAAATGCGAACCCCGATTGTCAACTTTCTGCAACAGGGCATCAAAGATCGCGTTTCCCAGCCCGAAGCGGTGGATCAATTGCTCGATCTGGTTAAAAGCATGCAAAAGGATAATAAAAAAACGCAAACCGCCGCCCGTTAGCCGGTTTGCCATGAAAGATAGAACATGAAAAAGTTTGATTTTCGATTACAACCTGTGCTGGACCTGAGAAAAATCGAGGAAGAGCAGAAAAAACGCAATGTGGGCGTGCTCCAAACTCAGATTAACGCCTGCCAGCAGGAAGCGATCGAATTTTCCGACCAGATCAAACTGCAAGGCTTGATGCTCAAGGAGGATATGATCAAGGGCGATATTGATCGGCGCCAGATCGCCTATTATCAAGGGTATGTGACGGCCATGCGTAAACGGATCGCTGAACGCATCGAACGGGTGCGGGAAATTCAAAAGGATTTGATCGTGGCGCGTGAGGAATATACCCGCGCCGCGCGACGGACCAAAGTCATGGAAAAATTGAAAGAGCGGCGCAAAGAACGCTACGATTCCGAACTGAAACGGATTGAAATCCGTCAGAACGATGAAATGGGACAGAACCTGTTTCTGCGTAACCGCAACAGGGATCTGACCGAAGGTTGATTGATTCATGAAAAAAATATTGTTCGCCATCTTGTTTGTTTTTCTCCTGCTCAACCTGGTTGGCATGATTGCCATCTTGAGCTATGGGCTGGCCACCGGCCGGTTCGACCGGGAAAAAGTTGAACAATATTCCGCGACCTGGCGTGGCGAAAAACTGGTCCCCTTTGTCGAAGATGTTCAAGCGGAAGAAAAACAGGACCAACCCCGGGATTCGCAGGCGCGCATCGAACAGACCCAGATCCAGCGCGAAATTGTTGACCGGGAATTACAAAAACAAATTGAACTGCTGCGGAGCATGCAGGTAACGATCGCGGAGGCGAGAGCAAAGCTGGATTCCGAGCTGAAGGCTTTGCAGGGACGTCAGCAGGAGTTTGACACCAAGCTGGCGGCCCATAATAAGGCGACGGGTAATGAGGGATTTCAAAAGGCGCTGAAAAGTTATTCTGCCATGAAACCCAAATCCGTTAAAGATGATCTGATGGCAATGACCGATGAAGAGGCGATCCGTTACCTGGCCGCTATGAAATCGACCGTTGCGACGGATGTTCTCGACCAGTTCCGTACACCCCAGGAACTGGAAAAACGCCTGCGTCTTATGCAAATGCCTCAACGATTACAACAAAATCGAACTGACTTCGACAGCAGGTAGGGTGAACTATGGCGACAGAGTATAATATGTCAACTCAAGCAATAAAAAAAACGCCCAATGCCGATTTCATGGATGTGCGGGCCACAATGCGCCGCAACACCGATACGAATTTCGGCGATTATATGGATCAGGCCATCGGGCAGATCGAACCCCAGCCCCGGCGTAATCCGCAACCAAGCGAATCCGTGAACCGTAACGAAAAACGGTCGGACACCCCCGAGCCCCAGCCGCCGGACAAGGCCGCGAAATCCGATCAAACCGAAAATGCCAACAGTGATAATACGGTGGATGAAAACACGCCCGTTTCCGAAACCGCTCCGGTTGAAACTTCGGAATCCACCGGCGAGCCGGGGGAGGACGCGTCAAATGAAACGACTGCCGAGACGGGTGGGACTTCCGATGGCGAAAACGTTTCCGATGTGGAATCGGACCAGGCTGAGAATAGCGTGGTCATAATCGTAACGGCGGATCTGGCTGCCCGGACGGATGGGAGGGAAGACCAGCCGCAACCGGTTCAGCAAACCGCATCCGCCCGGCCGGATGAAGTGCTCGGGATGAATGAAAATTCACAAACCGTGATTCAATCCGATAAAGTGAATGCCACGCCGGTGATGACGGTCGAAACGAATCCGGCTCAGGCTGCGGTTTCTGATAAACCAGCGCAGACCGGCTCCGATACGACGCGGGCTCAGCGGGGGGACACCGAGGTCCGGACCACGGCTCAGCATCAGAATCCTCTGGTGGAATCCTCCACGGAGCAGGCCGGCGCCCAACAGCCGCAAACCCAATCAAACAACGAAAATCGTACGACCGCAGACAACCTGCTTGAGCCGGTCCAATCCCAGGAGAAAACCGATGTCAGTCAGGAGCCGGCCGAATCGGAGGCTCAAACGGTGGAGCATAGAATCCCGTCGAAAAAAGAACAGCTCGCCGATAATCGAGAAATCGAAGACCCGCGTATGAGCCTGGCCGATCGGAAAAAACAAATGATTCTGGATGAGGGCAGAAATCTGCCGGCGAATACCCGGATGGCCAATAGTGAAATGGCCGTTGACCAGACCGTCAAAATCGCTGTGCAGACCGGGCCGGAACGCAATATCCAGACTTCCGAAACGGAGGCGGTTGTCAATCCGGGAGTCAAGGCTGACTCGACTGAAACCATCGCCCTGCCTAAAACGCTCGCCGTCGAAAAACCCGCTGCTGAGGCGGTCGATCTGACCAGAAATGTAGAAGAAATTGTCAAATCGGTTCGTACCATGATAGGCCGCAACCAATCCGTGGTGCAAATGCGGCTGGATCCGCCTGAACTGGGAGCGCTTCGCATCGAAATTAAAATGGATGCCAACGGTCTCAATCTGCAAATGCAGACCGGCAACGTCCGGACCCAGCAGCTGCTGCAACAGAATGCCCAGGAGCTTAAAGCGGCCCTCGAAGCCAGTGGGATTCAGACCGGGCAAATCGATATCCAGTTAAAACTCGATCTGAAAAATAGTGATACACAGGGGCGTTCTGACAACCCCTCGCAATTTAACCAGCAAAATAACCGGCAGGATGCCAACGGATTCCAGCAGGAATTCCATTCCAGTTATCGCCAGGATTATAACCTGGCCGGTTTCGATGACGATTTCTGGGAAGAAGATTTCCCCGCGATCGAAACCACTATTCCGGCGGACGTTTCCACCGAAGTCGCCTCTCGAACGGACCGGTTCCGGGAGTGGCAGTATTCCAGTTTAAATGTAGTGGTATAATAGGATAATAAGGAAACATAAATGAGTACAGCGGCAGTAAGTTCCAGCAGCGCCGTCACGACCTCGAGTACCGGTAAAGAATCCCAGGTGCTCTCCAGTGATGAGTTCCTGCAGCTGATGATTACGGAACTGACCAATCAGGATCCCATGGAACCGATGAGCAACCAGGAACTGCTCAATCAGATGGCCACCATCCAGAAGCTGGAGTCGGACCGGATGATGACCAATTCCTTCGAGCAGTTGATGGACAAGTTCAACGGCCTGATCGATCGTGAAACCCTCAGCACCGCCACGCGCATGATCGGCGAACTGGTCTCCGGCACCGATGTCAACGGCCAGTATACCATGGGGCGCATCATCGCCGTCGGAATGGACAGCGATCAGATCCTCGTCGAACTCGATACCGGACAACAGATCGCCTGGGAAAATGTCTCACGGCTCGGCGGCAAGAGCCAGCAGGATCTCGTGGGCGAATTTATCATTGGCCGCTCACAGGATGGCGACCGGGTCGCCGGGACCATCGAAGCCGTTGAACTCGAAGAAGAGTCCGTGATCCTGCATGTTCGCCAGAACAACCTTGACGGCACGCCCGGCGAACTCACCCAGGTTAATTTGCAAAATGCCCGTATCCTGACCAGTGAGACTGCCGACCTGTTGATTGGACAGAATATTGTCGGCTATGACCAGAGTCAGAGCCAAGCCATCGCCGGAGAAGTCGATAGCGTTCAGTGGTCCGGCGAATCCGTTCTGCTCAACATTCTCAATAGCAATGGCGAGTCGCTGGGACAGGTTGCTCTGCAAAATATGATTGATATAACGAGTATGACACTCTAAAAACCGGAGAAAATTATATGGGACTGACATCGTCATTATTCACCGGCCTGACCGGGATGAAAACCAACGAATTCCGTATGGATGTGATTGGTAATAACATTTCCAATGTGAATACCTATGGCTATAAAGCCTCACGGGCCAGCTTTGCCACTCAGTTTTATCACACCCTGAGTTTTGGCTCGGCGCCCGCCGGGGCCCTGGGCGGCACCAACCCCGTTCAGATCGGTACCGGTTCCCAGGTAGGGGGGGTGCTCCGCGATTTCAGTGAGGGCGCGCCCGAAACCACCGGGATCAAAACCGATATGGCCGTTCAGGGCGATGGCATGTTTATTCTGGAACGACCCGATGGCGGTTATACTTATACCCGCGATGGTTCCTTTCAGTTCAACTCGGAAAATTACCTGATCTCCGCCGATGGCTATTTCCTGCAGGGCTATTCCGTCGATGACAACTTTAATGTCGTCGAAGGCTCCCTTACCCCCTTGCGGATTCCGCTGGGCGAAATCACCACCGCCGCCACTTCCTCTTATGCCAGCTTTGATGGCAATCTCAATGCCAATGGCGCTGCGGCCGTCGATTGGGATTCAACCAGTGGCGCTTATCAGCTTGCCGGCAATGGTAATATCCGCACCATCCTTTACAGCCAGGACCTGAATGACGCCGGCGGCAATATCTCAAGTGCGACGTTGCTGACCAATCTGGGCAATGACGCGACAGCCGCTGATAACGGCGTCTTTCTCGAAGAGGGCAACATCATCAAGCTCGATTACGCCATCAAGGGGGGCCAGACCCTCTCGCCTCGCACCTTCGAAGTAACCGCCACCTCCACCCTGGGTGAATTGGTAACCTGGCTCGAAGGGGTGCTCGGTATCAACAGTTCATCTGAATTGATGGATCTCGATAATGATGGTGTCGAAGATACCTATGATGTCGATAGTGACGGTACCAATGATCCTCCCGGTATTGTTCTCGAGGGGAATAAGATCCGCATAATTGGCAATATTGGTGACCATAATGAATTGGTGTTAACAAATAAAGCGATTAAAGTGGAACAGGGCTCGGCTGCCAACGAACCAATTGGCGATATTCTGCCCTTGACTTTCGCGGTTCCCGATGGCTTTGTGCAGGACTCCGTCGAAAGCGTTCGCACCTCCTTCCGGGCCTATGATTCCCTCGGTAATCCGATGGATATTCAGATTACCCTGGCCATGCAGCGCAAAAGCAATAACGGAATCACCTGGCGCTACTTCGCCGAAAGCGCCGCCGATACCGATACCAGCCGCGTTCTGGGAACGGGTACCATTACCTTCGATTCCAGCGGCAGCTACCTGGAAGGTTCCGGCCTGACCATCGAAGTGGACCGCGATTATACCGGCGCGACCACCCCCCAGGCTATCGCCCTGGATTTCAGCCAGATGGATGGCTTCCAGATGAAAACCAGCGCCTTGTCGCTGCTCAGTCAGGATGGCTTCCAGTCCGGTACTCTCCAGGATTATTCCGTGGGGCCCGATGGTTCGATTACCGGATCGTTCTCCAACGGCCTGACCCGCCTGCTCGGACAGGTCGTCCTGGCCACCTTCCGCAATCCCACCGGCCTGATCGCCGATGCCGGTAACAACTATATCACCGGCCCTGATTCCGGCGATGCCATCCTTAAAAAACCTCAGGAAATGAGCGCCGGCACCATTAATGCCGCCGCGCTCGAACTGAGTAACGTGGACTTGAGCCGGGAATTTATCAATCTGATCATTACCAGTACCGGGTTCTCGGCCTCCTCGCGTGTGATTCAGACCAGCGATCAGCTGCTCACCGAATTGATGATGCTGACCAGATAATTTTAAATCCCCGGGCCTCGTGACAGGGGTGTTTATTCTGCTGTCGCGAGGCCATCTTGACAACCTCGGCCCGACCCGACCGTCCGGCCTGTTGATAGCTCTTACGGGCCTCGTGACAGGGGTGTTTATTCTGCTGTCGCGGGGCCTGCTGAAAACCCCGCAAGCCTATTCGCTTGCTGTTATTCTTTACGTTTTTTCCGTTGTTCTCGTTCCGCCCGATAGATGGCATTGAGAACAATTACCAGGAGATTATCGGGCCTCGTGACAAAGGTGTTTATTCTGCTGTCGCGAGGCCGTCTTTCCTGTCAAAATGTTTTGTGTTTTTCCACCAAGGTGAGACTACTGTGATACCCGTGACCCGGCTGAATGGAAAACGTTTCGTGGTGAATGCCGAACAGATTCGTTTCGTCGAACAGACACCCGATACCCTCTTGACACTGACTGGTGGCGATAAAATCATGGTGCGTGAAACCATGGATGAAATTGTGCGGCTGGTCGTGGAGTATCAGCGCCAGATCCGCAACTGGAAAGATCGTTAATCAAATATTCGATCCATTTATGCCGATAATACTGAAATACGATGATTTTCCGTTATGTGTCACTCAATTACATTAAATCCAGACAGTGAATTCATAGTTAGGTGAATCGATTGCAGGATAACATTTTATGGATTTAGCAACGTTAATAGGCTTGATTCTTGGCTTTGGCCTGGTGGGATTCTCCATCGTTTCCAGCGCCAAGGAAAATACCCCGGTTTTTATCAATATGCCGTCTTTAATGATTGTATTGGGTGGCGGGGTGGCTTCGGTCATTATGGCCAATCCCCTTGCCCGTTTTCTCAAAACCGGCAAGTTCTTTTCCAAAGCCCTGATGCACAAGGAACAGTCGATCCAGAAACTGATCAAGGATCTGGTGGGTTATGCCGAAGTCGCCCGGCGCGATGGCATCCTGTCACTTGAAAGCGCCGCCAAAGATGCCGATGATCCGTTTATCGTTAAAGGCATTCAGATGGCCGTCGATGGCACCGATCCCGAATTGATCGAACAGATCATGAACAGCGAACTGGAAGCGATCGATGATCGCCATTCCCAGGGCAAGGCCATCTTCGATATGCTCGGCAAATACGCGCCCGCCTACGGGATGATTGGTACCCTCGTGGGCCTGGTCGTGATGCTGATGAACATGTCCGATCCCTCTGCGATTGGGCCGGCCATGGCCGTGGCGCTCATTACCACGCTTTACGGCTCCATGATTGCCAATATGTTCGCCATGCCCATTGCTGACAAACTGGCCGCCCGCAACGATGAAGAAATGCTCTTGAAAAGTATCATTATCAAAGGCGTCATGAGTATTCAATCTGGTGACAATCCCCGTATCGTTGAGCAGAAACTGAAAACTTTCCTGCCTCCCAGCCTGAGAGAAACCGCCGAATAAGCTCGGAGTTAATACCCCGTTATGGGTCGCAAGAAAAAAGAAAAAGCCCCCGAAGGAGCCCCGGAATGGATGGTCACCTATGGTGACATGATGACCCTCCTGTTCTGCTTTTTCGTGATTATTGTCTCCATGAGCGAAATCAAGGAAGAAGAACGGTTCGACAAAGTGCTTGAATCCATTAAAATGGCCTTCGGCTATAAAGGCGGTGTCGGAAAAACGCCCGCCGAAGTACCCCCCAACAATACCTTCGATAAACAGATGCTCCAATTGATCGTCCGAAAATTCCAGTTGCAGGTGGGCAAAAGCGCCGAAGAAGGGATCGAAGGCGAGAATCCCAGCGTCAAGACCATACGGGATGGTCTGGAATTTACCCTGGGAGGCCGGGTCCATTTCGAACCCGGCAAAGCCCGCCTGCCGGATGCCGCCGTCAAGCAGATTAAGGAATTCGCCGAAACCATCAAAGGGCTCAATACCAAAATTCGGGTCAAAGGCCACGCCGCTTCCAAACCTCCGGAAATGTATCAGCCTTTTGCCAGTCTGGATGATTTATCCTATGCGCGGGCGATGGAGGTCAAAAAACTCCTGGTCGAATGTGGTATCAGAAAACAGCGTATTACCGTCGAGGCCTGCGGCGATAATGAACCCCTCGAAACACGCGCCTATGATGAAAATTCCAGGGCCAAAAATCGCCGGGTTTCTATTATTGTTACCGAGGATCTCGTCAAAGATTTTGAAGGCGAATCTCCAGACTCTGGACGCGAAACTATCTTTTGATTCAAGTTGGTTTGTCTTTTTTCAGATATATTATATGTTTACTGTGTGTTTGTCTTTTTGTTTATTGAAGCCAAATGATTTGTAACACTATATAATATAACAAGATAGCGAATTGTGCCTCTGGGGTGATCCATGGCTGAACAGAATCCCGATCAAAATATCGATAAGACCGATAGCAAAAAAAAGCTTCCTTTAAAAACACTGATGGTCATTGCGGGGGTGGTTTTAATGGAAATAGCCACCATTGGAACGGTATGGTTTATGCGTGGCGGGCAGCCCAGCCCGGCTCAGGCTTCTAACCCGATTGAACAGACCCAGGCTGCCGCCGCCAAACAGCTTGCCGAAGTAGTCGTGGCTTCCGGATCGTTTGATAACCATATTGGGGGCCGGGCCAAGATGATCGTTAATCTTGAAGTGGCTGCCAAGGTCGAACAGGAAAAGCAGGCCGATTTGGAATCGCAGATAAAACTGCATGGAAAAGAAATTATGAATATGGTGCGCGAAGTCATTTCTTCCGTTCAACCCACCGAATTAAAAGATCCAAAGCTCCAGGTGGTCAAAAGAGAATTGCTGATCGGACTGGAAGGGATCATCGACAAAGATCTGGTTAGTGAAATTCTGATATCAGAATGGCAAACTTATGTCTCTGAATAAACCCATATTCGGAGAGAGGTTTGTAGTTGTCGGATATCTCTCAGGATATGTCGCGTGATGGGATAATTATTTGGATGCCATTCTCTGTACGGATTTTCTCGCCTGGAAGGGTTGCATATTTTTTAAGGGAAATATTTCTGTTCCGTTTTTCGGTTTTGATAATGGCATGTTGATCGCTGACAATGCCTGTTGTGATCATATTGGGTTGTACATTTTTTTTGTTATTCTAATTAGTTTGCGATCGGTTTTCAGTATCCTGTAAACAGAATTTGCCTCCTATATATTGGGGTGTTTGCTGTATGATGTGCAAGATTTAGAAGGTCGCAAGATTCAAATCAAAATTTATCGGCTAACTGGGAAAGACAACATAAAAAATTCTCAAAAAAGTCCCATAATTAATGGATTTTCCCCTTTCCATTTTTTGAAATTGGTGTATGATTAATATATCGTTTGAGAGAGTTAAGTAGTGCTGGTCATTTGACTTAATCGGATGGCTAAAGAAGAAAAAAATATGGATAACAACGATGCGGATGGAGCCGCGACTTCTAAGGCAAACGATAACAATGCCGGAGTCGGTGGTATTTCTGATGAAGAAGCAGAAGCGATGGCCAATGCCGCTTTGGCGGAAGCCGGCCTGAAGGTGCATGAAGCGCCGACTCTGCCCGATTTCACTTCCATGCTGAAAGATGCCGTTTCCGGCAGTATCGAAATGCTCAATGATGTCGAAATGAATGTCAAAATTGAGCTGGGCCGCGCCGAAATGGAAGTGGATCAGGTTCTTCGTCTCACCACAGGTTCAGTGATTGAACTGGACAAACATGCCGGCGATCCCGTCGACATCCTCGTCAATGAAAAACTCGTCGCTCGTGGTGAGGTTCTGGTGATTAACGACAATTTCTGTGTCCGTATTAATGAAATCATCCCAGGGGTAACCGAAAGGTTTGCCGCGCTGGAATAAGTTAATTTCGTCTCCCGAAAAGCTGTCGCCGGGTTTTTCGGGATTTTTAATTCAAATGGTTTCTCATCAAAGACCGGTTGATTGGTGTAACCGGTCTTTAACTAATCTAAGCCGGATTCTTGACCCATGGCTAAATCTGCAATCGCATGGATGATTTTGTCACTATTGGTGATGACGATCGGGAATCGTCAATCCAGGCTCTTTGCGCAGGAATCACAAGGGTTTTCCTCAAATACGCCGTATATTTCCCCGTCTGATCTTTCCGAAACGGATCGGAAGAAGATTATCAAGGTGGCCAATAGCCAGGAAATGGATAACAACGCCCCGGCGATCAAAGAAATGGCTTCCGGCCAGAGCAAAACCTCGGGGGCAGCCCAGGGGCAGGAACTGCCTGTCGCTCCGTTGTCTGATTCAGAAACGACAGTGACATCGGTTAGTGAATTGGAAAAACAGAAAGTCGGCGGCCGTGTCGCGCAAAACGAACCGCAGACCGGCGTGCCGGATAATGGCGGTAAAACTTCCGGCAATTTCTTTTTCGTCAAATATCTGGGATCATTTCTGGTCGTCATTGGTTTGATTATCATGCTGGCCTGGTTCTATTATCGCTTGTCACCGGCGCGTCATCTGACTGCAGGCTCGATTCAGATCTTAACCAGAACGCCGGTGAACTCCCGTCAGTCGATCTGTCTGGTCAAGATCGGCTCCCGGCTGCTGGTGGTCGGCCTGAGCGCCGGGCACATGACTACATTGGACACCATTGAAGAACCCGATGAAGTGGCTCGCATACTGGGGGGCATTGAGAAAAGCATGCCCCATTCGATTAGCAATATGCACGCCTTTAAAGGTTTGTTCAAGCGGGAAGCCGGTGAATACGACACTGAAACATCAACCGAAACGATTGTGGATTTTGACGACACGGCGAAACCTCACTGGCAGGATGCCAGGGATGAACTCGCCGGTCTCTTCAATAAAGTAAAAGGTTTGGCTCGTATCCGTTCGAAATCTTAACCGGCGGAGAGTGTGTCAATTAATAAGGATGCCGTTTTTGTCAAGGATGACTGTACATCGATGGACTTTAATCTTGGTGCTGCTGGCGCTGGCCGGCGGGCGGATTGATCCCGTTTGGGCGCAGGCCGCTGAAACGACAGATAACACCAATGTCACCACGGTTAACGGGGATAATAACACCAGTGTCCTTGATCGGATCAATACCGAACAGTTGGTCAATAACGCCACTCAGCCCCAAAACCTGACGGCCAGCCTGGAAATCCTCATCCTGCTCACGGTTTTGTCTCTGGTCCCCTCGATCCTGATCATGACCACCTGCTTTACCCGCATCGTGGTGGTGCTGGCGTTGCTGCGGCAGGCTATCGGAACACAGCAGTTGCCGCCCTCGCAGGTCATTACCGCCCTGGCGCTGTTTATGACCTTCTTTGTCATGGCGCCCACCTGGCAGCAGATCAACGCCCGGGCCATTCAGCCTTATGTCAATCCTGCCGAAGGAACCCAGCGTATTTCCGGAACCGAAATGATGGATCGGTCTGTGGCGCTGTTGCGGGAATTCATGATCAAACAGATTAACAACACCGACAACACCGAAGACGTCTATCTTTTCGTCGAATTCAATGACCCTGACGAAACCATGCAGGAAAAACTCCGCAACGCCGAACTCCAGTGGCAGGATGTGCCCACGGCCGCCCTGATCCCGGCCTTTATGACCAGCGAATTAAAGCAGGCCTTTCTGATGGGCTTTTATATCTATCTGCCATTTCTGGTAATCGATATGGTCATCGCCTCGATACTTATGTCCATGGGAATGATGATGCTGCCGCCGATTCTGATTTCGTTGCCCTTCAAGTTGCTGCTGTTCGTCATGGTCGATGGCTGGCATCTCGTTGTGGGCACCTTGCTTTCCAGTTTTACCAATAATCCCGTAGTGTGAGTGAACAGATTATGGATACCCAGACAGCGCTCGACATTGGACGCGAAACCCTGATGATCGCCCTGGTGGTCTCTTTTCCCATGTTATGCGTGGGTCTGGTCGTGGGGGTGGCCATCTCCATTTTGCAGGCGGTGACCCAGATCCAGGAAATGACCCTGACCTTCGTTCCCAAAATTATCGCGATGGCCGTCGCCATGGCCTTTTTTATGCCCTGGATTATCGACAAACTGCTCACTTTTACGCGACAGATGCTCGGCCCCATGCCTGTCCCTTAAGAGGCTTTTTAGTGAATGTCCCCGCTCTTCGTTTTTAATATAACGCTTACAATTGAAAATGCCCGCTAGACCGTGAGAGAAGTTCTACACGAGTAAAACTTATCTTGCGAGCGATCGGGAATTCTCGTACCCATTGGGTATAACCCATGCCCCTGACTGAAATACAACAATTTGTCAATCTGGCGCCGCTCTTTATCCTGGTCCTGTTCCGGATTGCGGCTCTGGTGGCTTTTGCGCCGCTGCTGGGAATGCAGGATATCCCCGTTCGCGTCCGGATCGTGATGGCGCTGGTCCTGACGGCCGCGGTCTGGCCGATGGTCCGCCCGGTCGTCTGGGAGCCCGATTCACTCGTCGCGCTGGCCGTTGGCATTGGAGGCGAAATCATGATTGGATTGGCCATGGGCTTTATCCTGACCTTAATGTTTACCGGGATCCGGGTTGGCGCCGAAATGGTCAGCCAGCAGATCGGATTTTCCATGTCTGAAATTGTCGATCCCGTTTCAGGATCTTCCTCGACGCTGATTGCCCAGTTCTTTATTTTGCTTACCATGCTCCTGTATGTCCTGATGAACGGCCATCTCGTCCTGATCCGATCGCTGGTCGACACCTTTTCCACGGTTCCGCTGTTAAGTTTCCAGACCAACCAGACCCTGCTGGCTGTCTTGCTGGCCGTTCTGACCTCGGCCTACCAGATGGGGATCCGGATCGCCGGCCCCACCCTGGCGGCGGTCTTTCTGGCGACACTGGCCTTGGGATTTGTCTCCCGGACCATGCCGCAGCTTAACATTCTCGCGGCCGGATTTCCCATTCGCATTCTTTTGTCGATAGTGTTGTTGGTTGCCTCGATCGGGATGATCGTTGGCATTTTTGAAGAAAGTATCCTCTACGCCTTTCGTCAGATTGGCGATTTGTTTATTTAAGAAAGTTTTCATATGCCAGCCGATACCGGCGATAAAACAGAAGACCCGACCCCGCGCCGACTCCAGGAGGCGCGCGAACAGGGACAGATCGCCCGCAGTATGGACCTCAGCGCCGCTGCCGGACTGCTGGCCGGGCTGGTCATGCTCAATATCTACGGCAAAGCCATGGTGCGGGGCCTGATGGATCTGTTGCAACAGTGTCTGACCCTCGATGATGTCCACCTGGATGGACTGGGCGCGCTGAAAGAACTCTATCCCATCGTACTCAGCCATCTCTGGATGATCCTGGGGCCGGTCTTCCTGGTGCTGGTGGTGGTGGCTGTGGTTGTCAATCTGGCCCAGGTGGGTTTCCTGTTTATCAGTAAACCACTGACACCGAATCTCAACAAATTGTCGCCCCTGTCTGGTTTGCAGCGTCTCTTTTCCATGCGGTCCAGTGTCCGGCTGGTGATGAGCCTGTTCAAGGTGATCATTATTGGTGCCGTCGCTTTCGTCTCGATTAAAGGTTTTATTCCCGAGCTGATCGGTCTGTCCGGGCTCGCCTTTACCGAAGTCATTACCCATAGCGGCCAGATGATCTTCCTGCTGGGATTACGCATGGCGCTGGTTTTGTTCCTGCTGGCCGTGGCGGATTATTCCTACCAGCGCTTTCAGATGATGCGCGACCTGCGCATGTCCAAGGAGGAAGTCAAGGAAGAAATGAAACGCATGGAAGGCGATCCCACCATGAGACAGCGCCGCCGCGCCGTCGCCCGCCAACTGGCCAATCAGCGCATGAGCCAGGCCGTGCCCAAAGCCGATGTGGTGGTGACCAACCCGACCGAACTGGCTATCGCCCTCAAATACGATCCCGAAAACATGGCCGCCCCCAAGGTGGTCGCCAAAGGCGCCGGCTATATGGCCCGCCGCATTCGTGAAATCGCTCTCGATAACAATGTCCCTATTCTCGAACGCAAACCACTGGCCCGCGCGCTGTTCAAGGCTTGCGAAGTCGGTGATTTTGTACCGCCCGAATTGTATAAGGCCGTCGCCGAAGTTCTGGCCTATGTCTTCCAGCTGGCCGGCAAGGGCTTTAATCGCTCTGTGGCCTCTTAACTGTGCTGACTCCTTTATCTTAATGCAATAATTCAAACATGGCTCAAACTGTCACAAAAACAAACCGGCGCACGATGTTGCTGAACGCGATCATGAACAGCAGGGAACTCGTCCTGCCGATCGCGGCGGTCAGTCTGATTTTTGTCATGTTGATCCCCTTGCCCACCTGGATGCTGGATGGCTTTCTTGCGGCCAATCTGGCCTTCTCCGCGGTGATTCTGCTCACCACCATCTTTGTCCAGAGCCCGCTGGAATTTTCCGTGTTCCCGTCGCTCCTGCTGGTTGCCACCTTGTTCCGCCTGGTCCTGAATATCGCCACTACCCGAAAAATCCTGACTGCCGGCGAATCGCCCAACGCCATGCAGGCGGCCGGACAGGTGATCGAAGCGTTCTCGCGTTTCGTGTCGGGCGATTCGCTCATGGTGGGACTGATCATCTTTATTATTCTGGTCGTTATCCAGTTTGTGGTCATCACCAAAGGCGCCACGCGTATCAGTGAAGTCGCCGCCCGGTTCACCTTGGATGGCATGCCCGGCAAACAAATGGCCATTGACGCCGACCTCAATGCCGGACTCATCAATGAAGTCGAAGCCCGTCAGCGTCGCGAATCGATCTCGCGTGAAGCCGATTTCTACGGTGCCATGGATGGTGCCAGTAAATTTGTGCGCGGAGATGCCATCGCCGGCATTATCATTACCCTGGTCAATATTGTCGGCGGGATCGTTGTCGGCAAATTCCAGCACGGCATGGCCCTGGGCGAATGCTTCAAGGTCTTTACCCAGCTCACCATTGGTGATGGCCTGGTCAGCCAGATCCCGGCGTTTATTATTTCGATTGCGGCCGGTCTGCTGGTCACCCGGTCGACGGCCCGCAGCAATCTGGGCTTTGAAATCATTACCCAGGTCACCAGCAAACCCGTCGCCTTGATTGTCACGGCGATCTTCCTGGTCTTCCTGGCCATGACCCGGCTTCCCGCTATCCCGTTAAGTGTCCTGGCCTTCAGTTGTATCGGTATCGCCTGGGTGATCGAAACCAGCCACAAAAAAACCGAAAGCAAACGGGTCGAACAGGAAAAGAAAGCGGCGCCCGAGGCCAAGGCCGATAAAATCGAAGAACTGCTCCCCGTCGATCGGCTCGAAATGGAAATCGGTTACGCCCTGATTCGTCTGGTCGATGTCAAGCAGGGGGGCGATCTGCTCAATCGCATCTCTTTGATTCGCCGGCAGATTGCACTGGATCTGGGCATTATCGTTCCCAGTATCCGCATTCGTGACAATGTCCAGCTCGAATCCAATGCCTATAGCATCAAGCTGAAAGGAATCGAAATCGCTCGGGGGGTCGTGTATCCCGCCCAGTATCTGGCCATGGATTCCGGGGTCACCACCGGTAAAATCGCCGGGATTGATACCCGTGAACCGGCTTTTGGATTGCCGGCCGTCTGGATCCCCGAAAGCCGCAAGGAACAGGCCGAAATGATGAACTATACCGTGGTGGACTGCTCCAGCGTGCTGGCCACTCACCTGACCGAAGTCATCAAGAGTCACGCCGCCGAATTGCTTACCCGCCAGGATCTCAACAAGCTGATCGAAGCGGCCAAGGAAAAATCCAACGCCGTGGTGGAAGAAGTCGTCGGCGGTACGATGAAAGCCGGGGACATTCAAAAGATTTTGCAGGCGTTGCTGGAAGAACGCGTGCCCATTCGCGATATGGAGTCCATTCTCGAAACCCTGGGCGATTGGGGCGGACGCACGCAGGATCTCGAAGTTTTGGCGGAATATGTCAGAAATACCCTTGCAAGAACCATCTGTTCGCAGTATCGTGATGACGATGGTAAAATTCGATGTGTGACCATTGATCCCGCGTTGGAAGATACCATGAATCGGTATGTCGAAAGGACCGATCGTGGCAGCTTCCTGACCCTGCCTCCGGCGATTGCCAATCAGATTGTCCAGGCGTCCAGTCAACAGCTGCAAAAATTGATTGAACTCGGTGGACAGCCCGTGTTATTATGCTCGCCGCAAATCCGTTTACACTTGCGCCGTTTGATTGCGCCTCATATTAGTAATATTGCCGTTTTGGCCTATAACGAGATCGTACAGGGAACAGAAATTGAGTCTGTTGGTATGGTGGTGATTGAACAATGAAATTAAAAACTTTTAGAGCGGCTAATATGCCAAAAGCCCTGGCCCTGGTCAAGCAGCATCTCGGATCTGATGCCGTGATTGTGCATACCCGAACCTTCAAGCAAGGGGGAATGCTTGGCCTGGGCGCCAAAACGTTTGTTGAAATTACCGCCCGCAAACCCGAACCTTCCGAGTCGGCCAGACCGCCTCGGGTATCCGCACCGGCATCGGGCGGGGTGAATAAACGGCTCGTCCGCATGTACTCACAGGATGCCAGTGTTCCCGATAAGAATGCTCTCAATACCGCCGTGGCCCGCAGTAATCGCGCCGCTGCACGGATCGGCCCCGAACTCCTTAATGAGCCTGCCGGCAAACGCATCAATCTCGATCCGGCTACCATTAAAAAAACAGCCACGCGCGCGGCGGATATCTCATCGGATATCAGCCAGGAAATGGTGCGTGGCGAGATTTCCCAGTTGCGTCAGCTCGTCGAAAACCTGGTGCGCGAACAGCGCCAGTTGCACGCCCCCCAGATGCCCGAACAACTTTTCGATATTTATCTCGACCTCATCCAGCGCGAGGTTGCCGATGAAATCGCCAAAGAACTCATTCAGGAAGTCCAGCGCGACATGACCGGCAACCAGATCATGAGCGCCGATCTGGTCCGCCAGAAAATTGTCAATGTCCTTGACAATATCATCAGTACTGCCGGTCCCATCTGCGAAAATCTTGATGGCCGGGCTCGGGTGGTGGTCTTGATTGGGCCAACCGGTGTGGGTAAAACCACCTCCATCGCCAAAATCGCGGCCAACCTTAAACTCCGTCAGAATAAAAAGGTCGGACTGATTACCATCGATACCTACCGGATCGGGGCCGTCGACCAGTTACGCATGTATGCCCAGATTATCGATGTGCCGCTCCAGGTAGTATTAACCCCCTCCGACTTGCGCGGCGCGATCGATGCCATGAGCGATAAAGATGTCATTCTCATTGATACCGCCGGACGCAGCCAGAACGACGAACTGAAAATGCACGAACTGAAAACCTTTCTCAACGCGGCACAGCCCGATGAAATTCACCTGGTGATTTCCAGTACGGCCAATCAGTCTCACATGCTCAGCGCCGTGGAAAAATTCAAATCGCTCGGCGTGGACCGTATCATTCTGACTAAATTGGACGAAGCGATCAGTTTTGGCGTCATATTATCTGTTATGAAGAAAATGAACGCCTCCATCTCTTATATAACCACCGGTCAGAGTGTGCCGGATGATATCGAAGTGGCCGTGGGCCGAAAGCTTGCCCGGATGTTGCTCGGCATGCACAACCTGGATGGGATGGTAAGTGCCCATCTCGCCAAAGAATACACAGCTTGACTGCCTGAGAAAATGGAGAAACAGCGATGATTGTTGATCAGGCCGAAAAATTAAGATTAATGGTTCGAAAAGCCAGAAAAACTGCCCGTGTGATTACCATCAGCAGCGGCAAAGGCGGTGTGGGCAAGACCAATATCGCCGCCAATCTGGCCATCTGCCTCAGGGCCACAGGAAAACGGGTCCTGCTCTTGGATGCCGACCTTGGGCTGGCCAATCTGGATGTCATCTTTAATGTCCGGCCACGACTCAACCTGGCCCATGTCATCTCAGGCCAGCGCCATATCGATGAAATCACCCAGCGCGTTGCCGGAGGAGTGGATCTGATCTGTGGTTTGTCCGGCCTGGCCGATGCCGCCGACCTTAGCGATTTCCAGCGTCAGCGCCTTTTACAGGAACTTTCCACCCTGGAACATCAGACCGACTATATTATTATCGATACCGGCGCCGGTATCTCCAGCAATGTCATGTGTTTTTGCGACGCGGCTGATATGTGCCTGATCGTTACCACACCCGAACCAACCAGTATTACCGATGCCTATACCCTCATCAAACGCATCAGTCTGAACGCCTCTGGCGCCAAAGTCTCGCTTCTGTGCAATATGGCTGAAACTCGCAACGAAGCGCGGGGGGTTTATCAGCGCCTGTCCAGTACCGCCCAGCGCTTCTTGTCCCTGTCGATCGCCGATGCCGGTTATATCCTGCGGGATAGCCATGTCAGTGACGCGGTCAATCTCTGTGAGCCGGTGGTCCTGGCTTATCCCAGGTGTCAGGCCAGCTATTGTATCCTGGCTCTCGCTGGCAAAGTTAGTTCCGGTAACTCGCGACTGGATGCCGATTCCGGGTTCTTCCGTAAGGTGGTTAACTGGTTCTTTTAAACTTTGATGATTATTAAGCCGATAATAACATAAGACTGCGTCTTATGAGACTGTAATAGATAACACGTTGTTAATGAAGAAGTTATAAGGAATTCTTGCATGACTCGACAATTATGCAGTGCTGGCCTGGCTTTTATAGGCTTCAGTATGAGTCTGATTATCGGACTCTTCGCGCAGAATTCTTATACCACCGTTGTGTCCCGGGCTCTTTATGTCATGATGGTCTTTTACATGCTCGGGCTGTTCATTTCTGTCGTGGGTGACCGCGTCATCCAGGAAAATTTTAACCAGGAAATCGAAATCCTGGAATCCCAGTTAGAAAGCAAGGTCTCGGAGGTAGCAGATTCGAGTGGGGCGGAGCCCAGATCGTCGAATTCGGCTGTCGCGGCCGAACCGGTTCCCGTTTCCTAGAATGCCTGGTAGTGTTTTATGGTATTCCTGATTCGAATCGACCTTGCCCGTAGAAAGAGTGCTGAAAATCGACCCCTGTCTGAGAGGATAGAGCAATGCTAAAAACCCAAAAGGAGAAAACTCAAGTCAACAAAGCTCAAAAAGAAGAAGAGTTGATGAAAATTTGGGTTAAATTCAAAAAAGATGGTAAAGAAGATTTCCGTAACCGGCTCATGGAAGAATATCTCTTCCTGGTCAAATACAATGCCGAACGCATCTATGCCAAGTTGCCCGATGAGGTCGATCTTGACGACCTGATCAGTGCCGGTGTTTTTGGTCTGATGGATGCCATTAACTCCTTTGACCTCGAGCGCGGTGTCAAATTCTCCACTTATTGCGCCCCGCGTATCCGCGGCGCCATCCTCGATGAACTGCGCAGTATGGACTGGGTGCCCCGTCTGGTGCGCAGTCGCGCCTCCAAACTCGAACAGGCCAGCAAAGAGTTCGAATGCGAGCACGGCCGCAGCGCCAGCGATGAAGAAATCGCCGGACGCATGGGCGTCAGTCAGGATGAATACATCAAACTCAAACGCGACGCCACCGCCGTCTCTCTGGTCTCGCTCAGCCGCAAATGGTTCGAAACCGACAGCCAGAAGGATATTTGCGAAATCGATGTCCTCGAAGATAAAAGCGGCGAAAATCCACTCCAGGAAATCCAGAAACGCGATCTCAAGGATGTCATGACCCGCGGACTCACCCGTGCCGAAAAACTCATCATCGTCCTTTACTATTACGAAGAAATGACCATGAAAGAAATCGGCGCCACCCTCGACCTTTCCGAATCCCGCGTCTCCCAGATGCACTCATCCATCCTGGCGCGGCTCAAGGCCCAGATCCTCCACAAACGCCAGGAAATCCACGTCGGCTGACCCCGGCGTTCACAAAGGGTACCTCTAAAAATTGCTTTAGAGGCGAAAGCGAGGATGGTTTTTCTCTGGCAAGGAACAAAGAACCGGGCATATTGACTATATTCACGGTTTTTTGTGACGCAGACCAGAGGAACACCAGACCGCTTGCAGCCCTGAATGAATTATTTGAGGTTCCCTTTAGCCCTTATTCATCGTTTTTCCTATTCCGGCCGCAAAAGATTACTTTGCGGCTGTTTTCATGCGCGTTTATCTGTTTTTGAACTTATAATCATCTATTCAAAATCACGTTATTATACTCTGTTTGGGAACCGGGTCTCCATTTCAATCCATACCCCAAGCATGTCTCCAGCCCTTTTTAAGAGTATACATTGACAGTTGTCTCCGTTTTCTTGTTTACGATCGAAACCAACCTCTTCAACCCATAGTTCCCATCTCAACCCATCGTCTCATAAATTCTTGACCTGATCGGTTACACGGGTATAAATGACTTATCGCCATCATCGGCGCTGAATAGCATGGATGTACCAGCTAACTTGATTAACAAAACGGGGTTATGTGAAAAAATTGTCAACCATCCCCCATTCCTGTCGGGTTTTGATAAAAACCACCCACCGGCGTACGTAGATTACGATTATCTATTATTATCTTACTTTTATCTATTTTCTTTTATACTCATTGGGGTTAAGATTCAATGATATATTCGTCGAAAAGTGTATCGGTGCCCATTGCTGGCCAGGTTAAGGATCTGAATCAGGAGCATACACATGGAAAACAAATCCCTTAAAGGCTTCACGCTGATTGAGTTGCTGGTCGTTATTTCTATTATCGCCTTACTGGTCGCCATTCTCATGCCGGCGCTGGGCAAAGCCCGCAATCAGGCCAAAGCCACCACCTGCGCCGCGCATTTGCGTCAGTTCGGTTTGGCATGGAGTTACTACGCCGAAGACAATAACGGGGATAATATCTGGTATGCCCCTTCAGGAGAATGGGCAAATGGCAAATTCTGGTTTTATCAGTTGGGGCCCTATTTCGGCGATAAAAAATTTGGCACAGGGCAGGGAAGCAGCCAGAAAGGGGTCATGACCATTATGAACTGTCCTGCAACGCGTCCATACGACAACTCAAAATATTCAGATCCAGCCACAAGTCCACGTTACGGTAGTAGTGATATGTCCTGGCAATGGAGAGCGTTAGACACTGGCCAGACTAACGTTCAGGATCTGCAAGAAGGAAGTTATACACTAAATGGCTGGATGCAGAAAAGAGATGTTACTGATCCTAAATATTATATGAAATACGATACGACTAAAAATGATGTGCCTCTGATATCGGATGGCGGTTGGGTCGATACTTGGCCCCAGAATAACGAAGTAGGATTGTTATCCAGTCTAAAAGACGTACAGGGTTCCGGAATCCCCGGAACCGGCTATCGTATGTATCCCAATCAATTGACTCGAGTGCTGCTGGATCGTCATAACCGCGGCATCAATATCTTGTTCAAAGGCGCCAATGTCGAACGGGTTCCCTTGGAAGATATCTGCCAATACAAATGGCACAAACAATTCACCCCGGTATTCAACCTGGCGTTACCCGCCCACTAAATCGAACCCAGGCATCCATTCCCCCTCACGTAGCACGGGCATCCTGCCCGTGATTTTTTTCCCCGTACCACGGGCATCTTGCCCGTGTTTTTCTTCCACGTAGCACCGTCATTCTGCCCGTGTTTTTCTTCCACGTAGCACCGTCATTCTGCCCATGTTTTTCTTCCACGTACTACGAGCGCTTTGCCCGTGATTTTCCTTTCCTATAATCATAACCAAACATCCAATGAGAATCTCAATCTCCCGCCTGCTCAAATCCCCCCAACCTTAACTGCACCAACAGGATACCCGGAAAATAAATTTGTTATTCCGTATATAGCCAACTTGCTTTATGATATCAATACCTGAAATAATGATATTTGTTAGTAAACACTGGGGAGTCATTCACTATGGCCAGTAAAACAAGTCATTCAAAAACCACCGGCCCTTCCCCAATCCTTTTGTCTGTCATCAGAACCGCTTGGCTCTGTTTGCTTTCAGGATTGATCTTCTACTCCAACAGCGCAGCTGCCCGGCAGCCGCAAAGCCCCTCAACAGTGCTTTCCCCAACGATCCAGAAAACCATTGTTGATTGGTTCCCACTGGATCATGAGCCGCTCAAAGAACTGCCCCCGGCCGTCAAAAATTTCGAACCGGTTAATAAAGATCAGGTGGAACCGCTGAAAGATGAACTCTGGCAGGCCTATCGGCAAAGCCCAACTGGCCTGGCCCTGCGCGAAACACTCCCGGCCCCGCTGCTCTTAAAAGCAGGCGACAACCCAACCCAACAGCCTCACGAACTGAAAACCGGCGACAAAACCATGCCCTTTTATTTTATCGGCAAAGGCAATCTGGATGGCCCGCGCCCGCTCTTTATCGCCTTACATGGCGGCGGTTCCGCCGGCGGCCGGGCCCCAACCCCGCACGGCTGGTCGGTCAATACCCGCGAATGGAACACCCAGGCCTCCTTGGCGGCCCGGGTCTATCCTGACGATGCCCTTTATTTCGTACCCAGAATGGCCGATGACAACGACGGCCGCTGGTATTACAACTATTGTCAGGATGCTTACGACCGGATCGTGCGCGCTGCCATTGCCTTCCATCAGGTCGATCCCGACCGGGTCTATCTGATTGGCATCTCGGAAGGGGCTTATACCGCCTACCGCCTGGGCGCCTTTATGGCGGACCGCTGGGCCGGTGCGGGCAGCATGGCCGGCGGCGAGCCGTTAAATAACGCCCCGCCCCCAAATATGCGGAACATCGCTTTTCGTGCCGACATCGGAGAAAACGATACCATGTTCGATCGGATCGGTCTGAACCGCAGATACGGCGAAGCCCTGGCTCAGCTCAAAAAGGAAGATCCCGCTGGTTTCAATTACCTCATCAACGTCCAGCCCGGCCGGGGCCATGGCATCGATTATCAACCCTGCCCCCAATGGCTTTTACAACACCATAGAAACCCCTGGCCCAGCCGCGTCACCTGGCAGGTCATCAAGGTACACGGCCGGCGTAAGGCGCAGTTCTACTGGCTCGCCCTGGACCAGGACCCGCCCCAATACCCGCTGGCTATCGATGCCATCCTGGACCGGCAAACCATCCGCCTTACCATGGAACAAGAAACCGATAACAGTCGCGTTCAAACCAGCCAGGTTCCTTTGCGTATCTACCTCAACGATCACATGCTGGACCTCGATCAACCCGTAACCGTCATCCTGAACGGCCAACAGGTTTTCGCCGCCCGGGTTCCCCTCAAACTCGATGTTATGCTAAAAAGCCTGGCCGAACGCGGCGATCCCCGTTACCTGTTCCCAGCCGAAATTGCCATTACCCCGGCCGGTAGTCAGTTGAGTAGGATGGGCAAATTTTAAATTTGCCCATGCTGATAGATAGAAATAGCCATGAGCGCAGCGAATACTGATGATAGAGTTATATATTGGCCAGAATAAATACAATGCTAAATGCTACATGAATAATATGTTATTTAAGGATAGTAATGAATAAAATAATTATTAAAGGTATGGCTGCCGTTTTTGATGGTGACGATAACCGTATTATTGATAAAAATACTCTTCAGAAACTTGATGGAATTATTTATGAAGATAATTTCCAAACGGACTATCTTGAACAAAATGAAATTGAATGTAGAATCCAAAATAAACTGGAGCGAAGTGGTATAATGTCATTTCACTATATTGATACAGATGAGTATTTGGAAGTGAGATCGACATTTGTTGTAAAAGAAGACTTGAATGATAAAGAATTACAATATTTATTGGAAGATACTCAAAACCAATGGTCAGATGGCATGGGAGAGAGCTTCGTTTCGATAAGTGCTCTTAAGTATGGTTATGCAATTATGTGTCTTACTGGTGAAGATTTTGATAGAGATAATAAATATCCAATTGTTGAGATAACTGGTAACGATTAAAGGCAGTGCTAAGTGATTTTTACACATTTTAGCAGATAAGATTGGATGGATATAATGCGTAGGTGGCATAACGGTCCAGATGAAAGCTGGGAATCTTTAGATGGCAATTTTCCTGTTGCTTGTTTAGATATTCATCCTTCAAACCAGTTTATTTCTATGCAAGTAATTTCAGATTACGGATATACAAATGAACGGGCGGCGATATGGGATGTAAAAACAAAAAATATTATTTGGTGCCCGGATCGTGTAAATGCAATTTGTTGGATTGAAAACGGCAAGGAATTGCTAGTCCTCGAAACAAAATACGACACAACTGCCAACCGCCCTAATTTATACGCAACACCGACAGAAAGCGAATATCAATATTTTGTTCGAAGGCTTTCATGGCCTGATTTAGATGATAGTTCTCATTTACAGATTTTTATTCCTATGGGTTGGTTAATAGATATTGTACCATCACCGATTGAGAAAAAAGCTTGTATCGTATGGCAGGACCAATGTGAGTCTGGCATTGAATTTATTTCGTGGGAGTGCGGAGTGCTTAAACAGCTAGCTGAAATGGGTTTCAAAACAAATTCCAATTTCATACAGGGGCCTGTATTCAATATAGATGGAAGTGTGTTAGCTATGTCATTCGGAGCGGGTTGTTGGTGGTCTGATGCACCCGATGAACCTTCTAGAGGGGGAACTTTCAATATAGGCCATATAATATGGCGCGAAATGAATTCAAGTAAATATAATCGAATTAATGTTAATGTAAATGTACCAGCAGGATGGTTGCCGGATGATCCTATGGATATTTTACGTAATATGTATTTATCATCACCGACTTTTATTAGCCCAAATGAAGTTAAAATACAACTTCCTACAAAAAAAGAACGTATTATTTCTTTATATTGATTAACTGCCTCCTAGTCACGTATTAGGATGGGCTAATTTAAATTTGCCCATGTCCTGGATCCGCCGTGGTGCCCTGATAGAAATAGCCATGAGCGTAGCGAATACCGATGATAGAGTCATTTATAGGCTAGAATAAATACAATGCTACATGAATAAGGAAATCTTACCGGGCATAATTTATCTGGCAGGTTCCCAAATAAAGTCCCCAGTTTTATTGATATAACCAATCCGGGAACTTTCTATATCCTTACCGATTACAACATACGCCAAATCGCCACAAAAAGGTTGAGCGCTATCAAATATTGGATCAATAACTATAGTGCCAGATTTATTTATATAGCCATATTTTGCTTCTTCAGTAAATTTGACAACCGCCATTCCTCCAGAAAAAGGGCCTGAATAATAGAATTGATATGGTATTACGAGTTCTCCATGATTATCAATATATCCATACGATCCGTCCCCGTAAACCATGCATAATCCTTCAGAAAATATGGGATTTGCACCTTCGAACTCGCGTTTAATAATAATATTACCGGTCGTGTCAATAAAACAAAATAATGATTCATGGTTTAAAGATACTGCTGCCAAACCTTCAGAAAATGGATAGGCAAAATAATATTGAGGAGAAATGATATACTCACCAAACTTATTGATATAACCCCAATTTTTCTCATAATTAACCTGCGAGGGATTGCCAACTTCCGCGCAGTTTATCAAGCCTTGAGAATGATGTGATAGAAGATAAAATTTATCTGACAATACAACCTCCCCAAGTTTGTCAATAAAAGCGCCTGTTGGATAATCTGACGATTTGATAAAAGCTAAATCGTCTTCAAAAGATCGACATGTCTGAAAGCTGATATTAATTACAACGTTTCCGTCTTTATCAATAAAGTATTTGTTTTTTCCTTTTTCCACAAGTCCTAAACCACAAGAAAATGGCCAGCACCAATCATATTTTAGAGCTACTTTTATATTCCCAGACTCATTAATATAACCCCATTTTCCATTGATCTTGACTCCTGCTAAACCTTCCGAAAAAAAGTTTGCAACATCAAATTCCAAGGGTATAGCGATATCACCTTCTGCTGTGATATACCCTTCTTTATTATTTTTAGATACTGGGTAAAGCATAATAATTTACATAGGATAGGTAACCTCTGGTTACCCGGTCAGGCTATAAAGATAATTGGCATCAAAGTAAATTCTTAATTAATATTTTGAATCTGCCCATTCTGGTGAAAATGATCATATGTTAATTTTCCTGATTCTATTTTAAACACTCTTTTCCCATTTATCATAAGTCTTAATTTGCATGCTTGAGATAAATTTACATCACCGTTTATATCCTTTAAATATCATGAATGCAATTACGCACCAGAAGATGAATCCCCAAAAAGAAGTGGTCCTAGATTCTGAGCCCTTTCTTTTATATCCTTTTGATTCCATAGAATAAGATATGAAAATCAATATAACGATCAAAATGCCACCTGAAAATATAAAGAACGCAATACGTGCAGGCCATGATAACGGTTCCTTCGCACGTTCTTTCTTAAGTTCTCTTTGCGCTTTGACATGTTCTGATATTGCATGCAATGTATCATTATCAAGATTTCGAGATTCTAATTCTTTCTTAGCCGCCAAAATAGCTTCTGGAATGTAATCACCATCTTCAGCATAAGCTATTATTTCGTAAAGCTCTTCATTGCTTCGTTCTTGCATTGCATTGGTAATATTCTGACCTATCATTTGGATACTCCTTTGTAAAATGTGAATGACCTGAATTATACCAATTTAATATACTTTACAATATTTTGAGACCATAACTCACAGGGCCATCGCATGAATTTTTCTTGACCTTATTTTTAGTCACAAAACGAATGTTTGGCAATTCAGCAAATTTTAACATTATAAAATACAGTGTATATTATTTTGCTAACAACTTCCAAAATCAACATAAATCACTAATCAATAAACCATTAAGAATAAGTCTGCCGGACTTTTTTGCCTGAAACGGATCCGCTGTAAAATCATAAAAGCAAAAATATTATGTTAGATAAAATAAAAACATAATATTTTTATTGCCTTACAAGAAAACTCGGTCTATAATCCCTAAGTCGACTTAAATGATCCCGAACCACCCGCCCAACCCCGGCGTGCCCCGCCCCAACCGGCCACGCCCGCAGAGACATTCTGCGCATAAACTGTGGCACCCTCAAGCGTAGCGAAGCGCAGCTTGTGGGTGGATTTATCGCCTTGTGAGTCCCAAATTGAATAGTGCTTAACGAAAAATAAAAAACCATCCGCCTCAAGGCGGATACAAATAAGGTTCTTCCGAAAAATGAGTAGTTAATGTTGCAAAAAGAGAGACATGACTTTACTGTTTGAGGAAAAAAATAAAACCTCATATTAGGAGCTAAAGTCATGTCCACAAGTATGTTGTATCATACTTTTGGTGTTCGAGGTGTTCAATACCAAAAGACAGAATATTTTTGCGGGCAAGAGCGTGATTCACGGCATCTTGCCGGCGGATAGTCTGCGTTGCCCTTGTTGTAACTCCCGTAATTTCATTTACTTCGGTCACAAGGCCCGGAGGTTTGCCATGGTACCCGCCGGTCTGCGTCAAATGGAGTTGCTTGTCACTATTCCCCGATTGAAATGTCTGGCGTGCGGGGCCATTCGTCAGCCTCATCTGCCATTTGCCGACCCCAAGAAGCATTACACCCATGCGTTGGAACGGTATGTCATCGATTTATGTCAGGCGGCTTCCCTGCAAGAGGTGGCCCGACGGACCGGCTTAAGCTGGGATACCATCAAATCGATTCATAAGTCCTGGCTAGGTCGACGGTACCGAAAGATTTCCCTGAAAAAGGTTCGTTATCTGGGGATTGACGAATTGTATCTGGGCAGGAAAAGCAAATACATCTCGCTGGTAACCGACCTGGAAAGCGGACAAATCTTGCATATCGGCCAGGGCAAAGGCCAAGAGGCCCTGGTGGGATTCTGGGGGCGTGTCCGACGCAGCCGGGCGGTGATTGCCGCGGTGGCTACCGATATGGCCAGTGGTTTTATGACCAGTGTCCTGAAAGAACTGCCGCAAGCCAAACTGGTGCTGGACCATTTTCATCTGGTCAAATGGTTTAACGACAAACTGACCAGTTTACGCCGGGATTTGTACCGGGAGGCCGATACCATGGGCAAAGCGGTACTTAAAGGCAGCCGCTGGCTGCTGCTCAAAGCGCCGGAGAACCTTAAATCCCATGCCGATAGCGCCAAAGATGAACGGCACCGGTTGCAGGAGGCTCTGCAACTCAACCAGCCGCTGGCCACCGCCTATTACATGAAAGAACGGCTCCGTCTCCTTTTTGATGCGATCACGGCTCCGCTGGCTGAACAGGAACTTAAACGCTGGATCAGCCAGGCGCAAACCAGCGGGATTCGGATCCTGCTGGATGCCGCCAAACAACTGCAACTCTGGAAACCCTTCCTGCTCAATTGGTATGACCATCCCATCAGCACCAGCAAAGTCGAAGTCAATAACCGTAAAATCGGCCTCCTGCAACGAATGGCTCATGGCTACCGCGATCAGGAATACTTCTATCTCCGGATCCATCATATCCATAACCAAAACTACTCATTAACCGGATGAGCCACAAATAATATCTCGAAGAGATCAAAAGCGCATAGCCCGCCAATTCATTGGCGGGAATACCCGAACCAGCGTAGAAAATTTTAAACCCACGCCTCGTAGAGGCGTACCGCCAGGATATCTCGCAAAAGAGATAGATAAAACAACCATGAGCATAGCGAATACCAACACAAAACGAAACAAAGCCAATGACAAAAAATATCACCCTAACCTCAACCATAAATTGACCTTAGCGAAATTTAAAAAATCATCCGCTCTCCGGCGGATACCCAAAGCAGCCCAACGGGCAAGTATAAAATAGCCCAGGGCAGAGCGAATCCCGATCCATCGGGATGAGCACCACCCTGGGTAACAAACATGATTTTAAAATTTTAACCCACGCCTCGCAGAGGCGTACCGCCAGGATATCTCGCAAAAGAGATAGATAAAACCAACATGAGCGCAGCGAAAACCAACATAAAACGAAACGAAGCCAACGATAAAAAATATCACCCTAACCTTTACAATAACAGGAGGATAACGAAATTTTATTCATACCCTGGATGCCATCTTCAAGCGCAGCTTGTGGGTGGATTTATCGCCTTGTGAGTCCCAAATTGAATAGTGCTTAACGAAAAATATAAAACCATCCGCCTCAAGGCGGATACAAATAATATCTCGGAGACCGAAGGTCCGCCTCAGGAGGTGATCAAAAGCGCATAGCCCGCCAATTCATTGGCGGGAATACCCGAACCAGCGTAGAAAATTTTTAAACCCACGCCTCGCAGAGGCGTACCGACAGGATATCTCGCAAAAGAGATAGATAAAACTAACCATGAGCGCAGCGAATACCAACAGAAAACGAAACAAAGCCAATGGGTTAAAATATTGCCATAACCCTAACAATATATCGAGCTTAACGAAAAATAAAAAAACCATCCGCCTTGTGGCGGATACCACAATTTTGCATTTTAAATTCTAAACTTTAAATTTCTAAACAGGAGGTACTACCATGTCATCTTCCCTAAGAAGACTACGCGCCAACCGTCGCAACGCCCAGAAATCCACCGGCCCCAAAACCCCCGAAGGCAAGGCCATCTCATCCAGAAACGCCATCAAACACGGCCTCAGCGGCCAGGACCCCGCCCACCTCATCGTCCCCGGCGAGTCCGAACTCACCTACCTCGAATTCCGCGCCGCATTGCTGCAGGATCTCAAACCCACCACCTACCTCCAGCGCCACATCGCCGACCAGATCGTCTCGGCCGCCTGGCGCCTTGAACGCCTCGGCCGCATCGAAGCCGAAATGATCGACGCCCGCGTCTATAAACTCCGCCTCACCAACGAAGAAATCCGCAAAGACACCGTCATCGACCAGCCCTTTGCCCACTCCAGCATCTACCTGCCACGCCACAACGAAGTCGGCACCGCCTTCACCCTCGAAACCCCCGCTTTCAACTGCCTGGCCCGCTACGAAGCCCACCTCAACCGAACCTTCCAGGCCAATCTTAAGCTCCTGCAACAGTTGCAATTACAACAAAAACCAAACGAACCCAATGCCTACCCCCCGGAGTACCCATTTCCCGATTTACCCCGCGTCCACATCCCCGACCCGCCCAGAATCCCCACGCACCCCAGCGAAGCCAAACTCGCCCCCGAATACATCAAAGACCGACTCCCCGAATTGATGAAAGACCACAGCGTAACTGACGACCAGGTCTTCAGTTACGCCTGCAACCGCTACGAAGCCCTCAACACCTTCTCCCAGCAGAACGGCGAAGAAGCCCTCCACGCCCTCGGCATCCCCACCAAACCCCCGGCCGACATCCCCATCCAGGAGGATAAGAAATAAACTAACGCCAACCACCACAACCCGAGTATTACACCCGATGGATTGAACAAAAAATTCAATCCAGCCGGACCCGCTGCGCAATCAATATTCCGGCCACAGCCAGAAATCCTTCAGAAAGATCAGGTCATCGATATTGACCGCGTTATCCGGCTCAAGATCCGCGGCCAGACCGCTTTGCTCCTCCAGCCAGTCAGCCGAAACAATCTTCAAATCGCTCAGGTCAACATAACCATCATGAGAAAGATCGGCGATAGGGTGGTAATACTCAATTTCCCAGATACGCGAAATATCTATATTGGTAGTGCTGACCAGCAGCCGTATCCGGTCGCTCTGAATCGGCCGGAAGGTTCCAAACCATTTGATCTGGGTATTACTCAAGGCGCCGGAATCGGGAATATCGATCCAGGCGCCGTTCTGATACGTTTGAAATTTAAATCCCCCAATCGGATCCTGCCAGACACTGCCGTTTTTATAACCGCTGATTATCCGGCAGGCGCTGATCCAGCGGGGCGTACTCCAGATATAATCGATCGTATCCGGTATACTCGATCCACTGCTCAGCCAGCGGGTACTGTTGGTGCTGATATCCGCTTTGCCATCATTCAAATTCGATTTCGGATAGGTACTGGCGTTATAATTGCTCGAAACAATCACCGTCGCCGCCGGCCCCATATTCGGCCCGATCTTTTCAGGCCAGCCCTCCGGGGTTGGGGGAGAGGTCTTATACACCAGTTTTTTCAACGCGGCCAGATAGTTCTGATAAATCCCGCGCGGCGTCGTATGATATTTCTTGCACAAACTGGCTGCGTACCCAACCGCAATACCCATCTGCCCCGTCGTCCGCATCACCCGCGGCCCACCCAGACCCACATGAGAACAACTGAAGCACCGCCCGGCCATCATCAGGTTCTCGATATTCCGCGAATAAAGACACCGGAACGGCACATAATAACGCGGCACACTGCGATAAAGCGCTTCCGAAAGAAAGTCGTATTGGCTGCCTTCTTCCTTCTGCTGAAAGTGAACATCGATTTCACGGGTCTCTTCCACCACCGCGTCCTCAAACTGTGTTCCGCTGACTTCATCGTTCATGGTATAGATATAATCACCCATCAGACGGCGGGATTCCCGTTTGCCACTCAAATACCCAACCCAGTCCAGCTTACGATTCGGATTACTGCCATTCTTTTTGGCGTTGGCAAACGAACCATAAATCGCCCGCAGGACATGGTCACGGATTTCCTCGGCGTCATCGATATGATTCTTGGCGTTATCGGTGTATTCCCAGTACCATTCCCCATTCAAAGCGACGTGGTCCTTAGCCACATCCATCGCCCAGGGCACCTCAGGAAACGCCACTGCCGATGAAGCGTTCGACGAATACCACAGCAGCGAAGCGCCCATAATCCGGTCATCCGGTGTTTCCGGCGACCAGAGTTCACCATGGGTGCTCCAGCCTTCGTTAAATTCATTTTTACTCTCACGCCCATAGCGATAGTCAGCCCCGGCCCAGTAGCCGATCCAGCCATCGCCGGTACAATCGATAAAGATGTCGGATCGAATCCGCAACGCCTCACCCGTAATCGTTGAACTGGTATCCACACTGACGATCTTCGCGCCTTCAGTCACTACATCATAAGCGCGATACGGCCGGAACATCGTCAGATTTTCTGCCGATTCCATCGCCTGCTGACGTTTGGCCTCATCAATCAGTGCGTCCGGACTGCCGTTGGGATAATGTTCCGTGTCGATCTTTTCCAGAATATGCTGACCGGCCCCATAAACACCCAGGGTGTGCACGCGAATTTCACTGCTGGCGTTGCCTCCCAGCGCCATGCGATCGTGAATCAGCGCGACTTGCATACCCTGTTCAGTTGCAGCCAGTGCCGCGGCGCATCCGGCGATACCACCGCCCACAATCACCACATCAAATCGCCCGCCATCAGGCGGAGTTTGCGGCAGGCCTCGCAATTGATTACGCCATTGCCGGTCAATAGCAGGATTCGCCGGATCGTAGTTAACCGGCGCCGCCGCCGGATTGGTATCGAAATAAAGGGCGTCACATCGGCCATCAAATCCTGTCAGGTCTTTAAGACGTACTTCAACCGTAAGCTGATTGATCGTAACCGAACCGCCCGCCTGCCAGGTCCACCCCGGTTCCGTGCCAAAAGTAGCGATAACCGGCATGTTATTGATCATAACCTGAAAACGCCCCGGCGCCTCCCAGTCACCCGGTACCCAGTTTTTAGTTCGTACCCAGAGCTGGTATTGACCCGCCGCCGGAAAAGTAACCGTCGTTACCGCGTCTTCGACCGGTTCACCCAGACCATGAGCTAATAAATAGGGTGAACCCATATTCGGCATAAACTGCTGATCGAGCGACCAGCCGCCCCGATTTGCAAAACTCTCTGCTTCTACCAGGAGTGACGCCGCTTGAGCGTACAGTTGAATAAATAACACGGTTAATGCGGCAATCAGGCAGGTAACAAACGGCGTGAATTTTCTAGCGGTCATAGGGGAACCTTTATTTTATGTATTTGTGATTCTGATAAAGAGGAGAAAGGTAATTTCAGTAAATAAATAAACATAAAATTCCGGCTGAAGTTTCGCTCCAGCCGGAATAGTGAAATTTACATCAAGGATGGCTTAGTTGCAATCGGTTTCTGGCATCATATTGCATTCCAGCCATGAAACCGTAAACGCAGCCAGGTCAAACAGGTCAACGACACAGTCCGGAGTGCCTTCCGGCCCGGTAACGTCAAACTGAGGATTGGCGTAACAGAAACTCTCGCCGGTGAAATCATGATAAATTTCAGCAATTTCACGAGCGCTCAGTGAATAATTATAGAACCGGACATCATCAACCAAACCGGTGAAGTACGCAGTGCTGATAGGCGACGCGGTACCGAAAATCAACGGACTGCCACTGTGAACAAACGGGCCGTTTGCAGCTTGGGTTCCCGCTAGAACTCCATCAACATATAACCGGAATTCCAGCGCCAAGCTGTCAAATTCCATCGTAATCATGTGCCACTTGGTGCCTAATATATTTGTACCAGTCAGGATTCCAATTCCTTCCAGCTCACCGCTGGCGGCGCCGCTCTGGGTGTACATAAACCAGCCAATCTGACCAGCAGTGGTTTCACGTTTGCTGAGAATGGCGCTGAGAGAGGCCGTACTGCCCGATTTAACGAAACAGGTAACGGTAAAACTGGGTGTATTGAAATAATCTTCGCTATCAGCTATGGTAACAAATCGACCATCTGCCATTAAATTGACCGCACTGCCGTCAATGCCTTCAGCGAAATTAGGATCGACCATCGTGCCATCATACCCATCACCCAACGCGTTGGTCAGATCGCCATCCAGCTTCCAGTGACCCAGCATGCGTTTAATATACAGGGTGGCCGCTTCAGAATCGGCGGTTCCTGCTGAATTAGTGATTTGACACCAGTAACTGGTTTCATCAGCCATCGTTACATTTTCAAGTGTCAGAACCGGCGAATTGGTGCCAATAGACACCGAAGTATCACCCGGTTCACCTTTATACCAGGCATAGCCGGATGGAGTCTGTGAAGTGGCTACCAGACTGATTGTGGCAGTCTGGCCTTCAAAAACAAAGGTATCCTGGGGCTGCTGGACGATATCTGCCAGGGTACGGGTTGTAGAGAAAGACCAGACATCGCCGGTGATGGAACCATTGGGATCAGGTACAATCGTGTCAATTCGCCAGAAATAAGTCGTATCCGTAACCAATTCTGGTTGATAAGTTTCTGTACCGGCTGCCAGAGTGGCGACCAGTACCAGGTTGGGATCAGTTCCTATCCAGACCTGAAGTTCCTCAATAGCAGGAGCCGGCTGGCTGGGATTGGCCTTGTCACGGGCACATTCCCAGTTAATCGAACTGCCTGTAGCGATTTCCTCGGCGCCATTGGCCGGAGAGACGTTTAACGCCTTTAACGATTCAGTTTGACTGATAATCACATTGTCAATTCCCAAACGTTGAGCTGAAGTGCCATTCCAGGAATTGGGACCGCCGGCAAATGAAACGTAAAGGTTTTTGCCAACAGCCGCTAGAGGTACTTTGGCAATAATTGGAATCAGATCTTCAGTCCAGACACTCGGCGGTAAATCGCCTTCAAAAATCTCGCCACTGCCAATGATCATTTTCTGATCGCCGTCCATGTAATATAAAGTGGCCAGCAATGAACTGTCGCGAACTATATTTGTCATATTCCTGACATCTACCTGCAAAGTCAGTAAATCGTTGGCCTGAATGACATAACCGGTATTTTTGGCAATCGTTCCGGAAACCAGATTTTCACGTGTGGTCGAGCCGCCTCCACCCCAGGCATAATTTTGTGGATTACCATAGCCGCTGAAAGACAACGCCCATGAGACACTCGCGCTGCTATCCCAGTTATTGTCACCAAACGTTTTACCCGCTTCGAATCCGTCATTGAATACTTCCGCGGCATGGAGAGTAGAGAATCCCAGTGCCAGTATTGTGGTCAATAAACCAAGCCAGAACACTTTTCCATTTTTCATAACATTACTCCTGTGTATTAAACTCCATTGCTAGTTCCACCGGGTGTCTTACACGGAACATCCGGTACGAGTTCTTTATTTCGATATGACGCTAATTTACATAAACTACAAAGGTTAATCATTTATTTGACTGATGACTAAGGATGGCTCTGCAAATAATCCCAGGTCCATTCCGGAACCATCGCCATGATCGGTAATGACCAGTGTCAGGAACCGTTCTTTGCCGGTAAGAGGCAAGTCGATTTCGAGTGGTTCACTGCCACAAAGCTGTTTGAGCGCCTGTTGCCGGATTTCGCCGTCAATGGCAACCCAGATATCGATACTGGCGCTGCCATGCTCGGCGTCTTTAATCAAATCATCAGGCACGCCTGCCAGGGAGCGAAATGCGGTCAGTTGCAGCGAAGATCCCAATTTCTCCCGAATTGCGGCCAGGTCGAAAGTGATTCCGGCATTGGCGTGCATATAGATAGCCGACTGATTATCGATACCATAAGCCTGACCAGCCATGACACACCGACTGGAGCAGGGACCCGAAGGCAATCCCATGCCATAATAAAGTATTTCGCCTTGATTGATGATATTGGCATAACAACGCCCATCAGTCTGAGGCAGATCATTTAAATGCAGACCAGATGTCGAGATAACTGTTTCGCTGCCGATTTTGGGTACGAATACAGTATCTATAAATGGATTCGAATCTGCGGGAGAAGATCCGGTATAGAGTAAAACCAGCTTTTTTTGATCAAATATAACCGGTTGACCGGTTGCCGGGTTCACTCCACTTCCACGGCGCCCGGTTCCAAAACCGTCTCCACCTCCAATAATATCGGCCAGATCGATAGAAGATTGACCTTTCCACCTCAGATGGCTGTGGGAATCGATTTGACGGACATAACGGTGAGAATCCAGGGCAATAGTTTTAACCTGGCCAATCGGGTTCACTTGCCGGGCCTGGCCGAATGTTACTTCACATTGGGCCTTTTTGTCATATTCCATGCCGGAAATAAGCAATGTTTTGCCTTTTATGACGTGAAGTTGCGTATTTCGATCGCGATCCACCTCAACCCCAAATTCCGTACCGAGATCGATAATTTTGGCTTGATCTGTTTTAATGGCGAAACCAATAGCTTGTTCGGGGACATTGGCATAGGCGCGGCCGGTATTAAGTTGCATGGCATCTTCATCCAGAAGTACCCATTGGGCGGGACCTTCAATTAGAACTTCAGCGCCGCTGTTGAATCGAATATGGGCACATCCTTGGTTGAGTTGATAGGTATCCTGGCTCATCCGACCGTCATTATGTGGTAGCCGGCTGGTTTTATCCCATTGGACATCGAGCTGATCAATCAGTTGTGCCACGACCCGGCGGGGATGAATGGCGCTTTCACGCATAATCCAGCGGTCCAGACCAATGATGGCCAGACACAGTAGGATAATGGCCGCTGCTTTTATAATGACATTTAGTAACTGCACTCGACTGGGACGCGTACGATGCAAAGGCCTGACAGGTGTAATGTCATTAATCTCTTGTTTATCAAAATCTTCCGTGCGATTGAGCCTGTCGATGTCGGCTTCGACGATTTCCGCGAAGCAGCGGGTGTCCTCCAGCATGGCGGGATCGGTTTCAACTTGAATTTCAGGAACATGGCTGGCTACTTCCGCCATGACAGGGTGACTGTTGATCGAGATATCCCTTGATAATTTTAAACCGGCATGAACCGTCATAAAGTCGATATAAAATGCAAAAAGAACCGGATCATTATTAATCGTTTGTTCCAGTTCCAGAAATTCTGCTTCGTCAATGGTCTGATCCAGCAATTTAGTGATCAGGCAGCTTAATTTAAATTTAAGTGCGGTATCAGTATTCATCGGGTATCTCCAGCGGCGATAGACCGTTTGACACACTCCACCAGCACTAGATGGATACGTGCAATGGTTTTGTAAAGCCCTTGAATCGTCCGGCCAAAGGTATTGGCCAGGCTTTGGGTGGTCATATCGCGGCTGTATCGCATTCGGATAATTTGCTTATCAGTCTCTTTCAGTTTATCAATACATCCATCCAGTATTTTGAGTTGCTCAGTAACCATATCGGGCGATTGCTTTTCGGTGTATTCCAGAATACGGTTGAAGAGCTCATCATTAAAATGCAGACACGATTTTTTATTATTTTCACGAAATTTCATAATGCGGTAACGGGCCACCTGAATACCCCAGGCGGAAAAGTTGGAACCGGACCTGTACTTATCAAAATTACGCCACATGTACATGACCGTTTCCTGAAACAGGTCATCCGCGTCAGAATCGCTGGGTATCAGGGACTGGATAAAACCAAAAATCCGTTTCTGATTGGCCATCAGCAACGCCAGAAAGTTCTCATCAGGTTTTGATTTTTTAGAGGTCATACAGATAGTAACGAACCGATTTCTCGATTAATCTCAACACCTTGCTAAATTGAACTGCATTTGGGATAGACGATAATATCAGAATTTTGGAGTCAAAAAAATTATTTTTATACCTTATCGTTAGTACTTATTGATTTGATAATGAGAAGCACTGCTGTAACTGGTTGAATTTTAAGAAGATACGACTGTTGCTAATGCAAGCGGATTATCGATGGCTAATTGATCAGTAAGAAAGCCCGGAACCGCAAAATTCCGGGCTTTAAATTCACTACAATCCAGAATTAAAGGGGCCTATTGGCAATTTTCCCGAGGCATCAGGTTGCACTCCAGCCAGGATTCGGTGAAGATAGCCAAATCGAGTATGTTAACAATACAGTCCCGGTTGAGATCGTAAGGACTGAAGGACATGCATTCTTTCTTTAAATACAAGGCTTCAATTGATTCGGCCGGCAGAGCATAAGAATAAATCCGAACATCATCAATAATGCCATTCCAGTATCGCCCGGCATCACTACGCCCCCCAATCCATAACGGATCTGGTTGCGGGGAAATGGTACCTGAGGCTGGAACGGCGACGTCAACGTGGCCATCGACATAAAGAGTGA
This sequence comes from Sedimentisphaerales bacterium, assembly GCA_963663965.2. Taxonomy (GTDB): domain Bacteria; phylum Planctomycetota; class Phycisphaerae; order Sedimentisphaerales; family SM23-30. The sequence goes on from CAXXFK010000028.1 coordinate 408,311, forward strand.
GGGTATTGCCATCATAGGTGCCCGCCACATGGTGCCATTGATTATCGATAATCGCTGTGGCGCCATTGGCTTGCATAGCGCCTGCTGATGTGTCAATATGGTAAGCTGCCGCGCTGGTGTTATTATTCCGGCATAAACGCCAGGTCCAGCGGCCTTTACCTGCTATGGAGGCCCAGGCATTGTCAAGATATGGCGTTTTGATCCAGGCGCAAACAGTGCCACCCGTGGATAAATCAAATGAACTATCTGAACCACAATCCAGCCAGGAACTGCCATCAAAATAAGTAGCATCAGTGCCTACCGATCGGTCCTGGGTGAAGCTGGGGGCGCCCCCTGGAGAAGCGTTACGATGGTTCCCACTGGTATCCTGATAGTTGCCATCCAGCGGCCAGTGCCCGATGAGGCCGCCTATGGTCAGGCGTGCAGATGCCGAACGGGCAGTTCCGGCTGAGTTGACCACTTCGCAATAATAAATGCCCTGGTCTGCTGATGTGATTGCTGTCAGGATCAGATTTTTGATGTCGATGGCAATTAATGCGTCCGGCCCGGATTCAGACTGTTTATACCAGTAATAGTGCATAGACAATGGACTTATGGCGTCGACAGCAAAAGTAACGGTGTCACCTTCATTTGCCAGGATATCATCTGGAGAATTGGTAATAAAAGGTGCATCTGGATCAATCGGTTGGGGATCGAATAAACCGACAATTGCCAGATTAAAATTGGTAAATGTAGTTAGTTTACCCCGTGTCCAGAGCAATATAGTATAAGGTCCATCCCAGATCGGAACAATCGGGCGAATATTATCCTGTATTGAGTTTCGGGTAATCGGTGCCCAGGTCCAGTTTTCGCCCATATCAGTGGTAGTACCTCGAAATATTTCATAATGACGTTGACTGTCAGCTGAACTAACCAGCGGTTCTCCGGAATAGGGATTGGCATCGGTAGAAATATAGACGATGTCAGGATTCTGTGGATCAAGGGCAACCAGACCGCTGTAATCATCTTCACCTGCGTAAAGTTTCGTGCCGGCATAGGCCATTTCACTAACATGCCAGCCAGAACCATCCCAGCGGCTATAATAGTAGCGGATATCGAAACCACCCTGGCCGGATGGCAAACCGGCGCCATCTTTCTGGACGGAAAAGGCAATATAAGGATTTCCATTAATATCCAAATGGATGTCAGTAGTCCAGGCGACATTATCCGCATCGCCTGGAAATACTCTAGTAAGCTGTTCGGGAGCAACCGGACCATCTGTTAGGTTTTGGATTTTCGTTCCATCTGATCGATAAATTCCCCCATCGAAAATATATCCGTGATAGATACTGTTATCATAATTGCGAGGATGCCCTTCTGTGGTAATGAAATGGATCGTATCGATATTGTTTGAAGCGTATTTGACATAAGGCCGATGCCCATCTTTGCGAATAAGATGCCCACCGTAATACCAACTTTGACCGTCATCATCGGAGACAATATAATTAGGATTATAATTTTCTCCGCGATAGAAATCATATATCCGGCCATTTTCAGCGCTCAAACGAAAGAGGTTCGAATAACAGACACTGGCATTGCGTTCTTCAATCAGTTCTGGTTGCCATTGTGAGGTATCATTGGGATTGGAAGTAATTCGTCGGCGAATATAGCGATCAGAACTGTGCTTGCTGTACATTGCGAGAATCCGATCGTCGGGGAGAGCTAAAAAGGCTGGCAGATCATGGTCGTCCCCCTGTAAGTTAGCATGTAATACAAACGTTATAGGCATGCCTCCATTATTCAGATCGTAGGTTGTTACTTCTATATTTCCATCTCGACTTGAACCATCTGGACCGGAAGCGTCTGCTACGGATCCCATGATCAGTTTGTTATCATGAACGATGACTCGTTCATCCTGATACCAGCACCAGCCAGCATTGTCATTGAAAACCATAGGTTCAGCGGCTGACAGAAGACCCCAAAATAGACTTGTCACTATTTGAAAAGCCAGGCAGGTAAGTATTGGTCGGTATATATCCATTCGTCATCTTCTCCGGTTTAGTAATGGAATACAGGAAGGTTCGCGACGGGGCGAACCTTCCTGATCATAGAGGTAATGGATTGAAAAAATTGATGCCAATTATGCTAATTAATCACAAGACGATAATGGCGCCTTGCCGCATTCCAGCCAATCCAGCGCGAACAGGGCGTAATCGGCCAGATCGACCTTGCAGTCTTCATTAAAGTCGTTGGCGGGCAGTTCAACACAGATGACCGCGTCTGTGATGACATCGACATAAGATTGTGCTACTTCATAGGCGTCCATAGCATAATTCTTGATCTGGATGTCATCCATAACGCCATTGAACAAGTAGGCCATGTCTCCTTGCAGATCACCGATATACATGGTTGCACTAGTACCGGTGGTCATCGTCATATTGGCCTGACCAGCCAGTTCGCCATTGATATATAATTGGCCAATTGTACCATCATGAGTTGCAACTATTTGCTGCCATTGGTTCATTTTCAAACCATCAGTAATATTAATAGCTGAGGGATATGTCAGCCAACGTAACTGGCCATTGGTATCCCGTCTTAAACCCCACAACATGCCATCAGTGGCATAACTGTCGCGTTTACTGATCAGAGTCTGGATGGAGGAAGTAAGCCCGGCCCAATTGGTCCAGAGGCTGATGGTGATTTGACCGGTGACTTCAGCAGGATTCCAGGTGCCGGCGTTAGCCCAGGCTTTCTGATCGCCAAATAGCACCGCACTATTGGGCAAGCCATCAATTCCTTCCACAAAAGTGGGTATGCCGTTGGGGTCGGCATGATGTTCAGAGCCACTAATATCTTTATACTGGCCATCAATATAATCGCCTTCATCAAGGGTCCAGTGAGCCAGAGTCCTTTTAACCAGAATTTTGGCAGATGTCGAAGCTGTTATGCCGACATCATTAGTAGCGACGCAATAGTAACTTCCTTCATCGGCAATCTCCACGACGATAGACAAAGTATTGGTCCGGGCCCCAGTGATGTGATTCAGATCATCGGCTAATGCGAGATCCTCAATCTCATCATCCGGTAGTCCTGCATACCACTGATAGTTTAATTCGCCACCCAGGCCCCCGGTGGTGCCGGCGATGGCATTCAATGTCGCCGTTTCGCCAACGAACATCCAGGCATCTTCAGGCTGGGTGCCCAGCGGTGGATTGAAATCGGGAATGGTCTTAATTGTTTCGAAAGTCCAGACCACACCGGTGACAACCGAGCCATCATTGAGTTTCTCATCAACGCGCCAGTAATAGGTCGCATTGGCTTCCAGCGTTGGGCTAAACGTGGTGGGCTGGCCGGCAGGAATGACAAAGTTGGGGTCGACCAGCAGGGCCGGATTGGTATTAATGCGAATCTGATGCTCCACAATGCGAGGATCAGGGACATCACTATTATTGGGATCCCGCATCGGCTCAAATGAAAAAGGAGCGCTCAGGGTGACATTCGTTGCTCGATCCGTCGGCTGTGGTTTGTATGGCACAAATGCCATCTTATAGACGAGACCATCGTACCAGCTACGCTGGTTGTCAGCATCATCATCGATATACACTTTCAAATTGCCAGCGCTATCGGCAAAACCAATGCCCATATTGCCTTCGTATTCGTCACGATTGCCATCGGCAGCTCCAGTAGCCACGCTGTTACTGAGACGACTGTATCGAGCCAGTGTATCGGGGTAAAATCCGGCATAGACATGCCAGTCATCACTGGTCCCATTGGATGACCAGGTGATGACATAAATATGATAAGGTTTATCCGGATCCAAACCGGGAATAGTTGTTACCAGCATCGGAGCGTCAATTTGGCCGGTTTTGCTATCGGCTTCATAAATCGTACCTTCGTTTTCAAAACCACGAATCATCCAGAGTTTTTGTGCGGTGGCAGTCGCTTGATCGGTAGAGGCGCCGAGCCCGCTGCCATCGGCCGCCTGGGTATTATCCACACTCGCGTCAAAATAGGTTCCACTGTAAGTACTACCCGTATAGGCAAAGCCACTCGTTGCCGTCAGGAACAAAATCGAAAGGGTCAGAATTAATATCTGTTTGTTCATTATTATTTCTCCTTGAGTATCAATCCTCAGTATAGTTTTAACTTTCAATATTGGCTTCACCGTTACAGACACCCGTTATCCGAAACGATATTACAATCGAGCCAACTCTCTATCATTTCTACCAGGTCCATCAGATCGATCTGACAGTCATCATTGAAATCATACTGCGGTTTTTCCACACAGATGACAGTGCCGGGATTCTGGTCGATGAAGAGTTGAGCCACTTCAAAACCATCCAGGGCGTAGTTATATACCCGATAATCATCGATGGCGCCGATATAGAAATTTTGCAGAGTGCCCTGATTGTTATAAGCCCCTATGACCATGGCATTCTGCCAGGGATTGAATCCACTGATCGGAGCGTCCTGTTGACTGCTCAGAAGCTTACCATTGGCATACAGAGCGACATCGCCGGTTTTGGCATCCCAGGTCACGACGATCATTTGCCACTGACCGTTGCGCAGATTGTCATTAGGCGCGGCAGCCAATCCGATTTGATTGTCCGCGCTATTGGCAACGACAAATCCCAGACTGTTGCTGCTGCTGAACTGCATACGGTAGCTGGTCGCATCGGGATCGGTATTGCGAGTACCGGTATAATAACTGGTACCGCTATTGGTCGTATTGATCCACATGGAAACAGTGCCGGCATCCAAACCTCCGCCCAGGTCGCTGTTGGGAGCGGCGTTAAGGCCCAGGTCGACTACTTGAGTTCCATTCAGGCTGACCGCCTGGCCGATTTTTCCTTCAACATAAGTTGCGGCTGATAGAATGCCGTCAATATCGCCGACCATATCTTCCAGAGAATTGTCAAAAGGATAATGAGCGATCAGACGTTTGATTACCAGGTTGGCTGCCATCGAATCAGTCGAGCCGGCATCATTGGTCGCCTGGCAATAATAGGTACCCTGATCCGTTATAGCGGTGACGATTGTCAGCTCAGAGGTGGCCGCGCCGACGATATGGTCCGTTTCATCGATCAGGGGCGAACTGATATCTCCCGGTAGTCCGCGATACCATTGATAATTGATGTCCCCGCCTTCTCCCCCGGTGGTTCCGGCAGAGACGGATAAGACCGCATTGTTGCCTATAAAGGCGTACGCGTCCTGGGGCTGGGTGCCCAGCGGTTCGTCGAACGATGGCTTGGTCTTGATCGTTTCGAAAGACCAGACTAATCCGGTTATCGTATTGGGATCGTCTGCGGCTGAACCATTAATGCTCTCATCTAATCGCCAGTAATAGGTTTTATTGGCATCAAGCAGATATGGGCCTGATTCAATCGGGTCAGTCAGGTCGGCCACTGCTACCATAGTAGCCAGGGCGAAATTGGGTTCATCAGGGACAATGTACAGATAATGTCCAGTGATAGCAGGATTAGGATCAACGGGATTGCTGATATTACGGCCCATCATCCAGCTGAACATAACGGACTTGTCCACATCCTTTGCGTTCTGAGCAGGATTTGGATTATAAGCCACTGGTGATGGAGCATACACTACACCATCAAACCAGGTACGGCCATAGTTGGGAATATCGTCAATATATACAGTAAGGTTTCCCTCAGCATCACTCGTTTTAGTTCCAAACATGGCTTCATATTCATTGCGATTACTTTCAACGGCCCCGGTTGCCCGGCCAGAAGTTTTACCATAGACGATCAGATTGTCCGGTTCAGTACCGGCCATGACCCGCCAATAACCTGGATCAGACCATTGAACAACATACAAATTGTAGGGTATTTGCGGGATCAGGCTGCCTATCGTCATAGCCAGCATAGGCTTGTCTCCCGTAGGACTGGCGCCGTTAGATTCCCAGATTCCGGCGTTGGCGTAAGCATCACGGAAACGCCATTTATCCGCCGTAACGCTGGTACTCCACCAATCAACAATGGGGTCTACCGGCGCGGTATTTATGGTAGACGCATCAACATAAGTACCACTGTAAACGCTCCCGTTGAATGCCAACGCCCCTTGTACCATACTCAGTACAAACATTAAGCATACTAATAAAAATAATTTCTTCATTCCAGAACCTCCGAAATTAAAGTGATTAAAAGGTATTAAGGACGAGTTGACACGCCGATACTCGCCAAGTGATTTGTTGATTAAAATTCGATTATAGTATCAAATCATGAAGTGTAATCCTCGCATCCAATATATAGTTTTCCAAATCCTTTAGACGGAATTTTTATTGTTTTGATCATTAGGGCTCTAACAATTGGTAGAACTCACCAAAAGTTATCCAGCTGTTGGTTGGGCCATTTGATGTTGACCAGAATCTGGTTTCGTTAAACAATTCTTTCTTAACGCAGAAATTGACATGACCATCCCCAAAGGCTGATCCCCAACCCAACGGCTCTTTTTTTGTATTCACGTGGGGACAAAATACTTTTTTACCCCATTCTTCAGCCTGTAATTGATCGCATAGCATAGCCTGATCTGCTTTGAGTTGTGCCTGATGCGTTGCAAGATAATTACGATAACTATTACTATTAAAACCTGACCAATCCAGGGTATGACGTTTCAATGGGAAATAATGATAGGGGGTTCGAACGGCGGCTGTAAGCGCTGTTGCCGGTCCGGGTACATCAGGATCCAGACCCGGTATTGTTCCCCATGGGCGCCCCGGGTTCGTCGTATAAGACTCATATTGCCAGGCATCACCGGTCTGAGCTGGGCAATAAAATACTTCGGGATCAGCAATATATTTTTTAAAATATAAAAGTCCCAAATTCATCCATGTTCCATCACTGAAGCGTGCCCAACGTGTTCCAAAAGGATTGTCATAAAGGCCAATTTCATATAAGCGACCGTCATTATCAGCCATATAGGTTGTAAATCCCAGATAGTTCGAATGCAGATTACTGGTACAGACGCTTCGTTTGGCTTGCATACGGGCAGAACTGAGTGCCGGCATCAGAATCGCAACCAATAAGGCAATAATAGAAATTACAACTAGTAATTCAATTAATGTAAAACCAGTTCCCTTTTTATATGCCATAATATGATGCCCTTTTATTATAACAGAATTTTCATTGGGTGACCTTGATTATTCTTTTACTTCTTCTTATATCATAATATACATATCGACCGCGTGAAATGCACAATAATGTCTAAATATTATACAATAGTAACTTTTTGTATTGTGATTAGATATGAAAAAGTGGCACAGAACATGAATAGTTTAATTCCTGTTCTGCACCTTCAACTATAATTTATAATTGGAAGGAAAGTTGTAACCGTTTGTCAATGAAAAGATTATAGTGTAATCTGGTGATAGTGTGATGTTCCTGATAACGAAAGTATTTTTGTGTAAATGAGTACATGTCAGTAAGTTAACCAAAGGATAAACTTAAACGGTATCATCAATGTGCAAATGGATCATGATCCTCTTTTTGCCTTTATTCGCCTTGTGAGGGTAATGTATTTCTTGGATGATAATCACCATATATCAGTTTCTCTCTATCTAAATCTTTTATTGATAGGCGGATTTTGAACACAGTATTGGGCTCCGGGTTCCTGAAGTGGTTTTTATTTTAAAGAAACAGAGTCACTTTAAAAATCTGGATCATTATTGGGACCATTCATTCACGTCATATAACGTTATGGCATATTGAATCAAATGGCTATTTATGATTCGATATTGGGTGATCTGATCATATTCACACGAATGAGAATCAGTCCGGAAAATATTCTGTACGGCTATTCGGAGCATGCAATAAGTCTTTCGGGCAGTACTTGGCTTATTCTGTGTTTGGCTTTCAATAATATTTACTTCAATCATCCGTCTCTGGGATATGGATTTGGGTTAATGTTATTCCCTTATGGAATTAACCAAAAAAAATGATGATCAAATTCGTTAGCTCATTGTATTTCGCAATTTTACCATTAACGATTGATAATGTCCGCTTTGGCCGTGAAACCCGTTTTTATGACTAAAAAGTTAGCGTGCGAGCGATCGGATATTTCCTTACCTGATGGGGATAATACCTGGATTAACCATCATCCTTGTCGTATCATCATCTTGATGCCCCAATACCGCCTATGATCAGCCCAATGCAGCCATGAATTGATATTATGATTTCATGAAAGGGGATATGGCTGGGAGTCAAAAAATATGTTATCAGAAAAATTGCAGGGAAAATGGTTAGGGCCCGTTAAAAGTTTGTTAGTATTTTATTAGATGAATGTTGATGATAAAATGCGTGTTTGGAATATTTAATTATTTACATGCAAAACGATTGAAATCCCGGATTTTTTTATGCCAGGTAAAGCTCATTTTATACTGTTCCTAATGATCCCATTGGCGGTTCTGATTTCATTGGCAATTTATTCTTCAGCGACCGATAATAATGCTGACCCTTGTATTCCGGATCGTGTAGTTAAAGTAGAAATTAAGATGTCTCCGGATGACTGGGAGAAAACCCGGTCAAATTATCAGGCGGAGCAATATGTTCGTGCGGATTTCTGTTTTGATGGTGAGCGGATTAATAATGTTGCCATTCGGCCCAAAGGAAATTCATCTTTACGGTCTGTGGGGATGTCAGGTTCACCGCGCATGAGTTTTAAAGTTGATTTTAATTTTTTCAATTCGGCGCAGAGTTTTCGGGGCTTAAAGAAAGTGAATTTTAATAATGGATTTTCGGACCCGACATTCATTCGAGAGACACTGGGTTATAAAATATTTGAAGAAATGGGATTACCGACACCCCGAACCGCGTTTGTCGATCTGTGGGTGAACGATCAGCATATGGGATTATATACTCAAGTGGAGCCTGTGGATAAATTGTTTATTTGTCGTCATTTCACTCAGGTCAATGGTAATTTATATAAACCGGAGATTGGGGCAGCTTCTTTGAAATGGACCCGGGCAGATATTGAACAGCAGCCAGAGAATAATCTTCAGGCGTTGTCATCGGATAGTAAACAGGGTAATCAGCTGGCTGATCAACTGGCGATCCATATGGGAGGGACGCGGTTGTCAGATCTTTTACTGCTGATGAGTCGAGAGAATGGAGATGGCTTGGCAGCAGAACTGGAAAGCGGCATGGGAGGCGGCTTTCCAGGTGGCCCGGGTGGTGGTCCGGGCGGCCCCGGTGGATTTGGTCCTCCACCAGGTGGCATGGGGCCGATGGCGATGGGCAGAATGCCTTTTATGCCAGACGGGATGATTAACGGCGATCCGAATCAGGTCTCGAATGAAAGCAGAGGATTGAGCGGGCCGGGCGGCAATATGGCCTTTCCGGGTGATGGTGGAATGGCTGGAATGGGGCCGGGAATGGGGCGTGGCGGAATGATGGGAGGTCTACGAATGGGTGGAGGAATGCGTGGTCCTGGAGGTCTGGGACCGCCGGGAATGGGTGGACGCGGAAATTTGCTGGAGGTTATGGGATTGAAGACCAACGAAAATTATCAGGATCATGAATCACTGCTGCATTTTCTGGACGTGCTGAATAATACGCCAGATGAGACCTTTGCCGAAGAGATTGAGAAAGTGTTTGATGTGGATGGTGCGTTGCGTTATTTTGCGGTTTCAGCGATGATTGTCCATCTGGATAATTACACCGGCATGGGACATAATTATTATTTGTATGAAAATGGGAATAAGTATACGCTTATTCCATGGGATTTGAATATGGCATTTGGTACTTTTGGCGGGGGCGGCCGGGCAGCGGATTTGCCAATTGATGAACCGATCAGCGGTCAGATGAGTGATAAGCCGCTGATAGGCCGACTGCTGGCGTATCAACCTTATCTGGATAGGTATCATAAATATTTGCAGGAAATGTTGGATGGATGTTTTGCAGAAGGAGTACTGGAAGCTGAAATTGATGAACTGGTGACGATGATAAGACCTTATGTGGAAGCGGATGAGATTAAGTTTTTTTCCACTGAAGATTTTGAGAAGAGTATTAATGAAGATTTGACAGGCAATGGATTCGGTGGCCCGGGTGGATTCGGTCCCCCCATGGGAATGGGGCGGCCGGGTGGTTTTGGACCACCGATGGGTATGGGACCGATGGGGGGCTTTGGCCCGCCGATGGGGATAAATCAGTTTGGAGAAATGGGACAGGCTGATGTGATGCATCCAATGGCTGGTATGGAGATGATGGATGGGATGGGACCTGGGGATGGATTGGGTCCGATGAGTGGATTTGATAATCCTGGCGATGGAATGGGAATGGGAATGCCAGGTAGTGGACAGGGAATGATGCCTACGATTGGTGATCCGAATGGAATGGCTATGATGAATGCTGAGGGAGAGGGTATGGAGCAAGCTAATCAGGCAATGCCAGACCGTTGGATGAACATGAACCGGGGTATGATGGGGCGGCGTGGTAGAGGTATGGGAGGACCGGGGGGTGGTCCGGGAGGGCCATCTGGACCGGGATTAAAATCGTTTCTTAAGGAGAGGCGACTATCAGTTCGCCGGCAACTGGATGGAGAGAAACCCGCAAAGTATGACAACCAATTCAATTCCAACATGTTTGGAGGCGGGCCCGACTGGCCGGGTGGCCCGAATGGAGCGGGCAGTGGCCCAATAGGACGACAATGAATCATTTGAACAAACAACATCTGGCCGACAGGACGGCAGCCTGTCGGTTTGAACGAAAATTTTTTCTACCCCCGGAAAAAGTCGATTGGGCTCGCCATTTATTACAACATGTATGCTTGGCCGACCAACATTATCCGGCAGGAACGATTCATTCGGTTTATTATGACAGCGCCAATTTGGCGTGTTATTACGCTTCGGAAGAAGGGAGCTGTCATCGGGATAAGGTACGAATACGCTGGTACGATCAGGCACAGTCCATGGGGCCTGAGATCACGGGGTATGTTGAGTTGAAAACCAAGGAGGGATTTGCTGGATTTAAGCAAAGGCAGGCTTGTTCGATAGAACAAGCGCGATTGAATAAAACCGATATGGTCCGGGGATTGATAGGACGGGATCAACTAATGAAGACGTTGGCGGAATTTGGTTATTATCCCGATGAGCGACCGTTACCGACGTTGCTGGTGACGTATCGGCGTTTGCGGTTTGTTGATTTCATGACAAAAACTCGCATTTCACTGGATTGGAATATCCGATCTTTATTACTGTCATCACACTGTGACCGACAGGAGGGGTACTTGACAATGCGTGGTGGAATTTTGGAGATTAAAGGACCAAGAATGGAAATACCGGTAGCGCTACGGGGGATCCGGATGTTGGATACGGATTGGACGCGTTATTCGAAATATGGGAGTTGTCTGGATTCTCAATTAGCAGCCTTGGGTGCCACAGGAAGATTGTGGCCTTCAGGACGGGCGAATTAAACAGAGTGTTCCTGCTAACGATTGAATAGATGCAATACATGATTTTTATGTGACTGAAAACAATTTGATGATGGAGAACCGCTTATGATGCTGGCGCAAATGACTTTTAAAAATCTGAACCTGAGTTTGACGGATAGTATCCTGGCGATTGCCGCTTCGCTGCTGGCCTCAATGATGGTGTATCTGATGTACCATATTTTTTATGGAATGCGCAATGTTGGAGCGGGCGTAAATCGCTCCTTCATTCTAGGTGGACCTGCGATTACAACTTTGTTTCTGGGGATACAGAGTTCGATCCCTCTTTCATTGGGTTTGCTGGGGGCCTTGTCTTTTGTCAGATTCCGTACACCAGTTAAAGATTCCGCCGAAATTGGATTTCTATTGCTGTTAATCGCTTCGTCCATTGGAATTGCGACCGGTAATTATGCGATTGTGCTGATATTGTTTGGTGTTGTACTGGCCGCATTAACCGTGCAGCATTTTTGCCGGAACCGGTTCAGTTTTCAACGGTTCGCCAACGCAATGATCTCAATGGAAAAACCGGTATACGATCGGATAAGTCATGATCTGGAAACTTTTCTCAAAAATCATCTGCCCGGGGGGGAGATGAAAAGTCTATCCGTTATGGATGGGCAGGTGTCAATGCATTACCAGTTTATGCGGAAAAACAGTTTTGATCAGATGAAGATTATTGGAGAGTTTGACCAGTTGGGTGGGGAAGGGCAGATTAACCTCTTTTTTGAAGGATGATATCTATTTCGAATATCAAGACAAAAAGCCGTGCGAAAAGTCTCGTACGGCATTTTTTAATGACTTCTACTGGTTGAGGTAATGATATGCAGAGAATCTGTATCAATAGGCGTAAAAAATGAATTTTCAATCACGAATTCTATTGAATCCTGATTTATTCAAAACGATGGAAAGTCTGATTTCCAGTTGATTGCATCATTGCCATATTGATCCGGATAACGGCGTTGAAGGCTTTTACCTGTTTCATTGGCATCGGTCGGCCAGGGATCAGTAATACCATAATTAACCCGATCTACCCGGATATAAGGGATCAGGCCGGAATCAGGTATCGGATCACCAGGTTTGCTCAGCGTCAGCTTTTCGCCGTCATTATCCAGTTTGCCATCATAGGGTCCATATATGAGGATTTGTGGAGGGATTCCAAGCTTAATTTCAAAATTATTGCGAAAAACATCCGGATTATCGCGGGTAACCAGGAGATAACCACCTGCCTGAATGGTTACTCCTGCCGGAAACGCATAGGATATTCCCTGGGTAAATTGCCAGGTATGGGCAGGTTCTGATGAATCGTACAGATGAATATCCTGGTTGGTAATGTTTTGCAGGCGGATATATTCTCCTTCGCTATCGGGTTCGGCAGGATCAAACATAATCTCGGATATCACTACGGGGCCGACCAGAGGTAAATGGTTGTCTGATCCTTTACTGGGTGATTCCAGCAACACGAAATCCACATCATAGCCGCTTTCTAAACTTTTAATATAACGTCCAATGGTAATCTCTTTGGTGGTTGCTTCGAAATTTACCTCTTCGCTGTAGAGGCCGGTCAATGCGCCATTTAAACCACTGGATAAATAAAGACTCCCCCCCGTTTCGCTTAAAGTAAATGGTACCCGGGTACCTGAGTGTTCGGGATTGTCAAAATGTTCGTTTGCAGTAAATACCAAAAAATCGTCCGGGGGAATATAAGTTCCGGAAGGAATCTCAAATTTTTCCAGATTGTCATTATCGTCGCTCAAAAACCAGCCACCGAGATGGTAACCCTGATTTGATGATAGATTACGCAATTCAATCCAGTCTCCGGTAATCTGATCATCAGTGTATGCTAGAATCTCGTTGATGACAATTGTACCGCCTGGAATATATACTCCGGTATCAGCCTTGCCCGGACTGCCATATAGGCTACTGCTGACCCGCCAGCCTTCGGCTGTATCCCATAGCTCAAAATTGTTACTGGACTCGTCAATAATCTGTAAAGAAAATCCTGTACCATCCGTCAGGTAAAACCACTGGTCATTAAATTTAAAGTCATGTATGGTATTGGAGGAGGCATCTTCCAGCTTGATATTTTCACCATCATTGGCCAAAGACCCGGTATATTGACCGGTGGCAAGATTCAAATCCGTCAAATCATAACGTTCAGCAAAAGCCTCGCGATTTTTAGCGATTACTATATATTCATCAGGATCAAGAGTCCGGGAGTCGAATTGATAATCAATGCCGTTGGTGAATTTGATCCCGGTAAGTGACAGGGAATTTTCAGAAATATTCTTTAATTCAATATATTCGTATTCTTCTTCATGGTAGGCTCCGCCGGGTATCGGATGATACATCAATTCGGTTATTCGCAAATAGCGTTGCTGATCGCTGGGGTCAGCCTGATAGGTATAGGAATTAATGGTAGAATGGCTGGCATCCGTCAAGGTAATGGTTTCTCCCCAATTGGACAAATGTCCGTCATATCCACCTACGACAAAAAGACTTTCGTTACCACGCGGACTGACTGGCCGGGAACGAAAGGCTCTGACATTCGGTGATACATACAACGAATTGCCGGCAACGATAACCGTCCCAGATGGAAAAGTAAACGCTACTCCTCCGGTTAAATGCCAGCCGGAGACATCTGCGGCAATGTCCGAATGGTTGACTATCTTAATATACTCCTGATCCTGGTTGCCAGTGGCAGGATTGAATTCAATATCCGTGATCTCCAGAGTCTTGCCAGGCAGTGTAAAGTAGTCACTGGCGGGTAATGAATCAGGAATGAGAGGCTCTGAGCTTTCCGGACCATAGATATTATAAAGTTCATTGCGACGACTGGGAAAGTATGCCTTCACACCATTAAGATATGATTCGATATTGATATGTGCCAGTATCGGTTCAGCCATCGTATCGCAAATCGGTTCATATTTCAATTGTTCGGCAGGCGTCATTGGTGGTTGAAGCAATTCGTCCATCATGGTTCGCAAGCGCCGCAGATACATCATCCGGGTTTCTGGAAGATTGAACATGACATCAAAAAATACATTCCATTGATTAGTACCGGTTTTAAGATGTTCTTCGTCACCGAAAAACGGATGAGCCCGATAAGGGCCGCCATCGCCATAGATCCCGAAAGAGAAATCGTTATCCCAGGGATAAATCTCCCATTCACCGGTACCCAATGTGTCGCAATAAAAATAATAATTCTTGCGGGTATCGTCACAGTCATTGGCGATAGCCCGGGCAGCCAGATAACTGATCATCTCGGGTAAATTGAAATTGTCAAAAACAAAACGTCTGCGTTCATCCTCGCTCGGAGCATTCAGTCCATCCACGACTGCCTGTAAATCAGAAAAATCCTCCCAGCGACGTGTTTTTTTCTCAATTCCATTGTCAGTGTCAGAAAAACAGGGCGTATGCGGCAGATAAGGAATATGCTCCGGAGCGCACTGATCTTCGGTCTCACCATGGCGCTGGACAAATTTGTAGAGTGCTCCGTCAGGATCCTTATCATAACGTTTAAGGAAATCTTCATCTACCTGTTCAATTAAAATGCCAATCCGGTCAAATTCGCCATTTAGCTGCATCAGAACTGGAATAGAAATACAAGAAGGGGTACCACACCAGCGATGAGTGTCAAAGGTTAATGTCTGGCGAATATAGGCCGGATCGGCGCCCTGGGCATTCATGTTTACTTCACCGACTTTGGACATTTTTTCATTGACATAGAAGTCGTCCCCTTTGTTAAAGTCGAATTTCTGGGAGTAATTGTTGGTGGCCTGCCCACGCTGTCTGACAAAAATGTTATCATAAAATCGCCCGTTATAATAGACCGAAACCCGGGCTCCGCCTCGAGTATGGGAAGCCGATTCACTGGTCGTAAACCATTCCATAATCGGTAGATTGCTGGCCAGGCCCGGATCTGTGACCACTGTTCCATAATATTGAGGTGATTGATTGGTGCCGATTTTATCTAAAAACATCGGCATGCGACTTTCACCGCTGACAGAATCGGTCGCCATAAGATAGTATCGAATCATCTGGCCAGGCCCAGCGATTCCTGCCGGTATAGTTGCGCCGTAAATGCCATCATCAGCAAGTGAATCGTTATGCGACCCATCATCAAACATTTCAACTTTCACCTCAGATTCGTACATTACACGATAGATGAGCGTAATGGTCGCTATGGGTTTTCGGTTGGCGGTTACTTTTGCCGTTACGGTTAGAGGATCACTTTGCGAAGGACGTGAGGGGGTGTGGGAAACTTGCGTGATCGTCGGTCCCGGATTGGCAAGAGGATCAGCGTTGTCATGACCTGGGGTAGAAGAGAGGAAATAATTTTGGCTGATTAAGGTTTCGCCTGGACGTAGCGCCAGGCCATAAGAAATATCTTCGTACTGAATTGGATAATTACAATATTCATAGATAATTGTTTGGCCATCTGTCCCAACCAGGCCAAGGTATTCCGAAGATATATCCAGGGTAAAATTGGTGTGTAAAGGATGGTTGGGATCACGGCGGTCTTTACCGGAAGCAAAGACAATTAAATATTCGCCTGGATCCAGGCAGATCGATGGAAATTGCCATTTGTCTAATTCGTTGTCATTGTCGGTTAAATACCAGCCTTCCAGGTTCACTGGAGATTCACAATAATTACGCAATTCCATCCAGTCGGAAGAGGTTCCGTCTTCATCAACGATTCCGCCAAGAGAATTGCTTGCCATAAATTCAGTAATAACGATACTGACATGTTCCTGCCAGTTTTGAGTCAGACAGGAAAAATCCTCAGAATCAACAAGTCCACTTTCGTCAACATCTCCACAGTTAAAACCGGCACAGTTCACATCCTCTAGCCATTGATCAGCCAACAGTGACAGGTCAGTCATCTCAACCAGGCAGTCATTATTGATATCGCCTGCCAGGAATCCTTCGCAACGCTGATCAGGCGCTAGAGTCGTCGTAAAGGACCAGAGATCGCCCGTTATGATGGTATTTTGATCGATATATTCATCTACCCTCCAGTAATAGATTTGGTTGTATTTCAGATCCGGTGGGGAATACTGTCCCAGCACGGGTACTGGAATCAGGATAGGGATTTCTGCCTGTATGGACAACTCTTCTGATGAATTACCCAGATAAACGACATGTTTGATCAAATCGGGATTTGGGATTCTCTGATAAGGATCAGTCGGATCTTGAACTTCTCCGGTATTCCAGTGCAGTGTAATGTCGACTGGGATATCCGTTTGTTTGTCAGATGGATCAGGATTCCAGGCCTTACCCGAGGGGACTACCGGACCACTGGTCGTGACAAATCGTACCTCTCCCAGACCGACACGATCACCTCCTGAAATTGGGTTGACACCCTCATGGGCTGGATCACCGTAATGGTTGTCAGTGATCGTCATTCTCACATATCGATGATACTGTGAATGGGTATCAAATTCAAAAAGTTGAGCCGCATTGATTCCTCCCATTCCCAGTACGGATTTGAGGTAAATGGTTGTTATCGGGCCGGTAAACAGTTCTGATCCTTGAATGGCGCTGTTAAACTGAAAGCTGATTTCATAGGCCTGATTACCGATATTGACCCCATTGCCACCATTGTTCTCGTATTGCCAGAGTATGATTCCATCGAGACGGGTATCGCCGCCTCCGGTCAGATCCCAGACTATTACCGGGGGATTCTGGGCGCCGTAACCGGAAAAATAATCTGCCCCCGAACCATTGCTGACATAAGATCGGTTGTAGCTGCTGCCAAAATAGTGTGTTGCGAATAATGCGGTTTCCAGTGAATCTCCATTGTTCACTGCAGTTGTCATGCCGGAATTATCGATTAGTTGAGTAATCCCCGTCCCGCCGTAGGCGTTCAAATCAATAGCGCTCACTGCAGAGGGTATGATCACCTCTGAAGCGATCATTTGACCAGACAGCCAATGAAATAATACCAATACAATAATTGTATACAAATTAAATCTCATCATATCACAAAATCTCTAGCATATTCCTCAGTATCGAACTCAAAAAAATTTATAGGATCACCATAATCAGTATGCGTCATGCGTGGGAGGCACGCATGACGCATAGATTACCAAAACCAATTATTTTTATCCTCTATCAAAAGTCATACTATTGATAGTGATATAATCTATTTAAACTCAATCGCAATCCGGCACCAAACGGCAATTCAGCCAGGTTGCGGCAAAGGTTGCGAAATCTTCAAGATCAATGACGCAGTTGCCATTATAATCATATTGCAATCCTTCGCTGTCAACACAAACGGTTTCGCCGGTCTGATCGGTATAGATATGTGCAATCTGGCGGCTGTCAAGGGCGTAGTTCCACATCTGCGCATCATCGATCAAACCATAGAAGAAGAAATCGTGTGCATCAGACTCATTTGCGCCAGCGCCAAACAAAGTTTCCTGATCAGGATTCGGTGAAAACGTCACATTTGTTGACATGCCAACCTGGATTCCGTTAATAAAAAGACGTTTCGTGACCAGGAATTTATCACCGGATGTCCCGGTTGCTTCCAGGCTGACTGCCAGATGGGTCCAGACGCCCGGGACGACATTTGAATCGGCCGTTGATGAACCGGTTGAGTGCCACCCGGCGCCTGTTCCAGTCCAGAACTGCCATTTATTACCAGAAGTTGCATAAATGATACATCCCTGCTGACCGGCGGATGTACCGTCATTGCGGTTACTGAAAGCGGTACGATAGTAAGTACTCTCGGGATCAACCCAAACCCACATCGATAGCGTAAAGCTCGAAGGATTCATTGTTTCGCTATAGGGTATTTCGACGGCTTCCTGATCGCCGGTCAGTATGATTGCCTGACCGTCTCCGATGGTACCAGTCGTATAATTGGGTTCGGTGATTTCAGGGATGCCACTGAACAGAATACCATCATTCACGCCCAGTTCATCAGTCATACTGTTATCGAATTTCCAGTGTCCAATCAAGCGTTCGGTCATTACCAGGGCCGGTTGCGATACGGCTTCACCGACAATGTTTTTAGCGACACAGTAATAGTATCCCTCATCCGTCAGTTGCAGATCTGCAATTTGCAGCGTTTTGGGATTTCCGTCGGAATCAGTCACGACTGAATCATCGTCAGGAGTGTCATTGGCCTTATCATCGGTCTTGTACCAGGTGATCGTTTCTTCATTCAGGGTTTCGACTGTTAATATTGCCGTTCCGCCGGCCGGTGCGGTATCATTGGCTGGACCTTTTTCAATCACCGGTGTCGCGGGAATCGTCCTGAAACTCAATGTAGTACCTTCGATAACATTATCGGCGGTATCCACGCGGTCAACTTTCCAGAAATAAACCGTATCGTTGGTCAGTAAATTATCGGTTGGACTTGGTGACAAGTCGGCTAAAGTTATGGAAGTTGTTGCTGCCTCGAAGTAATTATTATCAGACTGATAGACGCCATTGGGATCGTTAGGATCGGTTCCAAGTGAAACATAGTACCCTTTTGTGTCAGTAACATTTTCAGCAATTTCCCAAGACAAGGATGTGTCGATGGCCACTTTTTCTTCATTGTTAACCGGGCTGAAATTGGTCAGGCCATTGGAGGTCGCAAACCGTATTTCACCGAAGCCAACCCGATCGCCACCTCCGGTGGGATTAACGCCTTCACTGGCTGGATCGCCATAATGGTTGTTAGTGATCACCATCTTGACATAGCGGATTTTAGCGCTACTGAGTTCGAAAAGCTGAGCAGTATTGATATTGCCGTTATTCAGACCAACGACCGATTTCATGGCAATTGTGGTTACTGGTCCAGAAAATGTTCCAGCCCCCTGGGCTTCCGTATTAAATTGAAGATCTATGGTATAGGCATGATTCCCAATGCTGATATAATTGCCACCATTATTCTGGTATTGCCATAAAATAATTCCACCAACCGAAACATCTCCGCCGCTCGTTAAATCCCAGATGAATATGGGGGGCTGAGTGCTGCCATAACCGGCAAAATAATCGCTGCCAGAGGCATTGGAAATGTAGGATTCAGCGTAGCCGCCGCCATAGGTATGTACTGCAGCCAACGCTGCTTCCAAAGTGTCCCCATTGTTGACAGCTGGTGTCATGCCGGAATTGTCAATCAGTTGAGTGGGACCGGTTCCACCGTAAGCATTGAGATTTATCGTGGCGACGGATGTTGGGACAATAACTTCTCCAAAGATTATCCCCCTCTGTAATAAACACAGAGCTGCGACTAGCGTTAAAACACAAATTCGACCTGTTTTCATCATTTTTGTCTCCTTAAAATAAAAATGAGGTTATAGTTTACTCGCCGGATTTTTACTTGTCCTCAAGCAGAGATAAACCAGTTATACTTGCAATTAATTTGGGAGAACCGACATTTACGTTTGATACATTCAAGTGACGTAAATCGAACGAAGTCCATAAGATGAGTGATAAAATATTGATATATCCAATGTTTTTTTTCATCTTCACTGCTCCTTTGACGTATGATTTATTATCCTAACTCACTCCATGCCTTTTGTTTTATAGTATCATAATTGCTATCTCAAAGTTTATGTCGCATCTCGGTAGTTTTCTTTTTGGCTGACGTCAACCGTATAAGATGAGCTGTTGGGTTAAGGTGAAATTAGCCCCGAAAGTAATTGGCAAGACAGACAACCGAAAACCACTGAAATCAGATAGGGGATTGTAATTAAAGTAAGGAAGACATTCCCCGGTTAGTTTCGCGTTAATTTTATCAATTGGAATGTCCAACTTTTTGCACCTCAAGGCTTATAATCAGATATCAACCCTGCCGCTATGACAGAATAGCGGAGGAATCAATTTGATGTTATATAGGGACAAATTTTCCTTGTTGACGGAGTCTTCCGGCCGAAACCGGCCAAATTTAACCAATAAACCACACACAACTTCTACATAATGCCTGCGACATTAAGTGAATTGTGAATGTGTATATTTAAATATGGCCGCTTGAAATTCGTTCAAAACCAATTTAAAACCAGCATTATTTTATGCCCGTTCCAGAATTGCTTCTGAATATATTAATTATATACTATAACTCATTAAACTGTGAGCAAAAAATCTGCATTTTTTAATTATCTTTGATTTTTGTCGTAAGTGATTATTTCGTGGATATATATAGCGAATATTATAATTTTAAAATCTGTAGAAATTGATATTATATTCCCATTAAATTGATTTGCAGGCCAATATCAGTATGAATTTATCAGATATAAACAGTTTATTTCGCCAGATGTTCGATATCGATATCAGCTGAATTTCAAATATTGATGTCCCTTTAATATTATTGACAATTCAGCTTGGTGGTGTGGATTCTAGGGTGTACTGTAAATATTTTCCTGAATATTTGTTGATCAATACTAACTGGGGTAGCTCGAAGAGATAATTTTAATCGAATATAAAGCATAACCATTTAATATTCAATTGGTTAAGCATCCTATAGGGCATTTGTACTACAATCCATTATCTCTTTGTTTTTTTGTATGCGTATTATTCTTATCTTTTTAACTATATTAATCGTAATGCCTTATACGATAAATTCATAACCTCGAACTTTTTATCCTGTTATTCTGTCTGAAAGGCTGTTTTCCTATATAGCTTTAGGACTTTATGTGAATTTTCTTTCTTTGGCTGCGGCTTGACTGGACTGCCCTGAATTTTTTGAAGATTAAAAACAAAAATATTGCGCATTATGAATTTTCAAGAAATATCTATCATAGATAATTACATAATTTTGTTTACGCTAGTTAGCATGATTCCGGTTTTGTCTCATGGATCATAATAGAAAAAAAAATAGTGAACTTGAGTTTGTAACGCTGATATCTTCTCACCAGAGACGGATATTGGCTTATATAATCACACTTGTTCCTAATCGGAGTGATGCTGAAGACATTTTGCAGGAAACCACAGCATTGATGTGGGAAAAAAGAAGCGATTTTATTCCTGGAACAGATTTTGTCGCATGGGGCGCCAGTATTGCTTACTATAAAATTCTTAATTATCGAAAAAAGGCTGTCAAAAATCGCCAATTGATTTTCAATCATGAACAATTGAAGAGAATCGAAAAGCAGGCCGTTGAGAAAAGCAAACATGTTGAGGAAATGCTGTACCAATTAGACGAATGTATTGAGAAGATTTCCGAAACCGATAAACAACTTCTCCATATGCGATATAACAGGGAAATTGATATCAAGGAAATTTCTAATCATTTAAATAAATCCATCAGAACAGTTTATTTGGCAATTGCACGTATTCAGGGGCTTCTCCTGAGATGCTTGAAGGGGGAGAATGTGTGAGTATTTCTGACGAAGATAAACTGGTTTTCCAGTATCTATTGAATAAATCAATGGATGGTCAGATTTCTTTGACTGAGATTCAGCAGTTCAACGTTTTGTTGGAACTCTGTCCGGAACTTGAAGAGTTTTATGTTGAGAATGTGCTTTTGCAGTATTTGCTTTATGAAGCCCAAATCACAAATTGCAGGAATCAAAAACTTGAAGCAACGAAATTTTGCGGATTCTTGACAGAAACCGGCTTGGTTACAAAAAACGGTTTAGATGATGCAAGTGCAGGTTCAAACTGGCAACACGCATCAAATTTAGCAAATGGGCGGGATAATAAATTTTTTAATAACATTCGGACAAAAAAAAATGCGATCTTTTCATGTGCAGCCGTAATTCTTTTCCTGATTTTATGCGGATTTTTTATCAAGGTTATCGATGGAGGCGGAATTGCGAGGCTTTCCGATCAGATCAATACCCAGTGGGCCCATACCGGGCCATCTTTGAAAACAGGCAGTCACTTAACGCCCACTGATAAGCTACTAGGATTGGAACAGGGCATTGTTAAAATCCGGTATGATGATGGCGCTGATGTTCTGGTGGAGGGGCCGGCTGAGTTCAGGTTAACAGACTCAGGCATTTTTCTGAATTACGGATATCTTTTCGGGCATGTATCTAATTCGGAATTTAGTTTTACTGTTGACACGCCTTCAGTTCAGTTTGTAGATTTGGGGACCGAGTTTGGCCTCAAGTACCATGATGGAGAGTCGGAATTGCATGTTTTCAAAGGAAAGGTCCTGGTTACTTCCGATTCGATCGTTAGTCTTGAATCGGGTCGTGTCGTATCGGAAAACAATGCGATTCGCTGTTCATCCGATTTGCATCAGATCGAAACCATTCCAGTTAAAGATGATATATTTGCACGGCAGATCAATTCGAAATTGGGTTCCATATGGCGGGGGCAAATCGCTATTGACCTGGCAGACATGGTTGGGGGTGGAAACGGCTTGGGTACAGGTTCCATGAACAGTGGCATTGACCCGGTTTCAGGCAACGTGGCGACTGAGTTACTGGTAACTCGAAACGCTTCCAATGGCTACCATCGGGTTTCTTTTACGCCCTTCATTGATGGTGTGTTTATCCCTGATGGCAAGAAAAAGCAGATAGTCAGTTCACGGGGACACCAGTTTCTTGATTGCCCCGCTACCAGTGGCGACAGTTATAACAATATTCTCAACGTGAACAGAACCATTGGTCCTTTAATCTATCAGAATGTAGCGGCATCTGAACTGCGTAAAAGCCCCTGTATTTTATTGCATGCGAACATGGGGGTCACTTTTGATCTTCAGGCCATCCGTGCGGAGTTACCGGATATCAAAATAGTCCGTTTTCAATCAAAAGTCGGAATTGAAATGAATGCCATTCGACCCGAAGCGATCAATGCCGACTTTTGGGTGCTGGTTGACGGAAATTTGAAATATAAGAGAACTCAGGTTAAAAATAGAAAACTTGATTTTATTGATATCGAACTGTCTGAGAAAGATCGCTTTCTTACGCTGGTGACAACTGATGGGAGTGATCCGGAAGGACGGCTAATGGATAAATTGAGATTAACGACAATTGACAGTGATTGGGGGATGTTTGCCGAGCCAGTATTAATTTTGGAATAAGGTTTGCCCATTATTTCGAGTTGCTATTAATGAAAAATTATTTGGAGACCATAAAATGAACAAATTACGCGTCAATGCAATATTCGTAGTTATATTGCTAGCCTGCAGGTTTGGGTTATCTCAATCAGGGAATTCCACCCAAGGGGATGGATTCAAACCGGCTTCTTCCAATCAGCCGGGCCGGCAATACCCACAGGTCGACTCGGAAGGCCGGGTTCGGGCCCGTATCATCGCGCCTGAGGCCCACGCGGTTCTACTCGATATCGGCGGAGTCAAATACCCTCTGTCCAAAAGCGGAGATGGCGCCTGGATCGGCGACTCGAATCCTCAGGATGAAGGATTCCATTACTATCAGATTATTGTAGATGGTGCCCAGGTCCCGGATCCGGGCAGCATGTACTTCTACGGCGCCGGTCGCTGGGGCAGTGGTGTGGAAGTTCCTGCCAGAGATCAGGATTTATATGCTCTCAAGGATGTTCCGCATGGCCAGATACGCCAGCATCTCTATTTCTCTAAGATTAATAACGCCTGGCGTCGTTGTTTTGTGTATACCCCGCCGGATTATGATAAAAACACTCAGACGCGCTATCCAGTATTATACCTGCAACATGGCGGCGGTGAAGATGAGACGGGTTGGCCCGTTCAGGGCAAAACCAATCTGATTTTGGACAACCTGATAGCCGATGGCAAAGCCAGGCCCTTTATAATCGTAATGGACAATGGTACCTGGCGCATGCCCGACCGGCCGCGGCCGCGCCGCAGCGAAGGTGATCAACCGCAACGAGGGGCCTGGCCCCCGGCGGGTTGGGCCGATACCTTCAAAAAGACCCTCCTGGAAGAAATCATACCCATGATCGATACCGATTATCGCACGTTGGCGGATCAACCGCATCGAGCCATGGCCGGGTTATCCATGGGGGGCATGCAGACCAATGCCATTGCTATGGAAAATCTGGATATGTTCTCTCATATTGGCATCTTCAGTGGCGGTACGGTTGGCGATCCTGCTGCCGCCCACAATGGCGTGATGGCCAATGCCGAAGAATTTAACCGGAAAGTCAAGCTGATCTTTGAAAGTTGCGGCTCAAAAGAAAATCCAGACATCATTAAGGCCCATGTGGAACAGCTTAAAGCGGCCGGCATTCATGCTGTTTCTTACGTCTCTCCTGATACGGCACATGAATGGCAGACCTGGAGGCGGAGTTTGTATCAATTTGCACCGCTGCTGTTTCAGCCCGACCAGGGAAAATCGAATCCTCAGGAAACTGCCGCCCGGCCGTCGACTCGAGGCCCCGGCAGATTCAACCGGCAAATTGTTCTGGGGCCGGATGATAAACCGGCTTTTGCCGATCCTCCTGCCGGTTTTGATCAAAAACGCGATGGAATTGCTCATGGACGGGAGGAAATGATTGAGTATGATTCTAAAACAGTAGGCACCCGGCGTAAAATGCTGGTTTATACTCCTCCGGGGTATTCGACTGATCATCAATATCCTGTGCTTTATCTGTTGCACGGTATAGGCGGCGATGAGACCGAATGGCAGCGGTTTGCCACACCGGATGTGCTGATGGACAACCTGCTGGCCGATAAAAAGGCCGAACCGATGATCATTGTCATGCCGAATGGCCGGGCGCAGCCTAACGATCGGCCCGAAGGAAACATTTATGCCGCGGCCCCGGCGTTTGAAAAATTTGAGCAGGATCTGCTTCAGGATGTTATCCCTGCCATCGAAAACCGTTATTCCGTTTGGGCGGATCGAGAACATCGAGCCTTGGCCGGGCTTTCGATGGGGGGCGGGCAATCGCTGAATTTTGGTCTGGGTCATCTGGATACCTTTGCCTGGGTAGGAGGTTTTTCCTCCGCGCCTAATACCCGGCCCCCGGATCAACTCATACCCGATCCCGAGGCAACCAGAATGCAACTCAAGCTGCTATGGCTGGCCTGTGGTAATAAAGATGGCTTGATCTCGATTAGCCATGGGGTACATGCATATCTGAAAGAGAACCAGATTCCCCATATCTGGCATGTGGATACTTACGGTCATGACGCGACCGAATGGAAATACAATCTCTATCTCTTTATGCAGCATGTGTTTCGCTCGGGGGCGGCCATCGGCAGATAATATTTGGTTGTTTCAGTTCTTATAGTGTATTTAATGTATGGTTTGAATTATTACGGAGTTCAGTAACCCCGGCAGGGAGCGTTGTTTTGAATAAAAGCAGTTTATGCCATGTTCGATTGAAGTATGCATTATACTCTCTTTTCTGGACCGGAGTAATAGGCCTGACTGTTCTGGTGACTTGCGCCAACGCCGCCCAACTGACAATTCAGGCAGGGGCGGGGAAATCGATAAGTCCGGACCTGGTGGGTGTTTTTTTTGAAGACCTTAACTACGCTGCGGATGGTGGGCTCTATGCCGAACTGATTCAGAACCGCTCTTTTGAATATAGTCCAACTGAGCAATCGGACTGGCATCCGCTTAAATTCTGGGAAACGCAAAAACGGAGGGGTGGGGATGGTTCGCTGGAGGTGGCGGATATGCGGCCTGTTCATAAAAACAATCCACATTATGCGTTACTAACAGTGAGAACTCCGGGTGAAGGCTTTGGTATTGCCACTGATGGATTTGATGGAATTGTCCTCAAGAACAGTGAGAGTTACGAGGCCTCATTTTGGGCTTATCAGGCATTTATGGGCCAGATGTGGGGGCGCGGCGATAACTCTAAACCGATGCCGGTAACCTTGCGCCTGGAAACCAAGGCTGGCGAGTTATTGGCTGAGACAAAATTGGAAATTAAAGGTCGGGAATGGACGAAGTATAACGCAAAGCTGGTGCCGAGACAGAGCGCAAACGATGGCCGTCTGATCCTGCTGGCGCATGCCCAGGGAGGGATCTGTCTGGATATGATTTCATTGTTTCCCGAAAAGACGTTCCACAATCGCCCCAATGGACTGCGTGCGGATCTGGCCCAGGCGATTGCCGATATCCGGCCGAAGTTCGTGCGTTTTCCCGGAGGCTGTCTGGTTCATGGCCAGGGAATCCATCAGTATTATGATTGGAAAGACAGCGTCGGCCCGGAGGAACAGCGCCGTTCCGGCCGGAACTTGTGGGGTTATGGCCAGACCAGGGGTTTGGGTTATTTTGAGTATTTCCAATTCTGCGAGGATATCGGGGCCATGCCGCTTCCCGTGGTCTCCGCCGGTGTTTGCTGTCAGCATGCCGGCAGTTCTCCCAACCGTGGCCAGGAAGGCTTGCCCATAGATGAAATGCCGGGTTATATCCAGGACGTGCTGGACTTGATTGAATGGGCCAATGGCCCTGCGACATCAAGATGGGGGGCCGTGCGTGCAGCGGCCGGCCATCCGAAGCCGTTTGACCTGAAATATATCGGTGTTGGCAATGAGGACGCTATCACTCCCATATTTAAAGAGCGATTTAATATGATCTACGAGGTGATTACAAAGGCGCATCCCGAAATAATTATAATCGGAACTGTTGGGCCATTTGCTTCCGGAGAAGACTACGATAATGGCTGGACATTCGCCCGGGAACTGAAAATCCCGATAGTGGATGAACACTATTATGTCAATCCGCAGTGGTTCTGGGATAATCTGACTCGTTATAATACCTATAACCGAAAAGAATCCAGGGTTTATGTTGGTGAATATGCCGCCCATGATCAGGGCAGGCGTAATACCCTGCGTTCGGCCCTGGCCGAAGCGGCAGGATTTACCGGCTTTGAACGTAATGGGGATGTGGTCCGGTTTGCATCCTACGCGCCACTGCTGGCCCGCCGCGGCCATACGCAATGGAATCCGGATCTGATCTACTTCGACAGTACGAATGTTTATCTGACTACAAATTACTATGTCCAGAAACTATTCGGGGAAAACAGCGGCGACCGTTGTCTCGATGTCCAGTTGAACCCCGATGGCGCAGTCAAGTTGACGGCATCTTCAGTAGTTAATTCAAAAACTGGCAATTTGATCATCAAGATAGTCAATGGTGACGAAAATCAGGTGGCAATCGATATCCAGTTGTCCGGGCTTACTTCAACTGGTCCCTTTAATGCGGTAAAGACCTTGCTTACTGGACCTGACGCTGACGCTGTGAATGAAGCCGGTAAGCAGCCGCAGATTGTACCGATAGGTTCAACAGAGACGGTCCAATCGAATTTTATTTATGCGGCACCGGCACATTCATTTACAGTGTATAGGATTTCGTTATAATATTTAAATTGGAGTGATCATTATGATTTTGAGGTATCTGAATGTTTTTGTTATTCTGTATGTGGCTCTCCTGATTTCATTGCCTGTCTATGCAGAATCCGCGCAGAATCCCATTATCTGGGCCGATGTCCCGGATGTCGCAGCCATTCGAGTTGGGGATATCTATTATATGAGCAGCACGACCATGCACATGAGCCCGGGATTGCCGATTATGAAGTCTAAAGACCTCATTAACTGGGAACTGATCGGCTATGCGTATGAGACCCTGACGGATAACGAAGCGCTCAGGCTGGAAAACGGCCGGGGGGCCTACGGGGCGGGTTCCTGGGCCAGTAGTTTACGCTATCACAAAGACACCTACTATGTCTCCACCTTCTCCAGCACCAGCGGCAAAACACATATTTATTTCACAAAAGATATTGAAAAGGAACCCTGGAAGGAAATCTCGTTTTCACCTTCGCTGCACGATCATTCACTCTTCTTCGACGATGATGGACGTGTCTATATGTTGTACGGCGCCGGAAACCTCCGGTTGACAGAATTAAATTCGGATCTGTCCGGAATCAAACCGGATGGTTTTAATGAGGTGGTTATCCGAAATGCCAGTGCGGTGGCCGGTCCCAATATCGGTTTGCAGGCGGAAGGCTCGCAATTGCGTAAAATCAATGGCCGATATTATCTGATGAACATCACCTGGCCGCGCAATGGCATGCGTACCCAGCTTGTTCATCGAGCCGACAAAATTACCGGACCCTATGAAGGCAGAGTCATCCTTCAGGATCAAGGCATCGCCCAGGGTTGTCTTATCGATACGCCCGATGGCAAGTGGTATGCCCTGTTATTCCAGGATCATGGCGCGGTCGGACGCATTCCGTATCTGATACCAGTGAAATGGGAAGATGGCTGGCCGGTTCTGGGTACAGATGGTAAGGTGCCGATGAAGCTGGATATCCCCGCCGTCAGGGGTGGGCTGGCTAATATCGTGGCCAGCGATGAATTTGAACGTAAGCCTGGCGAGTCCATGCCGCTGGCATGGCAATGGAACCATAATCCCGACAACCGGTATTGGTCTGTTGGAATACGGAATGGATATCTTAGATTGACTACCGGACGGGTGGATCAGGATGTACTGCGGGCCCGGAATACCCTCACCCAACGTACCTTTGGTCCGACGTGTTCGGCGGTGACCAAACTCGAGGTCGGCAATATGAAAGAGGGCGATTGTGCCGGTTTAATCGCACTGCAGAAAAAGTACGGCTATGTCGGCGTGAAAATGACAGGGGAAGCCAAATCGGTGGTTATGGTCAGCGCCCAGTCCGACCGGCCCGAAGAAATGGCCTGTGTTCCACTTGATCAGCAAATCGTCTATTTCAAGATCGACTGCGATTTCAGGGATCGTACCGACAAGGCGTATTTTTATTATAGTCTGGATGGCAACGCCTGGATGCAGGTTGGGTCGGTCCTGCAGATGGCCTATACCCTGCCGCACTTTATGGGCTATCGGTTTGGTTTGTTTAATTATGCTACGAAAACGACCGGCGGATATGCGGACTTTGATTTCTATCATGTGAGCGATAAGATTAGTATAGAATAATTCATGATGGCTGACTGTATTCTTATTATGCCAGAGTCTTTACGATTCTAATTCTTTGTACAACAACGATATGAATCGACAGCAACTCATCAGGCAGGATAAGGGCGATCAATACATAAGGCAGATTATGTAAGGATGATATTTTATCATGGGACTGAAAAAAACATTGCAAATCAGAATTGTTGGAGGAAGCTTATTTTGGGGTATCAATCGAACGTGTTTTTTATGGTTCTGGGCGCTTCATGGAATCCTTCTTATGTGTGTTCCTGTTCACGCGATGTCAGATCCGGCGTTAGTTCTGGTAAGTGATACGGCCCAGCCAGGATATTTCCCTTTGGTGTCAGGCGATCAATTGGCCCCGCTCTGGTACGATGCGGATGATGACAGGGGAGTAATCCGCGCGATCAACGATTTACAGAAGGATATTGAACGTGTAACAGACCGGAAACCGGAACTGACAACTGACCGGCCCGCTGCCGGCGTTGCGGTTATTATTGGCACGTTAGGCAAGGGTAAGCTGATTGACACGCTGGTAACCGATGGCAGGCTCGATATTAGTCCAATTAAAGGTAAATGGGAGGCTCATTTGATTGCTGCCGTGGACAATCCATTCCCAGGCATCAGCAAGGGCTTGGTTATTGTTGGCAATGATA
This sequence comes from Sedimentisphaerales bacterium, assembly GCA_963663965.2. GTDB lineage: Bacteria > Planctomycetota > Phycisphaerae > Sedimentisphaerales > SM23-30. The sequence goes on from CAXXFK010000028.1 coordinate 438,171, forward strand.
AAAGAGGAACCATATATGGTGTCTATACCTTGTCAGAACAGATCGGCGTCTCACCCTGGTATTGGTGGGCCGATGTTCCGGTAAAAAAACGTGATGCTTTGTATATTCAGTCCGGGCTTTCGGTTTACGGCCCTCCGGCAGTTCGATTTCGAGGTATTTTTCTGAATGATGAAGCGCCGGCCCTGAGCAATTGGGTTCATGAAAAATTTGGCGGTTTTAATCACGAGTTTTATACCAAAGTTTTTGAGTTACTCCTGCGTTTGAAGGCTAATTACCTCTGGCCGGCCATGTGGAACAATTCCTTCAATAGCGATGATCCGCTTAATCCCCAACTGGCCGATGAATATGGTATTGTGATGGGCACATCCCATCATGAGCCCATGATGCGGGCCTGGAAAGAATGGGGACGCTTGCATCCGGGGATGGCCTGGGATTATTCAAAAAATCCGGAGGTTCTGCGTGAGTTTTGGCGGGAAGGTCTGCAAAGAACCAGGGAGTATGAAAAAGTCATTACCCTGGCGATGCGCGGTGATGGCGATGAGCCGATGAGCGAGAAGGATAACGTGGCTCTACTGGAAAAAATCGTTACCGATCAGCGCCAGATGATTGAGGAAGTGATTAATAATGAGGTGACAAAAGTGCCCCAGGTGTGGGCGCTTTATAAGGAGGTCCAGGGGTATTATGAAAGAGGCATGCGGGTCCCGGACGATGTCATACTTCTGTGGTGTGATGACAACTGGGGTAATCTTCGCCGGTTGCCAACCGAAACGGAACGGCTGCGCCCGGGCGGTGCTGGTATCTATTATCATTTTGATTATGTCGGCGGACCGCGGTCTTATCGATGGATCAACACCAATCCCATCCCAAAAATCTGGGAACAGATGAATCTGGCCTGTCATTATGGCGCTGATCAGATCTGGATTGTCAACGTGGGTGATCTGAAACCAATGGAATTTCCCACGGAATTTTTTCTGACCATGGCCTGGGATCCGAACCGATGGCCCAGGGAATCGTTGAAAGATTATTCCCGTCATTGGACTGCGCGCGAATTCGGAGCGGAATATTCCGATGATATTGCCGATATTATTGCAAAATACACGAAGTATAATGGACGGTGCAAGCCGGAACTTCTGGCGCCGGATACTTTCAGTCTTACAAACTATCGGGAAGCGGAAACCGTATTGGATGATTACAAGGCTATCGTCGATAAAGCCGAAAGGATTTATGACGCACTCTCCACTGAGGCCCGAGACGCCTTTTTTCAACTGGTTTTGCATCCCGCCCAGGCCAGTCGTATCATGACTGAGTTGAATATTACCGTTGGTAAGAATCGCCTCTACGCCAGCCAGGGCCGTAGCGAAGCCAACTTAATGGCAAATAAGGTTCGGGAATTATTTGAGGCGGATGCAAAACTGACGGAACGCTATCATTCCATGGCGAATGGCAAATGGAACCACATGATGGATCAAACCCATATCGGTTATACCAATTGGAATAATCCACCCAGGAACATAATGCCTAAGGTTACTGAGATTACCCTGCCGCAACAAGCCGGATTGGGGGTGGCGATTGAAGGGGCTACCCAGTCCTGGCCAGCCAGTTCGGACAATGCGGAACTCCCGCAATTCAACAGGTTGGCCCGGAAAAAATATTATATTGAGGTATTCAATAAAGGATCTGATGCGTTTGAATTTACTGCCGATGCCGATAAATCATGGATAACTCTCAGCAGGACTGAAGCCCGGGTTAGCAACACTTCTGTACGCCTCTGGGTAGATATCGACTGGTCCCAGACACCCTCCGGCCGATCTGAGGGAGTGGTTACAATCACCGGGGTCGGTGAGAAAGTGTCGGTCCATATTCACGCATTTAATCCGGATCAATCTGAGCTTCCTCAAAAGAGTTTTGTCGAGACCGATGGGTATGTTTCTATTGAGCCAGAGCATTATTCCGCCAGAATAGATACCACAGATTGTCACTGGGAGAAAATAGATGATTACGGGCTGTATCGTTCCGCTATGAGTCTTTTTCCAGTTACCGTCAGAAGTGTGATTCCGGGACCGGGTAGTCCATGCCTTGAATATAATACCTACCTGTTCACTTCAGGGAAAATAGAACTGCTCGTTTATGTCAGTCCGACTTTAAATTTTATTCCCGGCAGGGGATTGCAGATGGCGGTGTCGTTCGATGCTCAGTCGCCTCAGGTGATTAATGTTGTACCGGCTAACTATACTGCCGGAGATGGCAATCGCGATTGGGAGCAGACCGTCATTCATAATGCCCGAATCGTCAAAAGCACTCATAACCTCTCAGAACCCGGCAGTCATATACTCAAAATCTGGATGGTTGATCCGGGCATTGTTGTACAGAAACTGGTCATCAATACCGGGGGCCTGCGTCCCAGCCGGTTAGGACCCCCTGAAAGTCCTTTTTTAACTTTCGAATAACATCGCCAGGTGTCGTTATGCATACCAGAACTCTCTTTCTATCGGATCATCTGAAAAACAGGTGTTTACCTTCCACTGGAAACAGCTTTTCCATTAAAAATCCCGTCTCTCTACTGGTTGCTATAGCTTACCTGTTCTATGTTCCTCTTATTTCTGTAACCAAAGCTGAAACATCACCCCGCGAGCGAATGCTATTTAATTCCGACTGGTATTTCCATAAAGGTGATCCAGATCAGTATTCTGCCTTGCTGGTTTATGATCGGGTTTTCAGCCGGTCAAAAGCCCGTTCTAAATCAGATAAAACGGATGAGCCCAATAAAATCGTGATAGAGCTGAAACCATGGATTCTCCCCAATGGCAATGCATTTATTAAGGATGCTGATAAACATTACTCGCGACCGGAAGGCTCACCCGGGCATGATTGCCCGTTTGTAAAATTAGATTTCGATGACAGCTCTTGGGAAAAAATAGAGTTGCCTCATGACTGGGCAATTAAAGGGCCGTTTCTTCAAGGCGAAGGTAACGGTATCGGCGGCGGCATGGGACGTCTGCCCAGTCCGGGAATTGGCTGGTATCGAAAGAAGTTTTTTGTCCCTGCGGCGGATGCCGGTAAAATGGTTTATCTCGACATCGACGGGGCCATGTCCTATGCCACCGTCTGGATCAATGGCAATCTGGCCGGCGGTTGGCCCTATGGCTACGCCTCCTGGCGTGTAAATCTCACCCCATATATAGAAATTGACCGGGAGAACCAGCTGGCCATTCGCCTGGACAATCCGCCGGAATCATCCCGCTGGTATCCCGGTGGAGGGCTCTATCGCAATGTATGGCTGTCAAAAACATCCCCGGTTCATGTTTCGCAATGGGGCACATTTATTCGATCCAGTGAGGTCACTGCTGAATCTGCCCTGATCGAGCTGGAATTGGAAATTGAAAACAATTCCAGAGCGGATACCCTCATTGAAGCCTCAACGGACGTATTTGAAACCGATGTCCAGGGCGATCCATCCGGCAAGCCAGTCGCAGTATTTGACCCTGTAACCATCACCGTTAATGCGAACAGAAAAACCAAAACTCCATTTTCGGCCCGGATCAACAGACCCCGTTTGTGGGGACCGCCGCCCGATCAGAAACCCAATCTTTATTGTGCGCTTACTACCCTGCGCCAGAACAATCAAGTGATGGATCGCTACCAAACCCGGTTTGGCATACGAACCTTGGATTTTAACCCCGACAAAGGTCTGTTCGTCAATAATCAACCGGTTTATCTCAGGGGCGTTAACCAGCATCACGATCTGGGTTCGCTGGGGGCGGCTTTCAACCTGCGTGCGGCAGAACGGCAACTGGAAGTACTCCGTGAAATGGGTTGTAACGCGATACGAATGTCTCATAATCCTCCAGCGCCGGAATTGCTCGACCTGACAGATCGTATGGGATTTCTGGTCGTTGATGAAGTATTCGATGTCTGGGAAAGGAAAAAAACAGATTATGATTTTCACCTGATTTTTGCAGACTGGTCGGAGCAGGATCTGCGCGCGATGATCCGGCGCGACCGGAACCATCCTTCCATTATCCTATGGAGTATTGGCAACGAAGTCGGCGAACAGTACACTGGCCCACAAGGTGCAGAGGTTGCCCGCAGGCTTCATCATATCGCCAGGCAGGAAGATACCTCCCGGCCAACCACCACAGCCATGAATTATGCCAAACCCGATATGCCCTTGCCGGAGGTCGTCGATGTTATTTCTCTGAATTATCAGGGTGAAGGTATCCGAAACGCCCCGGCATATGCCGGCCTTAAAGGGATCAATACTCCGCCTTTGTATGAAGCGTTTCATGAAGCCTTTCCCCAAAAGCTGATCGTCAGCAGCGAAAATGCCGCCGCGCTCAGTTCTCGCGGAGTATATACCTTTCCGGTGGACGAAGGAATCAGCGCCCCGATCCGGGATAACTCAGGCGGTGATCCTTCCGCCTGTCAGGTCAGCGCCTACGAGCTTTATACTGCCGATTTCGGATCTTCGGCGGATAAGGTATTTGCTGCTCAGGATAAATATCCTTTTGTAGCCGGCGGATTCGTCTGGAGTGGTTGGGATTATCTGGGTGAACCAACCCCATACTATCGAGCGCGCAGTTCCTATTTTGGCATAATTGACCTGGCCGGATTCCCCAAAGGCCGTTTTTATCTGTATCAATCCCACTGGCGGCCGGAGTTACCAATGGTTCATATCCTGCCACACTGGAACTGGCCCAAACGCATGGGTCAGATTACGCCAGTCCATGTATTTACCTCTGGTGACGAAGCCGAACTGTTCCTGAATGATATATCTCTTGGACGCAAGAAGAAGGAAAAATACCAATATCGTCTTCGCTGGGATGATATTGTTTATCAACCGGGTACGCTGAAAGTGATCGCATGGAAAAATGGGTCTGAATGGGCTCAGGCGAGTATCCAGACTACGGGTAGTCCTGCCAGTATATGTACAATTGCTGACCGGGATGTGGTCCAGGCGGATGGCTGCGATCTTTCCTATCTTTCGGTCGAGGTCCTGGACCAGAACGGCCTGACCGTGCCCAATGCCGACAATCTGGTTTATTTTACTATAGAAGGTCCCGGCGAGATTGTTTCAACAGATAATGGTGATCCGACCGATTTTACCTCGTTTGGTTCACCTTCCCGCAAGGCATTTAATGGCCGCTGTCTGGCGATTATTCGTGGCTTTTCCGGTCAGAACGGCACCATTATTGTTAAAGCGATGTCTGATTCATTGACTGGTTCCAAAATCGAAATCCAGAGTAAATCCATAATGGACAGTCAGTAAAATACCTGAAGAGGATATTCGATGAAAATAATGACAAACAGGACACACGTGATTTTTTCGATAGTGGCACTCTCTTTATTTTTGATTGCTGCTACCAGCTACGCCCAACAACAAACAATTCAGCCGGAGGATGGTTTGCATTGGGTTGGCACATGGGCCAGTTCGGCCCAGGAAGTGGAAGCTGACCTGATGCCCGCCGAATTCAAACAATTAAACGATACGACAATACGTCAGGTGGTACGCGTGTCGGGTGGTGGAGAAAAGATACGCGTCCGGTTTTCCAATGCTTTTGCCGATTGGCAGGATAACCTGAGAATCAGCCATGCCTGCGTCGCCGTGGCTGGCGAAGGCAGCGCCGTTGAACCGGAAACGATTAAACTGCTAACCTTTGCCGGGAATACTGCGGTAACCATTCCCTATGGAACGCTGTTTGTTTCAGATCCGGTTGAATTCAAACTGAAACCCGGTTCAGATCTGGCGGTAACGATTCATGTTGCAAAGGCCCCGAGAAAAGTCACTGGACATCGCAGTGCCAGAGGCGAATTCGTTTTTATCCAGTCCGGAAATATCCTATCCGAGAGAGAATTGCCCGCTTCCGCTCCGAACAAATGCTGGTATTATCTTTGTGGTGTGGATGTGCTGGCCCCTCAATCTGCTGGCGCTGTGGTTTGTCTGGGTGATTCGATTACGGATGGAAAAGGATCAACCGAGGGCCAAAATCGTCGCTGGCCGGATTATCTGGCGCGTCGGTTGCAAGCCAATCCAGATACGGCCCGGTTCGGCGTGTTGAACCAGGGTATCGGTGGCAATTGCCTCTGGTCCGGCGGGCTCGGCCAGTCGGCGCTTCAGCGCTTGGAACGTGATGTTCTTGCCCAGCCGGCCGCCCGCTGGCTGATTGTCCAGGAAGGCATCAATGATCTCGGGGGCGGACGCACCTCTGCCGAGGATATCATTATCTCCTTGCAGCAGATCATAACCCGGTCACGCTCCTGCGGTATGCGGGTCTACGGATCTACCATCCTTCCCTGTGGCGACTCTTTTTACTTCAGTGCGGAATTGGAAGCTAAGCGCCAGAAGATCAATGAATGGATTCGGAATAGCGGTTCGTTCGATGCTGTCATTGACTGGGATCAGATGGTCCGTGATCCACAAAATACTGCGAAGCTGCTTCTTGAGGCGGATTGTGGCGATCATCTCCATCTGAGTGATGAGGGATACCGAATAATGGCCGATGCGGTAGATCTGAAACTGTTCTCAAACTAACAGAATGAAATGAGTTGAATTAGTAAATTGTAATAATCTATTGTAGAGAGATTGATATGAAAAATTATATCCCATCTTGTTTGATTAGTATATTTATGGTATTTAGTTTGGTTGGAAATGTTATAGGTTCAGAAATACCTGAACTGAAGCAGGTATACAAAGACTATTTTCTAGTTGGCGGGGCTTTGAACCGTAATCTTGTCTATGGCAAAGATCCCAATGCCGCCGAAATTGCCATCACCCAGTTCAATACCGTGACCTCGGAAAATGATATGAAATGGTCATCGATCCATCCCTGGCCGGATCGATATAACTGGGAACCGGCGGACCGTTTTGTAGATTTCGCATTGCATAACAAAATGGTTCCCATTGGTCATTGTCTGGTCTGGCACAGCCAGGTGCCCCGCTGGACATTCAGCGACAATTCCGGGAATCCACTTACCCGTGAAACCCTGCTCACCAGGATGAAAGAGCACATTACCTCGGTGGTTGGCCGTTACCGGGGGGAAAGTGAAGGGTTGGGATGTCGTGAACGAGGCATTAAATGAAGATGGATCCTTGCGCATCAGTCCATGGCTGAGAATCATCGGAGAAGATAAGCTGGAACAGCAATATGATTATATTGCCAAAGCGTTTGAATACGCTCATCAGGCCGATCCCCAAGCGGAGTTATATTACAATGACTATAGTCTGGAAAGAAGCAGAAAAAAATGCGATGGCGCCGTTGCGTTGGTAAAATACCTCCAATCAAAAAACATTCGGATTGATGGTGTGGGCATCCAGTTGCATGGCGGATTGGATTATCCCGAAAAGGAAACCTTGGAATACTGTATAACAGCTTTGGCTGATACCGGTGTTAAGGTGATGGTTACGGAGCTTGATATCCGGACCCGATCCCGTGGATATCGGGGTGCGGATATCGGCAGGATCAGCAGGGAGAGCACCTCGGATGCGAATGCAGAATCAGAACAAATCCAGCAACAACTCGCGCAAAAGTACGCTGAACTGTTTTCCATTTTTGTTAAACATAAGAAAACAATCTCCCGGGTCACGTTTTGGGGTGTCTATGATGCGACTTCATGGATTGGTGGCTCGCCACTGCTTTTTGATAGAAATTATCAGCCCAAACCGGCTTTCAACGCCGTGGTTAATCTTGTACCAATAGAGCAATAGTTGAGTCACAATGGTTTATGTATCTTGCTATGGAATTGCCGAGTTATTCTTTCTAAAACATCGCTTGCAGGAGTACCTGAATATGAAGTTAAACAGACAAGTATTTCACAATTATTTTGATTCTAAAAAATTATATTCAATAGGATCTTTGCCCAAGAAATGGATTTACGGTTGCGTGGTAATAATTCTGATGTCAGTGGGGATAACGTTTGCCTCCGAAGCTCCTGCGGCGTGGAAGGAAATAGCCAACGCTCGGATTGCCAGGTTGCGTCAACGTGAGGTGCATTTGCGTCTGGAAGACAGTCAGGGCAATCCGTCTGCCGGCGTTTCGGTGTATCTCCGCCAGAACCGCAAGACGTTTCCTTTTGGATCAGCCATGAGTTGGACCTTGCTGCGTAACGAACGTTATGCTCAATTCTTTAAGGAGCACTTCAACTGGGCGGTCTTTGGCAATGAGTCAAAGTGGTATTCCAACGAACGTGACCGGGGTCGGGAAGACTACCGTTCTGCCGACGCTTTGCTGGACTGGTGTCAAACCAATAACATCCCGGTACGGGGCCATTGTATCTTCTGGGAGCCGGAGAAATGGCAACCCCGTTGGGTCAGGGAACTCTCGGGCGACCCTTTGCGTCAGGCGGTTGAAAAACGGCTCACGAGTGTCGTGACTCATTTTGATGGCAGGTTTGTCCATTGGGATGTAAACAATGAAATGCTGCATGGATCATTCTTTAAAGATGGACTGGGTGAGTCGATCTGGCCCTGGATGTTCAAACGAACACATGAATTGGACCCTGAGGCCAGACTCTTCGTAAACGATTTCAATATCCTTTCAGTGGATCAGGATTTTAAACAAGTGCAAACGGATGAATATATTGCCGGCATTCGCCGCCTGATCGAACAGGGTGCGCCAATTCACGGTATCGGTATCCAGGGCCACATCTGGTATGAAGATATTCTGGCCAATCCAGGTATCCTGAAAGAACGGCTCGACAAGATTGCGGCTTTGAAGCTGCCGATCTGGATTACCGAGTTTGATGTGGCCGACGCCAGTGAAACCAGTTGTGCCGATAAACTGGAACTGGTCTATCGTACGGCCTACAGTCATCCGGCCGTAGAAGGAATCATGATGTGGGTCTTCTGGGCAGGAGATTCCTGGCGCGGGAAAAATGCAGGATTGGCTCATCAGGACTGGACTCTCAATGAGGCGGGTAAACGGTACGAAGCCCTGATGGATGAATGGACTACTGAAATATCCGGAACTACTGATGAAAACGGTATCCTGGCGTTCCGAGGATTCCATGGCGATTATGAGGCGAAGGTTGTTAGTGCCAATGGTTCTGAAACAGAAGCAAGCTTTTCTGTCGATAAGGGTAAAGAAGTGCAAAAAGTAATCATTCAACTGCAAAGTGCGTCGGCCGGATCCGTTACCGGACTCAAATCCAATACGAACTCAAATGAAAATAAAGACTTGAATGTGATACCATTTTCTGCCCCGCTTAAATGGAAATCGTCCAGTATACTTGTCAATCCCATTTCTGACGAGACGCATAAGATAGTATCGGTGAAAGATCCGACGATCGTCCGTTACAATGGCCTTTGGCATATTTATGCGACCGCCTACTCCAATTCCGCCAGAACCTGGAGTATGGTATATCTGAACTTCAAAGACTTCTCTGAAGCCCCCAATGCAAAGCTCCATTATATCGATTTAAATCCGGATTTGCGAGGTTACCACTGCGCTCCCAATTTATTCTATTTCCGGCCACATAAGAAATGGTATCTGGTTTTCCAGTCTCAACAGCCGCAATATTGTACGACTGACGACCTTTCTAAGCCGGAAACTTGGACTAAGCCTGAGGATTTCTTTGCAGGGAAACCGAGCGGCGCTCCGCAGCTCTGGATCGATTACTGGGTGATCTGCGACGACACGCATGCTTATTTGTATTTTACGGGTGATAATGGCCGTGTGTATCGTAGTCGCACTAAGATTGAGGACTTTCCCAAAGGCATGAGTAATCCGGAAATCTGCATTGAAGGGCCGCGTAATGACGTCTTCGAAGGCAGTATGACCTATAAAATTAAAGGAATGGATTCCTATCTGACTCTGGTCGAAGCCATTGGACCGGCTCGGTATTATCGCGCCTGGATAGCTGATAGTCTGGATGGCGATTGGAAGCCAGTTCCCGGGGCCGCTTCATGGGATAATCCTTTCGCCGGGATCAACAATGTGACCTTTGAAGAGGGTGTGATACCCTGGACCCGTGATATCAGCCATGGCGAGTTGATTCGTGACGGTTATGACGAAACTATGACTATCGATCTCAATAATCTCCAACTCCTTTATCAAGGCCGCGATCCGGCGATAAACACTCGCTATGACCAGTTGCCCTATCGACTTGGCTTGCTTACAATAAATCGAATTGGTAATTAGATCTCTAATTCAACCCAGGGCATTACTGAGGTTATGTTAAATCCAGTATTCAGGCTGGACTGAAGATATGGCTCGTTTGTAACCGCTGGAAATTAATAGATATCATCGATGATTGAATAAACTACTTAGTTGTCAAATATGTTTTTTCAGATTAGAACTTAACGTTCGAACAATCTGTTATTGGCAGATACAAAGTGGTTCAACAAGTAAAAAAGCCTTGCAATCCTCTGATTGGCAAGGCTTTACTTTCAATGGAGCCTATGAGATTCGAACTCACGACCTCTTGCATGCCATGCAAGCGCTCTCCCAACTGAGCTAAGGCCCCAGTACAGGCGTTAACACCTGTAAAACAAGTATTATATTGTCTTTATCGGAGATATCCAGTCTTTTATTGAAAAAAACTTATTGGTTGAAAATGGCGAATTTATTTCATAACTAATTGCAAATATATGTGTTACGTATTTTGAACGAAAATTAGAGAATTTTAGGGATGCTTGACGCAAGTGGATATTTTTCTAAAATACTATGATTCATAAAGTGTTACTGGAGAAGTATATGCCTGACAAAAGAATCTATTTTGATAATGCGGCGACAAGCTTTCCCAAACCAGATGCGGTTTATAAGGCAATGGACTATTATGCCCGTCTGATAGGAGCCTCAGCTGGTCGAGGTGCATATCGAGAGGCCGTTGAGTCGGGCGAAATCATTACTGATACGCGTCAACGATTAGCCAGGTTAATCAATGCTCCTGTTGCGGAATCAATAATTTTCACGTTTAACTGCACCGATGGATTGTCAATAGGGATAAAAGGACTGGTTGGGCGTTCTGGAGATCATGTAATTACCACTCGAATGGATCATAATTCAGTTTTAAGACCGTTATATCGATTGGAAAGGGAAAATGGTATTGAAGTTACCTATGTCTCGGCTGAACATGATGGATTAGTTGATCCGGATAATATCCGAAAGGCCATTCAACCCAATACCCGCCTGATTGCCGTCGTGCATGGCAGCAATGTCTGTGGCTCTATGCAGGATATCGATGCTATTAGTGGGATTGCACGAGAATATGGGGTGCCTCTATTGGTAGATGCTGCCCAGACGATTGGCCATATGAATATTGATGTTCAGGCCTTACAGATAGATATGCTGGCATTTCCAGGCCATAAAGGACTTTTAGGACCATTAGGTACTGGCGGTTTGTATATTCGCCCGGGATTTGAACAGCACCTGACGCCCCTTCGCGAGGGGGGGACCGGGAGTAAAAGCGAAGATCCGTTTCAACCGGAGATTATGCCGGACTGGTTTGAGTCTGGAAGTCATAATGCACTAGGATTGGCGGGGTTACAAGCATCATTGATCTATCTGCAGAAAAGGGGATTGGATAATATTCGCAAACATGAAAAGGAATTAATACAATTATTTCTGGATGGGACCGCCGGGATTGATCGTTTGAAAGTCTATGGTCCGAGAACTTCGGATCGTCAGGCTGGTGCCATTTCTGTATCGGTGTTCGGATATCCTCCCAATGCCCTGGCCGCTATTTTGGAAACCCGCTATGGTTTATTGACCCGGCCGGGATTACATTGTGCACCCTTTGCTCATCAGACTATTGGTTCATTCGATCTTGGTGGTACTGTCCGGTTTAGTATGGGGCCTTTTCTCGAAAAAGAGCATGTGAAACAGGCTGTTGAGGCTTTATTGGAAATTTCTTACAGTCCTGAGCCGGTATTTTAATAATTTTAGGTTTTTATTCTGCCGATCTATGCTAAATATAAGCTTGAAATAGACTTAAAGTACTTAGGTCCATATAACGTTTCAGGCATGAAATTCAAAATTAAATTGGGATTTTTATGTTGGCTTGCTATGATGTTGCCAGTTAAAACCCGAAGTCATTGACGTTCGATTTAAATTCGACTGGTTGAATTGTCTGATTGTGAAAATGAAGTATATGCAAAAAAAAGGAATGCTTTGTATCGTTTCTGGCGTTATTTAAGGATTATATCCGTTCATGTAGTGTTATTTGCGGTTTCGCTTTTTTTGGCGTTTATCGTAAATGATGGCATGCGCCTGGGAGATTGGTTCCCAAAACTGTATTTACAGTGGTTTTTGGTCACTCTGGTCGTCAAACTGATTGTTTTTGGCCTGTTTCAACAATATCATGGCTGGTGGCGATATGCGAGTGTGTCAGATTTGCTTAGCATCATTAAGGCTTCACATGTATGCGTGTTGATCATTGTGCCCGGGTGGTACGTGGCCTTGAATATATTTAAAGAAAATCCATGGCCGTTCAGAAACATGGAAGTAGCGGTTATGTTGATGGATTGGGCGGCAATGATCATGGTAGTCTGTGGTGCGCGTCTGATCATGCGTCTATATTATGAAGAGACGCAAACTTTGGAAAGTGGCCGGCTGACCCGTATTCTGATTGTAGGGGCTGGTAACGCCGGCGAAACGCTCTTACGTGAAATTCAACGCATGCCGGTCATGCAATATGATGTGGTCGGCTTTATTGATGATGATCGTTCCAAGCAAGGGGTGCGCATTCATGGCGTACCAGTTATGGGCAAGGTTTCTGAGGTTAGGGAAATCGCTCAGAGCAAAGATGTCGATGAACTGGTTATCGCCATGCCTTCTGTCAGCCACACGAAGCTGCGCGAAGTCATTAAGTATTGTCAGGGAACCAATTTGCGATTCAGCACAATCCCGGATCTGGTTTCTATTGCTTCGGGAAAAGTCCGGGTTTCGCAAATGCGCGAAGTCGATATCAACGACCTGTTGGGGCGCGATCCGGTCAAACTCGAACTGGACCATATTCAGAATTTTTTGAAAGACAAGGTGATTCTGATAACCGGGGCCGGGGGGTCGATCGGATCGGAAATGTGCCGCCAGGTCTGCCAGTTTGGCCCCAAACAACTCATCTTACTGGAGCAGGCAGAAAACCCGCTTTTTTATATCGAAGGTGAATTACGCCGTAAATTTCCTCAGACCCCATTCCACGGAATTATTTGCGATATTTTCGATCGTGAACGGGTAAATGTTGTATTTGAAACATGTCATCCAGAGGTGGTTATTCATGCCGCCGCTCATAAGCATGTACCGCTAATGGAAAACAATCCCGGTGAAGCAGTAAAAAACAATATTTGTGGGACACGTAATATTGCCTATGCTGCCGATAAGTACAACGCGACTAACTTTGTAATGATCTCAACGGATAAAGCGGTTAATCCAACCAGTATTATGGGATCCACCAAACGGGTGGCAGAAATGGTGATTCAGGGTTTGAATGAGCGCAGTAGTACCCAGTTTGTTACGGTACGGTTTGGAAATGTTCTGGGTAGCAATGGCAGTGTGATCCCCATATTCCGCGAACAAATTGCTCAAGGCGGGCCGGTAACGGTGACTCATCCTGAAATGCAGCGTTATTTCATGACAATCCCTGAAGCATCACAACTGGTTTTGCAGGCAGCCACCATGGGGAAAGGCGGAGAGATCTTTGTTCTGGATATGGGTGAACCGGTTAAAATTGTCGATTTGGCCCGTGAATTGATTACGTTGAGCGGTTTTCGGCCAGGTGATGATATTGAAATTCGATTTACCGGAATGCGACCTGGTGAAAAATTATTCGAAGAACTATCGATCGAAGGCGAAGATATGCAGCCAACTTGTCATCCTAAAATTGGTATCTGGAAGAATGTCCCTACTGATGAAAAACGTTTGACTGAGGCAATCGAACAATTGGCGACATTGGCAAATCGTTGTAGCAGGGATCAGATTGTCAAATTGATTAAGGCTATTGTGCCGGAATACTGTGGTGATGTTGATAGCTTGCAGTTGCATGAACAGCATCAAGCCAGGCGTGCTCAAAATAATGATACGAATGGGAATGGTGCTGGTCAATCTTGATATTGGCCGGGACCTGCTGGATCAGGCTGTAAAGTGGTTTTTTATTAAGTTGTGTAAATTGACAGGTAGTGCTATGGTGATCCGTAAACGGATATTGATTACAGGAGGAGCGGGTTTTATCGGAAGTCATCTGGCCGAGCGTTTGCTCAATGAAGGCAATAACGTGATTATTATGGATAATTTCCATACCGGCAGTCGGGATAATATCCGCCATTTACTGGGATGTCCGGAGTTAGAGCTTTGTCGGCATGATGTCACGGAGCGTTACCTGCTGGAAGTGGATCGGATCTATAATCTGGCATGTCCCGCATCCCCCATTCATTATCAGAGGAATCCGGTAAAAACGGTTCTGACCAATGTGATGGGAGTCGTTAACGCTTTAAAACTTGCCCGTGAGATTGGGGCCCGGGTATTGCAGGCGTCTACCTCCGAAGTATATGGCGATCCAACCGTTCATCCACAAAATGAAGCCTACTGGGGTAACGTGAATCCCATTGGTCCCCGTAGTTGTTATGACGAAGGGAAGCGGACCGCGGAGACCTTGATGTTCGATTATCATCGCGAACACGAGGTCGATATTCGGGTGGCGCGAATATTCAATACCTATGGCCCGCGAATGAGGCCGGATGATGGCCGGGTGGTCAGTAATTTTGTACTACAGGCATTGCGAGGCGAATCGATAACGATCTATGGCGATGGCCGCCAGACACGTAGTTTCTGTTTCGTGGATGATCTGGTTGATGGTTTGATCCGGTTGATGGAGCATGACTGTTTTGTCGGCCCTGTGAATCTGGGTATGCCCAGTGAACATTCGATTGTAGAAATTGCCGAAACGATTATCAAAGCCTGTCAATCGCAATCGAAACTGGTTAATAAACCGCTGCCTCAGGACGATCCCGTTCGACGATGTCCGGATATCTCGTTAGCCCGTGAAAAGCTTGGCTGGGAGCCGAAAGTGGCTTTTGCCGATGGCGTTATACGAACGGTGGATTACTTTAAACCCATTGCCCGGGTTTTGGGCGCTCCGGCTAGACAACCCCGATAGAGTGAGAATATGCATTTAGAATTACGGACAGTTCCCGACAGCCAATCCTATGCCTCCCTGATAGATCTGGCCTGGCAGGAGGATTATCATGGCTGCGATCTGACCTCGGAAGCCACTATAACTAAAGAAAAACTGGGGCGCGCAGCACTGGTTGTTCGTGAATCTGGGGTATTGGCCGGAATGCCGATGGTGGTACAGGTGCTGAAACGTTATGATCGACAACTGGCGTTGGATATTAAAGTCAAAGATGGTGAATTGGTATCGGCCGGGCAGGCTGTTGGTATGATTTCAGGACCGGTTCGGACCCTGTTGGCGGCGGAGCGGGTCGTATTGAATTTCCTGCAACGTTTAAGCGGGATCGCGACGCAAACACGGCGTTATGTGGCTGCGGTCTCTGGTTATCCGACACAAATCTGTGATACCCGAAAAACCACACCCGGCTGGCGGGTTCTGGAAAAATATGCCGTGCGATGTGGCGGTGGATATAATCATCGCCAGGGATTATATGATGCGGCCTTGATCAAGGACAATCATCTGGCCAGCTTGAACGCTCCGGATCTGGTTAGTGGGTTAAAACAGGCGATTCAACTGCTGAAAGCCGGCGATAAAAAACCCGCATTTATCCAGGTCGAAGTCGATACTCTCGATCAATTGAGACAGGTTCTCTGTGTTGAAGGAATCGATATCGTGTTGCTGGATAATATGACAGATAAACAAATGGTCCAGGCAGTGGCGCTGCGGGATCAGGCTGGACTGAAAGGACGTGTTCAATTGGAAGCGTCAGGTGGAATTACATTAGAGAGATTACCGTCAATTGCCGCCACGGGCGTGGATCGGATTTCGGTCGGAGCGCTGACTCATTCAGTACGGACTTTGGATATCGGACTGGATATGATTGATGACGACTGAGTTGATCAACTTATTGTCTTCTCAATCCGGCCAATGGTATACCCTGCGTTCCATTCAAAATCTGACCGGCTTGTCGCTGGAGAGTATTCTGAATCAAGTTGAGATCCTCAGAAAAAGCGGATACTGGATTGAAATCTCACCCGCCTTGGGATATCGATTGCATCCCAATAGTACCGGATTGACTTATGACCGGATTGAGCTGGAATTGACCACCCGTCGAATTGGACGCCGGTTGCTTGTGTATCAGGAAACCGACAGTACCAATGATGTGGTTTGGAGTTATGCCTCTGAGTTGGCGTATGGCCGTCACGATTATGACGGTCTGGCAGTATTTGCCGATCATCAGCGAACCGGGCGCGGCCGATTGGGGCGATCCTGGTTTTCCATGCCGGGCGCGGCTTTATTGGGATCGGTATTAATCTATGATGATATAGCTCGAAGAAAAATCGTATCTCAAGCGTTGTCAATTGCCGCGGGAATCAGCGCGGCTCAGGCTATTGATGAAACAGGCGGGATCGATACTCAAATAAAATGGCCCAACGATGTGTTATGGCAGTCGATGAAATTGGCCGGCGTCATGGTGGAATCTCGTCAAATAGGCGAAGAATGGGCTTATGTTCTGGGAATCGGTATCAATTGTTCTATGGAGAATGAACACTTGCCACCAGATTTGATCGGACGCGCGGTTTCAATTAGGCAAGTTACGGGCCAACCGGTAGATCGGGAAAAATTGGCTCAAGCCTTGCTCCTGAATCTGGATCACTGGTTATCAGGATTGAGTAGTGACGCCAAGACTCGACGAAACACGATTAAGGAATTGCATGAAATCTGGGTTAAAAAGTGTATCAATATAGGCAACCGCTTAACGCTGATATGGAATAATAGAGAATTTTGTGGCCGGGTGGTAGATGTTGATATAGAACATGGGTTGCTGATGCAACTGGACAGCGGTGGCGTACGGCTGTTTGATGCGTCGACAACTACCGTGAAGCCGGAATGAAAAACTGCTGCCAGATAAGTTTTGTTACGAGTGGCTGTTTTTTTTGCCTCGATGCATTAACGGCATGAATAAGAAAAACGCTGACAAAATAGCGGTCGATATGCCGAATAGATCTCCATAAATCGAGTAAAATGAGATCGTGGGATTCGTATGAATAGTATCCGTTAAAAAACCGCGTTGAGAACTGCGATGCCAGGGATCTTCAGGCAGGGTGCCGGCCAGTGGTGTCGCTTGGAGCGAACCATCCGGTTGGATAAAGGCTGAGATACCGCCATTGACAGCCCGGGCAATCCCAATACGATTTTCAATAGCGCGAAAGCGGCAAATGGCAAGGTGCTGGGGAATTTCCGCCAGCGCTTGAAGAGGTTTGCCATCCAGTCCGCTTTTTAAATACCAGCCGTCATTACTGATGTTGAGCAAAAAGTCGGCCTTTTTTTCCCCATCCTCAATTTGTATGAGTTTGCGGGGCATGTAAGGGATGACATCTTCATAGCAAATCGCAACGGCAAAACGAAGTTCGAGACCTTTGGGGGTCTTGAATGTGAATAGGGTGGGTGTCTTTCCGGATTCAACGCTGTAATCATATTCATAAGGAGTAAATCGCATCAATAATCGATACAGCCAGGGAATGGAGTACTTGAAAGGAATCGTTTCGCCAAAAGGCACTAAATGCATCTTCCAGTAGGTTTCAGAATAACGGGAACCATCCGGAAGATAAAGCATGGCGGCGTTGGCTTGTTTTCCCGGTACCAGATAGCCATTATGTATTGCATATTCGAAATGGGGTGTGCCAATAAGCAGGCCTACTCCTTCTTTTGCTGTCTGGCTGAGGAGTTTGTCATACCTGCGATGAGTATCGATAGTCGCTAATATGTCTGTAATATCATATCCGGGTAAAGTGAAATTCAGGAATTCTTCGTTTAAATAAGGCGCCATGGTTTCCGGCCAGACAATCAGATCGGGCTTGGTTTCATTTTCCATGGCCATACGGGTGAGTTCAAGATGGCTGTTAAACAGGGTGTCCCATTGGTTGACAGTCGGGTCGTTGAATTCCGGTTTATTGGACTGTGGCACATTGTCCTGGATCATCGTCAGAGTCGGGCCGGTTTCGTTTGTTTTATGAATTTGATTCAGGCGAATCTGGCCGTAACCGAATACAACGAGGATGCAAGTGAAGGTGATGGCTGTCAGCCTGAAGGGGGATAGGGGCTTGGATTTGCCATTTTCTTGAGGGGTATTGAGGGGCCGTAGCAAAAAATCGCATATCAAACCATTGGTCATGGCAAGGATAAAAGTGATGCCATAGGTTCCGGTCATGTCGGCAATTTGTATAAGAGGCAAATTATTATGCTGACTGTGAGACAAGAAAAACCAGGGAAAACCCGTCATAACAACTGATCGCAGATATTCCTGCCCGGACCAGAGCACTGGCAATACTAAGGTTAAAGGCCAGCGTTTTTTTAGATAGATTTTTCGGATAATAAAACCGCATGCCAGATAATAAACAGCCAGATAAAGGCATAATCCCAGCCAACCGGCAGAAGTAACGGGTATAAGCCAGCGCAGTATAATCAAAAAATAAATGAGGGCGCTACCATAGAAAAGCAGTGTGCCACGAATACGGGATGCGTAGGTGGCGGCGGCGATAGCCCAGGGAGCCAGGCAAAACCAGGCCAGCCATCCCAGATTGGCTGGTTCTTGACTCAAGGCCTGCATGATTAAAGAAAATACGACCAGAATAGCAGCCGTGCGGCCTTTCAGACTGGCTCTGCGAAGGCGATAATTATCGGGTAGATTGATTTCTCGTAATGAAGATTGATTCATGGTATCAGATCAGGATAAATCCGTATCGGGATTCAGTCTTGGGAATTTTATGAGCTTTATTGTGGGTATCCCATTTCCTGTCGCAAGAGAACCCTCAATTGTGAGGCGAGCGGGGTATGCCCGGATGCCGGAATAATGGGGTGGCGGTCTACTTCTACAATATTAGTTACCTCCGTAGAAGTGCCTGAGAGGAATAACTCGTCAGCTTGCAGCATTTGTTCTTTGGTAAATGATTCTTCTCGAACCGCCAGGCCTAGTTGAGGAGCCAGCTTGATGAGGTATGACCGGGTGATCCCCGGTAAGATATTTGCTGAAAGCGGCGTAGTCCACAACTGATGGTCTTTAATCATAAATACCGTGCTGCTGGTGGATTCTGTAACCAGATCATCGTCGGTAACAAAGATGGCGTCATCACATTTGGCATGGGTTGCGGCATGGCGTGCCATAACATTAGCCAGAAGATTAAGCGATTTAATATGACAGCGTTTCCAGCGAATATCTGGATAAGTCATGACTTTGGCGGTATGGGCTCTGTCTTTGTGGGGCCGAATCGTCAGGAAAAAATTCGGTTCGAAATCATCTTGATAATCATGGTTCCGGACATATGAACCCCGGGTTATGTGAAAATATACCAGCGCTTCCGGGATATTGGCTTCAGCCAGTGCCCGGTCTATTCTGCGGCCGATCTGAACCAGGTCAACCCGATGAAGCATATCCATATCTCTCAGGCTGTTTTCCAGGCGGACCATATGTTCAGACCGGGCAAATAACGATCCATTGCAAAAGCGGATAGCCTCATAAACGCCGTCTCCAAAATAAATTCCCCGGTCATGGGCGCTGATTTGCGCCTGGTTGATTGGAACGATCATGTCGTTGATCATGGCGATTTCCATACAGTTAACTCCAGTGTTAAATGAAAAATCCATTTTTCAATGACGGTTTTTGAACAAAAACCGGCCAGCACAGTATAATAATATCATCTTTATGTGACAAATTAATTGCATGGAAGATTATTGGTAACATGGGAAGTTGTATGGATTGTCTTGACATAACATGTTGTAAATGCTATAAATACGATTATGTTTGAACTGTGTGCCATAGTGAGTGGGCTTAAGAAACATCTCCCCCAGAGTATTCTCTGGATGGCATTGACGATCATCACCCTTTTATTGGGTGGTATCGCGATTATGTATATAAGGAAAAAAATACGGAGTTCAATAGAGGATAAAAATTCACAAGAGGCCTTTAAACTTGACGATTTAAAGAAAATGAGAGACAATGGCCAGATTAGCGAGGAAGAGTTTAAGACTCTTCGGGCCAGAATGATACAAAATATGATGTGAACATAACCTGTTTATTGATAACAGGCTAGATAGGAGAGATACATGGCTAGTGGCCGTCGTACCAGTAATGGAACCGGAAACCGTCGTCGCAGCAGCCTCTGTAGTTTTTGTGGTAAAAGCGATAGAGAGGTAGGTCCAATAATCGAGGGGCCAGATTCTGTTTCGATATGTGGTTATTGTGTAGAACTCTGTAATAATATTATCGAACAGGAAAAGCGTAAAACCAGACGCTTTCAAACGGATATTCCCACGCCTAAAAAAATTAAAGAATACCTGGATCAGTATATCATTGGCCAGGATTATGCCAAAAAATGTATTTCGGTTGCGGTCCATAATCACTATAAACGTTTATCCTATACGGATACCAAAGAAAATGATGATGTTGAAATTGAAAAGAGTAACATATTATTAATTGGCCCAACCGGTAGCGGAAAAACCCTGCTGGCCAGAACCCTGGCGAAATTCTTAAATGTACCGTTTGCCATAAGTGATGCAACTACTTTAACCGAAGCGGGTTACGTTGGTGAAGATGTTGAAAATATCCTCTTGCGGCTGTTGCAGGCGGCAGAATACGATATCGAGGCGGCTCAGCGCGGAATTATCTATATCGATGAAATTGATAAAATCGGTAAGACTAATCAGAATGTCAGTATTACCCGTGATGTATCAGGGGAAGGCGTTCAACAATCTTTATTGAAGATATTGGAAGGAACAATTTCGAATATCCCGCCGCAAGGTGGCCGCAAACATCCTGAACAGCAATATATTCAAATGGATACGACTCAGATCCTGTTCATCTGTGGCGGAACGTTTGCCGGTTTAAAAGATATTATCAAAAAAAGATTGGGACGTCAGCGTATCGGATTTGGCGCTGAAGAGGCTGAGCAACGCAGCGAAATGGAAATTACCGGCGATGTCTTTCGTTCGGTTATACCGCAGGATCTGGTGCATTTTGGTATGATTCCAGAGTTAATAGGTCGATTGCCGATTATATCGAACCTGCTGGAATTGGATGAAGATGCCCTGGTTCGTATTATTACTGAACCCAAAAACGCATTAATCAAACAATATCAGAAATATTTTGAGATTACTGCTGCTGAACTGGAATTTACCGAAGGTGCTTTAAGAGCGATTGCAAGAAGGGGCATGAAACGCGATGTTGGTGCCCGGGCATTGAGAGGGGTATTTGAAGAATTAATGCTCGATTTGATGTATGATCTTCCAGACCAGAAATCCGGTCAGAAATTTATCATTACCGAAGACATTGTGGATGGTCGGGCTGATGTCGGATCGTCATTACAGAAAGAGCGCGGCACCAAAAAAGAACCTGCCTGAGAGATTAGGCATTGATGGCAAATGGATTAGCCGATCTTGACAAAGAGCAAGATCGGTTTTTTATTTTATAGGATCTTAAGAGGTTATCGTCCGATATATCAAAATAGGCGTTAATAGTCTGATAATTATTATGGAATAATGACCAAAGGGGTGAAAGTAGCTAAGTTGTTTGTTTGTAGTACGTTATAATTTTTTGTCTGTGTGATTTGGTCCATTTACCGTCTTTTTCAAAACAGTGTTCAGACAAAACTCGTCTTGGGTTAACGCGTTGTATAATTGCTGACGATATAAACATTGAGTTAAATTATTTGATTTGCCGTTGTTAATACGAAGCAACTGAAACTATGATCCATCGGATATATCTGACAATCAAAAAATTATGGCAGTAACTATCATGTGTCCGAATCTACGCTGCCGGAAAGTTCTGGTAGTCCCCAATGCCTTACGAGGATCGAGGGTTCGTTGCGCTTATTGTAGTACAATTCTATCGGTACCGGCTGCCAACCCATCTCATTCTGTGTCTGAACCGTCTCCTGCAGGTAAAACAGAAAGCAAATCTGGAATCAAAAAAGGACGTCGCGGCAAATAATCCAAGATTTCAATCAGCACTCCCAATCTGGGTTAATTATCGG
The DNA here is from genome assembly GCA_963663965.2 of Sedimentisphaerales bacterium. Taxonomy (GTDB): domain Bacteria; phylum Planctomycetota; class Phycisphaerae; order Sedimentisphaerales; family SM23-30. The sequence continues at coordinate 460,298 of CAXXFK010000028.1, forward strand.
GAAATTTAATGCTACTGACAGGGTAAGACCGATAATTGCTTCAGGAAAAAAGGGTACAATTGAATTTGCTTGAGAGAACCCTAAGAGTCATTGAGGTATCTTGGCACCTGATATAGTATAACCTTTACGATTGAAAATGCCCGCTTGGCTGTCATGTAAGTCTTTTTGGGGATGATAATTCGCTTGCGAGCGATCAGACATTTTCATTCCTGATGATTATATTATGGCGTAAATCGAATAGTTGCTTCTGAGGGAGCAGTTGTTTGAACCCGGTATTCCATTTTTCTTCAAAGGTCATTTTACTTGATGATGGTTCTGAAAGGAATAGTGGTCGGGATTTCTATTGGTGTAATCCGTATCATAAAAATATGTCTAGCCATATTACATAAGAAGTATCCAGACAGACGGATTCATACCGTTTGATATTAGATTTTAATAGTGATATCAGAGTTTTCGAGGTTATTGATGAATACAATTCAAAAGAAGCAAACTGCTGAGCGTGAGCATTTTACTCGAATGACTCGTCAAATTGAACGGTTGATTTTGAGCCGGCAACCAGAGCGAATTATCGCGGCCAGCCGGCTTTTTCTGGATACCTATGAGCATAGTGGCAGGGCTTTGTTGGCGTTGGGTTTGAATGCTTATATTGCTGGCCAGCCCAATAAGGCGATAGAATTTTTTAATAAGGCTTCGTCGGAACTGGAATGGAATGACTATCCCGAGCCTCATTCGGTTTATAGCCAGGCTTATATACAAGCCCAATTAAATAGTGTGAACATGCGAGAAAGGGCTCGCCAGCAGGCCAGGGATAATTACCTGGCAAATTTGGAGAGTCTGTTTGAGATCGCGCCGGAATTGGCTGAAAAACTGGAAACCGAGGTATTATCCGGTCAATATTGTTTTTTAGGGTACTGGGGTGGCTTGCATTTGCATGAAAATCAAAATAATAGCTTGCTGATTTTGGATCGTGAAATAAAGGAAAGATTGATTGGGCCGCTGACTCAGCGGGGACAGGTCAGGCCGATTGGTATTTTTGGATTGAATCATGGGCGGGAATTGCCCTTTTGCTTACAATACCGCAGGGATTTTCTCTATGGCTGGACGGTGCCGGTTTATCTGTTCATGCCGGATCTTAGTGATTTACGAATTCAGTTGTGTCTGGGGAACTATCAAGAAGCGATTAAAGAACAAACCTTACTGATATTTGCTGGAGAAACCATTCGTGATCAAGTGGCTCGAAGCTTCAGAAGTTTGCGATATGGTATGCCAGATATCATAATTGGAGACCAGGCAAAACTATTGGAGTATTTTAAAGGCCTTATCACAATAAAAGAAAGTGAAAATATTCAGGATCGGGTCATATCATATTATCGAAGCGCTGAGTTCAGGCAGCGACAGTTGGATATTGCCGCTGGGCGAATAAAACCACGTGTCATGATTGAAACCAGCCGTTGGACAACATTTTTAAAATATTGCGCGGACGATTTTCGGCGAGCATTTGAACAACTGGGTTGTCAAACCTGTTTTTTGATCGAGGAAAATGATATTCAACGAATATCCAACTGCTTGCAAATTCGCCAAATGGATGAATTTCGTCCGGATGTTTACTTCATGGTTAGTTTTGCTCGAACGGCGATGTCGGAAATGTTTCCCAGGGAATTGCCCTTTATCGCCTACCTCCAGGACCGATGTGATAAACTTTGGCAAATGGAGGATCGTTCCATTCGGCGACTGTTCAGTCCGCAGGATTTACTGGTATGTCTGGTAAAAGAGTATCAGGATTATTTGACCGACAAGCAGGTGCCTGACTGGCAGACGATGATTATGCCGGTACCGGTTGATCCGGAAATGTTTTATCCCGTTCCATCAACTCATCCATTGGCCGCACGCTTAAGTTGCGAAGTTTCCTATGTGAAACATGGCGGGGGAGATACCGATAAAATAATGGAAAATTGGATCAGGGAGAATCATCTGGATGGAACTATGGAGAATTTGAAACCGTTGGGTGACTATTTCTGGCAATGGTTTAATCTATTCAGGAATGAGCCTCAACGCCACTGGGCGGAACGGATTTTTCATGAGGAGGTAGATCAGAATTTTGGCAGACGATTGGATGAAAAGCAATTGAATGTCTTGCATCAGATGGTTACACAATTTGCCACAGTTGTGTACACTGCCTGCCGAAGGCGTTATTATCTGGAAGGATTTATCGATGCCGGACTGGATTTGAGATTATACGGTCATGGCTGGCAGGATGACCGGATATTTGGGAAATTTTCCGGTGGAATAATTGATCGCAGTCAGGATCTGTTAGGGGTCTATAATTTCAGTAAGATAAATTTGCATATGCAGCCTTATATCACAATGCATCAACGAGTAGTGGAATGTGCCTTATCGGGCGGGTTCATGATGATAGCTGATATTCCTCAGGAGGATGATTGGGGGAAAGCGCGGGATTATTTTGATGAAAATCATGAAGTTGTATTTTTCGGTTCTAGCGCCGATATGATTGATAAATGCCGTTATTATCTGGAGCATGAATCTCATCGACGCGAAATGGCAGAACGTTTTCGTCAGCGTGCTCTGGCCAACCATACCGTATTAAAAGCTGCCGATCACATTCTGGCTCGCTGGCGGCAGATTTTAAATGCCAGTTTGCGGGGTGGATAGAAAAAGCATAAGTTTGTGCGGGGCGGAACAGGGATAAAATCGGTGATGCTGATTAATCATCAAGAAGTCGGTTATTATTGAAATTAAAGTTGTTGGTTGATCGTTAAGTGGATCATATAAGGATGATATTATATGTAACCATGCAATATATCTGGAGATCTCATGAAGAAAGCTGTTTATCTGATAGTTTTAATGGGTATCGTGAACACAAGTTTTGCAGAAGACGGGCGTTATGTGTTGTGGTATGAACAGCCCGCCGGCAAATGGCTCGAAGCGTTGCCGGTTGGAAACGGGCGTTTGGGAGCCATGATATTTGGAGGAACCGCCGTGGAACGCATTCAGATGAATGAGGATACTATCTGGGCCGGCCCGCCGGTCCCGGAAGTAACCGGTGATTTTAAAGCTAAAATGGATCAGGCGCGTCAACTCTGGTTTAAGGGTGAATATGTCGAAGCTCAGCAATTAGTCCAATCGGTGATGGCGCCTCGTATCAGCCCGCGGAGCTATCAGACACTTGGGGATTTGAGAATTGAATTATTGAGTCAAGACAGTACGGTGATGGAACCTGTGCTGATTAGCAACTGGAAACAGAGCGCCCCGCTTGATCAGGCGGTTGCGACGATGTTTGAGAAGGATTATGATGATTCCAACTGGTCCGAAGGAGAGTCCCTTGATGTCGCGGCGGATAAAACAATAGTCTATCGGCAGACGGTGACCTTAAGTGAGCAGCAGGTGAAAGGAGGGTTAGGAATACTCGAATTATCGCCAATAGATGATCGCAGTGATATCTATATTAATGGTCAAAAAGCCGGTCAGACTCGCAACTGGAGTATGGCGCATCAATTGGATGTTCATTCGTTTTTAGTAGCAGGGAAAAATAATATTGCCATCGCAGTGACAAATGTGGGTGGTCAGGGTCACATGGCCCATCAGGTACAACTGTCCGTTGCGATGGGAGCAAAAGCGGAGTCGTATCGGCGCGAGTTGGATCTGGATACGGCCGTGGCGACAACCCGGTTTAAACTGGATGGCGTGACCTATACCAGGGAAGTGCTGGCATCGCCGGTAGATAATGTTCTGGTGGTCCGTCTGACCGCGGACAAAGCTGGACAACTGAATTTGAGAGTAGCGATGGATCGTCCGGTTGATTTTACAACCCGTCCGGTTGGCATGAATGCTCTGGAAATGACCGGTCAGGCCCAGCATAAGGGCAAACACCTGGGAGTCACATGGCTATGCCGGATACAGGCAGCTGCATCCGGAGGAAAAATTCGATCAGACAACAATAGCCTGTTGATTGAAGGAGCAACGTCGGCATTGTTTTATGTGGCCGTGGCTACTGATTATAATTTGAATAATCCGGCTGAACCGTTAAAAAACAATTTAAGCAAACAGGCCCTGAATACTCTCACCAGGGCCATCGAGCGGCCTTATGACCGCCTCCGTCAGGAGCACATTGCCGAGCATCGCCGATTATTTCAGCGCTGCGGCCTGGATCTCGGCGGTTGGGATAAAACGGCGATTCCTACGGATCAACGTCTGGAAGCAGTCAAAGCCGGGGAATTGGATCCGGCATTATTGGCATTGTATTTTCAGTATGGCCGGTATTTACTGATCTGTTCTTCACGGCCGGGAGATATGCCGGCTAACCTGCAGGGGCTCTGGTCGGATAAAATCGAAGAAGCCTGGAATGCCGATTATCATGTCAATATCAATATCCAGATGAATTACTGGCCGGCGGAAGTGACGAATCTATCGGACTGTCATGAGCCGTTCTTCCGGTTTGTTCAGGCATTGATACCCAATGCCCGGCGTACTGCCAGTGAGGTCTATGGCTGCCGGGGAGCGGTGGCTCATCACACCACCGACGCCTGGCTGCATTGCCATCCCTTTGGTTCGGTTCAATACGGCATGTGGCCGCACGGAATCGGCTGGTGCAGCCAGCATTTCATGGAGCGTTTCCGTTATACCGGAGATACCTCTTTCCTGAAAGAGCGTGCCTATCCGATTTTAAAAGATGCGGCCCTGTTTTATCTGGATTATCTGGTGGAGCATCCCAAAACCGGGTTGCTGGTATCCGGTCTTGACACCTCGCCTGAAAATACTTATTTGACGCCAGATGGCAAACGCGCCCATATTTCAATGGGGAGCGCCATGAGCCAGCAGATAATCTGGGATGTCTTTACTAATTTACTGGAAGCGGCTGCGATATTAGACATTGCTGATTCCGTTACTCAAGAGGTGCAATCGGCGCGAAGCCGTCTGGCTGAAGCAGAAATTGGTCCGGATGGGCGCTTGATGGAGTGGGCTGAACCATTTAGAGAAGCCGAACCGGGTCATCGGCATGTCTCACATTTATTTGCATTACATCCCGGCCGGCAATACAACCTGCGCGATAATCCGGATAGGGTGGCGGCGGTTCGTAAATCCATCGATTATCGTCTGGCCAATGGTGGCGGCCACACCGGCTGGTCGCGCGCATGGATAGTTAATTTCTGGGCCCGGTTTCATGAAGCTCAAAAAGCGCATGATAATCTGGTGGCGTTATTGCAGAAATCGACATTGACCAATTTATTTGATAACCATCCACCCTTCCAGATCGATGGCAATTTTGGCGGAACAGCCGGGATCGCCGAGATGCTGATGCAGTCTCATATCGGAGATTCAAAACAGGGGTATCTGATCGAGTTGCTGCCGGCTTTACCAGCGGCCTGGCCGTCGGGTGAAGTCACCGGCTTACGGGCGCGCGGCGGATTTGAAGTCTCCATTACATGGGAGAACACCCAGTTAAAGGCGGCAACCATTATGAGTTTGAATGGGATGCCCTGCCAGATAGGCTATGGTGATCAGGTAATAACTCTAAAATTATCGAAAGGCAAAACGAAAATGCTGAGTTACAACGACTTTGAATAACCTAACCCAAGTTCGACACTCTAAGGTTCGTAAAATAAACAAGTTGCAGATCAAGGGCATCTCAAATAAAAAATATGGGATGCCCTTTGGCTTTTTGGACAGTATTAGAGGAAATGCCCTAATCTGCCGGACGCGGCTGATTGGATACCTGATTCAGTTTTATACCGGAATGGCAGAATGGCAGGGAATTTGTTCTTTCAAGCCGGGAAAGCTGGCCAGGGTATGGAAACCGGCGTCAACATGGATCACTTCACCCGTAATTGCTGAGGCCCAGGGTGACAACAGGAAAAGAGCCGTCTTGCCAACTTCGTCGCCAGTGATATTACGCTGCATGGGTGAGTATTTTTCCTGACAGTCGAGCATTCGATCGAAATTGGCGACTCCCATGGCCGACAGGGTACGCAACGGTCCGCCGGAAATACAATTAACACGGATATTGCGATAACCCAGACTACCGGCCAGATAGCGGCTGGCAGTCTCGAGAGCGGCTTTGGCGACTCCCATGACATTATAGCCGGGAACTACTTTTTCAGCGCCCAGATAACTCATTGCGACAATGCTTCCGCCTTCAGTCATCAGATCGGCCGCACGTTGCGCAATGGCGACCAGACTGTAAGCGCTGATATCCATGGCTTCAGCCCAGACTTGTCGTGGCGTAGTGTGAAAATTGCCGATTTGCAGGTATTCTTTGTTGGCATAGGCGACAGAATGAACGATAAAGTCCAACTGGGGCATGATCATGGCCGTTTTGTTGAACAAGTCATCCAACTGTTCATCGCTGGTCACATCACAGGGAATACAGGTGGCATCTTCCATCTCAAGCTCTTTGAGAGCGGACATTAACCGGCGCAGATTTTTATCGCCGGGCAGATAACTGAAGATGATGTTGGCCCCGGCATCGCGCAGCGATTGAGTAATATACCAGGCGTAACTTCGTTCATTGGCCAGGCCAAAGACGATTCCGTTTTTGTTATTCATGATTTGATTCTCGTTTTTCATAATGCAAATTATAGGCAATGACTCTTCTATTAGGCAAAAATAAGACGCATTTTTTAAATTATATGCCTGATAAAACTATAAAATCCCAGCCAATCACCACGAATAGGGTAGGTTGGGTTGGCATATAAAATTGGGCAGACCAATAGTGATTTTACAAAACAGGAAGTGGAAAAACATCTGTAACACTTGTTTTACGAGCAATTTACAGGATATTAACTGTGATGGAGGGCATAATGAAATAAGTAAGGTTATTGATACTATTTTATGAAAGGGCTGCTAAATGAAAATTCACAGGTTTTTTATCGGTGTGATCGTTTGTTCGTTGGTTATATCGGTTCAGTTTTCAAACGCTGAACCAATAAGTTCCACCGGCCGGATTCGTGAGGTAACAGTGTATCGTGGTCAGGCGATGGTAACCCGTGTTATGGAGATTGATCTGACAGCCGGAAATAATGAAATCGTTGTAACGGGGTTACCGCATAATATTCTTTCTGAAAGTTTATTTGCTCGGGCGGAAGCTGGAGTAAAAATTCTTAGTGTGCGTTATCAGGAACGGGCTGTTCGCGAGGATACCCGGGATGAGATCCGTGTTATAGACGCCCGTCTGGAAGAGATACTGGTGGAAATGGGGCATTTGGAAAAACATTTGCAGCGAGTCATGGCGCAATGGGAGTTGTTACAGAAATTTAATGAGTTTATGGTTGTACGTGCCAGGCAGGATCTGGAACAGTCCGTGATGCAGTTTGAGCCGGTGTCACAATTAATCGACCTGTTTGAGGAACGCAGCCAGGCTTATACCGAGCAGGAACTCGAACTGAAAGATTCGATCGCGCAACTCAAAAAGGAACAGGAACTTCAGAATCGTAAACGCAATGAATTATCCGGAGGGCGTTCACAAACCGTGCGAGAAGCTACCGTTTATCTAAACAGTGCAAAACAACAAAAAGCTCCAATCGAACTGAGTTATCTGGTTCAAGGCGCTACCTGGGAACCGCAATATAATCTGCGAGCCCAACCGGGCCAGGCGCACGTTCAGGTTGAATATAATGCCATTATCAACCAGGGTAGCGGCGAAGATTGGAATGGGGTGGCCATTACCCTCTCCACTGCCCAACCATCCATGGTCGCTTCAGCGCCTGTCCTGGATCCTATGGAAGTCATATTAGCCGGAACAAACGCTAATATGATGGAAAAAATGCAGCAGGAAGTACAGATGATGGGAACGCAGCAAAGGGGGATGAATGTGCCTATGGTCCCGCAAATGGCACAGAGTCAGAGCGGGCGAATGGATGATAAATCTTTGGTCCAGTTTATGAACCAGTATCGGCGCAGTCAGGCTATCGCCGGGAAAAAAGCCGAAGGTATTTTGAATGATCTGGCGCGTAACAACCAGACAATCGAATTTAACTTCGATAACCGTCTGATTCAGGAATATCAGCAGCAGGCGGAAGAAGCCACCCGAACTGAAAGCGTAAGTGTCAGCTACCAGTTGCCGGGAGAATTATCACTGCCCAGCCGCAACGATCAGCAACTGGTCAGCATCGCTACCGTCGAATGTCAGGCTGATTTTACCTTGCTGGCATCCCCATTGCTGACCGATTATGTCTATCTGCAGGGCGATTTAGTCAATACCAGTGAGACCGTATTGTTACCCGGCCCGGCCAGTATGTACCGCAATGGCGAATTCGCCGGCAAAGGCCAGCTGCCGCTGGTGACCATCAATGAATCGTTTACCGCTGGTTTCGGCATCGATTCGCAAGTGCAGGTTTCTCGTGAACTGGCCGATAAACAAACCCGGATTCAGGGCGGTAATAAGATCGATACCTATCGATATCGCATAGAACTGAGCAATTATAAAAAAGTTCCGGTTGCTGTAAGATTGCTGGATCGCCTCCCTTATTCTACCAACAGTTCAATTAAGATCGAACTGGTTAAGACCTCGCCGGAATTATCGCAAAACAAAGACTATCGCCGCTTGGAATACAAGAAGGGCATTTTACGCTGGGATATGGAGTTGGCTCCGGGAACAACGGGGGAAAAAGCCACTGTTGCAAACTATGAATTAATGATGGAATATGACCGTAACATGCAGATGGTTCCCAAGGAATAAATTCCGACCCGATACCTGAATAAAAAAAAGCGCCTGCCTTTTACAGGTTGGCGCTTTTCTTTTCTGATGAATCGGATATTATTCGACCGTAACGCTCTTGGCCAGGTTGCGAGGTTTGTCAACATCGTGACCGCGCAGGACTGCGGCGTGATAGGCCAGTATCTGCAACGGAATCACCGTCAGCATCGGTTGCAGCTCTTCCAGGGTATCTGGCACGTAAAATACATGGTCGGCATATTTCGATATGGTCTTATCGCCTTCGGTGGCAACTGCGATAATCACGCCGCCGCGTGCCCGGACTTCCTCAACGTTGCCGATGATCTTTTCATATTGACTGCAACGCGGCGCGATAAACACGACGGGCATCTCGGGCGTGATCAGGGCGATGGGGCCATGCTTCATTTCCGCCGCCGGAAGCCCCTCAGCGTGGATATATGAGATTTCTTTTAATTTAAGGGCTCCTTCCAGCGCCACCGGGAATTGATAGCCTCGTCCCAGAAACAGCCAGTTTTCCCGGTCGCAAAATTGCGATACGGTTTCTTTGATCTGGTCATTTTGCTTAAGAATGGTTTGTATCTGATTGGGAATCTTATGTAGCGCCTGAATATAGTCATTAAGGGTTTGCTGAGACATATGGCGGCGACGGGCGATATAAAGCGCCATCATTGTCATAACCGCCAGTTGTCCGGTAAAGGCCTTGGTGGAAGCCACTCCAATTTCCGGCCCCACGTGCAGATAAACACCACAATCGGTTTCGCGAGCAATCGTACTACCCACTGCGTTGACAATCCCCAGGCACAGGGCGCCCCGGTCCCGGGCTTCGCGCAATGCGGCCAGCGTATCAATGGTTTCTCCCGATTGACTGATCACGATTTGTACGGTATTTTGTTCAACAATAGGATTCCGATATCGGAATTCAGAAGCGTAATCCACTTCAGTCGGAAGCATGGCCAATTCTTCAAAAATATATTCGGCGACCAGCCCGGCATGCCACGCAGTCCCGCAGGCGGTAATATTCAATTTGCGAGCCTGGACCAGTTCCCGGGTATGATCAACAATCCCGCCCAGTTTTATCGCGCCGTTGGTCAGATCGAGCCGCCCGCTCAAACACGCCGCCAGCGTATCGGGTTGCTCAAAGATTTCCTTTTGCATATAATGCTGATAACCCGCCAGTTCAATTTCATCCAGCGAATATTCAATCTGCTCAACTTTAGCGTCAATAGGAATATTGTCGATTGTCGAAGTGCGATAACCATCGCGGGTGATAACGGCCATTTCATTGTCGCCCAGATAGATCGCCTGGGTGGTATGCTTAATAATGGCAGCCGCATCGGAAGAAATAATATACTCACCATCGCCCACCCCGAGTACCAATGGACTGCCCCGGCGGGCTGCCAGAATCATGTCCGGAACCTCATCGCATATAATGGTAAGGCCATAGGTGCCCACCAACTCCTGCAGGGCCAGCCGGACCGATGTTTCAAACCGTTCGGCCTTGTTGATGTCTGGATCAAACTGGGAGTCTTGATGATAAAAATGGCTGATCAGATTAGCCACGACCTCAGAGTCGGTATCACTGCTGAAAGTACACCCTTTCTGAGAAAGCCATTTTTTCAAAGTGGCATAATTCTCTATGATCCCATTATGCACGATAGCGATTTTCCCCGTATGATCTTTATGGGGATGAGCATTTTCGGTTGTGGCTGGCCCATGAGTCGCCCAGCGAGTATGAGCAATACCCATTGTGCCGGCCAGATGTTTTTTGTTTAGAAGACCCTGTAAATCTGCGATTCGCCCGGCTGAACGGGTTATGTTTAGGTGCCCGGCATTGTATATGGCGACCCCTGCAGAATCGTATCCTCTGTATTCTAAGCGTTTTAGGCCTTCAACCAGAATCTCTTCACATTGTTTATTACCAATATAGGCTACAATTCCGCACATAATATCAACTCCAAAATGACAAAATTGTAAATTAATAAGATATAATAACTTATCGAATAATATTTATTATAACTTCATCAAAATTAGTTGTTAAATTCTAGGCAAAGCGATTAAGGATTTCATGATAAAAATTATCGGACATTCTACCGGGTTTTCGGAGTTTTTACCAATCGCGGTAGACTCAGAGGGATAAATGTCTTATGATGCCCAATTCTTATCTGAATACTGATTTCAGATGCTTGTTTAATGATAATTTTGGATATGGAATTATCGGCAAAGGAGTCTAGTTACTTATGGATAAACAATTAAAATTGGCAATGGTAATCCTGTTAGGATGCTTGGCCATACTGGCATTAACCCTTGAACTATTCGCAGAAGATGCCATTGAACCACGGCAAAAGCTAAATTTAGATTATGACTGGCGGTTTCAATTGGGTGATCAGGATGGACTGCAAGGACCAACATATGACGATGCAGATTGGCTTTTACTGGATCTGCCTCATGACTGGAGTATCGAAGGGGAGTATTCGCCCGATAACACCCCTCAAAACGCATGGTTACCGGGTGGGATTGGGTGGTATCGCAAACATTTTACCGTACCGGAAAGCTGGATAAATCAAAAGGTATTGATTCAGTTTGAAGGCGTTTATATGAATAGTGATGTTTGGCTTAACGGTCATCATCTGGGTAATCGCCCTTATGGATATATCAGTTTTCAGTATGATTTGACGCCATATTTGAAAAAAGGGGATAATATTCTGGCGGTGCGTTGTGATAATTCTTTGCAGCCCAGTAGCCGCTGGTATTCCGGCAGCGGAATCTACGGCCATGTTCGATTGCTGCTGTTGCCAAAGCTTTATGTGATTCCCTGGGGAGGGGTATTTGTCAGGCCCGCCAGTCAATCTGACTCAAATATGACGGAATTAAAGGTTAGTATTGAGTTATTTAACGAAGCCCAGATGAATGAAATTGAAATAGCTAACCGCCTGTTTTCTCAAGATGGCGACTTGGTTGCCGAAACGATAAATACGATTCAAGCCCAAAGTCAGACCCTCTCTACCATCGATATGACTATGAAGGTAAAGGATCCAGTATTCTGGTCACCGGATAATCCATATCTATATCGATTTGAAACGATACTCAGCAATCATGGCCGTATCGTCGACAGGGATTCATTCGCCTATGGCATTCGGATCTTGAAATGGGACAGCGAATCGGGTTTCTGGCTTAATGGGATCAATACCAAATTACATGGTGTTTGTGAACATCATGATGGCGGCCCGGTTGGAGCGGCCATCCCCGACAAGTTGTTGGAATGGCGCTTGCGTCTCCTGAAAGAAATGGGTTGTAATGCGATTCGTACCGCTCATAATCCACGTACTCCGACATTTTATGATATGTGTGACCGGATAGGATTGCTGGTCATGGATGAAGTCTTTGACGGATGGCGTCAAAAGGCAACCTATGATTATGGGGCTCGTTTCTTTAATGAGTGGTGGCAGCGGGATGTCACAGACTGGGTTCGACGTGACCGCAATTATGCCTGTGTTTTTCTATACAGTATCGGTAATGAAACGGGGCATACCGATGTGAATCATATTACAGATTTCATTCATAAATTGGATGACAGTCGACAGGTTACCGGCGGAACCTGTTTCTATGGGGTCGATGTGGCTGGATTTAACGGCCCCGGCGGCACCCCGGGTACCATGGAAAAGTTTCGAAAGGATAATCCTGGCGTTCCTGTTATTTTAACCGAAGAACCTCATACCCTGCAAACTCGCGGGTTCTACCGGGTGCCTACCTGGTGGCGGGATAAAAACAATCCCCGGTTTGACTTTGAACCCTATGGCGCCACACAGATCTTTTTCGATGGGCATGAACGCTACCATTCATCTTATGACAATGCCTTGGTCCGAATGAATAGCCGCTATTCTCTGAAACGGACAGAATCAACCCCGTGGCTGAGTGGCGAGTTTCGCTGGACAGGCTTCGATTGCCTGGGAGAAGCGCAGTTTATGGGAGCGGAGTTCTGTAAACGGATTTATAATCCTGGTATAATCGATCTGGCGGGGTTTCCTAAAGATAGCTATTACTTATATCAGAGCCAGTGGACGGATAAACCCATGGTGCATGTTCTGCCCCATTGGACCCATCGGCATCTGAAAGAAGCGACAGTTATTCCAGTCGTAGCATATTCCAATTGCCAGGAAGTGGAACTTTGGTTGAACCATAAGAGCCTGGGGCGGAAAGAAAGGGGAGAATTACTGGATTTTGTCTGGAATGTGCCCTATGAACCCGGTGAAATGAAAGCGGTTGGTTATCAAAATAATACGCCCCAGGTAACGAAAATTATCCGGACTGCCGGCGATCCGGTCGCCATCCGGTTGCAGACGAATAGTAACAACCTCTTGGCTGACCGACGTGACATGGCGTTGGTCACCTTTGATGTGGTTGACGCGGAAGATAACAGGGTTCCATGGGCTTCCAATCGGATAGATTTTTCCTGGGCCGGCCCCGTTAAGCGCCTTGGATTTGAAAACGGTGACCCAATGGATCCCACCCCTCATCGAAAGGCTTATCGAAGAACCTTTTATGGCATGGGAAGAGGCTTCTTTCAGGCAACGGATGAATCCGGCCCGATTGAAATGACTGCGGCTGCCATTCTGGGTGATACGTTGTTTCAAGATCACACACAGGTTGCGATTGATATTCAACGTTTGAGTTTGCGTGATGGCTTGCAGCCGGTGTCTTTCAGTATCCATTATACCATTGATGATTCAGAACCGACGGTTGACTCCCCCTTATATAACGGTCCTTTTGTATTGACAGAAAAAACAACGGTTAAGGCCTTAATTCTCAGAGATGGCCAACCATTTCTGTGCTTGAAATCCGATTTCATTAAGGGGGCCGAACCACGAGTCACGGACGTACGTTTCCAACAAGCTATAGAAAATACGCCAGATCCTTATTTGGGGCCATATGATGAGGAAATTGTTGGGCAATGGTTTGAAAATAACCGGATATTCGAATTTAGGGCGGATGGTACGGTGCATCGGCTGAGACCGGCTCCCCAAATGATAGGATGGTGGTGGTATGATTATCCCAACGATGTTTTTGAAGCCGAAAATGATACCGGTTCGGGAGAATTGCATTGGAAAGATTCAGGACGCAGAAGTAAGCTCAAACTGACAACAGATAAAAAAATATTGAAGGTAGACAATCGAACCTGGAACAAATCTATATAAAACTACCTGACAAAACTCATTTCGTTAGGGCTCTTAGCCTAAATAGACTATGTGATTCTAAAGGACAATAAACCGACAACTAGATTGGATTAACTGCATGAGATTAACTACAGCGAAAGCGACTCTATATTGGAATATCATGTTCCTGTGGGCTTTAATGCCTTTATGCTTCTGTCAGGCTGAACAATTAATTGATGGTTCCCGGTTAACTCAGTTAACGGATGATGGGTTGTCATCGGCGCTTAGCTGGGCCTGGCATGGCGACTGGATTGCGATTCGGCGCTCGCTACCTACCGGCAGTCAAAGCCAGTTGGTCATTTTAAATACTGCCAATGGCGACGAACGGATCATTTCACCTATCGGTAGCCCATTTTTCCTGCAATGGTCCTGGGGGAGTGACCAGATCGCGTTCGAAATGTCCAATGAATCCAACTCCGAAAGCCAGGGGGCAGTATATCTATATTCTATGGCGGATAATCGTTATAGCAGTATATCACAGCCCTGTTTACGGAAAGGGCTCGATCCGGATGATGGCCCGTTCTGGTCTGCAGATGACAATATGCTGATCTATGAAATGACCCCGGCTTCTACCGGTAAGCGTCAGACCTGGCTGACAGATGTGACTACTGGTAAAAGCTGGCAGCTATTACCTGAACGAGGGCAGGCGCGGGAACAGCGATGGAATTACGCTAATCCTGGACGTATCTGCCTGCAGGTCGAAGCGCCCGGCGGCTGGGATGTCGCTACTGTTAATCCGGATGGCCGCAACTTTGTTCAGTTAACGGATATTGGTGTGGAAACGATTCTTACGGGCAACCCCCGCTGGTCGCCAATAGGTGATTGGATCGCGTTTACCTATGCTAAAGACATGACTCAAACCGAGCGGCTGGGAGGGGCGCGTGATTGCTGGATTGCCCGCCCGGATGGCAGTGATTTAAGAAATCTGACCAATGCGACGACTCCGGTTACGGAAAAGCGCTTGATTCTGGAAAAACCGTTCTGGTCATGGGATAGTCGCTGGTTGCTTTTTGAAGGAGATCGTCTGGATATTCAAGGCATGGTGATTCCATGTGTCTATTTAATCGATCCGGTTAATGGCGGCTATGAAATGCTGTTGACAACTTATCCGCGTGAAAATAGTACCATGGAAACGATAAGAGCACTGAAATGGGCTTATAACAGTAAACAGATTGCGGTCATGGGAAATCGATGGATTGTGCGCAACTGGGGGCCCGAAGTTCAATATGAACGAAAAAAGACGTTTATAGCTATTTTTGATTTGAAAACTCGTCAGAGAACAGACTTGCTGGTGTTAGATGATGAGCAGGACCGCAAAACAATCATGGGGGACGATGACCGGGATGTTTTTGAAGATATCTGGTGGTCCCCGGATAGCCGTTCGCTTATTTTCACGATCGGTGAGATCATTAGCGTCTCTGACAACCTTTATCGGAATAATGTATATCGACTGGATTTGCCGGCGGCGTTTATCGGCCCCGAAACCGATGGTCCGGTTTTGGGGCGTGAAGACGCCTTGACTGTGATTAATGATAAAAAGGATGGTGATGATGGCGCTGTGGATGATACCCTTGTTCCAATCGATACCAAAACGGAAACACTCCCAGATAAAACCAGTGCCGAAGTCACAGAAGTGATTCAGCCCATGCACATGACAGTTGACGAGGCGGTTACGTCTCTGGATAATAAGTACAGTAGTTATTTTACGACCAATACGACTCGTAATGTCTTGCTATTTAAAGGACCACGTTCTGTATTGGCGGAATTGAAGGCTGATTTGCAGCAGATTGACACCGAACCCCCGCAAATCATGGTGGATTTGCTGGCGGTGGAATTAACTGATGAAGCGAATCGCAGCCTGGGGTTGGACTGGACCTATTCCAAAGGACGCATAGGATTGTTTCAGCCGGCCGGCAACGCCATTCGTGATCTGACGCCCTATTCCGGTCTGAATGGCCTGACGACCTATCCCGGTGTTGGCCAGATGTTTTATCAAGGTGTTGGCCGGTTGCCGGAGGAATTTTTTGTCAGGGTCAATAGCTTTGTGCAGGATGGCAAAGGGACAATCCTGGCCAATCCTCGTACGGTTTCCATTAGCGGGCAGGAATCCCGTATCCAGATCCGCAAAACTCTGAATTACTTCTTTAATGAAGGATATGACACTGCCGGCCGACCGATTGTCAAAAAAAGCGATATTTCCGCCGATACTGAGGGCCGGATTACCCCTATTCTCCTGGGGGATGGCCGGATTCATATGACTGTCGATATCAAAGTGGGGAGTTTTACTTTCACGCCCGAAGCCGGTCTGCCCGAACAGACCAACCGCGAATCGACGGCAGTCGTCACGGTCAGTGAAGGAGAAACTCTGGTACTGGGGGGCTTAAGGCAGCAGGAAATGAACAAATCGACGGTTAAGGTTCCGATTCTGGGAGATATCCCGCTATTGGGTTTATTGTTTAAAAAGGAAGAAAAACAGGTTAAACACAGCGTCCTGACCTTATTTATTACGCCGCATATTTTAAAAGAGGGCGAACCCACCCCGGATTGGCAGCAATTAAAGAAAATGAATGGTGACGATGATATCTTTACCGAGTCCCTGACCAAATGGTTGCGGCTGGCCGGGCATGAAAATCTATTGGAATCAGTCGAAATGGAATAAAAATAATGGGGATTTCATGAATCGTTGATACATCCTGTCATAGGATAAAAAAAGCCGGATCTGTTTAATGATCCGGCTTTTCAGGTCTCATGTTTTGTTGGATTTTAATGAATAATGATCGTTTTTCCGGTCATTTCTTCTGGCTGGGAAACTCCCATGATATCCAGGCAGGTTGGAATGACATCTGCCAGCCGGCCGTCTTCACGAAGTTTACAGACTTTAAGTTCTTTATCTACCACGATAAACGGTACTGGGTAGGTCGTGTGAGCGGTATGAGGTCCATTGGTCGTGACATCCCACATGAGTTCAAGGTTGCCATGATCCGCCAGTACGACTGCGGAACCCCCCATCGCTTCAATTTTTTCGATGATTCGTCCAACACAGGTATCTACCGTTTCAGCAGCCTTGATAGCCGCTTGCATGTCCCCGGTATGTCCGACCATGTCGGGATTGGCAAAATTAATCACCATGACATCATATTCGTTAGAATCCAGACGTTTTAGTACTTGATCGCAGACTTCATATGCGGACATTTCGGGCTTTTCATCGTATGTCCTCACCTTGGGAGATGGGACAATCTGGCGGTCTTCACCCGGGAAGGGGGGTTCGGTATAATCGTTAAAGAAAAAGGTGACGTGGGCGTATTTTTCGGTTTCGGCGCAGCGAAACTGTTTCAAACCCAGTTTCGACCAGTATTCGCCGACGATATTTTTCATTTTTGGCGGTTTTTTAAAGGCCACCGGCGCCGGGATCGTCTTATCGTATTCGGTCAGGCAGACATAATACAGTTGGGGTAACGCGCCTCGATCGAAAGCGGAAAATTCAGGATCGACGAATGCCCGGGTAATTTCCCGTGGTCGATCACCCCGAAAATTGAAAAATACTACCGAATCGCCATCTTCTACCAATGCGATCGGATTGCCATTGGCATCGGTTATATTGGTTGGCTCGACAAATTCATCCGTAATTTGATGGTCATAACTGGCCTGAATCGCTTCGATGGCGTTACTCGCGCGCTCGCCCTTACCATTTCGCATACATTGATAAGCTTTTTCAACACGGTCCCAGCGCTGATCACGATCCATACCATAGAAGCGTCCCATGACTGAGGCAAACTGACCGACGCCCATTTCGTCCATTTTGCTTTGGATGTCAGTTAAGTATCCTTTGCCGCTGGTGGGTGGGGAATCACGACCATCCATTAAAGGGTGGACGAAGACACGGTCTAAATCATTACGCTTACACATTTCCAACAGCCCATACAGATGCCCAAGCAGGGAATGTACTCCGATATCGCTGGCCAGGCCGATAAAATGGATTTTGGACTGGTTTTTCTTGGCATTGTCAATCGCCTTCAGCAACTCTTCATTTTCAAAAAAGGTGCCTTGACGGATTTCATTGGTGAGGCGCATCGATTCCTGAAAAACAATCCGGCCGGCTCCAATATTCTGATGGCCCACTTCACTATTACCCATAGTTCCCGGTGGAAGGCCCACATCTTCCCCGCTGGTTCGAATCAGAGTCCAGCTATATTCACGATTGAGCCGGTCTGCGGTAGGCGTATTGGCTACACGCGTTGCGTCATAAGCATGCATGGCGGGGTCTTCGTTGTATCCCCACCCATCACGGATGATTATCGCAAACGGGCGTGTACGTAATTTGGGTTTTATGGCTTCTGGCATATTGAATCCTCTCTGTTTTTGTTTTTTACTTGGGTTTATTCAGTTTCGTGGTGAGTGTGCATTGAGAGCGCTGGATTCCAGAATCCTGTCATCAGTTGGAAGCAGAGAGACTGGAGGATAATATGAAAATGCCCCTGTTGGATTTCTCTCTCAGGTTTGCACGGTCTCTCACTCATGAACATTTTTTCAAGCGCTCGGTTAATTTTAGTGCGACAAAACGAATATTGACTGGTATTTTGGGAAAACTATCTGTTTTGTTTCGTATTGTAGCGTTTATCCAACACTAGAAATAGCAAAAAGATGCCGGTCCTGATGGTTGTGGCTTGGTTTGCCTGTGCCCAACAGGTATACTGGACGGAGTAGTAAAGATAGCTTTAACGAGGTGAATAATCAAGGACATTGTCTCTGAAATGTCGCAACAGACCCTGGCGGGGAAAATGTCATTTCCGCTTATCAGGATCGGCAGCACAGAGCGACTTGAATTGTAACTTTTGTTTTAATAGTGAGTTAAAGCGCAGTTGAAGAGACTGGAACTGGATAATGATTAAATCCATGCATAAAATGTCTATTCGGATTGTATCGATTATCGTGATTATATCGATGATCGGAATCGTATCGGTTTTATCGGTATCGGCGCAGACGTCGAATGACACGACTGTTTACGAGACGTTATTGCGTCAGGCAGAGCATGCTTCTAACGGTTCGATGTGGGAAAATGCCTGCGAATTTTATGAAGAAGCCCTCAAGTTTACTCAGGTTGAACAACGTGAGGATGTTGAATTAAAACTGGAGATGTGTCGAGCTCATTGGGCGGTAGATAAACGTTATGGGGATGGTTCGGTTGCCAAACATATCCGGTCTCTTAGCTTTGAACAGGGTTGCGATATCGTCAAGCGTATCTGGATGACCATTCGAGAGCAATTTTATCAGCCGCTTGATACGGATAGAATCATTCATAAAGCATTAATGCAAATGATAATGGTGCTTGAAAAAAAACTCGAGAGTGATTTGGACCGATTAAATCGTGAAACCATAGAACGATTGAGTAAGGATCTTCAGGAAATTCTAAATGAGGTTAAACGGACTAGTGATTATGGCTTTGACCGGCTCTATTATCGCTTGTCCGGACTGAGTATACAAAGTGAAAAGGCTGGTTTGGGTGATGCCTGGCCCATGGTTGAGCTGGCTTATGCCCTGGCCGCCTCACTGGACCGTTATAGTTACCTCTTAAGCCCGGAACAATATGATCGCATGTATGATCAACTATTGGGGCATTATAGCGGCATTGGAGTCGATTTGATCTTTACCGACCAATATCCTTTCGTTTTTGATGTGGTCCCCGGTGGATCAGCGCAACAGAGCGGAATTAAACCAGGAGATCGGCTGCATAAGGTGGATGGCAAGGATTTGAATGGTAAAAATTCTGAGGAAGTTCGCAAACTTTTAACTGGTGAGCAGAACTCCGAGACCATTTTGACGGTCTTGAGGAATGAAAATTCCCGGGAAAATGCCAGATTATTGACCTTGGCGGTCCGCCGAGGGACCATTGAGGCGCAAACAGTTCGTGATTGCCGCATTTTATCCGGAAAGACGGGGTATTTTCGGGTTACTTCCTTTGATTTTGATACGGCTTGGCAGATGCGCTCAGCTATCGAACAGTTAAAAAGGGATCATGTCGAGTCTTTAATGATCGATTTACGCAATAATGGCGGCGGTGTATTGGATGCGGCTGTCGATGCCGCCCGATTATTCCTTGGCAGTGGAATGATTGTCACAGTCAAATCAAATCATGAAAGTGTTAAATACCGCGCAGGGGGCGATAACTTTGCCTGTTTTGATATGCCGGTTATATTGTTGACAAATAAAAATACTGCCAGTGCCGCCGAATTGTTCGCCGCTGCTTTACGCGATCATCAACGCGCAATATTGGTCGGAGATAAGACCTTTGGGAAGGGAGTTGTGCAAACGATCTATCCCATTACCGGTTTTGATTGTGGTTTGTGTATTACCACGGCCAATTATATTCCTCCCGATGGCAATGCATTTGATGGCATTGGATTGGAACCCGACCGCAAGGTAAAAAGCAACGATAATAACCCTGAAATAACGTTTTCTGCCCTGGATATGATTTCATTAAATGATCCGTTTATTCAATCCGCATTAGCGCGCGTGAGCGCAGGATCATCTTAATTGTCATACTGAAGTATTAGTAATCGGCACATTTTTCAACAAGCAAACTGTTGTAAGTTCTTCGAGACTGCAACAGTTTTTTTATGGTAAGCGAATACCGATTGAAGAAGATGAATACGAATTTTTTGAAAAAAAATTAAAGAATAAGGTTGCAATTCAAGTGAAAAAGTTAAAAACTATGAAGTAAATAGATAATTATTGACGATAGTTTGAACAAATCGAATAGTTTTTATTTTGAAAAGTGAATAGAGTACGCTATAAAGAGAAATAGTAAAGCGTTTAAAATTTCAAGTGAACGCTATTTGACAACTGAATCTTAAATTGTAATCGTGTGTTGTGTTTTAAGTTTTATTATTCCACCTAGCCGAAGGGAGGTGACACTCTATGGCTAAAAAAGTAGCGAAGAAAGCTGTCAAGAAAACCGCAAAGAAACCTGCTGCTAAAAAACCCGCAGCTAAGAAACCCGCAGCCAAGAAACCGGCCGCTAAAAAGACAGCGAAAAAAGTTGTAAAGAAAGCAACCAAAAAGGTCGCAAAAAAGGCAACTAAAAAAGTAGTCAAGAAAGCAACCAAAAAAGCAGCTAAGAAAAAATAAGTATTAGCTGTATGGTTTGCGATTTCTACTGTGGATTTCCGCAGTACAAATCGATGATGGAAGATCACACCGAAAGGCTGGATCTTCCATTTTTTTTTGGTATTTTAATGTTATTTGCCGGCATAGAAGCTGGTGTTTGTGTTGTTATCATTCTGTAAATAATAAAGTTACGGAAATTTGATTATATAGTGCCATCCTTTTTTGATTTGCCAGTTTGCCTGTGGCGGATTATACTGATCACTCAATCGTGTTGCTCGAATTTGACCCAGGTTGTTGCCTGATTCTATGCGATTGAGATTCCGTGACAGACTGAACTATAGCTCAAAGTTCCGGATGTTTTGTCTCTGGACTGTCACAGAGGTGATTCTACCGGTTACGACAGGTGATATTCATGAGAATTATTGCGTTTACCAACCAGAAAGGTGGCGTCGGCAAGACAACAACGACGGTTAACCTCGCCGGAATTTTGGCGAGTCGAGGGGAAAAAACTTTACTGATCGATCTGGATCCCCAGGCTCACCTGACTACTTTTATTGGAATTGATCCGCGTGAGGTTGAATTAACTGCTCATGATGTACTCACCCGCTCGGTAAATCTGGATCAGGCCCTGGTTGAAGTACGTGAGAATATCTCATTATTAAGTAGCGGATTGGATTTGGCGGCCAGCGAACAGGAATTGGTCTCAGTGGTGGGTCGCGAAACGATTTTACGCGATGCTCTCAGGGATTATCATCAACCCTGTGACTATGTGCTGATCGATTGCCCGCCTTCGTTGGGATTACTGACCTTGAATGCCCTGGGGGCCGCTCGTGAACTGATTATCCCGTTACAACCCCATTTTTTGTCGTTACAGGGGCTCAGCCAGCTACTGGAGTCCATTTTACTGGTTCATAAACGGATCAATCCAGAATTACTGGTGGCCGGCCTGGTTTTTTGTATGTTCGACTCCCGGTTATCGCTGACCAATGAAATTGTGGCTGATATTGAAACATTTTTCGACCATCAGCGCGAGCAGGACACCCCCTGGCGGAACGCCCGCATTTTCCAGACCCGTATTCGCCGCAATGTGAAATTGGCGGAATCCCCCAGTTATGGTCAGACGATCACGGAGTATGATCTCAGCAGCAATGGTGCGGCGGATTATATGGCGCTGGCGGATGAAATTCAGGCCATGAACGGCGAAATGATGCTTCCCTGGGATAATGATAAGGACACGAAAATAGTCCCTCAACAGGCGGTCAGTCAGCATGATGCTACTCCCCCTCCTGATGGCATAACCGGTCCGGAAAACACCCCTGCCAATGCGAATCCCCCGCAATCAGCCTCATTAACCCATGATGCAACTTCCCCAAACTCGTATCATCAATCGGTAAACGTTGAAGATAAATTACCAGATACGGCATGTTAATCGCACTGGATGTGTAAGGTACTCAATATGGTCGGTAGAAAAAAAATTATAACGCGTTTTTTGCCCTGGCTGGTATTGGTATGTTATTGGGTTTTGCTGTTTATTTGTACTCATATCCCCCGGATTCCCAGTGGCATGACAATCCATGTCAGTGATAAATTTATTCATTTTATGGCTTTTTTATGCCTGACTCTGCTGTTCTGGCTGGCCGAATACGGTTCACATCGGCCATCAATTCGCAGTCGCATGACCTGGTTAACAGTGATTATGCTGGCCGCTTATGGCGTGGTCGATGAACTGACGCAGCATTTTGTCCACCGAACGGTCAGTTTTGCCGACTGGTTAAGCGATCTCTCCGGTGTACTGGCCGCTTTGTTCATGTTATTTCTCATGCGACGCTGGTCTTACTGGCTGGCAGTCTATTGGTTGGGTCTGTTTATTATCACCCACTGGCCGCAACCGGAACCTTTATTGAAATTGCCCGATTTCTTACAAAAATATCACTTGGTATATTATTTGGTTGGTTATACGGCTTTGACCATATTATGGTGGCGCAGTTGGTGCCGCCAGCCACGGTTCATGTTTTCCACAGGATTGATGTGGAGTACGACTCTGGTAGTGGGGGGGTATGCCCTGATTGATCAAGGATTAAAATATCGGATGCACCGTGGTTTTAATGAAAAGGAACTTGCCGTCGCGTTATTAGGACTCGCTTTAGGGATTGGATTTTCCGTTTTAATGGCTCGTCACCATGAAATTGGCCAGCCTGATGAAATGTCTCAGAATCACAATCCTGAGGAAATATCGGATTGACTTGTAGTTTTTGCGGTTTGATCGATGGTATTATTTATAATTTGGTTGATTTCAAGCGGTTGTTGGATAGTGATCCAGTATAGTTCGATATTCCCGGTTCCGGCAGTAGCTATACCAATGGATCCAAGTCCTAAAATCCGTTCTGCCAGCGGAAAATACAGTTGAGTGTGCTGAATACGGTTAAGGTCACATTGCAAAATATCAATGTTAAAGACTCCGCGAGTGCGAATAATTCGTCTTTCTGTCAGTACATAGCTCAAACCGGTCCACTGTAACACCGCTAATCCAAAACGAAATCCCGCCAATAGCCATATTCCAATAATGAAGATCTCAGATCGAATTTTTAGGTTGGGGCCCCATACCGCCAGTATCAGTGAAGCGATGCCAACCCAGAAAAACCAGCGCCAGGTAAGAAAATATATCAGCCAGCCGGATGGTTTAAGGGATAAAATCACTTTTTCCCCATCATTCAGCAGGCCATCAGGTAATATTGATTTGCTCCGGTCGTTTTTATTCAGTATGGATTCTTCCATAGTTCTATTATAACAAATATTTCGTCAGGATTAAATAGCATGATATCTAAAAGTATAATGGCAGTCGTATTATTAACCTGTACGCTATCTTCTTTTGGTACAACTTATTATGTCGATAGCACACGCGGCCATGATTCCAGTAACGGCTTAACTCCGGATACTGCCTGGAAAACTCTCGAAAAAGTCAATCAAACTTCCCTGTCGGGTGGGGATCAACTCCTTTTCGTAGCTGGCACCGTCTATTACGGCCAGTTATGCCCTCAGGGCGGCGGTTCATTACAGGACGATAACCCCTTATTAGCTCGGATTGGCGTCTATGGCGAGGGACCGCGTCCCCGCATTGACGCTCAGGGCCGTTTCAAGTCTGCATTATACCTTCATAACACGCAATATTGGTCCATTAGCGGTCTGGAACTGACTAATACCGGTCCAGAACGCCAATCGGGGCGGTGTGGTGTTCATATCCATATCCGGGAGTATGGCACAGCCCGCTCTATTCATCTGAAGGACTTATACATTCATGATGTCAACGGCAGTCTGGTCAAAAAAGACGGGGGCGGATTTGGCATTCTCTGGCAAAATGAAGGCCGCCGGATTCCCAGTCGGTTTGATGGCCTCACTATCGAAAAATGTCATCTGGTCCGTTGTGAGCGGGATGGAATCAAAGGCCGGGGCTATACCAACCGGGATGCCGGCTGGTTTCCCAGCTTGAATGTGATTATACGTGACAATCTGCTCGAAGAAATCCCCGGTGATGGCATTGTTCCGCTGGCCTGTGATGGCGCCCTGGTCGAATACAATCGCATGCGCAATTGCACCCGTTTACTACCCCAGGGCGATGCCGCCGCCGGGATCTGGCCCTGGGCCTGCGATAACACCATCATCCAGTTTAACGAGGTCTCGGATCACAAGGCCCCCTGGGACGCGCAAGGCTTCGATTCTGACTGGAACTGCCGGGGTACCATCATCCAGTACAACTACAGCCACGATAACGAAGGCGGGTTCCTCCTGGTCTGCTGCAATGGCCAGGCTGCCCCCGCGACGCGGCTCTGTGCCGATACGATCGTACGTTATAATATCAGTGTCAATGACGGCCTGAGAACCACCGGCAAAAGCGCCGGTTTCTCGCCAACCTTCCATATCAGCGGCCCTGTAACCAATACCAAAATATACAATAATGTCATTTATGTCCCGACCAAACCCAAAGGTGCCGATCAGACATTAATCAAAATGGACAACTGGGGCGGCCCCTGGCCGGTCGATACCTGGTTTGCCAATAATATTTTCTATGTTATCGGTGAAACCCGTTATGATTGGGGTAAAAGCATCAACCATCGCTTTGAAAACAACCTGTTTTACGGTACCCATAAAAACGAACCCCAAGACAAGACTCGATTAACCGCCGATCCCCAATTCGCCGGTCCATTCGGATCGGATAACCTGCCCCAAACCATCAAAAGCCTGATACTCCGCCCCGATTCCCCCTGTATCGACGCAGGCAAAACCATCCCCAATAACGGAAAACGTGACTATTGGGGCAATCCAGTCACAGGCCAGGTCGATATCGGCGCTTACGAAGCGCCCAATCCCTAGTTTGATTTGGGCGTCAATTTGGCCGTATATTCCGTCGATTCATCGGCTTTCATGGCAATCGTGGCGCGATGCGGCTCATAGCCTTCCTTCTGGATCAGGATGACCAGATTATTCCCATGATTCATGAGTTCCTGTCCATCATGAAATGGCATGTTTTTCATGGTGATTGTGGTTAGCACCATCACAGGCCGGTTTTCCAGTGGTGTGACTCCCAGGTCCATGGAAGCCTGGTTCAACGGCCGTAACTGGATGACCTGGGCCCCTTCCGGCTCCGTATGAATCGTCACCAGGCGCTGAGACAGTTTAAAATTGCACCTTGGTTTGGAAGAACAGCCGTAAACCAGGGCCAGAACAACAAGAACAGATAATAACGTAGTAATTTTTCTCATAGATGTTACCTCATGAAGCATTGTATCGGCCCTTAACATTCATTTCAATCGTTATTCCAGCCGTCGATCACTTCATAAACCTGACCACCCATATTTTGCAAGGCGTTCCCCAGTTGAGTGGCGCTTTTTTTGTCGCGCTTTTCAATGGCCGCTTGCCACAGATTGAACTGGTTGACCACCGCCTGCCATAACGGCGCCGCATCGGTCTTCTGGGCAATCGGATGGTTGGACTCAATCGTCGCCTGAACCTGCTGACACAGCGCGTCAGCCGTCTCCCATTGCTCAGCCTCCACGGCATGTTGTAAACTCTCACATAGCGCGCCACAGGCCATAAAGACATGATAAAGCTGTGACTGGGCCTGTTTGGATA
Source organism: Sedimentisphaerales bacterium (assembly GCA_963663965.2). Lineage (GTDB taxonomy): Bacteria > Planctomycetota > Phycisphaerae > Sedimentisphaerales > SM23-30. The sequence goes on from CAXXFK010000028.1 coordinate 486,428, forward strand.
TCGCGGATGAACCAGATGTTGGCCCGGGTGTTTTTTTCAGGCGATCGATATCCATGCCCAGTCGTGTGCCCAGTTCCATCATCATCTCGCCCATCTGAATGGCACGCGCTTTATTGCGGGTCTTGATAATATCCTGCCAGATATTAAATTGCTTTGCGGCCTCTGACCAGGTGGCTCCGAATTCGGTAGTCTTGATGCCAGGCAGAATTTTATCGATTTCCAGCTGAATTTCTTCACAAAGTTGATCGGCCCGTTCCCAGTCATCCGCTTTTACCGCATTTAAGGCGCTTTCGCTCCGGGTGCCGCAGGCGATAAAAGCCGCAAATAGCTTCTGGTAAAGTTGCTGCGGATCCGGAATCTTGGAAGTGGATGTCGGTTCAGCGGTCTTGAAGTCAGTATAAGCCCTGAGACCGGCTTTATGTAACTCACTGGAGATGGCGTTGATCAATTTATAAGGTTCCGGCCCTTCACAGGTCAGCAAAATCGTGGTCGGCTGACCTGGAATATGGATAAATTCACATTGGTATAAATGCCCTTCTTTATCTTTGTTCTGGATATAGGACCGGCTGCTTTCAACCGTGCCTTCCTGATTCTTCCAGCTGCGCACCCCTTCCGACATATAGGGGTAAGAGGTTGTCCGCGGTTCTTTGGATTCACTGTAACCGATCGTCTGGATAACTTTGCGACAGGCATTGCTCACCTCCTTATCTAGTTTGGAATCGTAGAGGATTATTTCAGTCCCTTTCACAAGATAGCCGCCGCTCAGAGCATTGGTTGCGGATGAGGTGGCGTTGCCAGGCTGACTGGTTCCCGTTGAAGAGGGGCCATTCGAAAGTTCCTTGAGCCGGGCCTGAAATTGAGGGGCTATTTCCTCCACCAGATCAAATAAGGATTCACTGATCGTTAACGCTTTGGCCATATCTCGTTTCTCAATAACACCCAGCCAGAGCCGCAGTTGGGTAGCTAACGTGTCGAATAGCGGCATATAACGGCTGTTCTCTGCGAGCGGCTTGTTGTCTTCCAGCAGGGTGATGAGTTGTTGACAGAGTTCGCCCGCCAGTTCCATCTCTCCCGCTTCCAGCGCCGCATGAATCGTTTTGCCTTTGAGCCGGCCGGCCATGAAAAGTTCGCAGATCTGGCGCTCTCCGGCGATTTCCGAAGCGGTGATACCCGAAGAGGGGGGAACATTTTGATTGCCGGTACGCTGTTCGATTACCTGCCGCAATTGAGTGCCGGCACTCTGCATGGCTTTGATCAGGGCCAGGGCCTGTTCTTTTTTCCCGGCGTTGATCAGGCCTGACACATCATCCATTTGTTCGGCCAGATTTTGGGCCATAGTCTCGATCGGTGTGCCTTTCACGGCGGCCAGCGCGGCGGGTACCCGTTTCTGGATCTGGCCCACCAGCATTAGCGCCGTTTCCATATCGCCCCGCTCCAGCCATTCATAAGCAGCTTGCGACAGCTCACCCACGATTTCAAGGATACCGACTAATTCCGCAACATTAGAATAAGTGCTGCCGGCCGGATTCTGTGGTTTGCTGGTCATAGGATCATAATAAAACTCCCTGTCGGGATATTGGCTCATAAACGCGCTGATATATTTACCCTGGTTAGCTACGCTAAACATGCTGGTATTCTCGACCAGCCAGCGATCATTGCCGGGTTTTAATGTCCAGCACATCGCGAACGGACTCTCGGCGCCGGGCTCCGTTACCTCAAACGGTTTGGATAAGACAAACGCTGCTTCATCATTCCAGTAGAGCTTGTCAAATCCGGGTAAACCCGTTAAGACAAACAACTTGGCGGCCATGTTCATCTCTTTGATATTGCTTTCGATATCATCGTATCCCGGCACACACCAACGGGCCAATTCCTCGGTGTTCGACTGCATACAGTTGTGGTACCAGGCTTTGATCGTGTTTTTCAACGCCGCCAGCACAGCCTCTCGTTGCGGCAGTTGAACAGGTCCGGATTCCATTGGCCGCGTAGCATCAGCCGCAGCAGCTTTTTTTGCCGCGTCCTTTATCATCATTTCGAAGCCCGGACCAGTTTGGTCGAACATTTTGATGATCCGATGGGCCTTGTCATAATCGCCCTGCTTGAGGGCGGTGTCCATTTGGCGCACCATGCCGATGGCCGCTTCGATGGGCTGTTCGATCAGCGAGCCTTTGATCTTCTGTGATAACTGCTCGACCGTGGGCATAAACGACTGCATGGTCATCTTCGCCATCTCGTAATCTTTGGCTTCCATCTGTTCATAGACCGCGCCAAACAGAACCTTGAGCGGCTCGATCAGGTCAGCGGCATTCTTCAAATCGGGGCGGGTAACACTGACCGGTATGGTGGGGGGCTCAGGATTATCCAGTTCATTGATCCAGGTCAGGCCATTCGGTTGTTGCCGGTTAAAACGATGGATCTCATCCAGGATGCCCTGGGGAGTTTCCAGATCGATGTCAACAATTTTCCAGCCGTTCAGCCGTTTCTCCAGTGTCCATACCATCATAACCGGCCCACCGTCTTTGGGATCGCCTTTGGGTATTTCCACAGAGAATGCCTGGGCATGAGCAGGAGTATGCAAAATAGTATGAATTCCAAATCCCCAGTGTTTATTTTCCGGTTGGCCGAATAATTTCCGGAAATCATTCAAATCTCTGGATACCTGTGAATAATCGTTCGGATAAAACGCATTCAACCCCGATTCCTCATTCTTCTGACAAAGATCATACCATTGTTTCAATAGACTGTTAATAGCCTCAATATCCTGATCATCTGCCTGATTCATGCCAACCGGATAGTTGCCGGGAATTTCCCCAACGAAAGGATGGTCCTTTTCGAAACGCTCTATCCAACTTTCAATTTTATCTGGTGGCAGCCAGTCAATATCCCGTAGCAGCCATTGCTGACCGTCATATCGAAAACTCAAGCCCAGTTGCCATTCCCGGCCATCCTTTTCACGCAAGCCTTGCGTGACCGTGATGGCATTCTCATCATCCGCAATGACTTTACCGAGGGTGATATTATCTACAAAAGCAACGTCAAAAAGCTTGCCTAACGACATATCTCCAATCTGGTCGGGCCTGATGTATTGGCTGATGGCATTCAGATCTTTGGACTTGATGGCGTCAATCAGTGCCTTGGCTGTTTTTTGGGCCGCAACCGCTTTCTCACTGACACGCTGCCCGGCGGAAATTTCACCCCGCATGATCGACTCCACCGTGCGGTCCGAAAGCGGTACGCTTACCTGGCTTTGCAGACTGTCGGCAATACCTTGAGCTTCCGCCGCAGTAAAATTGCCGCTGATTGAGATCGCATCTTCGATCCGTGTCATAATCATCGGAGCCGTTACCACTTTGCCATCGATAACCGCCGCCAGATTCCGCCGGATATGACCGGCTGTCAGTTCAGAAAAGAGTTGTTTGCCCACGGCATCCAGCCCGCATCGAATACAGGGCGGCTGGGTGCGGGCATCAACTCTGGCATAGGTCAGGTGCCAGCCCTGCTCTTTTCGCATAACACCTTTGCCCGAGGTAAATAGTAGCACATAACGTTTTTCCTCATTGTCGATGGTGACTGCCTCTGATCCAATGGTCACTTTATCAGACACTTCAAACCAGCCCATCGGCGGCTGATGGTAATCCCGGTAAGCATCAAAATCGGCTTTAAATCGTTCGATGGCTTCGGATGCGATATGGTCTTTCGCCGGATCCACTACCAGCAAAAAGGCCAGGCCCGACAGATCGCCCGAGCGGGCGATATCTGGTTTTTCTTCAAAGACCATTCCTTTGATCAGCGACAGGGCCATTTTCTCGATATCATCCCGTGAGAATCGGCCGGTGATCATCGCCCGCTGACCGATACGAGCCTGTACGATCGGGGTGGAAACCACTTTATCGTCAATGAGTATCGCCATGGCGCGCCCGATATTCGATCCGCTCAAATCCCCCAGCAATTGAGCGCCTTTTTCATTCATCTCGATCAGTATCGCCGGCATGCTGCGCTGATCCTGGGTAACATTCACATTTGTCAGCGACCAGCCTTGTTCAGGAATCATACTTTTATTGGGGGTCGCCCAGAGTAATGCGTAGAGTTTGCCGTTACTTTCATGGATAATGAGGTTGGGGGCATTGAGTGTTTTTTCCGCGACCTCAAACCAACCCATCCTGCCATCCCCTGAGTAGGGTTTAAACTGATCATTCAGATGATTGATTTCCTCATCTGTCAGTTCATTCGAGTGAACGGCCGCTCGAAAGGCCAGTTGACCTGTTTTGAGAGCTAATGCATTGTCATGTTCTGATGGTTTTAGTTGGGTAATTAATACCTGGGCCATCTCCGCTACCTGATCCAGTGAATCCACACGTTCCTGGCCGGCATTGAGCCACCGTCCGTCTATCATCTCCAGCCGGCGTACATCGATCGGCCGTTCAATCGGTTGAGAGGAATTCTCAGGTAGTAGTCGGGCGGCCACCAGCGCCTGATGACTATCGATAATATAGACTCGCAGGATGCGGGCGTTCTGCAGGGTTTGGGCCCAACTCGGATCGATGGTTTGGTCGATCTGGGGCATAGAATCGGCCAGTTTCGGGATGCTGACACGTTTTAGTGACTCAGCCTTACCCGATGCGCAGACGGCATTAATTACCGCGTAGGCAGCTTGGGGAGTTTTTAAGTTTTCCTGTTTAAATTGAGACACATTTCGATTGACGTCGTATATCGTCAATTGCTCGGTTTCCAGAATCACCTGTTTCTTTGCCTGCGCCATCGGCAGAACGCATGCGAACATCACCAGCGCCGCGATCAGGGCCGAAGCCACCTGTAAAGGACGCCATTTCCAGGTCTTCTTCTCCAGCCATTGCAAGCGTACCAGCAACCGGTTGGAATCTTCAAACAATCCCAGCAAGCCCATTCCCGGCTCCACTGGCTGGGCCAGCAGTCTTCGGGCCGTTTCCAGCAGGGTTTCGCGATATTGTGGGGTTTTATCCTTAAGGACCCGCGCTACCGTGGCGTCACAGCAGACTTCTCGCAGATGTTGCAGTTGACGGCCTACCATCCAAACCAGCGGATTAAACCAGTAACACAACTGCACCAGCATATAGCCGGCATGAATCAGCAAATCGCCCCGTTTGATATGGGCCAGCTCATGCAAAAGATGATGACGCAGATCGCTGTCGGACAGATCCTTTAAACTGCTCGCCGGCATCACCAGCACCGGCCGGAAAATCCCGAATACTGCCGGACAGACCACACTATCCGACAAAATAATCTTAACCGGTCTCCGTAATCCCAGTTGGGCGGCACAGGCGGCCACTGTCTGCCGGAAATTGTCGGGTAACACATCCGGTTCCTGGCGGGCCATCCCTGTTTGTAAGCGATGAACGCGTATCAATAACCAAAAACCCAATCCGATAATGCCGGCCAGCCAACCGGCCATTGTCCAGGATTGCCAGTTCAACTGGGTCGTAATAACTGGTTTTACGGAATTAGTTTTAACTTGTGGTTGAATAGGTTCCTGAACAGGCCCGGAATTTATCGGGGCGGGCGCTGTTGCCGGAATAATCGGCTCATTAGAGGGAATGACTGAGGTTGGCGATTCTGAAATGGATTGGGTATCTGGTTGGGATTCCGGCTGAATAAACTGCATGACCAGCGGTTCCAGCTTTGCTGTCATGCTGGTATTCAATGAAAATGCCGGGGTTAAAACCAGTTTTAATAATATCGCCAGCCAGATGACGTATCGGATCTGGGGCCAGGCCCATTTACGTAGCAATGCGTCCAGCGCCGATACAATGATCACCAGTGCGATCAGTTGCCACAACATCGCCGTTTGCCAGATCCACCAGTTTTCCGCGATGTGATTGATACGATCTATTATATTTCCCATGATGAGCTCCAATTTTTATTAAGTTGTTATTTTCCTGTTTTATTATTGCTTGATAATATCTTGTTTATTATTAGCGTTTATTCGTCCCGATCAATCGGGAGTCGTGGTTCGCTTCCGTGCTCCGGTGCTGCCGGTTTGTCTATTTTTCTTTGTGGCTTGGTGGCTTTGTGTGAAATTCTTTTCTTTGGTTCCGGTACTGCCGGCTCAGGTTTCCGTTTCCTTTTTGTCCTCATTCCGGGCCAGAATTTCGCTTAATACTTTTCGGTCTGCCTTTGACAGAGACCGGTCTTCCACCATGAAGTTTAACATCGGTTCCAGTGCGCCCTGAAACACCTGGTCGATCAGCGTCTTTAAGGCGCTGCGGCGTGCCTGATGTTGTTCCAGCACCGGGGCATAGACACTGGTATTGCCCCGCTTGCGCTCTGTCAACGCTCCCTTATCTACCAGCCGTGTCAACATCGTTTTAATCGTGGTATAGGCCCATTCATTTTCTTCCGGTAGATTCTCCTGGATCTCCCGGGCCGTGGCCGGATGTTTATCCCACAAGGCGTTCATGATTTGCCATTCCGAATCCGATAGTTTCATATTCATGATCTTGCTCCTGGTTTCAGGGTCACCATCTACTACATCTGTAATAAATAATACTACAAATGTAGAATTTGTCAAGCTGAAATCGTTATTTTTTTGTTATTGCGTATATCATGAATGATAAAATGCCCGGCCTGACCTGCCGGTTCAAAAGTATGCCAACATATCCCGACACAATGGACTTAACGATTCGGCTTCCTGGCTTTTTCCGCCGGTCGTAGGTGAAAACTCATTGTGTTAGGGACTTCAATTAGTATGTCTAAATGCCTGTTAAGTGTTTACAAAATAAACGCATTAGAACATCATAATAATTTACACAATAATGACATAGGGTGGATTCTGGATGAATCAAATTTGACTTGGATCTATGGATTGTCTAAAAAAAGTAGAAATAATCTATTCTTTTAGCCGTACTTGCCGTTATAATTTATTAGAAGCAAATAGCATTTTGATTTAATATCGTTAACAACTCAATTATCTTTTGCCCGTGTCGAACGCCAGTATCTGGAGGCTATTATCATGAAAAAGCGTTTTGGTTTTACCTTGATAGAATTGTTGGTGGTTATTTCCATTATAGCATTGTTGGTTGCCGTTCTCATGCCGGCGTTAGCTAATGCCCGGCGACAGGCCACTGGTGCGGTTTGTATGACGAATGTAAAAGCTTTGTCATTGGCATGGGCAATGTACGCCGATGACAATGAAGGCAGAATTGTTGGCGGAAATACTTATCTGGTTACGACGACAGGGGCGTCTACCGTGGATTGGAATAATGGTAAACCTTCAGAGGCTTGGGTATTGCCTCCGGTAAATAATGATGCGACGTTAGATCCCCTGCATAGAGAACAGGAAGGGCTTCGCCGGGGTAGGCTTTATAAATATGTGAATAGTTTTGATGTCTATCATTGTCCGGGAGATAAACGGGAATTATCCGGTTCCATCACGACCAGAAACCCCAATGGATATGTCAGTTTCCGCAGTTATGGCATTGTTGGAACAATGAATGGAGAAAATACCAGTCAGTCTGTGAAACGGATTAATGAAATTCGCCCGCCATCTGAAAAACTGGTTTTTCTGGAAGAAATGGATGACCGTGGCTGGAATATGGGATCCTGGATTATGTATACGACCCCTAATTCCTATCAGTGGATTGATCCTTTGACTATCTGGCATAATAAGCAGGGAACTTTGGGTTTTGCTGATGGACATTCCGAAATGCATCGCTGGGAAGATCAACGTACCTTGGATGCGGCAGAACAGCGCCTCTTTAATCAGACACATCCCGGTAGTGTTGATTGGATGTACATGTGGCGGGCCTATCCCGTAAAGAAATAGAATTAAAAATAGAGCTTTAATCTCGAAAGTATATTTAAGATAAAATTGAACTAAGAGCCCCGGGTTACCATCAAGGGAACTCGGGGCAATTGTTTAAATTTACAGAATGTTTCTTTATTTAAATACTATTTGCTCGGTCGAATGGATTATCAAGACATAGTCCCAAATGAATATTAAAGGGTACCTCTAAAAATTGCTTTAGAGGCGAAAGTGAGGATGGTTTTTCTCTGGCAAGGAACAAAGAACCGGGCATATTTGACGATATTCACGGTTTTTTGTGACGCAGGCCAGAGGAGAACGCTTGTTTCGCTGCACGCGGAGTGCCCGCTTGCAGCCCTGAATGAATTATTAGAGGTTCCCTGAAGTTATTCGCACTGCAAATTTTTTAGATTCGTTACCTGAGAGGTGTTATCTGGCAATTCACCGACCATCAGACATAATGCCTGAGAGAGATACTTGTCAAAAACGGGTGCATCTGCTGATAAAAAACATTCCCATGCGGAAGGTGATGTGGCTGTTTCAACATGAGACGGCGTGGCGATGAGGTGAATAGTACGTATTGTTTTGTCTTCTTCATAGGGAAGATATTCCGTAGAGGTTGATGTACCAAAATAATGCCTGCCGTTTAGTTGACCGGAATAATGATCGGTTGTCGTGTAAGGTCGATAATCCTGGATGCGGGAAGTCTGGCTGCTCAATTCATAGTTAATGATAAAATCGGCCTGCGATTCCTCGACCAGAGTCAATCCCTGGCGTGTGAATTCTTCTGAAAGAATCTGGTGGAGTTGGCGATGTTCGATGGATTGATCGGACTCATACCGAATGGCAAAACGGCTCTGCCGATCGATCTCAATCTTTGGATCACGATACGCTTCCAACCGGGCATTCGTATTCATACATCCCACTGTCAGCGTTAACAATAACAACAAGCATCCACGTATCATTATCAATCCCTTTATAAATGAATATGGGGTGATCTGGTAAAGAATAAGCGGTACTGATAATATTATACACGAAATGGCACAGAAAGTAAAAAAAAGAAATGGAAGGCCCAAAGTGTTTTGTTAATAAAATCATGTAATTAATTTGAAAGTTATATGCTTGTCTGATATAATATGATAATCAGCTTGATTCGGCCGTATTTTTAAGCGTACCTCAAAATATTCAAAATTGAGTTCTGATAAAAACTCTATCGTTCTTTGAAAATTAAAGAAGCGAAACCTGATTCGGGATCCATATCTGAAGGGAAGAATTGGGAAAAATAAAAATTACAAAACAAACCCACTTTATGGTATGCCGCGAATGACTCCTGCTGATAAGCCGGCTTACCCCCAGATCGAAACGAACCCAATTTTTAAAAAAACGTCGTTAAGATATTTGTAAGCAATCAGTTATATCACGTTATTAATATCAATACTAATGATACAGTTTCCAACTGAAAATGCCCGCTTGGCCGTAATATAAGTTCTACACGGTAAACATTGATCTTGCGAGCGATCAGGAATTTTCAAACCCACAGGGTTTAGTGTATAGATACTTCAATAGGTGCTCCTCATTGTATAACGGTTGCTGACTCATGGTCTAAACGAACCCAATCTAAAAAAAAGTCCACTTAACTTATTTGTTTAATTATGGTTATGATCGAAATCCGATTCTATATTATTCATGATATCTATTACATTGATCATACCCGTCCTGTATCTTAAGGACTGTCCAGATGGGGCCATAATGACAATTTGAATCTGATTACCCGCCAGAAAATATCTTCTATTCGTACCTTTCACCAAACAAAGTCAGCGATGATGCTTTGCGTATCTTTACTTCAACCAGTTTCCCCGTCAGCCATTCCGGGCCATCGAAGACAACGATCTGGTCCCCCTGGGTGCGGCCTGTAAGCTGTGGGTATGCCGTCTCGGTATCACTGGTTGAGCGGTCACTGTCCAAGTGTGGATTCTTGCTAAATCCCTCAACCAGGATTTCAACCGATTGGCCAATAAGTCCTTGATTGTCTTCATAGCCAATTTCATGCTGTAAGGCCAGCAGTTCTTCCAACCGTCCCTGTTTCACATCATCCGGCACATCGTCAGCCATCTTCTGCCAGGCTTTGGTGTTAGGGCGGGGCGAATATTTAAATACAAAACAGTTCTTGTAACGGATACGCCGCATTAACTCAAGAGTGGCCTGATGGTCACTTTCCTGCTCTCCCGGAAAACCGCAAATAAAGTCACCGGCGACAGTTAGCTCAGGAACGATCGCTTTGCCTCGCTCAATCAATTCGATATAGTCACTGACCGTATAGCGACGGTTCATGGCCTTTAATATCCGATCAGAACCGGATTGGGCGGGTAAATGCAGATAGGAACAGACTTTGGGAAGTGATGCCATGAGATGAAAGATACGTTCTTCAAAATGACGTGGATAGCTGGTGACAAATCGGATCCGGTCCAGACCTTCGATGGCATGAACAGATTCCAGAATATCCGCCAGACCATAGATCGTATCATGATCTTCATATCGGTAAGAGTTAATTGTTTGACCCAGCAGGGTGATTTCTTTAACGCCTTTATCTGTCAATTGCTTGCATTCATCAATAATATGCTTAATCGGTCGTGATCGTTCCCGCCCCCGTACATACGGAACGATGCAATAACTGCAAAAATAATTACATCCGCGCATAACTCGAACAAAAGCCATAAAGGGCAATCGTTCATCCCGATGCTGATGCCGGCTATCGAGTTCTTCCAGCAGATCATCCTGTTCCGGATCATTTAAAGATAAGTATCGGGCCTGACGTGGTTTGGTGCCCTGATCCCGTTCGGTTCTGACTTTTTCGATCAGATCCACCAATTCATGAATCTGATTCGGACCGCAAACAATAGCTGCCTGGTCCCAGCCATCCAGTAAATCCTGTCCCAATCGCTGGGCCATACAACCGATAACTGCCAGAACAAAGTCTTTTTTCTGCATGTAGCGCTTACGAAGTTGTCCGATTTTACTCAGTACCTTCTCTTCAGCGTGCTGACGGACGGAACAGGTATTAAAAATGATAATCCCGGCATTATTAATATGATCGCAGGGCTGATATCCTGCCCGCTCCAATTCGTTGGTTACCAGCTCTGAATCCAGTTTATTCATCTGGCAACCCATCGTTTCAATATAATAAGTGGCATTCATGTTTTGATTCTTATTTTTGTGGGGCTCTTGAATATAAAATGACATATTATAAGGATTGAAGTCGTCAATGTGAAACAAAACTATGGTTATTATCTTGTAACTGTCTGTTATATAATATGATATGAAAATATTTCGTTGATTGTTCTGTAGATATTGTCTTGTCAAAAAAATGATTTTGGGCTAAGGTATTAAGGTCTCCTTCAGGCTGATTACGACAAGAATATAAAAGGAAATCAAGAACCGATGTTTTCAACCTTCCTGGCATATAAACGCGTCATTGGACCGGACCAGTTCTTTTATCTGGCAGGTTCATCTTTGCGGCGTATGGGATTAAAATATACCACGGCTTCTGCTGGATTGGCTGGTTTATTAATATTAGCCGGCCTGATTGGTAACCATCTGGCCAGTTGGAACCTGACACCACCCAAAATGGGGATAAAAGCGCTCTGGTTGCCGGCTATTACTGCGATTGCGACTTTTGGAGTTGGAAATCTGTTTATTGCGATATCGCATCTGTTTTCTTCTTCTCGATTGATGACTGCGGATGCCAATAGTTTAAATCTGATGGAAGACCGCAAAAAATCCGATATGGTGCATCACCTTGAAATTCTTTGGGATCGTGTGTTCCAGTATGAAGCGCAGTTAGTCAATAATCCGGCGGTAGCTCAGTTTGAAAAAAATCGCCTGGATGGCTGTCGTGCCCATCTGGAAAAATGTATCGAAACCTGGCCTCAGGAAATCAAGGACCATCTTGATATTAGAGAAGATACCCTCGATGAATTTTGCCGCCATATCGAACATTTTCGCCCTTTATCGAATCGCCTGGAAGCCACCGGTGAAGGATTTATGATTACCGCCAGCTATGGTTTGGAAAAATCCCTGCCCCAGAAATTACAACGCCAGAAAATTGGATTCGATCTCTCCTTATTGGAAGACTGGTATGACGGAGCTTTTTTTTCTGCGAATGATTGTAAACTGAAAGAACAATATGCCGCCCATTCAGCTATCAGGGCAATCAGACGTTTGGTCGGCATTTCGTTTTTAGAACGGTTTCATGAAATGATGACTGGTGTTTCGGATCCCATCTGGTTCACGTTGACAATGAAGAAAATCGGAACCTCGACAGGAATATTGATTGATCGCTTTAACCGTAAATATACCCGGGATAATCAACCGGATTTCTTTGATGCTCAGGATTTTCTCTGGAAACATCCGGAAAACGAAAACGTGATTTGTGACTTTTTTGGCGGCCATGGCGATGGAGTTTTACGGGATTTGCAGCAGTCGCGCCGTAAAATGTTCCAGGATATATTTTCCTCTCGAAAAAGCCATGCTCACCGACAGGTGTTTCGTATGTTTGGACGGGATTTCAGCAATGCGTTGCAGTTGCGTTTAAAATATGATGTTGAGTTCGCGGCTGGTTTGCTGGATTATGGGCCTCTTGACGATTGTGATGAAATGAGCGATCTCACTTGCGGTTCGGTTTATCCTGCAAACCGTATTGAAAAAGCTGTGGTGGATGCGCAAAAAAGTATAAGGCAATGTGATATTTTTTTGGAAAAAGAAAAGCCAGAGTTATTGGATCAGCCTGAAAGCCTGCGTACAGTTCGTATTGGATGGCATGTGGATGAATACCAAGTTCAAACTCTGGCTGCAGTCAATCCCAATGAAGCGCTGGCCGTGATTCAAGGCCATACGATCGCATCGGTCCGAAAGACCACGAATCGCTTATGCACGTTGCGAGTTCATTATGAACTGACGCGAATTCAATTATTTTCATATTGTCTGATGATTGACTTATTAGGGCAGTACGATTAATAGGATTGAGTCCGATAAATTCTTGATTATGAGCGCTACTGATATTTGGTAATCAGTTTTAACCTTGATATTGCCAATTTAATGTTTTAGAAGAAAAAACTGCTGATTCGGCGTTTAATTTGCTATGGGTTATGGTCGATAAACTAACTGAGTTTTCTGATATGGCATGCCATTAGCATTGTATAAGAAAGGATGAGACCATGCAGGAAGTTTTAAATCAGCAGGGAGAAATCGAACAACAGCGTGATCCACGTGAGATCATTCAAATTTTTGAAAAAGCTGAAGATTTGCCGACATTGCCCGAAGTGGCCATCAGCTTACAGCGGACCGTGGATGATCCCTACAGTAGCGCCAAGGATGTTGCCAGAATAATCAGTGATGATCCGGCCATTTCAACTCGGGTATTGCGGATGGTTAATTCGGTCTTCTATGCTCCCGCTCATGGCGAAGAGATCACAGAACTGCAACCGGCGATTGCCCGGTTGGGGTTTATAACGGTGACCAATATCGCACTTAGTACCAGTGTGTTCCATGCATTTGCCAAATCGCAATTGCCGATTTTTGATCGTCGTGAATTCTGGCGCCATTCAATTAGCGTTGGTATTATCACCTCAGTGTTATATGATTTTTGCACCAATAGTATTAACCAGCATATTACACGTGACATGGCGCATCTTGCTGGCATTGTTCACGATATGGGAAAAATTCTGTTTGAGCGGTATGCGAACAAGGAATTTCACAAGGCGATCGAAAATTCCGCCCGGCTCGATATTCCGGTGGTAAAAGAAGAAAAACGCCTGATTGGTATGAGTCATGATGAGGCGGGCGCCTGGTTGGCCGAAAAATGGAATCTGGGCAAAGAAATTCAGGCAGTCGTCAGTTATCATCATGATCCCTTGTCCTGTCCCGAATCGGAACTTCAGGGTTTGGTTAAATTGGTTCATATGGCCGATTATATCTGTCATAATCAGAAACTTGGCGATAGTGGCAATCCCTGCGCAATCTATGATAAGCGTATTCGGGAAGAATTAAACCTGACCCCTGATAAAATCGGTGAGATTATGGATGTGGTTGAAGTTGAGGCGGCCAATTCCGAAGTATTACTGTCTTTGACCGATTAAAAACAAGATTTTGTTTTTCGCTGAGGAGAAAACGAATGCAAGAGTCGGAAATATTTTTCCGGCTCTTGTAAATTATACGGTTGGGCGGCAAAATTATGAAATTCAAGGGGAACTGAAACGTTTATACAGATAACTTGTTTTGAAACAGGCCCTTGTGATGTGATTTTTCGATCTTTCTCAATTATACGGGTTTTAACGATCAGATAAAATTTATTCGGTTTCGGCTTGAAGAAGACTCAATTTTTGTTTGTCGATTCGTAACTTTCAGGTCTTATGTATTGTATAATATAACGTCAATAAATGGTAATGCCGGGTGTAATACATCCCAGCAACCTGCGACTAATGATTAGTTTGCTGTTGAATGGACTGTAAATATATTTTCAGGGACATATGGAAAGAAAGGTTTGTAAGATGTCTGTTTACAGTGTATTAGAATTAACTCCCCAACAAGAGGCCGCATCCAGAGACGCCGCTATGCCGGCGTTACGCGGGTTGGCGTTTTTGTTTATTATTGCGGTTTGTTGTGATACTTTGAGTACCATCCATTTCATGACAATTCTTGGCCCGATGGGGCCCAGTTTTGAAATCAATCCGCTGTTTCGGCTGGCTGCGGTGGGTTATGGCAGCGTGGTGGGCCCTTTGCTATGTTGTTTATTTAAAATTATCGCAGGTTTTTATGTGGCCTGGCGCCTGGGACGCTGGGCGCCTTATATGTTTATCACCGGAATCATTATTTCATTCTGGGCTGCGTGGTATAATATGTGGGGATGTTATATTGAGGAATATATTCCTGGTATATTGACGTGGAATTTCTGGGGTGTGTAACGAATTTCTTATGGTCTTGAGAATGAATGCGGAAACCTGAAAAAGCCTTTTTTTTCAGGTTTTCTTTTTGGGGTTTCTTTTCGGTCGGCGATATAATTCTTTTGAATAAAAAACCTGCCTGGATTTATTCCTTTAGGGTGGGTATCGAAAGAAATTTTATCCGCCATGAAAGGAGCCTGTTATGTTGAATTTTGAATATCAAAATCCAGTACATATTATCTTTGGTCGAGATACAATTGCCCGCCTGAACGATTTGATCGATGCCGAAAAAAAAGTAATGGTGGTTTATGGGGGAGGATCGATTAAACGCAATGGGGTCTATGATCAGGTGGTAAAGGCATTGGCCGGCCGATCCGTCGTTGAATTTGGTGGGATTGAGCCTAATCCTCAGTTTGCGACTTGCATGAAGGCAGTGAAGCAGGCTCAGGAAAGCGGAGTGGATTTTTTACTGGCAGTAGGGGGTGGGAGTGTGTTGGACGCGACGAAATTTATCGCGGCCGCGATGGTATATGAAGGGGCTGATCCGTGGGATATTTTAAGAACACATGGGCAGGAAGTCACCAGCGCGATCCCGATGGGCACGGTATTGACGTTACCAGCAACGGGTTCTGAGATGAACGCAAATTCGGTTATTTCACGGGCCGAAACGGAAGAGAAATTGCATTTTACCAGTTCGGCAGTGTATCCGGAATTTTCGATTATGGATCCGCAAACGATTGCGAGTTTGCCGGAAAATCAGATACGGAATGGGATTGTTGACGCGTTTGTTCATGTGGTCGAGCAGTCGATTACGTATGAGGTAAATACACCTCTGCAGGATCGGCAGGCGATGGCAGTCCTTGCGACATTGGTACAGGTGGCGCCAGATTTGATGGCGGGCAGCAAGGATTACGATCTGCTGGCCAATTTTATGTGGGCGGCAACTCACGCGTTAAACGGTGTGATTTCGTGTGGCGTGGTGGAAGACTGGTCAATCCATATGATCGGGCATGAGTTGACAGCATTTTATGGGGTGGCGCATGCCGAATCGTTGGCGATTGTATTGCCGGGGGTGTGGGAACGTTGTTTTGAGAAGAAGAAAGAGAAACTTGCCAATCTGGCTGAGGCGTTATGGGGGGTTACGTCCGGCAGTGTGGATGATAAAGCACAGGCGGCGATAGAAAAGACGGAAGCGTTTTTCCATGCTATCAAGATGCCGACCCGGTTGGGAGATTATGGGGTGAAGGCGGCCGATCTGGATAAATTGAAGGCCCGGTTTAATGAGCGTGGATTAACTTATGGAGAACAAGGCGATCTGGGACCGGAAGCCTGTGGGGAGATTGTGGCCGGCAGGCTGTAACACTTTAATTGTCAACATGTTAGAATAAAAGGCTCCTGGAGATCATCTCCGGGAGCCTTCTTATTGGGGGAGCGTTCTAGATCTCGTTCAGCCGCGGATGCGGTTTTTGATACGGTTTTGAATATTCGATTTCAGCTCATCGAGTTTGGTTTTCTGTTCTTCAGTAAGCAGATCGAGGATGGCAGTTCGTGCCCGCTGGAGGAGTTGCCTTTTGGCTTCGGGGGTGTCGGCATTGGCCAGGGCTGCTTTGACGCGTTGCTGGAGATTCTGGATTTGCTGCTGTTGTGTTTCAGTGAGATCAAGGCGTTTGAGTAACTGGAGAATATCCAGTCCGGCGGAGTTATCCTGGATACCCTGACGGATCCGGTCTTTGATCTGGTTTTCGATGCGGGCTTTCATTGTTTCCAATTTTTGTTTTTGTTCTTCGGTTAGAATTGCCAGGATTTTTTCGTAGACCATTTCTTTGATAGCTTGTTTTTCTTCGGGGGTTTGAGCATCAGCGGCGGCGGTTCTGGCTTCCTGATGGATTTTGCCGATTTGAGTTTTCTGGTCATCGCTTAAAGCGAGTTTGTCTAACAATTGCCGAAGAGCTTCGCGACGATCCGGCGGCGTCTGGGTATCTGGTTTATCCTGATCGGCTTTGAGTTCTTCGAGTCTGGCTTTTTGCTCTTCGGTTAAGAGCGCAAGGATGGCGTTAAAGGCTTTGGTCATCAGATCTTGCTTCGCTTCGGGAGTTTCGGCATTTGCGAGGGCGTTGCGCACACGTTGATGGATATTATGGATTTTTTCTTTCTGCTCATCTGTCAGATCGAGTTGGCTGAGCAGGCGATGTAATCTGGCGATATCAGGGCGGTCCTGATGGGCGAGGCCGCGCAGTTCTTTGAGTTTTTGGATTTGTTCTGGGGTGAGGACGCCGATGGCTTCGGTTTTCATTCTTTCGAAAAGGTTCTGGATTTCTTCGCGAGTTTCGGCGGCGGCCATTTTATCGCGGTAATATAGTTTGATTTCTTCTAGTTTTTCGATCTGGTCGGTGGTGAGGTTGAGTTGTTCCAGTTGCTGCCAGTGGGCCTGGGCCAGCCGTTTGATTATCTGGAGGCGGTCCAGATTGGGGCGATCTGTGGTGTCGGGTTGGCCGTCGGGATTGATGATGGCGGCGATTTTCTGTTTCATTTCCTGAGAGAGGGCTCGTTTGGCCTGGGGTGTTTCGGCGGTCTGGATCTGGGGAAGGTATTCCGCTTTAATGGCTTCGATTTTCGCTTTTTGTTCGTCGGTCAGTTCGGGTAAGACGCGGGCACGAATTGGATCCGTGTTGGTCTGGGCGGTTCTACGCGGGCGGACCTGGGCGGTAGCCAGGCTGGTGATGGCGAGGGATAAGATGAGGGTTAGAATGATGCGATTCGTTTTCATTTTTTTCTCCTGTGATGGAGGGTGATTTTTGTTGTCCGGTTACCAAGATTACTGATTATTACAATTATAACGATGGCGGGTGGTGGCTCCTTCGGAAAATATCCAGGATTGGTTTGGGTGTTAAGTTTTATCAGCGTGGGCGATGCCCACCCTACCGTGATAAGTTAGTAGTGGCGGCATTGGAGGGTGGTGTCGGTTGGGGTGATTTGGGATGGTTTCGTTTGGGTTAATGGTGATAAGTCGTTGCTATAATTGGTTTTATAGTCGAAATTGTTGGTGTTGGGTTCGTTTGGCGTTGAGGGGTAGTTTCGATCATATTGGTTGGGAGTTGGGTTCCATGGATCGGGTTGGGATTCGCAGGGCTGGGAGTTGGGATTGCGGTGGTTATCAGTAGAAAACCTGGTTGAGTTGTTTATTGGTAAGTTGTTGTTATTGTTTGTGTTATGGTCGAATTTGCCGACTTTGGGTTCGTTTGGCATTGGTGGGGTTTCGGGTTGTTGGTCTGGTTCGGGGGTGGCGTTGGGGTCGCACTGAATGGCGGGGGTGATCTGGTAGCCGGCGTCGAAGAGGATGTTTTTGCAATTGTCGATAATCTGCTGGTATTCTTTGTCATTGGGCGGGCCTTCGGGGATGAGGTCTTTGATGGGATCGGTGATTTTTATGAATTGCTGGATGAGTTGGGTGGTAGCGCGGCGGGCGGTGATGGTGTTGTCGGAGCGGGACTGGACGACGAGGCGTTGGAGGGCCTGGTGGCCGGCGCGGGTGGCGCGGAGTTTGAAGTCGCGGCGGTCGTAGGCCATGAGGCCGGCCAGTTCGCAATGGTAGGGGTAGGTGTCGATGATGTATTGGTGTTGGCGGCGGGTGGTGTTGATGGTGGCGAGGAAAATGTCATCGATTTCGGGGCGGTGGTAGTATTGGGCACGGGCGAGAATTTGCATGGAACGATTCATGGTTTCACCTCTTTTTCTGGAGACCTAATTAATAAAAAAACCATTCTGAGTTTGACCGTTGGTGGCCGACTGTTGGGATTATAGGTTTTTGTTTGTTAAAAGTCAAAATAAAAATAATATTAAATACAAAAAATACATAATATAAGAAATTTTCACCATGAAGATACCATGAAGGGAAGAGGAAGAATTAACGGCCGGTTTATCCGCAGATGGACGCAGATAAAAATAAGTTAAGATATTGAAATATAAGAAGATATAACCACGGAAAAACGCGGAAAGACACGGAAGAAAAGCAGGTGGCTGCGCCACGATTTAAATGGGTTATTACCACAGAGGTCAGGAGGGCACAGAGGATGAGGAGCAGGGAAGAATCAAAGCTTTTTAGACAGGATCACAGGATCAACAGGATTTAAGAAAAAGGGAATTCAAATAAAATATAACGGGTGGTTTAACCGTGGATAAACGCAGATAAAAATTGAGTTAAATCATTAAAATAAAATAAGATAGAACCACGGAATACACGGAACACACGGAAGAAATCAGGGATAAGTTCAAGAAATATATCAAAAAGGTGAAAAAGAGTGGCTGGGACACGGGGTAATTTTTTTAAAGGCGGGGGTTTACCACAGAGGTTAGGAGGACACAGAGGATCATGGCAGGGGGCTATTAAGGATAAGAGAAGAAAAATGCTTTTTAGACAGGATCACAGGATTGACAGGATTAAGAGAGAGGATTTGGGATTTAATATAACGGCCGGATTAGCTATTGATGTTAAATACATGTAACAATCTTGATATGCTTAAAATCAAACGAGTGTGGGTTGCCAGGTCCAATGAAAAACAAAGAGCACTAGATTACAATTTTCCAGCACAATCACACCTATTTCCATTGCCAATTCCATGATAATCAGTTAGAATTACTTATATGGTCCCATAGAGGCGTGGACTAAAGTTACGTCTTAAAAAACAGTAACCATTTGTGTGGTCTGTAGATAGCGGCAATTTCGGTTATTTTGACAAGGTTGATTAAATAAAGATGAATCGGTACCCGGTTACCAGTAAAGGGATTGTCGTTCCGGTGAGCTAAAAACGTTAGCTTCTGCTGAGATTTTTGGATAAAATCGCGTGAATACGGTCTATCCAGGCCGTTTAAGTTTTAAAGGTTCTGAGTATCAATTCAATCCAGAATTGCGAGGAAAACGATGAAAAAGCTATTGGTTTTCGCTTTCGGTGTGTCGTTACTTGTTACCAACATTCTTCAAGCTGAATTGCAGGGTTTGTGGGAGTTTGTTCCCGCGAGCGATCCGAATCTTATGCTCACGGCAACTATTGGTAATGATCTGGAACTGAGTACTGGAGGTACTCATACTTCTGTTGCCGGATTCGATCAGACCGATGGTGCGGTCCAGATTGGAGTGGGCAGCTACTTCATTTGTGACCATGACATTGCGCCCAACGGCGGCAGCACTGGTTATGTCAACGAGTATTCATTACTGCTCGATATCATGTATCCGTTATCCAGTGCGGGTAAATGGATCTGTCTCTTTCAAACCAATTCGAACAATACCAACGATGGCGATTGTTTTATACGGTCAAGCGGCGGTGGCGTAACCGGCTCGGTGGGAGTGGCCGCGACTGGATATTCCACTCAGGCAACCCAGGCCGGAAGATGGTATCGAGTGATCGTTTCGGTCGATAACGGCAGTTTCTACCGGATTTATGTTAATGGCGAGCTTTGGTTGGAAGGAGTGATCCAGAATATTAACGGACGCTTTGCGCTTGATCCGACGATATTGTTTTTCGCGGATGAAGATGGCGAGGACAACGACATCTGTGTCTCAACACTGGCGATCTGGGACGAACCGCTCGATGAAACTATGGTTAGCACCCTGGGTGAGGCGGGTACGCCAGTGGGTGAAGTAGTGGGTTCGACGAGCGCGGCTTCGGTCACGCTGTTCGAAAAAAGCACAACACCGCAAACATTCAATCTGCAATTGACCGGTGACGCAGCGCCCACCGCTCCTGTGATCGTCACGGTCGATCCCAATACCATACTGGGCAACGAAGGGGATTTTCAGTTGATCGCTCCGGGCCAGACCCAACCCGCACAACCCGGCGAACCGATTACCGTAACCTTTACTCCTGAAAACTGGCAGACACCGCAAATAATCGGGGTAGTGCCGGTTGACGATACCGAACTGGAAGGTATCGAGGAGGCAGGGGTCCGGTTTGTCGCAAGCAGCGCCGACAGTCACTTTGACGGAGGAATCGTACCCTTTGTCAAGGTTGTCATATATGATGACGAAAGCTCGGGATTTTTTGTGGCTCCTGTGGCAATCGATGCAATCGAAAACGGTCCAGCCGCGACCTATTCGGTCGTGCTGACCGGAGTTCCATCGAGTTCAGTAACCATTTCAATCCAGGAATCGTCCACGCCGAATCGCGTCACGGTCGATCCGGCCACGCTGATCTTTAGCCCGGCCAATGCGGCGATCCCCCAGATTGTCAGTGTAACGGTCCCTGACGATACTGTCTATCAGGGCAAGACCTACACCACCGCCCTGGTGCACCAGGCCGCGTCGACCGATGAAAATTACGCCTTGCTGCCGGAGATCAACCTGCCGGTGACAATTTTCGACAACGATTGCGGCGCCTGGGGATTCCTGCCTGCTGACCTGAATCACGATTGCCGGATCGATCTGGATGACATCGCCCTGTTGGCCGGCTCCTGGTTACATTGTACCCAGCCGTTTGTCGCCGGATGCGACGAAGTATCCCTCACCGAATAAAACTTGTCAAAACGGGGTAACCTTTCCACTATGTTGTGGAAAGGTTGCCCTCAGTCCAATTACAGGAGAAACGAAAATGCAACGCAAAACCGTATTTATGCTTGTATTGCTGACTTTGCCTCTCACTATTTCAGCAACCACCCTGCCAGTCGCTCTCTGGCAATTCGACAATGCCGATCAGTTGGGCCAGGCTACCCTGGGCGAGGATCTAGTTCTCACCGGAACGGCCGATGCCGTGGCAGGAATAGCTGATGGCGATGGCGCCGCGCGAATTGGTGTGGGTAGTTATTTCACCGCCGCTAATACCGTTGGCCCCAATGGTGGCGACGGTTCAGCGGAATACACCAACCAATGGACCCTGCTCTATGATATCAAATTTCCCCTGTCCGAAAGTTATAGCAGCTTGTTTCAGACCCAGCCGGCTAACTCCAACGATGGCGACCTGTTCACGCGATCCAGTGGCGCTCTGGGTGTTGGCGCCACCGGTTATGCCGCGGCAGGCACACTCCAGGCCGACACCTGGTATCGGCTGATTGTGCGGGCTGATAACGGCAACCTCTTCCAACTCTGGCTGGATGGTCAGAAAGTACTGGAAGGAACTTCACAGGGAGTCGATGGCCGGTTTGGTCTGGAAGACACCTTTCTGCTGTTTGCTGACAATGATGGCGAAGAGGAGCCGGTCGATGTGTCCCTGATCGCTTTTTGGGGTGAAACCCTCACCGAAAACCAGATAAGCGAACTGGGTACTGCCGGTGTTCCGGTCCCCGAACCGGCCTCACTCAGTTTGTTGATCCTGGGCGCCGCCAGTTGTCTGCGCCGGGGCAAACGTTAATCTGTAAGAGCATACATTGATTGGACATTTAACGCTAATTGATTAATATCTCAGATCTGAGTTGATGACATTTTTTAAGCCGGCTGCCAATAACGTGGCAGCCGGCCTGAATTTATACCCAATGGGTATGAAAATTCCTGATCGCTCGCAAGATAAGTTTTTACTCGTGTAGAACTTATATCACGACCCAGCGGGCATTTTCAATGGTAAGCAGTACCTATATGGAGAAGAAATAGAATGCGCCGATTTTATCTTTCCGGATGCCTCTCACTCACCTTGTCGTATTTAATTGTCTTGCTCGCGTCTTTCTGTCCGGGGGGCCGATATCGAAACTGGCCTGGCCGGGCTTTGGCGTTTTGATGATCCGGCCAATCTGACCAAGGCCGATCAGGGCCAGCCTCTGGTTTTGACCGGCAGCCACCAGGCCGTGTCGGGCATCGATGATGAGGATGGAGCCGCACGCATCGGTATCGGCAGCTACTACCGTTGCGCACACGGCATCTCCCCCAATGGTTCGGGTCAATATGTCAATGAGTGGTCATTGGTAATCGATTTCCGTTATCCCGCTACCAGCGCCGGCCAGTGGATGTGCTTTTATCAGACCAGTCCATCCAATGGTAACGATGGCGATTGTTTTATCCGGTCCGGCAGCGGCACCCTGGGGGTTTCGGCTACCGGTTATAGCGCGTTGAGCACGCAATCCGATACCTGGTATCGCATGGTCGTTTCGGTCGATAACGGCTCGTTTTACCGGATTTATATCAACGGAATCCAATGGCTGGAGGGATCCGCCCAGGCGGTCGATGGCCGGTTTTCACTGGATCCGGAGTTGTTGCTGTTTGCCGATGAAAATGGCGAAGATTATCCCATCGATGTCTCGCTGGTGGCCCTTTACGACCGCTCGTTGACTGCCGACGATGCGGCGGCTTTGCGGGGGCCGGGCGGCAACGAGGTCGTGCCACCCGACACCATGCTTCTTACCAAACCCTATCTGCAGAATGTGCAACCGGACGGGATAACTGTTATGTGGGAACTTACCGCTGAGGAGGTCTGCCGGTTTGACTATGGCCTGGATGGAAATTATGGCATGGAGGGGCAAATCGTTTCGCTTCTCTCTGGAGCCGGTACACTGATTTATAAAACAGCGCTGACGGATTTGAACCCGGCGACGGTTTATCAATATCGCTTGACTGTGGCGGATCAGTCGTATGATGGTTCCTTTGTTACGGCCCCGCTCGGCCGCGCCGCTTTTACTTTTGGCGTCTGGAGTGACAGTCAGGGCACCAATCACGACCAGTATCCCGTTGACCCTTATGAGCCAACCAGGAAAATGATGGCCCATATGGCCGACCGGGTCGATTTTGGCGTAACAGTGGGCGATCTGGCTGAAAATGGCGCCTCGTATGGTGATACCCGCGTCTACTATCTGGATCGTGTCGCCGCTTACCTGGGTCAAAAAATCCCCTGGTTTGTCGCCTGGGGCAATCACGACCAGGGTTCCACGGCCGTTATCCGTCAGTTTCACGACTTGCCCAGCCAACTGCGCGGCGGCGAATTCACTGCCGGTTATGGCAGCTATTCCTTTGAATACGCCGGCTGCCACTTTCTTTGTATCGACGATGCCGACAGATCTGATATGGCCTGGGTTGAAAGCGACTTGCGGCGTGCCTGGACCGGCGGAGCGCGTTTTATTTTTGTTTTTGTCCATCGTCCGCCCTTCCTGGAACGCTGGTACGAGGGTGAGGAGTTCTTCCGGGAAAACCTGGTGCCATTGCTGGAAAAATATGGCGTCGATGTCTGCTTCAGCGGCCACATGCACGGTTATGAACGGGGGCACCTTAACGGGGTTTATTATTGCGTGACCGGCGGGGGCAGTTGGCTCGATTTGCCTGAACCGCTGGTGCGGGACTGGCCCCACATGACTGTTGGCGGCTATAACGATCTCGCCCCCGGTATTGATGGCGGATTGGTTAACGAATATGTTACGGTTACGGTCGACGCACTCGGTTTCGTGGCAACCATGATCCCGTTTTATCCCGATGGCTCGGTCATGCCGGGTGTAACCGACACCTTTGGCAAAACCGACCTGCAAGCCGATATCAACCGGGATGGCAAAGTCGATCTGGACGATTTGATTATCCTGACCAACAGTTGGTTACGCGAATAACGAAGCTTTTCTTGTTGCCGCCATTGGCCAGCGAAATCAAAACCAATGTCCTGTGGTTACCATTGAAAAGGCCCTTATGGTCTTGATATAACCGGCAGGTATCTGGAGTACTTTTTCGAGCGCTCAGTTTTTTTATGTACGAAGAGTATCAACAGTGCCGCAAAACATTATACCTGGGTCAGGATGGTCCATTTTTTGATGGCGTTGAGGAGGGTTTCGACTTCGAAGGGTTTGCTGACGAAGTCGTCCATGCCGACGCTGAGGCAGTGTTCGAGGTCGCCTTTGATGGCGTTGGCGGTGAGTGCGATGATGGGGATGCGCGCGGGCGGCAGGCCGGGCCGGGCGTTTTGTTTTTCCATTTTTCGGATGGCCTGGGTGGCCTGGTAGCCGTCCATGACGGGCATGGCGCAGTCCATTAAGATCAGGTCGTAGGTCTGATTTAAGACGGCGTCGAGGGCGGCCTGGCCATGGTCGACGATGTGGCATTCGATGCCGTGCTGGCGGAGGATCTCGGCGGCGATTTCCTGGTTGATTTCGTTGTCTTCGGCGATCAATACCGTAAGGTGGTACTGGGACAGATCTTCAATATTATCGATTTCGCTGGACGCGCCGGTGGTGATTGACGGGTTGGCCGGCCGGCCGTTCTGATGGTCGAAGATGGATAGAATCATGTCATAGAGCGAGGATTGCATGATGGGTTTGATGAGGACGTATTCAAAGCCGGCCTGTTTGAGGGTGTCGAACATTTCGTGGCGGTGATAGGAGATCAAGGTAATCACGGCCATCTGTTGGTATTCAGGCAGTTCTTTGATCTGCCGGATGAGTTTGAGATGGAGGCTGTCGATCGATTCGATGTCGATAATGGCCAGGTTGTAGGGGGGGGCGTCCTGCTGCCGGGCGATTTTGAGGCATTCAGTGGCCTGGAGGGCGTTGGCGGCGATATCGGCGGTGCAGCCCCAATGGTCGATGAGTTGAGCGAAGACGGTGCGATAGGTTTCGCTGGGATCGAGAATCAGGACGCGCAATTGTTTGAACGATTCGGTGATCTGGTATTTTTCGGCGAGGGCGGGGGATTGGGTTTGTTTTTTGAGACGGGCGGTGAACCAGAAGGTGGAGCCTTTGCCGGTTTCGCTGTCGACGTCGATCTGGCCGCCCATGAGTTCAACCAGTTGACGGCTGATGGCCAGACCGAGGCCGGTACCGCCGAATCGGCGGGTCATGGAGGAATCGACCTGGCTGAAGAGACGGAAGAGTTTGTCGCGCCGGTCGGGTGAGATGCCGATGCCGGAATCCTGGACTTCGACGCGAATGATGACGTCGTCGGTCAGGTCCTGGTCCAGGACGATGCGAAGAATGATTTCGCCGGATTCGGTAAATTTGATGGCATTGCCCACCAGATTGATCATAATCTGGCGTAACCGGACCGGGTCGCCGATCAACTGGACGGGCATACCGGGTTCGATAAAGGTGATCAGGTCGAGGTTCTTTTCTTTGACCCTGGGAATGAACATGCCCTGGACATCCCTGATGAGCGAATTCAGCGAGAACTCTTTGAGTTCCAATTCCATTTTACCGGCTTCGATTTTCGAGAAATCGAGGATGTCATTGATCAGGCCCAGGAGGGTGTTGCCGGAGGAACGGGCTTTATCGAGATAATGTCTTTCTTTGTCATCGAGGCCGCAGCGTGAGAGCAGCTCGATCATGCCGAGGACGCCGTTCATGGGGGTGCGGATTTCATGGCTCATGGTGGCGAGGAATTCGCTCTTGGCGCGGCTGGCTTCTTCAGCGGCGTCTTTAGCGAGGAGCAGTTCGTGAGTGCGTTCTTCCACCTGGGTCTGGAGTGTGGCGTTGAAGGCATGTAAATCGCGGTCACGCTGAGCGATGGCTTTGCGCATAGTTTCGAATGAACGATACAGATGGCCGATTTCATCCTGGTGACGGTCTTCGATTCCGGTTGAGTAATCGCCCAGCGAGAGTTTGTTGCTGGCCAGGACCAGGCGCATCAGGCGTGAAATCCAGGGCCGGATGCCGATCGTGATAATGACCATCGAGCAGAGCAGGGCGATGGACAGCGTGATTGTGGTGATGATGGTCTGGCTGAGCTGCGACTGGCGCAGAGAGTCGATGGAGATCCCGACGATGACCTTGCCGATGGATTCTCGTTCGGCGGCGGGTGTGGCCGGGTTGTTCGCGGGCGGATCGGCGGGATCGGACTCGGAAAAAAGTGACAAGCCGGTCAGATCGTCTGATTGGGTTTGTTCCTGGAGCCAGACCTGACTCTGGCCGGTGACGAAGTCGCAACGGGGGCAATTGGGGTGCAAGGATGCTTCCCAGGATCGCCCTTCCTGCTCGGCGTGTGCCATTAAGCGGTCATGCTGATCGAAAATCGCAACGAAGTAAATGGATGGTTCGTTTAACAGTCCCTGGGCGAGGCGATCCAACTCGATCTGATTCTGGACGGCCAGCGCCAGTTCGCAGGCATGGGCCAGGTTGGCGGCGAGAATGTTGGCGTTACGGACCTGTTCTTGCTTCATTAAATGCCGGGTATAGAAAATGGATATGGCGCTCATGGTGACCAACGACCCGGTGACGACGGTCATGACAATCATGAGAACTTTGGTGCGAAGATTTAAATTGACAATCCAGTTTTTGATCATTCTTATCTCTTGAGGTCTTCAGGCTGATAGACAATATCCGCTTTTTTGATCATTTCTTTGGGCAGCGTAATGGACAGGCGTTCAGCGACGATCTGGTTTAAAACGATGTCATATTTGGAGATGGCAACAGGTGTTTTCGGCGCGTCATTTTTGATGATCTGTGTTGCCAGTTGGGCCGTTTGTATTCCGTGTTTGTTGAGATTGATACTGGTGCCCATCAGGGCGCCGGCTTTGACGAATCCGGAGGAGAAGCCGTAGACGGGGATTTTTTTTCGGATGGAGATCAGGAGCAACTGCTGGACAGTGGCGTTATTGAAAATAGCGGCTTCGGGGTAGGTCCAGACCAGGTCGATCGGACGTTCGTAGAGGTCCTGGATCGCGTCGGCGATGCCTTGGTATTTTTTGTCATCCACGTTGACGGCTTCAATTTTCCAGTTTTTGGGGAGCTGTTTTTTGATATCATTGAGCAATTGCCGGCCGGCGGGAGTGGAATCCTGATAAAGCAGGCCGATGGTTTGTGGGCCGGGCAGCGTATCGCCGATCAATTGGAGTTGATCTTCGATCGGAATTTCCATACTGACGCCCCAGACGTTGGGTGACTGGTCGAGTTTGAGTTCGGCCGGATCGGAGACCATACAAAAGACCAGCGGGCAGGCGTCTGAAGCGGTTTCTTTGAGGGCCAGGGCGGCTTTGGAGCCGACGGCGATGATGAGATTCTGGTTGGCAGTGAGGTTTTTCTGGTCTTTTTTGAGAGGATCGAGCAACTCGGTCTGGACCCGGTGGCCTGACTTTTTAAGCTGTTCTTCCAGGAGTTTGGCGGTTTGCTGATAGGGCGCTTCGGGTCCGCTGAGGGCCAGCAGAATATCGGCGGCCTGACAGGGGATCGCGATCAGCAATAGCCCAAGAAGTATTCCTATTATTTTAATGGATAGTCGCATTATTCTGTTACAGGTTTTATTCCCGTTAAAAGCGCATCTGGACGCGGCCGAAGAACGCGCGTCCCATGGTTTCGTGTCCGGTGAGCTGGCCATTTTCCAGAACAGGGTCATTGTCGCTATTGAGCAGATTGGAGATGCCGAACATCAATTCGGCACGTTCCTCCATAAAGGAGCGGGCCACGGTCAGATCGAGCCGATGGCTTTCGCTGGCGTTCTGGGAGAAGATACTATCGCTGGGCGTAAAGGTGGAAAAACGATAGCTGGAGTTCAGGGTCCAGTTTTGGGGCAGGAATAAGCGGCCGGTGAGCCCGCACTTATGTTTCGCCGGCAGAAAGGCCCGGACAACTTGATCTTCGCCCCGGTCACGGACCAGATCGTTATAAGCGTACCAAGCGGACAATTTACCCGCTTTTCTGGTCCAGGCCAGTTCGGTTTCCAGACCGTAGGTATCGGCGCCATCGATATTATCCAGGATCAGAATTTGGCGTTGGACGGGTAAGCCCATTGTATCGGGCAGGAACCGTATGCCGATCAGGTCGGTCATTCTCTGGTAATACCCATCGAGTTTGAAGAGCCAATCGCGGGTCAACTGTGCGGAGTATCCGGCTTCGATAGACCAGGTTTCTTCATTATTCATATCCTGGGCTTTAACCACGTTGAAGCCGTAGAGTCCTGCGGGGAAAGGAGCGGGCAGCGGCACGCGGCCGACAGTGGCCTCACGAAAAGCGACGGTGGGGGCGCGAAACGCTTTGGCTGTACTTAAACGCAGGATGTGATTTTTTTCTTCATCGAGAGAATATAAACCCGTCATCCGGCCGGACCAATCCGCTTCGGTACCGGAATACCAGTCGCCACGCAACTGGCCTTCCAAGACGAAGTGGTCGGTGATGGACCAACGGTCAATGACATAGGAACCAATCGATTGTTCGTGAATCCTGGTGTCGTCGAAACCTACTTCGATCTCTTCCTGCCTATTGAAGGCTATTTGAGCCAGGCGGATATTACTACCCAGTGTGATCGCATGGTTTTCATGCTGAATGTTCAACTGGCCTTCGAGATTATTATCGTAAACACAATAATGGTCGATCCAGTTGGGGATATGACTGCTCATGTCATAACTGGACCAACCGATCTGGCCGGTCACAGAGTCAGAAAAGGTATGGGTGAGCCCGAGGGAAAGTGATCCGGTATGATGGCGATGTTCTTCCTGGGGGAAATAGGCCATCAGTTCGTAGTCACCGGTGTTATTGAAGGCGTAGCCCAGGCCGAAATCGAGTGTCGTGTCTTCGGTGGGGCGGTAGCTGATGCGGCCATCGTACATCCATTGGCGATTAAAATCCTGTGATATAAAATTATCGTTTTCGACAGTCGCATCGCTCGATTTTTGATCGGTATAGCCAATTGACTGGCGCCAGCTCCATTTGTCTTTCTGGTCGGACCAGCGGATGTGAGAATAGCTGTTGGTCCAGTGGTCGATGGATTCGGAGAATAGCCAACCCTGCCGGTCGCCGGGTTTGATGGTGATAATATTGATAACGCCGGTATAGGCGTTGGCGCCCCAGGCCGCGCCGCCGGGCCCACGTACAATTTCGATCCGTTCGATATCATCGATCAGGACCGGCAGGCGATGCCATTCGACGCCGCTTAAAGCGATATTATAGACCGGTTTGCCATCCAACAGAACCAGGGTACGGTCCGAGAGGGTGCCGTGCATGCCCCGGACACCCACGCCGTACCGCAGGTTGTCCATCTTAAGGACATCGACCGCAGTATAGAATTGCAGGATTTCTGGAATGGAATTCAGGCCGCTGTAATGGATATCTTCGCGGGTGATGACGGTTACGGGAATGGATGACTGACTGATGGGTTGGGCCTGCCGGGAGGCGGAGATCACCACCGGCATTTCCTGGAACAGGAGCAAGTCATTGGAAATCAGGGGATCGATATCCAAAGGCAAAGGCTGATCTGGAGTATTTTTGCCGTTCTCTGTCTGTCTGGTATTATCGGACAGCATCGGCGGAGTCTTGTTGTCATCCGGCCAGGCCAGTTGGGTTATCAGTAACAGGATTATGGTCGTGAACAAGCGGATTCTTTTGAAACCAGGACTGAAAAACGCCTTGCCAAGATTTGTCTGATTGCTCATAGGTCGCTCTCTGATAAATAAATAAGTGGATGCCTTCGTTTCGTGACAGTTTTTTATAACTTAAATGATAACGGTGAATTACATATTTTTATGGGGGTGATAAGACACACCCGGCTACTTTCTGTCAGGTAGACCTGAGAGTAAAAGCTTCTTATCGGACTTAGCCGATTACACGATAAAACATGTTGGCAATATCATGATATCTATTAGCTTATCGACTGGCAGGTGATTGAGATTGATGATAAAAAGCGCGATAATAGTTGTTTATATCCATCGGGCATGGCAAGGTGCGGTCGCCCGCATGAATAGAGACGCAAAGCATCGCGCCTCAACAAGCGGCCCAGCGAACATCTTTAATCGTCAAGGGCATAAATCAGTGCCTCTGACAAAAAGGTTCTCGACTTGTAGCCGACCGCAAAGACATTACCGACGATATCGAGATTCCTGGAACCCAACATCGGCTACACCCTATTGCCATGGTTGCCAGCGGGGTGTTTGACTCTGGCGGCTTTTCCTTGAAGGCGGAGTCCCAACTTTGCCGACGACTTTTTCGCCCGGTCTCGTTACAAAAATCATTTTGTCAGGTACTCTTAGTCAGGCACTCTAAACAGCCATTGACATGAGGGGTCAGGATATGGTTATAAATTCACTTCAAGGATAGTCAATTCAAATGAGCCCTGATCCAGTTCGTAGCCACCAATGCGGATGTAAATGGTTTGTCCGGCGTTCATGTACCAGGTGATATTTTCGACCCATTGTTCATCGCAGGCCAGTTCATTGCCATTACAGGCGTCATAAAGGGCCAGCGACGCATCCAGGCCGTTCTCTTCTGAAGGCGTCACGGTAAAATTAATGTTGGCAGATACCGGACTGGTGAACTTGTACCAGACGGCGTTGGAATCATCGAATTCCATCGTGACCGCGCAGGAGGAGATGGGACTGGTCCCGGCATTGTCATTGTCACCGGCGACGGTTCCGAAGTTTGAGACCGAAATGGCATTTTGACAGGTTGACCCATCAGCCGGCAGAGCAGGCTCCAGCCAGAAAGACAGCATGATGGCAAAATCTTCGAGATTGACCCAGCCATCGCCATTAATATCGGCATCCGCGGCGGAATAGGTCGTGGGTCCCCGATAGGTCGGGACCAAGCTGAATTCGTGCCAGGCTTCCGCCTGACCCATCCCGTTTTCACCGCTGATATTGACCTCGGTATGCACTCCGACAAAAATCCCGATCACATCACCGATACGCGCCTGGAATTGAATGTCGGCGGCCCCTTCCTGAGTTCCGGGGATAAACTGATTAAGCGGGACGTGTTCCCAGACGCGAGAAATTTGAGGGGGCACAATTTTATCCGCAGGATTTAAAGCGACAACGATCCCCGAACCCGGATCATCGTAAGCCAGGAATCCGCCGTCACTGCGGGCTGTGACGGCGTTGCCAATCACAGAGGCATAGCCCTGCCAGGACAATTGGATATTGACCCGATCGCCCATCTGCTCGCCAGAATCGGGAACAATCTTAAAAAACAACCCCGTGCTTTCGCCCGGCGAAACCCCAGCGGCTCCGGCATTCGTCATCGTACTCGCATCGCCAGCGCCGGTTTCGGCATAGGCATAGCCATACACCGAGACTGACAGGCTGCCCGGTTCTTCCCCCGATTCATCAAAAAACATTTCGGAAAAAGCTTCGCAATAGGCCGTATCTTCCATGCCATTGCTGACATCGGCGGACGTGCTGATAAAAACATCCGAGTCATTACTGCCGGCCATCCAATCCACCTGGATTTCGGAATCGTTTGCCGATTGAGAATCCGCCGCGACGCTTTGTGACTGGGCCCACATGGAACTCGAATCATAAACGATATGAACAGCAGAAACCCAGGCACACTCAACCAGAGTCAGTAACGCGATCAGTAAAAGTTGAATTTTCATATTATACATCTCCTTTGGTAAGAAACCATAGTTTGGACATTGATGTCCAGCGCCGAAAATATGATTCAATAGACCTCACATAGCCATTGCATCGCCAATAACAGCATATCCTGAGAATCGACCCGGCTATCCAGATTGAGATCGGCCGGACCGCCGCTCTGCCCCCACTGGGGTGAAAACAGGTTGAAATCGAGCAGATTCACGCAACCATTATGATTCATATCCGGCGAACCGGTCGTCGAAGAGGCGGGAAACCCCGTTGCCAGATCGCCCCGTCCCGCATTGAATTCCGGAAAAATGCCCAGATAGGATGTCGTTCGACTGAAAGCGTCAGCCAGGTCATACCGAAAGATATCATCGTTATCAATCCCGCTGTTATCATTGCATTCAAACACATAGAGCCAGTCTGGTGTTTCGGAGGCAAACGCCGCACCTACAAAATATTGGGTATAGGGCGCGCTAACGGTGTCCTGATATTCCTTAGTCATCTGACCGGAACACAAATTGACATGATAAATATCATTGCTCAAAACCAGATATACCCCATGCCGATCATTAAAGGCGATATCGCCGCCGGCACTGACGTCGGTAAAAGGCATATCGTCTAATGCTAATTTCAAGCAGGATACTTCCGTTTTCGTTTCCATGTCAATGGTCACCAGGAACCCTTCGAACAGATCCAGCGCCCAAAGCCGGTCAAAACGGTCAAAAGCCGCGCCAAAAAAACGGCGTTGAGGGAAAATAACCCCGTCACCGATTGTCTGAGCCGTCGCCGGATTCAGTCGATACAACACCGATTGGCCGGCGCTGCTGACATCAAAGCACCACAATCCCAGACTGTCCGAACAAGCCAGAGCATCCACCTGCATCTGAGTTTGAGTGTCGCTTTTCAAGACGGTTCCGATCAAAATCAGTTCAGCGCCGGAATCATTAAATTTATACAGGTAAACCGGGGTATTGAATTGCGTACCTCCGCCGCTACGGGATTTAAGGCCGTATATTTCTTTTGCGGACAGAATAGACGCCATAAGACAGAGCGAAATATAAACCAATACTATCTTTTTCATGCTCATACTCTGTAAGCCGTTTGGTTAATTACCCATTAACGCTATCTGGAAACAGCCAACTCATAGTAAAACGCTCGTGAACGGTTATTAAATTATATCACCTGACATGAATTATTGCAAGTGTGGAAACGATGAGAACAGGGGCCTTTGGGATTGTAAAATAGGGAAGATAGGGACATTGGGACAATTGAGTTTGAGTCAGACAAGATATAGATCATACCCCGAACCTGGGTTTGTTCAGAGTGATATTGTATTGAAAGCAAGTTCATTTATTGAGAATTCTGATACTTTTTAATGGCGCGAAACATTAAGGGACCGTAAATAAATAACATCTTCATTTCTCATCCCAGCTTGCCGCCATCTTCAGCCGCTTCTCCATCGCGAAATCCTCGACATAGCATAACTATACCTGCGGTTTCGCTCAACCGGCGCGACTGAATCTGGCGACAAGCTGTGCGATAAATGCAGCATTTATTTATGGACGGCTTCTAATGAAGTTCATCAGCGAAAGTGTATCGAAGCGATCAGACTCGACAGGGCCAGTTCAGACAGTCCGACCTTTAGAAGACAGGAAGGGTCCGTCAAAAATGGATGTCAATAGATGCATGAAAAACCGTATATTTATAGAATTTTTGTGGAAACCGGGCAAGGAATGTATTTTTCTTGATCCTGCAACAGTGAATCCGGTAACATTATCGATGTCGTTATGAGAAAGTGAGATAAACCGTTTAAAAGGGGAAATGTCAGATTTTATAAGAATAATAAGAGTTGTGCAGTGTGTCAGGCGGGATTAAAGAAATTTGCTGCAAATCAACGAAAGATATTTTTTTAAGGAAGTTAACTCATGAAGTGGAGACAAACGGGTATTTCATTTTTTACCTTTCGTATGCTGCTGATAACGATGGCGGGTACATTGTCGATTTCCAGTTTAACCACTCTTGCAAACGTCAGCCCAGTTTTACCGAAGGTTTTCATTGATACTACATATTCAGCGCCTGCAGGCAATACCATCCCAGTAAATTCAGGCGGGAATTTTCAGGCTGCTTTAAACAAGGCACAGCCGGGCGATACGATTGTGCTGGAAGCGGGCGCTACCTATACGGGAAACTTTACACTACCCAACAAAACTTCGGGCATTGGATGGATTTACATCATTTCATCTGAACTGGATAAACTTCCGGGGCCCGGCAGGCGTATCAATCCGAAAGACGCATCCAATATGCCAAAAATAATGTCCGGCAATGTCAATGCCGCCATTAAAGCAGATCCGGGCGCCCATCATTTTAGATTTGCAGGCATTGAGTTTACCACGACCCATGCGAGCCCAGAGGTAGTTACCTATTCGTTGATTGATCTGGGTTATGCAGGGCAGGCCGACATTTCAGAGTGCGCAAATCACATTACCCTGGATCGCTGCTACCTCCATGGAACACAATATGGATCCATGCAAAGGGCCCTCATCGCCAATTCCGCTACGACAGCTGTCATCGATTCATATTTTTCTGAAATCAAGGCCTTGTGCCTTGAGGCTCAGTGTATTTTGGCGTATAACGGACCGGGGCCATTTAAGATTCATAATAACTATCTGGAAGGCGCAGGGGAAAATGTTATGTTTGGCGGAGCGGCTTCCAATGCTGCGTCCATGCTGCCTTGTGATATCGAAGTGACGAATAATTATTTTTACAAACAGAAATGGTGGATGAATGAGGTTCCCCGGCTTGAGCATCTTGAGCCCTGGCAGAGGCGCTACTGCATCAAAAACTTATTGGAGCTGAAAGCGGCAAAACGGGTTATGATCTCGGGAAACATATTCCAAAACAACTGGGCGCAGTCACAGAATGGCTACGCAATCCTTTTTACGCCGCGTGGGCAAAACCCCGCCTGTGCCCAATGGATTGTCGTTGAGGATGTTACACTGGAGAACAATATCATTAAAGAGGTGGATCATGGCATCAATCTTCTCGGAACGGATGACCGCTTTCCGATGGTTCACGCAAAAAGAATCGCCATGAGAAATAATCTGTTCCTGAATTTGGGCAATCAACTCCAGGTTTTGAGTGGCGCAGAGGATATCACTTTCGATCACAACACGGCTTTCCAGTCGCAGAGGATGCTGGTTTCGGGTGGCGCGCCTTCCCGCGATTTTGTTTACACAAACAACATTTCAAACATAGGAAACTATGGCGTTATCGGGACCGGTAAAGGGCAGGGTACCGCAACGCTAAGTTATTATTTTCCCGGGTGTGATTTCAGCAAAAACGTACTTATCGGAGGCGTTTCATCAACGTATCCGGCCAATAATTATTTTCCAGCCAACATAAGCCGCGCAGGTTTTGCAGACTATGCAAATGGAGATTATCGATTGGCGGCACAGAGCGCTTATTGCAAGGCCGGTACTGACGGAGCCGATATCGGAGTTGATATGGATGTTATCGACGCCGCTACCAACGGCGTTGACGGCGATAGGGGATTTTTGAAGATGAATGGATTGGAACCCTGACAGACATGCATTCAGTTTGTGCCGTATTATCACCGGTTGTCGACAAATAGCATTGGGTGATTATAAGGGGGCATAAGGTTACCATTGGTTTGCGGTAAAATAATGAAAATTATTTTGAGAACCCGGTTAACAGGAGAGAGGGTGGTAATTGCTTGAATAGGTTGAAGTTAGGGATGGTTCGAGTCGATAGAGATTACCAGTTGAATTTTAGGTGTACCCAGGTATCTGCAGGGGTATAATGAGGGGGTGTGTAATATGAGACTGCCGTGGCTGAAGGTTCCCTGCGGCCGGGGCGGTTTAGTTGGTTATGGGAACGACTATGAGGAGTAAAGCCATGTGGGTCAGTGAGTTAAGATGGATGATGGCCATGGTGTTGATGGGTTTGATGGCAGGTGTCAGCCAGGGGGAAGGCCGGATGGATGTTACTATCAATGAGGATTGGGTGTTTTACCGGGCGGATGTGGCCGGTGGAGAATTGGCCGGTCTGAACCAATCGGATTGGGAGGTGATCGATCTGCCGCATACGTGGAACGCGGTGGATGGTTCGGATGGCGGGAATAATTATTACCGGGGGATCGGGTGGTATCGAAAGTTTGTTACCTTGCCGCAGGAGTGGACCGGGCGGCGGATTTATATTTATCTGGAAGGGGCGGGCAAGGCGGCGGATGTGTATGTAAATGAGGTGTTGGTGGGACATCATGACGGGGCGTATGCTTCGTTTTGCTTTGATATCACGGAACAGGCGCATGCGGGAGCGGGGAATCTGATCGCGGTGAAGGTGAGTAACGCCAGTTCGCTGGATATCGCGCCGCTATCAGGCGATTTTACGCAATGGGGCGGGTTGTGCCGGTCAGTGCGGCTGGTTGCTACCGATACCGTGCATGTGACGTTACTGGATTACGCATCGCCGGGGGTATACCTGACACAGAGTAAGGTGAGTGAGGCTTCGGCTGATGTTGAAATCAAGAGTAAAATCCGGAACGCCGGTGGCAGTGAGCGGACAGTGTTGATACGGTCGCGGGTATTGGATCGTGAGCAGCAGGTGATCCAAACGGAAAAAGCCAGTCAGGTGGTTGCGGGCGGGGCGACGGTTAACTTTGTGCAGGATGTGACACTGGCAAATCCGCGGTTGTGGAACGCGTGGATGGATCCGTATTTTTATACGGTGGTCGTAGAGGTGCTGCTGGATAATCAGGTGGTGGATCGTGTTGAGCAGCCGCTGGGTTTGCGTTATTACCATGTCGATCCTGACGGGGGGTTGTATCTGAACGGGTCGTATTTGGATTTGCATGGCGTGGCGATTCATGAGGACCGGGAAGGCAAGGGGCGAGCGATCAGCGATGCGGACCGCCAGCAGGATCTGGAGATCATGCGGGAGATGGGATGTACGTGGTTGCGGCTGGCGCATTATCAACACGCGGAAAAGATTTATGATCTAGCAGACGCGATGGGATTTGTGGTGTGGACGGAGATTCCGTTTGTAAACAGTATGAGTAGTACGACGTTTTTTCGTGAGAACTTGAAAGACCAGTTACGTGAGTTGATCCGGCAGAATTATAACCATCCTTCGGTGATGTTCTGGGGATTATTTAATGAGATCGCGACCGGGACGCAATACGATACACTGGTGGGGGAATTGAACGCGCTGGCACATAGTGAGGACAGTACGCGTCCAACGACAGCGGCAACGAACCGGGGGACTTCGACAGTATTTAACTGGATACCAGATCTGATTTCGTGGAATATGTACTGGGGCTGGTACAGCAATGAGGCGACGGAGATCGGGGGCTGGGCCGATTCGATCCACGCGGGCCGGCCGGGCGATGAGATCGGGATGAGCGAATATGGCGCGGGCGCGAGCATTCTGCATCATCAGGATGATCCACCGAAGCCGGCGAATACCGCGACGGGTTGGCATCCGGAAGAGTATCAGAATTATTTTCATGAGACTTACTGGCAGGCGTTACGGGTGAGGCCTTTTATCTGGAATAAGACGATCTGGAACGGATACGATTTTGGCGTGGACAGCCGCAATGAAGGGGACCGGCCGGGTATTAACGATAAGGGAATGGTGATCCGGGACCGTACGGTGCGGAAGGATGCGTTCTACTGGTATCAGGCGAACTGGACGACGGTGCCGATGGTGTATATCAGCAGCCGGAGGTTTACGCCACGGCCGGCCAGTCCAGTGGCAGTGAAGGTATACTCGAATTGCGATGAGGTGGAACTGGTGGTAAATGGCAAGTCGAAGGGATTGCGTACAAGTTCGAACGGGCGGTTTGACTGGAGCGGGGTGGCGCTGCTGCCGGGGGCGAATGAGATTATCGCGGTGGGGCGCAAGGGGGATATGATGGTGCAGGACAGCTGCGAATGGGAGCTGGATTATGATCCGATCGCTAAGGTGGAGGCGGTGATGGCCAGCGATTATGAGAATATTCCGCCGGATCGGGTGAATCCGCCATCGTACGCGGTGGATAATAACCTGAGTACGCGGTGGGCGGTGGAAGACGCGGATAATCAGCAGGATGAATGGATTACGCTGGACCTGGGGCGCAGCCGGGTGGTTGACCGGTTAAAAATGGCGTTTTACCGGGGCGCGGCGCGGGTGTACACTTTTAATGTGCTGGCATCGGATGATAACGCGACCTGGACGACCGTGCTGGCGGGGGTACAAAGCAGCGGGACGACTGAAGGTTATGAATATTTCGATATCCCCCGGACCTCGGCGCGGTATTTCCGGATTCATTCACTGGGTAACACTGTGAACAACTGGACGAGCTATTATGAAGTGGCGCTGTTATCGAAGCTGACCTGCGCGGAAGTCGTGCAGTATGGCTGGACGCTGGCAGGCGATGTGAGCGGGCCGGAGGGAGCGCCGGATTGTTATGTCGATCTTTACGATTTAAAGGTGATGGTGGATTACTGGCTGGACTGCAATGATCCGCAGGATGACAATTGTGCCATGAACTGGCCGGCCAATCGGAATTGATGGCCAGCCAGTTCAGGTATACCCAATGGGTATGAAAATTCCTGATCGCTCGCAAGATAAGTTCTTACTCGTGTAAAACTTATATTACGGCCCAGGGCCTTTTCAAATGTAAGCAGTATAAATTGTTATGCTATCGTTGCAGCGAATCGTTATGGCTGGTTGGGATAACGGGCCAGCAGGGCGTTCAGTTCGGTGCGATTAATGGGGAGCATGCTGCAATGTTTGGCGCCGTTGGGGGTGGAGACTTCGATTGGTTTGAAAGTTTTGAAATCGGTGGTTTCCCAGGCTTGCAGCGGGCTGTGGAAAGGATCGCCATAAATAATCCATTTGTCAACCCCGACGATTTTGATAACTTCGGGTCCTTCGGTGGGCTTCTTTTCGTCTGAGAAGATAACTTTGCCATGGCCGTCGTTGGCGAATGAGTCTTTGGCGGGGTCGAGGCTTTTAACGACGGAAAGACGGTTGCCCATTTTGTCGTTGACATCGCCGGGTTTGTGGAAGCCGTAGTACATCCCGTTATGTTCAACGATGGTGAGGTCGATATTGTGGATACCGATATCGTAGAAGACTTTCGAATGGGCCGGATCGATATTTTTCCAGTCTTTGGTAGTGAGGTAATAGAGGGTGTTGTGGCCGTTCTGGACAGAGGCCCAGTAAACGTAGAATAGGTCTTCGGCAGGCAGATAGAAGAATTCGGGCGCCCAGGCGCGGACTTTGTCGGGTGGGACGACATCGATCGGACCGCCCTGCCAGTTGATCAGGTCGGTGGATTCCCAGTGGAAGATGGTGGGGAAGTCCCAGCCTTTGGTGTGGACGAGGTGGAACTTATCTTTGACGCGATTGACAAACGGATCACGGAGGCGGGCTTTGGGATCCATGACGGGTTGACCGTTATTGAGAGCGGTCCAGTGTCGGGCGTCTTCGCTGGTGGCGTAGAAGAGTTTTTCTTCGGGTCCGAAATAGGCCATCAGGTAGGCGAAGGCCGGTTCGAAGACATCGACGGGCAGGATATTGCCTTGGTCATCGAAGCGCATGGGCGAGATACAGGTTTCGCGGTTGTAACCGTTGCCATCGGGGATCTGGAATCGGTGGTAGGCGATGAACCATTCATCGCGGCCGGGGACCTGGACGACGGAATGGTGGCCGGCGGCTTTGACGATGCCTTTCTGTTTCAGGATGGGGTTGTTTTCGGCGGGAGTGAACGGACCGGCGGGTGTGGGGCCGGTGGCGTAATTGACGCAGTAGCGGGGATCGCGGGTGTCGAAGGAGGACCACATGAGGTAGTAGCGGCCGTTGCGTTTAAGAACAAAGGTACCTTCGTTATAGCCTTTGGGGGTGATGCGTTTGACTTGATCGGGCGGGTAGGAGATCATATCGTCGTTGAGTTTGACGACGTTGCAGTTGCCCTGGCCGAAGTAGAGCCAGGCGCTGCCATCATCATCGACAAAAACCATGGGATCGATGGTCTGGCAGCCGTAGGAGCCACGGGCGACCAGCGGCTTGCCGAGCGGATCTTTGAAAGGGCCGGTGGGTGTGTCGGCGACGGCGACACCAACTTGCTGTCTGGCAGAGAAATAGAAATAGTATTTGCCGTTTTTGGTGGCGATACAGGGCGCCCAGGCGTTGGCGTCGGCCCAGGTGAGGTCTTTTTTGAAATCAAGGATGACACCTTCGTTTTTCCAGTGGATCAGGTCGGTGGAGGACCAGCAGGAAAAACTGGAAGAACCCCAGCCTTCGAAGCCATCGGTCGTGGGGTAAATGTAGTAAATGCCGTTGAATACGGCAATATGCGGATCGGCATGGGCGCCGGGCAAGGAGGGTGTGATGTAAGATTCCTGGCCGAATCCGGGCAAGGTGAGCAGGCCGGTCAGGAGGAGGGCCAGGGATAGACAATGGGTGGTGTTTCGAGGTGTTCTTTTCATAAATGCCTTCTTTCATGAAAAATGGTTAGATAATCCAAATGAGTAAAAGTATATCGTAAAGGAGGTTTACGATAAAGTCTGGATAATGGATTGATTTTAAGCGGCTGGATAAATATAAATAAAACGAGGTGAGTAGCGGGTGTAACTGATTGCTATAAAAATGGTTATATCGGTTATGGTAATCTGGGGCCGGGGTGAGAGAAAAATTATTTCGAGGATTGAGATTTTTTTCTTACAAAAAGCGCTGTTTTTTTCAATAAGAACTGGAATGACATTATTCAACCCGAACAGTCTGGAGTCTTATGACGCTCAGCGGCAAACAAAACGCGGATTTTTTGCGATTGTATCATAGTGTGCAGGGGCGGATTTATTCGTTTATCCTGGCCGTGGTGCATAATCGCAACGATGCCGATGAGATATTTCAGGAGACGGCGGTCATTTTGTGGGAGCAATTTGATCAGTTTCGTGAGGGGGGCAGTTTTGGCGCGTGGGCGATCGGGATTGCCAAAAATAAGGTGATGGAATATCTGCGGGCGAATAAAAAGCTGAAGATGGTATTCGATGATCAGTTTTATCACCGAATCAGCGAAATTGCCCAGGACCGACCAGTCAGCGGAGACGGTAAGATCGATACCCTGAATCATTGTATCGGGAAGTTGAAAGAGAACGATCGAAAGCTGCTGACGATGCGATTTCGTAAAAATATCGCGATCAAACAGATTGCGGTGGCAACCGGGCGTTCGGCCAACAGTTTATATAAGACGATGACCCGAATTCTGGTTTTATTGAGAAAGTGCATGCGACAAACCACCATTATGGATAGCAGGTGATATGGATACCCGGTCAGAATTTGAAATTTGCGATCTGTTACTGCGATTGTTCGAGAACGACATCAATGACGTCGAATTAGCGCGGTTGAAGACCTGGTTTGAGACCGATCCGGGGGCGGCGGAGTTTTATTTGAGTTTCGTGGAGGATTACAGCACGATCGTTCGTGAAGGCGGGCGGCATCTGGAGCGTTTGACTGAGTCGTTAACAAAAAGTGACAGTGGTATCCATGGGGAGATTGTCAATGCGCTGGCGGAGATCAATCAGTGCCTGGAACGGGGGAGTTCATCAGGAGAAACTTCTTCGGAAGAACTGAACGGAATTGACAACGATACAATTTTGCGAGACGTCGTGGAGCAGGATCTGGCGGATTCGGCCATTCGGGAAGCGATGGGGGATGACCCGGTTCAAGCTGGGAGTTCGGTATCGATCCGCAAACGGAAACCCATTACGAATCGGGATCGAATCCGGGTGTTGGGACGGATCGCCGCAATGATCCTGGCCTGTCTGGCGGTGATCTGGCTGGATCGCTGGATCATGCGGGAGAGCGCCAGCCATCCGCGACCGGTGCTGGCATATCTGGATGACCAGATGGAAGCGAAATGGGACAAGTCACTGTGGCTGCCCCGGGCTAATGGGGAAATGACCCAGGACCGGTATGGCTTGTCGGAAGGGATCGCCCAACTGCGTTTTGAAAATGGTTCGGAGGTGACCATCGAAGCGCCGGCGGAATGGTCACTGGACGCGAAAGACAGTCTGTATGTTTATCGCGGCCGGGTGTTCGCGACGGTACCGCGGGCCGGGATCGGGTTTTCGATTAATACGGACAGCGGCAAGGTGGTGGACCTGGGGACGGAATTTGGCGTTTCAGTGGACGAGCGTCGTGAGATGGAGTTGCATGTGTTGAAGGGCAAGACGATGCTGGTTTCGGGCGTGGGGGATCGGGACCGTCAGAAGGCTTATCTGGAACAGGGCCAGGCCGTGGTTGTTACCACTGTGGGATCTGTGCGCCCGATCGATTTGAGGCGGGACGATTTTATCCGTTCGATCGATTCGAAGACCCATATGGTCTGGCGGGGCCAAACGAGGGTCAATCTGGCCGATTTGATAACTGAGGAAGGAGATGGTTTTGGCAGGGCGAATCTGACCGCGACGATCACTTATGATGGGGGCGAACCGGTGGGGGAATCGGATCCGATCAAGAGAAATTCGCCATTCCGGCTTTTAACCCGATTTGTCATGCGTTGATGGTGTGTTTGTACCTAACCGCGGAAACGGACCGGTGGTCATCAGTTCGTCGGGCCTTGAGTTTGAGGATTGTCCGAAAACCACCGGCGATTACAATGATTGTATTCGGAATGGGCAGTTTGGCACGGGCGATGGCATGATCGCCGGCCGGGCCTACGGGACGGCAGAAACACCGGCGATATTAATACACAGCAACGGTGGGATTACCTTCGATCTGGAGGCGATCCGGACGCAATATCCCTGGATGAAAATCGAGCGGTTTACCACCGAGGTGGGCGTCCAGACCAAACCGGAAACGGATGAAGGCTGGCAGGCCGATTTTTTTGTGCTGGTGGATGGCCAGGTGCGGTTCGAGAAGCGCTCGGTGCGTTCGGATGAATTGCATTCGGTCGTTGTGGCCTTGGATGGCGATTCTCGATTTTTGAGTCTGGTTATTACAGAAGGCAAGCCAAACGGAGCCGAGAGAGCGCGGCCAATTCATGGTGACTGGGGAGTGTTCGCTTTTCCGAGCTTACATTTTCAAAGACCTTAGTGAGATTATGATTGATTTGTCAAAAGGTACCGTTATGAAGTTCAATGCTATTCAAAAACATGGTTTTACCTTGATTGAGTTGCTGGTGGTGATTTCGATTATTGCCTTGCTGGTCAGTATCCTGATGCCGGGTCTGGGACGGGCGCGTGAGAATGCCAAACGTACGCTGTGCGCCAGTAATCTGCGCAGTGTGGGGATGTTGTTGAATATGTACGGCCATGATGAAAATGATACCTTGCCGGTTGCGTATTATAATGAAAGCCGCACCGGGGGGGCGGGGACCTATATGATATTCAAGGTGGATCCGGCGCTGCCCAGAAATGAACGGGTACAGGCCGCTTATAATCTGGCGCCATTGTGGCAGAAAGGGCTGGCGGAGAAATACGAGATTTTTTATTGTCCCAGTCACCGGAACTCTCCGTTTGGTGTCGATGCTTA
This sequence comes from Sedimentisphaerales bacterium, assembly GCA_963663965.2. GTDB lineage: Bacteria > Planctomycetota > Phycisphaerae > Sedimentisphaerales > SM23-30. The sequence goes on from CAXXFK010000028.1 coordinate 529,843, forward strand.
TGAGGGGCCGGAGGGCTGGCCCACGGTTAATCCGGGCGTGCCGGGTGCGGTGAATCCATCGAATCCGGGCATGATCCGGATCAGCTATTCGTATTTGCCGCAATCGAAGCGGACAAAGATGACAGTGGGATCGCAGGTCTTCGCGGGGATCGCCAAGAAGTTGTCGGAGACGCGAGCCGATCTGTCGATGAGTCTGGATGTGTTGCAGGCGCGGAAGTGGATGTCGCATTTGCAGGGGAAATACGCCGGTGCGAATCTGTTGTTTGGCGATATCAGTGTGCAATTCCGGCAAAACGACAAGGTTTTAAATGAAGATGATTATGGGAGTGATCCCATGAATGATCCGCTCTTATGGCGTACGATTATTAAAGGTTTGGAATAGCGTAAATCTCATGAGGGTCATCGCCCCCTTTAATCCCAATGATAGTATATTGTCGTTTTTCACAAAATGTTTACGTGGTATTAATGTATTACAAAGAAATGGAGTAGAATTATGACGCATGACAAGATGAAATGGTTAACGAGAAGCCGTGGTATTCTGGTGGTATCCATGCTGTTGCCGGCGTTGGCTATCACGCCGAAACTTATGGCGGGGACGGTGACTGTGGATACCGGCGCTACCGGATCGCAATGGGAATGGACAGTGGATGATCCTGATTTTGGGTCGTATACCGTTACCGTTTCGGGCGCGGCCGGACATGCCCAGAAGGATGGAACCTACTACTACCGGAACGCTTCGGAGAGCGGGGAAAACGATGATGTCTATACCTGGACGATTTCGGGCTTGAATTCCAACGCGGTTATCACCCGTTTTGTGCTGGAATCGACCCGGATCGCGCCATCGGTGGGCAGCGGCAGCAACTGGAATTATAATCTGACCCTGACGGGCCCGGGTATGGCCGGGACGGTTTCTGACTATCGGCAATTAACCGGCGGGCTGGTATACGCAACCCCGGTGATGTCGGTATTGGATATCTCATTTGGCAACGCGCCCTCGTTCGATCTGATCGTGGATGAATATTCGCCGTTTTCCACCCGTACGGTGGGAACGGAAACTTTTACGATTACGGCCGACTGGTCGCCGGATGTGGTGCCAGCCAATCCGGTTCCTGCGGATGGGTTGACCGACGTAAAAATTGCCGGTGGCGTGACGCTTCAATGGGATGGCGCGGTGACACCCCCGGCCGGACTCAGCAAATATCTGTTGTATATTACCGATAATGGTACTGCCGGCGATCCAAACTTTTCAGGTGTCACTCCGATTGAAGTGGCTTTGGGCGCAGATCCGATTACTTACGGTCCGAAACCGATCGTTAAAGATAAAACCTACTACTGGCGAGTGGATCAGGTTGCCGATCCCAATTCCATTGCAGGCCGGGTGTGGTCGTTTGAAACGGAAAAATCCGTTCCAGTTATTATGAGTCAGCCTGAAAATGCCGTTGTGCCGATGTCGGAATCGGTTGCCTTTATAGTGGAGTTTGAAAGTTTTTACGCGCCGACGGTTACGTGGTACAGGAACAATGGTTTTGAAGATGCCTTAATTGCCGGGGGCGGTCATTATACCGTTACGACTACTAATACAAATGGAATCGCTTATCAGACTGTACTGACGATCGACGCGGCTGAAGTGGGCGATACGGCTTATTATTTTTGCGTGATCGAGAACGCTGCCGGTACTGACACCAGTGGTCGGGGACGTCTGATTGTACCGGCGATGGTGGCCTATTATCCGTTTGAAGGCACCCTGGAAGACAGTGCGGGAGAACATGATGGCAGTATGGTAGGCGGTGATCCGAATTTTGCCGCGGGTTTGCCGAATTTTGGCCAGGCGCTCGATCTGGAAAATACCGCGGAAAAATATGTCGATCTGGGAGCAGACGCTCAGCCATCGGGCCTGACGCTGGAGACCGGGTCCGCTTCGTTCTGGTTTTTGATCGATGATCCTTCTGAAACCCGAATTGGACTGATGGCGGTCCTGAATGATGGGGGTTATCAGCGGTTACAGATTGCTCTGGATAATAACCGTGGTTTTATAACCAACAAAGACGCAACTGGCGCTCAGATATATATTGTAGATGACAATGCGCTGGCCGCTAATGAATGGCATAACCTGATCGCAACCTGGACATTGCAAGAAGGGTTTACCTATAACCTGTATGTCGATGGCAAGCTGATTCGCCAGGTGAGTATCAATTCCTGGGAGGTTGAGCCGTGGCACTATGGTATCGCGATTGGCGCGACGAATAACGCCGGAGCGGTTTCTAATTACTGGGATGGTCTGATCGATGAGGTGAAAGTTTATAACTATGCTTTAAGTCTGGAAGAAATCGCCGAGGAATGGTATGCCGGCAGTGGGCAGGTGACCTGTCTGGCCCCGCCGGCCTACGACTTGAGTGGCGATTGCATGGTAGATTTGAACGATTTTACCTTGTTAACCACTGAATGGCTGGTCAATGGCAACTGGCCGCAATAAGCATGCATCCATTTCGTTCAATTCAGTAACCGATACGGGATGGGGCGAGGCTTCATCCCGTATTGGTTATCGTGAACCGAAAAAAGCATAAGTCATAACGGAGTCAAGCAGTTATGGGCACTATCAATGACAACATCCGGACGGGGACGGTATTTCAATACCCTTTGCGAAACAGGCAACCCAAGATGTTCTGCCGGGAATTTGTGTTCATATATGGAATTCTGGCGGGGATTCTGCTTGCGATTCCAGTTCTGGCCGGTGCAGAAAAAACGAAAGAAAGCCAATCCACAAAAAGTGAGCTGGTTCGTTCATTGGAAGCTGTTTTTTATGCAGACAACTTTGCAAAAATTCCCAACCGGACATTCCAGGTTACTGATTACGGCGCTAAGGGGGATGGGGTTACGCTGGATACTGAGGCGATCCAGCGGGCGATCGATGCTGCCGCGGGATCGGGTGGAGGCGTGGTTCGCTTGAAACCGGGAGTCTATCTTTCCGGTGCGATCTTCGTTAAGAGTAATGTGGAATTACGGGTTGATGAAGGGGTGACGCTACGGGCGGTCCAGGATGACAGTCAGTATCCCCGGCTGCCCAGTCGGATTGCGGGTTTTGAGATGGTGTGGCTGTCGGCGCTGATCAATATTTATGAGCAGAGTAATGTGCGTATAACCGGGAAGGGGATTATCGATGGCAATGGCAGTTACTGGTGGGAGAAATACTGGGGTACGGACCGCAAGGGCGGGATTCGAAAAGACTATGATCAGCGCGGTTTGCGGTGGGCGGCGGATTATGATTGTGAGCGGGTGCGGGCGGTTGTGGTCTGGAAGTCCAGTGATGTGCTGTTGAAGGATTTTACCGTGCAGCGGTCCGGGTTCTGGACGGTTTCGTTGACTTATAGTGATCGTGTTTATGTGGATCATCTGACGATCCAGAATAATATCGGCGGATTCGGGCCCAGTTCTGACGGGGTAGATACCGATTCTTCCAGTCATATTCTGGTGGAAAATTGCGATATCGATTGCAATGATGATAATCTATGCATCAAATCCGGCCGGGATGCCGATGGCCTGCGGGTGAACCGACCGGCGGAATATATTGTCTATCGCAATTGCCTGACCCGGTCGGGGCATGGTTTGTTTACCCTGGGCAGCGAGACTTCCGGTGGTATGCGGCATATCGAAGTGTATGGTTTGCGCGCGATCGGGACCTCGACGGGGATTCGATTCAAGTCGGCCAAAGTGCGTGGCGGATTGATCGAAGAGATCAGTTTTCACGACATTGAAATGGACACTGTGGAGAATCCATTTGTATTCGATTTAAACTGGAATCCATCGTACAGTTATCCGGAGATTCCCAGGGATATCCCGGAAGAGGAGATATCCGACCGCTGGCGGCTGATGACCCAGCGGGTGACGCCGCCCGAGCGGGGGATACCGGAATTTCGCAATATTACCATTTCTGAGGTATCGGTACGAGAGGGCGGCAGGGCGTTTTATGTGACGGCTTATCCTGAGAAGCCGATGCGAGCGGTGAACTGGAAGAATGTAACCATTGAGGCGAAATCCGCCGGGGAGATCCGAAATGCGGTTGACTGGCGCATGGAAAATGTTAAACTGCGTACCGCTGATGGGGCCAATGTCAAGCTGATCGAGTGTCGACAGGTTGAGCTGCCAGAAATGGCGGCGGAGAGAGATAAACGTTAAAAAAAGTCATAACCCCAATGGCAAAAGTACCTATGAAGAAAGGGCAGGCAATGCATAAGAAGAATAATGTGGTGATATTCAGTCTTTGGATTATTGTACAATTACTGATTGTGGGTACAAACTGTCAGGGTGCGCCTGACTGGCCTTTGGAAGTGTCGATCCAATGCCGGCCGGGAACGTACTGGTGGGCGCCGGGCAGCGCCTTCGATCATGCCAGTATTGACTGGAATCTGGAGCAGCTGAAAGCGGGTGGGATCGGGACGGTGCATATTATTCCGATCTATGGCGCCAAGGGGTATGAAGACCAGTATATCCAGTATCTATCGCCGGAGTGGATGGCCATGCTGGATTATGTCGTAAAGAAGGCGGAGCAGATGGACATGCTGGTGGATATGACGACGGGTACGGGGTGGTGTTTTGGCGGGCCCGATCTGCCGCCGGCGTATCGTGACACGGTGGTTCGCTGGCAGGGAGTTGAAAAGGGTATTGCTTACGCGGCCGGGATGAATGTGAAGCGGCCCGCTCCCGGGGGGGAAGGTCCGATGCTCAATCCTTATTCACCGGACGCCATGCAATATTATTTGCAGCGATTCACCAGCGCGTTCGAGCAATCCGGCAGCCGGAAGCCGCGCGCCCAATATCACGATTCCTTTGAATACAAGGGCGACTGGACCATGGATATGCTTGAACAGTTCAAGCGGCGGCGCGGTTACGATCTGGAACGGCATCTGGTGACTTTTTTCGGGAGCACCACTGACACCAACCGGGACATGAAGGCCCGGATGAAATACGATTATCGACGGACCATCAGTGATTTGCACCTGGAATCGATCGAATTGTGGACACAATGGGCACACGAGCAGGGTATGATCACCCGTAATGAGGCACATGGCTCGCCCTCGCAGTTATTGGATGTGTACGCGGCGGCGGATATTCCTGAGACGGAGATGTTCGGCGCGCCGGAATTCGAGGTGGCCGGTTTCCGGCGGGACCCACAGTTCTGCCGCGCGGGCGACAGTAATCCGCTGGTGATGAAAATGGCCTCGTCGGCGGCGCATGTCGCTCATCGGCCGGGGGCGCAGCTGGTTGGCTCTGAGAGTTTTACCTGGCTGCGTGAACACTGGCATGGGACGCTGGGCCAGATCAAGTTATCGTCGGACCTGTTTTTCCTGGCCGGGATCAATCATTTGCTCTATCACGGCAGCTGTTATTCGGCCAAAGACGCCGCGTGGCCGGGCTGGTTTTTTTATGCTTCGACCAAGGCGGACTGGCGAAATTCGATCTGGCATGACATCCAATATCTCAATGATTATATTACCCGGTGCCAGTCGATGCTACAGGCCGGCGAGCCGGGCAACGATCTGCTGGTTTACTGGCCGATCCATGATTACTGGATGAACGCCGAGGGCATGGCGCAGAAGATGACCGTTCATGGGGATGGCTGGATTACGGGGCAATCGCTGGGACGGTTTGGGATTATGTTGCAGGAAGAGGGATATTCCTTTGATTTTGTTTCGGATCGTATGCTGGAGACGCTGACATTTTCGGATGGTCGAATCCAGGCGGTGGGAGGGTGGTATCGGGCTATTGTCATTCCGGCATGCCAGTATATGCCGGCTGAAACCATGGAGCAGCTGGCTAAACTGGCAAACGATGGGGCTACGGTGATTTTTGAAGAGGCCTTGCCGGGCGATGTGCCGGGTTTGGATGGTCTTGCTCAACAACGGGCACAGTTTGCCGCCGGGAAGTCTGCGATTCAATCAAAAGCGATCATATCCAAGACGGTTTGTGAGACCCTGGCTGAATCTGGAATCATGGCTGAACCAATGATCAAGGCCGGGCTACACTGTATTCGACGACGGATCGATGGCGACACCTGGTATTTTATTGCCAACCATTCGGCCGACACTTTCGATCAATGGATAGGATTGGCGAATCCGGTAAAATCTGTCATTTGTTACGATCCCATGACGGGGCAATCCGGGGCACTGGCAGTACGACAAAGAAACAGGCAATCCCAGGTTTACCTGCAACTGGAATCAGGAGAATCCACCCTTATCCGTGGCAGTAACAGCAAAGTAACGGTGGCCGGCTGGAAATATCGGCAAACGGCCGGGCAGCCGGTGACGTTAGCGGGGAACTGGAAAATTGAGTTTGTCGAGGGCGGGCCCACCCTGCCGCAAACCTATCATAGCGAATCGCTGGTCAGCTGGACCGAAGCGGACGATCCGGCAACAGACGCCTTTGCCGGGACCGCACGTTATACGCTGAGTTTTGAAATGCCGGCGACCCGGGCGGATGACTGGATGCTCGATCTGGGCGATGTGCGGGAGAGCGCCCGGATTCGAGTGAATAGTCAGGATGCGGGAGCTTTGGTGGCGTTGCCATTCCGGATGCCGATCGGCAAGCTGCTGCATCCGGGGACCAATACCTTGGAAGTCGAAGTGACCAATCTGACCGCCAACCGGATTCGCGCGCTGGAAAAAAGCGGGGCTGACTGGAAAATTATGCGCGACGCCAATATTGTCAACGTGAATTATCAGAAATTTGATCCGGCGAGCTGGCCGTTGGAGCTCTCGGGATTATTGGGTCCGGTTCAACTCGTGCCGGCCCAATATCACCAGCCATGAACGGGTAGCGAAGTAAAGAGTTCGCAGTCGATTGATACCCGTAATGGGCCCAATTCAACCTGGACGGTTGCCGATCCGGTGTTTGGCGATTATGAGGTGATCGTAGCCGTTGGCGCCGGAGATTACGCCCCGGCGTCCAACTGCACGAGTTGGGGCTCCTTTTATCGTAATAGGTGTACCGATCAGGAAGATGACGCGGTTATCAGCTGGTCGGTTAGTGGATTAAATCCATCCGCAGTGGTTAAAGAGTTTGAGCTGAACCTGACCCGGGTTGCTCCGTGTGTGGGCAGCGATAATGGAAGTTATTATTTGAGCTTGAGCGGGCCGGGCGCGACAGGCATTGTATCGCAGGAACGAAGCAGCATGGATATTCTGGCTGATTTTGTTCCGGTAAATCCGCCTCTGTTGGTGGCTGACGAGTCGTTTGGTTATGAGCCGGTTTTCGAATTGGTAATCGATGAACGGGAGCCGTTGACGACCAGAACGATCGGGGTATCGGGTTTTACGATAACGGCGGGTTGGAATACCGGGGTTGTGCCGGGTAATCCTGTACCGGAAGATGGGCAGAGCGAGGTACCGCTGGAGGTGACTTTCAGCTGGAGTGACGCGCCAGAACCTCCTGATGGGTTGACGGGATATTATTTTTATCTTGCTGAGGATATCCCGGATTTTAGCGGCTCAACGCCGCTTTTATTTATAAACAATACGAATCCCGTTAAATCAGGGCCGCTGAACCTTGAGAGCGATAAGACTTACTACTGGCGGGTTGATCAGAGTATTCATCATTCGGATGCGGCCAGTCCGGATACTCGAGTGGGTCCAGTCTGGTATTTTACCACAAAAGAGTCGGTTCCCAAAATCAAGACATCTCCAGCCGGAGCGATCGTCAATCCCGGCGAGTCGGTCACCCTGGTCATTGATTTTGTCAGTATGTACTCGCCTCAGGTCAACTGGTATCGAACGGATGGGATGGATCCCGTGGCTTTGGAAGATAATTCGCATACGGAGTTGAGGGTTGTGGACCTGGGTCAGGACAGGTATCGTACTACTTTGACAATTCAGCCGGTGGCAGGGAGCGATAGCGGGTATTATTATGGCAGGGTTACCAGTATGTCGGGCGCCGCTGAGAGTGACCGGGCATTGATCCAGGCGCCGGATCTGGTGGCTTATTATCCGCTGGATGGGAGTCTGGCCGATTTGGCCGGGGGAAACAACGCGGTGATTTCAGCCGGCGTTCCGGTTTATGTCGACAGTCAAGGGGATTTGGGCCAGGCGCTCAAACTGGATGATACTGAGCCGCAATATCTTTCCCTGGGGCGTAATGGTCAGCCCTCTGGATTAACCTTGCTGAATGGCTCGGCTTCGTTCTGGTTTATGATCGATAATCCGCAGGACAGCCGGCCCACGTTAATGGGGATACTCAATGAAGGCGGCTATCAGCGGTTGCAGTTTTCGATCAATTCCGGGCGGCCTTTTGTTTCGAATAAGGATGCTGAGGGCAGCGCATTCAGTATCTATCCCGATAGCGTGACAGTATCGTCCGGACAGTGGCATCATTTTCTGGCAACCTGGGAATTTAAGGGGCTCTATCGCTTCAAGTTGTATTTCGATGCCCGGTTCGTGGGAGAAATCACCCAGGCGGATTGGCAGATAGAGCCCTGGCAATACGATCTGGTGGTTGGAGCGACCAATAATGCCGGGGAAATACTCAATAATTGGGATGGATTGCTGGATGAAATCAAGATCTACAATTATCCGCTGACTGTTGAGGAAATCGCTTTGGAATGGCAGCAAGGGACGGGGGAGGTTCTCTGTCTGCATCCGCCACTTTATGATCTCGATAATGATTGCAAAATTGATATGACAGATTTAATATTGCTGGCCGGAGAGTGGATATGCAATGGCAACTGGCCGCAATAAATAGATGATTATCCCGTTGTAGCAATCATGTGGATGATATGCCGCTCCAAGGTTTTTTTGTTTTGCCGGCGCCAAGAGCGGCCGGGAAAACCATTTATTCCAACAGAAGTAATAACACATTTAGATCAGGATCGTTGCGATGTTAAATAAGATTGCCATATCTTTATTCGTTAATCTATTAACCGGTTGGCTGGTGTTATCGGTTCAAGGTCAGTGGACGACTGAGACGATCGATCGCGGGCTGATTGCCCTGGTGCAGGAAAACGGTGATGTCTACCTGGGGTGGCGGCTGTTGCAGAGTGACGCGGAGGGAATCGGGTTTGATTTGTATCGTCAGACGGAGGGTGGGCCGGAAGTCAAATTGAATAACAAACCGCTGGTGGAAACCTGTGATTTTGTCGATACGGCGGTGAATCTGAACCGGGCGAACCGCTGGCGGTTGTCGATCCATTCGGAAGGAACACATTCCGGGGACGCGACTGTTTCTTTAGCGGCTCATTCGCCGGCGCGACCGTATGTTGCCATTCCATTTCAGGGGGATTATGTCTGTAACCGGGTGGGGATTGCCGATTTGAATGGCGATGGCCGATATGATTATGTTATCAAGCAGCCCCGACAGATTACCGATCCGGGTGTCTGGAATAAAAGTGAGGCGACCTGGAAAATTGAGGCTTATCTGCATGATGGGACATTTTTATGGCGCAAGGACCTGGGCTGGAACATTGAGCAGGGGGTCTGGTATTCGCCCATGATCGTTCATGATTTCGATGGCGATGGCCGGGCGGAAGTGGCGGTGAAGACCTCGGTTACCGATGTGGATTATCGTAATCCGGATGGGCATCCTCTGGCGGGGAAGGTGACCACCGGGCCGGAATACTGTTCGCTGCTGGATGGCATGACCGGGCGGGAACTGGACCGGGTTGACTGGATCGCGCGCGGCGAATTGGAGGATTGGGGGGATAGCAAGAATAATCGAGCAGCCCGACATCTGATGGGGGTGGCGTATCTGGATGGGAAACATCCCGCTCTACTGGTTTTGCGGGGCACTTATACCTTGATGCGGGTGGATGCCTATGTCATGAAAAACGGCAAACTGGCCTCGCTGTGGAAATGGAGCGGCGATAATGAAGATCCCCCGGTGCGCGGCCAGGGAATGCATGGGATGCTGGCGGCGGATGTGACCGGAGATGGCTGCGATGAAATTATCCTGGGTTCTGCCGTTCTGAAAGGGGATTCTTCATTGCTTTGGAATGTGGGATTGGGCCATCCGGATGCCTGTTATGTTGCCGACATTCTGCCGGAACGACCGGGATTGGAGATTTTATATGGTATCGAGCCCAAACGAAACAGCAATGCTATTTGCCTGGTGGAAGCACGGACGGGGAAAATGATCTGGGGATGTGATTTTGCCACGCAGCATGCCCATTCAGCGGGGATGTTCGCGGATTTTATCGCGGATAATCCGGGTATGGAGTTTTATATTGGTGAAAAAGACAAAACTGCTTTCTGGATTCACAGCGCCGATGGGCGATTACTGACGGAGGAAAACCTGGGGAATTTGAATCCCAAGGCATTGTACTGGGAATCCGGCGGAGTGAAACCCTACGCGATCAGCGGCCGGATCCAGCAATACCATGGCAAAACCGTCGGGGGCTATCAGGGCGATATTCTGGCGGTAGCGGATATCCTGGGAGACTGGCGCGAAGAACTGATTACCACGGTACCGGGTGAATTACGTATTTACAGCACCACGATTCCCGCGCAGGACCGGCGGGTGACCCTGATGCAGGATCCGGTCTATCGTTCCTATGTGGCGATGGTATCGATGGGCTATCTGTATCCGCCGCAGCTGAGTTATTACCTTGAGATTGCCAAGTCGAAGTGATTCAAGCAGGCGCCGCCTTATTGTCCGATGCGGATTCTTCGTCGGGATTTTCGTTTTCAACGGGCATCTGGAAAGGGGCCAGACCGAGGTTCGTTTCAATTTTTTCGGTTAGAGAAGCCAGGCGACCCAGTATCCGGTAATAGAGCGTCATCAGTTTATCGATCACTTCTTCGGTATTGGGAAACACGGCCATAAAATGGTGGTCATCACTTAAGGTACTGGTCGCATAGCCTAAAATGGTAGTGGGACCACCGGCGTGTTCAAATGGATATTCAACTTTTTCGAATTTATCGAGAACGGCCTGAAGGGTTAGCCGGGTATTGGCTGAGCTGGATTCGAGAATCTGGTAGATATTGCCCGCCTGGGGATTTTGCTGCAGAATATTATAAAAACTGATGGCCTGGAACTGGGTGAATTGCAGATCGATCAGGCGGGGGAATTCCCGTGTCAAGGGGGGCAGGGATTTCAACATGCGGGTGATCACTGAGTGCCAGTCAGGGTTGAGTTGGAGTTCTTTGCGTACATCGGGATGCAGCAGGAGTTCCAGTCCGAGAATCAGTCGCTGCGACATGAGGTGTGCGATGTGATCCATTGGCTTGCTTGTGAGTTCGATTTGTTCCTGAGTCACACAGATGGCTTCAAACGCGGCGGCGGAGGTGGCGGATGTCAAGTGGAATTTGTCGGCATTGATTCGTATGTTATTATCGAGCATTGATTTGGCGAATTTAAAGCGGGCCAGTTCGCCGCGCAGGACGTTAATCTTTTTTCCGGCGGCGGTGGCATCTTCGATTTGGGCCTGGATTTCATTGCGCAGATTGAGAAGCTTTAAAGAGGTCCGTTCGATATCCTGAGTGGTGTGGGATTCGACTGGATTCCAGGGTGACGGGATTGTGAATCCGGATCAGATTTTGAAAGAAACGGCGATAGGCATTAAAGTCTTCTTTTTGCGAATTCTGGTCGGAGAGATAGGCATCGGTTGGAATGAGGTTTTCACCGGTAACATTCAGTCCAACCTGATCGCGGTAAAAATCTTTGGTCACTTCCCGAGAGAGGCGGTCCAGGTTGCGAAATAATTGGCTGGCGGGTTCCTGAAAGTGAAAAAGGCCGTCTGAATGGTAAGACAGGATTTGTTCGATCCGCTGGCGGTCGGAAGGATGGGTGTCGAACAGATGTGTTTTCTGGTGTGATTGACTGGTTGTCAGCTTTTTCACAACATCATCGGGCAGGTTATGGTAATTATAAGCGATGAGGGCCATCATGTTATCGCAGAGCCTTTGATCTTTCCAACTTTCCTGGAGATCCTGAATGGTCATGTGGGATGCCACCGCCAGGAGTGGCAGCTTTCGTAAAGCATCGGCATAAACCTCGGCGCCTACCGTATCGACGGCGCAACGGTCCGCGTCCAGTTCCATCTGGCGTAACATGAAACTGCTGACCATATGGCCAAGCATCATCAAGCCCCACAAGATACGCCGGTTGAGCCAGACAAAGGCACGGGCGCCATTGGCGATTAATCTGATCCAGTGTGAATTGACCCCGGCCAATTGTTCGAGTTTGTCATCCCATTCATCCCGTTCGTAGACCAGGCGGTAAAACCAGTTATTGATCGATCGGACGATGAAAGTGAGTCGCATACTGGCGCCTTGAGAGAAATGGCCGAATTCATGAGCCAGGACCCCGGTAAACTGGCGCAGGTTAAAGGCGGTTGCCAACGGCAGGCCAATGGTGAGGACCATGTCATTGCCGAAAAAGCTGAGCAGGCCCCGGCGGAAACCGGCCGAGGCGTTTACCTCACAGGTTACTTCGATACGGGCAGGCATCGGCGCTCCGATTGAATCGCACAGCCATTCAATAAATTCAAACATCAGCGGTTCCGATTCGCGGGAAATCCGATAGGGATGGTAATGGTCCTTATGACGCGCGAACAGAGGTTTGATCATAAAGACAATCGCAATGATACCGACCAGAATCGGGGCGATATACAGCAAGCCATGACCTCCGACACTGCCGGAATCCTCAACTGCCGGCCCGTGGTTCATATAATACCAGGTTCTCCAGGCAATCAACAGGCACAGGGCCAGGTATATGAACGGCAGAATAATTGTGGTCAGGGTGATAAAGAAGATACCAATCCGGTAGAGGAAAGAGAGCGGCCGTTTTTTTCAGATCATATTCTTTAAATGGTTGAAGAAATGGATGATCTTCAATCGAAGGCTGGGTTCCTTGGGACTGGTTTGTCATAAAACCTCACTCCCGGTTTTAATCTACAAAAGCACCGGACAGTTTTTTGAATGTTGCATGTTTGAGGAAAATTATTCAAGATACTTATATCTCTTCACTTAACTTGATATTAATTTTGATTGATTTATAATTTTTGTCAAGTTGAAGTCTGAAAACATGCAGGCGTAGGTTGAAAATTAATTGACAGATTCTAATTAACGGCTTAATATATTCATATAAGGAATGCGAGTTTCATATATGAATAAATATATTGTTCCAAATTTAAGTAAGGCCATGCAGATTTTGAAGCTGCTATCAGCGGCAGATGGCGGATTGAGCGCCCTTGAGCTGGAAGAACAGCTGGGAATGCCCCGGACGACGGTTTTTCGGATATTGAAAACCCTGATGTATGAGGGGATGGTGGAAAAGCGCAAGACCCAGTTTTATGCCGGGGCGGGTTTGTTCGAGATAGGATTGCATGCTTTGAGGGGGGCCCAATTGCGGGAAGCGGCGGTTCCGGTCTTGCAGGAATTGACGGGGGCTACCAGTCAGAACCTCGCATCTGGCAATACCCAGTGGCTGGCATTCGTTGATATTGGAAGTATGTGACAGCCCGGCTCCTTTGCGTGTTGCATCACGTCCGGGAACGATGGCGGATTTGCACTGCTCGGCGACGGGCAAAATCTTCCTGACCTATTTATATCCCCAGCGCCTGGTGGAATTTATCGAGGTATTTAAACCGGAAATCAGGACGCCAAGGACACTGACCACATTGGAACAACTGCAACAGATGATTGAAGAGGTCCAGGAAAAGGGATTCGCGTGGGATGATGAAGAATATCATCCGGGCATACGCTGTATGGCGGCTCCGGTATTCAATATGGAGCGGGAACTGGTGGCCGCAATCGGGATTACCGGTCCGGCGGAAATAATGGGACGCCCGGAAGGTTTTACAAAAGCGAGAGAGGCAGTATGTAAAGCGGCCGCGCGGTTATCGTCGGCCCTGGGATATAAACAATGAGAACGGGAGAATAGGAAGTTTGTATTTGTCTAAATCCAAAGCAGGATTTAATAAGTATTCTATAATAAAGGGAGTTTGTAATGAAAAACATGATATTGATTGTACTGATGCTGGTTTTAGTAACGACGGGTTGCATGGGGGCGCGGCCCATGCCGGAAGCGATGCAACCGGATCAGATCAAGACAGTGATGGGCAAGGTGGCTGACTGGCAGATTGCGAATCCCAGCAAACATCATCCGGCAGACTGGACCCATGGCGCGCTTTACGCGGGGATGACGGCCTGGGCGCAGATGGCCGATACCGATGACTATTATCAGGCGTTGCTGAAGTATGCCGAGACGTGTAACTGGCAGCCGCACAAGCGGATTTATCATGCCGATGACCATTGTGTGGGACAGATGTATATCGAGATGTATAAAAAATATCGCGACCCCAAAATGATCGCCGGGATTCAGGAGCGGTTCGATTATATCCTGGCCAACCAACCGTCGCTGGAATTGAAGTTCGGTATTAAAGGCGGACAGGATCGCTGGAACTGGTGTGACGCGCTGTTTATGGCACCTCCGGTCTGGGCCAAGCTGGCACGGGTCACCGGTGAGCAGAAGTATCTGGACTATATGCTGAAGGAATGGCAGGCGACGACCGATTATCTGTTCGATAAGGATGAGCATTTATATTACCGTGACAGCCGTTACTTTGAACAGCGTGAGGCCAATGGCAAAAAGGTATTCTGGTCGCGCGGTAATGGCTGGTCTTATGGCGGATTGGTGCGAGTTCTGGAAGAACTGCCTGAAGATCATCCTGCCCGTCCGGGTCTGATTGAGCAGTATCGTTTGATGTCGGCCAAGCTGATGGCGATTCTGCCGGAAGATGGCATGTGGCATTCGAGTCTGCTGGATCCGGTCAGTTTCCCGACGAAAGAAGCCAGCGGCAGCGGATTCCATTGTTATGGTCTGGCCTGGGGTATCAATCAGGGGTATCTGGACGAAAAGACTTATTTGCCGACAGTGATGAAGGCCTGGACGACTCTGGTCAGTTGCGTTCATGAGGATGGCATGCTGGGCTATGTTCAGCCGATCGGGGCTGATCCGCGCCAGGTTAAACCGGAACAGACTGAGGTTTATGGCGTAGGTTCGTTCTTACTGGCCGGTAGTGAAGTTTATAAGATTGCGGTTCGTCAGGGAATGCGGGCGAAAAAGGTGGTAGTGAGCAATCCACTGCTTGCGTTTCGTGATAGTGAAACGATCGAGTTGCCCTGGAGTGATGCGGTTAAGGCTGTACCGGGTTTGAATAAGAATAATGTGGCCGTTTTTGAATTCAAGACCAATCGTCTGTTGACGACCCAGGTAGTCGAAGATGGTAAGAATTCTAAATTGCTCTGGCAGATTAATCTGGCTCCGGGCGAGAAGAAATATTACTGGATCATGAAGCAACCGGAAAATCTGGCCCGGCCGGAATCGACCTTGACGACTTTTGGCCGCTATGTCCCGGAACGCATGGATGATTTTGCCTGGGAAAACGATAAGATTGCGTTTCGGATGTACGGCAAGGCGCTGGAAGTGGAGACGGTGAGCAGCGGGATCGATGTCTGGTGCAAGCGTGTGGATTATCCGGTAGTGAACAAATTCTATGAAACCGGCGATTACCATGAAGATCACGGCGAAGGTGGTGATTTTTATAAAGTGGGGAATACCCTGGGTTGCGGCGGAGCGGGAGTTTATGGCAAAGATGGCCAGGTGCATATGTCCAGAAACTTCCGTAAATCGAAGGTTGTTGCCAATGGTCCAATCCGGACAATTTTCGAATTGTCGTACGATCCATGGACCGTCGATGGCGTCGAACTCAGCGAGGTCAAGCGGGTCAGTATCGATCTGGGCTCAAATCTGAACCGGATCGAATCGCATTACCAGACGATAGCCGATCATTTGACCCTGGCGGCCGGAATCGTCACGGATAAGAAAACCGGTGAGTCGATTCTGACGCCCCAGGATGGCTGGATTGCCTATTGGGAAGATCTGGGTAAGATTGGCAGAGTGGGTTGTGGTGTGGTGTTCCCGCAGGGACCGGAGCTGACCGGAATCAATGCAGCCGGTCATCTGCTGCTGACCAGTACGCATCCGATGGATACTCCGCTGAGCTATTACGCAGGGGCCTGCTGGAATAAAGTTAAAGAATTTGACAACCTGACGAAATGGCTGGATTATCTCAAAGCCTTCAAGCAAAAGATTGACCATCCTGTTCAGGTCGAAATGTAAAATGTAAATCAAGATATTATTTCTAAAAATCAGGAGATAGTGATGCAAGTACGTTATACCCCCGATCCAGTGCGGTTTTGTCGCATGACCACACAGGAAATCCGGGATGAATTTTTGATCGAGACCCTGTTTGTTCCGGGCCAGATCGAGATGCTCTATTGCGATATTGACCGGACCATTGTCGGTTCGGCCGTTCCGACCGGCAGCGAACTGGCGCTGACCAGCGCGGATGAGTTGCGGGCGGATTATTTCTGTCAGCGGCGCGAACTGGGGATCTTGAATATTGGCGCGGCCGGGCAGGTGACTGTGGATGGTCAGGTTTATGAGATGGCTAACCTGGATTGCCTGTATGTTGGCCGAGGAGCGAAAAGGATCGTCTTTGCCAGCAACGATAAGGGGCAGCCGGCCAGATTTTATCTGTTGAGTTATCCGGCGCATAAGGAATTTCCCACGACCCACGTGGCCCGGGCGGATTCCACCCCGGTGCAGCTGGGTTCGATTGAAGATTCCAATAAGCGGACCATTTACAAATGTATCCATCCGGATGGCGCCAAGAGCTGTCAACTGGTGATGGGTTTTACCCAGCTGGAATCGGGCTGTGTCTGGAATACCATGCCGCCCCATACCCATGAACGGCGGATGGAGGTCTATTTGTATTTCAATGTGGCGGAAGATGCCCGGGTGTTTCATCTGATGGGCAAACCGGATGAAACGCGTCATATTGTGGTGGCGGATGGCCAGGCGGTTATTTCGCCCAGCTGGTCCATTCACAGCGGTACCGGAACCCGCGCTTATACTTTCTGCTGGGGTATGGGCGGCGAGAACCAGGCCTTTGATGATATGGATCATCTTCATATTGGACAATTGAAATAAAGATGAATTTTGAATCAGAGGTGATAATAAGCGATTTGCTGAAACTGATGATTCAAATGTATGTGAGGAATATTTTATGATTCTGGATAAATTTAAACTGGATGGCAAGATGGCCATTGTCACGGGCGCTTCCCGTGGATTGGGGCAGGGTATTGCCCTGGGACTGGCTGAGGCCGGTGCGGATATCGCGCTGGTGGATGTACTGGATATGGCGGATAGTCAGGCCCAGGTTGAAAAGCTGGGGCGGCGTTGCATTGCCATTCAAGCGGATTTGAGCAAAAAAGAGTCGGTTGATCCCATCGTTACCCAGACGGTTGAGCAACTGGGTGGAATCGATATCCTGTTCAATAACGCCGGAATTATCCGTCGGGCGCCGCTGGTGGATTTTACGGAAAAGGACTGGGACGATGTGATGAATATCAATATCCGCACCCTGTTCTTTTTGAGTCAGGCGGTCGCGCGGGTGATGATCCAGCAGGGGCGCGGGGGCAAGATTGTCAATACGGCCTCCATGCTGAGCTTTCAGGGTGGAATCCTGGTCCCTTCTTATACGGCTTCCAAAAGCGCAGTGATGGGATTGACCCGGCTGCTGGCAAATGAACTGGCTCCGCATCAGATTAATGTCAATGCCATTGCACCGGGATATATGGCTACGGACAATACCCAGGCGCTACGGGATGATCCGGCGCGTAATAAAGCCATTCTGGACCGGATTCCGGCCGGGCGCTGGGGGACTCCGCAGGATTTACAGGGTGCGGCGGTCTTTCTGGCATCCGAGGCGGCTTCCTACTTACAGGGTTATACTATTGCGGTGGATGGCGGCTGGCTGGCCCGTTAGTTGAGGAGATGGATCATGTCTGGTATATCATTGAGACCGGAATCAGATTGTAAGTATGATATTCTCTCACTGGGTGAAATCATGTTGCGGCTGGATCCGGGCGAGGAGCGTATCCATACCACCCGTACTTTTCGCGTATGGGAAGGCGGGGGTGAATATAATGTCGCGCGGGGTTTGAAGCGCTGCTTTGGTAAACGGGCCGCGGTGGTTACGGCGATTGTCGATAATCCGGTGGGCCGGCTGCTGGAAGACCTGCTCTATCAGGGCGGGGTCTCGCCGGAGTATATTCGCTGGATGCCGTTTGATGGTATCGGCCGCAAGACGCGGGTAGGCCTAAATTTTACCGAGCGGGGTTATGGTGTGCGGGCGGCGGTTGGTTGCTCAGACCGGGCTAACAGCGCCGCTTCTCAGCTGAAGAAAGGGGATATCGACTGGGACCGGATTTTTGGTCAGGATGGCGTTCGGTGGCTGCATACCGGTGGCATTTACGCCGGTTTGTCGCAGACGACACCGGATGTGATTATCGAGGCCATGACGGCGGCGCGCAAATATGGCACGATTATCTCTTATGATCTGAATTACCGGGCATCGTTATGGAAGGATATTGGCGGTAAGGAAAAGGCGATGGCCGTCAATCGAGAAATTGCGGCCCTGGTGGATGTGATGATCGGCAATGAAGAGGATTTTTCCGCGTCGCTGGGTTTTGCCGTGCCCGGTCTGGATGAAGGCTGCTCTAAACTCGATCCCGCCAACTTTAAGAAGATGATTCTGGAGGTGGTCAAGACCTTTCCTAATTTCAAGGCGGTGGCGACTACCTTGCGTCACGCTAAAACGGCAAGTGTGAATGACTGGGGCGCGGTGCTTTATATGGCTGGTGAGTTTTACGATGCCGATTTAAGAGAAGATCTGGAGATTCTGGATCGGGTTGGGGGAGGTGATAGCTTTGCTTCGGGCCTGATTTATGGCCTGATGGAGGGTAAGAGTCCTGTTGAATCGGTTAATTATGGGGCTGCCCATGGCGCTCTGGCGATGACCACGCCAGGCGATACCACTACTGCCAGTCTGGCCGAGGTGCAACGGGTTATGAAGGGCGCAACGGCGCGTATCAGCCGCTAAGGTGGCCGGTCCAGCGCGATAAGAAGCCGGTTGCATTCCAGTTATGCATTTGATAAGATGTCTGACCTGGTTATCAGATGAGTACCAGGCAGACTTTTTTTATGGAGAACACCAATGAAAACGTTAAGTGTATGTATTTGGGTTGCGTTGATGGGATTGTTAGTAGGTTGTAACCGGGTATGTTGTGAAGATATCAAAGATATTGTTGTGGAAGGGGCCCAGCTGAAGCTGATATCCGATGAATTTAAATTTACGGAAGGGCCGATTGCCGACAAGCAGGGCAATGTTTATTTTACCGATCAACCGAACGATCGTATTATGCTATATACGGTTAAGGGAGAAATGAAAACCTTTATGCAGCCATCCGGCCGGTCGAATGGTTTATATTTCGACCGTCAATGGAATCTGATCGCCTGCGCGGATGAAAAAACGGAGTTGTGGCGGATCGATATCAAGACGAAGAAGCATGAGGTGCTGGCGAAAGAATACAATGGGAAATCGCTGAACTCCACCAATGATGTCTGGGTGCGGCCTGATGGTGGGATGTATATTACCGATCCGTTTTACAAGCGGCCCTGGTGGGATTACGATCAAAAGCCGCAAGATAAAGAATGTGTCTATTTCCTGTCTAAAAAAGGTGAACTGAAGCGTGTGGTCGATGACCTGGCGCAGCCCAACGGAATTATTGGCACACCGGATGGCAAAAAGGTTTATATCGCCGATATCAAAGGCAATAAAACCTGGTCCTGGCGAATAATGCCCGATGGAACGCTGGTTGATAAAAATCTGTTCTGTGAAATGGGCTCCGATGGTATGACCCTGGATTGCTGTGGCAATGTTTATCTAACCGGCAGTAAAGGGGTAACTGTATTTGGCCCGGATGGCAAGAAGCTTACCCTGATAGAAGTCCCCAAGAGTTGGACGGCGAATGTGACTTTTGGCGGCCCGGAAATGAAGACGCTCTTTATTACCGCACAGACCGCGCTTTATACGATTGAGATGAATGTCTGTGGCGCCAGATAGTTTTTTTCTGATAGCTTGTATATTGGCAGCCAGGCTACGGTCTGGCTATTTTTTTAATGGGGTCTGTTTGAGATTGTCCGGTGTTTGACGGGCTATTTGAATCTGCTGATGGAGGAGTGTTTTTAATTCTGTGATGGTGGATTTCTGGTCGGGGTCATCGATCAGGTTTTTCATCTCTGCCAGATCGGTAATGGTGTCGTAAAGTTCCGCGCCGTCCATGGCATTGGGGCCCCATTCGGTATAGCGATGGTGATCAGTACGGATGGTAAAATTGTTGCCCATCTGGGTGAGAGCTGCTTTTCGAGGTTTGATAGCGGGATTTTTGAGTGTGGGGACCAGGCTGTGGCCTGAGAGATAGGCGGGCGCGGGTAAGTTGCATAATTCCGCCAGGGTTGGATAGAAATCGATCATCTGGGCCAGGGCCGGGGTTGACTGGCCGGCGGTTTTCATGCCAGGTACTGATATAATCAGAGGGACGTGGGTGGCATTGTCGTAGAGGCTCATTTTCTGGTAGTGGCCGTGTTCACCCAGGTGATAGCCATGGTCTGAGGTAAAGAGGATGATGGTATTTTTATCCAGGCCGGTCTGACGCAGGGTATCGAGTATGCGGCCCAGTTGTGCGTCGGCGAAGGTGGTGGAGGCGTAGTATGCCCGGATGGCCTGTCGGGCCAGATGGTCGGCCAGGTTAATTTCTTCTTTGTGACGGGTTAGCGCGTTTCGGGCGGGCGCTGGGACCGTGTCGTAATAATTCTGGGGGATAGTTGGGACTTTTATCTGGTCGAGTGGGTATAAGTCGAAATATTTCTTGGGCGCGACATAAGGGGTATGGGGACGGTACAAGCCAACAGCCAGATAAAAAGGGGTTTTATCTTGCGCGAATTGCTCCAGTTGCTTGATGGCTTCGTTGGCGCCAATACCGTCGGTTTGTTCGATATCTTCGCCTTCAGCGGCCAGCCAGCTCAATGTGGCGCCGAACTGACCGGGCTTGAGGCTGAATATCGATTCTTCATCATCCTTATCGCGGCCGATGGGATTGAAGGTCTGGGTCCATGAGGCCGGGTCGTCGTGGCCGGGAGTCCCGATCGCTTTGGGCACATTGTAATGATAGATTTTTCCGATCCGGGAACTGGTATAGCCGTGGTTGCGGAATAGCTGGGACAGGGTAGTCACATCCGGCAGGGTTTGACGGATATAAATGCTGTTGGCAGTGATCAGGGTCTGGGTGGGGTATAACCCGGTCATGAAGGAGGCGCGGCTGGGGCCGCAGAGGGGATACTGACAGTAGGCCCGTTCAAACCGCATACCGGCTTTTGCCAGTCGGTCGATATTGGGTGATTGGACTAGCGGATGGCCGTAGCAGCCCAGGTCGCAATTGAGGTCATCACAGATGAGGAATAGGACATTGTATTTGGGCGTTTTTGCGGGCTGGGCATTAACCGTTGACAAAGTTGTGATAAAACCGATAATTAAGAAAAGGCCGATTTTGCTGATTCTGGTCATTTGATCGCTCCTGAGAAGTTTAAATAAAACTGCGAGCACTTGGTACATACGATTAATCTGATAATTTATTGCATAATAGATATTACGGTGAGAAGAAAACGTACTCAAAAATCCAAACTTGAAGGATTCGACAAACCAGATGAAAGAAACACGCTATTTATTGAGGGTATTGTGCCTGATCACTGCGATGGTTGGACTTGCCAGCGGGGCTGATTCAAGCTTGCGACCTAATTTTGTGTTGATCATTGCTGATGATGTCAGTGTCAATGATATCGGATGTTATGGCCATCCAACCATTCGGACGCCTCATATCGATCAGCTGGCCCGTGAAGGTGCCCGGTTCGAGCGGGCATTTCTGACGGCCAGTTCGTGCAGCCCGAGCCGTTGCAGTATTATTACCGGGCGCTATCCGCATAATACCGGCGCACCGGAACTGCATATGCCATTGCCGGAGAACCAGATTCCATTTCCCGCCGTGCTAAAGCAGCAGGGTTATTATACCGCTCAGGCAGGCAAGTGGCATCTGGGAGAAAATGAGAATGTGACCGGCGCGTTTGACCGGCGCGAAGGCGGCGGGCCTGGCGGTGAGGAAAACTGGCTGGAGGTGTTACGGCAGCGGGATAAAACCAAGCCCTTTTTTCTATGGCTGGCATCATTTGACGCCCACCGGGGCTGGGATGATAAAAATACCATGAAGTCCTATTCGCTGGAGGAGATTCAGGTGCCGATCTACCTGGTTGATGACCGGCAGACACGCGCGGACCTGGCGGCTTATTATCGAGAAATTACCCGGTTCGATTATGCTATTGGTGAGGTTGTTAACGAACTGAAACAGCAGGGGGTATATGAAAATACGGTTATACTGGTAATGGCTGATAATGGCCGGCCTTTCCCGCGGTGTAAGACCCGGGTTTATGACAGCGGGATGCAAACGCCGCTGGTGATCAGTTGGCCGGATGGTCTGCAAGACAAAGGCAAACCGCGCGGCGGTCTGGTGAGCAGTATCGATCTGGCGCCGACACTGTTGGAACTGGCAGGTATCGAGCCATCCGATAGCTTCCAGGGGGTTTCAATCGCGCCATTGCTGAAAGATGGTCAGGCACGGGTAAGGAAGTATGTCTTTTCCGAACATAACTGGCATGATTACGAGGCACATGAACGTCAGGTCCGAACGGAACGTTATATGTATATCCGTAATGCCCGGCCGCAATTGATGAACCAGGGGCCGGCGGATTCGGTGCGGTCGCCGTCGCATGTGGCGTTGCAGTTGGGGCGAGACACGGGCAACCTGACCCGCGCACAGGGAGATGTGTTTCTGGCTCCGCGGCCGGATGAAGAGCTGTTCGACTGTCAGAATGATCCGGAACAATTGGTTAATCTGGCTGCTGATCCTGCCATGGCTGCGATTCTGAACCGTTTGCGCCATACACTGGACCAATGGCAAAAGGAGACATGTGATACCATTCCATTGCAGATCACCCCGGATCAGTTTGATCGTGAGACAGGAAAAAATAATGGTAAGGAATGGCAGCGGGAAACGACTCCGGGTAGTGAGCGACAGGCTGCCGAATGTAATCAAAGTGGTCCAATCTGATGGTGGCGTGAACTACAAAATTATTACGGAGTTTGTGAGTAAATTTATAGCTGAACCAATATTAAGGAGTCTCAAATGGCAAAACGCGCGAAGAAGAAACAGCGTGACGTGGTCAAGAATTATCCCATGAAACAATTTGTTGCCAAGTTGCGTCGACTGGCTGACAGTATCGAAGAGGGCAAGCGGTTTCGCATTCAGGTGGCGGGCGAACGGGTGAGTATTCCACCGGACGCAACGATTAATATTGAACATGAACGTGAAGGGGATGCCGAAGAAGTTGAATTCCAGATTGTCTGGAAAAACGGCTGACTTTGATAACCGCTAAACCATAAAAAAGCCCTGTCGTCTGGCAGGGCTTTTGTTTTTGAGGGAGTGGAGGAGTTATAAAGATAACAGCCGGATTATCCGCAGATGGATACAGATAAAAAATAAAAACTGGGTTAAGTTATTGAAATATAAAAAGATATAACGGAATACCCAGGGCGGTCAAGCCGCAACCAAAAGAAGAAATAGTTCACACAAAGCCACCAATCCACCAAGATAAACAGCCAGTTAGACAGGATCACAGGATTGACAGGATTTAAGAAATGAGAATTGAGATAAAAATATATCAGCCGATTCGACCGCAGATCCCGATGTACATCGGGACAGGTGGACGCAGATATAAAAGTAAAGAAAGATAGAACCACGAAAGGGACGAAATGCACGAAAGAAGAAAAAAACATTTTACCGTAAGGTAGTGAAGGGAGTGAAGAAATGGCCATTAAGCTGAAAGATTAACAGGCTTTTTTAGACAGGATCATCCCGATCCCGATGGCTCGGGATTTCGCTTTGCTCAATATCTGGGACTTTCAGCTCATTGACAGGATTTGAGAAAATGGATTTGATATCAAAATATAACAGCCATTTAACATGAAGTTATTGAAGGGCATGAAGGGGGGGGGGAGGTGATAAAAAAGAAGATTTCACCACAGAGGAACAGCCGGAGTGGGGGGAAGATGGATGAAAAGGAATATGAGTTTAAAAGAAGGCAAGGAATATAACAGCCGGATGAACCACTGAGCCGCCTGCGGCTACACGAAGAGCGCCTGCGGCGCTGCACGAAGGTTAAGAAAAATATAACAGCCTTTTTAGACAGGATCATCCCGAGGGTTATCGGGACTTTCAGCTCATCGACAGGATTTGAGATTAAAGGGAATTGGAATAAGAATATAACAGCCGAGTTCACCACGGAAAAACGCGGAAAGACGCGGAAGAAAGGCAAAAGGCAGGATGCAGGATTGGAAATTAGAAAGGCAGGATTCGTTTGTGGATTTTTTATTTTTGATGGCAATTGTTGGCTGATGGGGAGTGATGTGTTATGTGTTCAAAGTTTTACGGTGTTATGTTTGATAGTGCCTGGCTGTTGATACTGCTGAAGGAATGTGAATGATGGTGTGGAAGAAAACCTATTTAGATCAGCCCCGAGGTTTCGGGACTTCGCCTAGCTCAGCCCGCCTGAGGCGGATCTTCGACATGGGCAAAACAAGTTTTACCCATCCTACGTGACTGGTGTCTACCTTCGAATACGCGCCCGCCAAACAGCCCTCCGAACGAACCTTCTATTTCTGCCATACCGACCATCTGGGCTCCTCATCCATTATGAGCGACCGCGCCGGCGCCCTTGTCAATCAATATGGCTACCGGCCCTTCGGCGCCGATTGCTCACCGGCCTTCTCCGGCCTGACCCTCTCGCAACGCTTCACCGGCCAGAGTTACGATGAAGCCATCGGGCTCTACTACTATCAATCCCGCTATTACGATCCGGCCATCGCCCGATTCATCCAGCCTGATACGATTTTACCCTCCTTCGGTTCTCAGGGCATTAACCGCTACAGCTATTGCTACAACAATCCGCTTAAATATACCGATCCGAGCGGCCATGGTCCGGAATATGATCAAGCGGTTTCGAATAGTAGTCAGATGTTAAAAATCTATGGCGAAATGATTACAGATTCCGATGCAGGAATTCAGGCGAATATTGGTGCTTTTTTCCTTTCGATGTATCATGCTGTTACAATGGGGTTTGGTGGCGCAGCTCCTGCCATCCATGAAGGAATGGAAGGCGCCCGCGAACAGGCTGGTCAAGACTTTACTGGACCCGCTGGTTACGCAGTTCAGGGACTGTTATATGCTGGCGAAGGGTATGCTCGAACGATGGCTTGGGGTAGCGAAAAGTCTTTAGAAGCAGCCGTATTAGGTGGTCCGATTTCCGGTTTGTCTAAGGTCAGGTATGTAGGTACTGGATTGCAAGTTATTGGTGCAGGTGCAACTACAGTTTATACCGGCCATAATATCTATAACCTTTCGACAGATCCAGATTATTGGACGATTGAGAATGTTCTCGATACTGGACTTTCTGGTGCAGGTTTATTATATTATGGCGATAAATTTGACAAATTTTTAATGAAAAAAGTCATCATTCCGTATAGAAAGGATTTGGCCACTACTTTTATGCGCGATGAGTTGATGATACCAGAGGATATGATAGGGGGGTATATGGATGGAATTGACTTTAATCAGAAAGTCAGGATGGTAGAATTTGTAGGAGACGAACTTTTGGTGCAGTATGTCAAAGAGTACGGTTTAGGCAGAGTAGGACGATTTTTTGCCTATCCAGGGACTTCACCAGACGAACTTGGAATAGCGCCTTATTTCCGCCGCATTCGTCAATTTAATCCTACACCCGGCACTAGAGCGTTGCAATCAACCGCCGCCCCGATAATTGATAAATGGTCTGTAAGGCCTTTTGAGTTTTCAACTCAAGGTGGCGGCACACAGATTATGAGTAATCCCAATTATTTCGAAATCATTCAGAACTAAAAGGCTTGCGTTATGGAACGAATCGAAATACTTAAAAATGCCCTTGCAGTATGGAATGAGTATGTTTCTTGCAGTCCAAAATTTTATCCATGGATTTCTAGAGATATATCATTCTTGATTGAAGTGGAACAAAGGCGTCTTAACGGTGAAAAGTCTTTGCAAAATGAAGAGGATGTGGAAAATTTGCTTGATTTAACTGGCCGTTCAAATCGACTCGGTCCATTTTCCGGAATAGCCGTTCATGATATATCAGATAATAATGTGTGTAGTTGTTTGATTGCTGTCCAGAATATCGTTCGAGAGATGGCGACTGATTTTAATCTAAACTATAATATTTTAGATGAATAAAAACTCAAGTTCCGTAGCCCGGGCATTTCTCGTCGTAGGATGAGGCAAATCTGTGATTTGCCCATGCCGCAGGTTCGCTTTAGGAGAATCGAAGATCCGCCTCAGGAGGGCTGTTGATTATTGGCGTTTGTGCTGTGAATATGAAGGATGAGCAAGAAAGCATATTTGATTATTGCGGACTTGTTGAAAATTAAAAGGGTCAGGAACCTTTTTAGGTTGACATTACGCTGATATTGCGCCAGAATAGGCGGATCATGCCACGCTCTAAACGAAAAAGTTATGGCGGTTATCTTTACCATGTGCTCAACCGGGCAAATGGTCGGCTGCGTATATTTCGCAAGGCCGCCGATTTTGCGGCGTTTGAGGCCATCCTTGGCCAGGGCCAGGAGCGGACGGGAATGCGGATCTGCGGGTATTGCCTGATGGGCAATCACTGGCATCTGCTGTTGTGGCCGCGGCATGACGGCGAGTTGTCGGAATATATGCGATGGGTGACGGTCACGCACACGCAGCGGTATCACGCCGCCCGCCGCAGCGCCGGTACGGGCCATATTTATCAGGGGCGATTCAAGAGCTTTCCCATTCAGGGTCAGATTTATTATGTGACGGCGCTGCGATATGTCGAAGCCAACCCCTTGCGGGCCGGACTGGTGACGGATGCGGCGGATTGGCCCTGGAGCAGCTATGGCCAGCATGTGGGCTGCGCCGGCCGGGATACGCCGATTACCCTGAGCGAGTATAGCACGCCGCTGCCGGAAAACTGGGATCAACTGGTACATGCCAATCTAAGCGAGAAGGATTGCGAGCGTTTTCAAAACGCGATCCGGCGGGGCTGTCCGCTGGGGGATACGGACTGGTCAGAAAAGATCGCCGCCCAATTCGAATTAGAGTCAACACTCCGGCCCAGAGGAAGACCGAAGATCGACTTAAAAGGTTCCTGACCCCTTAAAATCCGACTATCTAGCATAAGTAGTAAATTAAGAAGAAGGAACTATACTTCATAAGCATTATGCCTAAAAATAGGCATCAGGGACAATCTGAAGCTGGATTCGGTGGGGCTGGCGGCGGATGTGGGCGCGATATTTGTACCGGTAGCGCCCGGCGGCGTGACTCTGTTTGGCCGGACGGTGAAAGTTTCGGCTAGAACGCTGCGCTATGCCAATCTCGGGATAAAGACCGTTCGTTATGCCGACAATGCCGTCAATCTGGCCCAGGCCGGTATCGGGGTGGAAGCCTATATGGACGGAGGAGCGGGTGCGGCTGGCGGCCGGTTCGATTAAAATAGTGTCGTCCCTGCGGGACTTGTTGGAATGGGGGGATTGGGGATCCCGCAGTTGAAACTGCGGGCTATGAACTTATGTCCCTGGCGGGACTTTTATTGAAACCAATACATTGATTTTTGCTTGAGAGTGGTGAATTGGGATATCAGAGCGGATTTTGATAAGGAGCGGCGGGCGATGGAGAAGATCTGGAAGAGCCGGGAGAAACAGATCGAGACGGTGCTGGGGAACCTGGGCGGGATTGAAGGGGCGCTGCAGGGGTATTTGGGTACGAAGGCGCTGGGTGAAGGTGGGATTGCGATATTGGAGGGGATGGGAGAGGAATGATCGGGAGGGTATGATAACGGGCAATCACGGGGGATTGCCCCTACAAAGGCTGGGCCGGCCGGTTATATTTCATTGTGAGTGGGGATAAAATCCATTTTGTCGGGTAGTCTGGGATTTTATTGTCCAATTTCTGGTCGATAACAGAGTTATTAAGATAGATATAGTATAGAGGGGGGAAAGCGATTTCTTTTAATTATATGGACTATCTTAGGGCGGTCAAGCCGCTAGCAAAGAAGAAATAGTTCACACAAAGACGCTAAGCCACAAAGATAAACAGCCGGTTTAACGCAAAGTCGCTGAGTCGCAAAGGGTGGGTAACCACCGGCAGCGTCAAAAGTTGACGTAAAGCGCTAAGCGATACAAGTTGTTGATTTGAAATAACCTATTGATACTGATGCGAAATAAACTAGCTAAGAACACAAAGAAATTATGGATTGTAGTACAAATAGCAAAGGTTTATGATCAAATGAGAAAAACTGTGTTGGTGATCTGTTTAATGGGAAGTCTGATGATAAATGGCTTGTGGGGGGCCATTACTTATATTGACGCGGAACTGGGGAATACGACGGTTGATGGCGAGGCGCTGGCGGCGGGAGTCAATTATTCAACCAGTTATTCCACGCTGGAAGGGTTGTGGGGGTGGCGGACCAATCGGACGGATGTCAATGGCGGTGGGATCTGGGTAACGGATGGCGGGGCAGGCAGCGGGGAGGTGGATCGGGAAGAGACCGCGCCGCTGAAGATTGATATTACGCTGCCGGAAACAGGGGTTTATGATCTGTATGCGGTCATCATGAATAATAACGGCGGCAGCGGGCATTGGGATGTCGGGGCGCGGATTGGCGAAACCGGATTTTTTACGACGTTTAACAAATATTCTGAGGAAATGACTCAGGCGGTGGCGTCGGATTTTGTGGGGAGCGTGAAAGTCTCGGGCAGTGGCGATGTGACCTTTAAGGTCAGGATTGGTCAATATACCGCCAGGGCCGCCAATGAGAGTGTGAGCATCTATATTAATGGGCTGGATGGCTGGGATGGCCAGAGCGGGTTGGATCAGAGGACGCGTTTTGATGGGATTGGCTATGAAAAGGTGGCGGGCCTGATGCCCTGGGCGGTTAATGCGGGGCCGGTTGATGGTGATGAGAATGTGTTGGGAATCGATACGGTGTTGCGATGGCTGGCCGGGGAGGGGGCGTTGGGGCATAATGTTTATCTGGGGATGGATCGGGAGGCGGTGGCGTTTCGCAGTGACCTGGATGGGAGTCGAGAGGTTGATTGCGCGGATATGGCGATGCTTGGGGTTGACTGGCAGAAAGAGGCGGGCGAGGTTATGGGAGGTGGGGCGGATATCGATGGATCGGGCGTGATCGATATGGGTGATCTGGCATGGGTGGCGGATGACTGGCTGGTGCGTGATGAAAGCAGTTTTGTGGGCGGTTTTTCCGCGGGAACGCCGGCGTATGATGCCGGGAAGCTTTTGCCGGATACAACCTATTACTGGCGGATTGACGAGGTGGGTGAGCAGGCGGTTGCCAAGGGGGATGTCTGGGCATTCAAGACCTTCAAGGCGGATGGATTGACGGCCCGTATTTATGACACGATCGATTTCAGCGAATTGAAGGTCACCCGGATCGATGGGCAGGTGAGTTTTGACTGGGGGGCGGGATCACCGGATCCTGCTGTGGGTGTGGATACCTTTTCCATTGCCTGGGAAGGCGGAATTATGGTACCGGAAAAAGGTGAGTATACGTTCTATGCCGGTTCCGATGATGGGACCCGCCTGTATGTGAATGATATTCTGATTATTGACCAGTGGACCGATCATGGCTTGGTGGAAGCCAGTGGAGCGATCAAACTGCGGCCGGGAACGGTGTATCCTATCCGGCTGGAATACTATGAGAATGCGGGATCGGCCGCGGTTTATCTGTTATGGTCGGGGCCGGGGATCAACAAACAGGTGATTCCCCGCGATTATCTTGCCTCATCGGTGACTGTGCCGCTGCCAGAGGATATCTGGGTGGTCGATCTGAACTCGATTCCAATGGAGATGCGGCTTTTGACGCTGACCCTGGAGGGACTGGTCGCCAAAGAGCAAGCGGCGATACTGGTGAAACAGGGAGGGCTGACTTCGTTGATCCGGGCGGATATGGAAGCGGAAGGGACGGTCTTTCATGATAATGCGTCGGTCTGGTGGCTGTTGAATAAATTCAGCGATTATATTGATGGACTGATTGTCTGCGGTTCGGATATGGCGAGTATTAACGCGGCGACTTCGCTGTGTGGACCGATGAACGCGGTGGCCGTGGATGAGTCCATTTTAAGCCAGGTGCAGGGTCGGACGGGGTTGCCGGTACTGGCGGATATGAGAGGGATGGATGCCGCAACGGTTTATGGCAGCTATCAGGAACTGTTTGGGCATGAAATGGTTGTTGATGTGAACAAGGTGGATTTCCTGCGGGATATTGGCGTTACCCGTAATGCCATGACGTTCTATCAAGTTGACTCGGCGACCCGGAAGCGAATTATTGGCGGATTGACCTCCCAGGGGATTGTGATGGGGTGGGGTAGTAACGCAGAGTATGGGTGGATAAAAGATCTCAGCCAGGTGAATGCCGGCGGGGTGCCGTCTGACTGGTCGAAAAATCTGTCGACGCTGTCGAAGCTTCCGGTGACTATTCCCAAGCCGCCGCGGAAGTATCCGGCTCCTGTGCAGGCGGGGGAACGCATTGTGGCCTTTTCCATGAGTGATGGGGATAATCTGCAGATTATGGCGGGGGATTATATTGTTAATGCCAAATATTTTGGGCATCCGGCGCGCGGGACCTTTCCTTTGTCGTGGGAATTTCCGCCGATGATGGGCGAGTTGATTCCCCGCGGGGTGCAATGTTACTATAATGAGGCCAGCCGGGGTGAGAATCCTGATTGCTTTATTGCCGGGCCCAGTGGGGTTGGGTACGCGTTTCAACATTACTTGCCGAATCGCCGGGATTTTGCGACCCATACGGGGCAGGCGATGAAACGATGCGGGTTGACGGTGACGACCATGCTGAATGAAAATGATGTTTCGATGTCGAGCGCGTATGAATTGCTTGACCGGCCGGAAGTTCTGGGTATTGTTTATAAGGATTGGGCTCCTTATAACCGTCGGCACGGCCAGATCTATTGGCACAATGGCAAGCCGTGTGTTTCCTACAAATATTTGCTATGGGGTACTGACGCGGGAGATTCTGATAATCTGGGAGATTGGGAAACGGTATCAGCCGGTATTGCAGCCATGCCGGCGTCGCCGGCGACGGACATGGGCAGTTACGCCCTGATTAACGCGCATGCCTGGTCGTTTGGGGAGGTTGGCGGGCCGATGCAGGCCATTATCAATACCATCGAGCTTTTACCGCCCAATACCCGGATTGTGACGGTGGAAGAACTGATTATTTTGTTGCGAAACAACTTTGGGGATCCTGTTGCGGAAGAGGAATATTTCGCGATGTAGGCAAAAAAAAGGATAGGGGAAAATTTATGTGGTAGACCCATGCGGGGCGGACTAAGCTCGAAAATCCGGCCTTATAGGGGATGATTGGGGGGATCAGTCATTTGATAAGAGGGGATGGCGTTTATTCGGCCTGGTAAACTCCATATAGAGGTGATTTTAATGCATGGGTTGTTAAGAATCAATTTTCCGGGGGGGTATCGTACTTGGTGTTGAAGAAAGTGGTTAATTCCGTTAAAAACCATGAATTTAATTGAAAATATGTATTGACTTAAAGCGTTTGTTTCACTAATATATCTTTTCTCAACTGAAGCGAGCGGCTGAACACGAGTAGCTGCGTTAGTGTAAGTTACTGTCTTTTCTGCGGTTAACACACTCGTAGCGTTCTGAAAATGGAATTTCAGATACGGCCGGTTCGTATGCCTGTGCAAGATGCGTTCGGGCATTTAAAAATAATAATTAAATGTAAAATTTTCAGTTGACTATTATTACGAAAATGTTATCTTTACGATTCTGCTAAATTTAGCGGACAGTACTTTACAGTATTAATAGTCAAGGTCAGTTACCCGTAAAGAGCGGTCAATTGGCCTGTTTTATTTAAGTAACCCGCACTCAGATTAGGAGCTTCTCAGTGGAAGCCGAAAAAATCAGAATCAGAATGGAAGCTTACGATCATGGCGCTCTGGACGCTTCGGCGAAGGAGATTGTCGATCAGGCGCGCCGGACCAACGCGCGAGTCAGTGGACCGATTCCGTTGCCCACCCGAATCGAGCGTTATACGGTATTACGATCTCCATTTATTGACAAGAAATCGCGTGAGCAGTTTGAAATGAGAACGCACAAGCGGATTATCGATATCATGGAAGCCAATCCGCGTACCATCGAAGCGTTGAATCGCCTGGTGGTTCCGGCCGGCGTATTTGTGAAGATTCGTGTGTAAAGAGTGAAGAAATCCAAGCCAATAAATCGAGACGAGTTATTGGCTTTTTTGATCCGATTTTAAGTAGACCGTTACCTTGAGAGGTAAACATTATCATGGCAATGATATTAGGCAAAAAAATAGGCATGACGCAGATATATGACGAATCCGGAACACTGGTTTCGGTAACCGTCATTCAGGCCGGCCCCTGTACCGTCACGCAGGTCAAGACCCAGGAAACCGACCAGTATGACGCGGTCCAGATGGGTTATGACGACGTGAAAGCCAGCCGCCAGAAGAAACCGCAGGTTGGTCATGCACAAAAGGCAAACAGCACCCCCAAACGTTTTGTCCGGGAAGAGCGTCTGAGCGCCCCGGCGAGCGTGCAACCGGGCGATCAAATCGATGTCAGTTTGTTTGAAGAAGTCAAGTTTGTCGATGTAACCGGCATCAGCAAAGGCAAGGGTTTCCAGGGCGTCATGAAACGTCACGGATTCAAGGGGATGGACGCTTCTCACGGTTGCGAACGCAAACATCGTCATCCTGGAAGTATTGGTTCGAATGCCGCCGGTCGTGGTACCGCACGTTGCGTTAGAAAAGGCAAGCGGATGTCGGGCCATATGGGATCGGTGCGTTGCACCAGCAAGAAACACAAGGTAATGGGTATAGACAAAGACAATAACCTGCTGATCGTCAAGGGTTCGATCGTCGGATCCAATGACGGTTATGTCGTGGTTAAACAATCGAGATAAAAGTAAAAGAAGTGAGCCTTAATATGATCAGCTTACCAGTATATAATAAAGACGGCCAGGAAATCGATCAGATCCAGATTGATGAAGCCGTTCTGGGCAGTTGGGTTCGGCCGGCGCTGTTGAAGCAGGCCGTTGTCATGTACCATGCCAACAAGCGTCAGGGAACGGTTGCGACCAAGAGCCGCGGCATGGTGGCCGGATCGACCCGTAAGTTATACAAGCAAAAAGGCACCGGCCGGGCGCGTGCCGGTATGATCCGCACCCCGGTCCGCAAAGGCGGCGGTGTGGCGTTTGCCAAGACCCCGCGCGATTTCAGCCAGCGGATGCCCAAGAAACAAAGACGTCTGGCGCGAAATTCAGCGATACTGGCCAAGATGAAGGCTTCGAACGCGCTGGTGATTGACGTGCTGGAATTCGGCGCTCCCAGAACCAAAGAGTTCGCCACCATTCTGAAGAATCTGAAGATTGATCGCAGTTGCCTGGTGACGACCGATCAGTATGATGTGAATGTATATAAATCGATCCGCAACATTCCGCGAGTTACCTTGTTGGAAGTGGATCAGTTGAACGCGGGCGATATCTGCAACAGAAAAAAAATATTATTTACCCGTAAAGCATTGGAAGCGATCATCGCTCCGGTAAGCGTGGAAGCCTAACCCCATAGCCGGAAGGCATCGCCAGAGGTATAACCGTGGATAAATATGAAGTAATAATAAAACCGTTGATCACAGAAAAGGCGACTTACCTGGCACAGGATCGGAATGCCTATTGTTTTCAGGTAAATACCAAAGCCAATAAGATGGAGATCAAACAGGCTGTCGAGAAGATCTATAGCGTGAAGGTGACCGATGTGCGGACCTCCAATCGCAAAGGGAAATCCCGGCGTCGCGGTTACAAGATGACCAAGACGTCCGATTGGAAAAAGGCCATCGTTGTTTTGCAGGAAGATCACGCCATTGACTTGTTCTAGATCGTATAAGGGCAGCCCGAACTAACAGGATTTGATATATGGGAATCAAAATTTACAAACCAACCAGCAACGGCCGTCGTAACGCCTCGGTAAACGATTATGCCGAGATTACCAAGACGACGCCGGAAAAGACGTTGGTAAAGCGCATTAAGAAGCATGGCGGCCGCAACCATAGCGGCATGACTACCGTCCGTTTCCGCGGCGGCGGCGCCCGCAAGATGTACCGTGTTGTTGATTTTAAACGGCGCAAAGACGGTGTCACTGCCAAAGTTGTCGGCATTGAATATGATCCCAACCGAACCTGCCATATTGCTTTGCTGGAATACACCGATGGCGAAAAACGCTATATCCTGGCGCCGGCAGGCCTGCAAGTGGGTGAAGTCCTGGAAAGCGGCGAGAAGGTTGAGCCTAAAGTCGGCAATTGCATGCCGTTAAAGGCCATACCCGCCGGTATGGAAGTTCATAATATTGAAATGAATCCCGGCCAGGGTGGCCGGATGGTGCGTTCCGCAGGGGCCTCGGCCCGCCTGGCCGCCAAAGAAGGCGCCTGGGCGCATTTGATTTTACCGAGTGGTGAAATGCGAATGGTGGCGTCCGATTGCCGCGCGACGATCGGTCAGATCGGCAATTCGGATCATCAGCATGTGAAAATCGGCAAGGCCGGCCGCAAGCGTCATATGGGACGTCGCCCACATGTTCGCGGCAAAGCCATGAACCCGGTAGCGCATCCGATGGGCGGTGGTGAAGGCCGGGCCAATGGCGGAAGACATCCTTGTTCTCCCACGGGAGTGCTGGCCAAGGGCGGCAAGACCCGGGCCAAGAAGAAGAATTCGAACAAACGCATTATTCGCAGAAGAAAGAGTAAACATTACGGACAGTTAGTTCTGTAGTTTCATAAGGATATACGCATGAGCCGTTCAACGAAAAAAGGACCTTTTGTAGATGAGAACGTCTACACCAAGGTAATGAAACAGGAAGAAGCCGGAAGAAAAGAACCGATAAAGACCTGGGCACGGCGTTGCACGATCGTTCCAGAATTTGTCGGCCACACCTTTATGGTGCACAATGGCAAAATGTTTTTCAAAGTTTATGTGACAGAAGACATGGTAGGCCACAAGCTGGGCGAGTTCTCTCCGACTCGCGGATTTAAAGGACATAGCGGCGGCAAGAAATAGCAATCATCTTATTGCAATGAACAGGTACAGGCATGTTAAGTAACGAAAAATTAAATAGTAAATTACAAGACGCGAAGCTAAGTATGGAAGAGCTTGGCGAGCGTCTGAGCAACAGCCGGATCAAAGATCCCGTTTCTGCCGTTAAAAACTGGCAGCGTGGCTTGATGAAGCCATCGCCTCGGCAGGCCGATATCGACCAGCTGGCCCAGGCGCTGGATTGTGAAAGCACCGATTTGATGTGCTGGAAAGCCTCGCACATGTATGCTCCGATCGCGCCGCGAAAATCGCGTCTGGTGGTTGATCTGGTTCGGAATTATCCTGTTCAGGAAGCCATGGATTTGTTGAAATTTGCTAACAAGCGCGCCGCGGTTTTTGTTGAGCAGGTTTTGCGAAGCGCCGTACAGAACGCGGTTGAGCAGAGTGAAGTCGATCCTGACCAGCTGTATATTTCAGAGGCACGGGTAGATGAAGGCGGCGTCCGCCGCGGCACCCGCCGCTGGCGTCCGAAAGATCGCGGGCGCGCCGTTTCGTGGACCCGGCTAGCCAGCCATATCCATATAACCGTAGATCTCATACAATAGTGAAAGACAACCCGATAATCAGGATAAATTATGGGTCAGAAAGTATCGCCAATTGGATTTAGAACAGGTATCACCCTCGGCTGGAAAAGCCGCTGGTTCGCGCCCAAAGCAGCATATGGCACGTTCCTGGTGGAAGATCAGAAAATCCGCAAATACCTGGATAACCGTTTAAATCGAGTTCCGCCCTACGCGGCGCTTGCCAATGTTGAAATCGAGCGTACCCGTGATGAGGTTCGCGTGACGTTACATACCGCTCGTCCGGGTATCGTCATTGGTCCGAAGGGCCAGGAAATCGATAAACTTCGCGAAGAGCTGGAAGACCTGATCGATCGCAAGGTTACAGTTAATGTCACGGAGATAAAAACGCCGGAATTGAATGCCCAGCTGGTTGGCGAAGCGATCGCCGAACAGTTAAAACGGCGCGCCGCCTTCCGTCGCGTGATGAAACAGAGTTGCGAATCCGCGATGGCCGCTGGCGCCAAGGGCGTTAAGATCATTTGTTCCGGCCGTCTGGGCGGCGCCGAACTGGCTCGCAGCGAAACCCAGATTCTGGGCTCTATTCCGTTGCAGACACTGGATGCGGATGTCGATTATGGACTTTCCATCGCCGTATGTACCTATGGCACCATAGGAATCAAGGTATGGATCTATCGCGGCATGTTTGGCGAGCAGATTGAAGTCAAGGAAACAGGTCGTAAAGGCGGCCGTTCAACTAACTAGTGTAAAGGAAGTGTCTCATGGCTTTGATGCCGAAACGAGTTAAATATCGCAAATATCAGCGCGGCAGAATAAAAGGCAACGCCGGCCGGGGCAATTATGTCGCATTTGGTGAATTTGGAATTCAGGCATTGGAACCGGCCAAGATTACTGCCCGGCAGATTGAGGCCGGCCGAGTGGCTTGCACACACTTTCTGCATCGTGAAGGTAAAGTCTTCATTCGGATATTCCCTCACCGCAGCATATCCGCCAAGCCTCTGGAAACCCGTATGGGTAAAGGCAAGGGCGAACCCGATCAATGGGTCGCTCATGTTAAACCGGGCGTGGTTATGTACGAAATTGGCGGCGTTCCAGAAGATATTGCCCGTCAGGCATTTATGCGAGTGGCTCACAAGATGCCGGTCCGTTGTCGCTTTGTAAAACGACGCCATCTGGGCTAACCGAACAGCGAGAAAAATTATGAAGATCACAGAAATCAGAGAACGAAATACCGAAGAGCTGAACGATCAGCTAGAAAATATGAAAAAGAAACTTTTCGATTTTCGTACCGAATCGGCGACCCAGAAGCTGGAAGATCCGACGCAGATAACGAAAACCCGCCGAGATATCGCCCGGATCAAGACCGTATTGCGTGAACGCGAAATAGCGGAAAGTAAAAAGTAATCCCGTAAACGGATAAGACTAATGGCAGAGAATACTAGAAAATTACCGACGATGTTCCAGGGCCAGGTGACGAAGAAATCAGGCGACAAGACCATTCGCGTGGAAATGTCCTATCAGACCCGTCACCCGAAATATGGCAAATATATTAACCGACGGACAATTGCCCTGGTTCATGATGAGAACAACCAGTCGCATGTAGGCGATCGGGTTGAGATCTGTAAGTGCCGTCCATTAAGCAAGAAGAAATCCTGGAGACTGGTTCGAATCGTGCAACAGTCCGCAAGTAGTCAGGTGGAACAGGTAGAACAGGAATAACGAATCCATGATACAGCAAGAAACGATAATCGATATAGCGGACAATACCGGCGCCAAGACCGCGTTGTGTGTCAAGGTGCTGGGTGGAAGCACGGCCAAGGGCAAGTTTACCCGGCGTACCGCTTCGGTAGGCGATGTGATAAAAGTCGCGATCAAGAAATCGCTGCCGACGACCAGCCTGAACCGTAAAAAAGTATACCGTTGCGTGATCATTCGCAGCGCCTATCCCGTCCGTCGCAAAGACGGCAGTTATGTGCGTTTTGATCGCAACGCCGGTGTTCTGATCGACGACAACAACAACCCGCTGGGAACGCGTATTTTTGGCGCGGTTGCCCGTGAGTTACGCGATAAACAATTCATGAAAATAGTTTCATTGGCATCGGAGGTAGTCTGATGGCGAGTAGAATAAAAAAAGGCGATATGGTGGAAGTCATCTGCGGTGACGACAAAGGCAAGCGCAGAAAAGTCATCCGGGTCATACCGGAGCAGAACAAGGTGGTTGTCCAGGACGTGAACACCGCGATGAAACACGTACGACCCTCCAAGAAAAATCCGCAAGGCGGACGTATCCAGATTGAGCGTCCCATTCATATCAGCAATGTGATGCCCATTACCACCGGCAGCGGCGCAAAGGCGACCCGGATAAAGTATATCATAGACAATGGCAAAAAGGTCCGCATCGCAAAAGCAGACGGATCAAAACTCGACTAACTAAAGATAAGGGCGTTTAAATATGACGCGGCTTGAAGCATTATATAAATCAAAGATCGTCAAATCGATGCAGGATGAATTCAAGTATCGTAATCCGATGCAGGTTCCCAAGCTGGAAAAGATCGTGATCTCCATGGGAATCGGCGAGGCCTCGCGCGATAAAAAGTTGCTGGAAAGCGCAGTAAAAGAACTGACCATCATCGCCGGCCAGCAGCCGGTGGTCTGTCCGGCACGCAAAAGCGTATCGAACTTTAAATTGCGTGAAGGCATGGAGATTGGCACAAAAGTGACTTTGCGTCGTGCCAAAATGTTCGAATTTCTGGATCGTCTGATCAGTCTGGCCATTCCACGTGTTCGTGACTTCCGTGGATTGAATCCGAAAGGATTTGACGGGAGAGGCAACTTTAACATGGGTCTGACCGAGCAGATGGTATTCCCGGAAATCAATCCCGACAGTATCACCCGTACCCAGGGTATGAATATAACGATGGTAACCACGGCCAAGACCGATGAAGAAGCATTCAAGATGCTGACATTATTCGGAATGCCGTTTCGTAAGAATTAACCGAATCAATAACTAAGAGGAACGCATGGCCAGTAAAGCGTGGATATTCAAAGCTGAACAGAAGCCGAAATATAAAGTAAGAGCCTACAGTCGTTGTCAGTTATGCGGCCGATCCCGGGCAGTCTATCGCAAGTTCAAAATTTGCCGTATCTGCTTCCGGACGCTGGCCAACGAAGGAAAGATTCCTGGCGTAAAGAAGACCAGCTGGTAACGAAATCAACAAAATTTTCTGGAGTAAGACCCCCATGCATAGTGACCCGATCGCAGATATGCTGACAAGAATACGCAATGCGGTAAATGCCAACCAGCAAACCGTGATCGTCAAAGCCAGCCGTATATGTGAAGGTATCGCCAAGGTGCTCAAAGAGCAGGGCTATATCGAGGATTATGATCGCATAGAAACCGCCTATAAGCAGGATAATCTTCGCATACAATTGAAGTACGGACCGCTTGGCGAGCGTATTTTTCGTGAGATCAAACGTCAGAGCAAGACATCCTGTCGTGTCTATAAATCCGTGAAGGATTTACCCCGGGTGATGGGGGGGCTGGGTATATGCGTTGTCAGTACCCACCAGGGCGTGATGTCCGATACTGAATGCCGCGAGAAGAATGTTGGCGGCGAATTGATTTGTACCGTATGTTAAACCACTAAACTCAGTTTGGATAAAATTCGATGAGCCGTATAGGAAAAAAACCTGTAAAAGTTCCGAGCAGTGTCAAGGTAGACTTGAGTGGCGGACAGATAACCATCAGTGGTTCAAAGCACAGTTTGAAGCTGGCTTTGCATGAGACGGTGGAAGTCAGCTATGACAGCGCAGCCCATGAAATTGCGGTATCCCGCAAGAGTGATGAAACCCTGGCGAAAGCGATGCATGGCACCACGCGCGCCCATATTGCCAACATGATCAAAGGCGTGACCGAAGGTTATGTCAAAAGTTTAAAGATATTTGGCACCGGCTATGGCGTGAAAGAACAAGGCAAACAGCTTCATGTGACAGTGGGCTACGCCAAACCGGCTGTTTTGCCCATCCCCGAAGACGTTGAAATCGAAATCAAAGTGCCCAACGCCAAAGGCAATGAAGTTCCGGCTGAATTTTTCGTCAAAAGTCCCGACAAACAAAAAGCAGGTCAATTTGCGGCGCAGATCCGTAAAGTCCGTCCGCCAGAGCCTTACAATGGCAAGGGTATACGGTATGGCAATGAAGTGATCAAGCGCAAAGAAGGCAAAGCATTTGGCAGCGCATAATCAATAATACACGGATAAGTGAGATATGGACTCGAATAAATTTAAAGCACAAAAAAGACTGCGACGCAGATATCATGGTCGCAAGAAATGTTTTGGTGATCCACAGCGGCCGCGTTTGAACGTTTACCGTTCACTTCGTCACATGTATGCCCAGATCATCGATGATGAAAGCGGCAATACCCTGGTCGCCGCCAGTACCGGAGACAAGTCTCTGGAGGCCGAATGCAAAAATGGCGGCAATCGAACCGCCGCAGCGGCAGTCGGCAAATTACTGGCGCGCAAGGCACTGGAAGTGGGCATTCACCAGGTGAAGTTCGATCGTAATGGATTCAAATTTCACGGACGTGTCAAGGCGATGGCAGACGCGGCTCGTGAAGGTGGTTTAGTATTCTAATTGTAAGAATTGGAGAACAGCGTGGCTCAATTAGCTGCACGAAAAAATCAGAATGTTGACGATAAGTCTTACGAAGACCAGGTCATCAAAGTATTCCGCTGCTCGAAAGTAGTCAAAGGCGGCCGGAATTTCAGCTTTGCGGCATTGGTGGTTGTGGGCAATCGTTCGGGTGAAGTGGGATTTGGTTATGCCAAAGCCAACGAAGTGCCTCCGGCAGTTGAAAAGTCCATCAAGGAAGCGCGTAAGAATGTTTTTACCGTTAGCCTGGATGGCTCGACAATCCCGCATGAAGTCATCGGCCGTTTCGGCGCCACCCGGGTAAAACTCATTCCGGCCAGTCCTGGTACCGGTGTGATCGCCGGCGCGACCGCCCGTGTTCTATTGGAATTAGCGGGTGTGCATGATGTGCTGACCAAGATTTATGGCAGCACGAATCCTAAGAATGTGATTAAGGCGACCATTAACGCATTGAAGTCGCTTTATAACCGCGAGCAGATAGCCGAGCTACGCGGAGTAAAACTTTAACCTCGCACGACAAGGAAGACCACAGCCATGATGAATCATGAGATTACATCTCTGGTTGGCAAACATAAATCCAGAAAACGGGTTGGCCGCGGCCGCGGAAGCGGGCTGGGCAAGACCTGCGGAAAAGGACACAAAGGCCAGAAAGCCCGCGCAGGAGGCATGCCTCCGATCACATCGGAAGGCGGCCAGATGCCGTTGTTCCGTCGATTACCCAAGCGCGGATTTAATAACGCCAATTTTGCTACCCGGTATTCGATCATCAACGTCTCACAGCTCGAACAGTTTGATGAAGGGACACGCGTGGACGCCGGCTTGTTAAGCGAAGCCGGTTTGATCCGCAGCGACAAGGGCTTAGTGAAAATACTGGGCGATGGCGAATTGAATCGCAAGTTGACGGTAGTCGCTCATAAATTCAGCCGAAGCGCCGAGCAGAAGATCACCAGCGCCGGCGGCACCATCGAATTGATTAACCCATAAAAACGGCAGAAATAATATGGCAAGTACACTGATAGACATCTGGAATGTGAAAGAACTGCGGAACAAGATTTTGTTCACGTTGGCTCTGTTGGTGATTTACCGGGTCGGATTTCATATCCCGTTGCCAGGTGTGGACCAGGCAGCCATGCAGGAAATCGTCAGTAAAGGCAATTCGTCCACTCCGTTTGGGCGAGTGGCCGACTATTTGCAGATTTTTACCGGCGGCACCCTGCGTCAAAGCAGTTTGTTCGGATTGGGTATTATGCCCTATATTTCGGCATCCATTATTTTCCAATTGCTAATGACGGTGGTGCCTGCTTTAGAGAAGCTGGGTAAAGAAGGCGCGGTGGGACGTAAAAAGATCCAGGAATATACCCGGTATGCCACGGTTGGATTATGTATTATCCAGGCGTCTTTTATTGCCGGATGGCTGAGAAGCCAGCATTTCGTATTGCCGGATGTAATGCGTGAACACTGGATGATGTTCTGGACAATGGCAGTGGTGGGCATGACCGCCGGGACCATCTTTCTGATGTGGCTGGGCGAGCAGATTGACGAATATGGGATAGGAAACGGCGTGAGTCTGATTATCATGGCCGGTATCGTTTCGCGCTTCCCGTGGGCCATTAATTATTTAATCGAAAATGCCGATCTATCCGCGGATGCCGCGACCGGATCGATTACCATACCGAAAATACTGTTTTTAGTTGTGGCTTTTGTGGGTGTGATTGCCGGATCGATTCTGATCACCCAGGCGCAACGGCGTATCCCGATCCAACAGGCCAAGATGACCCGCGGCCGCCGAGTCTATGGCGGTCAGAAACAGTATCTGCCATTGCGTGTGAACCACGGCGGCGTTATTCCGATTATCTTTGCCGTGACGCTGATGCAGATTCCATCCCTGGTGTTTGATTTTCTGGCCGGGCAGTTTAACAGCGTGGTGCTGGCCCGGATCGCCTCGGCGTTCGCCCCGGATGCTTACGTTTATAATGTACTTTATATCGCGATGATCTATTTCTTTGCCTTTTTCTGGACGACCGTCCAGTTCCAGCCCAAGGAAGTGGCCAATAATCTGCGGGACAGCGGGGCATTCATTCCCGGATTGCGTCCTGGCAAACGAACGGCTGAATATCTGGAAAAAGTGATGAGCCGGATCACCTATGTAGGCGCTGCGTTCCTGTCTTTAATCGCGGTCGTTCCCACCGTGGTCATGGTCTTTATGAAGATCCCATTCCTGATTACGACATTCCTGGGAGGCACCGGTTTGCTGATTGTGGTTTCCGTGTCACTGGATCTGGTGAACCGGATCGAAACCAATCT
Source organism: Sedimentisphaerales bacterium (assembly GCA_963663965.2). Lineage (GTDB taxonomy): Bacteria > Planctomycetota > Phycisphaerae > Sedimentisphaerales > SM23-30. Next base: position 572,525 of record CAXXFK010000028.1, read on the forward strand.
GATTATGAGAAATTATTCCGGCTTCATGGAAGGCGGACGTATTAAAGGAGCGCGCACATGATCGTTATTTTTCTTGGCCCTCCCGGAGCCGGCAAGGGGACCCAGTGCAGTAAGATTGTCGAGCGTTATGGTTTGAACCATTTGTCCAGCGGCGACATTTTACGGCGCGAGCGTAAAGAAGGCACCGAGCTGGGAAAAAAAGCGCAATCCTACATGGATTCCGGCCAGCTGGTTCCAGACGATCTGATTGTCGCCATGATGATGAAGGAAATCAAGGCCGCACCGGCAGACAAGGGTGTGATTCTGGATGGTTTTCCAAGGACCATCGGTCAGGCCCGCGAGCTGGATGCCGCCATGCAAAAAGCCGGACAGAAAGTCGATGTTGTTCTGAATTTGATTGTCGATGACGCCAAGTTAGAAGAACGTGTCACCGGCCGGCGCAGTTGCGGACAATGCGGCAGCGCCTACCATGTGACCTTCAATCCACCCAAAGTCAAAGATCAATGTGATAATGGCTGTGGACTGTTGACCCAACGTACCGACGATACTTCAGACGTTGTGCGTAATCGCATTGAAACCTATCATGCCCAAACGGCCCCGCTAGTTGAATATTATAGCGCCCAAGGCAATGTTAAAGATATTGATGGAAATATTGAGATTAATCAAGTAACCGAGAGTATTTATCGAGTACTGGATGCAGTGCGATCTTAGTATATTATGGCAATAGCGATACGAACACAGCGCGAGATAGAAATGATTCGCGCCGCGGGACGCATCGTGGCGCTCGTTCTTAAACAATTGCAAAAAGAAGCTGTTCCTGGTGTGACCACCGCACAGCTGGCCCAGATTTCGGATGATATTATTGCCGAACATGGTGCGATCGCCTTATTCAAGGGCGTTCCCAATCCGATGGGAAAGATGGATTTTCCCGCGAGCATTTGTGCCAGTATTAATGAAGAAGTGGTTCATGGGATTCCAAGTGACCGGCAACTGATAGAAGGCGATATCATCAGTATTGACTGCGGCACCCGGTTAAAAGGATACTGTGGCGATTCGGCCCGTACCTTTACCGTGGGACACGTTGACGATGAAAAGCAGCGTTTGCTGGACATTACCGATGGGATGCTGGCTATTGCCGTCCGGCAATCCGCGCCCGGTATTCTCTGGAGTGAGGTGGCCGCCGCCATGCAAAAGCATGCTGAAGACGCCGGATTTGGCGTTGTACGGGAGTATGTAGGGCATGGCATTGGACGAAAGATGCACGAAGATCCCAAGCTGCCCAATTTTGTCAGCCAGGATCTGATCAAACACGATATTTTACTGCGAAAAGGAATGGTGCTGGCAGTAGAACCGATGGTAAACGCCGGCACGCATCGTGTGAAAACATTAAACGATGGATGGACCGTCGTGACTACCGACAATAAACCATCCGCGCATTTTGAACATACCATTGCCATTACCGAAAATGGCGCCGAGATATTGACTCTGGCCGATTAACCGGCCGGTGAGAGTGTGACAGTAAGAAAGAATTAGAATATGGCAAAGAACGATGCAATAAAAGTTGATGCGAAGGTAGTGGAAGCGCTGCCCAATGCCGTATTCAGAGTTGAATTGGAAAATGGACATATGATTCTGGCGCATGTATCCGGCAAAATGCGAATGCACTTTATCCGGATTTTGCCAGGAGATACTGTGACTGTCGAATTAAGTCCTTATGACCTCACGCGAGGTCGTATCGTTCTACGCAAGTAGAAGATAATGAACAGGTGTTAAGATGAAAGTAAGAAGTTCTGTAAAACGAATCTGCGAAAATTGCAAAATAGTAAAGCGAAAAGGCGTGGTGCGCGTGATTTGCAGCGCCAACCCACGTCATAAACAGCGACAAGGTAAGTAGTGAGGACATATTATGCCCCGTATTGCTGGTATAGATATACCGAACAACAAGCATATTTTAATCGCCCTGACTTATATTCAGGGAATAGGCCGTTATAACGCCCGTAAAATTCTGGAAGAGGCTCAAATCGCCGAGGCGACCAAAGCCAAAGATCTGACGGACGATGAGATCAGTAAGCTGGCCGGTATTATTGACCGTGGCTACGTGATTGAAGGTCAATTACGCCGTACCGTCGCTCAAAACATCCAGCGATTACGTGAAATTGCCTGCTATCGAGGTCTGCGGCATCGTCGCGGATTACCGGTACGCGGCCAGCGCACGCGTTCGAATGCCCGTACCCGCAAAGGTCCCCGAAAGACCGTTGCCGGCAAAAAGGGCGTTAAGGAAATGCGTTAATATTGAACTCTGTCAATACAACAGAATCGATCAAGATAACCTGACAGGAAATATACATGGCAAAACAAGGATCAAAAAAGCGTGTTAGACGCAATGTTGGCAAAGGGATCGTGCATATTAAAGCGACCTTCAACAACACCCTGATTACGATCACGGATATGAACGGAGAAACCCTGTGCTGGGATTCCGCCGGGACCATTGGATTCAAGGGATCACGTAAAAGCACCCCCTTTGCCGCCCAGCGGGCCAGCGAGAAATGCGCGAATACCGCCAAGAAATTCGGCGTCTCTGAAGTAGAAGTCCGAGTCAAAGGTGGCGGTTCCGGCAGAGAGTCAGCCATTACGGCGCTGCAATCCGCCGGCATCCGTATCGTATCGATTGAAGACGTAACCCCGTTGCCGCACAATGGATGTCGTCCGGCAAAGCGTCGCCGTGTATAAGCAGCCTGGCTTGACAGGTCTAGACGATATCTGTACTTAAATCAGAAAAAATGTAATTATATACAGGAGCAAGATAAAACGAAATGGCTAGAGATCTTGGACCCGTTTGTCGTATGTGCCGTCGTGAAAGCATGAAGCTCTTTTTAAAGGGTGACCGCTGCGAAACGGCCAAATGTCCGATCGAGAAACAGAATCGGAATAAGCCCCCAGGGATGCATTCCTGGCGTCGCGGGCGTGGAAGCGATTATTCCCTTCGTCTACGTGAAAAGCAAAAAGTCAAACGTTATTACGGTGTACTGGAAAAGCAATTCCGTATCTATTTCCGCAAGGCGGAACGCGGGTATGGCAATACCGGCGAACAGTTGCTGATCCTGTTGGAACGTCGACTTGATAACGTGGTTTATAAGTTAAATTTTGCCGTCTCTCGTCGCAAGGCGCGTCAGCTGATAGCTCATGGTCACATTTGTGTCAATGGCCATAAGGTTGATATTGCCAGTTATTTAGTCAATCAAGGCGATAAAATTACGGTGAGTGACAACGAAAAAACCAAAAAGATGGTCAAAGAATATCTGGATTCCGAAGCCGGAGCGGCCGTGCAGTCCTGGCTGCAGGTTGAGGCCGCCAAGTTGGAAGGCACGATCGCCGCTTTGCCAGGTCGTGAGGATGTTCAGATCCCCATCGAAGAACAGTACATTGTAGAATTGTGTTCTAAATAACCGTTATTAAGCGAAAAATCGTAACAATGATACCCGTTCTTGTTTTTTAAGGTAAAAAACAGACGGTATCGGAAATCATCGTTAACAATCGATAGGAATCTGGCAATGGCCTTATTGAGCCGGATTGTCTGATGAGGTTAACGATCATGGAGGCCTGTAACAATGCGAATCAGATGGCGTGGCTTAGAATTACCGACGCGCGTACAATTAGATAACGATGTATCGAATGAAACCTATGGCCGCATTTATATCGAACCGTTCGAGCGCGGGTTTGGTATTACGATCGGCAATAGCCTTCGGCGAATTCTGCTTTCCTCTTTGGAAGGCAGCGCCGTCACTTTAATCAAGCTGGCGGGCGCCAATCATGAATTTACTTCGATACCCGGAGTTATGGAAGATGTATCGGATATCGTTTTGAATATCAAGTCCCTGGTGGTTCGCCAGGACAGCGATGAGCCCAAAACGATGAAAATTGAAAAAAGAGGCGTTGGAATCGTGACGGCAGGCGACATTCAGGCTGATCCGGCGATTACGGTGATCAATCCGAATCATAAGATCGCGACGTTAACCGATGATGTGACGTTCTCTCTGGAAATGACGGTTGAAAAAGGCCGTGGCTATGTGCCTGCCAGTGAAGAAGCAAAGAAAGATGATCCCCTGGCGATTCCGGTCGATGCGATTTTCTCGCCGGTAGTCCGGGTTCGATATAAAACAGAAGAAACCCGCGTGGGCCAGTCGATCAACTACGACCGTCTGGTCATGGAAGTCTGGACCGATGGTACCATCAGTCCGGAAATGGCTTTGGTGGAATCTGGCAAGATTCTGCGTAAGCATCTGGGTGTGTTTGTCAGTTACTTTGAAACCGGCAAAAATGTCGCAGAAGAAAACCGGTTGAGATTGAATCCGCACCCGTACAGGAAACCGATGAAGAACTCAGTCGTAAACTGGCTATGCCGATCAGCGAACTGGATCTGTCGGTTCGCGCCGCCAATTGTCTGGAAATGGCCAAGTTTGAGACCGTTGGCCAGTTAGTTCAGATTGATGAGAGCCAGTTGCTGGCGCTTCGCAGTTTCGGTAAAACCAGCTTGCGTGAAGTGAAGCGCAAACTTTCCGATCTGGGATTATCGCTGGGCATGAAAACCGACGGCTCCGATTAATCCGATTCGAAATTGCCGATCCAGGCGTCGATAAAATGGGGCGCCGATTTTCATAGATTGTAATTGTTTCACGAATTTTAAAAGGATAAAATATGCGTCATCAAGTTGCAGGAAAACACCTGGGCCGTACCAGCGCACACCGCAAGGCATTGAAGCGGAATTTAGCTGCGTCGTTGTTCGAACATGGTCGGATTGTTACGACATTGCCCAAGGCCAAGTTTGTTCGTCCCTTCGCTGAAAAACTCATCACTTTGGCAAAAAAAGGTGATCTACATGCCAGACGCCGGGCAATTGCGTTACTGCAGGATCGTAATATCTGTCGTGATGAAAATGGCGTTGGAGTCAAAGAGACCACAGTGATTAACCGGTTATTTTCGGAAATTGCGCCCAAATTCGCGGATCGAAACGGCGGCTATACCCGGATTATCCGGATGCCGATTCGCCGGATTGGAGATAATGGCCAGCAAGCCATGCTGCAATTAATTGACGGACCGGTAAAACCCAAACAAAAATCGGCCAAAGGCAAGGGCGCTGCTGAGACAAAACCGAACACTGAACCCGAACAACCAGCCGAAGAAGTTGTTGAACAGGCGGAAGAATCAGCCGCGCAGGAAAGTCAACCCGATACCGAAGCCGAAGATAAACAATAATTTTTATCTTGCATCGAAATATTTCAACGGATTATCATATTGATAGTCCGTTTTTTTTTGGAAAAATCAGAAATAATTTTCTAGCCCGAAGGACGCGAACATGACTTCGTCTTGTATATTCTGTAAAATCGTCGACGGTCGGATTCCCTGTTATCAGGTATATGAAGATGTGGAAACGCTGGCTTTTCTGGATATTCATCCCTGGAGTCTGGGTCATACTCTGATAATTCCGAAAAAGCATTTTGCCACGCTGGATGTGTGTCCGCCGAAAACGATGGCGGCGATAGCCCGGGCCATGCCAAAAATTGCCCAGGCAATCATGGCTGCGACTGAAACGACCGCATTTAATGTATTAAATAATAACCGGCGGGAAGCCGGGCAATTAGTGGATCATATTCATTTTCATATTGTTCCCCGGGTGGCTGATGATCGCATTTTCAGTCATGGTCCGCAAGGGGAATACGCGGAAAATCAGGCAGAAGCACTGGCACGGGCGATTCAGGCCGGTATCAAATAAACTATTGAACTCTATCAGATCGGATTGTTTCCCTCCGGCCGCAGTAAGTCGGGTAACGGCTGTAATCGTCCCGTCATATCCACATGAACCAGTTCTGTGCGTCCTTCGGCGATGATGCGTTTATCGGAAATGCGTTTAATGGTATAGAGGTGTTCCAGGCGGACCCGGTCGATTTTTCCGGTTTGGGTGTGGATAATCAGTTCATCGTCATAACGAGCCGGCGCCCGGAATCGACAGTCCAGGCGGGCGACGACCAGAATAAAGCCATTGTCTTCCAACGTTTTATAATCGTATCCATTTACCCGCAGCAGTTCGGTGCGGCCCATCTCGAAATAGCGACTGTAAACACTGTGGTGGACCGCGTTTTGCCGATCGACTTCGTAATACCGTACCCGTACGGGCGTCTCACATTCTGTGATATTGCAATATCCTGCCATCTGAATAAATACCAATTTGGAAAAAGTTTCTGGAAATTATACGATAATCTGTCAGTAATCTACTATAATCGATGAAAATTGCGCTGAAAAGAGTTTTCTCAATTTTGTTAAATTAAAAGAAGTTATGAGCTGGCTTACTGTGATATTAATTGCATTTGCCCTGGCGATGGACGCCTTTGCGGTGGCGATCAGCGCCGGCGTAACGTTGCCGCGATTGACCGGACGGGCCATTTTTCGACTGGGATTTCATTTCGGGCTATTTCAATTTATGATGCCGATTCTGGGCTGGTTTGCCGGTTTGACGATTGAAAGTTATATCAAGGCAATCGATCACTGGATCGCGTTTGGTTTACTGAGTTTTATTGGCGGGAAAATGATCTATGAGGCGTTAAGGTCGCAAGATGACGAACAGAAAAACGATCCGACGCGAGGATTAACCATGGTTATGTTGTCCGTGGCGACCAGTATCGATGCCCTGGCAATTGGTTTATCGATGGCGATGCTGGGAGTGAGAATATGGGCGCCCAGTGTGGTGATCGGGCTGGTGGCGGGAGGAATGACCGTGCTGGGGATGGTTGCCGGGCAGAAATTGGGCCGCTTGCTGGGTAATAAAATGGAATTAACCGGCGGTTTGATATTAATCGGGATAGGGGTAAAAATTCTGATAGAGGACTTATTCTTTTCAGGCGCATAAAAACGGCCTCCCTTATATGGATGAGGCCGTTTCTTATTGAATGAATGGTTTCTACAAACAGGTAAGATGGAATCAGGTAACCATGTAGAAGTCTAAAAGATTCGAGTCTATACCATAGGCTCTCCTTTCTTTACGATTTCTCAAATCTTCCAATTCGCTTTAAAGGCTCTTTCCGTGAGGATATCAATCAGGCCACGGATAACTTTTTATCGCCATCACATTTGCCGTCACCTTTCTTCTTTCCGCAAGCAATCATGGTGGTGTCATCAGCTTTCTTGTCGCCGCCGCATTTGCCATCGCCTTTCTTTTTTCCGCAAGCAATCATGTTGGTGTCATCAGCTTTCTTGTCGCCGCCACATTTGCCGTCACCTTTCTTTTTGCCGCAAGAGACTTCATTAGAACTTGCCGCAGTTTCATCTTTACACTTGCCACAGCATTCTTTGTCCGCTTCTTTACAGGTACCGCAACATTTGCCGGCGCCTTCTTCGCAACTTCCACTACATGCAGCTTCCTTATCACTACAGGTCTTTTCACTCTGGCAGGTGCCACAACTACTTGCTTCTCCACTGCATGTCTGAGAAGATTTCGCTGCACAGGTTGCATCCGAACCGCTGGAGCAGGTTGCGTTATTGTTACCGGTCATGCCAACGGCGAAAACCAGAGCCGCCAAAGCTACGATCGCAAAAACAGTCCAATATCTTTTCATGACTAACTCCTTGAGTATTTAAAAGGTTAAATTGTCAAATAAATCATCAACTAGAGGATTATAAAGGGCAAAATTAAAGGGAAGAGGCCCATGATAAAATCTGATTCAATTTTCTAATCGCTATATTTTGTAACTACTTTCAATTTAATATGATAGAAGTTTTAAGAAGTTCGAAAAAAATATGAGTTTACCGTTTTTTTACATTTTTTCGTGTCAGAATTCGATGCATGGAATACAATTTCAGGCAATGAAAATGCCCAATAACCTCTTTTTAATCAACGAGTTGTGAAATGTCGCACAGTCATAAAAGGCAGACTAGTTCATCAGTACGCCGGATCGAATTGCTGGCGCCGGCACGAGATCTGGCCGGTGGTCAGGCGGCGATTTTATGCGGCGCTGACGCGGTGTATGTTGGGGCGAGCGCGTTCAGCGCGCGGGAGGCGGCGGGAAATTCGATGGAAGATATTGAGCGACTGGTGGCGTTCGCACATCCTTATTATGCAAGGGTGTATCTGGCGATGAATACGTTGTTATTCGATCAGGAATTGGAGCCGGCGCGTGAGATTGCCTGGGCAGCGTATGAGGCCGGGGTGGATGGCTTGATTATTCAGGATATGGGGTTGCTGGAGTTGGCGTTGCCGCCGCTGGCGTTGATTGCCAGCACCCAGACGCATAACCATTCGCCGGAACGGGTGGCGTTTCTGGAGTCGGTTGGGTTTTGCCGGGCGATACTGGCGCGGGAATTGACCATCGAGCAGATTTGTGAAATTAGCGCGCAGACCGGGATCGAGTTGGAGTGTTTTATCCATGGGGCGTTATGTGTCGGGACCAGCGGGCAGTGTTATATGAGTTATGTGCTGGGCGGGCGCAGTGGGAATCGCGGGCAGTGCGCCCAGCCTTGTCGCCGGGAATATTCGTTGGAAGACGATCATGGTAAAGTGGTGGGTGACAAACGGTATTGGCTTTCTTTGAAGGATTTGAATTTATCGAGCCATCTGGGGCAGTTGCTGGATGCCGGGGTGAGTTCTTTTAAGATTGAAGGGCGCTTAAAAGATACGGCTTATGTGGCAAATGTGACGGGGTATTACCGGCGCGCGCTGGATGTGGCGCTGGCTGAGCGGGGGATGCGGAAAAGTTCGTCTGGACGGGTAGAACTGTGTTTTGAACCGGATCTGGCCAAGACATTCAATCGTGGTTACAGCGAGTATGGGATCGATGGCCTGCGAAAAGGCTGGGGAGCGATCCATTCGCCCAAATCGATTGGTGAATTTATGGGGGTGGTCAAAGAGGCGCGGGGCCGGAGCTTCAGGCTGGATCGAAAGGCGGATTTGCATAATGGGGATGGGATCTGTTACTGGAACCGGGACCGGCAGTTGGATGGGACGAATGTAAATCGGGTGGAGGGTGATTGGGTGACCCCGGCGGAGAGTAAGGGGATTATGGCAGGGCAGGAAATCTATCGGAATTACAATCATGAATTCGAGAAGCATTTCAAAACGTCGCCTGCCAGTCGAAAGGTGTCAGTTGAATTGACGTTGACGCGGACAGATACGGGAGTGACGCTGGCGGGCGAGGATGAAGAGGGGAACCGGGCGGAGGTGGCTTTGGAGATGGCGCTGGAGCCGGCCCGTCAACCGGAGGCGGCGTTGAAAACGATCCAGACGCAATTGAAGAAGCTGGGCAATACACTATTTGAATGCCAATTGCTGACGGTGCGGATGGAGCCGGTCTGTTTTTTCGCGGTGAGTGTTTTGAACCAGCTGAAGCGGGACTGGGTGGAGCGGATGCTGGCGGCGCGGCTGGGGGCTTACCCCAGGCTGGAGGGGAAAACGGTTAAGAGCGAGGCACCGTATCCGGAAAAGCGGTTGAGCTTTCGGGGTAATGTGATTAATCAGAAGGCGCTGGCGTTTTATCGCCGGTGTGGGGTGGAAACGATTGACGCGGGGGCTGAGACAGGGGAGGATCTGCATGGGCAGGTGGTGATGACAACCAAGTATTGTATTCTGCATGAGATGGGGCGTTGTGGCGGGCAACGAGTGGAGCCGGCGGAGCCGATGATACTGCGGGATGAGGCGGGGCAGACGTTTCGGGTCTGTTTCCGGTGCGGGGAGTGTGGGATGGATATTTACTGGAAGGAGGGGTGAGTGGTGGGCGGCTTGGTTGTGTGACGTAACTTATTGAATGGTAATGTATTATGGTTGATTTGGCTGAGTTTGGGTTCGTTTCGTTTTGGTTCTGGCTCGTGGGAGAATTCTATTGGGTGCAATCGGCGGGATAAGAACAGAAAAGGCTCTCCCTCGAAAGGAAGAGCCTTTTTGATGTTTTTTCGATACCTGAAGATCGATTCTGTTATCGTTAACTATTTGCGCTTCCGCATTAACAGTCCGCCCAGTCCCAGCAGAGCCAGGGTGGCCGGTTCCGGAACGATATGGACGTTGTCCAATACCGGCCATGGATCGGCGCCTACTTCTGGCAAATAGTTGTTGAAACGCAGGAAGATTTCGTCTCCGGCGTTGGCTCCGGAAAGATCCAGCGTCACAACGACTGGGAAAATCTCACCATCCGTGCCCAGGGCAATATAGTCATAGGATGCAGAATCGAGCAGGGTGACACCGGCGGCGCCGCGTACATCGAGTAAATCATCGGCAATAAATGTGCCATCGCTGGCAAAGGCAGCTACGGTCAGGGCATCATGCCGGCCAGCGGCTACGTCATCGGGGCAACCCCAATCGAAGCCGATCATAATCGAAGACTCGCCGGCTGAGGTTCCGATACTCTGGTAGAGGTATGAACCGGCCAGGGGATCCCCATCCACCGTATCCCATGAACAAAATACCACGACATTGGTTCCGTTTGGGGTGATCGAGCTGGCGTTGGTTTGCCAGGCATCTTCCCAAAATCCGGTGGTGTTGTTGTCATACCAGCCGGTGACGTCAGTAATATTTTCTCCACCGCCGGTTTCAAAGTCGCCGTTGGTAATTGTCATGGCGTTCGCCAGCGAAGCCAGGACAACACACAAAGAAAACAAAAATGCTTTTTTCATCTGTCTAATCTCCACAAAGTGTAAAACGTTTTATCGAAAGCGGTTACGAATGCCGCTCACTATGGATAAACAAACTCGTTCATCAATTTTATACGAAAGTGACCTTTAATAGAAAAGACTTGCTTTTCCAACACCTTTACGAAACTTAAAATATTGTAGCATAGTTGTCATTTCTGTTTCAACTGAAAAAACATTTTTAATTACCATAACAGCCTGGGCTGTTTTATTATGCCCCGTTGGGCTGTTTTGGGTAGCCGTTGGGTAGCGGATGAAATTATTATTTTGGTTAAGCTCATTTCGTTGCTGAGGTTAGGGCGATATTTTTTTATATTGGCTTTGTTTCGTTTTGTGTTGGTATTCGCTGCGCTCATGTTTGGTTTTATCTATCTCTTTTGCGAGATATCCTGTCGGTACGCCTCTGCGAGGCGTGGGTTTAAAATTTTCTAACTCTGGTTCGGGTATTCCCGCCAATGAATTGGCGGGCTATGCGCTTTTGATCTCTCCGAGATATTATTTGTATCCGCCTTGAGGCGGATGAGTTTTTATTTTTTGTTAAGCTCGATATATTGTTAGGGTTATGGCAATATTTTAACCCATTGGCTTTGTTTCGTTTTCTATTAGTATTCGCTGTGCTCATGGTTAGTTTTATCTATCTCTTTTGCGAGATATCCTGGCGGTACGCCTCTGCGAGGCGTGGGTTTAAAATTTTCTAACTCTGGTTCGGGTATTCCCGCCAATGAATTGGCGGGCTATGCGCTTTTGATCTCTCCGAGATATTATTTGTATCCGCCTTGAGGCGGATGAGTTTTTTATTTTTTGTTAAGCTCGATATATTGTTAGGGTTATGGCAATATTTTAACCCATTGGCTTTGTTTCGTTTTCTATTAGTATTCGCTGTGCTCATGGTTAGTTTTATCTATCTCTTTTGCGAGATATCCTGGCGGTACGCCTCTACGAGGCGTGGGTTAAAAATTTTCAAATTCGGGTTTGTTACCCAGGGTGGCGCTCGTCCCGATGGATCGGGACTCGCTCTGCCCTGGGCTATTTCATGCCGGCCCGTTGGGCCGTCCGCCACGAGGCGGATGTTCTTATTTTTCTTCAAGCGCTATTCAAATTGGAACTCACAAGGCGACGCATGCACCCAGAAGCTGCGCTTTGCTACGCTTCTAGGTGGCGTGGGAGTGGCCGGTTGAGGCGGGGTATGCCGGGGACTTGCGGGTGGATTGGGGGCTGTTGGGTCGACTTTGGTATTATAGACTGTCGTTTAATTTTAGTCAAATAAAATAATTAATTAAATTTATGAAAAACATAGGTCTTATAGGTCGATATAGGTCTTATAGGGTTTTAAGGGATTATATTATAATGGGTTGTGTGAATTTATGGGGGAACATGAATTATTCACTTTGTTTTAAAGGACGGACACGGACGGGCACAGACTGACACAGACGGGCACGGACCAGTCTGTGGGGGAGGACAATCGGGATTACCAGCAAGATCTGGAAGGGTATGGAGGGTAATAAAGGGGCGGGAGAATTTAGAATGCAAATGGAAAAACTGGGGGGATTATTTGTTGATTGGCGGGAATGAATGGGTAAAATTAAATTTATGTCGTTGATGAGAGGACTTTATCAATAATGAGATGATTGGAGATATGGATACGATGGATGGCAGGATGTGCGGAACTGGCGGTAGCGTTTATGGCGATGGCTATTGGACCGGGACTGGTTGGTTCCTGATTGGCGATGATGCGTTAGGCACCGGAGAAATAAGAATGAAGATGATGAAGGGAAGTTGTTTTGATCAATCCGCCACGGTGGATCAATAGACATGGGCAAAAGAAGTTTTACCAGTTCTACAAGACTAAACCAGAGAGGTCTCAATAACGTTAGCTACTTTTATATAAAATGGTACATAAGGCAGAGGCAGACCAGTATTATTCAATATATAAATATCACATTGAACAGGAAAGGTTGAAAGATGTTGAAGTGGTTTTTTATATGGTCCAACAGCAGAAAGCTTTCTAGATCGGAAAAGCCTATTGACAGAGTAAAGGCAATAAAACGATTGGGACAACTCGGGAGTAAAGGTACGGAGGAGTATCTTGTAGGATTTTTGGGAGATGAGGATGTACAAGTACGCCAGGCGGCAGCCCATGTCCTTCGGAAGTTTGGAACGAAAGGTCTTGACTGGGCTTTGGATGCAATTCTAAGAAACCGTGATGATTACATCTTCGAACTGGGCAGAAGTGAAAACCACTTGGCAGAAGTGGCTCTGATCAGAGCTATTAGACGTGACCCCAGTGTTCGCAGTTCTGCTGTTACACAACTGGGACAAAAGCGATTCCTCTCATCCGCTGATGTGCTGATCGAGGTACTGGGCGATGATAGCTTCTTTGTGCGCTCTAGTGCGGCTAATTCTCTTGCAGCCATGAAAGCTCCCGGTGTGGCATTGGCGATTACAAAAGCCTTCTATAACGAGAAGGTCAGTCACGATGCTTATGAATTCTCAAAGGTGTTTAAAGAGATACATTGCAACAAAACTATTGATATTCATATTGAAGCGCTTAGTGATAAAGATGCCAGCATTCGTGAGCGCGCGGTCATGGCATTGAGCCAATGGTGCGATGATAGAGCCATAAACGCATTGATACAGGCTTTGGAGGACGCCAACTCAACCATTGTATCTCTAGCCGCTTGTACTTTGGGTAAAATTGGCACACGTTTTGCTGTCCAACCACTTATCAAAGCGTTATCAATAAAATCTATCAATGTTCGCTCAAGCGTTGCCAAGGCTCTCTCGCAGATCAACTGTTCGGAAGCCACTGAGGCTCTTTATGAATGCATAAAAAATGGTGATACGTGTATAATTCGCAATGCCGAGCCTGAAGGATTGGCGCGTATCGGAAAGCGGGCGGTACCGTTTCTGCTGAACATCTTTACTCACTTCGACCACTGCCCCAATGTTGTAGTGGCTTTGGGATACCTCAAAGATCCCCGTGCAGTCGAGAGGCTGATCGAGATTCTGACAAGACCAGGGCCCTACAGCCAGGATGATTTGGCCTATCAACGGGCAGCGGCTATCGCCTTGGGAAGAATAGGCGATCCGCGGGCTGTGGAACCACTGATCAGGGAAGCCAAAGATGGCATGAGTGTGATTGCTTCAGGAGCGTTAGAAGCCCTAAAGATGATAAATGATCCCAGAACCTCTGGCATGCTGAATTACTGGCAGCGAATGATTGAGGGGCAACGTGGCTTTGGTCTGTGATCTTCGAAATTTTCGCTTACTATTCAGATTGGAATTGATTAAGTTTAATATAGCCGATTGAAAAATATGATTTCATCAGTAATATTTTGAGGAGATTTTGTTTTATGGGAGAATGTTATGAATCTATCCGAACCGCCAGTAAATTCGCAGATAAAGAGCCGGTATGATCTGAGTGGGGTTACCCTGTTCTGGAAGAAACCGAGTGGAGGGCCGATGCGTTATTTTATCATTGCCTTTCTGAGCTTCTGGCTGTGTGGCTGGTTTGTCGGTTTTCTTTTTGCCGGAGGAACACTTCTTACAGGCAAAGGGCCAAGCGCGTTCCTGGCTATATGGCTGGCTGGGTGGGCCCTGGGAGGATTGTTTGCCGGTTATACGCTTTTTCAACTGATTCGGACTCAATATCCAGAAGCGGTTACGCTGGAAGGTGACTTTTTTAAGTACGATACGGGATCGGCCCCGACGAACTATATGAATCCATATTATGGGATGCGAAGGAACCAGGGTATGGTGAATCCATTCTCGATGATGTTTCAAAAGAGAAAGATCTACGAATTTTCACGGGCCGAGTGTCCTGAGTTCGTTCTGGAAGGGTTGGGGGAGGCGCAGCGGTTGAGGTTTGATGTTGGGGCGGATCGGATTACCATTGGTGAAAGCCTCAAGGAGCCGGAAAGAGAGTGGCTTGCCCAGGTATTGAATACCTGGAAGAATGGGTAGTGATCGGGTGATAGGCGGGCGCAGGATGAGGGCTTTGGCCTGCTTGCCGAGGCGTGGCTGGGGACGATAGATGAGGAGGAGGTGTTGTGGTGAGGGGGAGATGTAATATAGTCAGGTGATTTGATAGTTGGTACAAATTTGAGATATGATAAACAGATAACAGCCATTAGAATCATGGAAAGACACAGGGCGATTGAATCGCAACCGTTAAAAAACTTAAAGAGAAAAAAGTCTAAACCGCGAAGCCGTCCTCCTGAGGCGGATCTTCGACCAGCGGCTACACGAAGCGCATCCTCCTGAGGCGGATCTTTCGGCCTTCGGCGCTTCACGAAGGGCCAGTGGCATAATCGGGGGATTGATTCAGACTGACAATGGGAGATTGAATATGAGACCAAATGGGAAACAGGCTTATGGAGTCTATTAGCGGCTATCGCAAGAAAGGGCAGTATGATATCCGGGTGTTTGTTGTTTTTCCCGAGCATGTGAATCTGTTGATATCGCCTTACGGCGGGAGTGTTGTATCGAACGCGTTTTGCATTCGGTGTCATGCACCCACAAGATTCGCTTCGCTGCGTTTGAAGGTGATATCCGAGACAACTTGCCGAGGACACAGGGCCGATCAATGCGTTTTTTCCTACCCCAACTTCTTTCGGCCCTTCGGGCCTCTTTTTCATTTCGCTACTCTGACTCCGGAGCCTTACGGCACCGGCTAAAAACTCCCGGCTCCTCCTGAGGCGGATCTTCGACCTTCGGGCCTCTCTATGGAAACGGTTTGTCCCTTTCAATTGACACAGGGCGGTCAAGCCGCAACCAAAGAAGAAATGGTTCACACAAACCACTAAGATAAACAGCCATTTAGACAGGATCACAGGATCAACAGGATAAAAAGTTCGGGACCATTAAAATATCTGGTAAGATGAAGTAATTACTTTGCTTATAAAACATAAGAACAAAAAGCTAGTCAAGGGACCGTAAATAAATAACACCTTCATTTCTCAACCCAGCTTGCCGTCCTCTTCAGCCGCTTCTCCATTGCGAAATCCTCGACATAGATTAGCACTGCCTGCGGTTTCGCTCAATCGGCGCATCTGAATCTGACGACAAGCTGTGCGATCAATGCAGCATTTATTTACGGACCCTAACTTTGTTTTATAAATGCCTCGATCAATGAATCGATCCCTTTTGTTCTGATATGCTCGATATTGCACTGAATCTCATTGTCAACATGGACTTTAAACAGCAGATTGAATTTTTTACATAAAGAATCACACTCCGCGCAAGTAAAATAGCCCTTTTTAGTGGCACACTTGCGAATACCGCAAAAAGGATTGCCGCCTTTATTCCGGCATCCCGGACATACATGATTGCAGGAAGCGGCCAGCTTCTTATATCCGCGATATTTGGATTTCATAAATGGGATGACCTTGGAAACTTCTGCCATGTTGACCTTTTCAAACGCTTCATCAAGAATCTTTATCTTTTCCCTGATATCCAGGAATCTGCTTTTACATAAATCACAATTTAAACCACAAAATGCCAGATCTTCTTTTTTCATAACGCGATTTTCATAAATCCTAATGTATAAAACAATGTTAAACCTGATGGATTATACAGTTACACTCTAATCGGATTCCATCATTTCATTCGATATTTATCCTTTTTGTCGGTATCTGTCAGGGTTTAACCGGGGGATGAAGTTATGAAAAGGAATTTGAAATTTGGTTATTTGTCGTATTATGGGGTTCTGTTCAGTAAGGAGGAAGAATGTAATGTAGTGATTTTAAACGTTGACGACATGACGCTATGTCGATGAAGTAAAACAACGGGGATGGCCGGCTTAAAACCGGTTAATGGGGGAGTTTGTACGACAGGGGGTGGGGTCAGATTCGTCGGGTTGATACAAGGCGGTTAAAAATCATGTTTTTTGTGGGTTGGTTTGGCAGGGGTTGCCTTGATGACGCGTTCGATTTCTTCGGCGGACATGCCGCGTTCGATCATGGCGCGTTTCATGTTGTGTTCGTAGCGGAGCTGATGGACTTTGACCCAGCAGGAGCCGATGATAGCGGTGATGGGAATCGAAAAGGCCAATAAAATAGCAAACTGGGGCATTTCAAAAAGATTGTTCATGGCTACCTCGTACCCAATGGGTATGAAAATTTTCGAGCGCTCGCAATATAAGTTTTTACTCGTGTAGAACTTATATTACGGCCCAGCGGGCATTTTCAATTGTTAGCAGTATCAACACTGTTGTTCTCATGACAACGGCTGGGATCGGAGTCGTGTTTCGGAGTGCATTATTACAGGAAATTGGGGATTGCCAAAGTTAAAAACAGGCAAAGCGGGGCAATTTGAATGGGCAGCCGTGGCCAGGTTGCTGGTAAGTTGTTGTTAAAAAAGGAGTAAGTTGTTCTTAGGTCAGTTGGCCCGCTCCAGCAGGAATTTGCGGTAGATCTGGTAGTGGCTGGTTTGTTCGTATTGGATGGGTCGGACGGTTTCGTGGTCGAAGCTGTAGATGGTGGCGTTGGGGCAGGCCAGCAGGATGGGGGAATGGGTGGCGATGATAAACTGGGCATGGCCGGCGTGAGTGTTCCGGGCGATGACATCCAGCAGTTCCAGCTGGCTGCGCGGAGAGAGGGCGGTTTCGGGTTCGTCCAGCAGGTAGATGCCCTTTTTCTGGTAGCGGGAGCGGAAATAAGACATGACGGATTGGCCGTGGGACTGGGTGATCAGGGATTTGCCGCCGAAATGCTGCAATTGCTGCGGGTCGGCGGCGGCCCATTCATCAAGAATGGAAGCGAAGTCCTTGAAGGTTTCGGAGCCGAAATAGGCGCCGGGTACCTTGCCGTCGGACCATTGCACGGCCAGACAATACTGTAAAAATGTTTCGTACTGGTTGAATTGATAACGGCGGCCATCCGATTTTCGCCAGATGTGAATCCCGCTGCCTTGGGCCAGCGCTTCCAACAGGGTGGATTTGCCCGCGCCGTTTTCGCCGACGAACAGGGTGACGGGGGTGTCGAATTCGATCTGCCGGGTCTGCTGGAAAATGGGCAGGTTGAAGGGGTAGTGGTCCCGGGTAGGGTATTTTTCGTGTAATAAGGTGACGCTGGTTATGTGATTAGTCATGGTGCTTCCTTGATGTTCTGCGAGTCGCTTTTTATTTCCGGGTTATCTGAGACTCAAGATGACGAGACGCAAGGCATTGCGTCTCTACCTGTCAAACTGCAAAGTCAGTATCTGGGCGTTCGGATTATTGGGGCCGGGCGCCTTGCCAGCCTTTGCGCCATTGGGCCATGAGGCGCTGGACCAGTTGGGTGTGGGTGGTGTCGTTGGCGATATTGGTGTTTTCCTGGGGGTCGGTCTGGTGGTCGTAGAGTTCGGTGGCTTCGATTTTGGTATGATCGTTGCGCTGGACCCAGACGGTAAAGCGGTAGCGGTCGGTGCGCATGGTGTAGCCCATGAGAGGTTTGCGATTGTAGCTGCGGGGGTACTGGCTGAATACGGCGGGTTTCCAGGGGCGTTGCGGGTTGTCCAGCACGGGTTTGAAACTGGCGCCTTCCAGATGGCCGGGCAGGGGCAGGCCGGCCAGATCGCACAGGGTGGGGTAGATATCGACGAATTCAACCAGGGCGTCGGTACGCTTGCCGGCCTGTTTCATGTTGGGAACCGACAGGATCAGCGGGGCGTTGGTGTCGTTTTCGCAGTTGCTGTGTTTGCACCAGGCGTCGTGTTCGCCCAGCTTCCAGCCGTGATCGCCCCAGACGATGATGATGGTATTCCGGCGCAGGTCCAGGCGGTCCAGTTCATCCAGCACCTTGCCGATTTGCGCGTCGGTATAGCTGGTGGCGGCGTAATAGCCGTGTTTGAGCTGACGGGCCAGGTCATCGGGGATGGATTCCTTGGGGATACCGTGATAGGAACGCATTTCACCGCCGGGGAGGATGGCGTATTCGGGGGCGTCTTTGGGCAGAAATTTGTTGGGAGCCAGTTGAATTTGGGCCGGATCGTAGAGGTCCCAGTAGCGCTTGGGCGAGACGAAGGGGAGATGGGGCTTGACGAATCCAACGGCCAGGAAGAATGGCTCCTCTTTAGCGGCCAGGTCACGCAGTGTTTTTACCGCCAGTTCGGCGACTTTGCCATCGGTGAAGGTGTTGTCGGGGACATCGGCGCCTTCGAAGGCAGGGCCGCGGGTGTCAAAACCGGAGATTTTCTGGCGTTTGCCGTTTGCGTCGATTTTGTATTGACGCTGGTTGAGCGACAGGTTTTCCGGCAGGGCATAGCCCACGCCGGTGGGATTTTGCCAGGGGACGGACCAGGTGGGCGGATCGTCGTAGCCGCCGTGGTAAATCTTGCCCATACCCTGCACGAAATAGCCGTTCTGTTTGAAATGCTGGCCGAGAGTGACCACGTTGGGGACTGCGGTCCGGAAATGGGTGACTAAATCCCAGACGCGGGTAGTATCGGGCCGCATACCGGTCATCAGGCTGGTACGCGAGGGGGAGCAGACGGCCTGCTGGCAATAGGCGCGATTGAAGACCATGCCGACTTTGGCCAGCTGGTCGAGATTGGGGCTTTTGATATAATCGCAGCCGTAACAGCCCAGTTCGGGACGCAGATCATCGACGGCGATGAAGAGGATATTGGGCCGGGCCGGAGAGGAGTCGGCGGCCGGGAGTGAAGAATTCATAATTGCCAGACACAACAGGAGCAGAAAGGACAGTGAGTACTTCATTAGCAGGTTCCTTAACAGGCGTTGGCAGCAACGTTACACCAAAATAATGACATCTATTATATAAAGAAAAGGCGCGATGGGAAGAGAACGTTGTAACTCCCTCTGGATTAAGAGATTAATAAACGGGACGTTCTGTTTATACAGGAATGTGCCGCAGGGCTTAGGGACCGTCAATAAATAAATACTGCATTTCTCATCCCATCTTGCCGCCATCTTCAGCCGCTTCTCAATCGCAAAATCCTCGACATAGAACAGCTATGCCTGCGGTTTTGCTCAATCGGCGCGACTGAATCTGACGACAAGCTGGGCGATAAATTGCAGCATTTATTTATTTACAGCCCCTTACTCATTGCATAGAAAGTAGAATCTGTGAATAAAATCGGGTTCGATGTCGTTTAGGAACAGGAACGTGCGATTAAATTTTATGGGGAAGCCCCATCTGAAGACAAAAAAACAAAAGAATGAATGAACAGGAAGTTCATATATGAAACAGATTGTTACTGTACTGATGATTGTGGGTGGCATGATGCTGCCAGTGTGGTCCCAGGAAGCCAAAGAGGAACGTTCAACTAAAAATAACCGTTTGACTTTGGGGGCTTATTATTTCGATGGCTGGTCGGGGAAGAGCCAGTGGGCAGATGATCCGGGGCAGCCGTGGGCTAAGTATGCGCCGACGCATCTGACGCGGCGGATGATTGAGGAATTTCCGGACCGGGAACCGCTGTGGGGCTGGCGGGATGACAGCGCGGCCATTATGACGCGGCAGATCGATCTGGCGGCGGAGCATGGGCTGGATTTTTTTGCTTTCTGCTGGTACTGGCATGATAACGGAGGGCCGATCAATCAACAAGCGATTCAGACCGATCCCAAGCATACGGGATTGAACCTGTTTTTGCGGGCGAAGAATAACCAGCGGCTCAAGTTCTGTCTGCTGGTGGCCAATCATGGCGGATTTGAGATTAAAGGGCCGGAGCAGTGGAAAGCGGCCGGGAAATACTGGCTGACTTATTTTAAGCATCCGCAGCATCTGACCCTGGATGGGAAGCCGGTGATACTTATATTCAGTCCCTGGGGTGTGAGCCGTGAGGAACTGGACAGCTTGCAGGCGGCGGTTAAAGAGGGCGGTTTGCCGGGAGTGGCGGTGGCAGGCTGTGGGGGCGGAGATGTCGAAACGGGATTTGCGTATAAGGCCCATTATAATATTGTGCCCGGCTACGCGGATGGGGCGGCGGAGCATACCTTTGCTGAGTTGGCGGACGCCCAGCGGGCGGCGTGGAAAGGCAGTCCGCAGCAGCCGTATATCCCCATTATCACGGCGAACTGGGATAAGCGGCCCTGGGAAGGGCCGGCCGGGCTGAATCAGA
This sequence comes from Sedimentisphaerales bacterium, assembly GCA_963663965.2. Taxonomy (GTDB): domain Bacteria; phylum Planctomycetota; class Phycisphaerae; order Sedimentisphaerales; family SM23-30. The sequence goes on from CAXXFK010000028.1 coordinate 593,249, forward strand.
AAGAGGGCTGGTATTTCACCGGCCGGACTCCGGAGCAATTTGAGGCGGTGTTGCAGGACGCGGTGAAGTGGATGGATGAACATCCGGATTCGGCGACCCGGGAGCGGATGGCGTTGATTTACGCCTGGAATGAACTGGGCGAAGGGGGGTATCTGGTACCGACGAAAGGGGATCCGGAAGGGCAGTACCTGAAGGCGATCAAATCGGTGAAGGAGTTAAAATCTGATTGATGATATAGGAAATGATAAACTAACTAAATTCTCTACTAGCTGGGAGAGTAATCATGAACCATTGGGCGTGTCGAATCGTTGGTGTTTTTTTATGCATTGCTTTGAGTTCTGTTGGGGTACAGGCGGCTGAGGCGGAGTTTGCCTGGCAGCGGGATTACGCCAGGGTATCGGAAGCGGGGGATATTGCCTGGACGCCGGAGCCCTTTCGATTTGTGACGGGGGAGATGGTACGCAATATCGATTTTGACAATGGGTCTGACAGCAACGACGGCGCGACCCGCGAGCGGCCGTGGCGGCATCATCCGTGGGACCGGGCAGCTACCGGTCAGGCGGCAGCGGCGAAGGGGGTGGATACCTACGTGTTCAAAGGTGGGGTGATCTACCGGGGTCAGCTGACGGTTAGAGAAAAGGGGATGGCCGGGAGTCCGATTCGTCTGACGCGTGATCCGGCGTGGGGGAATGGGCCGGCGATTCTAGCGGGATCCCAGCCGGTAACCGGATGGAGCCGGGGGGCTGATCGCAGCGAAATCCCTGAGCCTCAGGCGGTGTGGAAAGCTACGCTGGATTTCGCACCGAGAACGGTCTGGATGATCGATAGCACGGGCAAGGCGATGCGGATTCCGCTGGCGCGGCATCCGAACTGGCAGAGTCAGCCGGAAGATCATAAGGCCCAGTGGTTCAGCTGGACGAATAACCGGCATCCATTTCAGGCGAAAGAGGGATTCAGCGCGAATGATAGCATAAACCTCCAGGGGCTCGATCCGGACTTTGTCAAGGGCGCTTTGATCTATTCGGAGTTTGGCTGGGTGATGGGGACGCCTTATCCCTCGAAGGTGGGTGATTACGATCCGGCCGATGGCTCCGTCAAGTTCGAGCGCTGGACGGGCGGGGGGAACGCATCGATTATCTTTCGGGGGATGCGGTATTATCTGGAAGACAAGCCGCAGTATCTGGATGATCCGGCAGGTGAGTTCTGGTTCGAGAAGCGCGGCCGGGGCGGGACGCTGTACCTGCGTTTGCCGGGTGGGATCGAGCCGGGTAGTGTACGGATCGAGGCGGGGCAGTATCCGGATTTGATTCTGGGGGATGATGTGGCGCATCTGGAGATTACGGGGCTGGATTTTCGCTGGACGACGCAGCCCTGGAACCTGGATGTGGCATCGTGGGATTTCAGCAGCCAGCCCTGGGGAACCCGGCCGGACGCGGAGCCGGCCTGTATCCGGTTCTGGGGCCGGGCGCAGGATGTGCGGATCGCGAATTGCAACTTTGAGGATGTGGTGATGGGGATCCGGATGCGCGCGATCGGGATCGGTTCGCCGATTACCGATATTGTGGTGGAAGACACTGTCTTTCGCAATGGTGATGTGGGCGCGGCCCATTTTACCGCGGGAGCCGGATGGGGGTTTGCCGATCTGGTGGGGGTATTGGACAATATCTGTCTTTACCGGAACTATGCCACGAATGTCGGGTTTCGCGCGCCCCGTTATGAGCGCGGGTGTACCTTTGATCTGACCCATCCCCTGCGGGCCCATATCGCCGGGAATGTGGTGGAGCGCTGCGGCGCCCAGGCGATCAATGTGGTGGCGGGAAAAGGGGCGACGCGCGGGGATGTGCCGCTGGTGCGGGTGTTGATTCATCAGAACAAGGCCTGGAAGACCATGCAGAACGCGAACGATTTTGGCGGGATCGAAAGCTGGCAGCATGGGCCGGTTTATATCTTTAATAATCTGAGTTTCGACGCGCGGGGCCAGCAGGAGGGCCGGCGCGTTACCAATAAGCAGGTGGCCGGGTTTGGTCACGCCTATTATCTGGATGGCGGGTTCAAGAACTATCTGTTCAATAATATCGCCTGGGGGCTGTCGAACGATCCAACCAGTCCGCTGGTCAATTGCGCGGCCTTTCAGGAGATTATCAGTTATCAGAACACGTTTTTTAATAATACCGCTTATAACTATACCGTGGGTTCACGCCGGCAGGCGCCGCAGGCGGGGCGGGACAAGTTTGTCGGCAATATCTGGCAGGGGATCAGTGAGCGGGTGTTCCGTCATGCCGATCCGGCTAAAACGGCCGCCGAGGGCAACGCCCGGGACGCCGGGCCGAAAAAGGATCAATACGCGTGCGAAACGAATGTGTACGCGCGGAATGTCTTTTATGATATTGCCCAGATGGGAGTGTTTGAGCCTTCCGGGCGCTGGCTGGAGACCCTCAACGATTTTCAAACCGCGCTGAAAAAGGAAAACAGCCTGGTTTCTTATCTGGGTTTTATGGATACGGCTCAATCCCTGCGCAATCCCGGGCAGGGGGACTTCCGGCTGAAGGCCGGGTCCAAAGCGGTTGACAGCGGGGCGGTGGTTTTTGTGCCGTGGTCGCTTTATGGCGTGGCGGCGGAGTGGAATTTTTATCATGCCGGTGATGAAGTTACACGGATTCTCGATGAGCACTGGTATGCCAAAGACTATCTGACCGGTCGGGATGATTATTATCTGCAACCCATGTATCCGTTGACCGGGGTAAATATCGGTTCGGAGGATTATGTGGATGGGCCGCTGGAAAATTTTGTGGCCGGGGCGTTGCAGCTGACGCCGGCTAAAAAGAGCTACGCGGTGCTGACGCATGCCGATTTGACCCGGCCCTATACGGTGAAGCTGGCGACGCGGGCCAACCATGGCCAGGATCCGCTGGTTAAGGAGGTAACCTATGTTGGGGATGATCTGAAGACGGCCGCGATCGAGAATGGCAATTTTCTGATTGAGGTCTATTTCAAGGCGGGTGCGGATGGCCTGATTGTGGGCAAGAAGCAGGGAGCGGGTTATCGGCTGTCGCTGCGAGAGGGTCGGGCCCGGTTTGAGGTGGCCGGAGATGGAGGGTTACGGGCGGAATTGATCTCACAGCAGCAACTGGCCGATGGGCAGTGGCACCATCTGGTGGCAGAGGCGGACCGGCAGGCTAAAACGCTGGCGCTTTATGTCGATGGCAAGCTGGTTCAACGCGGGGCTGGATTGGGGCCGGTTTCGCTGGCGAATGAAAGTGATTTGTTTGTGGGCGGCAGTCCGGATGGGGATTACCTGGATGGCACGCTGGAATTCATGCGGATTGCCCGCGGGACGCTGGCGGATGCTTTTACGACGATTGAGGAACTCTACGCCTGGGAATTTGACGGCCCGGCCCGGCGCGATATGAGCGGCGCTGCTGTCAGAGGGCGCGGGCGTGACGCGGGCGCGATTGAGAGTTTTTGATTGGGTTGGGGGAGACGCACCCGCAAGCTGTGGTTGCAGGTGGCATACCGATCAGAGAGACTGAGGTCACTGGCCGGTCTATCCTCCTCTCAGGCCACTCAAATGTAATGACAGGTGGTTTTTACGGTAAAATATTGCCAAAATTCCACACTTTTTTCTGGACCTAACAAAATAGTCATAGATGCGAGATGATTTTCAAAGATTAACTTCTTTTTAGGTTGCCTGTTGTCGATAAGAGACTATAACATGATGAGGAAGATGAGTTTATTATTAACCCGGAGATTGGGAGGGCTGGGGGAATCTGATTTCTGAAAATTCTACGTCAGGTACGCCTTGTTGTTGTGTGAAAGAGATTTTGTATAACGATAGACGCTTTAAGGAGATGGAACGTTGAGGATGGGTATATTAAAAAGGATATTTGCTATGTATAGAAAATTCTTGTTTTCCGCGATTGTCTTAATCTTGACGCTTAATTGCTCTTGGGCCGATAAACCCGAATATGTCTCAAATGGCAAGCGGTATATGACTGAGCGTATGCTCATCATGAAGAGCGACAAGAAGATACTTCGTGAACATAAGTTCCAGGAATGGGAGCAGGAAAAGCGTGAAATTATTCCGGTCATTATTAACCTCAATATCTGTTCAGAAGATGAAGGAGCGGATATCCCAGCAGAGATGGTGTTGGAAGAACGAATTATTGTTCAGCAGGATCGAATTCTTGATAAATTGCTGAAGAATAAGAAAGTTAGAATCCGTTACATCTTCCAACTTATACCATCTATTTCTTGCGAGATTCCAGCCAATCTCCTGAACTCTTTATCCATAAATCCAATAATAGATTCTGTTGAGCCAATTGAAAAAGGAAAGCTGCTGACCAAGCAGGGTATTCCACAAATTGGAGGAGATGTTTACAGGTCTCAATACACCGGAAATGGTATTTCTATTGCTATAGTCGATAATGGTATTGAGGCCGACCATCCCTATCTTGGAGACGGAGAATTTGGCGTTTTAACAGCAAAAATTAAAGGCGGGAGAAGTTTTGTTCCAGGTGATGGATCCTATGTAACCCCTTCAGACACCCACGGTACAGCATGTGCCGGAATTGCAGCAGGAGGCTTAGATTATAAGGAGTTAAACGATGATTATATCGGAGGTGTTGCTTATAATTCTCATCTCTATTCTTTGAAAATACTTGAAGGAAAAAATGATATTGAATCCGATGTTGTGTGTTCTGCGATTGAGTGGTGTACACTTCAAAAAGAATACGTAGATTCGAGTTTGCTCGTAATAAGTATGAGTTTTGGGGTAAATGGTTTTTTGAGCCCCTACGATGGATATTGCGACAATAAATACACTTCTTTATACAATGCAGTAAATGTTGCAAAAGGTAAAGGAATTACTTTGGTCGCTGCTTCAGGTAACGATGGAGATACCAATGGTATGAATAGCCCTGCTTGCTTATCAAATGTAATCTCTGTGGGTGCAGTATACGATAATTCTATACCAAACTACAAGTATATAGATAATAATACTGTCATCTGTGGACCTGAGCAGGGTGAACCGGATAAGGTGGCTTGTTTTTCTAACAGTTCTTGGAGCTTGGATTTGTTAGCACCATCATATCAGGCGGCTACCACTATAATAGGCGGGTCTATCTATGACGGTTTTTCAGGCACTTCAGCGGCTTGTCCATATGTGGCTGGAGCAGTTGCGGTCATTCAAGAAGCTGCTGATGATATACTCGGTCATTATTTGACTCCTGACGAAATCCGTGAAAAATTAACCTCAACAGGTGACAACATTGCAGACCACAGGGCGGGCGCAAACAACAGAGTGACTCCAAGAATCAATATTGCAAAAGCCATCCAGTCGATGATGCACAAGGTAACGGTCTCTTCGGACTCGAACGGCTCTATCGACCCGATAGGTGAAGTCTATGTAAAGCCGGGAGGCAGTCTGGTTTTTAATGCGACACCTTCTGCCGGTTATGTAGTCGATGTATGGAAGAAGAAAGGAGTTGTTGTACAAAGCGGCGGCACTTACTATCCTCTCACAAATGTAACTGCCCCATGCACCCTAGAGGTTACTTTTAAGTATCCGGCCTCTCAAGGCACCACTGTCCCATTAACGGCAACCGAATACGCAAATATTTACAGCAACAGTCCAACTGTAAACAATACCTATGCGAATGTCATGCAAATTTACTATCAGGGACCACCCTATAACTATTGGGCGGGCTTGCTCAAGTTCAATCTAAACGGAATACCGGCGGGCAGCACCATTAACTCGGCACGATTGGAACTCAATTGCTTGCGAGATGATGGGAATAATAATATCGGCCTTTTAAAATGTATAAGCGGTTGGACACAAAGTACCGTATGCTGGAATAACGTTCCCGATACAGGCGGCGTTACTTTTAACAGCGATTCAAGCGGAGTTGGGACATGGATATGGGTCAATCCCTATTTAGATCAATATGTACAAAGCTGGATTGATGATCCCAGCATGAATTATGGATTATTTTTAGGGGCCAATACATATGGTTTTGCTGAATTTTCCAATGGCAGTAGCGGGGTCTCTTATGTTAAACGCCCTAAGCTTGTGGTCGATTACTCAGGGCCGCCACCTGCGGATTTGATCGTCAGGGACTTAGATCCCACTCCAACTCCAGATGGCGGGGTCTATTATGTTGGTGATACCATTAATTGGGAGGTGGATGTCAAAAATAATTCTACACATGGGTATGCCGATGAAACAAAGGCGAGTTTTCATATCGTCTCTTCATTATCAGAGACGCTGAACGCTACCAATTTCATTGATGATCAAATCATTGAACCATTGGAACCCGGAAAGTCTGACAGCGGCTCGGTAAGCTATCCTTTTGAAGATTCTGATGTCGGCACCCGCTATGTCATTGCCAAGGCGGATTACTATGATGTCGTAGATGAGTTGGATGAAGGCAATAACACCCGTGTTTATGGGCCATTTACCGTGTCCAGGAGGGGAAGCCTGTTTGTGCTACTGGAACCGAAAGAAATTCATGACAGTGATGCTAAATGGAGCATTGATGGAACCCACTGGTATGATAGCGGCCATACACTGACGAATATCCCCGCCGGTACATATATGCTTTCGTATCAAACGGTTGCCGACTGGAATGCGCCGGCAAGCCTGCCTGTTCATATAAACAACAATACGACGAAATCTTTATCACGGGTGTACACTAAACGGTACGATATCGACAGAAATAATATAGTAGATCTTTCTGATTTGTCGCTACTCGCCGACAGGTGGCAGGATGTGTCTTGCGGTGAGGCATACTGGTGCAATGAGGCTGATATCGACAGGTCTGGCGTTGTAGATTTCAACGACTTAGCTATCTTAGCGGATAATTGGCTCGATGCTTATCGATGGGATAGCACATGGCTTGAAAATATGAACTTTGAATTTGGAGATTTGACCCATTGGAGGGTCTCGGAATGCGGTTTCTTTTTGGATTCAATAATGATCGAGAATGCGCCATTAAGTACAGAAGGAGAGTATAGCGCCAGAGCCGATTTACAAGCTACATATGCTGGTGAAGAGGCTTTTTATCTTGAAGGTTGCATAAATCTATATCGGCATTTTGATTTACCTTGGACTGGGGATTGGCAAGTGTCATTTGACGCCCAGCTACTGTGTGATGACTATCCAATGCCTGATCGCTCTCTAATGGATGTGGTACTAAATAGAACTTGGCTTGACACCATACCCGATGAAACCCCATACTATATTTTACCAAATAAGAGGTATACATTCTCTGGGCAGTTGACAGCGACTTCATCTTTAGACATGTCCATTAATATGAGAACACCATGGTATAGTCAATGGGAAAATAGAATTTCTCTGCTTATTGACAACTGCCGAATAATTCCTGTTGAGAGCAATTAAAAATATTAGCGGCGGCGTGGTCCTGGCAATCTGTGCGGGGTAACAAATGACGGCTGGGATCCTCGGTTCGGCTGGTCGACGTAGCGGCCCGACAAGCCAAAACGCTGGCGGATGCCTTTACGACGATTGAGGAACTCTGGGCCTGGGAATTTGACGGCCCGGCCCGGCGCGATATGAGCGGGGCGGCGGTCAGAGGGCGCGGACGTGACGCGGGCGCGATTGAGAGTTTTTGATTGGTTTGTGGGAGATTGTTTGTCGTAATGAGACAGAAATACCCGTATAAGTTAAAGAAGAAAATTTTAGACAGGATTAATAGGATAGATCAGGAAAAGCATTCCCTATGAAAATACAAAAAAGGTTAATCCAACTTATTTGGTATTATTACTGGATAATGTTTATCTTGATCATTGGCGCTGCTTTTACACTCGACTTGAACCGTTCGATCTATTTTCTTCCCAGAGGTATATCAATTATTCTAACGGAATTTATGTTTATGAGTAATGTTGTAGCCGGAATCCTATTGCTGTTGTTAGATGTGCGTCATCGGTTACTTGTTTTAATCGCACTCCTGGTTATGGTCCTTTTTGGCCTGCCGGATGTGTTTGGCGGTTTTTAGTTCAGTTGAAGTTTCTTTGGTCTGCTGCACCTGACGGAATGATTTGAGGCAGAATATTTTGGACAGGATATGTGGTATGGTTCGCAATATGAATTCGTACATTGCAGGCGGTACTGATTACTGGCGGTAGAGGCGTTGCACTGTCAGGTGTTGCAGTAGGGTGTTGGGGGTGAGTTGGATCGGGAGGCCGTCGATGAGGCGGGCACCGGGGTGGATGGCGGGTGTGTTGGTATCGGTGGTGATCTGATACTCCTGGGCGGGCTCTACAGTGAACCACTGTGGGAACTGATTGATGCGGGGGTAATCGAGTGGGAGTTTCATGAAGGCGCGGTAACGGGGCTGGTCGAAGATCAAAACGCCGGACCAGGGCTGGTCGGCTATCAGGCTGAGGTGGAGTCGATTATCCTGGCAGACCGCGCCCAGGCAGACATCATCGCGCCAGGGCTGGATGGTGACGCCCTGCTGTTTCCAGAGCGCCCACATGATGGCTGTGCGGGCGTAGTTGCCATCCCCGTGCCAGCCTTCGATGGTGCCATCCGGTTTCTGGATGTCGAGCATGCGGTTGATATTGGCGTCGATCCAGTCGGGAACCCCGGCGCTATCCGGTTCGCGATTGAACAGGTTGAGCGCGCCTTCAACCGAATCGGCGATGCCATCCGCACTCTGACCCTCCCAGGGGAATTTCCAGTAATGGTCTTTCAGATTGGACAGGGCCAACCGGGTCGCCTGGCGATAAGGCTCTTCCCGGTCGAGCAGATAGACGGTATAGAACCCATTATAGTTGTAGCCCCAGTTGTCATGGATAGTGGGGTTGAGGACGGCGCCGGTGCGTGGATTGATGGTCTGGTACATGAGGCCGTATTCGTTGCGGCCGTATTTGAGGATATCATCCAGCATGGACTGGATAGGCTGACGATAGGCGCGGGCTTTGGCCGGGCGGGCCGTGTGGCAGGCGGCGTAAACCTCGGTCAGGCCGGAGATGAGTTCGCAGTTATGATCGCGCAGGCCCAGTTCGGTAAAGTCGCGGGTGGGGTGGTGATCGCCCAGCAGGTAGTAATCGGCGATGCGGCAGGCCATATCGAGATAGCGAGTATTGCCGGCATTGAAATAGAGGCGGCTGAGGACCTGCATCATTTCACCGTTGACTTCGACGTTATTGGAAGGGAGCCGGCCGAAGGGGGTCTCGAAAGGGGCCTGGTCGAGGATGCTGTCGATGATGGCGGTCATGCGTTGGGACCAGGGGGTGGGGCCGAGCCATTCGGTAATGGGCATGAGGCCGTCCTTAACGTATTCGGAGCCATTGAAGATCAGGCTGTCGAGGCTTTCCTTTTCGTAGCGGTGTTTCCGGGTATCGAAGTCGTATTGCGCGGGCAGGCCGTTGGCCTGGGTGGCGATACGGGTTTCGGTATGGAGAATGTCGAGCATGCGGCCCTGATACAGGGCGCGGTCGGTCAGGGCGGCGGTCAGGACCATAAATGCGTAGTTGTCGGCGGCGGCGTCTTTGCCGTTCCAGAGGTTCTTGTCGCGGGACAGATTGCGAGGAATCAGGCCGGTTGTGGGATCGGTGTGGCTGAGCCAGCCATCCACATATTTGCGGCAGCGGCGCAGGGCTTCGTTGGCCTGACGGCCGTGGATGAACGCGCGGCGGGTGATGGCGAGTTGATCATTCTGGAGTTCACGCGCCCAGAGTTCCAGTTGAGTGGGCGGTGGGCTGGTGAGCTGGATCAGGTGGGAATCGGCGGGCGGCAGTTCACCATCCGGCGGGGTATCGGGTGTGGTCAGCCGGATAGCGGCCAGGAAGGCGGCTTTGGGCTGGTCGGGCTTGAGGGTGATCTGGTAGTTTTCTGTATCGGCGGCAGCGGCGGGGAGTTGGATCCGCTGCCACTGGAAGTCGTTGTAGTCGCCGGCTTTAATGGCAATGGGAGAAGTGTTGTTGACGATAAGGATGGCCGCGCGCTGATCATTTTTGGCGCCCCAAAGCAGATCGAGTACATAGTCGGCAGTGGGTTTGATGGCAATGGTCAGGTAGAGCGGGCTGTCGCCGAGAAAGTGGTAAGGTGTGCCCAGGTATTTCTGGTTATCCGGAGCGTTGAACCGGAGCCAGGCGGCGGGCTCGGCCCGGAGGTGGCCGGTTAGTATGATTAAGACCAATACGGGGACTATTCTGGATTGAGTTGACATGGCTGTTATCCTGGCAGGGTTGAGCGATGTAACCGGTTGATAAGACATTCATTGGAATTGTAAGGGATTGGATTGGGTTTGAAAATGAGAAATTGCATGGTAAGGTAAAATCGAGTATGAAATGGTTTTTTCTTGCTCCTGCGGCGGCGCTTTTTGTAAAATTGATAGATTCGTTAAGGAAGTAGTGTTTTTTTAACCGTGAATCTGGGAAATATTCGTTTAAGTAAATGACACAGGCATCATGTGAGGATCTGTATGCATGAACCATTCTGATACCCAAGTTCATCAGCCGGGAACACCCGCGGGAGGGGTCTTTACTCTCCCGATTGTGGGCATTGTGCTGATTTCCTGTGTCTGCGGCTGGTTTATGATGCAATTGGAGATTCTCGGTGTGCGAATTCTGGTGCCGTATTTCGGCAGTACGGTTACGGTGGTGACCGGCAGCGTGATCGGCGTGTTTCTGCTGAGTCTTTCGGTTGGCTATTTACTGGGCGGCTGGTTGTGCGGCAAGCTGAATGCCTGGGTCTGGCTGGGGATTGTGATGATGTTGGTCGGGGTATGGAAATATGCCATTCCCATCATCAAAGATCCGATCTGTGATCCAATTTCCATGTCCCAGATCGATGAAAAGTGGGGGTCTCTGCTGGCGTCGCTGATTCTGTTCGGCGTGCCCACGGTGCTGCTGGGTACGGTTTCGCCTACCGTGGTGCACTGGCTGACCGCCCGGACGGGTAACTCCGGTTTCAGCGCCGGGCTGGTGCTGGCGGCCTCCACCATGGCCGGTTTCACGGGGTGTGTGGTGACGGCGTTTTATCTGGTGTTGTATTCGCTGCAAGCCACGCTCAAAAATTCCGGGATCATCCTGGTGGGACTGGGGGGCATTGTGCTGGTGACCACTCTGCAGCTTATGCGCGCGCGGAAAAAAACTGATGTGATATCCAAGGAGGTAAAACATGACTAACCCTGTCTCAAAATCTTTCCTGATTGGCGTTCTCAGTTTATTGACCGTTGTGCTGCCGACCACACTCTTTGCTTTGGTCTATGATTATGGCGATGTTGTCCATGTGCAGAATACGCTCTATACGAGTATTTACGTTTATCAAAACGATTCGGTAATGACGCTGCAATTCGGCCGGCGGAATATGGATGCTGTGCAAAGTCAGGTGGATGTGGATAATCCCCGTCTGCACTTGCTGGAATATTCCGAGATGGTTTTCAGCGGGCTGCTCTATCAGTCCGAGCCGAACACTGTCCTGGTGCTTGGTCTGGGCGGCGGGGTGATCCCCCGCGAAATGCGGCATTATTTTCCCAACGCAACCATCGATATCGCCGAGATTGACCGGGAGATGCTGCCGATCGCTTCGAAGTATTTCAAGTTTCAGCCGGATGATCGTATGAAGGTGCATGTCGGGGACGGCCGCATGTTTGTCAAAAAACAGATGCGGCTCGATCCGGTCCCGAAATACGATTTTATTGTATTGGATGCATTTAACAGCGATTACATTCCCTTTCATCTGATGACCAAAGAGTTTCTGGATGAGCTGCAAGGGGTGCTGGCGGACGATGGCGTGATTGTGGCCAATGTGTTTTATACCAGTCAGCTTTTTGATGCTGAATTCAAAACATTTCTTGACGTTTTTGGGCGATGCCAGGTCTATTACGGCAAGAACTCCAGCAACGCGATGATTGTATCGCCCGGGCCGGATGGTCCGGTCTTAACCGCTGAGGAAGCGGTTAAAAAGGCGGGCGAACTTCAGGAGAAACTGAAGTTATCGCTTAATCTGGTCCGGGTGGCAAAGTTGTTATCCCCTTATGCCAAGCCCCACCCGCGGGCCATCCCGCTGACGGATGACCGCGCCCCGGTGAATCGATTGCGGACCCAAAAACGGTAGGGTGGTCGAGCCGCGGCCTGATAAGAAGGGTTACGCATCAAGGCGCGACGACACGAAGAAAAGCAGATAAAGAGAAGGCCACAGGGCGATCAAGCCGCAACCAAAGAAAAAATAGTTCACACAAAGCCGCAAAGCCGCAAAGATAAACAGCCATTTAGACAGGATCTCAGGATCGACAGGATAAAAAGTTCGGGACCATTAAAATATGGCTCATCCGGTTAATGAGTAGTTTTGGTTATGGATATGATGGATCCGGAGATAGAAGTATTCCTGATCGCGGTAGCCATGAGCCATTCGTTGCAGGAGGCCGATTTTACGGTTATTGACTTCGACTTTGCTGGTGCTGATGGGATGGTCATACCAATTGAGCAGGAAGGGTTTCCAGAGTTGCAGTTGTTTGGCGGCATCCAGCAGGATCCGAATCCCGCTGGTTTGCGCCTGGCTGATCCAGCGTTTAAGTTCCTGTTCAGCCAGCGGAGCCGTGATCGCATCAAAAAGGAGACGGAGCCGTTCTTTCATGTAATAGGCGGTGGCCAGCGGCTGGTTGAGTTGCAGAGCCTCCTGCAACCGGTGCCGTTCATCTTTGGCGCTATCGGCATGGGATTTAAGGTTCTCCGGCGCTTTGAGCAGCAGCCAGCGGCTGCCTTTAAGTACCGCTTTGCCCATGGTATCGGCCTCCCGGTACAAATCCCGGCGTAAACTGGTCAGTTTGTCGTTAAACCATTTGACCAGATGAAAATGGTCCAGCACCAGTTTGGCTTGCGGCAGTTCTTTCAGGACACTGGTCATAAAACCACTGGCCATATCGGTAGCCACCGCGGCAATCACCGCCCGGCTGCGTCGGACACGCCCCCAGAATCCCACCAGGGCCTCTTGGCCTTTGCCCTGGCCGATATGCAAAATTTGACCGCTTTCCAGGTCGGTTACCAGCGAGATGTATTTGCTTTTCCTGCCCAGATACAATTCGTCAATCCCCAGATAACGAACCTTTTTCAGGGAAATCTTTCGGTACCGTCGACCTAGCCAGGACTTATGAATCGATTTGATGGTATCCCAGCTTAAGCCGGTCCGTCGGGCCACCTCTTGCAGGGAAGCCGCCTGACATAAATCGATGACATACCGTTCCAACGCATGGGTGTAATGCTTCTTGGGGTCGGCAAATGGCAGATGAGGCTGACGAATGGCCCCGCACGCCTGACATTTCAATCGGGGAATAGTGACAAGCAACTCCATTTGACGCAGACCGGCAGGTACCATGGCAAACCTCCGGGCCTTGTGACCGAAGTAAATGAAATTACGGGAGTTACAACAAGGGCAACGCAGACTATCCGCCGGCAAGATGCCGTGAATCACGCTCTTGCCCGCAAAAATATTCTGTCTTTTGGTATTGAACACCTCGAACACCAAAAGTATGATACAACATACTTGTGGACATGACTTTAGCTCCTAATATGAGGTTTTATTTTTTTCCTCAAACAGTAAAGTCATGTCTCTCTTTTTGCAACATTAACTACTCATTTTTCGGAAGAACCTAAAATATCTGGTAAGATGAAGTAATTACTTTGCTTATAAAACATAAGAACAAAAAAGCTTGCTCAGAAAAAAGAAATGGTGGATTGTAGTACGAATAATGCCACCCGGCCAGACCCAGATGCGATCAAGCGACCATCGCAAGGCAGAAGTCCGAAAGGGCCGTCTCAGGAGGGCGGAGGTTGGCGGGTTGTTAAGACGATAGTGAACAAGCGGCGGTAAGGTCTTGATATTTAATGAGATGGGTGGTGGGTTTTGGAGGTTTGGGTTTGTTTGGCCTGGGTCTTTATGTAAGGTCAGGGGGGCGTTGACAGGAGGAGGGGGGGCGGTTGGGCTTGTTCTGGTTGGGTATTCGCTGCGCTCATGGGTGGAGATGATCTTTCGCCTCCGGTGCGAAATCCTGGCGGTAGCGGTGCGGGGGAGAATGGTTGATTGGATGGTTGTAACTTGTTGTTATGTCTATGGATATGGGTGATTTTGGCGATGTTGGGTTCGTTTCGCATCGGGTGGGGGTGATGGGTCGATTTGGGCGGCCCAGATGGGGTTTGTTGATGAAGAGAGAAGATTTTGATCACGATGAATCGTGGACTCCGTACAGGGGGGCTGGTGGGGATGTTAAAGATGATTGATATTCTGTGAAAATAATATTTATAATTCGGGTGGCGATGGGTATACTGGGGCATTGATCTATGAAATGGGAATCGAGTAGTTGTCCAGTGGGCTGGATGGGAATGGTTTTGTGGTTTCTGGTCTGCTGGGTGATGCTCCTGAAAGTTGAGATGATGGTGTTTGTGATGGTGCATGATTGGTTTCAAAAAAGCAATAGGTCTTATAGGTCATTGGAGGAAGGAAGCGGGAGAAGAATATTTGCACCACAGAGGTCACCGAGGGCGCAGAGGAACAGCTGGAGTGGGGGGATGATGGATAAAAAGGGATATGAGTTTAAAAGAATCCGAAGAATATAACAGCCATTTTTAACCACGGAAAAACGCGGAAAGACACGGAAGAAATATAAATCCAGGAAATTATTTATTTCAGGAGATTGGTTATGGCCCAGAATGGAGCCGGTTTGAAGTATGAGGATGAGATCTTTGCGGTGCGAGGGGCGGTGTTTGAGGTCTATCGAGAGATGGGGAACGGATTTCTGGAGGCGGTGTATCAGGAGTGTCTGGCGAAGGAACTGGCCGGGCGCGGGGTGCCGCATGTGGCACAATGGGAACTGGCGATTCGTTATAAAGGTGAGGCACTGGAACAGACTTACCGGCCAGATTTTGTTTGTTATGATAAGTTGATCGTGGAGATCAAGGCGGTGAAGGCTATTGCGGTGGAGCATAAAGCACAGGTGTTGAATTATTTGAAGGTGGCGGGGATGGAGGTGGGGTTGCTGGTGAATTTTGGGAGTTATCCGCAGGCTCAGATTGAACGGTTGATATTATGAATGGAAAAGCGGGAGGATAAAAAGGAATATGAGTTTTGAAAAAGGCAAAGAAGATAACAGCTTTTTTTTAACCACGGAAAAACGCGGAAAGACACGGAAGAAAGGCAAAAGGCAGGATGCAAAATTGGGAAGGCAGGCGTTGTTTGTGATTTTTTTATTTTTGATGGAGGTTGTTGGCTAATGGGGGGTGATGTGTTATGTGTCTAAAGTTTTACGGTGTTATGTATGATGGTGCCCGGCTATTGATTCTGCTGAAGGGATGTGAATGATGATGTGGAAGAAAACCTGTTTAGATCGGCCTGCCGTGGCGGATCTGCGGTATGGGCAATACAAGTATTACCCATCCCTATGCGATTTGGTGGTTTGTTTGGGATATAGGGTACAATTGAATGATATGATAAATATAAAGGCAAAGAAGATAACAGCCATTTTTTACCACGGAAAAACGCGGAAAGACACGGAAGAAAGGCAAAATGCAGGATGCAAAATTGGAGGGGCTGGCGTTGTTTGTGATTTTTTTATTTTTGATGGGGGGAGAGGTGTTATGTGTCCAAAGCTTTACGGTGTTATGTTTGATGGTATCCGGCTGTTGATTCTGCTGAAGGAATGTGAATGATGATGTGGAAGAAAACCTGTTTAGATCAGCCCGCCGTGGCGGATCTGCGGTATGGGAAAAATAAGTTTTACCCATCCGCGACTTAATATTTATTGAATCAAAAAATTTGAAAATAAACTTTATTGGGTAATTGAAAATGTCACAATTAATGTGTGGATTCAGAGATTGGATATGTGGACGTGTTGCTGATTCAGTTTTGTCATTAATTATGGGTAATGACAAGCTTGGCAAAGCTATTGACAGTGCAGTAAAAGTGTGGGCAGGGGGATTGAAAGAAAATGAACATGTCGAACCAATTTCTTTATTCAATTATTACGATGGTTTAGTAGATGATGCAATGCATCCACATTATTTCAAGCTTCAGCAGACACTAAAAAGCAGAAATTTGCCTAAGAAAAGGGAAATTTTCGATGCACTAATGGAAAATTGGTTACATGTAAAAGAAAATATTTCTGAGCCGCAACCATTTTATAATTTAGAAATAAATATAGCGAAAGAAAAGCTCGAACAACTGGCAGAATTAATTTATGAAGCCTGTAAACAAAATGAAGAAATGTTTCGAAACTTTATGATTGCCGGCATGGATGAATTGTTGTCGATCCAAAAAATGAAAGTTAGCCCATACTGCGATATTATACAATATCACTCTTGTCCAAAATAAATTTTGACAATTAAATAGAGATATCTCCAGGATGAGTTATATTAAAGTTGCAAAAAAATAAAAAACTCAGCTGGAGATATAAACCCATGATAAAGTCAGGCAGTCTGTTTACGCAAGTACTTTCTCTGGTAGATCGTAATGAATTTGCCCGATCTGTAGATCGATTTGGGGCGGAAAAGCATTGCAAGGGCTTCCGTTGCTGGGATCAGTTTGTGTCAATGATGTTTTGCCAGTTGGCCGGTGCGAACTCCCTGCGTGAGATCTGTGGTGGATTATCCACGGCCCTGGGCAAATTGACCCATCTGGGCATGAAAGAGGCGCCCTCCCGTTCCACCCTGAGCTACGCGAATACTCAGCGGCCATGGCAGTTGTATGAAGCGACCTTCTATCAGCTTTATCAGTATGGCGCTGAGATCGCCGGTAAGCAGAAGCGGCGCTTCCGATTCAAGAACCCGTTATTCAGCATAGATGCCAGCACCATTGACTTGTGCCTTAAGGTGTTTGACTGGGCCAGATTTCGGCAGCGTAAAGGAGCGGTGAAACTCCACATGATGCTTGATCACCAGGGCTGTTTGCCCAGTTGGGCCTGGATCACCGACGGCAAGGTTCATGATGTCAAAGCGGCCAGAATGCTTGATTTAGAGCCGGGAACGATCGTAGCGATGGATCGAGGGTATGTCGATTACGAATTATTTGACCACTGGACTGAAACCGGTGTCTGGTTTGTCACCAAAGCCAAAAGTAATATGAACTACCGCGTGGTCGAATCTCGGGAGGTTCCTGAGAGAGGCAATATTCTGTCCGATGAGTTGATCGAATTTACCGGTTATCAAGCCCAAAAAAGATGCCCTCGTGTGATGCGGCGGATTGTGGTATGGGATGCGGAAAATGAGCGTGAGATTACCTTGCTGACCAATCATCTGACATTTGCCGCCAGCACGATCAGTTCGATCTACAAAGATCGCTGGCAGATTGAGTTGTTTTTCAAGGCGCTCAAGCAGAATTTAAAAGTAAAGACCTTTGTGGGTACCAGCGAAAATGCCGTCAAGACACAGATTTGGACAGCATTGATATGTAGCTTAATACTGAAGATCATGCAGATGCGTTCCCGTTTTGGCTGGAGCCTGTCTAACCTGGCCGCCCTGTTAAGGCTTAACTTGATGACTTATCGTGAGTTGTGGACATGGCTGGATAATCCGTATCAAACGGCGGCATTAGGGCCGCCTGTCAACCAGCCCTTATTGTTTGAACTGTAACTTGGACAGCATGAAATATAACCGTATAAAAAAACAGGGTAACCTGAACTCAGAAAATGGAAAAATCTGTCTGAAACAACCCTTTCAGGCCGGTTTAGAGACAACATGTTAGAGATTTCAATTTATTTTGGACAGCAGTGATACAATATGGTATATCAAAAATGATACCAAATGATCTGGCAGGTGTAGAGTATGGAAAAGAAAACCCGATGCTCAATGTCCCGCCACCAGTTAATATCCTTTCCCAAAGAAAAGAAACAGTATCTCAAATAATTACCGATATTCAACAACATACATGGATTGTAATGCAAGGAGACTATGGTGCAGGCAAGACGCAACTTATTGCCCAAGCATGTCAGCATTTAGGAAGTATAATGGGTTGGCTTAGTCTTCATAATACACAAGATATTCGTGAAGCTACGTGTAGACTTGATAATGCAGTATGCTTAATGGTTGGGGTAGACCTAAAAAGCCAATGTGGAGTTATTAAGGCGTATGAAAGCCTTGCCAAAAACAATAAATCCGGTTCAATTTTTGTAATTGATGATTTACCACGGTTATCAGGCTCTGACTTTATGAGTCAAAGATTATTGACACTTAAAAATATCTTTACTCAATACGGTCACCATATTATTACAATATCAAATTATCAATTACCTCAATCATTATTAGATAGCGATATATTGTCGATTAATGTTCCACCATTTAATGCTGACGAAATTAATGAATTACTACTTTTACATGGGGCCCCAGCTAGTTTATTAGATAAATCCATGTTAGGTTTATTTGAATGTATGACCAATGGGAATGGAACTTTACTGGTTGCATTAGCTAGATACTTACTTAAGAATAATTGGATCTTAAACAAAAGTAATTTAAAAGCAATATTTGGAGGAGAGTATGCTACACATTTAGCAGAGCAAGTAATTTTACGACTTGTTGATACTGTTGATGATAACAGCAGAGAACTATTGTATAGGTTGAATTGTGTGTTAGGGAATTTTGGTGTTGATGAAGTTAATATTGTTGCTCAAATAGAACCAAACATTGAAAGACCCTTAGAAAGTCTAATGCATTTGAAAGGCATGTGGATTCAATGTAAAGGTAATAATGAATATGCTATATCCCCGCTAGTCAAACAGCTTGGGAATGCCAATATTAGTAAAAGTAAATATATCAATATATCGAGGATACTCGGTGAGAATATAATGAAAAGGGAGAAGAAGAACCAGTATGACGCACAAACGGCAATCTTATACTTTATTGCTGCTCAAGAATATACTAAAGCTGTATTAATATTGATTAGCGTATTACAATCATCAATTATTAACAATCAACGAATTGATGATACCTGCTTGGGAATAATATGGCTTGAAACCAAAATTCCCAATCAAGTTCCAATATCATTGCGTATTGTATTAAGAGGTATGCAAATAGCAGTTAATTTTAATAATGCGAACATATCATATCTAATGAACGACTTGAATATTTTGGTTGAATCGGCAAGTGCGGATCATTTATTTTCTATATTTTCTTCGATGGTCATGATTTTAGGGAAAGTTGATCTTAAAAAAATCGATTTAAAATTAGTTTGTCCAATAATAGCAAAAACGATCAAATTGATATATGAACATTCATCGGAAGACAGTTCTGGTATATCTTTATGTAGTGAATTTCCATTAGATATAGCAGTTAATATGCCAGTATCGGGTATTACAACATATGAAGATTTGCGGGTTTGGATTGAATTTCTAGAATCTGTGCCTGTTAGTATAAGAGAAGAAGCTCTATCCAATGAAAATGGAATTGAAGCATGCATCCATGCTTTTAATGGTTTATGGTTGAAGGAGTATGAAAAAACTGAAAATAAGGACTGGGGTAAGTTGCAGAGTATTTGTGAAGAAGTTGGATCGCAGGCAAAACGGTTAGAATTAGAAGTGTTGTGGGCTTGCGCTCAAAGAACGATAATCATAATTAATGCTGATAATCAGGACGATATTGAGCATGCAGAGAATATTGCCAATGATGCATTAATACAATGTAAAGGAGAAAAAAAGGCAATATTTATTATTTGTAACACATTAGGATGTCAATATTATTATAAAAAGATGAATGATAAAGCTTATTTTTGGCTTTCCAGGGCTTTAGATGAAGGAGATGGACAATTATTCCCAACAATGAAATTAATGAATTTTAATTATTTAAGTTGCATTGTAGGTAAAAATGACAAGGTGAAATCTTTGGATTATTCTCAGTTCGCTTTAGATTATGCACTTAATTATGCCACGCATCTGCCATTAGAGCAAGCTAGGGCATATGGTGAACTAGGAGTGGCAAGATGGTTGAGTGGCGAAAAAATGATATCGGTCTTTCAATGTCTTGATGAAGGTATGCGTATTCTTTTAGAAAACAAAGAGGGTGATAAACATTGGAAAGCGCTTGTTGTATCTATGGGGCATACAATCAATTATTTTTATACCCTTATTAAAACAGGTACAGCGCCAAGTATGGCTAGTGATGGCAGTACTTATGTAGCACCATTTCGAGGCCAGTATTATATGCCGAATTTTGATGAAAGGGCCCAGCTATATAGCGATGACACAATAAGTTCCATTTGTCTTTTTATGGCACAATGGGCTGAAATAGAACAGGATTATATTAATGCATCTTATTGGGCAAATAATGCTATCACACGATGTGATAATGCACAGAAAATGATTTATGAATGCATAATTATTGGTGTTGTTATTTCAAATGCCATAATACAAAATCAATATGGTGAAGCAATTAAGAAATCTTATAGTGCAGGTATCAGTTATGCAGTTTTGTCAAGTGATAATTTTAATCATACCATGTTAGGTGAATGCTGCAAAGAATTAGAAAGTATTTTGAAAAACAAGTCAAGCCAGAACTTAGAAAAAGCTGATGTACAGGCATGTGTATTATTTGTATTGCCAGCTGTAATAAATATTCTGAGAATTTATTTGACTGATATTGACCAAGCACAAATATTGTTAGAAAAATTAAAATTAGAATTGGATAATTTTAAAGAGAGGGCTTCATTTCCATTGTTGTGGAATATGACAACAAACCTTATTTCTGAAATATTTAATCCAGCTATTTCGACAAATACATTGATTGATCATATAAAGGAATTTAAAAAGCATGATTTAAATGTACTGCAAGCGATATGCTATTGTGGTATTTCGATAAAAAAGGATGCTAAACTTACATCTGTGATGAAATGTCAGTTAATGGCGCTATCTTGGATATTTAAAAGCACATCCAATTCTCCGATGATTCAAAATATGATTATCATACCTTTCTTTAAAGAGTATTGGATTTCTCGATATGAATCACAGCGATTTCGATTTAATATGTTAGGGGAACTTGAGAAAGAGCTATCTGAGGCAAAGAAAGCAAACGGTCAACAAGGGTTAAAAGCTATGTTTAAAGCGATTTCTAATTCTTTGGGAGTTTCATATGATATGCGTTACTTTGATTGGGAATAGTAAATTTGTATTTTAGAGAATGTTTTAGTCCTGAAATAGCGCTTGTCATGAGACATACAAGAGTTGCTGAGACAAGCAGGGAGGATTGGAAAAGGGATTGTATGGACGGACACGGACTGGCACAGACATGCACGGACAGACACCGGGATTGGGATGATGTGTATATGAAATTTGAGATTTAAAAAGAAGATTGTGTTTGATTTTTTATCCGCCGGTCTGGTGACATGTGTTTCGATGGTAATAGGCTTGATTTGAATAGTGTCGTCCCTACGGGACTTGTTGGTGTATGGGGGATGGGTGGTCCCGCAGTTGAAACTGCGGGCTATGTACTTTTGTCCCTGGCGGGA
The DNA here is from genome assembly GCA_963663965.2 of Sedimentisphaerales bacterium. Lineage (GTDB taxonomy): Bacteria > Planctomycetota > Phycisphaerae > Sedimentisphaerales > SM23-30. The sequence goes on from CAXXFK010000028.1 coordinate 614,694, forward strand.
CTTTTATTGAAACCAATACATTGATTTTTGTTTGAGAGTGGTGAATTGGGATATCAGAGCGGATTTTGATAAGGAGCGGCGGGCGATGGAGAAGATCTGGAAGAGCCGGGAGAAGCAGATCGAGACGGTCTTGGGGAACCTGGGTGGGATTGAAGGGGCGTTGCAGGGGTATTTGGGGACGAAGGCGCTGGGTGAAGGTGGGATAACGATGTTGGAGGGGATGGGGGAGGAATGATCGGGGGGGGGGTATTATATGGGCAATCACGGGGGATTGCCCCTACAGGGGGGGAGATATTGAAGGCCGGGAAGGGGGGATCAAATTTGGGGTGGGAAACTGTGTGTTAGAGGGGTTGGATGGGGCTGAAGAGTTTGTTGGTGGTGCGGCCGAGGCGGGCGGCGAGGGTTCGGGCGGTGATTTCCATGATTTTGAGGCAGAGTTGCGGGTGTTGTTTTTTGAGGGTGGTGAATCCGGCTTTGCCGATCTGGATGAGTCGTGAGGGGTTGACGGCCATGATGGTGGCGGAGTGGGGTTCGTCGGTAACCATGGTGTATTCGCCGAAGATCTGGCCGGCGGAGACGACGGCGAGTTGGCGGTTGGGGTCGGGCTGAGCGCTTTTGAAGATGTTGAGCAGGCCGGAAAAGACGATGAAGAGGCCGCGGAGGTCGGCGTCGGATTCGTTGATGCGGTAGAGGATTTCGCGGGGTTGGAGGTCGCGTAAGGTGATGATGGGCAGCAGGTTGTGGCAATCTTCGGAGGAAAGGGATTGAAAGAGGGGGAATTCGGAAAGGAATTCGAGCAGCCAGGCGGCACCCTGATGGACGTATGCACGGACGAGCTGGCGGTATTGATCGGCCAGGCCGGTGAAGCCCAGGCCGCAATAGAACTGGTTGAACTGGGAGTCTTTGCGGGTCCAGACGACGCGGGCGGCGGCATCGATGATCTGTTCGTGATTGTCGAGCAGGATGCGGGCCTGGATGATTTCGCCGGGGAGGAGTTCGGTGGTAAGGCGGACACAAAGGCCGTTTTCGCTGAGGTTGACGGGCCGGGCGGGGGGCAGAGCGGAACCGTCGGAACGGGTGAGTTCGATACCAAAAGCAGTAATTATGCGGGGTACCATGGGCATAGGCGATGGCTCAGTTAACAGATATTGATGTGGCCGGGCGGGCCGGCCAGGACTTTCTATTTATTATTTCGGCAGGTCGGGTAAGAGACGTGAATCTGGAGCGTTATAGATAGGTGAACCGGCCGCACTGAAGCCCATTTTTGGCATAGTAATCATCAGTTTCCAGTTCAGTAATATGGTCGATTCGCGCAAGATTTTCCTTGTATAAGTGACTAAAGGTTGACTATGCTTATAGTTATAGAGGTGAGAACGGGCCGCAGGCTGTTGGCCGGCTGGGAATATTACGGTTGGCAGCGGCGGCATAAATGCCATTTAAGTATTTAATATTAAATAAGTTATCATCTAAAGGCTCAAGAGAGTGTTATGAACAGCCACGATGTATCCATGCGAAAACTGCTGGATCGGATTGAAGATCTGATCGAGACCCAGAGTCTGGATGAGCTGCGGTCACTGCTGGCGGATTCGCGGTCATCGGATGTGGCGGAAGTGGTTGAGGTGTTGGATGAGGTGGCCCGTCAGATCCTGTTCGATCTGCTGGAGCCGAAAGAGGCGGCGGTGGTTCTGGAGAAGATCGACGAGGCGATTCGTAATGAGATATACGAAGAGCTGAGCGATGATGAACTGCGCGATATGGTGCAGAGTCTGCCCCCGGATGAGGCGGCGGATATTGTGGCGGAGCTGCCGGAAGCGCGTACTGAGGGATTGCTGGATCTGATACCGGACGCGGAATCGGAACAGATCGAAAAGCTGTTGACGTATGAGGATGATACGGCCGGCGGTATTATGACGCCGGAACTGGTGCGGGTACGGATCGATCAGACGATCCGGGAGGCGATCGAAGAGTTTCGCAAGTTCGATCCGGAAGAGGATGAGGTGTTTTACGCGTTTGTGGTGGATGGACACGGGATCTATAAAGGGGTGGTATCGGTGCATTCGATGCTGCGGTATCCGAGAATCACACCGTTAAAGGATGTGATGGAGGATGAACTGCCGACGATCGAAGCGCATATGGATCAGGAGGCGATCGCGAATATATTCCGTAAGAACGACCTGTATGTAGCGCCGGTCGTGGACCGCCAGGGCCGGTTGCTGGGCCGGATTACGGTGGATGATGTAGTGGATGTCATGGAAGAAGAGGCGGAAGAGGATGTGATGGTGATGGCGGGAACGCATCCGGATGAATTTTTGACGAATCAGCCGCTCAAGGCGGCGTCGGTCCGGCTGCCGTGGCTGCTGACGTGTATGGTGAGCAGTATGTGTTCGGCGGGGATTATCTATCGGATTTTCGGGGCGCAGATCGCGGCGGTGGACTGGGCGTGTCTGCTGATGTTTGTGCCGGCGATCGCGGCGATGGGCGGCAACAGCGGGATGCAGACCTCGACGGTGGTGGTGCGCGGATTGGCGACGGGTGACCTGGCGGCGATGGATCTATTTCAGGTGTTTGCGCGTGAATTCAAGGTATCGTCGATCGTTTCGGTGATCTGCGGGATGCTGTCGGGGATTATGGCGTATATCTGGCTGCATGTGTCGCCGGCCCGGGTGCAGGACGCGCCGCCGTTCGATATGGGGCATTCGCTGCCGCTGGGGCTGGCGGTGGGGAGCGCGATGTTTCTGGCGATCCAGATCTCGACGTTTATGGGGATGGTGCTGCCGTACCTGTTCCGGCGGATGGGGATCGATCCGGCGATCAGTTCGGGGCCGCTGGTGACGACGGCCAACGATATGCTGAGCTATCTGATTTATTTCAGCCTGGCGCTGCTGTTTCTGGGGATTGTGAATTGAGGATGAGCGGGCGATGAGACCATTTTCATTGTTGATCAAACCAGCGGGGCCCGATTGTAATCTGGCGTGTCATTACTGTTTTTACATGTGCAAGACCGAGATGTTCGGGACGCAACGGCACCGGATGAGCGATGAGGTGCTGGAGTGCCTGGTGCGGAGTTACCTGGGATTGGGATTTCCGGTGAATAATTTTCCGTTTCAGGGCGGCGAGCCGACACTGATGGGGTTGGATTTTTATAAAAAGGTGGTGGCGCTGCAAAAACAATATGGGCGGACGGGTCAGACGGTGAGCAACGCGTTGCAGACCAATGGGATTCTGTTGAATGATGACGCGTGGTGCGTATTTCTGCACGAGTATCATTTTCTACTGGGGATCAGTCTGGATGGGCCGGAGGTATTTCATGATCATTATCGCAAGGATCACGCCGGGCGGGGGACGTGGCAGCGGGTGATGGAGGCGATCGCGTGCTGCCGGCGGCACCGGGTGGAGTTTAATATACTGGTTTTGCTGAATGACCGGAACGTGAAGGAGCCGGACCGACTGTTCGATTTTTTTGTGGAGCAGGGGATCGAGTATCTGCAGTTTGTGCCGTGTGTGGAGCGCGGGAGCGGAACGGGCGAGATCGCGCCGTACGCGTGCAGTCCGCAGGAATATGGGGCGTTTATGTGCCGGATATTTGACCGGTGGCTGGAGTATGGCCCGACGCGCTTGAGTATCCGGCTATTCGATTCGATTATGCATTATTATCTGAACGGGCAGCATACGAATTGTACTTTTATGGAGCGGTGCAGCGATTATATTGTGATTGAGCATAACGGGGACGCATTCTGCTGCGATTTTTTTGTGACGGAGGAGTGGAAGCTGGGGAATATACTGGAAACGCCTATCGAAACGTTGTACGAAGGGGGGGTAAAGAAAAAATTCGCCAAGACAAAACGGAAGGTGGCACAGAAGTGTTTTGTCTGCCGGCATTATGAGATTTGCCGGGGCGGGTGTTTGAAGGACCGGCTGGCGAAGGACGATAACTATAGTAATGTAAGCTATTTATGTGAAGGATATCGGGCGATATTCGATCACGCGTTGCCGCGCTTGCGGGAATTAACGGAGATGTTGCGGTATCAGAATCGGGCGATGGGCGGTCCTTCGATTGGGCTGTAGGAATAGGGAAAAGGATTTTTTTGAAGTAGGGTCTTGACAAACTTCGAATATGTGTTAAAATTCGCCACTCTGTATTTATAAGCCAAGACGGCTATAACACTAACAGGTTAAAAGAGTTAAAGCGCTTTTTTGAGGCGTAAGGAATTAAGATAAAATGATTAAACGAGCGAAATTACAAAAAACGACCCTGGCCAAGAACGAGACGGTCCAGCATGACTGGTTCCACGTCGATGCCGATGGTAAGGTGCTGGGGCGGATCGCAACGGAAATTGCCCATGGTCTTGATGGGCAAGCATCGCCCGGACTATACGCCCTTCGTCGATACCGGCGATTTTGTTATTGTAACCAACGCTGAGAAGGTGATTATGACCGGCGATAAGCTGGAAACGAAATATTACGACTACTATACATATTATCCGGGTGGTCATCGTTTATATAAGATATAGCGAGCTGATCGTGACCAAGCCGGAATTTCTAATCCGCAACGCGGTTCGCCGGATGCTTCCCAAGAATAAGCTGGGGCGTCATATGCTGGACAAACTGAAGGTATATCGTGGAAGCGAGCATCCGCACAACGCCCAGATGCCGAAAGAACTGGAAATTAACTGACGTATAAAAACTGAGGAATGATAGTGGACAACAATAATAGCATACAAGGCACTCCGATTCAGATACCTGTAACCCCAGCGATCCCGGTACCGGCGGCTGTTAACGCGCCGATCGCATCGATGGATAGCATGAAGCCGCGCCGTCTGCGTCAAAAGACCGCAGCGGAACTGGGCCCCAAAGCATTTTGCTGGGGAACCGGCCGTCGTAAAGCCGCGATCGCCCGCGTTCGTCTGCGTCCTGGCAGCGGCAAGGTGATCGTCAACAAACGTGAGCTGTTAAACTTTTTTCCGCGTCTGGAAGATCGTAACGATGTCCTGGCACCGTTGAAAGCGACGGATAATCTGGATAAATACGATGTGTTTGTGAATGTTCAGGGCGGCGGCATGACCGGTCAGGCCGGCGCGACCAAACTGGGTGTCGCGCGTGCGTTACTGGCAGCCCAGCCGGATACCTTTGACGCCTTGAGGGACAAAGGATACCTGACCCGTGATTCGCGTGAGGTTGAGCGTAAGAAATATGGCCATCGCAAGGCCCGCAGGAGCTTCCAGTTCTCCAAGCGTTAAACGCCCAAAATTGCCAAATATATCTGGCTCCTGCCGATTCCGTTGGCAGGGGCTTTTTTTTTGCCGAACTGCGTATCGATGTTCAGAAAGGGATTACTTATGATACGGGTAGCCATTATCGGCGCGACGGGTTATACCGCCAGCGAATCCATTAAGATTATTCTGCGTCATCCACAGGCGAAGCTGACATATCTGACGGCGCTGCCGAATGAATGCGGCCATATTACGGATATTTTTCCGATGTTTCAGGGGCAATTGAATCTGGAGGTTGAGCCGATCGACCTGGATAAGTTGTCGCAGGTGGCGGATGTGGCGTTGTGTTGCCTGCCCCATAAGGTATCGATGGATTTTGTGCCGAAGTTGTTGTCGGCTGGGGTAAAGGTGGTCGATTTCAGCGCGGATTATCGCATTCATGATCCGAAATATTATGAAGCCATTTATAAAGTGGCGCACAGCGATCCGGATAATTGCCGCAAGGCGGTCTTTGGATTGCCGGAATTGTTTCGCAGCAATATCGCGGCCGCAGGCGTGACGCTGATCGCGAATCCGGGTTGTTATCCGACGGCGGCGAGCCTGGGTCTGGCGCCGTTGCTGGCGAACAAGCTGATTGCCACGGATGATATAGTGGTTAATGCGGTATCGGGTGTTTCGGGGGCCGGCCGCAAGGCGGCATTGCCGTTTCATTTTCCGGAGATGGTCAATAACCTGTATGCTTACGCGGTGGGGAACCATCGCCATATGCCGGAGATCGAACAGATTTTAACCGATCTGACCGGAGAGCCGATTGAGGTGTTGTTCCAGCCTCATGTAGTGAGTATGGACCGGGGGATTGGCGAGAGTATTTATTGCCGGCCGCTTACGGATATGGGCGCAGAGGATTTGCTGGCGCTTTATGCCGATTTTTATACCAACGAACCTTTTGTCCGTTTGAAGAAAACGCCGCCCATGACGCGCGATGTCAGCAATACGAACTTCTGCGATATTCATGTGACGCGGACCAAGGGTAAAATCGTGGTATTTTCGGCGATTGATAATCTGATTAAAGGGGCAGCCGGTCAGGCGGTACAGAACATGAATATTATCTGCGGTTTGCCGGAGACGGCGGGATTACTGTAAGCGTTTCAGGCGCTAATTTTTGAGCACGAGGTTTGTTATGAACCAGACATTGACAGCACCCAGAGGATTTAAGGTGGCGGCGTTGAAGGCCGGGATCAAGCCCAGCGGCAAGCTGGATCTTGGATTGATTGTGGCTGACGGATTATGCAGCGCGGCCGGAGTGTTTACGACCAATAAAGTGGTATCGCCGACGATCACCGTAAGTCGCAGCCATGTCCGCAACGGCCGGGCGCGGGCTGTTTTTGTCAATGCCGGAAATGCCAATGCCTGTACCGGGGCGCAAGGATTAAAGGATGCCCAGGAAATTTGCCAGTTGGTGGCTGAAGGCGTGGGCTGCCGGGCGACCGAAGTGCTGGTGACCTCGACGGGGATCATCGGGCATTATCTGCCGATGGAGAAGGTGCGGGCCGGAATTGGCCGGGCAGTGGAGACGCTGACGGTGGACGCGGCGATGGGCGAAGAACTGGCGCGGGCGATCATGACGACCGATCTGGTCATGAAGTCGGCGTATCGCAAGGTAAAAATTGGCGGCAAGATGGTTCAGATTGCCGGTATCTGCAAAGGTTCCGGCATGATCGCGCCGAATATGGCGACCATGCTGGCGTATATTACGACCGATGCCAATATCAAGCCTTCATTATTGAAACGGGCTTTACGACATGGAGCGGGGCTGACTTTTAATAAAGTAACGGTGGATAATCATGTCAGCACAAACGATGCGGCCCTTGTTCTGGCCAGTGGGCTGGCCGGCCACGCGTTGATCAGTGAAGTGGATGATCCGGGTTATCAGGTATTCGAGAAGGCGCTCTGGCAGGTCTGTGACGATTTGGCGCGACAGATCGCCCGGGACGGGGAAGGCGCGACCCGGGCCATCACCATACGGGTAAAATCCGCATCCAATGCGGGTGACGCGCGCAAGGCTGTCCGGGCGATTGCCGACAGTCCGCTGGTGCGTTGCGCTTTTCATGGGGCGGATCCGAACTGGGGCCGGATTGTCAGCGCGGTGGGCTATAGCCAGGCGGCATTCGACGAGTCAAAAATGACCTGCAAAATTGCAGGAATCATGGTCTATCGGAATGGCCGGCCGACCCAGTTTAATGCCGATCAGGTCAGTGAGAAAATGAAAGGCGAGAACTGGGATGTGGTGGTTGACCTGGGGGTGGGCGAGTGTGACGATTTGTGTTATACCTGCGATCTGAGCCGGGAATATATTACGATTAATGCCGATTATCATACCTGATTAAAGCAGGTCAGGGATATTTGCGGCAACATATCCAACCCGTAAAATACAGGGCTATTATATGGTAGGGCACCTCTAACTCTTTAGATATAATATGGATAGGGAGTGAGCGGGGTTGTTGGAACTTTCCTGTAGTCTGAGTTTAATGCTTGACATAAAATGATGGATTAATCGGGCGCCAATTATTATTGGGACGTTTTTGTCGATTCAATTTAGTGATTAATTCCACTAGTGACCGGGTCGATAATAAACTTATACAGCTAGAGAACCGTGTAAGAGCAGAGAGTTATCCGGACGTAATATCCGATGTCTTAATTGGATATACAGGAGACAGACTATGCAGGCGATCCGCACGAAAAGTAATCTGACCGATCAACAGCGTGAGACATTCAAGCACCTGGTGCGGAAAGGGAATCTGGCGACATTGCCGATGGTCGCCCAGAAACTGATCGAGATATCCCGGGATGACAATGTGAACTTTGTGGAATTCGCCAAAGTCATCCAATCCGATCAGGGGCTGGCCGCGCGAATTTTAAGGGTGGCCAATTCGGCGTACTACGGATTGCGTATCAAGGCGACCACATTGGAACGCGCCATAACGGCATTGGGATTGAAATATGTGCGTTCCATCTGCCTGGGATTCCATCTGATGGCGGCGATGAATCGATTTGAGGCCATCGGTTTCAGTATGGTGGACTTCTGGAAGATTTCCCTGATCCGGGCGGTGTTTGCCCGTCAAATCGCCTTGCGGTATTGCCCCAAGCGTAGTGAAGAGGCTTTTCTGGTCGGATTATTGCAGGATTGCGGCATTCCGTTTCTGGTTGAGACACTGGGCGAACCGTATATCCGGCTATGGCGAAATACGCTGACTTCCCAGGCGTCGCTGTATCAGCTGGAAAAGAAATTGTTTGAAATCGATCACCTGGTTGCCATTACCGGTTTGATGGAACATTGGGGAATGCCTGATATTCTGGCGATTCCGATTACTACTCATCACCAGATACCCAGAGGGATGTCCAGTCGAGACGAGATCATGCAATTGGCGCAGATCGGGTATTTCTGCGGGAACCTGTCTTTCAATAATCCGGAGAAGATTTCTGAGAGTGATCTGCAAATGGTGGAATACCCTCATCTGGTATTTAATCTGGACCGGGAAGAGATGATCCGGGTATTCGCCGATGTGCGCAGCGAGTATGGTTGTCTGATTAAGTTATATCAGGGCATTGTGCCGGAGAAGATCAATATTTCGGATCTGTTATCCCAAGCGCACCGGATGCTGATTGAAGACGTCGATGGGGGTGAGCGCCGTGTCGTTTCCATTGACGAAGAGATGCGGGAATATGAGTTATCCGGTCAGGATGAATTCGAGAGTCACCAGCGTGATCAGTATGATCCGGTTACCGGTCTGGAGTCGCACAGTGTGTTAATCAAATATCTGGATCTAACGCTGGATCAAATCAGAACCACGGGAGGCGACCTGACGATGATTCAGGTTGACATAGACAACCTGAAGGAGTTCAATCGTCAATCCGGTGTGAAGGTTGGCGATACGGTACTGAAAAAAGTGGCCTCACTGTTATCCGCAACGCTAGGGAAGAATGGCCGCCTATTCCGGGGTAATGGTGATGATTTGCTGGCTTGTGTGCCCAAGCTGTCTTTTCAAGAGGTTTTTAAAGCGATCCAGTTGTTTCTGGCGGGGATCAGCAAGATGGAGTCGCCCTCGCGTCAAAAAGGGATCAGTGTCAGCGCGGGTATGGTCCATTGTATTCATGGCGCTTGCGCGGGTTGCAGTGAACGTTTATTGGAGTTAACCGATAATCAAATGTATCAGGCCAAATTACGAGGTAGCAATCAGATCAGTTACCAAGTCATGGGGAAATAGAGTTAGAGGGGTTGATTAGTTTAATAAGATAATCCTGTTATCCGTGGGGATTAAGGAGATCGGGAATAAGGGAAATTAAGCGGTTTAAGGACTGGTATTGGTTGGGTAATGTGGTATAATTCTGAAAGTTTTCACCAAGCAGAGTTATGCCATGCAAAAAGAATTCGAATTTAGCGACCGAGATGACAGCCAGAAGCGATTCAGCCGGTTAACCGATTTTTTCTCACAACCGGAAAAGCCGGCATCGGCACCGGTGGAATCGCCGGTTCCCCAGGCACCGGAATCCGTTTGCGCCTCGGATCAATTGCCGATGGATACCGCCGGCAAGGACCGGAAACCGATGACGGTATCGCAATTGAACGATATGATCAAAGCATTGCTGGAAGTGCATGCGCCGCCCCGGTTTTTAGTGGAGGGTGAGGTTTCGAACTGCAAGCGCCATGGCAGCGGGCATATATATTTGACGCTTAAGGATGAACGGTCCGGTATCGCCGCAGTGATCTGGCGGAGTGTCGCGTCAAAACTACGTTTTGATATACAGGATGGTCAGGCGGTACTGGCGGGTGGGCGTCTGGATTATTACAGTGAACAGGGCAAATTACAGGTGATCATTGACCGGATTGAACCGGCCGGTCTGGGCGCGCTGGAACTGGCGTTTCGGCAACTGGCGGACAAATTGAGACGTGAAGGGTTGTTTGATGAGCGGCATAAAAAGAGCCTGCCGCGCTATCCCCAGACAATCGCGATGATTACCAGTGATACCGGAGCGGCAGTCCGGGATATTCATCAGACGCTGAACCGGCGGTTTCCGGCGGTCCGGCAATTGTTGTTTCCGGTTCGTGTGCAGGGAGAAGGGGCGGCGCAGGAGATTGCCGCCGCCATTCAAGAAGTGAACCGTCGACATCAACAGGTTGGACCGGTGGATGTGATGATCGTAGGCCGGGGCGGCGGATCGATCGAGGATTTGTGGGCGTTTAATGAAGAGGTGGTGGCGCGTGCGATTTTTGCCAGTAAGATACCGGTAATCAGCGCCGTGGGGCATGAAATTGACACCACCATCGCCGATCTGGTTGCGGATGTCCGGGCGGCGACCCCAACCGCCGCGGCAGAACTGGCGGTACCGGATCGTTGGGAATTGAACCGGAGGCTGACCGATTTGTCTGAAGGGATGACCACGGCGATTCAAAATCGGTTGGAGCAACTGGGTGACTGGCTGCAAGGCGTGCAACAGCGTCCGATGTTTGCTCGGCCAATTGAGAGGGTCAATCAGTATGCTCAAACGGTTGATCAACGGGCCTCGTTACTGGCCGGGGCTGTTCAGAACCGGTTGAATCGCGCCCGTCGTCAACTGGATGAATCCGCCCAGGCCCTGCGTCAAATAGAACCCACCCGAAGAGTGGGGCAAATGAGGAGCGAATTGTCTCAGCGTGAACTGCGGTTATCCCAGGCAACCCACCGGTGCATAAAAGCCCAATCAGACCGACTGGCCGGCAGAGAGAACCGATGGGCGCGGTTGGATCCGCGCAATCGGATTGAGCAGCATGGCAAAACCCTGGGCCAGATGGAACATCGTCTCGGCCAGATGGCCAGTCATTTGCTGAAAATGAACCGCCAGCAATTAGTTGCCATCGAGCAACAGCTAAAGAGTCTGGATCCCAAGTCCGTCTTAAAGCGGGGATACAGTATTACCCGTCTGGCCGGCAGTGGGCAGATCATTGGCGATGTGGCCGCTTTGAAAGCCGGTGACAGGGTCCTGACCGAATTGAAGGAACAACAATTTTTCGAGAGTGAAGTGGTTAAAGAAGACATCATCAAATAAGTTCAATTTAAAAATTTTATTCATTTAGATTTAAGGATACGATCATGGCAGTTAAAGTCAGAAAAATCAATGTAACAGTAAAATCCCTGGATTCAGGAGCGCTGAAAGCTGATGTTATCGCACTCAGTTTATTTAAAGATACCAAGGTGTTGCCCAAAGCGTATCGGGCAATGGATAATCTGAGTGGCGGTATGCTATCACAACTCATCCAAACGGGCGATTTCAAAGCGGATGCCAATAAGGTTCAAGTATTGTACCCGGTCGGTATGAAAGGCGTTAGTCGCATCATCCTGGTGGGGTTAGGAGCCATGGCAGAGGTCACTGCTGATACGTATCGTCAAGCGGCCGGGGCGGCGATCCGGGGGGCTCTGGAATTGTCTGCGGGAACAGTTGTATTAGACCTGTGTCGAATATCATCGGCTAAGTCAGATCTGGAGTCCTGCGGTTGCGCCATAGCCCAGGGCGCGGTTTCGGGTGGCTATGATTATGAAGATTATCTGCCGGCGGCGCGACGCGGAAAAGTTACGAGTTTGAAAGTAACCATTGCTGTCAGCGATGCCGTCGAAGCCCGGCAATTCAGCAAAGGGGCGCGCGTGGGTGCGAGTATGGCGGAAGGTCAGACCCTGGCGCGGGTGTTGGCGAATACCCCGGGGAATGAAATCAATCCGCCGTTGCTGGCGGCGCGCGCCCGCAAGATCGCGTCCCAGTCCGGTTTAAAGTGTACGATTTATAATGATAAGCAATTGACACAGATGGGCATGAATGCGATCCTGGCGGTTGGTCAGGGTTCCATCAACAAGCCGCGGTTGATTCGGCTGGAATACCGGGGGGCAAAACATGCGGGTGTTGATGTGGCGATCATTGGCAAGGCCATCACTTTCGACTCTGGAGGGATCAGTATCAAGCCTTCGCAGGATATGGATACCATGAAATACGACAAGAGCGGCGGATGTGCCGTGATCGGGATTATGGCGGCGGCCGCCCAGTTAAAACTGCCCTTGAACCTGGTGGGATTGATCCCATCGGCTGAGAATATGCCCGGGGGGGGGAGCTACCGTCCGGGAGACATCATTCGATCCTACAGCGGGAAAACGATCGAGGTATTGAATACGGATGCTGAAGGGCGATTGATCATGTCGGACGCGCTGGCGTTTGGGGCCGCAATGAAGCCCAAGGCGATACTAGATATTGCGACGCTGACCGGCGCGGTGGTCGTGGCGCTGGGGGCACATCATGCCGGCTTATTTGGCAATGATGACCGCTTGATTGGCAAGATAAAAGCAGCCAGCGAACGGGCCGGGGAGCCCATGTGGCCCATGCCCAGCGGGGCTGCTTATCTGGAGCAGATGACCAGCAAGATGGCTGATCTGATCAATACGGGCGGCCGTTCGGGGGGATGCTGCACGGCGGCGGCGTTTTTAAAAGAGTTTGTCGGCAAGAGTTCCTGGGCGCATATCGATATCGCGGGTGTGGCTGACACGACTGAGGCAAAACCCTGGCGGGGACGCGGGGCGACTGGTTACGCAGTGCGGACCGTACTGGAATATTTACGCAGCGGCCTATAGAATCCAGGCAGTTAAGACGAGGAATGATAACTATGGATACCCCCCAAGAATATCAAGTGGATACCCAGCGTATCGAAAACGCGGTACGAGAGATTCTGTTCGCGATCGGTGAAGATCCCGACCGCGAGGGTTTGCGGGAAACGCCCAACCGTGTGGCGCGCATGTATAAAGAGTTGTTCAAAGGATTAAGTCAGGATCCGCGCCGCCATATCGAAAAGGTGTTTACCGAGAACTATGATGAAATCGTCCTGTTGAAAGACATCCCGTTTCACAGTGTCTGCGAGCATCATCTGATGCCGTTTATGGGGCATGCCCATGTCGGGTATCTGCCACGCGGCAAAGTGTTGGGTCTGAGCAAGATCGCACGAATCGTCGAGGATTTTGCCAATCGCCCACAGGTGCAGGAGCGTCTGACGACCCAGATCGCCGAGTTTATTATGAATGAGGTCCAGGCGCGAGGTGTGGCTGTGGTGATGGAAGCAACCCATACCTGTATGACCATTCGGGGTGTCAAGAAACCCGGCAGTGTGATGGTGACCTCGGCCATGCTGGGTGTGTTCCGCAGCGATGTGCGCAGCCGTACTGAGGTGATGAGCTTAATACGGGGTTGAAAGCACCCTGAAGCTATTCAGCGAATCATTATTGTGATTTTAAAAATTGCCGTCATGATTCGCGTTTTAAGATGAAACCTGATTGAAACACAGGAATGTCCCACCCCCATAGTGGAGAGCAAGATGCAGGATCTTCGACGGTTGATCAGTGGTTTTAAGCGTTTTCGTGAAGATTATTTTGAATCGGATGATCAGTTGTTTGAACAGTTGCGGGAAGGTCAGCAGCCGAAAGTGTTGTTGATTGGATGCAGTGATTCTCGGGTCGATCCGGCCATCTTGACGGGGGCGCGGCCTGGAGATCTGTTTGTCGTGCGTAATGTCGCCAATCTGGTGCCGCCCTATGAGCCGGACTCTCATTATCATGGCATCAGTTCGGCGGTGGAGTATGCGGTGAAATTTTTAAAAGTTGAACATGCCATCGTTATGGGGCATGCGTGTTGCGGGGGGATTGAGGCATTGATGTGTGGAACAGAGTCAGAACCCATTGGCGAGTTTATCGATCACTGGGTCAGCATTGCCCGGCCGGCACGTGAGGCGGTAATGCGTGACCTGTCCAATAAACCGATTGAATTGCAACGGCGCGCGTGCGAGGAAGCTTCGATTCTGATTTCATTGGAGAATTTACTGACTTTTCCCTGGGTAGCCGCAGCGGTGGATAAAGGGCAATTGGCGCTCCATGGATGGTATTTTGATCTGGAGGCCGGGGAGTTACTGGGTTATCATGCGGATAGTGGAGGATTTGAAAAACTGGCAGGGAGAGAAGCCTGATGATGAGTTTTTTGAAAATAAATGATTAATATAAACCCTGTGATATCTGAGTATTATGGCGGCATAGGACAATTTGAGTTAAAGTGCTGTTATTTTATGACAACGCAAAATGGTTAAATAATAATGGAAAAAGTCATTGTTAGTCAGCGTGAATAGCTGGATAATAGAATTTTTATGTGCCCGGCCGGTCAGTCGCCGGGAGAGACATTATTTTTGAACTTTCTTAAGCAGAAGGGACAAATCATGGCGTATACAATTGGTTTAGATTATGGTACCAATTCGGTACGGTGTTTGATTGTAGATGTGCAGACAGGCGAGGAGGTTGGAACAGCCATTTACGAGTATGAGACAGGTGAGAAAGGGATCGTGCTGGATCCGTCTGACCATAACGTCGCGCGTCAGAATCCAGCCGACTATCTCAAGGGGATCGAAGTTACCGTAATCCAGGCGTTGGCGGAGGCCAGAGGTAAGAAGGGATTTGATGCCGGCAAGGTGATTGGCATTGGTGTGGATACGACCGGCTCAACCCCCATGCCGGTGGATAAGGACGGCGTCCCTTTAAGTGATAAGCCTGAGTTCAAGGGTAACATCAACGCAATGGCCTGGTTATGGAAGGATCACACCGGATACGCCGAGGCAGCCGCGATTACGGCCCTGGCGGCGAAAGAGCATCCGGAATATCTGGCCAAATGCGGGGGCACTTATTCATCGGAATGGTTTTTCAGTAAGGTATGGCACTGTCTGAAGGTCGATCCAAAGGTTTTTGACGCGGCTTATACCTGGGTGGAGTATTGCGATTATATTCCGGGTGTGTTAACGGGCAATGTGAAACCGGGCACGATGAAAATCAGCCGTTGCGCGGCGGGTCATAAAGCAATGTTCAATGATCAATGGGGTGGTTTGCCGGCAAAAGAATTTCTGGCGAAGCTGGATCCCAAGCTGGGTGAGTTGCGGGATCGGTTATATACCGAGACCTGGGCCGTTGATACCACGGCGGGTCATCTGACAGCAGACTGGGCCGCCAAACTGGGTTTGCCGGGGGGAATACCGGTGGCCGTGGGCGCTTTTGACGCCCATCTGGGAGGTGTTGGTTCAGGCTGCGGGCCGGGTAAACTGGTCAAAATTATCGGGACGAGCACCTGTGATATTATGGTGGCGGCCAATACCATGAATTTGCCTGATGTGCCTGGATTGTGTGGCATAGTCGATGGCTCTGTTTTGCCGGGCTATTATGGTCTGGAAGCAGGACAGTCGGCAGTGGGCGATATTTTTAACTGGTTTGTCAACGCGATTCAGCCGGGCGGTCCAACCGCAGGTGACCATAAAGCGCTGACGGAAAAAGCCGCTCAATTAAAACCGGGTCAAAGCGGTCTGCTGGCGCTGGATTGGAATAATGGCAACCGGACGATCCTGGTGGACCAGCGGTTAACGGGTTTATTGGTAGGGCAGACGCTGCATACCCGTCCGGAAGAAATCTATCGGGCATTGATCGAAGCGACGGCATTTGGGGCATTGACAATTATCAACCGTTTTGAAGAATACGGCGTTAAAGTTGCAGAAATTATCAATTGCGGCGGGATATCAGAAAAGAACGCCATGGTGATGCAGATTTATGCCGATGTGACCAACCGTGAAATGAAAATCAGCCGTTCCGCGCAAACCTGCGCCCTGGGCTCGGCGATTGCCGGCGCAGTCGTGGCGGGAAAAGCCGCGGGCGGATACGATCATTTTGCGGATGCCCAAGCGGCGATGACCGGAGTTAAGCCGACTATTTTCAAGCCGATCCCTGAGAATGTCGCGATATACGCTGAGTTATACCAGTTATACCGTCAACTGCATGACAGTTTTGGAGTACAGGGACATAGCGCCGATATCAGCAATGTCATGAAAGACCTGCTGGTGATCAAAGAGAAGGCGAACGCCTGATACGGTCAATTGAAAAGTAATATAAAGGGGCAATGCAACCGGGCTTACCGGGCTTGCCCCTTTTTTTTACAGGCTGTTTATTCAGTGACTTTAAAAGAAGAAAACGCCACGCGCGGTCTGAATACCGGGAAAATCAAATAGGCTTCAGACGCATCCAGTTTATCGACCAGCATGACATTGTGAGAGCCGTTTTTGGCCGATGGGGGTACAGTGAAACAGCCAATAAACGGATCACAGATTTTTTTGCCGTCCCAGTAAACCGTACAGGTTCCGGGATCGCCCCAGGTATTTTCGTAGGTCATTTTAACAAACGTGCCGGGCGGACCGGACTGTGGACTTAATTTGACGATTCGGGTACATCCGTTTGCTATCATTAACAGACCGATCACACTACCAACCAAAACCAATTTTTTCATATCATACTCCTTAGTTCGTCCCGAAGCCAGTCGGGAACCATTATTAACCGCAACAATGGAAAACCACTTCAATTTATTTCTGACACCCATTTCATAAAAGTTAAGACGAATTTTATACGCGAGTATTACAAAAGATAAAGTCAAATTTGTGTAAAAATTGTGGGCTGCCCTAATATTATTAAAAGAAAATGTTGAACAGTTTTATCATCATGCGTTAATATTTCCGTAAAGTTAAATTTGCTAAATTGCACACAAACAATCAAAAACAGGAGATCATGCAATGAAGCGTAAGCTGACCAAGCTATTATGGGTCATTTTATTGGTAATGGTATGTGATGTAACCAAGGTCTGGAGTCAGGATTTTCCGCCGATGGAAAAAGTGGTGGAAGGGTATCGCAAGGTGATCTCGATGGTTGGGGAACCGCGATCCCTGCTGGAGATCTGGGTGCGCGATAAAGACGGGCAGATGCTGGCGGCCTTACCGCCGAATTACGAATCGTTGAAATTTTTCTTCGCAATGACAGTATCCAGCGGTGAGAATTATGCCGGGTTGCAGGCCGGTGACATGTATGTATACTGGCGCCGTTACGATAAGAGGCTGGCGTTAATGGCGCCGAATATCGAGATCCGATCCTACGGAGACGCCGAATCTCGCAGTTCGGTGAATCGTCTGTTTACCGATCGAGTGATTCTGGATATCCCGATTATTACCATGAACGGTCCCAGTCCGGTAATCGACATGGACGCGTTACTGGTAGGTCAGGCGAATCAGTTTTTCGGTCGTTCCATCATGATTACCAAGCCCTATCTGGCCACGATCAAAGACGCCAAGGCCTTTCCGCAAAACGTAGAATTGGGCTTTGAAGTACCGGCGCAGAACGGTCAGTTAAAGATCTTGCATTATTCGATCAGCACGATTCCGGAAAATACCGGCTACCGTCCCCGTCAAGCGGATGAACGCGTCGGTTATTTTACCACCAGTTACAGCGATTACGGGAAGTATAAAGAAGATGAGTCGCAGGTGCGCTTTATCAATCGCTGGTGGCTGGAAAAGGCGGATCCTTCATTGGAATTGAGTCCGCCCAAGGAACCCATCGTATTTTATATTGAACACACCACCCCAGTCCGTTACCGCCGCTGGGTTCGTCAGGGTATTCTGTATTGGAATAAGGCTTATGAACGGGTTGGCATATCCAACGCCATAGAAGTGTATTATCAGGACCAGAAATCGGGCGCCCATATGGAAAAGGATCCGGAAGATGTTCGCTATAATTTCATCCGTTGGTTGACCAATAATGAAGGGACGGCCATCGGGCCAAGCCGTGTTCATCCGATGACCGGACAGATTCTCGATGCGGATGTCATTCTGACCGATGGCTGGATCCGGCATTATCAAAAGCAATATCATGAGTTAATCCCGGACATCATGCTGGAAGGTTTTTCGCCGGAAGCGATGGCCTGGCTGGCCCAGCATCCCGAGTGGGATCCACGTATCAATCTGGCCCCGCCTTCGGAACGTCAGCGCATTGCCAAGGCCATTGCCGCGACCGGGGATTTGCCTTATAGCAATCATCCGTTGATGAACGCAGACAATGCATTAATCGGTGACGATGAATTTGATGGTTTGTCAGGACGGATCAGTCAGCTTAACGGCATGTGTCGATTATCGGAGTTGCTGGGATTCGATACGATGATGTTCCGGATGTATTACGATATCATGGACATCGGAGCCGAACTGGCTGCCAAAACGCAAGACTCTGATGAGGGCAAGGGGGATGGAGCCGCTGAAAAAGACAAGCAGGAAGAACCCAAGCCCAAGCCCAAACCCGTCCCGAAGATCGATGATATGCCGGAAGATTTTATTGGTCCGTTGATCGCGTTTCTGGCCTGTCATGAAGTGGGACATACTTTAGGTTTGCGTCATAATTTCAAGGCATCCAGTGCGTATGATTTTAACGAGATCAACAGTGAAGGATTTAAGGGCAAACCTTTCGCCAGTTCCGTTATGGACTATATTGGCGTGAATATTGTTTATAATAGCGAAGACTGTGTCCAGGGCGACTGGACCATGACAGATATCGGTCCATACGATTACTGGGTCATCGAATATGGTTATACCCAGAACGACAAGGCGCTCCCGGCGATATTGAGCCGTGTCGCCGAGCCGGAGCTGGTTTATGGCACGGATGAAGACACCTATGGCCCGGACCCGCTGGCCCGTCGCTATGATTTTGCCAAGGATCCGCTGGATTACGCAGAAGAGCAGATGAAGATTGTGAAATTTGTCCGTGAGAACCTGCTGGACAAATACGTCAAAGACGGTCAGAGCTGGGCCAAGGCTCGCAAGGGCTATGAGATGAGCCTGGGTTTGCAGACCCGCGCGATCAGCATGATGGCGAACTGGGTTGGAGGCACTTTTGTCAATCGCGACCATAAAGGCGATAAAGACGGCCGCAAACCGTTGGTGCCGGTACCTGCTCAACAGCAGCGTGACGCCTTGGATTTTGTGATCGAGATCAGTTTCATGGAAGATTCCTTTGGATTGACACCCGAAATGCTTCAGCATATGACCGTTGAAAAATGGTGGGATGATGCCTCCTCATTGCTCGAGGACCCCACCTGGCCCATTCATGACCGGATTATGAGTTTGCAGAATTCCGTGCTGACCCTACTGCTCAACCCGGTGACGCTGGGATATGTCTATGACAATGAGTCGCTGTGTGAAGATGACGATGTTCTTACTCTTCCGGAAGTTTTGTCCAGCATCCACGACGCGATCTGGACGGAACTGGAAGGGGTGGAGAACAAGGAATATTCGGAACGCGAGCCGATGATTTCGAGTATCCGCCGCAATTTACAGCGGCAATATTTAAGCCGTTTGATCCAGTTGTCCGAAACCGGCAGCAGCACCAAAGCCTCCACCAAGCCCCTTTCGAACCTGGCTACCATGGAATTACGCCGGTTGAAACAGAAGGTCGATCAATGTGTCAAGAAGTATAACCGATCGATGGATGATTATACCCTGGCGCATTTGCAGGATATTACCAATCTGATTCAAAGGGCGCTTGACGTTCAATATACGACCACCCGGTTGTAAAAAAAAGAAACGATCTGAAATTAAAATGGCGTCCTGGAAACGGGGCGCCTTTTTTTTGATATTTTCTTAACTTCTTTGCTTTAAGGTGGTTAAGCTTGCGTCAGTCTTGCGTAATCTGTTATACATGGTTGAAACATATCGAGTGCTTGACTTACGTGCCACTCAGGTCTAGTATTAATTGTAAGATTATGATTAAAAAACCTTTAGTAAGGAGATCACGATGGCAGAAAGACTGGAAATTTACAAGTGCGAGAAATGTGGTGTCATGATTGAAGTGATGCATCCCGGATGCGGTTCATTGACCTGTTGCGGCATTCCAATGGTAAAGCTGGAAGAAAATACGGTTGATGCCGCCAAAGAAAAACATGTACCAGTGATTGAGAAGATCGATGGCGGCGTGAAAGTCAAGGTGGGTTCGGTCGCGCATCCGATGGAAGCGGACCATTATATCGAGTGGATCGAATTGATTGTGGATGGCAAGAGTTATGTTCAGTATCTGGAACCGGGTCAGGCTCCGGAAGCGGTCTTCAAGGTTTGTGGGGATTCGATGGTGGTCCGCGAATATTGCAATAAACACGGGTTGTGGAAAGCCGGCGAACAAGCGAAAGGAGGTTCCACATGCTGTCGGACAAAGTGCAATTAGCGATCAATCAACAGATTAACCGGGAAATGTATTCGGCGTATCTGTATCTGGCCATGTCAGCCTGGTGCAGTGATGAAGGGATGAACGGTTTTGCCAACTGGATGCGAGTTCAGTATGAAGAGGAAATGTTCCATGCGTTCAAGATGTATGATTATATTCTGGAACAGGATGGCCAGGTTGAACTGATGCCGATAGAGAAGCCGCCGGCCAGTTTTAAATCGGCGCTGGATGTGTTTGAGGAAGTGCTCAGTCATGAGAAGAAAGTGACCGCCTGGATCAATGAACTGGTTTCGATTGCTGATGCGGAAAACGATTATGCCACGCATAATTTTCTACAGTGGTTCGTAAACGAGCAAGTTGAAGAAGAAGCCACGGCCAAAGAGATTATTGATGATCTCAAGCTGGCGGGTGAAAAAGGGCCCGGCTTGTTCATGATCAACCGCGAATTGGCACAGCGGGTGTTTACGCCACCGGCCGCGACCGAATAAAATCATCCTTTTTTGACTCCGTGAAAAAAGCCCCGCGTTCGGGAAGAACAGCGGGGCTTTTTATTTGAATGCGTTATGCGACACCGCGAATAATAACCGCGTTTAAGCTTTCAAAATGGCTTTGGCAGACTGGTCCAATGCCTCGGTCATATAATCCAGGCCGGTTTCGGCCGCGGTTTCACGGTTGGCGGCCATCAGATCCTCACGAGTAATTTCGCTGAGATTGAACTTGCGAGCGCCTGCCATAAACTGCTGCAGGCCACAGGCCAGTTTGTCGGCATAACCGTACATGGCGATGGCGCCAAAGGGGATGTTGGCCATTTCATTGGCACCGACTTTATTCTTGACGGTTTCCCAGGCGGTGAAGATTTCTTCAGGAGTCGTTCCCAGATCGGATACACTGGCAGGCAGTTCCGTCCAGTGGCCATTGAGTTGTTCGCGTTTTTCGGGTTTGAAAACGCCTTCAATGTTGCTGCCCAGATAACCTGGAATCATGGGAGCGCGGCCCATACAGACCAGTTTTGTGTACGGGGCACAAAGCGCGAGGGCTTTAAAGAGGTGGTCTTCACGGGCAAAGCCGCCGGCCAGGGAGATGTCGGGAACGGCGATGCCGCGCGCGGCCAGGATCGAGCAATACTCATACGTCTTGGCATGAAGGGGCAGTGAAGGCACGCCCCAGTGATCCATCATATTCCAGGGACTCATGCCTGTACCGCCGCCGGAACCGTCGATAGTGAGCAGGTCCAGTCTGGCCTCAGCGGCATAACGGATTGACATGGCCAGCGCTTCCATACCATAGGCTCCGGTCTTGAGGGAAATGCGTTTGAAGCCAATTTTGCGGAGATAAGCGACCGAGTCCATGAATGACTGGCGTACCTGATCGACAGTATCCAGATCGGTGGCGCCCAGACGGCTATGGCGGGCGAAGGCGGTAACGGCTTTTTCTTCAAACGCTTTTTGAACGACGGGATCATAGGGATTGGGATCGACGACATACCCACGGTCTTTGAGGAATTTGGCGTATTCCAGTGAGGTCACCTGGATTTCACCACCGATATCTTTGGCGCCCTGGCCCCATTTGAGTTCGATGATGACTTTATCGCCGTATTTTTCAATCAGGTATTCAGCGACGCCGTTACGGGTATCTTCAACATTCATTTGCACGATAATGGCGCCAAAGCCATCATAGTAGCGCATAAAGACATCCACGCGGCGATCCAGTTCGGGGGCGGATTTAATGCGGCCCTTTTCGAGGATGGATTGGCGGTCAACACCGACGACGTTTTCACCGACAACGATGGGGAATCCACATAATGCGGCGCCGGCGGCAAAGGAATCCCAGTATTTGGCAGCAATAAAGGTAGAACCCAGGGCGCCGGTCATGATCGGTACCCGACACTTGGTTTCAATTTCGTTACCAAAAGAGGTGGTAATATCCACATTGGGGAAGATGCAGTCATCGGGATCGTGGCTGAGTCCGGCGGGAACGCCTTTGGCACCAAAGGCATATCCCTGAATTCTCAGGGCATGGTAGCCCACTCCGACGGAACAAACATTGGCGGAACCTGAGGTCGACCAGCCATATTCACGGGGATAAATCATTTTTCGACCTTTGAGCGAAGACATCCAGGTCTCACACTTGCCTTTACAGGAAGAAAGGCAGAGGGTGCACAAACCTGATTCGCAGGGAACGCCACGGTTGACCGTTCCGAGCGCATCATTGTTCTTGATCCATTGGAACATGTTGTTCTCCTTTATTTGACGGTGACTAAAGGGGTTATGAAAATTATGCCTGTCAGTTGACGGTCCGGCAGGCAGACAATATAGTAAATATCTTCTGTGGTTATAGCCGAAAGGCGCATTAAACGATCATCCTTTAGCGATCAATCCGGTCTATACCATCATCCTGATAATTGAATATGTAACCAAATTAGCCATTCAGAAAATTATCAGAACCCAAAACAATAGTCAATAAAGATTCATTGTCATTTTAGAAAACTTCTTAAATATGGGTGATACTGGTATTTCAGGGGATTTAGACGGATGAATTCCAAGCTAAAGACTTGAGAAATGACGCTGATTTTTTTATATTATCATATCGAATTCGAACTAGCTGTGAAATTAATAACGATGGAGAGTAATTTGACAAAACTGAAATTAGGCACATTGTGTCTGGAAGAACCATTTTTTCAAGCCGCCTTGAGTGGTTATACCGACCGGGCCATGCGAACGCTGGCCCGTGAATTTGGATGTCCGTTTACTTTTAGTGGATTAATGCTGGATAAGAGTACGGCTTATAAGAAGGTTCTGGCGCGGCCGGAGTTTTCGATTGTGGGTGAGCCTGGCCCTGTCGGGGGGCAGATTCATGGTTTGCTTCCGGAGACTATGGCCCGGGCGGCTAGAACGTTGGAAGAGTTTGGGTATCATTTAATCGACTTAAATTTTGCCTGTCCAGCCCCCAAAGTGATCCGCCGCCAGCGGGGCGGCTATATGATGCGGGATCCCAAACTGGTGCGTGAGATGTTTTTGCAGGTCAGAGATGCGGTGAAATGTCCGGTGACCTATAAATTGCGGATAGGGTTCAGTGATTCTGAACAATCAAGAGCGAATTTCTGGGAAATAGTAGAAAATGCAGCGGTTGACGGCGTGGATGCGTTAATTATTCATGGCCGATCCGTTCAACAGTTATATCGAGGCAAGGCGGACTGGGATATTCTGGATCAGGTCAAGGAACGGTTCCCCAATATGACGGTGGTAGGCAGCGGGGATGTATTTACCGCTGAAGATGTCGTCCATCGCCTGAAGACCCATCGCGTAGATGGTGTATTAATCGCACGGGGCAGTATTGGCAATCCCTGGATTTTTCGGGAAATCAGGGCGCTGCTTGCCGGTGGGCCCAAATTGCCTGAGCCTGATATCAAAGAGCAGGGAGAGGTCATAAAATATCATATTAAAATGATAGAGGAAACTTATGAACGGCATCGTATTGTCCCATTTATGCGTAAGTTTATCGTTCATTATTCCAAGAGGCATCCACACCGTAAACTGGTTATGATGGAATTACTATCGGTCAAGACGCTGGAGGGGGTTTATGAGGGGATAAAAAAATGGTATGGAGTATAGAACCATTCGATCAAATTCGTTGTATCTATTTAAATATTAATGCTTTATAATAATTATTGTTTTCATATGTTAAGTATGTAAGGGATTTTGACAAGTTTAGTAATTATGACCTTGCATAATCTTCAGAAATGGATTATATTACAAAGCTCGACAACGAATATGACGATAAGTTGATTATCGACAAGGAAATAACGTGGGTCGATGCCCGAGTGGCTAAAGGGGACGGGCTGTAAACCCGTCGGCGAGAGCCTACGTTGGTTCGAATCCAACTCGGCCCATTAAAAAAGCATCTGGTTCATAAGCCAGATGCTTTGTTGTTATTACCGGGAGCGTAATTCGGGGGGCATTAATAAGATGGGATCATACCTTGAACTGGCTGACGAGAAACTGAAGTTTTTCAGACATTTCTGATAATTCTCTGCTGGCATTTTGAGATTGTTCAGCACCTTGAGCCGTTTCTCTTGCAGTAGATTCGACTTTCACAATAGTCTGGGCAATTTCCTGGCTCGCCAAAGCGGATTGAGAGATTCCCTGAGTGACTTGATCGGTCGCCGATGCCGTCTGATGAATAATACGTGAAATATCTTGAGTTGTCAGATTTTGTCTTTCTACGGCCGAAGCAATTGTGCGTGAAATATTATTGACATCATGGATCACCTGGCTGATCTGATCGATGCTACCCACAGTGTCGCCAATACTGGAGCGGATGGTTTCGATAGTAACGGCGATATTTTGAGTCGCCTCGGCTGTTTGGCGAGCCAATTCTTTGACTTCATTGGCAACAACGGCAAATCCTTTTCCGGCATCGCCAGCTCTAGCCGCCTCAATTGTCGCGTTTAACGCTAATAGATTGGTTTGTTCGGCAATATCCTGTATCACCTGGATGATCTGTCCGATTACATCGGCCGATTGACGTAGCTGGTCAACCTGTTTAGAACTCGATTCAGCCATCGTCCAGGCATTGTGGGCAATCGTAGCGGCCTGAGAGGTGTTCTGGGTGACTTCACCGATACTCGTATTCATCTCTTCGATCGCTTCCACCACGTTTTTAACGCTGGTGGACATTTCCCGGGTGGCACTGGCAATATGATTCATATTCGTGGACATTTCTTCAGTTGCGGCAGCCACTGTGGTGGATTGAGTGGTTGTCTCGGTTGCACCGTTTGACATTTGAACGGAGGTGGCCGATAATTCGGTGGCAGCGGAAGCAACCGTGGCGGCATGAGAGGTTATCTGACTGATAATGGTCTGGAGTTTTGCAATGAAGGTGTTAAAGTATGATGCCAGTTCAACCAGTTCTTTATTGCCAGAAACGGGCAACCGTTTGGTGAGATCGCCTTCGCCTTCAGAAATATCTTTAAGAATTCTTGCGGTACTATTGATCGGCCTGGATATCCGGGAGGCCATAAAGATGGCAAAACCGGTCATGATAATGAAAGTGACCATAAGACCTAGAGTAAGAATCATGAGAGCGGCGTGAGTCTCTTTCTGGATAAGAAAGCATTTATTTAAATTATTCTGGATTTCGTTTTCGATCAGGCCCGCGAGGTTTTCAATGGCATTCCGGGCGGATACCTGGAATTCTTCAACAGGAATTCCATATTGTCCTTCTCTGAAATGCGTTGCGATCGAGGTTACGGCCTGATTGATTTTTAACCAATCTGACGATTCTGGCAATTCGCTCAGAAGCTTGATGGTTTCTTTCGAGAGCGCCAGCGCTTTGGAAGAAAAATTACTATCGATTTGACCTTTGAGTAATATCTGTTCGATGAGATAGTCTTCAGAAACAGGTTTGGCTTCACCTAAAATCTTGGTAAGATTCAAGCAAAGCAGGTTGGCATTTTCTTTGGCGGTTTCCAATACTAATAGCGAGGTCAAGACCTTGCCTACGCCTTTTGCTGTTGGTTGATTAATGAATTCTGTCATGGTTGACATCAAGTGATCAATCTTCTCGCTGTAAAGGGATGCGTATTGTGAAGGATTACCGGTAGAATTTTTGATCTCGTTGCGAAGATTAGTCAGAGCATTCATTTCCCGGGTGATATTCTCTTTATTTTCGGACGCAATGGTGCTGACAAGCAGGGTCGTTAGAAAGGTGTTTTTTAATGAATCCGTGGTTTGGAAGTGCATTTCCGGATGATTTTTGGATATTCCGGACAGATAGGTAGATGTTGCCGACCGTTCTTGCTGCAACTGGGCAATTAAATGGCTGGCGGCCTGGTAGCAATAGCCGTTATGTCGCATCTTTTCAACCAGTTGATAGGTTTTTATATGATCATTGATGATAAAAAAACTACCAATCGTTGCCAATAGTAACGGAAAGATCGCAGTGATCAAAACGCTTGTACGAATGGATAAGTTAAATCTTTTCATAGGTTCCAACTTTTTTGAAAATATTCCAGTGAGGTCTTATCCACGTTGGTTAAGACATGATAACATTATCAATCTGTAATACTTAGACTATCGTGAATTTCACTATTGATATTCAGTTCAAAAAGCCTGATTGAATGAATCGTGGTACAATGTAGTTACGTCGCAAGGCTCAATTATTATGCAGGATATCATTCATTTATTTAGAATCTACCCACTGAACAGGCTGGGAAGATGGAACCGTTAAGATTTTGTTATTAATTTGGCCTGCCTGAGAAATATAAAAATATGTTATTTCTGTTTGGGTGTTGTTTATGGGTGGCCATAGGTATTCAGGTTGCCCATAAAGTTTTCATGAAACGATATGACTTTTAATAATAAAATTGATTTGTGACAGTAGCTGGTATATTCACTATGTTTGTATGTATCGGTGGCAAGGTATCTTAATTATTCATTGGCGATTGGGTTTTTCCGGGAGGCGTCATGAATTGTCCGATAACTTTGCATGATGGCAGATTGTTCGGTCTGTTATAAAGAAGAATGCTTTAAATTGATTATCTTAAATATTATTATATGAATGCAGGTATTCCGGCATAGCGGTCGCGAAATCCTCGACATAGAATCGCACTGCCTGCGGTTTCGCTCAATCGGCGTGACGGAATCTGACAACAAGCTGTGCAATAAATGTAGCATTTATTTATGCGCGGCTCCTTAGTAGCGGCTTTTTTAAATGCGGATCCCGCCAAGGTGATCTTCAGCGACGATACCATTGAAGATCCTACGGTTACTTTCCCGCCGGTTTCGGGCACCTATATTTTGAGCCTGACGGCTGACGATACCACCCGTCAGGTGACCGATGAGGTTAATATTGTGGTTGTCGTACCGACCTGCGCCGATGTCCTGGCTGATGGTCTGGGGTATGCCATTGACCTGAGCGGTCCGGAAGGTGTGCCGGATTGTCACGTGGACATGTTTGATTTTATGGTACTCATTCAGGACTGGCTGAAATGTAACGATCCTGCCGATCCGATTTGTGTCTGGCCTTATCAAAATTAAGGTATTCCCTGAAATTAACAATTAATATCGTTTTTGAAACAGGCTTCTCATTCGGTTGAGGAGCCTGTTTTTATTGATGAAAGAGTCACCGGATTACGAAGTGGTCAGCCGAGTCGACGGGGTTGTTTTCGGGTCATTAAAAAATTCTTGATATCTCCATGGGAACCGATCAAAATACACGGATATATCATTTATCCATATCGAGGAGTTTGTTATGAGCCGATTATATATGGCAATTTTTACAGGGATTATATTGTTGATTCCTGCCAGCCTGTGGGGCGCAAAGCGATCGCCTAACATCATTTTGATTATTGCCGACGATCTGGGCTATGGGGATGTTGGTTTTAATGGCAGCCAACAGATCCGGACGCCGCATCTGGACAAACTGGCCCGGGCGGGTATGCGGATGACCAATGGGTATGTGTCGGCGCCGGTATGCAGTCCATCGCGAGCGGGATTATTGACCGGACGTTACCAGGTTGAATTTGGCTATGACAATAATCTGGGCGGGGGTCAGAAGGGATTCGATCCTGAATACGAAGGATTGCCAGTCGAAGAGAAAACGATAGCTGATTACCTTAAGGAACGGGGATATGTTAATGGCATTATCGGCAAGTGGCATTTAGGGACCCGATCCCAATTTCATCCACTTAAGCGGGGTTTTGATGAATTCTGGGGGTTTCTGGGCGGAGGCCATAATTATTTTCCGGTTGAAAACCCCGGGGGTGGTTACACCAGCCAGATTGAATGTAGCTATAAACAACCTGAAGACATCACTTACATGACTGATGATATTGGATCGGAGGCCGTGGATTTTATTGGCCGGCACAAGGCGGAGCCGTTTTTTTTATATGTGGCCTTTAATGCCCCGCACACCCCAATGCAGGCAACCAGCGAAGATTTAAAGCGTTATGAACATATAGAGAATAAACGGCGCCGAACCTATTGTGCGATGGTTCATCGATTGGATGTCAATGTAGGCAGAATTGTTGAGGCCGTGGCGCAAAATGGATTGACGCAAGATACGATGATGGTGTTTATCAGCGATAATGGGGGGCCGGTTGACTCTAACGGTTCGATTAATGCGCCCTTGAATGGTCAGAAGGGAATTCTTCTGGAAGGCGGCATCAGGGTGCCTTTTGTGGTGGTCTGGCCGGGGCAGATCGCTTCCGGTAAAGTTTATCCTAACGCGGTTAGCAGCCTTGATTTTCTACCGACTTTTGTTGCAGTGGCAGGAGGGACCGCGCAGGATAAGAAGCTGGATGGCGTCAATCTGCTGCCATATCTGGCGGGAATTAATACCGGTTCTCCTCATGAAGCGATGTTCTGGCGATTTACTATCAGCGCGAGTATTCGAGAGGGGGATTGGAAATTGATACGGTTGCCTGACCGCTTGCCCATGCTGTTTAATTTGTCCAATGATATCTCAGAGCAGAATGATCTGGCTTTGATAGAACTGGACCGAGCAAAAACCATGCTGAATCAGCTGGGGCAATGGGATGTTCAGCTGCCGCATCCGGTGTTTCTGGAGGGGGCGGAATGGAAATCCCGTCAATTAAAGCTTTATGATGTTTCCTATCCACTGGCACAGCCATAAATATTGTAACGCTTGCAAAAACAATAGGTTAGCATCCGAAGCGTGAGGATGCAATTCCTTGGGTGAAGAAATTATGTCTCTTCCAAAGGGGGGATTGTTTTTGATATCCGGTTTTGGTATAATATGATAAACATTATAAATTCCTTTGCTGTGAAAGGTGGAGTGATATGTTATCAAAGAATCTAGTAAAATGGCTATGCCTATTCACCGTTGCCTGCGTAACCAGTCATTCCAGCGCAGAGTTGGTCGGGCTCGATCTAGAACTTATACCGGTGGGAAGTGGTTGTAATAATTTAAATTTAACCGTAAGCGCTGATGCATTGGGAACCACCAAGAGCGATACCGATCAAACGGATGCTTCGGGGGCATTGAAAGTGCTTATCCAGGCTGAGTTTGAGCCAGATACGGCTGAACCCATATGGGTAACTTCTCTTGAATTTACCGGGGGGGATTTATCCCTGACCGATGTCGCTTTTAATCTGAATTATGGCTGGCTGTTGGGAAGCGTCAATATTCAAGGATCTGGTTTAGGGGGTACGGCCGATACCCCGAATCCTCCAGGTCCGGTGATTGACTCCAGTTTCAATACGGCCTGGCATGAACTGATCATGAATCGGGGGGTATTGGATGCCAGTGGAACAGGATTGGTGGGAGGGTTGTTTCCGCCAACGACGATCAACCTGGCGGATGAAGCGATTCATGCGACCACCCAGGGTAGCGGTACGATTGAGCTTTCGCTGATACAGATATCCGGTCGTACGGCGACCTATCAGGTGGATCTGAGTATACCGGTTAATTTCAGTGAAAAAGTTCTGGAAGATACTGAAAATGGGATTATCGTTCGAGTGAGTGGCGTGGGAACATTATGTGCCATGGGAGTTTTTAACCGGACCTATTGTCCGCTGGCCAGCGATCTGGACGATGATTGCAAAGTCACGCTATCCGACCTGGCCCAACTGGTATTACAATGGCAGAAGACCGGTTGTACGCTTTCGGCAGATCTGGCGGGAGAGGATTGCCGGGTCGATCTGCTGGACTTTGCTTTTTTAACGACACAATGGCTGGCCGGTTTTTAATTGTTTAATTAGCCATTGTCGATAAGAGGGGAAACGTTTTTGCCAGTATTGTTTAAGAACCATCAGGAGATCTGGTCATGGATGCCATGGATTGTATTTTCAACCGGCGGAGTATCCGGAAATTTAAACCGGAAAGACTCTCTTATGATGTATTGGAACGGATTGTCAGCGCAGGGATGTATGCTCCCAGCGCCCGTAATGAACAACCCTGGCAGTTTGTAATCATCGATAAGCGTGAAATTCTTGATGCCATTCCCGAGGTTCATCCACATGCCGCCATGTTGCGTGATGCTCCGGCGGCTATCTGTGTCGCGGCGGATACCCGGCTGGATAAATGTCCCGGAGCGAATTACTGGATACAGGATTGTGCCGCGGCCACGCAAAATATATTACTGGCAAGTTATGCTGAAGGATTGGGGGCCTGCTGGCTGGGTACTTATCCTCGTCAGGAACGGATGGCGGGTATCCGAAAATTGTTGGAAATGCCTGAGGCGGTAATTCCTTTCAGCGTGATTGCACTGGGGTATCCCGCTGAGGCGCCGGGGCGACCGGACCGTTTTCTTAAAGGCCGTGTACATTGTAACTCTTTTTGATATAAGGCCTTATGTTGTTAATTGTGCTATTGTTAAATTCTGTTGTTCAATTTGACCGCAATATGTTATAATAGTAGTTCGTTTAAAAGAGAGAGATTTATTAATACCTGAAACTAATTAATGGTGGCAATTTTATGAATATGAATATATTAGCAATCTGGACGCCAGGTCCGATGGAAATGATCGTAATAGCAGCAGTGGGTTTAATTATCTTTGGTAATCGTTTGCCTGAAGTGGGACGCAGTCTGGGTAAAAGCATTATCGAATTTAAAAAAGGGATCAAAGGCGTGAAGGATGAGATGGATAAAGCTGAGAATACGATGGAGACTAAATCCAACGCTTCAACGGTATCCAGCCAGACCTCGAGCACTGAAAACGATTATACCAAAGAAAGTTAATTCAATTCCCATTCGGGTATGAACCCCGACAGCCCCATTCAAAAATTTCGAAGCGGGACAGTGAGCCCCGCTTTTTGTTTTTACGGAGCCATGTTTATATAGATTTGTTATGAGCCAACGGAATCAAGGTCGATAACCCGTTGGCTGTGTCAGGTAAGCATCCCTGCGATTTAAGCCAAACAGTCTGGGTTTATTGCCGGTGATCAATCACTCGTCTGGCTTTGCCGGCAGAGCGTTCCAGCGTTTGCGGGGCGACCAGATTGACACGGGCGCGGATACCGGTGACTGACATGATTTCTTTGACAATACGCTCACGCAACGCCTGCATCTCACTCATTTTGTCAGAGAAATCCTGAGGGCGTATTTCGACGGATACGGTTAATTCATCCATGACCGAGGGCCGGGCCACTTCGATTAAATAGTGCGGGGCAGTCCCTTCAACACGAAGCAGGGCTTCTTCTATTTGAGACGGATAGACATTGGCGCCACGGATAATGAGCATATCATCGGTTCGCCCGATCACCCGGCTCATCCGTACCGTCGTGCGACCGCAGGGGCAGGGACTGTAATCCAGTGAAGCGATATCCCGGGTACGATAGCGAATCAGCGGCATGGCCTGACGGGTCATCGATGTGAAGACCAGTTCACCGGGAGTACCGGGAGCGACCGGAGCAAGGGTGTCCGGATCCAGACATTCCACCAGAAAATGATCTTCCTGGATATGCATGCCATTCCGCGCAGCACATTCACCACTGACTCCGGGACCAATGACTTCACTGAGACCATAGTTATTAAAGGCCTTGATATCGAGTTGTTCTTCGATGGCCGCTCGCATATCTTCGGTCCAGGGTTCACCCCCGAAATGGCCGAATTGAATGGGAAGGCAGCAGGCCGGGATCCTCCTGGGCCTGAGCGACTTCGGCGATTTGTAAGGCGTAACTGGGTGTGCAGATTAACACGTCCGCACCCAGATCCGTCATTAACATGATCTGTCGGGGGGTATTGCCGGATGATACCGGCACTATACCGGCGCCGACCTTTTCAATGCCATAATGTAATCCGAAGCCGCCGGTAAACAAGCCATAACCAAACGCAATATGAACCAGATGATCCGGTCTGAGACCACCGGCAACCAGAAACCGGGCGCATAAATTGGCCCAGAGATCGCGATCTTCGGCTGTATAAGCCATGAACGTCGGTTTGCCGGTCGTTCCAGAGGATCCGTGGATTCTGGCGATTTTCGAACGATCAACGGTCAGAAAGCCCAGGGGATAATGTTGTCGCAGATCTTCTTTGGTGGTGAAGGGTAATTTCTGGATATCCTCCGGATTTTTGATAATTGAAGAAGTGATTCCCATTTCATCGAATTTGGCCCGATAGAAAGGGACTTCCTGAACGCGCTGAATACACGACTGTAATCGCGTTACCTGCAACAGCGAGAGTTCCTCGCGGGTAACTGTTTCAACCGGATCCCAGATTCGATTTTCGCACACAAATTCGGTCATAAAAAAAGTTCCTCAAGTTCTCGGTGTATTCATCGTGATGCAAAATCATAAAATCGTAGATTTTTCAACCTTGTTCGATCCGCTGGAACAGTTCTTCGCTTTCGAGCACCTTGATTCCTTTGTTTTTCAGTTGATCGATTGCCAGGTCAATATCCTCAAAGCTAAACACAATGATGGCCTTATTCTCCTTGCGGTAGGTAAACGCATACATGTATTCGACATTGAGCGCCAATACGTCAATGGCTTCCAGGACCGATTCCAGGCCGCCGGCCTGATCTTCCATCTCAATCGCGACAACGTTGGTTATCTTGACGACATATCCGGATTTTTCCAGGCGATCACGGGCGGTTTTCCAGTCTTGAACAATCAGCCGCAAAATTCCGAATTGCTGGGTATCGGCCAGCGAAATCGTTAAAATGTTGATACCCGCTTCGGCCAGGATTTTACAGGGTTCACTCAAGCGGCCAGGCTGGTTTTCGAGAAAAAGTGACAACTGGTTCAATTTCATGGCATAACTCCTTTCGCAGAGGCGTGATACTCATCGGCATCAATCCATTTTACGGTTATCAATCAGCCGTTTGGCTTTGCCTTCACTGCGTTTGATCGTTTGGGGTTGGACAAGCGTAATCCGGGCACGAATACCAAGAATATGTTCCACAGAATGGGTTAGTTTATTTTGGAGGCTTTCCATGGCTTTTACTTTATCGCTGAAAAATTCAGGTGTGACTTCGACCTGGATTTCCATATTATCCAGGCCTTTTTCACGAGTCAGAATAATCTGATAATGGGGCAGGGTTCCTTCCACTGCCAGTAATGCTTCTTCGATCTGTGAGGGGAAGACATTGACGCCGCGAATAATAAACATATCGTCGCTACGGCGTCCCACCCGGCGAATGCGACGAATGGTTCGTCCACACGGGCAGGGTTCTGTCATCAGTGTCGTAATATCACGCGTACGATAACGAATCATCGGCATGGCCCATTTGGCCAGAGTCGTTAATACCAGTTCGCCTTCCGTGCCGTCTGGCAGCGGTTCGCCCGTTTGAGGATCGATAATTTCGGGGTAGAAGAAATCTTCAAAGATATGCAACCCTTCCTGGGCGCAGCAGGCGCTGGCTACACCGGGTCCGATAATTTCGGACAGGCCATAGATGTCGTATGCTTTAATTCCAGAAAATTGTTCGATGCGAATGCGCATTTCTTCTGTCCAGGGTTCAGCCCCAAAGATACCGGCTTTCAGGGGGAGTTGCCGGATATCAATTCCCATTTCACCGGCCTTTTCCATAATATGCAGGAAATAGCTGGGGGTACAACAGATTGCCGTAACGCCGAAGTCTTTCATGACCATGATCTGGCGTTCGGTGTTGCCGCCTGAAGTGGGGATGACCGTGGCGCCCAGCGCTTCACCGCCATAATGAGCCCCCAGACCGCCAGTGAACAGGCCATAGCCATAGGAGTTCTGGATGATGTCACCGCGGGACAGGCCACAGCACGTAAAAGTCCGTTTCATGGCCTGACTCCAGACGTCGACATCTTCTTTGGTATACGCGACCACAATCGGTTTACCCGTCGTGCCACTGGAAGCGTGCAGCCGTACCACATCGTGCATGTCGACAGCAAATAATCCAAAGGGATACGTATCTCTTAAGTCTGTTTTAACTGTGAATGGCAGTTTCTGGATATCATTCAGATCCTTAATACTCTCCGGATTGATGGAACGCGCTTGCATCCGCTGGCGAATCAGTTCCACTTTGCCATAGGCATGCGCGACGATTCTTTTGAGGCGATCCAGTTGGTATTGGCGCAGTTGAGCAACCGGTATATAGTCCATTGCACTGGCGGGATCAAAGTTACATGATGACGAAGAATGGGAACAGGTCATTAAATGCCTCCTTCATATTGGCGGTTTTTATCTACCTGAGTGATAAAAATTCCTGCCTCAATTCTGGATAATTTATTTAAAAGCCAGCCTCTTGGGCGGCCCACCACGGCTTAAATTAATAATATCAAGATATCATAAAAAATCATGGCTGCCAAACGCTAATTTAACATAAATTAATGCAAAGAATAGATATGGAAACAATCTTTTTTCCGGCGAGGTTCAAATGAGAAAATCGATTGTCCGTTTCTACTGTTAATCAGAAGTTGAAGCCCCAAATCATCAATTTGGTTTTGATTGATTAGCAGATAGTGAACGTTGTTGTCAATCTGGCCGGGATGGGTAATATAGTCCAACGGTTCGCGTATATAATACAGAAATATTTGCTCCTGGGGATCAAACGCATAAAGTGTTTCTCCGGCGGGAGAATTTCATTGATCCTGAGTCCCCAAGGTTTTCTCGATTGATGATCTTCTATTAACATCCCACCAAAAATGGCGTAATTCATTGATCCCAACATAATGGCACACGCTAGTACGGAAAGCACTTTCACCGAACCGGTCAATTGGCTTCGATACCGCCATACGCCAAACGACATCAGGATGCCAAGGGTGACGGGCATCAGGCCGATTTTGTGGTAACCTGTAATAGCATAGAGGATTAACGCGGTGACCGACAACAGGCTGATTGCGATTGACAGGGTTTTTAAAAGCTGTTTATCCTGATTAGGATTGGCAGGCAGCAGAGGGATAATCCATCCCAGTAAGAGACATAATATCGGGATAACCGGCATGGAATATCTGGCTTCCGAGGCGGGTAATAAGGTAATCATTATAAAACCGCTAACACCGGCATTTCGAATCGCCCTGAATGTTTTTTGCTTATCGTTTTCCAATGAGTTTATTATCGATTTTTTCCATAGCAAACCTGCCAGTAATAACCACGGCATCAAGTTTAAGAAGGAGCGGCCAAAGACTTCCAATCGATTCATCCAGTTCAGGTTATCCGGCCAGAATCTTATTAAGATTTCTGAACTCCATCGAGATAGCATCCGATCCGTTTGAACCTGACTGGATGCCGCCTGGGTCCAGACAATGAAAAGTCCCGCCCAGATCAGGATTGATAAAAAATGGGCAGCACAGAAAAGCGAACGCCATTTATGGGCATAAATGGCCACTAACAGCACTACCAGGTAAAAGACGATGATTATGACAGGCCCTTTTGTAAATAAACCCAAGGTCAGGAAGATGCTCGATCCCAGCCACATTGACCAGGAAGAATATTGGCCCAGCCAGCCGCGTAACCACCAGTATAATGCCAGTCCGGTGGATGCGACATAAACCGATTCAATTTCAATGAGACGGCCCCGCTCCAAGATGCTGATCGTCGTCAAATATAACAAAGCCATTATCATACGCTGATCAGGAGTAAATGCCCGATTGGGCAGAATGATTAAAAATCCCGCGAAAACAAGCGGAAACAATGCCGAAGGCAATCTGGCGCTCCATTCATCTTGCCGGCCGCATAGTTTGATAGAAAGGGCACAAAGCCAATTGATCATGGGGGGTTTATTCAGATAGGGGCGACCACTGATTTCAGGCAGGATCCAGTTGCCGGATTTAAGCATGGCTACCCCAGGAAGCACACGAAGACCTTCCTCCCCACGTAATTCCATGCTATTTAAGCCCGCTAAATAGGCGCCGGCCCAGATAAAAGCTATGCAAAGCGTATAATAGATTAATTTAGGGTCTTTTGCCATTCATTTATAGGTCCATTGGGGCATTCATCAAAACAATTCGGCAATGATTATAGGTGCTTTACGATAAATCAAATAGTGAAAATCTAATATCTTAAGGATAATTATTGAGAGGATGGATTCCATTCACTACATGGAAGATGAAGCTGGAACTTGTTTGATGGTCCGATAAGAAGTAGACTACAATATAATTAATCGGAGTAAAGGCTGAGCGCGCGAATCGAGAAGTGTTGTAACTGTTTTAGTTGTAATTGATTATGGTGATTATGGGCAATAAGATTAGTTGCTGACTCCTATTGGGATTTTCCAATGAATCGCACCATCACATTCACCGATTAATGTAACAAGCCATTAATTTAAATTATTAACGATTGTGTAAACCGTTTTTTGGTTGGGGAAGAAACATCAAACGGTGATTATGAGGATTAACGATTCACCACGCAAACAATCAGACTCAAGGGATTCGGAATTCAGAAACCATTTTAAGGAGTCACACCGAACATTACGAATTGTGACTATTGTATTTCTGAGTATTTCCATAGTGATTCTCCTGGGTCTTTCTCAGATTATTTCAGTAATCAATCAGAAAAAGTTTGAAGCGTCAGCGCAACGAGCTCTGACCAATTTTAATCGTCATATCCGATTAAATAATGTGTCTGGCGCGACGCGTGCGTTAGTTACCAATCCTGTGATTATTGAGACTGCCATCGAAGCGCGGCCGGTTGATAATCCTGAATGTTTAAATATCCTTAATTTTATCCGGGATTCTTATTCCGCCTCGATCGTGTATGTTATGAACCTTCAGGGCACCGTGGTTTGTTGTACCCAATACAATGAAAAACAAACCCTGACCGGGAATAATTATTCGTTCCGGCCATATTTCCGAGAAGCGCTTTTAAACCCCAGCAGCGACATTCTTTATGCGGCACTGGGTGTAACCACTGGCCAGCGCGGGCTTTATTATTCCTGCGCGATCTGTTCGAACAATCAGGAAAATGGGGCCGTACAAGGTGCGGTGGTGATTAAAATGCCATTGGGCAAGATCGATGCTGTTTTAAAAGACGTCCCTTATCAGACCGCATTAATCGATCCATCTGGATCGGTCTTTGCCACCAACCATCGCGATTGGGTATTCAAGAAAGTTATTTTAGAAACGGTCAAAAGCTCAGGCTCGGGATCCCAGATTGATCCAACGAACATTTATCTCAATCCGGCCTATTATTATCTGAGTGTTCATCCCGTCGATCTGGATGACTCAACCGGCGCCTGGAAGTTGGTCGTGATTGATGCCCGCCATCAATTGTCAGATTATTACGCGTTGGTGGCCGCGGCCGCCATTTTAACGCTGTTTTATATTCTGATCATGGTCATCATCCGGTATCGACAGAGCCAATCTAAAGAACGATTTCGTCAGCAACTTCTGATACAGGAGAATGAAAGATACCTGGCTCAGGTTCTCCAGGGTAATCCGGTTCCAACTTTTGTTATCGACAGAGACCATCAGGTGACTTTCTGGAACCAGGCTTGTGAAGAACTCACTGGAATCCCGGCGGAAAACATGGTAGGTACCCATCAGCAATGGAAACCATTTTATCTTGACAAGCGCCCGACATTGGCGGATCTGGTTCTGGATGGCGCCTCCGATGAGGTGTTTGCCAACTATTATCATCCCTTACCCCGCCGCTCCACGTTGATCGCTGACGCGTGGCGTTATGAAGAATGTTTTGGTCATTTACCACCCTCCGGGCGATGTATCAGTTTTACCGCGGCGCCTATTCGCGATATCAGTGGCCATATTATTGGCGCCATCGAAACGCTTCAAGACATTACAGGTTTAAAAAAGATCCAGAAAGAACTGGAGGGTAAAAATGCCTATATCCAGTCGGTTCTGGATACAATGCCCATTGGTCTGGCGGTTTATAACACCCGGGATGGGGTGATTCGTTATGTCAATGAATCTTTCCGGAATTTTTTCGATTACAATCCGGATGAGGCTCCTGACATGTTCCGGTTCAATGAAACGATTATGCCACAAACCATGTTGCGCGGCCATTTTTTGCCCCTGACTTCGCTGGACGATCGCAATACCATTGAATGGGAAAATGTTCCGTTGCGTTCCAGGGATGGCGGTGACGTGATCCGCTATTTTTCCGCGCGACACATCCCTTTGCCCAATCAAGAGGCGCGGATTTGTGCGGTATGGGATATGACGGATCGTGTGCAGGCGGAGGAGGCCCTGCGAGAGGCCCGAGACCAGGCGGAGCATTCCATGGTGCAGATCGAAAGGATAAACAACCAACTGCAAAAAGCTATTGAAGAAACCCGCGAAATGGCCGTTCAGGCGGAAGCGGCCAATC